>NZ_CP011280.1 GCF_000973085.1 Sneathia vaginalis
GAGGGAAAATTTATGACACAAGAAGAATTAACGGTTACATGGAATTTAGCAAAAATGGTGTTTCTAAATTCTAACGGAATAGAACATCAGCATCTTTTGAATCAAGTAGATATTTATGATATTAGAGATGGATTTTGCTACTTACACTCATCAAGTAATTATGTTGTTGATGAATTAAAGAAAATGAAAGAAAAAATACAAGATGCAATAAATCAAGTTTTAAAACTTAAAGGATACGCAGTTGAAGTTGTAATAAAAAAAGAAATTTCAACAGATATGTTAGAATTTGAAGTTACAGAAAGTAATGAAAATGAAACTGATAAAGAAGAAGTTCTAGAAACAGGTCTTAGTCCAAAGTTTACTTTTGATAGTTTTGTTGTAGGTCAAAATAGTGAATACCCATATCAATGTTGTATGGCTACTATAGAAGCATTACTTGATAAAAGAACACCTCCATATAATCCGCTATTAATTTATGGTGATTCAGGTTTAGGTAAGACCCATTTAGCACAAGCTGCAGGTAATGAGTTGATAAAAAAAGATTTTAATAAAAAAGTTAGATACTTAACAGCTGAAGAATTCAATAATGAGTACCTTTGTGCAATAAGAAAAGGTAATTTGAAAAATAATATAGATACAGCTGAGAATTTTAGACAAAAGTACAGAAGTTTAGATATGATAATAATAGATGATATTCAATTCTTTGAAAAGGTATTCGGTAAAGGAGACGGTAGTGTGGAAGAAGAATTTTTCAACACATTAAATTCTCTTTTAATAAAAGACAAACAACTAATATTCATAAGTGATAGAAATCCTAAAAAGATAAAAGGTTTATCAGAAAGATTAAAGTCAAGATTTTTATCAGGTCTTAATGCTGAGATAAAAAAACCAGATTATTCAACAAGAGTTGCAATACTACAAACTTTATGCGAAACAAATAATATGCACATGGATAATACCATATTAGAATATATTGCAGATAATGTTACAAAAAACGTAAGGGAAATGCAAGGTATATTAAAATCTATTTCAGCCAAAGCCCTATTATTAAAGAAAAATATTACAATAGATCTTGCTAAAAGCGTTATAGGAGAACAAGCAGAAAAACTTAGAGCCTCTATAACAGCTGAGAAAATAACGCAAGCAGTTGCACAGTATTTTAATGTGTCTGAAGAAGAAATGAAGTCTGAAAAAAGAAAGAGTGAAATATTAATACCAAGACAAATTGCAATGTATATTATGAGAGAAAAATTAGAAATTAGTTTACATGAAACTGGTAAAATTTTTAATAAAGACCACGCTACTGTGTATAACGCTGTAGAAAAAATAGCTTCTAAGATAGCTAAAGATGATAATATTGCAAATGATGTAAAAGAAATTACAAAAAGGATATGTGAATAATATGGAAGTTAAAATAGATACTGAATATATAAAATTAGATCAACTATTAAAGTTTTCTGGATTAGCAGATACAGGTGGTATAGCTAAAGAAGTTATACAAAATGGTGAAGTTCTTGTTAATGGTGAGGTTGAAACCAGAAGAGGTAAGAAGATAAGAAAAGAAGATGTAGTTGAATTCAGAGGAGAAAAAGTAGTAGTAAAATAATGTATATAGAAGAAATTGTATTTAATAATTTTAGAAATATTAGAACTAATAAGATAACTTTATCTAAGAATTTTAATGTTCTTTATGGAAAAAATGCACAAGGTAAGACTAGTGTAATAGAAGCAATATATTTTTTATCAACAGGAAAAAGTTTTAGAACAAGAAAAGTGTTAGAGCAAATAAAAGAAGGTGAAAAAACTCTAACACTTTTTAGTAAGACTAGTGTTGATAATTTTTCTATACAGCTAAATAAAGAAAAAAAGGATTTCTATATTTCCAAAAACAAGGTTAAATACAAAGAATATATAGGTAAATTGCTTGCTATTTCTTTTAGTCCAGAAGACATTTCATTAATAATGGATACACCTGAGAATAGAAGAAGATTTTTTAATTATGAGATGTCTCAGATAAGTAAGCTCTATTTAAATGATTTAATAAATTTTCAAAAAGTATTAAAGGTAAGAAATAAGCTTATAAAAGAAAAAAAGATGGACAGCGAAATATTTAAAATATACAATGATAAGTATATTTTTTTATCACAAAGAATATATGAATTTAGAAAAAAATATATTTCTGATTTATCTAAATATATTAATCAAAAGTATAAGGAGCTATTTGATAAAAAAGAATTGATTATTAGATATGAACCCAGTTGTGATTACAATAAATTAAAGGAAATATTAGAGGAAAAGAAAGAAAAAGAATTATTCATAGGATTTAGTATATATGGACCACAAAAAGACGAGTATAGTTTTTTAATAGATAACAAGAAGGTTAAGACGTTTGCATCTCAAGGAGAGAAAAAGTCAGTGATATTTTCTTTAAAATTAGCTCAAATTGAGTATATAATAAACAGCACCCAAAAGACACCTATTGTCCTATTAGATGATATAACAGCATATTTTGATGAAATAAGAAAAAAAATAGTTTTGGAATATTTTAAAGAAAAAGATATACAGTGTATTTTTACATCTACTGAGGATATAGATATATGTGCTAAAAAGATGTATGTAAGTGACGGTGAAATAAAGGATGAAATTTAAGTCATTAGTGGATATTGTTAGAGAAAATAGTAGTGATATTTGGAGTTTTTTAGTACCTAAAGAATTTTTAAGCGAAACTTGTTTGGTTATAGATAAAGAGACTGCAATAATATATACTAAAGATCAAATATATGCAAATGAATTAAGTTTTTTTAAAGATGAATATCTAGATGCAATACAAAAAAAAGCAAAAGAAGTTAAGAGTATAAAGATAATAGTAAATCCTAAAAGATTTAAAGAAGAAAAGGTTGTAATAAGAAAAAGTGAAAAGAAATTTGAAAGTGTATTAAATGAGAAGAAAAAAGAAGCAGAAAAAATTTTTTCTAATATACAAGACATTGATGAAAAGAAATATCTAGTTTCTTGTTTAGCATTAAAGTTAGTAAAAGAATATTACAGTAAGGAAAATAAGGAAAAAAAATGCGAAAATTGTGGAGATTACTTTAAAGGACCTGATAAAATCTGTATAATTTGTAGAAATATAAAGAGAAAAAAAGATGTTCAGGATATAATTAAATATATGCTAGATGATCCATATTTAAGAAAAGAATATTTTTTGAAAATATTATCATATGACGAATTAACTTACGATCTAGCAAGAGATGAGGTGTTAAGATTACTTTATTTAAAACTACAAGATAAGTATAGAAGTGGAAAGGATTATGAAAAAGAGTTAAAAGATTACCTTGTTATGGATATAAAGTCACCTTATGATTTGGTATTAAACTTAGAAGGTAAAAAGATTATAAAACGATTGGAAACACTTTTTGGTGGAGAAAGAAATGAAAAAAATACTTAAAGAAGAGATAGAAGATATTTTTAAAAATATAGAAAATACTTGTATCTACATTAGTACATCATTGAAAAATATGGAATATTACGAATACATATTAGGGAAAAAAGGATATAATGTAACTTTTTTTAAGACTAATGTAGGAAGTAAAAAAGAATTAATAGATATTAATGTAAGATTAATTAATCTCTTAAATAAAAAAAAGAAGAATATAATATTTATAGACTTTTCATTAGCGATGTCTATATTTTTTGATAAATACGATAGTTTTACTTTGGAAGTAGGTAAAGACTATAACCTAAATAAAATAGAAGAAAAATTACAAGAATATGCATATGAAAAAAACTATTTAATTACTGAAATGGGTCAATATTCAAGAAGAGGAGATTTAATAGATGTATATTCAGCAACTATGGACAACCCTATTAGACTAGATTTTTTTGATGTAGAGTTAGAGAAGATTAAAATATTTGATATAGATACACAAAGATCTTATGAAAATTTAAAAGAAATACAGATTTATTCTAATATTTTAAGAGGAGATAAGGTATTAATAACAGAATTAACTGGTAAAACTACTAGTTTTTTCATAGAAAATCTAGAACTTGTAGAACATAGTCTTGAGACTATGTTACTTTTAGATAACAACGATAAAGAAAAAATACTTGCTAGATATGAGGTATTGAAAGAAAAGTCAGAAATAATAGAGGTAGCCTTAAGCGAAAATAGAAACTATCAATCAGAAATAGAAATAAAAAGAAAAAAAGAGTTAAAGAAAAAAATGAAATACAGCTCTATAACAGAATTAAATAAAGGAGATTATGTAATTCATGTTGAGTACGGTATAGGTAAGTATATGGGGCTTAAAATGATGTATGACAAGGAATACCTATTAATACAGTATGCTGATGATGGAGAGCTTTATGTACCTGTTGAAAAGCTATATCGTATAGAAAAGTATATAAATATATCAAATAAGGAACCAGAACTATATAAATTAGGTACTAAGGGATTTAAGAAAAAGCACAAGAAGTATAAAGAAGAAATTGAAAAAGTAGCAAAGGAACTTATTAGAATTCAAGCTAAGAGAAAAAAAGACAATGGTATTTGTTTTATGGAAGACACAGTATTTCAAAAACAATTTGAAGAAAAATTTGAATATTTAGAAACAGAAGATCAAAAAAAAGCAATAGAAGATGTAAAAAAAGATATGCAAAGCTATAAAATAATGGATAGAATAATATGCGGAGATGTTGGATATGGTAAGACTGAAGTAGCTATGAGAGCAGCTTTTAAGGCTATAGAAAGCGGTTATCAGGTTGCTTTACTAGCACCAACTACAATATTAGCTAATCAGCATTATGAACGGTTTAAAAAGCGATTTGAGGGTTTTCCGATAAATATAGCATCATACTCAAGACTTTCAACTAGAAAGGGAGTATTAGATGATTTAATTAGTGGTAAGATAGATCTTTTAATAGGTACACATAAAATTTTAGGTGATAATGTCATTTTCAATAATCTTGGACTATTAATAATAGATGAAGAACAAAAGTTTGGTGTTAAACATAAGGAAAAAATAAAGGAAAAAAAGACGAATATTGATGTTTTAACTCTGACTGCAACACCTATTCCTAGAACACTAAATTTGGCCTTGTTAGGTATTAGAGATATATCAGTAATATCAACACCACCTCTACAAAAATTACCAATAAAAACAGAAATATTAAATTTTAATGATGAAGAAAAATTAAAAAAAGTAATATTAGAAGAAATTAAAAGAGATGGTCAAGTCTTCTATATCTCAAATGATGTAAAAGGTATGGAAGATAAGGTTAAATATTTAAAAACTCTCCTTCCAAGCTTTATAGGCATAGAATATATACACGGTCAACTTAGTGCAAAAGAGATAAAAGGGAAAATAGATGCCTTTGAAAAGGGAGAATTTCAAGTTTTAGTTGCATCAACAATAATAGAAAATGGGATAGATATAGCAAATGCTAATACGATAATTATAGAAGGCTTTAATAACCTAGGTTTATCACAAATTTATCAATTAAGAGGACGTGTTGGTAGATCAAAAAGGCAAGCATATTGCTATCTATTAAAATCATTAAAACAAACACAAAAAGGTTTAAAAAAACAAGAAAGTATAAGTGAAATTGAAAATATTTCATCAGGTGGTTATGTAATTGCCATGGAGGATATGAATATACGGGGAGCTGGTGAAATTCTTGGAAATAAGCAACATGGTGCTATAGAATCTTTCGGTTATGATTTGTACATTAAATTACTAAATGAAGAAATTAAAAGACAAAAAGGTGAAATTACATTTAATAATTTTGAAGTCAAGATGGATTTAAAAGATAAGGGATATATACCAAATGACTACATAAAGGAAGCTGAAAGAATAAAGATATATAAGCGTATAGTTGAATTAACAAAAATCAGCGAAGTTGACGATATTAAAGATGAAATAGAAGATAGATTTGGTAAAATTCCTAAAGTTGTTAATACATTTTTAGATAGTGTTAAAATAAAGATATATTGTCAAAAACATAAAATAAGTAAAGTTGAAGAAAAAGATGATTTCCTTTATTTCTATTTTACAAATAATGTGTTAAAATTAAGTAAGAAAGAAGTTTTGGAAGGTGAAAAAGATGAATAAAAAGTTAGTATTATTAGTATTAATATTGTCTATAACATCATGTACAGGATTTAAAGGGGTAATTTCTCCCAACGATCCTTATAAAAACGTAGTATTAAGAAAAAAATTGGAACATACAGAAAAGGTAGAAAAACCACGTAATAATGATATAAGTAAAATGATAGTAGTAAAAAAAGAAGAACCAAAACCAAAACCAAGGGTAGAAAGTTTGGATAAAATAATATCAGTAAAAAAAGAAGAACCAAAACCTAAACCAAAGGTAGAAAGTTTGGATAATATAATATCAGTGAAAAAAGAAGAACCTATAAAGCCAGTAGTATTAACAAGGGACATAAAAGAAATTTTAAGAGCCATAAAAAAAGACTATAACCTAGTAGAATCTAATGATGATATAGAAAGAAAGACTGTTGAAGGTTTAACAAGATTAAGAAAAGAAACTAATAAGAATATAACACCAGCAGAATTGTTAAAGGAAATACATAAAGTAATAAAAGAAACAAATACAAAATCATATACTATGGCGATATCAAGAGTTCTAAATAATTGGAGTAAGTAATGAGATTAGATAAATTTTTAAAAATAACAAGAATAATTAAGAGAAGAACTATAGCACAACAATTATGTGATAGTGATAATGTACTAGTTAATGGTAAGGCACAAAAACCATCATATAGTATTAAAAAAGGTGACGAATTAGTTGTAAAATACTTTAATAATACTATAAAAGCAAAAGTATTAGAAATACCCAAAGAGTCACTAAAAAAAGAAGACATAGGAGATTATGTAAGTTTTGAAAATTAAGCTTAAAAAGGTCTCAATATGAGATCTTTTTTTGATAGGTTGGTAGAAAGGATACAAGATGTATAAGTATAAGACAATAGACCTATACACCATATAAAACAAGGTAAAACATATATATAAATAAAAAATAAAAAAAAGTAGTTGACAAAGAAATTGGATTAGTGTATAATCAATCTTGTTCTGATAGAGAAGTGCCTTGGTGGCGAAATCGGTAGACGCACAGGACTTAAAATCCTGTGGAAATTTATTCCGTGCCGGTTCGAGTCCGGCCCGAGGCACCAATGACGTATCGCGGAGTAGAGCAGTCAGGTAGCTCGTTGGGCTCATAACCCAAAGGTCATTGGTTCAAATCCAATCTCCGCAACCAAAAATATGCGGGAATAGCTCAGATGGTAGAGCGTCAGCCTTCCAAGCTGAATGTCGCGAGTTCGACCCTCGTTTCCCGCTCCATTAAGTATGAGCCATTAGCTCAGTCGGTAGAGCACATGACTTTTAATCATGGTGTCACTGGTTCGATTCCAGTATGGCTCACCATTCATTCATACTAATGTAAACTATAATGATATAATAATGGGCTATTAGCTCAGCTGGTAGAGCACATGACTCTTAATCATGGTGTCACTGGTTCGACCCCAGTATAGCCCACCAGTAATAATTATATGTACCTGTAGCTCAGTTGGATAGAGCAACAGCCTTCTAAGCTGTGGGCCAGGGGTTCAAATCCCTTCAGGTACGCCATATCCTTTTGGATCCGTAGCTCAGATGGTTAGAGCACGCGGCTCATAACCGTGAGGTCACTGGTTCGATCCCAGTCGGATCCACCATTAGTGAATGGACCCTTCGTCTAGTGGTTAGGACATCGGGTTTTCATCCCGGCAACAGGAGTTCGATTCTCCTAGGGTCTACCATTATAGCTACCATTAGGTGCTTTTTTTTATGGGCAGATGTCCGAACTGGCTAAGGAACCGGTCTTGAAAACCGGCGAAGATGTAACAGTCGTCTGGGTTCGAATCCCAGTCTGCCCGCCATTATATATGCCCAGATAGCTCAGTCGGTAGAGCAAGGGACTGAAAATCCCTGTGTCCGTGGTTCGATTCCGCGTTTGGGCACCATTGTTATCTCCTAAAGGAGATTTTTTTTTACTTTATAAAAAAAGAGTATGTAAGCATAGCTTACATACATCTTCTTATTTCAATAAGTCAAGATAACTTTTACCTTGTTCAACATTTTCATGTATATTAAAGTATTCTAGAACAGTATTTGCAGAATCAGACATAGTTTCTCTTAATCCTAAATCTATATTTTTCTTTTGATTGAATAATCTCTTATTATATACCAATAATGGTACATTTTCTCTTGTATGTTGTGAATGACCTATTGTAGGATCATTTCCATGATCTGCTGTTATAACTAAAATATCATCGTCATTTAATTTTTCTATAATCTTTCCAATATATTTATCAGCAATGCTCAAAACATTTGCATATCTTTTTGTATTTTGAGAATGTCCAGATAAATCAGTTTCTTGAACATTAATGCACATAAATCCTTTGTGGAAATCATCTAATTTCTTAAGGGTTAATTCGAAGATAGTTTTAGTATCAACTAAATTCATAAAGCTTTCTCCGTTCTTATTGTACACTATATCTGCTACTTTACCTATTAACATAACATCTATATTATTTTTAGTTAATATTGTGGGTACTTGATTATTTGGATCTACACCATATCCCATATGTCTAACCATATATCCTTCTTCATAAACTTTAGATAATGGTGCATCTATTCCCATATATTTTCCTTCTTTTTCTCTAGCAGCATCTAAGATACTTTGGGTTGTGGCTTTTGTTCCACCAAAGACAATAACTCTTTCAACTTTTACAATATCCCTAACAACTTGTGCTATTTTCAATTCATCTTCAAATGATATATTTTTAAATGTTGTTGTAACATTGTATACTTGTCCTAAATCTGTTTCCAAATTATCACCTATTGCAACGCAATCATTAACCCATAAGAAATTAACATTTACACCTTTTCTTTCAACTTTATACCCTTTTTTTAAAAGTTTTTTTTCAACAGTATCGATATAGAATGAAAAAGGCTTGTTCAAAGGTTTTTCAGTTTTAGTTCCCATCAATTCTTGGTGTCCTAAGAAAGTATCACCTCCGTGATGTTGTAATTTTGACTTACCAGCAATTTTGACATTAACTTTTTTCATAAAAGGTGTTTCAAAATCTAAAATATTCATTAATCCTAATTTTTCAAGATTTTCCCATTTAGAATCTGGAAGTTTTTCTAATATGTGTCTTGCAGTATTTGATCCAAAATCTCTTGGTCTAACCTTCAAGACATCATCCATATATCCAACTCCAAATCCATCTAATACTATTATTAAAAATCTAGACATTTTTCTTATCTCCTTGTGTGTTATATATACCAACTATATGTATATTATTACTATGTATACCCTCAATTAAAACAATATCTGATCTTGTAACAAACATTTGTGTTCTAAAGCAAAGTATTATAGGATCAAATATATTATATTTTCCTTCTAATGATAGGTAATAATCAATATTTGTTGCATTAAAATTATTAACGTTTACTATTTCATTATCAATATATCCATGTTTCATATGTCCTCTAGGGTAGTATCCACCACCATAAAAGTATGAATTATTTTTAAAAACATGAGAAATTTCTGAAATGTATAAATAGGCTGGAATTTCAATTCCACTGTCTATATTTAAAGGTGTTGTTCCAGTTAAAGCGTGTCCTGGTTCAGCATCTGTTCCCCCATAAGAATAAATTTTCTTTATATTTTCAACTGTAGATACAGATGGTAAATTTATATGTTTAACATACAAATTTTGATTCTTTAAGAATTCATTTACTTCTAGTACTGAAAAAAGATTATTTGTTTCTTTTATACATTTTTCATCAGGGGAGTACAAAAAACAAGGGAATGAAGTTATTCCATTTAGCTTAACACCTTTTAAATCTTTTAATTTTGGTATAAGTTCTTTAACTTCATTTACAGAAAATCCTGCTTCTTGTCCAGGATAAATTTCAGAATTTTCATCTAATATTCTTAACATAATATCTTGTGTCTTATTTAAAGATAAAGCAATATTAGAAATTTCTTTTATCATGTCATAAGAATAGACTGTTATTATCTCTACACCGTATTCTATTACACGTGATAGCATATTCTTTGGTATTTGAACGAGATGTCCTATATTACAAAGTTTAAGGTTATTTTTCATCATAACTTCAACTTCTTTAAAATCTACGCAGACTGCCCCTTTATACCCTAAATCTTCTAGTTTTTTTGCTAAATAAGGATTTCTACCTACTTGTTTTAACATATAGAAGAGATTAATATTGTATTTTTTTGCTTCATTTAAAATGTTTTTGGCATTTTCTAAAAAAATATCAACATCTATACAATAAGAATCTGGAAGAATTAGTCCTTTTTTGTATAAGTCTAGAGAGGCATCTACAAAAGCTTTATTTGTATCTAAAAGTCTTTTTAAAAACAATATCATTCACCTCTTTCCATAAAATATGCTTTTTCTAAAATTCTTGCTATATTTTCAGCTCCAGCTCTATTAGGATTTATTCTAATCATTCTTTCTGCTAGACTAGGATCAGTATCTATGAAAGTACCAGATACCCTATAAATCAAAGGGTTCATTTCAAATTTAGATTCTGCACCAACTGGGTGAGAAAGGGCACCTAATTTTACAGTTTGTTTTAAAATATTTTTAGCTATGTGTTCGCAAAATTCAACTAAAACAACTTTAGATTGAGAATTTGCGATATATACATCTTTTATATATGGAAATCTTTTTTTATCTTTTAGAATATTATATAAACCTTCTATTTGTTTTGCTTGAATACTTAAAGCAACTGGTGCATAAACTAAACCTCTTAGTACTTCCATAGCTTCAAATCCTTGAACTTGTGAACCACCAGAATAATTATGTTTTCTCATGTTTTCTATAATTTCTCTTTTTCCAATTATCAATCCAATACCAACAGGTCCTAATAGTTTAAAACAAGAAAAAGCAGAGATATCAGCTCCCATTTCTACTCCATTTTCTGGTGTTTTAAGTACGGCATAGTTATCGTCAACAACAATTTTAATGTTATTATCGATTTCTTTTATTTTCTTTATTACTTCTTTTAAAACATATTTATCATCTAATTTTTGACGTGTATGTTGTAATAGTACAACTTTAATATTATTTTCAACTATATATTCTCTTAAAGTAGAAAGATCATTAAAGTTGTACTTTTTAATATTTACTTTCATTGAGTTTAAACTAAATTCACTAGTCTTGTATATTGGACCATCGTGAACAAGTATAGTATTTTCATTTTTTAAAAATTCAAAGAAAGTTAGTCGTAAGGCATTTGTTCCAGATCCCCTAACTAAAAATGCATCTTCAGCATTAAAGAAGTTTGCTAGAATTTTTTCTATTGTTCTTGTTCTAATAGGCATATTATTTGTTTTTTCCACACCTAAGTCGCCCAAATCTAATATTTCTTTACCATTAATATATTTTCCTATTAAATCTACTAATCTAAATTGTTTTTCCATAGCTTCTTCTAAAGTTATAGATTGTAAGGGATATGTTTTCATTTTTACCTCATTTCTTATATAATACATCGCCAACTAAATTCATTATTTCTCTTGCATATTTCCAAGTTGATTTATAGCTTCCGTCAGAATCAACTCCATAATTTTGTTTATTTGTTAAAATAATTACTTGTATTTTATTATCTAAATCATATACAACTTGTGTACCTGTAAATCCTGTGTGACCTACAAATTTATTAGTTGCATATTTTCCCATATATCCTTTGTCTACACCACCTCTATTTATTTCATAACCATAACCATGTCCAAATTTACTTTCAATTTTTGTAAACTCATCTACTACATTTTTATTATATAGTCTTACTGATTTATATTTTCCATTGTTTAATAAGACTTCACCTAAAACATATAGATCATGAGCAGTTGAAAATAATCCAGCATGTCCTGCTACACCATTATTTGCGTAATATGAATTTCCATCATTTACCAAACCAGTTAATGTATGTCTTCTCCAGTATCTGAAAGAATTATATTCTTCATTTATCTTATACCCAAAATTATCATCATAAATCATTTTTTGTTCAAAAGGATTACCATGTGATGTTGAAGCAATTTGATTTTGACTAAACACTTCAAGAGGCAAAAATCTTGTTCTCTTTAAATGTAGAGGCTTATATATTTCTTCTAATACATAATCATTAAGCTTTTTATGTGTAACCTTTTCAACAATGAATGCTAAAGTCATGAATGAAAAATCACTGTATTTTCTATTACTTCCTGTTTTGTATTCTAATGGTAGATTACAAATATATTTTAATTCTTCATCACTATTTTTAACATGATAGTATGTAGGTAACCATGGAGTTAAACCAGATGTGTGAGTTAATAAGTCTTTAATTTTAACATCTTCTTTACCATTTTTAGCAAATTCAGGTATATACTTACTAACTTTGTCATTTACATTTATTTTACCTTCAGAAACTAATTTCATAATTACTTGTGTTGTAGCAAATATTTTAGTAAGTGAAGCTAAATCGAATATAGTATCTGTTTTCATTGGTCTTAACTTTTCTTTATCATCTTCTAAAACTTGTGCATAACCAAAAGCTTTGTTATAAAGAATATGACCATTTTTGGAAACCAAAACAACAGCACCAGGCATTGTCTTATTACTTATATATTTTTCGGTTATAGTTTGTATATCGTTTAAGCTTTTTGTAAAAGTAAAGACACTAAATAATATACTACAAAAAATTAATATTATCTTTTTCATTTTTATTCCTTTATTTGTTGAAGAAATTCATAGGGTTTTTACATAACATTAAATCAAGAGATTCATCTGTTATACCTTTTTCTTTTAGCATAGGTATAAATGAATCAAATATATATGAATAACCTATTCCACCCATAAATTCCATATTAGATTTTCTTGAAATATCTTGTGATAAGAACACTTTATTAAGTAAATTCATATCTTGTAATATTTTTAACATTTCAACTCTTTTAGAGTCTAATAAATAGTTATTTTTCCCTATTGTATCAAATGAAATATATACACCTTTAGATAAAATTTCTATAATATATTGTACATCTCCACTTAAATCAACGTGCCCTATATTTACCTTTGACAAATCAACATTATTTTTTTCAAAAAATTCAATTTGTCCTAAAGCATTTGTACCTAATGTAGTATGTGTGCTAATAGGCACACCAGTCTTTTTATGTGCAATTACAATACTTTCAAATATTTTTTCTTCTTCTTTTGTCATATGATCTTTACTTGTACCAATTTCACCCAATAATTGTGCTTTTATACCTGTACCATCGATACCTATTTCTATATCATTTATCAAAAGTTCAGCAATTTCTTCTTTATCCATTTCATAGACATAGTCAGGTAAGAAAGGTTCTTTATAGAATCCTGTAGAACAAATGAAGTTTATTCCACTTTCTTTTGATATTTTAACAATATTTTTTACATTTCTACCCATACCTCTATTGGTAACTTCTACAATATTTCTAACACCTTTAGAGTATAGTTTTTTCATTTCTTTTGTAATTTCATCTATGCAGTCTACCTTGCAATCTAAATTATGTTTTTGACCAGATAAATCTATTGTCATATGTTCGTGCATAAGTGTATAACCATTTTGTAACATTTTAAATCTCCTATTTAGCTACTACTGGGACAAATAATTTAAGTAAAAATAATATGTTTAGTATTATTCCAAATCCTATTGTTGCAATTGGACCTACTGCCATATCAACTAATGGTTTCTTAGCAGCTCTGTTTAATAAGTAAACACCTATAACAAATAGGAATCCTAAACCATTTTTACCAGCCATATCATTACATGCAATCATAGCACCAACTAGGATTGCAACTTCTAAAACCTTTGTCATACTAGTTCTTATTTGATCACCACAAGCTTTAACACCAGGGAATTTATCTAATAATTTTGCAATTTGTTCTAGTAGTAAAATTTCTATTGCTAAAACGATAGCACCTAAAACAAAGGCGATTATTGGATTTCTAACAAATATACCTATAACAAATACGAATGTTAAACCAGCAGGACCATATACCCCTGTAGTTATAGCTGTTGTAGCAACTAAAGGTATAAATCCTATAGTTCTTGCTAGTGCAACTATTCCTGCATCAGATAATTTCCCTTCTTGCATCAAGTTTAATGAAATAGGGTCACCAGCTAACATATTTAAACTAACAGCAGCAGCAACTAATCCACCCATAATAGATAGTATTAATATATTTTTCTTTACTCTAGCAACTCTTTCAGAGAAAATACCTATTAATTGTTCATTTGAATTTGTTACTTCAGTCTTATCCATTACTGCGAATATTAACATAATAACTATACCTGCAAATAGTGCTATACCATCAGCATTTAATGCAATTTTAGCTTCACCAAATGTAAATTTACCAAATAGTGAAATTAATTGTCTAATAATTAAAACGATAATTAAAGAGAAAGCACCTTTTTTAACACCATATTGGTAACCAACTACTAATACAGGGAAGATTGCAAATGCAACGATTATAGGGCTACCTATGCTAGTTAAATTAGGTAAGAAATTAACAGGTAATTTTGCGAATACGTCAACAATAACCTTTAATCCTAATACTAATCCAATACCATATAAGGCACCTATTATTCCTGATATAGCCATACCTTTTTTATTGTCTGGGCACATTGTTCCTATTATATCAGTTCCAAGCAATATACTATGTATTAATATAACGCTTTTACCGATAGAAAATGGGATACCAAAACCAATAACTAGTCCGAAGCTTAATGCAAAGCTGGTTGCAAGTAATGATTTTCTATCCATTCTTTTTTCCAAGTATTCTGGTATTAATGGTCTTAAACCATCATTAAATACAGCAATACTTTGGTTAGCTAAAATTGAAGCTAGTCCAGCTAATAAAGCCATTACAATAATTCTTGATATCATAATTTACCTCCAATAAATTTTTTTATCATTTTTATAGATTTTTCTGTAGCATTTGGAGTAAAACCAAATGCAATTTTTCCATCTTCAATACCTTTTTTTACTTCTTCTTCAGTTAAAACTTTTCCAGGACTTGCAACAGTCAAGCATTTATTTGCACCAACGATAGCTATAGCCATTGCCAGAGCACCTCCACCACCTGTATTACAAGCACCAAAATAATAATCATAATTTCCTGATTTTAATCCCATAGCAGCATCTATATCTGACTTTACATCAACACTAGCATCAGGAAATTCAGCATTTAAAATTTTTTTGACATTTTCTTTGTCAATTTGTCCACCTACAACAATTTTCATACCCTATCCACTCCTTCTAAAAAATTAATTAAGTGTGCTAAAATAAATGTTTTTTCGCTATCATTAATTGGACCTAGAACGTCCTTTTCTAAATTTTGTATAATCTGCAATGCTAAAGTATATTTTTTAGATTCTTTTAATTCATTTAAACTATCTATATCTAAACCTTCAATACTTTCCTTGTCTTTTCTTTCTAAGTACATAGCAATATGCGTTACTAACATAGAAGAATTTTCCTCTGTAAGATTTAAGTCGTATTTTTCTTTTAAATAATTTAGCATATTAAGTACAGTTTTCATGTTTTCTTCATGTAAAACGCCTGATTTTAAAAGTAAATTTAATCTGTTAATTAATTCATTCATAGTATCTCCTAAATTTTCATTTTTTTGAATATTTAACTTAAAAAAATTATTAGTACCGAGGTACTATAATTTTTTCTAAAACATCTTTTTGTATTTTTCCAATATATTTAATATCTAATATATTTTTTACTAAGCTTTCCATCAACTTATCGGATTTATTTATCACTATAACTGCTTCATTTGCAAGATTTATATATTCCTTATCAAAGATATCTTGAACTTCTATACCATTAATCAGTTTTTCTTCTATTTCATCTAAACTCAATATTGCTTGGTCTATAAGAGAGTTTTGCATATCCTTAACAATGTTATCAGAGTTAACATCAATAACATCATAATCTTTACCGCTGAAGTATTGGTTTGATAAAAAATATTGGTCTTCAGAGTTTTTATCTATACCCACTCTTATCTTCTTGCTTTTTGTAGGAACTTTAAGTAATACGTGCTTTGATACGTAACTTTCAGGACCTAAACTAAAAACCTTTTTAATATTTTTTTTATCAGAATTTTTAAATGCCAAATTAGACATTAAAGCAAAATCATAAATTCCACTTTCAAGTAGTTTTAGTCTTACCCTAGATCCTTGCATATATGCAAAGTAGAAGGTTATACCATGTTTTTCAAATGAATTCTTTATAGCCATAGCTAAGCCTTCATAACGTTTTGAATAAGGTAGAGGCATAACACCTACTATTGAATTAATAAATGCTTTTTTTATTAATTTGTCGTCATATTTAGCTTCTAAAATTTTTCCAAATACACCTTTTTTTGATAAAGATATACATTTTTCACTTTCTAAAATTTCAAAAGCTTTTTGTACACTACCTACAGACATTTGTAATTCTTCTGAATATTCTTTTACAGATTTTAACCTATCCCCTATTTTAAGCCCCATTATATCTCTAGCTACTGTTATTATAGCTATATCAACCTTATTTAAAGTTCTAATTTTTTCCATAAGCCAACTTTCATTTTTTTGAATATTTATATAATATATATTACCTTGAATAAATTAAAAGTCAAGTTAAAAAAATATATTTTGTAGATATATCAAAATTACTAAAAAAGAAGAACTATTTTACATTTAGGTTAAAAAATAAACTGAAATTTATAAAAAAACCTACTTTTTTTTTTTTTTTGAGTAAAATGTGGTTGTAATCAAATATTAATTAAGAAAAGAGATGGAAAAATGAAAAAAATATCAATGATTTTAACTTTGTTATTTTCACTAACAAATGTGATGTATGGTAATACTGGTGATCCTGCTCAAATAACAAATTCTTCTCAAAGAAATGCAGATGGTTCGACAAATTATATAAATCTAGGAGGATATGGTGGAGGAAATTATATTTTTTCACCTAGTGGATCATATGTCTATGGACATGGGAATGTTTCAAATTCTGATACTGCAATTTTAATAGGTGATAATAATTTTAATGGTTATACACAATCTGTTGGAATTGGAGGAGAAACATCTGTTCTAGAACAAGGTTCTGTTGCATTAGGTTTTGGATCAGTTGCTGGTGATATGAAAGAATATACTTTGGAAAATCAAGATATATTTACAAAAATAGCAAAAGGAACTGTAACAAAAGAAGATTATGCAAAATTAGAGAAACCAGCAACAAGATATCAAAGAATAGCCTATAGAAGAAGTGGTTATGATATTTCTACTGGAACACAAATATGGGATGATAATGATATACGGTATAAGGCACAAAGTGAAGTTTCTGTTGGTGTTGAAAAAAATTACAAAAAGAGAAATTATCAGTTCAATTCTTTATATATAAATAAATACAATGAAGATCAAAAAGCATTCACAAGACAAATAACTAATGTTGGTGCAGGTAGTAAAGATACTGATGCAGTCAATTTAGCACAATTAAAAGATTTGAAATCATATATAGATAATATAAGTGTTTTTGAAATGCAAGATAAAAATGGTAACAAAGTAGTTAAAGGTAAAGATGGTAAATTTTATAGAGCAAAAGATATAAAAGGTAGTCTTTATTATAATAATAAATATTTTGTAACTGGTTTAAAAGAAGTAAGTAAAGATGAAATAGTAAATAAGGCTATAGTTAGAACAGAATACGAAGATAAAATAGATGCAATTAAAGCTAGTATTCAAACAAACGATACAAAGTTAACTGGTATTTCAGAAGATATATCTAAAATAAAAGATAATGTAAAGATAGTAGATAAAAAATCAGACCTAGCCTTAAGAGGTGTTTCTAATGCTGTGGCTATGGCTAATTTACCTAATGTTTCAGGAGATAGAAAATTTAATCTTGCAGCATCATATGGCTATTATGGTGGATCACATGCAGTTGCTGTTGGATTTAGTGGTATAAATGACAAGCAAAACTTTACATACAAGTTAAGTGGAGCAGTTAATAGCAAGGGTAATCTTGCCTTTGGTGTTGGTGCTGGATTTATGCTTGGTAGTGTTAATAATAGACTTCAAGAAGAAAATATGAAGCTAAAATCTGATGTTGAAAACTTAAAGAATCAAGTAAAAGAATTATATAAATTATTGAAAAGATAATAAAAAAACCCTAGTGAAGCATAAATTCATTAGGGCTATTTTTATACAGAAAGCTATATTAAAAGTAAAAATATAAATCCATAAAAATAGTATATAATAAATATGGAAAAATGACAAGCTTAATACTTAAATTTTTCTGTTAGATTAACTTTATCTACTAAGTTCTTGTAAGTTTTACAAGATTTTAAAAGTTCATTATGTTTTCCTTCGCCTACAACTTTCCCTTCATCAAGAACCAATATTTTATCAGCATTTTCTATTGATTTTATTCTATGAGAAACAATGATTACAGTCTTATCCTTTATCAATCTTTGTAAGCTTTCTTGTATTTTTGTTTCGTTATACACATCTAGTGAAGAAGAAATTTCATCAAGAAGTATAATACTTGCATTTTTTAAGAATGCTCTTGCAATAGAGATTCTTTGTCTTTGACCACCAGATAAGTTTACACCATTTTCCCCTATTACTGTATTGTAACCTTGAGGTAATTTTTGTATGAATTCATCACAATTAGCAAGGGTTAATGCATTTTTTACTTCTTCATTACTTGCTGATAAATTACCTATTCTAACATTTTCTAATATTGAAGAATTAAATAGCATAACATCTTGGAAAACAACTGATATATGTTTAAATAAGGAAGAAGTTGATATCTTTTTAATATCGTAATTATCAATTAATATTTCACCTGAGTCATAGTCATAAAGTCTTGCTATTAATTTTAATAGTGTAGATTTACCACAACCTGATTTTCCTACTAAAGCTGTAACTTCATTTTGTTTAGCAGTAAATGAAATATTTTCTAATACTTCCTTTTCTTTATCCTCATATCTAAATGAAACATTTTTTAAAGTAACATCAAATGTTTTAAGTTTTTTATCTTCACCTTCTTGAATCTTTGTATTTCTAATTTCTTTTAGTCTTTTAACTCTTGCGTCAATATAGAAAAGTTCTGATATATTAAGAGTAACAGGTATTGCACCTTCATTTAATTTAAGTGCAATTATCATTAAACAAACTATAGACATTATACTAATTTCATGATTTAAGTAAAGATTAGTTCCAACTAGGATTATTACCCCTAATGAAATGAACATAAGTAGATTCATAGCTGAAAGTAGGGCAGTAATAGAAGCTTCTACATCAAAGTGTACAACTTCCGTATCATCCATTTTTTTGTATAACCCCTTATTAACCTCATCTTGCATACCCATACTTTGTATTTCTTGTTGTAATTCAATGGTTTCTTGGAAAGCTTGTGCATTTTCTCTTAATATATTGTAGTATTTAGTATGCTTTTTAACCTGTATTTTTTTTGACATGAAAAGCAGTATAACATTAATTACAAATGGAAAACTTAAAGCAAGTCCCATTTTAATATTAAAGAAAAATATACCTATTGTTGTAACAACAAAGAAGATGATAAAACTAATAGTTTGTGCCAAGCTGTGGCTTATAGCGTGCTCCATCTTTGCAATATCACTCATAATTGTTTGAGATAAGTCTGATAAATTCTTTTTAGAAAAATATGCAAGAGGTAATTTACTTAATTTTTTCCCTATATCTATCCTCAAATTAGCACTTTCATTGTATGTAATATTATACAACTTATCGTATTCATTACTTAGAGAGATGTATAGCAAGATAAGTAGGATAATAGATAAAACTACATAAACATATATATTACTAATAATTTTGTTTAAATAAAGGATAATTAATATTAGAGGTAAAAAACTTGATATATTTACCAATAGTGATGCAAAGATAGCTTTAAATATATTTGATGCTCCCATATTTGTTACAGAAAAGCATTTCTTAATCCATTTTTTCATTATTTACCCTCCAATTATTAGCAGAATGATAAAGGTTCATATAGTATGCATATTTTTGATTCTTTTCCATCAATTGCATATTATTCCCCCGTTCTTCAATTTTTCCGTTTTCTACAACAAGTATTTCATCAGCGTTAGTAATACTTGTTAGTCTATGAGCTATCATTATTATCGTTTTGTCCTTTATTAACTCACTTATTGCAAGTTTCAATTCGTATTCATTATCAGGATCTATTGCTGAGCTTGCTTCATCTAGGAGTATAATCTTAGAATCTTTAAGTAAAGCACGAGCTATTGCTATTCTTTGAATTTCACCACCAGATAAGTATACACCTTTAGAACCTATTATTGTATTTTCTCTATCCTTAAACTTATTTAATATTGTTTCACAACTAGCAAGTTTTAATGCTCTCATAACTTCTTCTCTTGTTGCTGTAGGTTTAGCAACTTTAACATTGTCATAAATACTAATTTTAAATAGTTTAGGATTTTGAAAGACGAATGATATATTTTGTATTAAAGCATTTTTTGTATATGATTTAATATTTTTACCACCTATTAAAATTTCTCCTTTTTGTATATTGAAAAAACCAGAAATTAATTTTGCTATTGTAGTTTTACCACCACCAGATGCACCTACAAGAGCATAAATTTTGTTTTCTTCCAATTTAAATGATAAGTTATCTAAGACCATATTTTTGTCATCATAACTAAAGCTAACATTCTTAAATTCTATATCAAACCCTTCCATTGTATCAATATTACCAAAGCTTAGAGCATCTTTTTTCATGTTGTTAAACAAGTCTTCTAATTTTTCTATTGCATAACTTCCTTTAAATGAATACATAAACACATACATAATACGTATCATAGTAGAATAAAGTACACCAGTTAAAAATAGTATGAACACAATTTCAACTGTATTAAAAAAGTTAAATAGAACAACAAATGGTAAAATTATTGCACCTATTCCAAAGAATACCCATTGGTAAAGTACGAAAGGCATCTTATTTGTCTTTGAGTATTTTAGTGCATTTTTTGAATAGCTAAGTATTGCTTGATGTAGTGTTTTAAAACTTGTAATATCTATACCAAATATTTTAATAACCTGTATAGCACGTATATATTCTACAGTTTTACCACTCATATCATCTAGTGCTTGTTGATAATAGTCCATAAATTTTCTTTTTCCCATCATTAAGAAAACGAAGAGGAAAGTAACTATTAATGAAAGTATTAGTAGTATACCAACACGGTAGCTAATTAAAAATCCTATTACCAAAATCAATATTGGGGTCATAAAAGCATTAGCATTATCAGGGATTAAATGTGCAATTATTGCATGAGTTTGGCTTGCATTATCATCTATTGTTTTACGTATATTACCTGAAGCATTAGAGTTAAAGAATTTAAAACTTGCATTAGTTAAAATATCTATACCCCTTTTACGTAAATTTGTTTCTAGTCTAAATCCTAACTTATGTGATAGCATATTCGCTATATATTGCAGTATAGACCCTATAACCAACAGAACAGAAACCATCAGTGCATAAAACTTTGTCATAGAAGTATCAGCGTTAATTATTAGGTTATTGAAAAATTTGTACATAAAAAAATATGCTCCAACTGTAAAGAAGCTAGATACAAATGACGAAAAAATACTAAGGTATGTGAGATAACTTAGTTCTTTTACATAGTGTAAAATATTTTTGTATACTTTAAACATATGACCTCCACTTTATTTTAATTAGATAAATTAATTGTACTATTTTTTGTTTTATAGTACAATATATACAACATACGAGTGTCTAATCGAGATAGGAGAAAAATGGTGAGTGAATTTGAAAAGGTATTAAAAGATAATTTTGGTTATTCTTTATCTGGATATTGTCATAAATATTCTGACATAGGTAGAACTTATCAAATAGATGATAAAAATTTTAAAGGTATCTATTGGTTTTATGAAACAGATGAATATATTATAGACATATCGGATCTTTATGTAAAAAGAGATGTTGTTATCAATACAGACTATATCCTACAAAACTACTTATACAATTGTGTATATATCCTAACAGGTGATGGTGAATGGTTTGATCCATACCAAAGTTTAAGCTCTAATACCGTTATCTTTATCAATAATCATAAAGAAGTGGCTCACTATTTACTATACGGTAATCGTCCCTTCATATCTGTTAGTATAAGGTTCAAGAAGGATATATTGAATAACAGAGGTAATTGTAATATGTACAGGGTATTTTTCGAGATGAAAGAAAAGTTCTCAAAAGATCTTTTTAAGATAGCTAATGAGATTATGCACTGTCATATGGAAGAGGACGATGCTAAAAAATTCATGGATAAAAAAGCTAGAGAGTGGCTAGATATTATGAAAAAAATTTGTATCGATAATTATAGGGCGAGCATGAATGCTGACGATGAAATGGGGATAATAAATGTTGGCAGGTATATAGCTGAGAATTACAATAAGCAAATAACGCAAAAGCTACTAGAACAAATAGCTATGATGAGTGGAACTAAACTTAAAACCAAATTTAAAGAAAAGTTTAATATGAGTATAACGGAATATATACAAAGAAAGAGAATAAATGTTGCAGAAAGTTTAATTTTAAATACCAAAATGAGTATGTCAAAAATCTCGGAATATGTAGGTTATACGTCAAATAGTAGATTTAGTCTTCTCTTTAAGAGGTATAAAGGATTAAAACCTACGCAAATAAGGGAAATTAGAGGAAAAACTGGTTGCAATGGTTGCCCAATTTTCCATCATGAATGTGAAGGAGTGAAAAATGGAAATAGTAAAAAATATTAAGAAGAATGAAGTTATTGACTTTACTAAAGAAGTTACATACTTAGAAAATCAAATAGTTTCAAAGACAATAGTGCAAGATAAGCAAAAATCAATTACTATCTTTTCTTTTGATAAAGGTCAAGAAATATCTACACACAAATCAAGTGGAGATGCCATAATACAGGTTATAGACGGAGAGGCGTTAATTACAGTAGATGGTGTAGAACATATATTAAAAAAAGGTATGAGTATAGTTATGGAAAATGGACTACCTCATAGTGTGTATGCAAAAGAAAAATTTAAAATGATACTTACGGTGGTGTTTAAATATGAGTAAAGAAATGGGACATATATTTTTGAGAAAATTAGGTAAGAAAAGACTAAGACCAGGTGGTAAAAAGGCTACAGATTTTCTTTTAAATCATATGAAATTAGATGAAAATACAAAGGTTTTAGAAGTAGCTTGTAATAATGGAGTTAATTTGGAAATGCTTTCTAAAATGCACCCTAATACTCAGTTTTTTGGAGTAGATTTAGATGCAAAAATGATAGAAGAAGCAAAAGAAAGAAATCTAGAAAATGTAGAGTTTGTAAAAGCAAATGCAGTTAAATTACCATATGAAGATGGAAGTATGGATTATGTAATAAATGAAGCGATGTTAACTATGTTACCTAATGAAACAAAAAAGAAGGCAATACAAGAATACTTTAGGGTATTAAAAAAAGGTGGACTACTTTTAACACATGATGTATGTATAGTTAATAACGAAGAACAAGCAATTAAAATTTTGTCTAATGGGATAAATATAAACGTCAGTCCATTGACAAAGTCAGGTTGGTTTACAATGTTTTCAGACAATGGGTTTAACGTAGTAGACAGTTTAAGTGGTAAATTAACATTAATGAATCCAATAGGTATGATAAAAGATGAGGGACTATTAGGAACATTAAGAATAATTAAAAATGGATTGAAGAAAGAAAATAGGGGACAATTTATAGCTATGAGAAAGACATTCATGAAATTGAAAAATGATATATCATACATTGCAATTGTAAGTGAAAAATGTTAAAGACAATAATAGCTTATCCTAGAATAGGAGAAAACAGAGAATTAAAATTTTTAGTTGAGGGATATATTAATGGTGAAATTACTGAAGGAGAACTAGAAGAAAAGGCTAGTCTTTTAAGGATAGAAAAGCTAAAGTATTTAAAGTCTTGTAAATTAGAATATATCCCTGTAAATGACTTCTCATACTATGATAGGGTCTTAGATACTGCTGTCTTGTTTGGGATAATAGGGTCAAGTATGAAAGAATATTTTTCTTGTGCAGATAAAATGCCCATGAAAAAATGGTTTAACACTAATTACCATTACATTCAACCAGAATACAAGAAAACAGAATTAAAACTTAATACATCTAAGATAGAAAAAGAATATTTAGAAGCTAAGAGTTTGGGTATAGAACCTAAGGTAACAGTAATAGGTCCATATACCTTTCTTTATTGCATGAATTTAGATAAGATAGATGGATTAATTGAAAAATATGCTGAAATGATAAAAAAATTAAGTGATATGGGAGTAAAATTAGTTCAATTAGAAGAGCCTGTATTAACTATGAAAAAGTTTTCTAGTATACAAGAGGTGTATAACAAAATTGCAGAAGATAAAGGTAGTTTGGAGATACTGGTTCAAACATACTATGAGGGTCTAGGTTTAAACTATCATGAACTATTAAAAACAAATATAGATGCAATAGGTCTAGATTTTGTTAATACAGATGAGAATTTTTTTGTGATACAAAAAGAAAAAAATATAAAGAAGCTATTCTGTGGACTTGTAGACACTCAAACAGTATTTTGTGATGATACAGACCTAATACAGCAAAAAATTGCAACTATACGAAAGTATGCAAGCGATATACTGATATCTTCATCTACTTCTTTAATACATTTACCATATACAACTAAAAATGAAAAAGATGATAGATTTAAAAATCTTGCATTTGCAAAAGAAAAGATAGAGATATTATTGAATATACAAGATAAAAAAGCAAAAGAGTATGTACCTAAAAAAGATAAGGCAAAAAGAAGGATAACAAAATATACTGAATATACAAGTAAGATAGAAAAGGATTTAGTTTTTTCTACCATAGGATCATTTCCTCAAACTAAAGAAGTACGTGATAAAAGAAGAGAGTGGAATAATGGCGATATATCAAAAAGAGAATATGTAGAATTTATACAAAAATGTATTAAAAATTGTGTTAAATTGCAAGAAGATGTAGGTGTTGATATATTAGTTCATGGTGAATTTGAAAGATCTGATATGGTCTACTACTTTGCAGAAAAACTGGATGGTTTTTTAATTGGTGAAAATTCATGGGTTCAATCTTATGGTACTAGATGTGTAAAACCACCAATAATCTACAGCGATATTAAAAGAAGAGAAGAAATATTGCGACCTATATTAGACTATACTAAATCTTTAACTAAAAAGAAGGTTAAAGCAATATTAACAGGGCCTAATACCATATTAGCATGGTCTTATGTAAGAAAAGAAGATATGCTAAAGGCACTGTTTCAAATATCTAGAGTACTAAATTATGAAGTTAGAAATATTAGTGATTATGTACAAATAGATGAACCAGCATTAATAGAAAAGATGCCAATAAGAAAGAAAAAACAAAAAGAATATATATCTAATGCCATTAAAGCTTTTAGGATGGTAATAAGGGGCAAGAGAAAGAATACAAAAGTTTTATCTCATCTTTGTTACAGTGATATATCAAAATATATTTGGGTCTTAAATCGTTTAGGTGTTGATGCCTTTTTAATAGAGTCTAAGAAGTCAAATAATATTGTTGATAAGAAGATAAGCTTTGTATTAGGATTAGGTGTTCATGATGTACATTCAAGAAGAATACCTAGTGTAGAAGAGATAAGGGACAACATATTGGAAGCTAAAAAACACTTTAATATTTTATGGATAAATCCAGACTGTGGTCTTAAGACAAGAAATAACGAGGAAGTGAGAAAAGCACTATTGAACATTAGAAAAGCTATAGATACATTAAATAAGGGTGAATAATGCTACTATAAAGTAGCATTATACATCTAAACTATTTTTATCTAATAGGAAATCAAATAGATTAATTGTAAGTATACCATTTTCATCATAGAAAGGTTTTATTCGGTCTTTTGTGATTATGATTTTTTTGAATGAATCATTAATGTTTAATAAAGAAGCTTTTTCTTGATTTATTTTTTCTGTAGTTGGAAGACTATATGCTGATTGGATATAGTATTTCTTACTTCCAAGATTAGCAATGAAATCAACTTCTAGGTGTTTTTTAATATCTTTACCTTTATCACTTTCTCTTTTAACGATCATTCCGACATCAACCGTATATCCTCTAAATCTTAGTTCGTTATATATAATATTTTCCATAATATGTGTTGGTTCTATTTGTCTAAAATTTAATCTTGCATTTCTAAGCCCTATATCTTCAAAATATATTTTGTAAGGTGTATCTATATATTTTCTTCCTTTTACATCATATCTATAAACCCGTTTTAATATATATGAATCTTCAAAATATTCTATAAATTTATCAATTGTATTAGCAGAAATTTTTGATTTTTTAACTGATGAAAAAGTAGCTGCTATTTTTGTTGGATTGGTAAGAGTTGAAATGCCAGATGCTAAAATATTTAGTAAATCTGCTAATTCAGATTTTAAGCGTATATCATATCTGCCTACAATATCACGTAAATATACATTTTCCAATTGTCCTTTTAGATAATTCATTTTGTCTTCATCATTATTCATTAAAGATTGTGCTGGTAATCCACCATATATTTGATACTCAGCAAAAGCATCTTCTTTATCATTACCATAAGTTTGTATGAATTCAGAAAATACTAGTGGCATTATATGTATTTCATCACCTCTACCTGCAAATTCAGTTATTACATCTTTAGACAGAAATTTAGAATTACTACCAGTAACATAAACATCAAAATTATCTTGACGTAAAAATCCATTTAAAACTTGTTCAAATGATGCTAATAATTGAACTTCGTCTAGGAGTATATAGAATTTATCGCTGTTATTTGTTTTACTCATTATATATTTTAAAAACTTTTTAGGATTAACTAATCTTTTTCCACTTAAAAAGTCTAAATCTGTTAAATCCTCTCCAATTTTCAATAGATCCCTTCCTGAATCAAATGCGAATTTTATAATATGGTCTTCATCTACGCCACTTTCTATTAAATGATTATAGAATAGGTTGTTAAGTAAATATGATTTTCCACTTCTTCTAATTCCTGTGATAATTTTAATAAATCCATTATGCTTTTTTCTTATTAATTTATTTAAATAATGATTACGTGTTATTTCCATGAAATACACCACTTTCTATTTAGAATTATTTCCGTTTTGGAAATTAATATAAATATATTATATATGATTTTTATATTAAATTCAATTATATAAGGATTTATTTGGCTATATATTTACCTATTTCATATGCTAATGCAAGAGGTAAGCTATATGATGTGTTGTCGTTCTTTTCATTAACCCCTATATTCAACAATGAAAACTTAAAGCCTATTTCTGGTTTGTATTTTTTTACGAATACATCATATGATTTAGCTTTTGTATTCATATTTGCCTTAACTTCAATAGGAATAATCTTATTATCATTTTCAATTAAAAAAATCTAATTCTGCACTATTATCTGATCTCCAAAAATATGTTTTGTATCCTTGAGATACAAGTTCGTTGTTAATATAGTTTTCTGATAAAGATCCTCTAAATCCCCCAGTTGCTTCATCCTTTTCCATTAAAGATCTAAGTGTAAAATTAGCTATTCTTGTAAGTAAACCTACATCAGATAAATATACCTTATATGCAGAAGAGTCATTAGAAAAAGAAAGTGGTATTTGTGGACTTTTAATTTTTGATACTACATGTATTAATCCAGCGTCAATAAGCCATGTAATAGACTTTTCTAAATCTTTTGCACGAGCTGACTTTTTTACTCTTGAAAAAACAAATTTGTTGTTTTCTTTTGCTAATTGTTCAGGTATTGAATGCCAAATTAACTTTATATTAGATAATTCATTTTTTGGGCAATGTCTTGAAAAGTCATTTTCATATCCACTAATTATGTCATCTTGAATCTTATTCACTTCAACTAAGTTTTTGTTATTTATCCAACTTTTTACGACTTCAGGCATTCCACCTACAAAAAGGTAGTTTGTATATTCTGTATTCAATTTATCTAGTAAATAATTTGGTAAGGGTTCATCTAATTTGTTTTCATTTATGCGATTAATTGTAGTTCCATTATCTATTGCAAAAAGGAATTCCTTAAAATTCATTGGATACATTTGTAATCTTTCAACTTTACCAACTGGAAATGAAGCACCTTCTTCTCTTATAGATACACCTAAAAGAGACCCTGCACCCATTACCGCAAGTTGAGGTAAATCTTCATAAAAATATTTTAATGATGTAATAGCTTTTGGATTAAATTGAATTTCGTCTATTATTAATAAGGTGGTATTAATATCGAATTCAGGTATTAAGCATAAATTACTAATATCTTGAATTATTCTTTTTACATTGAAATTGTAATTAAATATATCAGAAATCTGAGGATCTCTTTCTAAATTGATATATACACAATTTTTAAAATGTTTTTCCCCAAATTTTTTTAGTATATATGTTTTACCACATTGTCTTACACCTGTAAGTATTAGTGGTTTCCTGTTTTCTTTATTCTTCCAGAATAAAAGATTATTCATAATTTCACGTTCCATAAAAACTTCCACAATAGTATTTCATCTTATTCCTATGGATTTTGCAATATTTTCCAAAATATTCCTATGGATTTTGCAGGAATTCCAAAATTATTCCTATCCTTTTTGCAGTTAAACAAAAAAGACCTAGATAAACTAAGCCTTTTTCCTAAGTTATTTAACTTTTCCTATCCATTTGTCTTTCCATACACCTAAGTGTGTATCTTTTTCTATGGCGACCTTCCAAGCATCCATTTCTTTTTCAGTTAATTTTGGACCTTTCTTTTCTACTACGTGTCCAGGACCTGCATCAAAGATTACAAGGTACTTACCAACATTTGGTTTAGGTAATTTTACTTCACCATTTTTTAATCCCATTTTACCAAATGTAGATTGTAGTATTACCATTTTACCATCACGAGCTTCTTCAGTTCCGTTATAGTTCTTATCTTTTACAACAATTAATTCTACATCATCTGTAGGTGCCCCATTTGAAAATCCAGGGTAAAGATATATATATCCATCATTATTATCTTGT
Source organism: Sneathia vaginalis (assembly GCF_000973085.1). Lineage (NCBI taxonomy): Bacteria > Fusobacteriati > Fusobacteriota > Fusobacteriia > Fusobacteriales > Leptotrichiaceae > Sneathia > Sneathia vaginalis. The sequence goes on from NZ_CP011280.1 coordinate 29,248, forward strand.
ACATCAAGTAAAGGTGCGTGTGCGAATAATAGTAATGAAGATAATAGTGTTGCAATAATTAAAAGTATCTTTTTCATTATACATTCTCCTATCTATTTTTAAGTTGTTTTAAATTATCTTTTAACATATTAATTAATCCATCTTTTTGACTTAATTCATCGTTATTTTCATCTTCAAGAGGGAAGTAACCAGTTTGAATTAATATTACTCTACCACCATTTTTGCTTATTACATCCATAATATTCTTTTTAAATGGTCTTGTAGTCATAAATATCTTTAAACCAGTATCTTTCATAATCTTTTTAACAGTATCTTTTGTAATATTTTCATATTCTACATATGTGTTATATATATTCAAATATTCAACTAAGTAGTTTAAATCTTCGCTTGTTGATATTACACCGTCTATTCCTTCAATATCATTGTAATCATCAATGATACCATCTAAAGTTTTAAGACTACTATCAAGATTTTTTTCTATCTTTTCTTTATCTTGTGGGAAAAGGGCTATAAGGTCGTGTGCAACAATCTTATACATCTTAGATAAGTTATTTAAATTAAGATATGCATAAGGATTACTTACACCCTTGTTTTCTCCTTCATTGTAATTTGCAATTAATAGTGCAAGACTAGATACATTTTGATAAGAGTATGTAGCATCTATTTCTACTACATGTATATTTTCTCTTCTTGCTTGTTCATATAGGACATCATCATTCCATACTCTTTGTAGGTCTATAACAGCTTTGGCATTTTTTAATAGATTCTTATCTACTTCTGCACTTTTAAATGTATTTAATTGATCACTTGCCATATTACCATTAGTTCCATATACATCTTTTACTGTTATATTAGTGTCTTTAGTAAGCATACTACCAATAGTATATGCAACTTGTGTGTTAGTCAAAACTAAATTTTCTGAAAATGCAAGGCAACATGAAAATATTAAAAGTAAGAATAATTTTTTCATATTAAGCTCCTTTTTAAATTTTTAATAATTACTGTAATAAAGAAAATTACTGCTGCTATTAGTATAATTGAACCACCAGATGGTATAGTAACATCGAAGTATAGTGGAAGTAATATACCTAATATACAGCTAATTAGTGCAAAAATGATACTATATACAAAAAAGCTTTTAATAGACTTTGACAGATTCTTAGCAGAAGCAGCAGGTATTAAAAACAGAGCTTCGACCAAAGATGCACCAATAATTTTAATTGATGATACAGTAACAAGTGTAATTAAAAGAATAAACAGATATTCTAATAATTTAACACGAACACCTTTAACTACAGCTACATTTGTATTGAAACTTGATAAAAGCATTTTATTAAAGTTTGGAATAACAATAAGTATTAGTAGTATAGTTGAGAAGAATAGGACTAATAAGTCTCTATCTGATACAGTTAGTATTGATCCAAACAATACACTTTCTAGCATATGCGAATTAACTTTTGATGAAACAAAGATGATAAGTGTACCACCTAGTGCTATTGAGATAGATAAGAATATACCTATCAAAGTATCAGATGACATCTTTGTTCTATTTCTTGTAAAATTGATTAGTATAGCAAAAACAACACAGTATGTGAATAGCATAATATATGGAGATTCATATGGTTCTCCTAGTAATACACCTAGTGCTATACCAGTTAAAGCAGCATGCCCTATTGATTCAGAAAAGAATGCCATTCTTTTTGTTACGACCATAGTACCTAGACCTCCAAGGATGGGCCCAATGAATAATGCTGATAGTAATGAATTAATTACGAAAGCATATTTAAAATAATCGGGAAGAGCTCCTATTTCAGCAAGGTGCATAAAAAAGTTTCTAATTGAATCTAACATTTTTCCTCCTTCTTATACGTAAATATCTAATAATCTTTCATCAGTTAATTCAGTTTTTGGATCTCCTGAGAAGAATACTTCTTTTTTTATACAAGTTACAGTGTCAGCCATTTCACGTACTTGCTTTATATTATGGTGTATCCATAATATAGTAATTCCTTCTTTTTTTAATTTTTTAATAACTTTCATAAAGTATTCCTCACCAATAGCATCTATACCAGAGAATGGTTCATCTAGTATTAATAGATTTGGACGAGGATTAATTGCTTGTGCTAATAGCAATCTTTGTAATTCACCACCAGATAAATTACCTAAAAGTCTTTTTCTTTTATCTTGAAGTCCAACTTCAGTTAATATTTCGTCAAAATATGACTTATTTTTCTTTGTAACACCTAAAAATGCTGGAGTTCTTTGATAACATAACATTAAGAAATCTTCAACAGTTATAGGTAGACTTCTTTCAAATTCTATAAATTGAGGTACGTAACCTATTTTTTTGTTTTCTTCATATTCTAGGTAAATTTCACCATCATAAGGAACTTGTCCTAGTATACAACGGATAAGAGAAGTTTTACCACCACCATTTGGACCAACAATGCAGTTAATTTCTCCACGCTTTATTAAAAGATTGATGTTATTTAATATATGAGTATTACCTAAATTTAATGAAAGATTTTTTATCTCAATTTGTATTCCTTTTATCATCTTTTACCTTTCGAAATGCTCTTTAAAGCAGTAGCTACATTTGATAAATCATGTCTTATGAAGTTTTCAAATGAGTCAGCAGTATAATTACCTTTTGTTATGTGTGAAAGTTTTGCAATCTTTATACCTGTTGCATTATGTAAAGTCATAGCATTTTTAGGGTTTCCACCTTCTTCATCAAATAGCACAGCTATATGATCTTTTTTAATCTTATTAATTGCATATGCAAGGTCGCTAGCATTTGGTGCTTGTGCGTGGTGTGGTTCTATAACTAGGCTAACTGTTAAACCGAATTCATTTAACAAGTAGTCATAACCAGCGTGTGTAGTTGCAACTTTAATATTAGATAGATTACATCCTCTAACTTTACGTAATTCTTGGTTTTTTATACTTCTTAATTTTGAAATATATTGCATTGCATTTTTGTTATAGTATGCCTTGTTAGCTGGGTCATATTGACCTAATCTTTTAGCAATATATCTAATTTGTTGTATGCTTTGAGTAATAGAAATAAAGGTATGTGGATTCTTTGTAGAACCTCTTTTTTGACCTGCAACGTTCATTATAGAAGTTTCAGTGTCTGCATTTATTATCTTTAATTTTCTATTATTCTTCATAGCAGAACGTATCATTGGTTTTACAAATTCATCATGTCCTATACCGTTTACTACTATGAAGTCTAAGTTAGTTAATTTTTTCATGTCATTTGCTGTTGGATGATATGTATGTACGTCAACATTACTAGGTATAACTGGAACTACATCCATCTTATCTTTTACTATATTCTTTGTATAACTATAATATGGTAAAAGAGTTATTCCAACCCTATATTTACTAAATCCTAAAAAAGAACATAGAAATGTTCCTAACAAAATAAGTACAGTTGATTTGAATGATTTCATTTTAATTTCCTTTCGTTTCCTTTGCTAAATCATCACCAGTGTAGGCGACAATTTCTTTAAATTGATTAATAGCATGTGCCAAGGTTTCTTTATTGTTACTTAATTTGTCATAATCTTTAAAGTTTTTTGTGTATCTAATTTTGTATTCAAAGGTTTTGGCGTTAATAACCAAGAAGAAATCTCCAGCAATGTTCTTATCAGAACTGATACCCACATAGTACACATAATTTTCATGTGTAAACATGGTCCATTTGTGTTTACCAGAATCTTCCCATGACGCATCTTTGCAAAAAGGTGCGTAGAATAACTGTTCATCCAATACCTTAGGACTTAGGTCCTTATTATCGCTCTTTAGATCTTTGTAATCTTGTGCGAAAAGTCCTAAATTCGTAAATATCGAAATTTCTTCATTATTTAAATCTATACTAGATATCTGAGTGCTAGTCACAGATTTAGTATAATGCTTTGTGTTTGTAAAATGTAATAAAATACCTGCGAAGAGAATCAATAAAATTATTGTAATAATAATATTTATAGTTTCCGACTTCGGGCTAGCAGGTTTTATAAGTTCCTTTTTTATTATAATCACCACCAATCCTTAATAATTTTATCACTTTGATTTATATTTTTCAAGTTAAAAATACTTTTATAACAAAACTAAAAACCTACAAAATAAAGGCTTACAAAATATTTTTAATTGATAACTGAATTAGGCGCATTTATGCAAACACTGAAAATAAAGGGTTTTCAAGTGAAAAATAATATATAACTGAAAAAATGCTACCATTTGATAGCATTTTTATTAGAATAAATCTTTATCAGATAAATCTGATAATTTAAGTTCTTTTTGTTTAAATAGGTTAAGCAATTTTTCAACTGTTAAGTTTTCTTTTTCTTCACCTTTAATATCGAATATTATCTTTCCTTTATGGAACATTATTAATCTATTACCATATTTAATAGCATCTTGCATATTATGTGTAATCATAAAGGCAATTAGATTATTCTTTTCAATAATTTCTTTTGTCTTTTCTAATATTATTTGACTAGTTTGTGGATCAAGGGCTGCTGTATGTTCATCTAGTAAAAGGATATCAGGTTTTTTTAATGTAGCCATTAAAAGTGATAAGCATTGTCTTTGCCCTCCAGATAATGAACCAACTCTTGTATAAAGTTGTTTTTCAAGACCTAAACCTAAGTCTTTTAGTTGTTCATTAAAATAGTCTATGTGCTTAATATCAAGACCAAAATGTAGATTAAATGGTTTACCCTTATTCATAGCCATAGATAAATTTTCTAAAACGACCATAGAAGGTGATGTACCTAGAGTAGGGTCTTGATATACTTGTGAAATCCACTTAGCTCTTTTATGAGGCTTTAGGTTAGTTATATCAACACCATTTAACTCTATACTACCAGAGTCAACTTCTACATTTCCATTAATAATGTTAAGTAGAGTAGATTTACCAGCACCATTACTTCCTATTATTGTTATAAATTCTCCCTTATTTGCTACAAGGCTTAGATTATCAAAAACAGTTTTAGAATGGCCAAGTTCTGTATAAAAGGTCTTATTAATATTTTTTAATTCTAACATCTACTTCACCTTCTTTTTCTTTTTCTTGTTATCTATTGCAAGTATTATACCTAGTAGTAGTGCTGTTATTATCTTAACGTCTGTCGGTTTAACTGAGAATTTAGATATTGTTTGTTCGCTAAAGTGTAATGCTGTAAGTAATATTTCTGTTATTCCTGATGAGTTAAGTGCAAAGTTAATTACAATATAGTAAACAATAGATCCAACAATTACTATAGATATGTGGTTAATAATATTAGACTTTTTAATTATACCTAGTCCAAAGATTATAGAGGCAAGTCCAATAACCATAGTACCTACTGAAGATGATAGGTCTATAACACGTATGTATTGTGTGAATAAGGCACCTGATAAACTAACTAAGGCATTAGATAACATAAGACCTAAAATCTTTAATTTATCACTGTTAACACCAAGACCTGTTACTATGTTTTCATTATCACCTAAAGCTCTTAAAATGAATCCAAACTTTGATGTTAGTATGTAATCCATTACAAGCTTAATGATAAATACGATTAATACAGTTAGATACATACTAATGTCTTCTGTATAGTATGTGTAATAGCAAAGAACTAATAGTATGACAACATAGATTAAAAAGCTTTTAATAACATATTTGTTCTTTTTAATATTGTAATCATATAGGACTTTTAAAGCTAATAAGACTATGCTTATTATAAAGAATAATAAGAAATGGTGTTCATATGAAATGACTCCATAAATACTCTTATTTGCATCAATAAATACACTAGGTTTATCCACAATTCTTGCATTAACACTGTAAAGAGTTATCATTGTTAAGATACCAGCTAACAGTTTGTCTATACCACATTTAACGTGGAAAACACCAGTAATAAGTCCAGCAATAGCACCCGCTATAATTGAGAATACAAGTCCTACAAAGGGAGAATATGAACTAAGTGCAAAGTATGCAAATACAAACCCTCCTAATGGAAATGATCCATCAACTGTTAAATCTGGGAAATCAAGTATCTTGTATGTTATGTACACCCCCATAGCCATAATTGAATAGATTAATCCAATTTTTATTGACTCAGGGATGACATTAATAAAAATTAATAGTTCATTCATTTTATCCTCCTTCTATTCTTGTATGACTACGTTTAGTAATTTTTCTGTTTCTTTATTGACATATAGCTTAGGTTCTGCAGTTACATAAGGTATATCAGAAGGCTTTTTACCATTTAATATTTCTAATAATATAGAACCAGTTTTTTTACCTAATTCGTAATAATCAACACCATAAGAGAATAATGCACCTTGTTTTACTGATGATGGTTCAGAAGCTATTAATGGTTTTTTAACTTTATTAGCCTCATCTATTAAGTAAGATATATTAGCAACCATTAGATTATCTGTTGGAATGTATAAAGCATCAACTCTTTCTAATACATTTTTTGCTACTTGAGGTATTTCACTAGAATTTGTTGCACCTCCACGTACAACGCTAAGTCCTAATTTTTTTGCTTGTTTTTCTATTTCATTTACTTGTGATACAGAATTCAATTCAGAGTTTGAATAAAGTACCCCTATTTTCTTTATATTAGGAAAACACTTTACAAGTAGTTTTAATTGTTTGTCAACACAAACTAATTTATCAGATGTACCAGTTACATTCTTAGCTAATAAGTTGGCATCTTCAGGACTAGATACAGCACTGAATAATACTGGTGTAGTGTCATTAATATTTTTAAGCGATTGGCTTGATAATGTACCTATACCAATGACAGCGTTTTTACCACTAATTTTAAAGTTTTTAGCTATTAAATCAGCTGTTGCAAGTTCTCCATTTGCAGTTTTGACCTCTATTTGTATATTTTTTCCCTCTAAAACATCTTTTATACCTTTTTCAACTAGGTCTAGTGATGGATGTGCTACAACTTTAGATATTCCAATTTTTATAACACCATTTACTTTAGTATCTTTTTTAGGTTTACCGAGGCACGATAATACTAATAAGGGAAGTAATAGAATAATAAATATTTTCTTCATGCTAGTCTCCTATTTTAACGTTTAATAATTTTTCTGTTTCTTTATTTACAAAAAGTCTTGTATTTTTTGCCATTTGCACTGGAATATCACTAGGTTTTTTACCATTTAAAACTTCTAGTAATATATTAGCAGTTTGTTTACCTAATTCATAGTAATCAAGTCCTATTGAAAATAGAGCACCTAATTTAACTGATGAACTATCAGAAGCAATTAAAGGTTTTCTTTTTTCATTTGCTTTAGTTATTAGATAAGATATATTAGCAACAACTAAATTATCTATAGGTACATATATTGCATCTGCCTTATTAAGCAAATTAGTTGTAACTTGTGGAATCTCAGATGAATTAGTTACCCCCAGTTTTATAACATTTAAATTTAACTTTTTAGCACTAGTTTCAATATCTTTAATATGTACTAGAGAATTCAATTCTGAAGTTGAATAAATAATACCAATATTTTTTACTTTAGGGAAAGCTTTTTTTAGTAATTTTAACTCATCATAAGTAGTATCAAGTCTATCACAAATACCAGTAATATTATCACCTTTTAAGTTAGCACTAACAGGATCTGTAACACATGAGAAAATTACAGGTGTATCTGTATTTGCACTTTTTAGTGCTTGGCTAGGAAGTGTACCTATACCAATAACAGCAGACATATTGCTCATTTTAAAGCTTTTAGCGATTAAATCAGCAGTAGCTATTTCTCCATTAGCACTTTTAACTTCAATTTTAATATTTTTATCTTTTAAACCATCTTTTATTCCTTTTTCAATTTCATTTATTGATGGATGATCAACAACCTTTGCTATACCTATTGTAATAGCTTTTTCTTGCTTTTTACATGAAGTGAAAAAGAAAGGAATAAGTATTAAAAGATATATTAGCTTTTTCATTTTTCACCTTATTTCAAATCACTAGGTAGAGTTATACCTAATTTTTTAAGAGTATCATTATTAATAGATATATCAGATAGAGGCATAGTAGCAACAGGTATGCTAGAGACCTTTATGTTTTTAAATAATATATCGTTTGCCATACTACCTGCACGTTGACCTAACTTAAAGTAGTCTATACCTTTAGTTATTAAAGCACCAGCTTCAACGTGTGCTTTTTCTGAACCTATAATTATCTTTTTTTGAGCTATTGCTTCATCTGAGATTATAGGTAAAACAGAAGCTATTAAATTATCAGTAGGTGTATAAATTGCATCTACTTTGGTTACAAGATATTTAACTGCTTGTGGCACTTCACTTATTTGTGTTACACTTTTTAATTCTAAATTAAGATTTAGATTTGCACAAGCTTTTTTAAGCAGGTTAACAGTTGCAAGTGAGTTAGCCTCAGATGAATTGTATAATACACCAATAGTCTTAATCTTTTTATCTATTTTATTAACCATTGATAGTTGTTCTTGTATATCAACATAATCGCTAACACCTGTAATATTAGGGGCTACAATTCCAGCGTCTTTTGGATTTGTAACTGCTGAGAAAATTATGGGGATATTCGTTGTAGCATGCATCGCAGCTTGAGCACTAGGTGTTGCTATTGCATATATTAAATCAACATGTTCTCTTTCAAATGAACTTGCAATAATATTTGCTGTGCTTATTTCGCCATTTGCATTTTTTACAATAAAAGTAATGTTTTTGTGATCTTTTTTTAAGCTATCTTTGAACCCTTGCAACGATCTATCTAATGCAGGGTGTGCTACAAATTGTATTACACCTATTTTTAGTGGTCTATCTGGGTCATTTTTGGCTTTTTTCGCACAGGAAAAAAGCAGAGCTACAAAAAAGATTGCTAATAAGATCTTTTTCATAAACTATTTCTCCTTTTTTAAAATCATGAAGTTTAGAGATGTGACATTAATATTTCCATTTAATATCTTTTTTTCATCGTTAAACTTATAGTTTGAACTAATAATAGCATATTTAGAAGATATATTAAAGACTTTTGTTTTTTTAGATGTATTTGCAAGTATTAAATATTCCCCTAATTGGTATGCAATAAAGCTTTTTGAGTATTTCAATAACTTAAAGGCTTTTTTAATTTCTTCATAAGTATTTAGTCTAAATACAGGAGTGTTTTTCTTAAACTTAATCAAGTCAGAAACATAATTAACGTACTTTTTATTACTCTTCATTCTAGACCAATCAAATTTATTTATCTTATCACTAGACTTATATGAATTTTCTACATTATACTTCGTTCTATAAAACTCTTGACCAGAGTGTATAAAACTAATACCTTGTGCTAAAAGTGCAATAGAAGTTGCCATTTTATGCATTTTTTTAATTTCATTAATTTTGTTTTTATCACTTGAAATACCTAATTGATCAAATAAGGTATAGTCATCATGTGATTCTACATATTGTACTAATTGATTTGGACTAGTGTATGAATAAAGACCCAAACCTCCCATAATAGATTTTACTAAACTATCTTTTTTTGACTTCCATGAATTAACGAAGCCTGTAGTAATTTGTTCGTATGTTGAACCTTTTAAATCATTTCTAATGTCATCATTGAAGAATGCTACACCAGGCATTTTACCAGCATTAGTTTGGGTAGCCATATCAGCTTTATCTAAATCAGTATTTAGATGCCAACCTTCACCAAGCATGATAATAGAAGGGTCAATTTCATCTAATTTTTTACGTATTTCATTCATTGTTGTAACATCAAGTATACCCATTAAATCAAATCTAAATCCATCAAGTTTGTATTCATTTGCCCAGTATACAACACTATCAACTATATATTTTCTAATCATTAAGTGATCACTTGCAACATCATTACCGCAACCAGAACCATTAGAAAAGTTACAAAATTCATCTTTTCTAAATCCATAATCTGGTACAAGTTTTTCAAAACTATGTTGCATTGCATCATAAACGTGGTTGTAAACAACATCCATAATTACACGTATACCATTATCGTGTAAAGTCTTTATTAATTTTTTAAGTTCCTTTATACGTACAGTAGGCTTTGTAGGATCAGTTGCAAAAGCACCTTCTACAACATTGTAATTTACAGGATCGTATCCCCAGTTATACTTATCAAAAGGGTGAAGTTCGTCTACTGAGTCACAACTAAAGTTGTATATAGGCATCATTTGTACGTGTGTAATACCTAGAGACTTTAAATATTTAATAGCCTTATTCTCACAAAGACCTAGAAACTTACCTTTGTTTTTGAATTTTGCATTAGGATCAACAGTAAAATCTCTAATACTTAGTTCGTAAATAACGGCATCAACAGGATTAGTAAAAGGAGCTAATCTTGTAAATTTTTTAGGATTAGTCTTTAATAAGTTTACAACTACACCTTTTTTACCATTTACTGTAGTAGCTTTTACATATGGATCAACAGCTTCATTAACTAAATTATCAAATTTAATTTGGTAATTATACACAAAACCATCTAAATTTCCCTTTATTGTTATACTAAACACACCCTCATTATCTTTTTCCATAGGATGCAGTATAGTTTGACCATTGTCTAGGTACTCAATTAAATTCATTTCTGTTGCTGTTGGTGCCCAAGCATTGAAAGTAGTCTTACTGTTTGTGTAGATAGGACCTAGTTCTTTTGAAGTATAAAAGAGTTTATCTATCGCATAAGTTCTAAGGTTGTAATCTATTCTTTTCGTATTCATACGTTATCCTTTCATTAATGTATATATTTATTTAATATTTCTAGCCAATTATCTATTCTTTCTTCTGTTTTTTCTGCTTCATTCATGTGGTCTATAGGAAGAGCTATAAACTTGTTGTCTATAATCGCAAGTGAAGCAACGAAGTCATAACCATCTGTTGGCACCATTCCAACAATATTTGCACCATTTTTCTTACACTTATCATATAGCAATCTCATTGCGTCTATAAACGTATCTGCAAATGCAACACAGTCTCCTGTACCTAATAAAGCAACGGGTTTACCGTTAAATTTAGGTAAGTCATCAATTACAGCCATCCAATCATCTTGTAAGTCTCCAAGACCCCAAGTTGAAGAACAGAAAATTAAAAAATCAAAATCGTTCATATTATCTATACCATTTGCGACATCAAACATTTGTGCACCATCAATTTTATCGCATAATATTTGTGCAACTTCTTCAGTTACACCAGTTGTTGTCCCATAAAAAATTCCAACAGACATTTTCCCTCCTTATATTATCTCATAAATACTATCATCTGACAGTATAATCTCATTGTTATTTATTTTATCTACAAATTTCTTTTTTTCCTTTAGTGGAAGAAATTTTGTATATATATTTTCCATACCATATTTTTTAATATTTTCATTATTAAGTTCTAGCACATTTTTAGGTAAAATAACCTCATTTTTAACAGACATAAAGTTATCTTTTTCTGAAATACTATCGTCTAAGAGTATTATCTTTTTAAAATTAGTTAAGTCTACTTTTTCTTTATACGTATTCTTATCTAATATTAAATATGGACTTTTTTCTTTAGACATATAGAATACAAGTCTTTTATCATTCAAGATATCTTTATCACTACTTAAAATTTGAGTTTTAAAACCTTTAACCATGTTATACATACAAAAAGTAAGTAATATATTGTGACTTATAGGGCCAGTGATATTTTTTTTAGATAAAAGTATATTCATATTTTCCTTATACAAACAAGATAAGGCTTTCTTTGTTGTTGAGTCATATTCTAGTGGGCCTATTATATTAGATTTAATATAGTTAAAAATATTTTTGTCATTCTTCTTATACGTACTTATTCCATAGTCCCTGTAGATAATAATCCCAACGTTATTAACCCCATCATATACATTGGTGCTTTCAACTTTAACTTTGAAGTTAAAAGCGTAAAATGTGTGAAGGCAAGTTAAAAGTCTTGAAATATTTTCATCTAATTTACCTACGATTCTTGTATTAGATAATACAACACGATTACTTGTATATTCAATATTTAACATACTATCTTTTTCAAGATAAATATATGAATAGAATACAGATTTCATAGGGAAACTTGTTTCAAATAAAGATTTTAAAAATGTAAATTTATCACTAGATTTAAGTGTAGATTCTTTCATATCATCTATTAAAACTTTAGTATAGAACTTTCCTTTAAATAGATTAATATTTATCTTAAAAACGATATCATAAAATATACTAGAATTCATTTCATTAATTTTATCACCTTTAGAAAACCATATAGCTCCTTTTGTAGCAAATCCTTTTTTTGAGAAGTCAAAACTTAGGTGTGACTTATCTTGCCCTATTAACTTTGCGTTTTCTACAATAACATTTTTAGTTAAAAATGTTGGTGTAGGATTACCAAATCCAAAAGGTTTAAGTAATTCTAAGGTTTTAAAGAATTCATATGAAATTTTTTGTATAGGTAAGACCTTATCTATATCTATTACCTTATAGAAATCTTCTTCTTTAAGTGTTTTTTTAGCGTATTCATTAATTTTTTCTCTAAATTTTTGTATATTTTGTATTTCTATTGTAAAACCTGCAGCACCAGTATGCCCACCATATCTTACAAGTAAGTCTCCACAATATTGTAGTGCCTTTGTTATATCAAAATTAGGTATACTACGACAAGATGCAACAGCGATATTTTCATCACTTTTTTCTTCTAATATTATGCAAGGCTTGTAATACATATCTACTAATTTTGCTGCAACTATGCCTATTACACCATGATGGTATTTAGGGCTTGAACTAATTAATACATAGTCAGTTTGTGAATACTTTTCTATTTCTTCTTTTGCTAAATCGAAGATGCTATTTTGTATTTCTTTTCTTTCTTTGTTTTTAAGTAGTAATTCGTCTATTATAGTGCTAATTTCTCTTTCGTTGTCAGAAATTAAAAGATATACTACAAGTTTTGCATCTTGTAATCTACCAGCTGCATTAAATATTGGGGATATTGTAAATCCTACATCACCTGAAGAATATTCATCAAGCTTATCAGGAAAGACTTTTTTTAGGAGCATTTTAAGTCCTAGATTTTGTGTGTTTTTTAGTCTTTCAAGACCGTATTTAACAATTATCCTATTTTCTTTAATTAATGGAACAACATCTGCAATAGTACCAAGACAAACCAAATCTATATATGAGAAAGCTTCTTCATATATACCTTTTCTTTTAAATAGTGCAAGTACTACCATAAATGCTGTACCAACACCTGCTAGTTCTCTAAAAGGGTATTTATTTTCAAGCCTTTTAGGGTTTATAACAGCATATGCATTAGGTACAACTGGATCTAGTAAGTTATGATGGTCTGTAATTATCACACTAAGACCTATAGAATTAGCATAGTTAATTTCCTTGTATGATGTAATACCACAGTCAACTGTTATTACAAGATCTGTACCATTAGCTTTTATTTGATCTAATGCTTGATTATTAAGTCCATATCCTTCGTCTCTTATTGGAATGTAGAAGTCAAGATTTTTAGCACCTAGCTTTTTAAAGGCTAAGTATAGAATAGACGTGGAAGTAATACCGTCCACGTCATAATCACCATATATACAAATCTTTTCATTATTATCTATAGCTTTTAATATTCTATCCACAGCTTTATCTAGATCTACTAATAGACTAGGTGAGCTTAGGGCCTTAATATCTGGGTGTATAAAATTAATAATGTCTTCTTTTTTTGTAATTCCTCTAGAAGCAAGGATATTTAAAACATCTTTATCGATGTTAAGAGTAGATATACGAGATACCTTTTCTCTTAAATTCCATTTAGTGTTTTGCATACTATTTTATAATTCCTCTCACTTCAATTGGATATATTGGAATAGAAAGATTTTTATCCGCTAAACTTGTAACGTTATTTAATAGAATATTTATAGTAAAATCTTCTAGATAGTATTCTTGGTTAAACCATGTAGAAATACCATTAAATTTAGAATCTGTTATTCCTAAATCAGCAATTCTTTCTTTAATAATTCCGTTTATAGGATCTGCATATCCCTTAACAAATAAATCTTTAAGATTTACTTTTTCTCCTGTTTTGCTGTCAAAAGTTAAACCATAATACTTGTCCTTAGAAGTGATTAAAAAGCTTTTAAAATAGTCATTATTAGCTTTAACTTGTAAATTACCATTAACTTCTTTTGCTTTTTTTTCAACTTCTTCCCATATCTTCTTATTAACAGCATTAGTATTTTTATCAAACGCTTCTTGTGAAACTGTATTTGAAAGATAGAATTCACGCAATGTAAAAGAGAAAGTATTAAGTGCTATTAACATACTTACACCTATTAGAATCTTTTTCATCTAATTTCCTCCTAATATTAATTTTTTTAGATTTTCCAAATTTAAATTTTTTGCTTCAATGTCTTTGAAATATTTGTATGTTTTAAGTCTTAAGTCTAGTGCAGCATCTTCATCTATTACAAGTATAGCTTTTTTATGCATTTGCAACATTGAAACTGTCCACATATGATTAACACCCATTTCAATAGCATGTCTTACAGCCAGTGATTTTTTGTAACCATTAGCCATTATCATTACTTCTTCACTGTCCATTATTGTACCAACTCCGACTGTTAGTGCTAAAGTTGGAACTTTAGATATATCATTATCGAAGAATCTTGAATTAGCTAGAATAGTATCTTGTGTTAATTCTTTATCTCTAGTTCTTGAAGCAAGAGAAGAACCTGGTTCATTAAATGCAATATGACCATCTTCACCTACACCGCCTAAGAAGAAGTTAATTCCACCATAGCTTTTCATCTTGTTTTCATATCTTAAACATTCTTTATCAGGATCACTTGCAAGTCCATCAAGTATATTGATATTTTCTTTTTTTATGTCGATGTGATTAAAGAAATTTTCGAACATAAAATAGTGATAACTTTGCTTGTGACTAGGACTTAATCCAACGTATTCGTCCATATTGAAAGTTACAACGTTCTTGAATGAAACTAATCCTTCTTTGTACAAGTTTATTAGTTCCCTATATGTAACAAGTGGTGTAGAACCAGTTGGCAATCCTAATACGAAAGGTCTTTGTTCAGTAGGTTTAAATTCATTAATACGCTTTGCAATTAGGTATGCACTCCATTTTCCAATTTCTTCTTTGTCTTTTAATATTATTACTCTCATATTTATACCCACCTTTCTCCTTATTATACAAAAAAAATGAAAAAAAGTACAGAAAATGAGCTAAAAAAAGCAAAAAAGTTTAATTAATTCCAAGTATAGTTCATATTAAATTCTGTTTTAACAGTTGAGAAATTTTTAAAGCTAATTTTACCACCAAAGCTTAAACCTGTATCCTTAACTTTAACTTCTGTTTCAATGAAAGTTTCTGGTTTTGCAGAGAGTAATATGACTTTCTGTTGCAGCCTTTTATCATTAATATACTATATCTTAATCATATACGGATGAAATGAAAGATGTTTTTAGAGATGATAAAGAAAATTTTTTAACAAAAAAAAGAAGTGAGACTATTTCTAATCTCACTAATTTAAGGGGGCTATTTCCATTCATATTTCATGTTAAATGCACTTTTTATGCTTGTGCTTTGGTATCCAAATTCATTAATTCCTGTTCTTCCAAAGTTAACTGGTACTTCTACTGAACCTGAAACTTTTAATGTTTCCATTGGATTGTATTCTACAGATACTTTTGGTGCTAATACTAAGCTTGGGTTAACCATTCCAGCATAAATATCAGCGAATGTAGCTGTAACATTAGCTTCTGGACTTACAACTAACTTATCGTTTAATAACTTGAAGTCATATTTTGTACCTGTGTGTAATTTAACATATCCTGTTGTGTACTTAATAGTTTTATCGAATAATGAATGATGTCTACCAGCAAATACACCATCAGCAGTTAATGTTAGATTCTTAACACCAGTGTACTTAGCACCTAATTTGAATCCAAAGTTAACTAGGTCTGAATTATATTTTTGTATATTTACAGCATTTATTATTCCATTTTTAGTTTGTTCAATTTTTTTCTCAAGGTTTTTTACTTTATCTAATGCTTTTCCATATTCGGTTGTCATAATTTTTTTTGCTATGAATTTTTCTTTATTTTCCTCAAATTTTTTAACGTTATTTTCTGCTATAGCAAAATTTTTACCTGCAGTAACTGGTCCTCCAAAAGAAGCTTGTAAAAATTGTAAAAATTGTAAAAATTGGCCAGCTTTGCTATTAGCATCATAAAGTGATAATGTTAGCTTTGCTATTTGTGCTCTAGTTTCTTCTATTTCTTCGCTAATTCTACTTATTTCGTTTTGATATTTTTCTTCATTTATGTATTTAGATTTTACTTTTGTTTTTAAGAAATTATGGTCATTTTCAAGTTTACTTTTTGCTGATTCTAATTCTTCTGCTTTTTTTTCTAGATTATTAATTTTTACTTGAATGTCATATCCTTTTTTTACATCTTCTTTTTCATCATCAGAGTCGTTATAGTCTTTTTTAATTCCTTTATCTTCATTATCTGATTTAGTTTTTAGAACATTTAATTCTTGTTCATACTGAGTGTTTGCCTCTCTATATACTTGTTCTTTCGTAGATGATTTTGATTCAAGATCTTTTAAAGCTTCTTTGTATTCTTTTTCAATTTCAGCTAATTCTAATTGTGAATTAGTTATGAAATTAGGATCATTTGATATTAAGCTTTGAGTGTAAAGTTTTTCTAAAGAATTTCCATTAACTCCACCTTCATTAAAGTGTATGTGTTGTACAAATGCTCCTGCTGTTAATTCTAGGTCTTTTACTCCTGTGTATTTAGCATCTAATTCATATGAGTGTGCATATGCATCTTTGTTTAATACTATGTCTGAATCTGTTATGATATCTTTAACTTTTGAAGTACCTTTTACTTGGTATTTGAAGTTGAATTTACCATCTAATTCTAGATCCTTAACTCCTTTATAGTTTGCTCCAGCTTTTAATGATACAGCCATGTTCTTATCTGTCTTACCATCGTCTTCTTTTTCGTCTATAAAGTTGAATTCTCCATTTAATTTAGTATCTTTTAATCCTACATATGTTCCTTTTGCATTTAATTCAGCTTTTCTGAATCCATCTTTTGCATATACGTGCCCTATAGTTAAGCTTGCTTCTAGGTCTTCAAAGTTATTTAATTTCTTTGCTCCTAATTTTAATGTGTGTTCTGATGAAGCTGCTTTACCATATTCTCCATCTTTCTTTTCGAATGGGAATGTAGTCTTTGAAGTTAATGATACTTCTGCACCGTTACTGAAGCTGTGAGCTAATTGTCCTTCTAATTCTACATTACCTTTTTTGAAGTTTAATGTTTTATCTGCTTCATATTTAGCTTTAGGATTTAATGTTCCTTTTACATATGATTTAATTCCAGAAAATTCTGGTAATTCATATTTAGCGTATACACTTGAATTGTCTAATAAGTTTTCTGTATACATTTCAGTTGTTAAAGGGTTAACTTTAGATATTGCTTTAATATCTTTATTCTTTAATACTGCACCTAAAGTAAGTTTATTAACTTTTACTTCACCTTTAAGTGATAATTCATCAAGATTTCCAGTAAGTACAGTCATATCATCTGCTTTAGTGAAGTTTAAATCACCTTTAAAATTACTCTCAACAAAACCAGTTGATGCCATTGAAACAGTTGTAATTAAACTGGCTAATAATAGCGTTTTTTTCATGAAAATTTCCTTCTTTCCGTTACAAGTATATATTATTAATATTATTTTATATGTAAAATTATAAAATATAAACATAGAAATTAATAGTTTTCAAGATTATTTTTTAACCATTTAAGACATATTCTGAATTTATATAGAATATTGGTAAAAAATACACCTTACAATTTTTTAACCATATTTTTTAAATTTATAGATTTTTAATATTATTTGTTTTTCATTGTCATATTTTTTTTAAATGTATTATACGAATTCAAATAAAAAAGGGCTTTTGCCCTTTTTATTATTTCCATTCATATTTCATGTTTAATGCACCTTTAATAGATGTGCTTCTATAACCGAATTCTTCAAATTGGTTTAAACCAAATTTAACTGGAACTTCTACTGAACCTGAAACTTTTAATGTTTCTATTGGGTTGTATTCTACAGATACTTTTGGTGCTAATACTAAGCTTGGGTTAACCGTTCCAGCATAAATATCAGCGAATGTAGTTGTAGCATTAGCTTCTGGACTTACAACTAATTTATCATTTAATAACTTGAAGTCATATTTTGCACCAGTGTGTAATTTAATGTATCCTGTTGTATATGGTTTGAATTTAAGCAATTGATCATATCCTGAATGATGTCTACCTGCAAATACACTATCAGCAGTTAATGTTAGGTTCTTAACACCAGTGTACTTAGTACCTAATTTGAATCCAAAGTTTACTAAGTCTATTTTTGCTTTGTATTCACTTAGAGTATTTATAGCTTCGTTATATTTGTTTTTAGAATAATTTTCGTAGCTTTCTTTAGTTGCTAAAGCTTTTCCATATTCAGATTTTGTTATATCGTATACATCATTCGCTTTAACATCACCTGAAGTGGCTATCTTATATGAACCATCTGCTTCCTTTTTAAATACTAGATCTTTAATTATATTCTTGATTTTTTTGTTTTCTTTTTCTTCGTGAAGGAATACTTCTTTATTATATTCTGCTTTTGCTAATTTTTTACCTTTTTCTTCTGGGGTATCTGGTATAGCACTAGGTATAAGATCCTTAACAAAACTCTTAGCTGCAGCTTTTGCTAATGAATAAAAGAATACAAAAGCACCTTTGTCTTCTTTATCTTTTTTTAATTCTTGTATTTGTTTTTTAGATTCTTCTAGTAGCTTATCTATTTCTTCTTCTTTTTCAGTTTTCTTTTCTAACTGTAGTTTTTCAAGTTGGAAATGTATGTTTGATAATTTTGCTGATAATTCTCCAGTTTTAAATTCTAGATTATTAATTTTAACTTGTGTTTCATAAGCTTTTTTAGCAGTAGCTTTATCTTTTTCGTCTGTTATGCTGTCATATATTGCTTTAGCAGATTTAATTTCTTCATCCAATTGTAATTTTTTAGCTTCTATTAATTTGTCATAAATTTCTTTGTTGTCATTATATTTCTTCTTATCTTCTGTTTTTGTAGCTTTTATAGTTTCTAAAGCTTTTTCGTATTCTTTTTTAGCTTTTTCTAATTCTTCTTTATGTTTAGCAAAGAAGTCTTTATCGTTTGATACTAAGCTTTGAGCGTATAGCCATTCAGAAGGATTTGCTACGTAATTACCTATTCCACCTTCATCAAAGTGTATATGTTGTACGAATGCTCCTGCTGTTAATTCTAGGTCTTTTACTCCTGTGTATTTAGCATCTAATTCATATGAGTGTGCATATGCATCTTTGTTTAATACTATATCTGAATCTGTTATGATATCTTTAACTTTTGAAGTACCTTTTACTTGGTATTTGAAGTTGAATTTACCATCTAATTCTAGATCCTTAATTCCTTTATAGTTTGCTCCAGCTTTCAATGATACAGCCATGTTCTTATCTGTCTTACCATCGTCTTCTTTTTCGTCTATAAAGTTGAATTCTCCATTTAATTTAGTATCTTTTAATCCTACATATGTTCCTTTTGTATTTAATTCAGCTTTTCTGAATCCATCTTTTGCATATACGTGCCCTATAGTTAAGCTTGCTTCTAGGTCTTCAAAGTTATTTAATTTCTTTGCTCCTAATTTTAATGTGTGTTCTGATGAAGCTGCTTTACCATATTCTCCATCTTTCTTTTCAAATGGGAATGTAGTCTTTGAAGTTAATGATACTTCTGCACCATTACTGAAGCTATGAGCTAATTGTCCTTCTAATTCTACATTACCTTTTTTGAAGTTTAATGTTCCATCTGCTTCATATTTAGCTTTAGGATTTAATGTTCCTTTTACGTATGATTTAATTCCAGCAAATTCAGGTAATTCATATTTAGCGTATACACTTGAATTGTCTAATAAGTTTTCTGTATACATTTCAGCTGTTAAAGGGTTAACTTTAGATATTTCTTTAATATCTTTATTCTTTAATGCTGCACCTAAAGTAAGTTTGTTAACTTTTACTTCACCTTTAAGCGATAATTCATCAAGATTTCCAGTAAGTATAGTCATATCATCTGCTTTAGTGAAGTTTAAATCACCTTTAAAATTACTCTCAACAAAACCAGTTGTTGCCATTGAAACAGTTGCAATTAAACTGGCTAATAATAGTGTTTTTTTCATAATCTCCTCCTTATTTTATTACAAATATATATTATTAATATTATTTTATATAAAAAGAGTGGAAATATGAATATATTTTTTAATTTTTTTCTAATTTAATATTTAACTAAAAATGGAAAGCACAATTTTAGTAACGAATATTTGTACTATTTTAAAATATTTAGTTTTTTAACTTCATATTTATTTCTTGTTGTCACGATTTAATTTCATTTTGTGAAGTAGAGTGCGAAAAAAATAAAAATTAATTAAAAAAAGTGAGATTTTTCAACCTCACTTAAATGATCTTTTATTTTAAATATATATTTTTTACATTTTCTCCAGATAGTCCATACTTTTCTTTAACTTCTATAGTTTTACCAGATTCAGTAAATGTATCATTAACTCCTACTTTTTTAAGTTTAATATTTAAATTATATTCTGCAATTATTTCTGAAATTATTGTTGCTAAACCTCCATAAATCGTATGATTTTCAACTGTAACAACTTTTTTAACTTTTTTTAATATGTTTACAAGATATTCTTTGTTTAACGGCTTAATTTGTTTTATACTGATTAATTTATTTTTAAATCCTAAATCTTTTAATAGTAAATAACCATCAAGTGCTTGCTTACAAGCAGTACCTTCAAAAATTATAGCACCATCATTTCCATCATCATAGATTACTTCGCTTTCTGATGAATAATCTTTTAAAGGAGTATTATGTATTACAGGTACTATATCTCTTGCACATCGTATATATACAGGTCCGTTTATTTCAATAGCTTTTTTTATTGCTGCTTCTAAATCGTTAACATCTATTGGATTTAATATTGTTAAATTTGGTAATGCACGGGTTAGTGCTAAATCTTCTAATGCATGATGTGTTGCACCATCTGGACCATCATCCATACCAGGATGTGTTCCTATAATCTTTATATTTAGTTTTGCATAACAGGCTTGTCTTAATTGAGTCCAAACAGTACCTGTGCAAAATATAGAAAAATTAACATAAAATGGAATTAAACCTTCTAAAGAAAGTCCAGATGTAATTCCTAGAGAATTTTGTTCAGCTATTCCTATTTCAAAGAATCTTTCAGGGAACTTTTCTTGGAATTTATTTGTTGTTACAGAACTTGATAAATCACTATCAATAACAACAATTTTATCATTATTTGTTGCAATATCTATCAAAATTTTACCTATATAATCTCTTGGTGAAACAGTTTCATAATTCATTGTATTCCCCTTTCTATATCTTTATATGCAATTTCTCTTTGTTCTTCTGTTATAGCACCACTATGCCATTTTGGATTGTTTTCCATAAATGATACACCCTTACCTTTTATTGTATTTGCTATTATGAAAGTTGGTTTTGAATTTTTTTTCTTTGCTGTAAGTATGGCTTCATTTATTTCATCAAAATTATGTCCATTTATATTTAAAACATTAAAACCAAAAGCCTTTATTTTATCATAAATAGGTTCAAGATTCATGACCTTATTAACATCACCTTTTGATGATAATTTGTTATAGTCAAGTATTGCAATTAAATTATCTAGTTTGTAGTGTGAGGCTGACATTAATGCTTCCCATATTTGACCTTCATGCATTTCACCATCACCTATTATACAATACACATAGTTATCATCCTTATTTAATTTTTTTGCTAAAGCCATACCAACAGATATTGATAAACCTTGACCTAGTAAACCTGTATTAGCGTCAATTTGATTTATTTTCTTTTTATCAGGATGACCTTGTAATTTTGAATTAACTCTTCTAAAAGTTGTAATATATTCACGAGGTATAACACCTTTTTCTAAAAATATTGAATATAGTGCAGGTGTAACGTGTCCTTTTGAAAGGACTAATCTTGAACGTTTATCCTTATTTAGATCTATTTCATATGTATATAGATAATTTAAAATATCAATACAAGATAAGGAACCTCCTGGATGCCCAGCTTTAGCATAAAAAATTAAGTCAATGATATCTTTTCTTAATATCTTTGATTGTTCAATTAAAGTGTTTTTGTTATACATATTTTTCCCCCATTATCTACCAAAAATTTTACCTACATAGTATACAACTAGTCCTAATGCAACAAAGTCTGTTTCTGGGAATGTAGTTCCACTTAGCCCAACTATTTTCATTATAGGGTAAATTACTGCTGGACCTACTGCAATTAAAATTCCTGTAACAAACCCTCCTAGTATGCAACCTTTCCATCCACCAGTGGCATTTCCGAATACACCTGCTGTTGCACCAATGAAGAAATATGGTATTGCAACTGGGATTATGACAACCATACCAAGAGATGCAAGTATAACCATTGTTAGTAGTCCACCTACGTAGGCTGATAAAAATCCTAAAACTGTAGCAGTTGGGGCATATTGAAAGACAACAGGGCAATCAAGTGCAGGTTTTGAATTAGGAATTAATTTTTCTGAAATTCCCACGAATGCAGGTATTATTTCTCCTAAAAACATTCTAACTCCTGTTATTATAATATATAAGGCTGCTGTGAATGTTAATGATTGAAATAATGGGAAAATCAACCAGTTTACACTTCCTGAAAGAGTACTAACATATTCTTTACCTGCTGCTATTGTTGCAATATAGAAAAATACTAAAATAGATATGCTTACTGAAACAACATAATCTTTAAAGATTGATAACCAACCAGGTAATTTTATCTTTTCGGTACTTTCTTTTGGATCACCAACAAATTTACCTAAAAATCCTGATAAAGCATATGCTAGAGTAACATAGTGTCCCATAGCTATTTCATCATGTCCTGTAACTTTTCTCATATACGGTTGAGCTATAGCAGGATAAATAGCAGCAGCTAATCCTAAAAGAATTGCACCTATTACTATAGTAACTATATTAGATAAATTTAGTGCTTTTAGTACAACTGTAAGTAATGCTGCAAGATATAAGTTATGTTGTCCAGTTAAAAATATATATTTGAATCTTGTGAATCTAGCAATAATTAAATTGAATAAAAATCCCAAAATCATTATTAGTGAAACAATAATTGCAAACTTAGATTGGGCAAGAGCTGTTACAGCTTCTGCTAAAGGTAGAACACCAGCTAATCCAAATCCTTTTTGAAAAAGATTTTGGAAACTATCAAGAGCTTTTACAGCCATTGCACCTCCACCACTAAAAATTAGAAAACCTACAATAGTTTTAATAGTACCAGATATAACTTTAGTAGCAGGTTTCTTTTGTAAAATTAGCCCAATTAAAGACATTAACCCAACTAAAATAGCTGCTTGCCCTAATAAGTCAAAAACTATAATTTTTACAAATTCCATAAAAATATTCCTCCTATTGATTTTTATTTAGATAATCAAGTAATTTGGCTTTTAATTCTTCTTTATTCATTAAATCTTCAATACCTATAACTGCTTTTACATCATCTTTTACTTGATCTACAAGATCATTCATTGTTACAACAAAATCTACATCATAATTTGTTATTGCACTTAAAACATCATGTTCTAAATCTATATCTAAATTATTTTCAGATATAACTTGTTCTAATTTTATTCTTAACATCATGGAACTTCCCATACCTGTTCTACAAACAACTAAACCTCTTTTCATAATTTAACATCTCCTTTATTGTTAATATATTTTATAAATTCATCAATATTAAATTTATTGTTATTTAATGATTCAAATAAATTTTTATCTTCTAATATAGATGTAATTGATTGGATTTTATCTATATGTTCATTTGAATTTAAAGCTAAAATATAGATTAAATACTGTATCTTATTTCCTAAAAAATCTACTTTATTCCTTAATTTAAAGAATGCTAATCCAGACTTAATTACACCTTCATCTGGTCTTAAATGTGGTATACCCACATTGCTTGTTATAATATAATAAGGACCAATCTCCTTAGTTATATTAATTAATTTATTGATATATTTATGTTCAATATATCCATTTTTTTCTAATATATTACAGGTATTTTCTAACGCATCCTCCCAATTTCTAGCTTGAATATTAAAATTAATTAATTCCTTTTTAAACATACTGCTACCTTTCTATTTATATGATAAATAAGATTTTAAATCTTCTACATTTTGTATTTTATTTAAATCTTGTCCATTATCGATTATTTGTAAAATGTTATCAATTAATTCCCTTGAATCATCGCAATTAATATGAACAAAAAACAATAATTTCACCCTTTTTCTTCCAGGGAATATTATAGGGTACTTAAGATATATGATATATACACCAGTTTTATAATTTTCATTTTCAACCTTTGCATGAGGTAGAGCAATATTTTTGGTAATTATCATATATGATCCATATTCATTGATAGTATCAATAATTTTATTTGCATAATCATCATTTACAATGCCAAGTTCAACCATTTTTGAAACGCCATATCTTATAGTGTCTTCCCATGTATTAAATTTTATCTTACAGAATTCTATGTTATTAAAGTATTTCATTGAAATTGTCTCATACTTAAGGGTGTTAAATTCGTTTATTAGTGTTTGCCTTTGAATAACATCAATGTCATGATTTTCTTTTAGATTTAATAATAAATTTTCATAATTTAAACTATTATTTTTTATCTCAAATAAAGAATCTAATTTCTTTAATTCTTTATTTGTTAAGAATGGTGAAATTTTAATTTTATTTCCAAAATCGATGTTATCCACATCAATAGTTGAAATTAATATATCATATTCATTTATATCAATTTGTTTTAATTGCATAAGAGAGATAATATCAATCTTATTAAAATTGTATCTATTAGTTAGTTTATTGATTAATATCTTAGTAGTACCATAACCACCTACGCAAAGTAATAATACTTTCTTATAATTTTTACAGTTATTATTATTTCTTTCTATTGATGCTTCGAAATGTACTGCATAAAGTAAGATTTCTTCTATACTGAATTTTATTTGAAAAATATTTTCTATATACTCTATTTCTTTTTTTACAACTTCAATTAACTTATTAGTCATAAATTCATCAAATAGGTAATTAAGATCACCTAATTTAATGTTTTTTTTACATCTATATATTGATTGTGGTATGTGATTTTCAAGCCCTTTTAGCAAAAATTTATCTTGTATAAAAGGAATGTTTGTTGCTATAGACATATTATCTATGAAGTTTCGAGTTATGATTCTAAATTCTATCCATTTGTCGGTTATAATATTGTCATAATTAGAAATTGTATTTATTATAAATCTATAAAATGCATTTATTTCATATTTATTAACGTTAAGTTCACTAAATGCTAATACAATAGCGTTATATAGTTTTATATTACATATTTCATTATCAATATCTTTTTTTAAGGTTTTACCGTTTTTAATACGGACTATTAATACTAAAATATATGTAAATACCAAATTATTATTTATCATATAATTAATATTTAGCTTATTATAAATATCAAGTGCTAAATTATATGATTCCATTATTAAATCTGGCATCTTGTTATTCTTGTTCTCAAATACTACAGTTGATAATGTTTCAAATGCCTTTTTTCTTACATCTATTTCATTTCCATCTAAAAAATAATGACCATCAAATTTTATTGAGATATTGTATAAAGTATCTTTTAATTTTATTAAATCTTTTTTTATTGTAGCTTTAGTTACAAATAAATCATTAGCTATTTTTGATAAACTTATAAAATTTTCAGAAATTAGACATAAAAAAATGTAGTTAATTCTTTCTATAGAACTTAATTTCAAGCATTTATTCAAATAAGATAAAATATTGTTTGGAGTATCATTTAGTTTAAAATATATTTTTTTATTCTTTAAATAAATTTCTCCCCAGTTATGATTATTTAAAGTCATTGATAAAATATCTAATTCATATCTAAATTTTCTTTCATTTAAATCTAAAACTTTTAAAATATGATAAGAATCAGTTATTTCATTTACACAAATTAAATCAAAAATTTTTATAGTTAACATATTTACTAGCATATCTGTCTCCTTATAATAAAGTTTACCTTACATGATATTAAATAAAAGATGAAATAATTAAAAAAAAATTACAAAAAATATACACCTATAACAAAAAAAGAGGCTTTCGCCTCTTTTCGACTATATATTAAATTTCCAATAAGAATTGGCTTATTTCCATTCGTATCTCATGTTTAATGAACCTTTAATACCTGTATTCTTGTATCTAAATTCATTAAGTTCATTTAATCCGAATCTTACTGGTACTTCAACTGAACCTTTAACCTTTAATTCTTCTATAGGTTTGTATTCAACTGAAACCTTTGGTGCTAATACTAAGCTTGGATTGCATATTCCAGCATAGATATCAGCAAATGTAGTTGTAACATTTCCTTCTGGGCTTACAAATAATTTATCATTTAATAACTTGAAGTCATATTTAGCACCAGCGTGTAATTTAACATATCCTGTTGTGTAAGCAGGTAATTTGAATAATTGATTATATCCAGAATGGTATCTACCTGCAAATACACCATCAACAGTTAATGTTAAGTTCTTAACACCAGTATATTTAGCTCCTAATTTAGCACCGAAGTTAACTAGGTCTAATTTAGCGTTACCATATTCTTTATATCTTTCTACAAAATTTTTGTATTCTTCTTTAATATCTAATGCTTTTTTATAATCTTTTAAAGCTTTTTGAGCTTGTAAGTAATCTGTATTAAGTAAATTTTCTGTTAGAGTTTTAGAATTTAAATCTCCAGTTGCGTTATAGACTAATTTACCAGTATTAGAATCTTTATTGAAATAGATTTTATTGCTTTCAAAGTCAGTAACTTTACTTGCTTTCTTACGTTGTATTCCTACTTTAGCAAGAGCTCTATTAGTGTATGAACCATCCTTAGTTGAAGTTGTAGCAGTTTTAACTGCATCATTTACTAATTTATTCATATAAACAACAATATCTTTTGAAGACGCATTAGAAGCTAAGGTTATTTTTTTATCATATTTACCTTTAACTCTATTAATTTCATTAACTGCATTATTAACAGAAGTGAATAACGTATCACGTTCGTTTGTAAGTTTTGCTTTTTCGCTTGTGATATATTCTTTATTAGCGTATTTATAGTTTGAAATAGAGGTTAATGATGATGTTTTTTTATCAATAGAATCTATTTTTTCTAATTTATCAAATATTTCTTTTGTCTTTTGAATGATTATATCTGCGTTTGCTTTATCACGTGAAGATGTTATTTTACCAAATTTTTCATTTATAGTTTTTTCTTCTTTATCTAATTCGGTACCATATGCATTTAGTGCATCATCGTAAATAGACTTAGCATCGTTATAAGCTCTCTTTTGTTCTTCTGTGATTTTTTCTAAATCTTCTTTAGCTTTATTATATTTATTTTTAATATCGTTTAGTCTATCAACGAATACTTTTGATATATCCTTAGTATCGCTTAATAAACTTTGTGAATATAAATCGTTAAGAGCATTTGCTGAATAATTACCTAATCCACCTTCATCAAAGTGTATATGTTGTACGAATGCTCCTGCTGTTAATTCTAGGTCTTTTACTCCTGTGTATTTAGCATCTAATTCATATGAGTGTGCATATGCGTCTTTGTTTAATTTGATTTGTCCATCTGTTAATAGGTCTTTAACATCTGATGTTCCATTTACTTGGTATCTGAAGTTTGCTTTACCTGTTAACTTACTATCTTTTAATCCTGCATATGTTCCTTTTGCTGAAAGATCAACAAACTTAAATGCTTCTTCTTTTGCATATGTATGATTTAATTTTAAGCTTGCTTCTAGGTCTTCAAAGTTATTTAATTTCTTTGCTCCTAATTTTAATGTGTGTTCTGATGAAGCTGCTTTACCATATTCTCCATCTTTCTTTTCGAATGGGAATGTAGTCTTTGAAGTTAATGATACTTCTGCACCATTACTGAAGCTATGAGCTAATTGTCCTTCTAATTCTACATTACCTTTTTTGAAGTTTAATGATCCATCTGCTTCATATTTAGCTTTAGGATTTAATGTTCCTTTTACATATGATTTAATTCCAGAAAATTCTGGTAATTCATATTTAGCGTATACACTTGAGTTGTCTAATAAGTTTTCTGTATACATTTCAGTTGTTAAAGGTTTAACTTTAGATATTTCTTTAATATCTTTATTCTTTAATACTGCACCTAAAGTAAGTTTGTTAACTTTTACTTCACCTTTAACTGATAAATCGTTGATATCTCCATCAACAAATGTTTTACCATCTAATGTTTTGTTAAATCTTACTTCGCCGTCACCGTTTCCTTCTACGAAACCAGTAACATTAGCCATTGTTGTCATGCTGGCTATTATTCCTGCTAATAATATTGTTTTTTTCATAATTGTTTTCTCCTTTTTTTACATATCTATAGTAGTCAAGTATATTATAGCCAAAAAAGTTGAAGAAAAAAGAAATAAAATAGAAAACAAGTGTTTAATACTTAACTGAAATATTTCACATACAAACTATTCTTCTGTATAAACACATTTTATGACTACCATTTTTTTAACTTAATATATTTTTTTATTATTTTAAAAAAAGTTTTGAGTATTTTATGTGCTTTTGGGCTCTAATTTTTTTAAGTTGAATTTTCACTATATCATACATTCTTACTATCTATACATTTTTTTGGGTACATATCACTTTTAGGGGGATAAAAGTAGAACATATTAGTGTTCTACACATATTTTTTTGCATTTTTTTAAATAAGCTACGTTTAATGTCCGACATTATGCTGATTTAAAAAATATGATATATCTTTTTCTTTGTGTGTCATATTATTTAAAAAAATGCTAAATACACAGTATTTATTCAATATATCTGCTTATTATACCTGATTTTACAAAAAAATACATTAATGAAAAATTTAACCACTTTATACTTTACATTTGTTACCATTAATTTTTACTTTGTATAAAGGGACTACAGACGATAAATTTTTTTGTTCTAAAAAAATTTTGTTTTTGGTTAATAAAGTGTACTTGAGTTATAGAGTGCGTAAAATATACATAAGGTTGAGATAGTATAATAGTCAGGTTAAAAAACTATTTTAAATAAAAATAAAAAGTTCTTTCATTTCTTGTATATATAGCTACAATATACTTGACTACTATATAAATATATTAAATTTTTGATAAGAGGAGAGATATTATGAAAAAAACAATATTATTAGCAAGCCTTGTTGCATCTATAACTACATTAGCTGCAACTGAAGGTCATGTTAATTACACATTTAAAGGTGAAATAAATTCTACTTATAATCACGCTAAAAAAGCTTCAACTAACGAATTCAAAGTTCCTGAAACTTTTGTTGAAACTGAAGTTAAAGTTAAAGGTTCTGGTTTAAGCTTTGGTGGAGAATTCAAAGCTAAAGATATTGAATTAGGTAAAGATGCTAAAACAAATGCAGATAAAGTTGTTAAAAAAGCAAACTTTTTAAATCACTCTAATGTTTTTGCTAAATATGAATTACCAGAAATAAAGGGTGTTAAATCATTCGTAAAAGCAACAGTTAAACCTGAATTTGTTGATGGTGAAACTGATAATTACAAATTCGGTGGATCAGCAGAACTTGAAGGACAAGCAAGCTACAAATATGATGCATTAACATTTGGTTTAAACTCAAAGACTAACTTCCCATTTGCAAAATCAGCAGGTAATGATAATTATGGAAAAGATGTTAAATCAACTCACAAAGTATTTGTAGAAAGTGAAACAGATAAAGACGTATTTGTTAAAGGATTAAAAGACGTAAAAGCAAATGTTGAAATTAAACATGACTACAGAAAACTTGAAGAACAAAATCCAAAAGCTGCAAAAGCTGTAGATTACGTTAAAGGTGAAGTATCAGCAAAATATGATGCTATTAAAGACTTCGCTGTTGAAGGTAAAGCAGGATTTAAAGTTAATGTTTCTAAATTCCTTGTTTCAAACGATGATTACTTTAAAGAAGATAAAGATGGACACGATGTTATCTTAGGTGGGGTTAAATTAAATCATTACTTAGATAAATTTGATGGTACAGATTGGATTAGAAAAGTAACTGGTTTACACAGAGAATATGCAAATGTTAAATTAACATATACAGGTGTTAAAGGATTAACATTATCAGCTAACCCATTTGTAGACTATACAGAAGGATACAGAAAATATGATAATAATAGCCATAAAGTTGTTGAAAATGCACACTTAATTATGTTTGGTACATCATTAGATGCTAAATATGTATTATTAAACGACAAGTTAACATTAACTGGTAATGTACTATTATCTGGTGTTAGAGATGTTAAGACTAACACAACTAAGACTATTAAAAATAGAGGAGTTTATGTAGCTAAATTAGGTGCTAAATACGATTATGCTATTAATTCTAAATTAACTGTAAGTCCTGAATTCACAGTAAGCTCAGCTGTACTTACAGATGATTATTTAGCTAATAATAAAGCAGGGTTCGTTACATTAAAACCAGAAGTAAATGCTGTTTACAAAGCAACTGATAAGTTAGAATTAAAAGGTGGATTAAGCTTAAGTGCTAACTTCGATAAAATTAAGAAAAATAACAACAAACTTGTAGGTACTAAGGAATTAGAACTTAAACCAAGTGCTTCATTAGTATACAAACCAGTAGAAGGATTAGAAGTTAATAATAAGGTTGAATTACCAGTTAAATTTGGTGAAAAGACTACTGATAAATCTCTTGAATATAAAGGTCTAGATGTTAAGACTGAATTAAACATCAAATATTCATGGAAATAATTGAATAAATTTTTTAAAGATTAACCTTGGTAGGGGTTAATCTTTTTTTTTTACACTTGATTTCTCATAAATTCTCTTCTACAATATGTTAATTTTTAGGCGGGGCGGGAAGGTAGAGAATTTATGAGGAAAAAATTATTGATGATAATTATTGCTGTTTTACCGATACTATGTTTTGGTGAACTTTCAGTTGATACAACGTTGTATTTTAATAAAAAGATAGGTAAAACGGAACATATACTTAAAAATTCAGTTAAATTTGAAAAAGAAAATACTGTATTAGGTATTGAATTAGATACGTATAAGCAGAGGAGTATTCTAAGCGGATATATTGGTTATACAACTAATATAGATAAGTTAGCAATTACTAATGCAGTGGGGTATAAGTCACGGGGATATTACAATTTAAATGTGAGATATATGGGATTAATTAAACCGTATATAGACTTAAAGGTGTATCCGTTTGATGATGCTTGTATAGTTGAGTTAGGAACGGCTATGGAGAAGAAAATAGAGGACACAAACTTAGAATTAAGTTTAAGTACTAGTATTTTAAAGAATAGAAAAATATCAAAAGTAGGTACAAATGTATCTCTTAAAGTCTATAGAGAACAAGATTTATCTAGTAATATTAGGGCTAAATATGGGATTAAAGCTATGTTGGATAATTCAAATCCAAGTTTAGCCATATTTTATGGAATTAGTGTAAGATAATGTAAAAGAAGCTCCGCCTAAAAAGATAATGTTTTTAATTAATATTTTTGATGTGTAGTTAAAAAAGTATTAATTAAAATATATTAATGAATTTCATACTTTAATTACACTGTATTCAGTTAGGTTAAAAAAATAGGCGAACATTTAGTAAAAATGTCCTTATTTTTTTATTTTTTTTGTTAAAATATACTTGACTATTTATAGAAACATAAAGGAGAAAAATCATGAAAAAGACATTATTACTAACTAGCTTAGTTGCATCAATGGTTGCAATGGCTGGAACAACTGGATCAGTAAAATCATTTGCTGAATCAGAAGCTAAATTTGAAACAAGAAAATCTGTTTCAGAAACTGATCTAAAAAGAATAGAAACAGAAACAATAAAGAGTTATAAAGTTGAAAAAATTGGAGTAGAAACTGAAGTTAAGGTTAAAGGATCAGGATTAAGTTTTGGTGGAACATTCCAAGCTAAAGACCTTAAATTAGGTGAAGTTAAAAAAGTTAACTACTTAAATCACTCAAGTGTATGGTCTAAATATGAATTACCTGAACTAAAAGGTGTTAAGACTTATGTTAAAGCAACTGTAAGTCCTAAATTTGCAGATGAAAAAGAAGGACAAGAAGATAATTACAAATTCAATGGATCAGCAGAACTTGAAGGACAAGTAAGCTACAAATATGATGTATTAACATTTGGTTTAAATTCAAAGACTAACTTCCCATTTGCAAAATCAGAAAATAATGATGATTATGGAAAAGATGTTAAGTCAACTCACAAAGTATTTGTTGAAAGCGAAGAAAAGAAAGATGTATTCGTTAAAGGATTAAAAGATGTAAAAGCAAACGTTGAAATTAAACATGACTATGCAAAAACAGTTACAAAAGCTGGAGATAGAGTAGACTATGTTTCAGGTGAAGCATCAGCAAAATATGATGGTGTAAAAGATCTTGAACTTGAAGGTAAAGTTGCATTTAAGAAAAACTTTAAATCTGGTGAAAAGATTGGAGACTATGAAGTTTTAGGAACTAAACTATTTAAAGAAGTACCTGCTAGATATATACACTCATATGAATTAAAAGGAACATACACAGGTGTTAAACACTTATCATTATCTGCAAAACCATTTGCTGTTCATGTAAATGTTGCAAAAGAAGTTACACAAGATAATAAATTAAAAAGAAATGACTTTGTTTTATACGGTGTAGAACTTGGTGCAGAATACAAGATGTTAAATGACAAATTAACATTAACAGGTAAATCATTACTTGCAGGTGTACATCATAAAACAATAGATGAAACAGCAAGTCAAGAAGCTAAAAAAATAGTTAAAGAAAATTTTGGACATTTTATATTTGATGCAAATGCTAAATATGACTATAACGTAACAGATAAATTTACAGTAAGTCCTGAAGCTGGTGCTAACTTATATTTATATGTTTCTAAATCAGAAACACCAGATAAATTAGATACTGAACCTACATTAACACTAACACCAAAAGTATCAGCTGAATACAAACCAACTGACACATTAACATTAAAAGGTAGTGTAGAAGTACCAGTTAAATTTGGTATAGTTACTAAATCATTCGAAAAAAAATCAAGTGGTGAATATGATCAATTCAAACCAGTTGATGGATTTGGATATTATTCAACTTCAATTAAGACAAGCTTAAACTTAAAATATGAATGGAAATAGTTATCAACATGTTTGATATATAATACCCCTTGGGATTAGTCACCTGAGGGGTTTTTGATTGTTGTAAACAAAAAATATTTGATCCCTTTTTATTTATTTTACATTTTGGTTAAAAAATAATAATGCCATATTGTTATTGAAAATTATACATTTTCTTTAGGTGAAATAATGTAAGTTAAAAAATAAACATACATTTAATGAAAATGTCCTTTTTTTTTTTTTTTTGGCTAAAATATACTTGACTACTATAGAAATATTAAAATATTTTTTAAAAAAGGAGAAAAATCATGAAAAAGACATTATTAATAACTAGCTTAGTTGCATCAATGGTTGCAATGGCTGGAACAACTGGATCAGTTGAAGCATATAACGAAAATGAAGCTACATTTGAAAAAGGTAAACCCGCAACTTTCGTAGCAAAGAAAACAGGAGTTAAAACAGAAGTTAAAGTAAATGGAACAGGATTTAGCTTTGGTGGAGAATTTAAAGCTGAAGATTTAGAATTAGGTAAAGTTAAAAAAGCTAACTACTTAAACCACTCAAGCGTATGGTCTAAATATGAATTACCTGAACTAAAAGGTGTTAAGACTTATGTTAAAGCAACTGTAAGTCCTAAATTTGCAGATGAAAAAGAAGGACAAGAAGATAATTACAAATTCAATGGATCAGCAGAACTTGAAGGACAAGTAAGCTACAAATATGATGTATTAACATTTGGTTTAAATTCAAAGACTAACTTCCCATTTGCAAAATCAGAAAATAATGATGATTATGGAAAAGATGTTAAGTCAACTCACAAAGTATTTGTTGAAAGCGAAGAAAAGAAAGATGTATTCGTTAAAGGATTAAAAGATGTAAAAGCAAACGTTGAAATTAAACATGACTATGCAAAAACAGTTACAAAAGCTGGAGATAGAGTAGACTATGTTTCAGGTGAAGCATCAGCAAAATATGATGGTGTAAAAGATCTTGAACTTGAAGGTAAAGTTGCATTTAAGAAAAACTTTAAATCTGGTGAAAAGATTGGAGACTATGAAGTTTTAGGAACTAAACTATTTAAAGAAGTACCTGCTAGATATATACACTCATATGAATTAAAAGGAACATACACAGGTGTTAAACACTTATCATTATCTGCAAAACCATTTGCTGTTCATGTAAATGTTGCAAAAGAAGTTACACAAGATAATAAATTAAAAAGAAATGACTTTGTTTTATACGGTGTAGAACTTGGTGCAGAATACAAGATGTTAAATGACAAATTAACATTAACAGGTAAATCATTACTTGCAGGTGTACATCATAAAACAATAGATGAAACAGCAAGTCAAGTCAAGTCAAGATGCTCAAAAATTAGTTAAAGAAAATTTAGGATATTTTGTATTTGATGCAAACGCTAAATACGATTATAGTGTAACAGACAAATTTACAGTAAGTCCTGAAGCTAATGCTAACTTAGAACTATTAGTATCTAAACCAGCAGATAAATTAGTTACTGTACCTTTATTAACATTAACACCAAAAGTATCAGCTGAATACAAACCAACTGACACATTAACATTAAAAGGAAGTGTTGAAGCACCAATTAAATTTGGAGTAAATAATGATAAGTTTGAATATCTACAAACACAACTTAAGACAAGCTTAAACTTAAAATATGAATGGAAATAGTTATCAACACGTTTGATATATAATTGTTTTTTCTACCCCTTGGGATTAGTCACCTGAGGGGTTTTTGATTGATATAAACAAAAAATATTTGATTTTCTTTTATTTATTTTACATTTTGGTTAAAAAATAATAATGCCATATTGTTATTTAAAATTATACGTTTTTTTTAGGTAAAATAATGTAAGTAAAAAAATGAATATACATTTAGTAAAAATATCCTTCTTTTTTTCTTTTTTTTTGGTTAAAATATACTTGACTATTACAGAAACATAAAGGAGAAAAATCATGAAAAAGACATTATTAATAACTAGCTTAGTTGCATCAATGGTTGTAATGGCTGGAACAACTGGATCAGTTGAAGGGTATAACGAAAATGAAGCTACATTTGTAAAAGGTGCAAAACCAACTTTCGTAGCTAAGAAATTAGGAGTTAAAACAGAAGTTAAAGTAAATGAAACAGGATTTAGCTTTGGTGGAGAATTTAAAGCTGAAGAATTAGCATTAGGTGGAGTTAAAAAAGCTAATTACTTAGATCATTCAAACGTATGGGTTAAATATGAATTACCTGAATTAAAAGGAGTTAAATCATATGTTAAAGCAACTGTAAGTCCTAAATTTGCTGAATTAGAAAAATTAGAAAAAGCAAATAATGAAGAAATAAAAGTTAAAGAAGATAAAGGTAGTGCAGAACTAGAAGGACAAGTAAGTTACAAATATGGTGATTTTACATTTGGTTTAAATTCAAAGACTAACTTCCCATTAAGTAACAAGGAATATAAATATCCGGCAAATAGTACTGATCCAACATATGATGGTACTGTTGAATATGGAAAATTAGTTAAGTCAACTCACAAAGTATTTTTAGAAAGTGAAAAAGATAAAGATGTACTTGTTAAAGGATTAAAAGACGTAAAAGCAAACGTTGAAATTAAACATAACTACGCTAAAGGAGTTATAGCTGGAGAAAGAGTAGATTCTGTTAAAGGGAATGTTGAATTAGCATACGATGGTATTAAAGATTTAAGAATGGACGGAAAAATTGACTTTACTGTAAACGTAAACGGTCCTAAAGAATTAGGTAATACTAAATTAGGTGACTACAATTTAAAAGATCTTGAATTAGGTGGAGAATTAAGTAAGGAACCTGTAGATTTCGTTCATACTTACAATGCAAAATTAACTTACACTGGTGTTAAAGGATTAACATTGGCAGTAGCTCCATTTGTAAGTCACATAAAAAAAGTTGATACTGATATCTTAATGTATGGGTCATCATTGAATGCACAATACAAGATGTTAAATGATCAATTAACATTAACAGGTAAAGCTCTATTAGAAAGAGATAGTGTTCTTGAAAATGGAGCAAATGTACAAAATTCAGGTGTAGTATCATTAGGAGCGAACGCTAAATATGATTACAAAGTATCAGATAAATTCACAGTAAGCCCAGAAGCAGATGCTAAACTAGACTTATTAATTGCTAATCACCAAACTGTACCATACTGAAAAACCAACTTTCGTAGCAAAGAAAACAGGAGTTAAAACAGAAGTAAAAGTAAATGGAACAGGATTTAGCTTTGGTGGAGACTTTAAAGCTGAAGATTTAGAATTAGGTAAAGTCACAAGAGCTAACTACTTAAATCATTCAAGTGTATGGGCTAAATATGAATTACCAGAATTAACTAAAGGACTTAATATGTATGTTAAAGGAACAGTTAATCCTAAATTTGACACAACACCTGAATATGAATATGTTCCAAAAGAAGATGATTTAAAAGCTGAATATAATACATTATTAGGTAGTGAAACTGTTGCTGCTAAGATAAATGAAAAATTAGTTGAAGTAGCTAAAGGATATAAATTAAGTGATACAGCAATTGCTACAATTAAGGCTTCTGATACAAAAGATGCCCAAGTAGCAGCATTAGCTAAAGCAAGAATAGACGCATTAAAAGCAAAAAATGCAGAAGTTAAACCAGAAGATAGAGGTAATGCAGAATTAGAAGGACAAATAAGTTACAAATATGATGTATTAACATTTGGATTTAATTCTAAGACTAACTTCCCATTAAGTAACAAACAATATTCTTATAAATTAGCAAATTATGATGCATCAAATCATGGAATTCGTACAATTGAAAATGTAGAAGATTATGGTGCGACAGTTAAATCAACTCACAAAGTATTTGTTGAAAGCGAAGAAGGAAAAGATGTATTCGTTAAAGGATTAAAAGACGTAAAAGCAAACGTTGAAATTAAACATAATTACGCTAAAACAGTTACAAAAGCTGGAGAAAGAGTAGATTACGTTTCAGGTCATTTAGGTGCAGCTTATGATGGTGTAAAAGACTTAAGATTAGAAGGAGCATTTGACTTTAAAGTAAATGTAAATAAAGCTGTAAAATTAGATGATGGAGACTTTAAAGATACAATAGGAGCATACAGATACTCAGATACATATGACTTTAAAGCAATATATACAGGAGTTAAAGGATTAAAATTAACAGTTAATCCATTCTTAGGACACTATAACACAGCAATTACACCTACACGTTCAGATATATTAACATACGGTGTAAACTTAGAAGCTGAATACAAGATGTTAAACGATAAATTAACATTAACAGGTAAATCTAAATTACAAGGAGCTTCTTTATTAGTAAGCGATATACCAGCAGTAAATTATGGTAAATTTGATTTTGATGTAAATGCAAAATACAAATATGATATAAATGAAAAATTCAATGTAACACCAGAAGCAACAGTACATCTTGGATTAAATACATTACAAGGAGTATTAACAGGTGCAGAATTAGTATTAACACCAAAAGTATCAGCTGAATACAAACCAACTGACACATTAACATTAAAAGGTAGTGTAGAAGCACCAGTTAAATTTAAGACAGTTGGAACAGAATTTAAGTATACAGATACTCAAGTTAAGACAAGCTTAAACTTAAAATATGAATGGAAATAGTTATCAACACGTTTGATATATAATTGTTTTTTCTACCCCTTGGGATTAGTCACCCGAGGGGTTTTTGAATGCTATAAACAAAAATATTTGATCCCCTTTTATTTATTTTACATTTTGGTTAAAAAACGATAATGCCATATTGTTATTGAAAATTATACGTTTTCTTTAAGCGAAACAATACAGGTTAAAAAATAAACATACATTTAATAAAAAATTTTTTTTTTTTTTTTTTTGGATAAAATATACTTGACTACTATAGAAATATTAAAATATTTTTTTAAAAAGGAGAAAAATTATGAAAAAGACATTATTACTAACTAGCTTAGTTGCATCAATGGTTGCAATGGCTGGAACAACTGGATCAGTTGAAGCATATAACGAAAATGAAGCTACATTTGTAAATGGAGCACCAAAACCAACTTTCGAAGCAAAGAATGTAGGAGTTAAAACAGAAGTTAAAGTAAATGGAACAGGATTTAGCTTTGGTGGAGACTTAAGAGCTGAAGACCTTAAATTAGGTGAAGTTAAAAGAGCTGACTACTTAAATCATTCAAGTGTATGGGCTAAATATGAATTACCTGAATTAACTAAAGGGCTTAATATGTATGTTAAAGGAACAGTTAGTCCTAAATTTGCAGATAAAGACACAAATGAATATAAATTTGATGGATCAGCAGAACTTGAAGGACAAGTAAGTTACAAATATGATGTATTAACATTTGGTTTAAACTCAAAGACTAACTTCCCATTCAGATTATCAGAAAGAAATACTGATTACGGAAAAGATGTTAAATCAACTCACAAAGTATTTGTTGAAAGCGAAGAAAAGAAAGATGTATTCGTTAAAGGATTAAAAGATGTAAAAGCAAGTCTTGAAATCAAACATAACTATGCTAAAGTAGCTGCAACACCTGGAGCAAGAGTAGATTATGTTAAAGGAAATGCAGAATTAGCATATGATGGTGTAAAAGATTTAAGAATCGATGGAAAAGTTGACTTTACTGTAAACGTAAATGGTCCTAAAAAATTAGATAATGTTAAACTAGGTGACTACAACTTAGAAGATCTTGAATTAGGTGGAGTAGTAAGTAAGATACCTGTAGACTTCGTTCATACTTACAATGCAAAATTAACTTATACTGGTGTTAAAGGATTAACATTAGCAGTAGCTCCATTTATAAGCCACAGCCAAATAAAAAATACAGAATTGAAATTTAATTTATTAGGAGAAGAACGAAAGTTTGATAAAACTACTCTTACAGCACTTAATAATATTAATACTGCTTTGAGATTTGATAACGTAATGTATGGAGCATCATTAAATGCACAATACAAGATGTTAAATGATCAATTAACATTAACAGGTAAAGCTCTATTAGCAGGAGATAGTTTATTTATAAATGGTTTAAATGCAGGAAATTTAGGTGTAGTATCATTAGGAGCAAATGTTAAATATGATTACAAAGTATCAGATAAATTTACAGTAAGCCCAGAAGCAGATGCTAAATTAGACTTATACATTGTAAGTCCAACAACTGCACCATTATTAACATTAACACCAAAAGTATCAGTTGAATACAAACCAACTGATACATTAACATTAAAAGGAAGTGTAGAAGCACCAGTTAAATTTGGACCAACAGGACAAGATACATTTGGATATCTACAAACACAACTTAAGACAAGTTTAAACTTAAAATATGAATGGAAATAGTTATCAACACGTTTGATATATAATTGTTTTTTCTACCCCTTGGGATTAGTCACCCGAGGGGTTTTTGAGTGTTATGCATATAAGAAAACTTTAATATGATTGATAAAAAAATAAAAAAAGTTAAAAAATGTTGTGCCGTAAAAAGTGAATAAATAAACAAGAAAATAAATGCAGTATTATTCTAGTTAAATATTAAACAAAAATTTAACAAAAAACTTCTTTTTTTTTATATTTTTTTGGCTAAAATATACTTGACTACTATAGAAATATTAAAAATTTTTTTAAAAGGAGAAAACAATTATGAAAAAGGCATTATTACTAACTAGCCTAGTTGCATCAATGGTTGCAATGGCTGGAACAACTGGATCAGTTGAAGGATATAACGAAAATGAAGCTACATTTGTAAAAGGTGCAAAACCAACTTTCGTAGCAAAGAAAACAGGAGTTAAAACAGAAGTTAAAGTAGAAGGAACAGGATTTAGCTTTGGTGGAGACTTTAAAGCTGAAGACCTTGAATTAGGTAAAGTTACAAAAGCTAACTACTTAAATCACTCAAGCGTATGGGCTAAATATGAATTACCAGAATTAACTAAAGGACTTAACGTATATGTTAAAGGAACTGTTAGTCCTAAATTTGCTGAAGATTTAGATTATACATCAGTTCCAGAAGATAATAAATTAAAGGAAGATATTAAAAAAATATTAGGTACTGAATCAGATAAAGTTAAGGCAAATAAAGTATTAGTTAAATTAGCTAAAGAAAAAGGATTATATGATGCAATTGCTACAATTAAAGATACTGATGAAATAGATGCTCAAGTAACAGCATTAGCTACTGCAGAAAAAGCAGCAATAGAAGCTGCAAATCAAAAAGTTAAATCATATGATAGAGGTAGTGCAGAATTAGAAGGACAAGTAAGTTACAAATATGATGTATTAACATTTGGATTTAATTCTAAGACTAACTTCCCATTAAGTAACAAGACATATAAATATGGAACTGTAGATCTTAAACCAATATTTGATGTTGCAGAAGACTATGGTGCAACAGTTAAATCAACTCACAAAGTATTTGTTGAAAGCGAAGAAGGTAAAGATGTATTCGTTAAAGGATTAAAAGATGTAAAAGCAAGTCTTGAAATCAAACATAACTATAAGAAATTAGTTACAACACCTGGAGAAAGAGTAGACTATGTTAAAGGAAATGTTGAATTAGCATACGATGGTGTAAAAGACTTAAGAATAGATGGAAAAGCTGACTTTACTGTAAACGTAAATGGTCCTAAGAAATTAGGTAACATTAAATTAGGTGACTACAACTTAGAAGACCTTGAATTAGGTGGAGTAGTAAGCAATATGCCTGTAAACTTCGTTCATACTTACAATGCAAAATTAACTTACACTGGTGTTAAAGGATTAACATTAGCAGTAGCTCCATTTGTAAGTCACAGTCAATTAAAGATTGGTAATCTTTTAGTTCCAGCATTAGGACATACATATTTATTAGATAAAGATTTAAATAATGCATTTGCTGCATTACAATCATTAAAATTTGATAACGTAATGTACGGAGCATCATTAAATGCACAATACAAGATGTTAAATGATCAATTAACATTAACAGGTAAAGCTCTATTATCAGGAGATAGCTTGTTCGTATGTGGAATAAATGTAGCAAATCTAGGAGTAGTATCATTAGGAGCAAACGCTAAATATGATTACAAAGTATCAGATAAATTTACAGTAAGCCCAGAAGCAGATGCTAAATTAGACTTATACATTGCAAGTCCAGTAACTGTACCATTCTTAACATTAACACCAAAAGTATCAGCTGAATACAAACCAACTGACACATTAACATTAAAAGGAAGTGTAGAAGCTCCAGTTAAATTTGGACCAACATTAGATGGTAAATTTGGATATCAACAAACACAACTTAAGACAAGCTTAAACTTAAAATATGAATGGAAATAGTATTTTAAAGGGGCTGTTGCAAAGTGACTAATTTTTATTGAAATTTTTCATTTTGTTAAGCTTCTATCAAAAAATCTCTCAAATTTTTGGGAGATTTTTTGTTCTATATATTTTTATATATCAAAAAATTAAGAAACTTTATTTATGTCATTTTTAAGCTTCTTTTTTCAATTCATGTAAAACATTTCCTATTTTTTTGTTTTTCTTTTTCAGTATATGCATTTTGAAATTGTAACCCAGTAATAGGAAACCTATTTCTCTTTCTACATTTTCTTTACCTCTAACTTTTAATTTACGGAATTTTAAAGTTTCTTTTATTAATCCAAATGACCCTTCTACTTGAATAGATCTATTCATTCTTAATTGCTTTCCAAATTCACTGCAAATATTTTCTTTAGATTGGTTTGAATATTCTTTAAATTTGTAATTATACCAGATATTTTTATCAGTTTCTGGATTGTAATACAACTTGTAGTTAATATTGTTTTTTAATCCATATCCTACATATTTTAATTCAAGTCCGTCTTTTCTTGTAAGGGTATTTGTTTTAGCATGATATATTAAATTTTCTGGTCTATTTAAATCTTTTTGGAAATTTCTAGTTTTGCTTTTTTCATATTGTTGTGGCTTTATATACGGTATTAGATTATTATCCTCAATATATTGATAGTTTTCATAGCTTTCATAACCAGCGTCAGCAACTATATTTTTCAAGTAAAAATCTTTTGCTTTCAAATCAACTAAAAAAGGAATAAGTGTCTTAATATCTGTAGGATTACTAAATACTTTGTAATTTAATATTAATTCACTACAAGTTGCAATTTGTAAATTATACCCTGGTTTAAGTTGACCATTTCTCATGTAATCTTCTTTCATTCTCATAAAAGTAGCATCATGATCAGTTTTAGAATAACTATTTCTATCTTTACATATATCTAAATGAATATCATATTTAATGCAAGTATCTAAATAGCTTTTAGCCTCTTCCATGTACAAAATTTATATTTTTGTTTTCTAGGAAATGTATAAGTTCTTGAATAGAGTTAAATTCTCTAGAATAATATACATTAGCTTCAAAGATTAAAGCATGAATTTTTTCATTTAATTTTTCATAATTTTTAAGAACAGCTTTTTTCCATACGAATGTATATTTATTTGCGTAGGCTTCTATTTTAGTACCGTCAATATATATATTTTCAGAAGTAATATTATTTCTTTTCATAATTATTTTAACTATTTCAGTAAAGATATCTTTAATAATTGGATTGCATTTAGCCATAAATCTACTAATAGTTGTATGGTCTGGTGCTTTGTTATCATCAAGAAGATACATGTATTTTATATTTTCTTTACATAAAGTTTCAATTTCTCTAGTAGATTCAATTTTATTTGAAAAAGCATGAATGATAA
The DNA here is from genome assembly GCF_000973085.1 of Sneathia vaginalis. Taxonomy (NCBI): domain Bacteria; kingdom Fusobacteriati; phylum Fusobacteriota; class Fusobacteriia; order Fusobacteriales; family Leptotrichiaceae; genus Sneathia; species Sneathia vaginalis. The sequence continues at coordinate 72,452 of NZ_CP011280.1, forward strand.
CAGCTAAAAGATTTAATGGATGAACCTTTGTTTTGTGTTTAAATAGGTTGTAAAAGGAATTTAATTCTGCCTCCTCCAGAATATTTTTTAGTTCCACTACAGGATCATCATTACAAATATTATAGTGTATCATATTGAAAAGTTTTGGTGTCAAGTAAAAGTGATTTTGTCGCAAAAATTCAATTTTATTAGCCTTGTTTTTTAAGCAGGGCTTTTTCACCTTTTTTAGATTTCAATTTATTTAAATAAGCTTGATAACTTGCTTGTTTCCAAGGGTGATTAGCTGGTGGGCGATATATCTTTCTCTCTTTTTTAGGCTCTTCTTGTATGTCTAAATCAAATTCTTTTGAATTAACTTCTTTTTCATCTATTTCTATTAAGTTGTATACTTTATCTTCAACTAAAATTATTTCTTCTTTATTAAATATTTCTAAAAACAATACTTTTGTTTTTGGCTTTAAATATACTTTTTCTAAATTTTCATTGATAGGACAGTATTTCTTTTTGTTAAAATGTATTATATTTCCTCTATCAATAGTTCTCTCACAAACCTTTGATAAATATATATTTATCTCTTCATCAGTAATATTTTTTTCGAAAATACTTTCGCTTGTTTTAATATTGTAATCAAAAATATTACATAATTTTTTTAAATATGGTATGATGAATTGGTTAGCTTCTTCAATAGTCGTAATACCTGCAATTTTGAAGTCTATAGGTATTCTTAATTGAAGTGTGTGATTTAGCCTTTCAACGCGTCCTTTTGCTTCGGCTACGGAGGTTGTTTCGATTTTGACTCCTAACTTAAAGCAAGCGTATGAAAAATTAGTCATATACTCTTTGTCTATTGGAGAGTCTTTTCTTTTATACTCAAATACAGTTCTCTTATCAGTCAAAAACTTATGTGGTATACCGTATTCTTTTAATATTTGATTAAATACATTGTAATAACCGTTTAATGTTTCTTCTGTATCAAAATATGCTCCTACAATCATCTTAGTACTATCATCTATAGCAACATGTAGATGAGTTTTAATACCACCAAACCATTCATAAGAAGAGGCATCCATTTGTATTAATTCACCTGCATATTTTACTCTAGGTCTTGTAGGATGTGTTTCAAATCTTTCAAGTTCTTCAACTTTCTTCTCAATTTCTTTTCTTTCTTCAGAATTACTATTGTCTTTAATCTTGTTTTTTAACATTTCTTTAAGTTGTCTTTTGTTTTTCTTAGTAGCACATTTAGAAATTAAATAGTTTTCTTTTAGTATTGTGTGTATAGTGGTTGTACTTATTTTGATTTCATAATTTTCAGCTAGAAGATCTTTTAAATGTTTAACAGATAAAATCATAGATCCTTCATTATATTTTTTAAAAAGCTCAATAATTAATGATTTAATATTATCAGGTGTTTTAAATTTAGAAGGGACCCCTCTATTTTTATGAGCAAATGCATCTTTACCTTTTTCTTTATATGCTTTAACAAGTCTTTGAACAGTTCTCAAAGAACAATTTAATTTAATAGCACATCTTCTTTTATTTCCATTTGTTTCAACTAACTTTTTAATAGCTTCATACTTTATGTTTTCATTCATAGATAATTCAATTCTCCTCATCACTTTAGTCTCCTTTAATTATTTAAGAATTATATTATACAGCATATCTTAAATAACTAAAATGACATAATTACTTTTATCTTACCTATGACAATATCACTGTTATCTCACAAAACTCGGGGGAATAATATTTTAAATATTGACAAAATAAATGGGGGGGTATAATACAATATATTATAATTTTTTAAAAAAATTAGAAAAAAGATAAATGTAATTTATGAAAAAAAGAATAGAGATAATTAAAGCATAAGAAATAAAAATATATAAGGAGATAATAATATGGGTTTGGGGGATTCTGTATACAGGGCAATGATTGAAACTCTTGTAAAAAAGGAGATTATGCTAAAGTTGCAGAATTAAAATAAGGAGAAGACGATAGATATTAATAAAAATTATTAATAAAATAAGAGTAAAAGGAGGTGAAAAAAATGTCAACACATATATTTCAATGCAAAAAATGTGGATTAGCTGTTCAAAAAGAAAATTTTAGTTATCCGAGTGGTACTTGTCCTAATGGGGGATTTCATGATTGGGCTCATACAACAGTATAATTTTTTATAACCTTAGAGTTAGTGATATCTAAATCTAAGGTTATTTTTTATATAATTATATATAATATTAGGAGTGGTTATGAATAATTTATATGTTAATTGGTTTGATTTATATAAATATAAAAATGAGTTTATTTTAAATAAAGGGTTTAGTCTTGTTAATCCTTTTTAGTTTTATAGAGATTTATTTCCTTTAGGTAGTTTACAAAATAAAGATGAAAGTTTTAATAATAAAGGTAATATTGTTGGTATTAGTATTGATAAAAATGAAAGAAAGAATAATAAAAGATTTATTGTTTTTGATGATTTTGAAAATTTAGAAAATTTAGTTAATGTTGGGTTTGTCAAGTAAATTGTGTAATTTTTTGGGTAAAAATAGGTCTAGTTATAATGCTAGATTTTTATTTGCTATAGCTAATGATATTGATTATGTTGTTGAAAATAGGGAGTGTATAATAAAGTGTGTAAATTATAAAATAATTTATGCACTTTATTTTTAGTATGACGGGCATGTCATCAATCTGTGGTTAAAGTCCACGTAGGGCGTAATTATCAACGAACCTCATAGCAATTCCCAAGGTTTGTATCGCGAGGTATAGACGAGAAGAAGGGATAGCGAAATTGTAGCCTGACGAACAGAAACCTAATACGAAGGCTTGTATGGTGGATAAGCGGGCCTAAAGTCGTGAAGTCCAAAAGATAATCGTAACCCATATAAGTAAATTAGGCAGGTATACAAGGGAAGATTGATGACTTATCCCGTGAGGTCTCACTAGCGAAGTAGTAGTAACAACTAATAGTGAGAAGTCTGCAAAATCCATAGTAGTGTTGAAATCCTTGTAATGGGGGTGGAGCGAAGGGCTGAATAATTCAAAGTCAAATAGACTTGCAAAAGTATGTATCCATATCTGACAAGAGAATAGTACCAAAGACGTAACGGCGAGAAATTTTCATAAGAGGTAGGAGTATGAGGATACAGAGCATAACAAAGAAAGGAGACAATCCAAATGGCAGAACTACTAGAACATATACTCAACAGTGGAAATATGCTTGTAGCACTAAATAAAGTAAAAGCAAATAAAGGTGCAGGAGGAGTAGATGGAATATCTACCAAAGAAATAGACCAATATCTTAAGGATAACTGGTCAGAAATTAGAGATAAAATTCGACAAAGAAAGTACAAGCCTAAACCTGTTAGGAGAGTAGAAATACCTAAACCAAATGGTGGTGTACGTAATCTTGGAATACCAACAATAGTAGATAGAGTAATAGAACAAGCGATTGCACAAGTACTAACGCCGATAGCAGAACCACACTTTAGTGACAATAGTTACGGTTTTAGACCAAATCGCAGAGCACAGCAAGCGATAATAAAATTACTTGAATATTTTAATGACGGAAAGGTCTATGTCGTAGATATTGACCTAGAGAAATTCTTTGATAATGTTCCACAAGATAAACTCATGACCCTAGTTCATAATCTCATAAACGACCCAGACACAGAATCTCTAATTAGGAAATACCTTAATGCAGGAGTAATGATAAATGGTAAATGTGAAGAGACAACTAAGGGAACACCACAAGGAGGGAATCTATCACCACTTTTAAGCAATATAATGCTGAATGAATTAGATAAAGAACTAGAGGCAAGAGGATTAAACTTTGTAAGATATGCAGATGACTGCATAATTACAGTAAGAAGCAAAGCATCAGCTAATAGAGTAATGGCGTCAGTAACAAAGTGGATAGAAAAGAAACTAAGACTAAAAGTGAATGCAACGAAATCTAAAGTCACAAATCCAAGGGAATTAAAATATTTAGGATATGGCTTTTGGAAAAACAAAACAGAATGGAAAGCAAGACCACATGAAGATTCAGTTAAAAGATTTCAGAGGAAACTGAAACAGTTAACAAAGAGAAGTTGGGCAATACCAATGACTTATAGAATCAATAGACTGAATCAAGTAATTAGAGGGTGGATAAACTATTTTAGGTTAGGAAATATGAAACGTACATTGAGAAGGATAGATGAACGACTTAGAACAAGAATGAGAATAATTGTATGGAAACAGTGGAAAACAAGAGAAAAGAGAATATGGGGTCTTCGAAAACTCGGGACACCAATGTGGATGGCAAAACAGTCAGCAGGATTTGGAGACCATTATCAATCGGTAGCCAAAACAAGAGGATTATGCCATATAACTAAAGAAATCCTCGCAAAGCGAGGACTTCAAAGTTGTTTGGATTATTATTTGAATTAAACCGCTGTATGCCGAACGGCACGTACAGTGGTGTGAGAGGGGCTACATTTTAGTCCCTACTCGATTTTTTTTTTTTAGTACACTTGATTTCTCATAAATTCTCTTCTACAATATGTTAATTTTTAGGCGGGGCGGGAAGGTAGAGAATTTATGAGGAAAAAATTATTGATGATAATTATTGCTGTTTTACCGATACTATGTTTTGGTGAACTTTCAGTTGATACAACGTTGTATTTTAATAAAAAGATAGGTAAAACGGAACATATACTTAAAAATTCAGTTAAATTTGAAAAAGAAAATGCTGTATTAGGTATTGAATTAGATACGTATAAGCAGAGGAGTATTCTAAGCGGATATATTGGTTATACAACTAGTATAGATAAGTTAGCAATTACTAATGCAGTGGGGTATAAGTCACGGGGATATTACAATTTAAATGTGAAATATATGGGATTAATTAAACCGTATATAGACTTAAAGGTGTATCCGTTTGATGATGCTTGTATAGTTGAGTTAGGAACGGCTATGGAGAAGAAAATAGAGGACACAAACTTAGAATTAAGTTTAAGTACTAGTATTTTAAAGAATAGAAAAATATCAAAAGTAGGTACAAATGTATCTCTTAAAGTCTATAGAGAACAAGATTTATCTAGTAATATTAGGGCTAAATATGGAATTAAAGCTATGCTGGATAATTCAAATCCAAGTTTAGCTATATTTTATGGAATTAGTATAAGATAATGTAAAAGAAGCTCCGCCTAAAAAGAAAATATGACAATAATACTGTATGAAATTCTATGTCATTTAGGGTTGAAATTTAGGGGTAGAATCTGTATGATATTTTAAAGGGAGGGAATAAAATGAAGAAAATATTTTTTATAATCTTTTCATTTATTATTATCTTACTAGCTTTAGTTTTTATTCTTAGAATATATAATGACCATAAGTATAAAGATATCGGTGTTTTAAATTTCCCTAAATATTATATGGATGTTACTAATATAAGGCTATATCCTACAGATATTGATGGAGTTGATGTAACTTATGTAGATGAAGGTAGAATGCAAGGATTTAGATTTGTACCTAAGAAAAAATTACATAAGGGTCTTGTAATTTGTTTTGGAGGTTCTGAGGGAAGTCCAAATTTTGAAAATGCTAAGATATTAGCAAAAGAAGGCTATGAAACCTTTGCTCTATTTATGTTTGGTATGAAAAATCAAAAACAGACTTTGAGAAAAATTCCCTTAGAACAATTTGAAGATGTTATCAATTATATAAATAAAAATATAAAAGACAATAAACCGATAAGTGTTTTGGGAGCGTCAAAAGGTGCAGAATATGCCCTTAATTTGGCTAGCAAATATCCTGAAATAGATAATCTGATTTTAATATCGCCTTCATCATATAATTTTGCTGGTCTAGATTTTAAAGATTATGGTTCATCATGGACATATAAAGGAAAGGAACTTCCATATATAGATATAAGAAGAACATCATTAAAATCATTTTTTAAAAATATTTTTGTTCCATGTATTATTAAAAGTCCTATTAGCTATAAAGAAACATATAACAGTGCAATAGAAAAAGACTCAACAAGGCAAGAAAAATTAATACCAGTTAAAGACATTAAGGCAAATATATTAATGATTGTAGGTGAGGATGATTTAATGTGGGATAGTCTTGCCATGGCAAATAAAATAAAAGAACAAAACTCTAAGGCAAAGATTTATTCATATAAAGGAGCTGGGCATATATTTATTGGCAATGGTGTTTTAAATTTAGGAAAAATTATAATTGCAACAGGTGGAACAGCTGAAAGTAATGATAAAGTGAAAAGCGAATCAAGAAAAATTATTGATGACTTCTTAAAAGAAAACCATAAATAGAAAATTGTTTGGATATTTAAGGACGGTAGAAAATCAAATTCTATCGTCTTTTTGCTTTAATAAGAAAGAAGTTCCGCCTAAAAAGGACTGTTAGTCCTAAAAATTGTTAAAGATTTTGATAGTGAATTTGAAATTTAGAGAACACTTTTAATTACTACATTTGTTTGACGAAAGATTTATATGGAAGTGATAAACTATGCAGAAATTAAAGCTCTTGCTACAAGTTATTCAAAGGTAAAAGAAAAAACTTAAATACTTGATGTGAAGAAAATAAGAATGAGAAAGTTAAATGAAGCAAAAAAGGATATTGGGTATTTAGAGTTTAAAGTGTAATGTGATTATCAGAAAACGTAGAAAAGTAATTTTGGTCAGAGTAATATTATAACTACTCTGGTTCTTTTTGTTTTTTTGAAATTATGTTATAATTTGTTAAATAAAAAACTATAATGTGTTATTGAAACTTTTTATAAAAAAAAGAGAAGGATAAAAAATGAACAATATAATTGATGAAAAAGAATTGATTGAAATTGTTGAACAGGCATTATATAACAATGAATTAGCGATTTTTGTTGGTGCTGGACTTTCTATAGATGCTGGATACTATGATTGGAGAAGGTTATTAGAAAAACCTGCAAATGATTTAAAATTAGATATATCAAAAGAAAAGCATGATTTAATTTCTTTGGCACAGTTTTATTGTAATAAAAACAAAAGAAGTGCCATTAATGAACTTTTATCAGCTTCATTTTCTTCTAATAAAAAACCAACGGAAAATCATAATATATTATCACAGCTTCCAATTTTTACATATTGGACAACAAATTTTGATACGTTAATTGAAGATGCCTTAAAAGAAAATAATAAGAATGTTTCTGTCAGAAAGTGTGATAATGATTTACAGCTTTCTTATAAAAATTATGATGCTGTTGTATATAAAATGCATGGAGATATTCAGAATCCAGCTGAGGCAGTAATAACTAGAGATGATTATGAAGAATATGGAATTAATAGCAGAAAATTATTTAGAGATGTTTTAGAAGGAAAATTACTAACAAATACTTTTTTATTTTTAGGATTCAGTTTTAGTGACCCTAATTTTAATTTTGTGCTTAGCAAAATGAGAGTTTTACTAGGAGATAATAACAGACCGCATTATTATGTACTAAAAAAAATTACTAAACCTAATAAAGATAAATTTGAAGACGAAAAAGAATATAAAAAAGCATTAGATGAATACGAATATGATACAATTAAACAAAATCTTGAGATTGCAGATTTAGGAAGATATGGAATAAAAATATGCTTGATTGATAGTTATGAAAAAATCACGGAGATATTAAAAAATATATTAAATAGATATAAAAGAAAAACTGTGTTCCTTTCAGGGAGTGCAGAAACTTATGCTCCGTTAGATACACAAGTGGCTAAGGATTTTATCAGGAAATTATCTCTTGAACTTGTTAAGAATGGTTATAAAGTTGTTAATGGATATGGATTAGGTGTAGGGACTTATGTAATAAATGGAATTGCTGAATATTGTTATAACGACAGTAACATTAAAATTGAAGATAGATTAAAACTAATGCCATTTCCATTAAGTGCAAAAAATAATGAACAACTTCGGGCAACTTGGAGAAAATATAGAAAAGAAATGATTTCTCAATGTGGCATAGCAATTTATATGTTTGGCAATAAAAAAAAGGATGGAAAAAATATTAATGCTAATGGTATAAAAGAAGAATTTAATATTGCTGAATCATATCAATTAGTGAATATACCATTAGCATTTACTGGGTCTATGGCTCAGAAATTATATTCTGAAAATGGTGATATGGTTGAAAAAATTTTAAATAATGATGAAATTGAGTATATTACTAAATTTTATGATATAGACACTAATGTTGATAAAATAATTAAAATGATAAATAGACTTAACAATAAGGAGGAATGTTAATATGGCAAGAAGAGTATTTTTTAGCTTTCATTATGAAGAGGATATTAATAGATCAATGACAGTGAGAAATAGTTGGGTTACTCGAGGCAAAGAGGCTGCAGGTTTTATTGATAAGGCGGAATTTGAAAAGGTTAAAAGAAATGGCGAAAATGCTGTTTACAAATGGATAGATAAGCAACTAGAAGGAACTTCAGTTACTGTAGTCCTAATTGGCAAAGAAACATTAAACCGTCAATTTGTCCAATATGAAATACGAAAAAGCATTGAAAGAGGGAATGCAATAATTGGGATTTATATACATAACATTAGAGATGTGAGAACTCAAAGAACATCAGTAAAGGGTAATTCACATACTGTTATTGGATACTATAATGATTGTACACCTATGTATTTTGACTCTATTTGTGATGGTTTATATGACTATTCGGAAGATTATGGATATTATAATTTGGGAAGCTGGATTGAAAAAGCAGCACAAAAAAAAGGAAAATAAATGTAGTAAGTTGATAAAAATAGCGAGGTGATAGGTTATGAAAGAGATTTTTGAGAAAGGAGAATTTAGTAAATATAGGATTAATAACTTACAAAAATCTAAGTGTGCTATTAAAGAGTCTTTTGCTTTTTTTGAGGAAAAAGTTCCTATCTTTATATCACATAAACATGAGGATTTAGATGATTTAAAGGGTATTATAGGATTTCTTGAAAAAAATTTTAATGTTATTGCATATATTGATAGTAGTGATTTATCTATGCCTAAAATAACATCTGGAGAGACTGCTAAAAAAATTAAAGATAGAATAAAAAAATGCAAAATGTTTATTTTATTAGCCACTGATGGAGCAGTCGAATCAAAATGGTGTAATTGGGAGTTAGGATTTGCTGATGCGATTAAAGGGAAAAAAGTTGTACTTTTTCCTATGAAAGAGAAGGGGAGTAACTATAAAGGAAATGAGTATATGGAAATATATTCATATATAACATATTTTTATGGGCGAGAAAAATATAATTCAGGGAAAAAAGTGAATGCAGGATATTATGTTATGACAAAATCTAAAGGTAAAAAATCTATAATTTCACTTTCAAGTTGGCTAAAAGAGTAATTGGTTATGGGAAAAACAAAGAGACAATTTAATAAAATTTATATTAAATATAAAAAGAAATTTAAAAATCCAATTCAACAAGTTTTGATGTTAATGCCGCAAACTTTTTCAGGCGATAATATCGTTAATACATTTAAAGAGTTATATCCATATATGTGGGATGATTTGAATAAACAGTATAAATTTTGGCATAATAAGAATGTGCTTTTGCTTAGGCATTGCAGAAAGAGCAGATATAATTTTAGGAAACCATACAATTTTATTTTAGATTGTGCTTATCATAGTGCGAAGAAACTTAGAAAAGATAAGAACAGAATTATTTTGGAAAAAGATGAGGTGGGGAATTTAAAAAATGAAATAAAGAAGCTATCAAAATCCAAATTTAATAAAAGAAAACAAAAAGTCGACGGCACATTAAGATTTATTCAAGAAATAGAACCATCATATACATCATTTTTTATAGATAGATATTTTAATACTTACGACTTGCATCAAAAATTAGAGATAATGAGAGAGCTTTCAAAATATAAATCATCAAATATTACAGAGTTTTTTTACAAGGTTAATTCATGTACGAGAAATTTTTCTTTAAAAATAGAAGCCCAAAACTATATTCAATCTATTGGATTACCATTTATGTTAAGACGTAAGAAAAAAGGTAAGAAAAATTATAATGATAACGAAATTATAAAAAACAATTCAGGTCCTGAAGTTTTAAAACAGAGATTGTACGTAGATGATTTAGAAAAGGTGAAAAGATTTGATATTTTTATATCTCATAACTCTAGTGATATGAATCAAGTAGTTGAATTATATAAAAAACTAAATACAAAAGGATATGTGGTTTATATAGATTGGGTTAATGATAAATATGATTTGAAACGAGAATGGTGTAATGCTTCAACATCAGAAATTATTAAACTAAGAATACATCAAAGTAAGAATTTTATAATATTTTTAACAGAATCGACTCTTAAATCGCAGTGGTGTTCATGGGAACTTGGATATGCAGATGCTTTGAATAAAAAAATTTATGTTTATATTTCACCCACTTTTAAAAATAAAGATATTCCTATTTTATATAAAAGTTACACTGAAATAAAAAGTGTTGATGAAATTATAATAGAAAATTATTGAAATAATGTGAATTGTATATAACATATAAATTTCATAGTATATTTTAGAAGAATGCTCATGTATTAGGGTGTTCTTTTTTTATATTTTATCAAGTGTAACACGTTTGATATATAATTATTTTTTCTACCCCTTGGGATTAGTCACCCGAGGGGTTTTTGAATGCTATAAACAAAAATATTTGATCCCCTTTTATTTATTTTACATTTTGGTTAAAAAATGATAATGCCATATTATTGTTTAAAATTATATGTTTTCTCCAAGCAAAACAATGCAGGTTAAAAAATAAACATACATTTAATAAAAATGTTCTTTTTTTTTTTTTTTTTAGCTAAAATATACTTGACTACTATAGAAATATTAAAATATTTTTTTAAAAAGGAGAAAAATTATGAAAAAGACATTATTACTAACTAGCTTAGTTGCATCAATGGTTGCAATGGCTGGAACAACTGGATCAGTAAAATCATTTGCTGAATCAGAAGCTAAATTTGAAACAAAGAAATCTGTTTCAAATGATCAAAAAGAAGTAGAAACAAAAACAACAAAGAGTTATGAAGTTGGAAAAATTGGAGTAGAAACTGAAGTTAAGGTTAAAGGATCAGGATTAAGCTTTGGTGGAACATTCCAAGCTGAAAAATTATCATTAGATCCAGCACCAACAAAAGATAAATTCTTAGACCACTCTAAAGTATGGGCTAAATATGAATTACCAGAAATAAAGGGTGTTAAATCATTCGTAAAAGCAACAGCTGAACCTAAGTTTATAGGTACAGCTACAGATAAAGGATCAGCAGAACTTGAAGGACAAGTAAGTTACAAATATGGTGAATTTACATTTGGTTTAAACTCAAAGACTAACTTCCCATTTGTACAAAAAACAGCTAACGTTAATTATGGAACAGATGTTAAATCAACTCACAAATTATTCGTTGAAAGCGAAGAAAAGAAAGATGTATTCGTTAAAGGATTAAAAGATGTAAAAGCAAGTCTTGAAATTAAACACAACTATGCAAAAACAGTTGCAAAAGCTGGAGATAGAGTAGACTATGTTTCAGGAGAAGCATCAGCAAAATATGATGCTGTAAAAGATCTTGAACTTGAAGGTAAAGTTGCATTTAAGAAGAACATATCTGGTAAAGAAATTGGAGATTATGAAATTTTAGGAACTAAACTATTTGAAAAAGCAAATGCTAGATATATACACTCATATGAATTAAAAGGAACATATACAGGTGTTAAACACTTATCATTATCTGCAAATCCATTTGTTGTTCATGTAAATGTTTCAAAAGAAGTTACAAACAACAAATTAAAGAGAAATGATGACGTTTTATACGGTGTAGAACTTGGTGCAGAATACAAGATGTTAAATGACAAATTAACATTAACAGGTAAATCATTACTTGCAGGTATACATATTAAAACTATAGATGAAACAGCAAGTGAAGATTCTAAAAAATTAGTCAAAGAAAATTTAGGTGTATTTGTATTTGATGCAAACGCTAAATATGACTATAGTGTAACAGATAAATTCACAGTAAGTCCTGAAGCAAATGCTAACTTAGAACTATTAGTATCTAAACCAGCAGATAAATTAGTTACTAAACCTACATTAACACTAACTCCAAAAGTAAGTGCAAAATATGTTCCAGTAGAAGGATTAACAATTGAAGGTGAAGTTTCAGTACCAGTTAAATTTGGTGTAGTTACTAAATCATTCGAAAAAGATTCAAATGATAATACTAAATATGTTTCTACAAAACCAGTTAATGGATTTGGATATGATTCAACTTCAATTAAGACAAGCTTAAACTTAAAATATGAATGGAAATAGTTATCAACACGTTTGATATATAATTGTTTTTTCTACCCCTTGGGATTAGTCACCTGAGGGGTTTTTGTTTGTTGTATATAAAGAAACTTTAATATAGTTAATAAAAAAATAGAATGAGTTAAAAAATAATATAGCATAAAAAGTGAATAAATAAACAAGAAAATAAATGTAGTATTATTCTAGTTAAATATTAAACATACATTTAATAAAAATGTCCTTTTTTTTTTTTTGGCTAAAATATACTTGACTACTATAGAAATATTAAAATATTTTTTTAAAAAGGAGAAAAATTATGAAAAAGACATTATTACTAACTAGCCTAGTTGCATCAATGGTTGCAATGGCTGGAACAACTGGATCAGTTGAAGGATATAACGAAAATGAAGCTACATTTGTAAAAGGTGCAAAACCAACTTTCGTAGCAAAGAAAACAGGAGTTAAAACAGAAGTTAAAGTAGAAGGAACAGGATTTAGCTTTGGTGGAGACTTTAAAGCTGAAGATCTTGAATTAGGTAAAGTTACAAAAGCTAACTACTTAAATCATTCAAGTGTATGGGCTAAATATGAATTACCAGAATTAACTAAGGGACTTAACGTATATGTTAAAGGAACTGTTAGTCCTAAGTTTGCTGAAGATTTAGATTATGAATCAGTTCCAGATACATTAGAAGCAGATATTAATAAATCATTAACATTATCTGGTGTAAAAGATACTGAAAAAGATAAGATAAATGCAGTATTAGTTAGATTAGCTAAAGAAAAAGGATTAAGCGATGAATCAATTGCTAAAATTATAGCTAAGAAAGGTGAAGAAAAAGCTACACAAGTAACAGAATTAGTTAATGAAGAAAAAGCAGCAATAACAAAAGCAAATAAAAAAGATAAATCATATGATAAAGGTAGTGCAGAATTAGAAGGACAAGTAAGCTATAAATATGATGTATTAACATTTGGATTTAATTCTAAGACTAACTTCCCATTAAGTAATAAATCTTACAACACAACTATAGAAGGTAATGGTGATGTAAAACACCATATTGCTCCTGCAGAAGACTATGGTGCAACAGTTAAATCAACTCACAAAGTATTTGTTGAAAGCGAAGAAGGTAAAGATGTATTCGTTAAAGGATTAAAAGATGTAAAAGCAAGTCTTGAAATCAAACATAACTATAAGAAATTAGTTACAACACCTGGAGAAAGAGTAGACTATGTTAAAGGAAATGTTGAATTAGCATACGATGGTGTAAAAGACTTAAGAATAGATGGAAAAGCTGACTTTACTGTAAACGTAAATGGTCCTAAGAAATTAGGTAACATTAAATTAGGTGACTACAACTTAGAAGACCTTGAATTAGGTGGAGTAGTAAGCAATATGCCTGTAGACTTCGTTCACAGCTACAATGCAAAATTAACTTACACTGGTGTTAAAGGATTAACATTAGCAGTAGCTCCATTTGTAAGTCACAGTCAATTAAAGATTGGTAGTCTTTTAGTTCCAGCATTAGGACATACATATGTATTAGATAAAGATTTAAATAATGCATTTGCTGCATTACAATCATTAAAATTTGATAACGTAATGTATGGAGCATCATTAAATGCACAATACAAGATGTTAAATGATCAATTAACATTAACAGGTAAAGCTCTATTATCAGGAGATAGCTTGTTCGTATGTGGAATAAATGTAGCAAATCTAGGAGTAGTATCATTAGGAGCAAATGCTAAATATGATTACAAAGTATCAGATAAATTTACAGTAAGCCCTGAAGCAGATGCTAAATTAGACTTATACATTGCAAGTCCAGTAACTGTACCATTCTTAACATTAACACCAAAAGTATCAGCTGAATACAAACCAACTGACACATTAACATTAAAAGGTAGTGTAGAAGCTCCAGTTAAATTTGGTCCAACATTAGATGGTAAATTTGGATATAAACAAGCACAAATTAAGACAAGTTTAAACTTAAAATATGAATGGAAATAGTTATCAACACGTTTGATATATAATTGTTTTTTCTACCCCTTGGGATTAGTCACCCGAGGGGTTTTATTTTTTCTTACATAGTAGTTGACAACTTTAAACCACATAGGTATAATTAATGTAGTTAGGAGGTAAAAATGGAAAGTAATTTAGCTAAAAAATTGTTTTTTGCAAAAGAAGCAGCGAAGTATCTTAATATATCTCCACAGAGATTAAATATTTTAGTTAAAGAAGGTAAAATTACCCCATTAAAGAAAGATCCTTCAGGAACTATATTTTATATAGACGAACTAAAAAAGAGAAAAGAAGAACAAAATATTTTTAATAAAGATATTCGAGGAGTTGAAAGAGGAATGTTTAAAATTGATACTAATGAAAAAAAAGAAGCATTAAATTTTGCTACTTTAATGAATTCATTAAATATTACAGAACAGAAATTAGACCCTTTATTTACAAAATTTAGTGAAATAGTAGATGTAACAGTATTCATGAATAGTGATGAAAACATATTAAAAGAGTATTCTAAATTTTTCAATATAGATATTGAAAAATTAAAAAAAGATTTTGAGATTGCAAGAATAGCGTTTTCTAATCTAAAACCTACAGATATGATAGTAAAGAGAGGAACTAGAAATTATCCTCCACTTTTATTAGCGACTAAGCAAGCACCTCGATTTTTGTACTTAAGAGGGAATAAAGCTTTGTTATTTACTGAAAGAACAGTTGCACTTGTTGGTTCAAGACAAGCATCACAGATATCCAAAGAAAATACAAGAAAATTAGCAAAAGTTTTAGGTAATAATGGCATTACAATTATTTCTGGTTTAGCTAAGGGCATTGATGTAACTGCTCATAGATCAGCATTAGAATCTGGATTTAATACAATTGCTGTTATAGGGACAAATTTAAATCAGTATTATCCTATGGAAAATAAGGCAGTTCAATTAGAAATAGAGAAAAAAGGACTAATAATTTCTCAATTTTCACCAGCAACTAAAACAAAAAATTGGTTTTTTCCATTAAGAAATGGGGTTATGAGTGGCTTGTCTTTAGCTACAGTTATTATGGAAGCTGGAGAAACTTCAGGGGCATTAAAACAAGCAGATTTTGCACTTAAGCAACAAAGAGAAGTTATTATACCTAAAAGTGCATTAGAACTAAAAAATATTACATGGCCAGAAAAATATATAAAAAAAGGGGCTAAAGCTGTTGAAAATTCTAAAAGAATACTAGAAATACTTGCAGATAGCAATATTTTTAAAGTTGAAAAAAAAGAAAAATATACCCAATTAAGTTTTGATGATATACCTACTTCTAAAAAAAATCGTGTAGCACATATTGTAAGAGGAGAATAAATATGTTTACAGTTACTGAGGAATTAAAAGGTCTAGTAATAGATTATGATAGTTTTGAAAATATATCTGTTGATGAAATTAGAAGTTTAAATAATGAAATTAAATGTATAATAATAACATCAAAATTTGATAATAAAAAATATTTTGATACAGAATTAAAAGGTATAAATATTTTATATTTAGATGCTTCTGAGAAGAATCTTTCTCCAAATATATATATACACATAAAAAAATATTAGATATAATAAATTTAAAAACAACTGAAATTGGTTATTTTTCAAGTGATTATTTTTTTTTAAAAAGAGCATATATTTTTTTAAGTACAACAATATGGATTTCTGACATAGTTGATTATGATAGCACTAAAGCATTACCAGATATAATTATAGATGATATAGCGTCATTTATTAAAATATTAAAGGGAAATAGTTTAGGTTTTTTTGGAGAAAATTATATATTTTCTTCAGAAAAACGTTTAGGGACAGTTACACAAACAAGCTTTAATGTTGGAAATGAAAAGATTCCTATTTATATTGCTGGAAGATACTTTGGAAGTAATCATTATATGAAAGAATTACATCCTTATTCTAGAGCGATATCTTTAAATAAGAGAGAAAAATCTAGATGTAAAAATAAATTTAATATTGAATTTAAAAATATTTTTTTTAGAATAATTAATATTATAAGTAAAAATAATATTGTTTATGGGGTTTTATCAGTGCCAGTTAAGCCTAGTAAACAAAATAGATTTTTAGAATTATTAGATTATATTAGCCAAAAATGTAACTTAAAAAATTTGAGTTCAGAATTCTTATGTATAGAAAATTATTCAGATCAAAAGGAATTAAATTCAGAGGAACGAGAAAAAAATATAAAAGGTGTTTTTAAATATAATGGTAATTTGAAAGGTAAAACTATTATTTTAATTGATGATATAATTACAACTGGTGCGACATTACGAGAATGTATTAAAGTTTTAAAAGATGCTGAAGCAAAAGAAATTATTATTGTCGTTTTAGCTATTAATCAAATTGAGTCATACTATTATACATTAAATACACCTGAAGTTATTTGCCCAGTATGTAGAGAGATTATGAAACTAAATGCGAATGGTGAAACTAAAGAATTTTTCTACTCTTGTATAAAATGCTATAAAAATAAAGGAAAAAGTAAAACTATAGGATTCAGTTATGCTTTGAAAAAAGTTCTAGAAGAAGAAAATGAAAAATTAAAAAAAGTTAGAGAAAATGAAGACTTTTCATTTTAGTTGTTATAATTAAATAAAAATGGGTTAAAAAATTAAAAGTTATAAATTTATGGAATGTATTTTATGTGTAATACTACATAAGTTAATTTTCTAAATTTTATAATTAGAAGGATAATACTAATAATAGAAACAAAAATACCCCCCACCTTCTACCCTTTGGGATTAGTCACCCGAGGGGTTTTTGTTGTTTTACCTCCCTATTAGTGTTACAATACCTTGAGGTGATTAAATGTTAATAGATGAACTATTTCGTGAAATAGATGAAAATAAAGATCTTATGGTAAAGATTAGAAGACATCTACATATGTATCCTGAAGTGTCTTTTGGAGAAGTTAATACTTCTAAGTATATTAGTGATTTTTATGCTTCTCTTGATTGTGAAGTAAAGACAAATGTAGGGGGTAATGGTGTTTTAGTCGCTATTGATACAGGTAATGCTGGTCCTAGTATAGGACTTCGTGCTGATTTTGATGCACTACCAATACAAGAAGAAACTGATTTAGAATATTCTTCTAGAGTAAGTGGCGTAATGCATGCTTGTGGACATGATGCACATACGGCTTACCTTATGGTCTTAGCTAAGATATTAATAAAGCACAAAAAAGAATTAAAAGGTAAGATATATATTATACACCAACACGCTGAAGAAATGACTCCTGGTGGTGCTATAGGCATGATAAAAACAGGGTTGTTAGATAATATAGACAACTTCTTTGGAATACATGTTATGAGTGAATTTGAATTAGGTAAGGTATATTATCATAAAGGTGAAACACAACAAGGAAGATCTAAATTTACAATAAAATTAATAGGTAAAGGTGGTCATGGTTCATCACCTCATAGTGCAAATGATGCAATAGTTGCAGGTTCATATCTTGTTATGGCACTACAAACAATAGTATCAAGAAAATTAAGTCCTTTTGAAAATGGAGTTGTGACTATAGGGTCATTTGATGGTAAAGGTACATTTAATATTATCAAAGAAAGTGTTACAATTACTGGAGATGTTCGTGCTATGAGTGATAAGACTATGAAAAAGATAGAAGAACAAATCTATAGTATAGCTAACGGAGTGGCACAAACATATCAAATGAAGGTAGATGTAGACTTTAAGCTAGACTATCCTATACTGTATAACGATAGTGATATGACAGATTTAGTTATATCTGCAGTTAAGTCTAGTGGATTACCAGTAGAAGATTGTGGAGCATTACCACCATCAGAAGATTTTTCACACTATGCAAGACTTAAACCTTCATGCTTCTTCTATGTAGGAGCAAACAAAAAAGGAACTAAATCATATCCACATCATAATTCACATTTTGTAATAGATGAAGGATGTTTAGAAATATGTGCTAAGGCTCTAGCTTCTGTAGTTGTTAAATATATGTCTTGAAGTAAAAAAAAGGCTACAACCTGTAGACCAAAATAAATACATCTTGAAATAAAGCAAAAGTCATGCTAAAATTAATTAAAGAAAAGAAAAATGGAACTGACCCTAGGACCCCTCCTAGGGCTTTTTTTATCTGAGATTAGAACTAGCTATTAGTCTTAAAGTGTGTGTTAGACCCCTTATTGTTTTTGATAGTTCAAATATATTTTCATACCAACCAACATTTGCAAATGATCCATCACCTATATGTTGTATATCGACACCAATAATTTTATTCTTTAATGCGATATATCTAATCACTTCTTTTGAAGAACTTTCTTGACTAGTTCCTATTGTAGACATACAAAGTTTTTTGTTCTTGTGAGCATATTTAACTATGGTTGTTAAATCACTTTCTGATAATCCAGGAACTGTACCTACAGCAGGGACTAATAGTATGTCTATTCCACTTTCAATAAATTGTTTGGCAGTTTCTAAGTTTATTACATCTTCATCTATACCACTAGAATGCATTTTACCTGCTATTATTATTCCCTTATAGTATTTTTTACTAAGTTTAATACATTCTAATATATCAGTATTTCTTACATTAGTATTAGGATTAGCAGTTAGACATATGAAGTCGAATCCATATTTATTTGCAAGTAAAAGAGCTTCCTTATTACAGTCTTTAGGCTCTATATTAACCCCTACAGGACGACCTACAAGTTTTCTTAAGTAACATATAGGATCATTTGTTTCAGGTAGAGCTTGTATTTGTATATCGAATAGATTTATACAATTAAGGAGTATAAGATCAGCACCAAAGGCTCTAGCTATTTCACTATTAGTCACATTAAAACAAAGTGTGGCAGAACTTGCCACATTTTCACTTAAAACAGTTCTACCACAACTTAGTTTTATAGCCTCTAGAAGTTCATCTTTACTCATATTTAGTAGTTCACTAGAACTACAAGATAAAAGTCTTTTAGCCATTATTTTTTACCTCACATAATTTTATTAACTTAGAAACTAAGTTTTTTATTTCAATACAAGACATTAAATGGTCTTGTGCATGAACAAAAAGAACAGATAATTCAACCTTTTCACCATTTACTTCTTTTTGTATTAAATTTGTTTGTATTTCATGAGCTTTTAAAAGGTATTCATTTGCTTCATCCAGTTTTTTGTAAGCTTCATCTATTTTACCTTCTATTGCAAGGTCTAGTGCTTCATAGCAAATACCTTTTACACAACCAGCATTGCTGATTATTTCAAATACTATTGTTTCCATTTCTTCTTTCATATTTACCCCTTAAAATCCATTATTATCGCTTAATTCTTTAAACCAATAACCTGATTTTTTTATATATCTTTTTTGTGTGTTATAGTCTAGTTCTATAAATCCATATCTATTTTTGTATGCATTAAGCCATGACCAACAGTCTATAAAGGTCCAGTGCATGTATCCCTTACAGTTAGAACCTTCTTCTATTGCTTTATGTAATTCAACTAAGTGTTGTTTTATGAAGTCGATTCTATAGTCATCTTGTATTATGCCATCTTTTTTAAACCTAGATTCATCTTCAACACCCATACCATTTTCAGCAACAAACCATTCAATATTTCCATAGTTATTTTGTATATTTTTAGCTATATCATAAAGTGCGTGTGGGTATATTTCCCAACCACGATACTTATTTATTCTTCTACCTGGCATAACATATGAATCATAATAGTATGTAGGCATGAAAGGTGCATTATCATTAGGCAAATTAGCCTTTGCACAAACTCTTAGTGGTTGGTAGTAGTTAATACCTAAAAATGATACTGTATTTTCTTTTATTATTTTCAATTCTTCCTCAGTGTATGATGGAAGAAGATCATGTTTTTTTAATATTTCAACTAAGTCTTTGCTATATTCACCCTTAACACAGGGATCAAGGAAGGAGTTAGTCGCAAAAAGGTCAGCTATATGAGCAGCTTTAACATCAAATTCATTATTAGATCTAGGGTAGCTAGGTGTAATATTCAATATTATTCCTATCTTACTTTTAAGATTTAATTTTTTAAATTCTTTTACTGCTAATGCACTAGCTAGTGCTATGTTATATGCCACTTGTACTGCTTTTTTTGAATCTACCTCTAATGGATAGTGATACTGAAGTAGGTAACCACATTCAACAGAAACTATTGGTTCATTGAATGTAAACCAACTATCAACTAAATCACCAAAAAGTTCAAAACAAGTTTTTGCATACTTAGCATAAAGCTTTACTGTTTCTTTTTGAACAAATCCATTGTATTTTTCTTGGATGTATAATGGTGTGTCAAAGTGATATAGATTAACAAAAACTTTAATTCCATTTTCTTTTAATAAAGAAAAGTAGGAGTTATAGAAAGTGACTGCTTTTTGATTTATATTTCCCTTATCATCTATTAATCTTGCCCAAGAAATAGATGTTCTATATGCTGTGTGGCCAGTTTGTTTTAGTAGTTTTATATCTTCTTTAAAATGTTTGTAAATTGTACTTGTAGTTTCAGGTCCAATATTATCATGGAATTTGTATGGACTGTCACTAAAAAATTTATCCCAAACAGTTAACATTTTACCATCATTTTCTAAACGTCCTTCACTTTGTTCTGCACTAGTAGAAGAACCCCAAAAGAATCCGTCTTTAAATTTTATCATATTAACCCCTTTAATATATTGTTATCTTATTATTATTCGGATTAAGGTAAGATTTAATAACTGCACAAAGATTAGTTTTTCCATCGTATACCTTATTTGTAATTAGTACAATAGGAGTGTTAAGTTTTACGTTTAAAAATCTTGAGAATTTAACGGGAGTTATAACAGCTTCTATTGTTTGTTGTATTTTAAACTCTTTTAATATTTCTAAATTTTCACGATTGATATCTTTGAAAACATTTCTTAACTTTTCATTTTCAGGATCAGGTGAAAGTAAGACCTCTTCTATACTCATAATATTTTTGTTTTTTGAGGTTATAAACATATATCTTTCAGAATTTTTATAATCATTAAAAATACTTTCATCTATTGAATAACTTAAATTTAAGTAAATTAATTTAAAAGTATTTGTACTGTCAAAAAAAGCAAAAGACACAATATTCCTATTAGGTGTCTTTTTTACAAAAGTTCCAATATTATTTTTCTTATATAAATAACCCTCTTCAACAAGGATGCTTATTATCTTTCTAGCTGTAAGCTTAGATATATTTTTGTATGATGCAAGACTTCTTTCAGAATAGAAATGAGAATCTACTTTAAAATATTTTAATTCCTCAATCAATTCATTTAGAATCTTTTCATAGAGTTTTTCTGCCATATTATTTCTTTCCTATTAGATAGTTTTCTATGGAACGGAAAGTTTTAATTTTCTTTCTTTTTAAGAAAAAACCAAATAAAACTTCTAATAAAATGTTGTTTTGTTTTTTTAAAAATGAATTTGTAAAATATTCTTCTATATATTCTATACAGATACTCTCATTATCGCATGGGATAATAATATATTCAATAGTATTTATACCTAAGCTTGATTTAATTGATAATTTGTATCCCACATTTTCTTTTAAATAGTCAATAGTAAGAGTACAAGGTACTTTTTTACCCATTTTAGAAACAATATCTTTTTTTATTGTCTTTTCACCGTGAAATTCCTTTTGTAGATTTTCGTAAAGGAAGTTAAAGAAAACTTCCTTTTTACAATTCATAGTATATTTTAATTTCATATTAGTCATCCAATTTATTAGCTATTAATACAAATGGTGTCCAAATTAAGAATGCAACAAATATGTTTAGTATAGAAACTAGTGCTGCCATAATTGAACCACCAGTTGCAAAGAATGCATATAGACCTGTTGGCATTATCCATGGAACAATAACATAAACAGGAGGTATAACACCTATAGCTGTTAATACATATGCTATTATTGCACCAACAACAGAAACAAGAACGAATGGTATGAAGTATAGTGGATTTAATACTATAGGCATACCGAATATCATAGGTTCATTAATGTTAAATATTCCCATAGGTAGAGCCATTTTAGAAACTGCTCTATTAGCTTTTTTCTTTGAGAAAATGAATATAGAAATTATTAGTGCTAATGTCATACCTGAACCACCTAATTGTAGGTAAGCATCAAATGATCCTCTAGTCCATAAGTATGGTAATGTTTTAACTGTACCACCTTTTGCAATGTGTTCAACATTGGCAAGTAATGCAGGTTGGTATATACCATCAAGTATAGGAGCTAATACATTGTGTCCGTGTAATCCAAAGAACCATAAGAATTGTATAAGGAATGCTAAGATTACAACTGATAGTAAACCTTGTGATAGACCTAATAATGGTTTTTGTATGTATAGAGATATTATATCTATTAATGATTTATTAGTTAATTTAAATATTACTTGAGATATAATTGAACATACATATATTGCAACTACTCCTGGTATAATAGAAGCAAAGGCCTTATTAACAGCAGGTGGGACAGAGTCAGGTAATTTAATAGTAACCTTATGTGTCATTAATTTGCAGTATATTATACTAGAGATGAAACCAATTATCATTGCAGGGAATATACCTTGTGCACCAAGATAATTAACATTTAAGAATCCCCAAGATGATACTTGTGTTGCAACACCGTTTATATCTGTTGTAAATACAGCTTCTTGCGGTAGTAGAGCTATGAATGAAGCAAATGCAACTAAGGCACCTGCAATAGGATTAACCTTATAGCTTTGTGCAAGATTGTAACCTAATGATAATACAAACGCTAATGATAAGATAGCGAATGAAGCGAACCATACTATACCATTTATAGAGATTAATGGATTCATTACTTCAACAAATTTTGTATATCCATTTGCAGTAGGTATATCTCTAAAGAAAACGTTAAGTAGTACGGCTATTGAACCGACCATAGTTATTGGCATTATTGCTATAAATGAATCTCTTATAGCAACTAAGTGTCTTTGTGACGCGATTTTTGTCACTTTTGGGATAAATGAACATTCAACCCAGTTCATAATACTTTTCATAAATCTATTCTCCTTTAAGTAATTTCAAAGCATCTTCTAATACCTTTTCACCGTTCATAGTACCGTAACTCATCATATCTATTACGGTAACTGGTGTATCCTTGAAAAGTTCTTTCATACTAGGTAAAAGGTATTTAACTTGTGGTCCTAAAAGGACTATATCAACTTTACCGACATATTCATTAGCTTTAGCATCTGGAATAGCTAGAATATCTGTTTCTATATTTTTGTCTTTACTAGCTTTTTTCATTTTTTCTACCATGAAACTTGTAGACATTCCTGCGGAACATATTAATAATATTTTGGTCATATGTATACCACCTTTCAAAATATTTTATAATAAAGTATACCACTAAAAAATAAAAAAGCAATATTATTTAGAAAAATATTGATATTTTTAATTTAAAAAAGTATACCACTAAAAAAGGATAGCCCCAGCTATCCTAGATTAAAGAAGATACCGTCTGTGTTCTCACTGTATGTGATGTACGATATTTTCTTACCTTTTAAAACTTTTGAAACAGGGATAATTAATTCAATGTTTTTTATTAACTCTGTTTCTGTGTAAAGAGAGTACTTTTTCATTATAGCGACTATGATGTTACTGTAAGGCTTTCTGTAACCAATAACTATACTCACTAATCCTCCTTAAGATAATCTATAAATGCATTTACACGGTTATTAGCGTAATGGAAAGTGTTGTAAAAAGAAATTCTTTCTTTTTCTGAAAAATCTTTAAATTCTTTTGTTTTTAGTACATTTAATTTTTTATTCAAGTTATTTTGAAATAAAAGAATCAAATCTTCATTTAGATTACTTGTAGATAGAATATATCTTGTCTCGTTTGTCCACCATAGTTCCTTTATTAATTCATTCTTACTTTTAAGAAATATATTTATATTTTTCTTACTAACTTTTTTAAATTCATCAAAAGTTTTCTTCATGTAGATATTGTATCTTTTACCGTTAAATAGTATTGATAATATGTTAAATAACTCAGTAAATTCATCTTTTGATATATCACCAACATAAATATTAATGCAGTCTATATTCTTCTTACCCTTTATATGAAACGCCTTATAGTTTCTAAATTTTTTGTTAGATATATATGATTTAATATCTTTTTGTTTAAATACATTATAATTTGGTAAGTGTATAGCAGTGTATTCGCTTCTTTTCTGTAAGATATATTCTTGGTACTTCTTATCATTAATATTTACTAATTTATCAAAGATAATGTAAAACTTATCATTAATACCTTTATCTTGGAAATTAGATACAGAAAAAGGTTCTACATTTTCTCTAATTAATAAAGGTTTAAAAGTATTTTGTAATAAAAAATTATCCTTGTTGTAAGTGTTTGATAAATATACTTTTGAGTTTTTTGAAAGAATGTGTGAAATTTTAATATATTCATAAAGGTATAATAGATTTTTTGTGAATAGTTCAATAAAGTCTTTTTCCTTAATATACACTCTTCTTTTTCTTAATTCTTTATCTAATGTTTTGTATAGGATCAATGAATTAATTTTAAAGTATTTTAAATAGAGTAGTTCATCCAATCTTGAAAAATTATTTTCAACATTTTGTGGACTATAGAAAGTAAATATATATTTGAAAAAAGCATCTTTATCGCTTTTGAAAAGAGATGAAATATTTATTCCATCATAATCATTTTTAAAAAAATTCTTATAAACTTCATATAACATATTAATAGTATAGAAAAATACAAAAATGTAATGTAGACACATTCCTTGAAAAAGAATAAAATAATGAAAAAAAAGGCCTTTAAAAGCCTTTTAAAATGCTAGCTGGTTCATAGATTAAAAAATATTTACTCTAGATAGTCTTTTATCATGTAGATATCATCTAAAATCAAGTCAGCTAGAGCTTTCATTTCTTCATTTGGTTGTAATATATTAGGTACCATAATTGCTTTCATTTTAGCACTATGAGCTGCCTTTATACCATTATATGAATCTTCAAATACCATGCAGTTATCAGGAGATATATTTTGCTTTTCAGCAGCTAACAGAAAAATTTCAGGGTCTGGTTTTCCGTTTGTTACCTCATCTCCAGAATATATGTCCACAAAGTAGTCTTCTATATTATTTCTTTTTAGATAAGTTTGTATCATGTTTCTATTTGATGATGAAGCTATGACACAAGGGAGCTTTCTTTCTTTTAAGTATGATAAAAGGTCAAGTACATGAGGACAAAGGTCCAAACCATTTTTTTCATTGTAAGTCATTAATTTTTTGTGAACTAATTTAGATAAAGTTTCAAATGGGAAATCCTTACCATAATGGTTTAAATATAGAGCCCTTGTTGATTTCATATTCATACCTATTGAACCCCGTATTATATCCTCATTAGCAGTAAATCCAAGTTCTGATATAGATTCAGGTAAAAATTTTAAGTATAGTCTTTCTGTTTCAAAAACCAATCCATCCATATCGAAAATAAAGAGCTTAATATTTTTAAATTTCATTTTCTTCCTCCAAGTCTAGTGAATATTTTTGCCATTCTTCCATTAATGTATCTTCTTTTTTACTTAAGTCATCTAATTCATTTTGTAAGTTTACTAACTTTTCAATATCTTTAGCTACATCAGGTAAAAACATCGCCTTATTTATCTCACTTTTTCTTTTTCCTATTTTTTCTAATTCTTCTTCGGTAGAACTTATTAATCGTTTAAGTTTAGATATCTTCTTACTTTTTTCTTTTTGCAAGATATATTCATTTTTTGTATCCTTTTCTTTTTCTATAACAGTCTTTTTCTTTATGCTTTCCTTGTAATCGTTGTAATTACCTTTAAATTTTGTAAGACCATTTTCATCTAATACATAGATGGTGTTACATACCGAATCTAAAAAGTGTCTATTGTGCGATACTACGACCAATGTTCCTTGAAAATCGCTTAGGGCCTGTTCTAGTATTTCTATAGAATAAATATCAAGGTGATTAGTAGGTTCGTCTAATAAAAGAAAGTTAGGATGCTTTTGTATTAGTTTAATGAATGAAACACGTACTTTTTCTCCACCAGAAAGATCCTTTATTCTTTTATCTACATCTTCGTCTTTAAAAAGAAAGCTAGCAGCCATACTTCTTAAATATTCTTGTGTGTAGTTAATATTTGTGTTAATTTCTTGCAAAATGGTGTTGTCAGGGTAAAGGTCATCAACATTTTGATCAAAGTATCCCATTACAGCATTTTGTGCTATTTTAATACTACCACTATCAAGGGACAACTTATTAGCTATCAACTTTAAAAGTGTAGACTTTCCACAACCATTTTTACCTATTATACCTATTCTTTCTCCCTTATACACCTTAAGACATATATCCTTTAGTAGTGTCTTGTTATCAAAATTTTTGCAGACATCTTCTAAGGTTAGTACAGAATCAGATGTTGTATTCTTTATTTCAAATTTAAGTTTCATCTTTGGTGGTGTGTAGTCAGGGTTATCATGAACTAATAGGTGAGATAAAAGCTTTTGTTTTCCACGAGCTTGCTTTGCCATACGACCAGCTCTGTTTCTTTCTATGTACTCATTTAATTTTTTTATTCTATCTTGTTGCTTTTCGTATTCTTTGATTTCACCCTTTAGTATCATTTCTTTTTGTATCATGAAACTTGAGAAATTACCTGAATATTCATGTAATTTCATATTTTCAATTTCAAATATTTTGTTACAAACATTGTCTAAAAAGACTCTGTCGTGTGATACAAGTAGAAAGGCCTTGTTATACTTTTTTAAAAATTCTTCAAGCCATTCTATAGATGCTAAATCAAGGTGGTTTGTAGGTTCGTCTAATATTAGTAAATCAGGCTTTTGTAAAAGCAGTTTTGCAAGACTAACTCTTGTTTTTTCTCCTCCAGATAGTTTACAGATAAGACTATCTTTTAAATTTGTTAAATCAAGCCCGTTTATAACCTGATTTAAAAGATAATCAATGCTGTAACCGTCATTAGCATTAAAGATATTGTATAATTTATCTAATTCATCTTTTAATTTAGGGTTGGTTGCTAGTTCTAAATTCATCTTCTCTATTTTCCTATACACCTTATGTAGTTCACTAAATACTGTATCTAATTCTTCAAATACGGTATTATTCTCGTCACTAAAATGGTGCACTTGTGAAATGTACCCTATATTAATATTCTTATCTACAAATACAGTACCACTATTAATACCTTCTTTTGAGAGTATAATATTGATTATTGTAGACTTACCAACACCGTTTAGCCCTATAAGGCCAATTCTATCGCTTGAATTTATACTAAAAGATACATCTTTTAGTATTTGCTTATCCAAAAAACTCTTGTAAACATTATTGAATTGTATAAATGCCATAAAACTTTCCTTTTTCATTTGATAGCCTATTATACCATAAATTAATTATTTCGATTAGACTAAAAAAAGTTTAATAAAAAAGAGAATAAAAAAATATTTTTTGGAAAATAAATTGAATAAAGTTATTTTACTTTTAAATTAGGTCTTTTTTTTAGCAGATAAAAACATAATGAAAGAAAATATTTAAAATTAAGTATTGATTACAAAAATATATATCTATGGTATATTATTCCTAATTCTATACGTTCGGAGGTTTTATGAAAAAAAATTCTTTAATTCTAATTACAATTTTAGCAACAACATTTCAGTCGTATGCTAAAAATTATCCTTTAAATTTAAGTATCGTTCATATGAATGACACACATTCACATTTTGAACCAGAAACAGTTAAGTTTACAATAAACGGTAAACCTACATCAGTAAAAATAGGGGGATTTCCTGAAGTTATACACGAATTGAATGAATACAGAAAATCATTGCCTAAAAATAGACAACCACTAGTTTTACACGCTGGTGATGCATTGAATGGTACTTTGTATTACACACTATTTAAAGGTGTTTCTGATGCAAAAATGATAAATGCAGCTAAGTTTGATTATCTAACATTAGGTAATCATGAGTTTGATTCAGGAGATAAAGGTTTAAAAATATTTTTAGATAACCTAAAAGTACCAGTCCTATCTTCTAATGTTATACCCAACAAAAAAAGTATCCTATACGGTTACTGGAAACCTTATGCTATTAAAAAGATTCGTGGTGAAAAAGTTGGGATAATAGGGCTAGAGTTTGCAGAAAAGACTAGAGAATCTTCAAGTCCAGGTAAGGATATTAAGATAATAGATGAAGTGCAAGCAGTTCAAAAGTATATAAATATTTTGAAGAAAAAAGGGGTTAATAAGATAATACTTCTATCACATGCTGGTGTAAAAGGTAATACACGTGTTGCTAAAAACACAAAGGGATTAGATGTAATAATATCAGGTGACTCACACTTCCTTTTCGGAAATGATGAAATGAGAAAGTTTAAATTACCTGTAATATCAGAATATCCAACAAAGGTAATGAGTTTAAGCAATGAACCTGTGTATATAGTAGAAGGATGGGAGTATACTAAGCTATTAGGTAGATTGGATATAAAGTTCAGTAAATCTGGTATAGTAAAGAGTATTAAAGGTAATCCTGTAATTGTGTACCATGAAGATTCTAGTTTTGAGAGAAAAGATGAAAATGGTAAAAAATACATTCCTAAAGGTAAGGAAAGAGAAGAAATATTAGAAACATTAAAGAATACAAAGACATTTAAGTTAGCAAAACCAGATAAGAAAGCTAAGAAAATATTTGATAAATATTACAAGCTAAAAAAACAACTTGGTGACCAAGTTATAGGTGAGCTAACAGGAGACGTAATGCCAGGAGGTTCTGAACATAGAATTCCTCATAAGAATAATCCTAAAGGATCTATTGCAACTAGATTTGTTGCAGAAACTATGTTAACACAAATGAGAAGCTTTGGTGAAAATTCTAAGGTAGACTTTGCTATACAAAATTCAGGTGGTGTAAGACAAAATATTAATACAGGTAAATGGACATACAATGATGCGTATAACTTATTACCATTTGGTAACACATTATACCTATTAAATATGAAGGGATCACAAGTTAAAAATGTGATAGAAGAAGCTCTAGACTATGGTTTAGGTGGTGGATCAACAGGTTCATTCCCTTATGGTGCTGGATTGCGTTATGAAGCAAATCAATACAAGGACAAAAATGGTAAGAGAATAGTTAAAATTGAAGTTGAAAATGCTAAAACTGGTAAGTTTGAAGACTTGCAAGATGATAAGGATTATGTAGTTGTAACAAACGGATATATCGCAAAAGGTAAAGATGGTTACAAGACATTTGGTAAGATACAAGGAAAAGATACCTTCATACCTGATGCACAAAGCTTTATTAAATTCTTACAAATGCACAAGAACTTTAAAACATATACAGATTCTAATGTAATATTCCATTTTGATGAAAATAATGAAGTTAAGACAAAATAAGAGAGTGTGGTTACACACTCTCTTCTCACTTTCAAAACTTTAATTTTTTTTAACTTTTGAAAGCGGTATATAATAAGAAGTGTATTAAAAATTGAGTTTATTAAAAAAAATCCACTTTCAAAACTTTAAAATTTTTCATCTTTTGAAAGTGGAATTTAAAAATTGTTAGAATACTACACCTAAATTAAATTTAAATTTATTTGATAGTTTATTTCCGAATTCTTTTTCTAAGCTGTATTGTAAATATGCTTTATCCCTTATACTATATTCACCACCTATTCCTAGATTGAACCAAGTATCTTTGTTGCTTAATTTTACAGTAGCTTCATCACGTGGATCAGTAAACTTGTATTTTGCATCGCCTAAAAATTCTCTAAGTGCACTAGCTTTTATATATTGCCCTTTATACATTAATTTTAGTCCTAATTCACCTATTAATGAATCTATTTTATCAGATTTAACACTAATGTATGTATTAGGAATTTTAAATTCTTGTCCTTTAGATGTGCTATATGTTAGTGAACCTTCAGGTACTAGTGAAAAGCTGTTATTTAATTTAAATTCTTTGCTATATTTACCTTTTATACCTAAATCTAAAGTATTATACTTCAAAAATTTAGTATTTCCACTTACAAAAGAAACTTTAGGGATTAATTCAAATGTACCTATTTTACTTGTATTATTTAAATATCCTAGGATACTTGTTGATTTAGCTTTATCATTACTAAAGTTCATTCTATGTGCAAGTGATAAACCTACTAAAGTATTGTTGATTTTATAATTGTATCCAACTTGCATGGTGTTGTATAAGCCATTATCTAGTCCCAAAGTAGATTTTAACCACATACCTTTTCTTGAAGGTATATTGTATTCATCTAAACCATCTCTATGTAATTTATACAATGAATTTGAATCATTACATATATCATTTATTATTGGGTTGTATAGAACTTTTAAGCCAGATATAAAGTGCGAGATAAAGAAAGGTTCATAGGTTATTATATTATTTCCATAACTAATTCCTACACCTATAAGTTTCATCATAAAATTGTTCTTTTTATCTTCTGAAATAGAACTTAGATTATTGTTATCTACTGCATTTTTAATATCGTTATCAATTACTAGGTCATATAAATAATTATATTCACTACTGCCACCATTTCCGTCAGGGTCGACATTTTTTTTAATTAATTTAACGGTTTTGTATATAACATCGTCTTTTTCTTTTGGTGACAAATCAAATACATTAAATTTTTTTATTATTGGTGCATATGATTTAATATACATTGGATTAATTTCATCTTTTGAAAGATATTGTATGTTGTTTTTTAAAGTAGAAAAAGAAAATGGTATTAAGTCTGTATGTTTATCTACTAAATAAAATTGTTTTAGATCTTTAATACTTTCATCACTTAATTCTAAGTAAAGTTTAGTGTTAGTGTTTTTTAAGGCCATAATAGTAATAAAGTCTGTTCCTTTTTTACTAATAAAATCCATAAGTGTGGAGCTAGAAGTAAGTCCGTGAATTCCTGGACATAATCCAAGACTTGTTATTTCACTTGATTTACTAGATACATTTATTTTAAATGTAATCCCATCACCACTAATATTATTAACGCCTTCTTCATATTCATCTATTCCTAATAAAATTCCACCATTATCTGTTATGTGTTTGATTTCTATTTTACCATTATTTGAATTTAAACTACTGATCTCTACAAGAGACGGATATGTAATACTACAATTTGGATCGTAATAATTAGTCTTCACAATGAAGTTCATTTTAGAGTTTGGAGCAAGATTTACAACATTATAAAATGAGAAATGGTTACCATTATCGTCATATATATTAGGATCTAAGATGAAATCATTTTGTTGGTTTTCTTTAAGTGAATACTCATCACGAAATTCATATGCAAAAGCAAAAAAACCTAACAAAATCGAATAAAAAATAATTAATTTTTTCACACAAATCACCTCTTACCCGTATTTTACTACTTTAATAGTTTATTGCAAGAAGAAAATGAAAAAAAATTAGAAGTTATTCCACACTTGTAGATTTTTTTTCGATTTTTTGAAAAAACTTTTATAAAAAACTTTTTTTGCTATTATTAGAAATAAATTGATAGAACTTAAAGATACAAGTCTAATAAAGGTAATAACAGGTTAAATGGAGTTTTATTAATTTTGTAAGCTAAGATTACTTTCAAAAGCATATCCTAAAAGTTTTTTCAGTTTTTTGAAAAAACTTGAAAAAAAACTTTTTTTTTGCTATTATTAGAAAAAAGAAGGGTAAAAAAACATGAAGAAAAGAGATACTTATTTAAATAAACTTATAGAATTTAAAGATACAAGTCTAATAAAGGTAATAACAGGTTTAAGAAGAACAGGTAAATCTAGCTTGTTAAAACTTATGGTTATGTACTTAAAAAAACAGGGTATAAAAAGTGATAGAATTATAGAAATGAATTTTGAAAGTTATAGATTTTCTAAAATGAATTGCGATGATATGTATGAATATGTGAATAAAAAGGTTAATAATAGCGATGAAAAAATATATATCTTTTTAGATGAAATACAAAAAGTTCAAAACTGGGAAGAAGTAGTGAATGCTTTTAGAGTTGATTTTAATTCAGATATATATATTACAGGATCTAATGCATATTTACTTTCTTCTGAATACGCAACATATCTTTCTGGAAGATATGTTGAAATTAAAATGCTTCCTTTATCGTTTAAAGAATTTTTGTACTTTAATAATTATAAAGTAGAAAAAGAAATTAACGCTTTAGGGAATGATAAATTTGAGATATTTGATTACAAAGGGTTAAAAGTAGAAATAAAAGAGGCTTTTGAATATTATTTACATTTTGGGGCTATGCCACAGATAGCAGAATTAGGTTTGGAACAAGAAAAGGTATTATTGTTGTTTGATGGCATTTATTCTACTGTTGTTGTTAAGGATATACTTGAAAGAGAAGCTATTAAAGGGCGTAATAAGGTTACAGATATGCTACTTTTGAAAAAGATTGTAATGTATTTAGCAGATAATATAGGGAATAATTTATCTACATCTAATGTAGCAAAAGTTTTAGCAAATGAAAAACTTGTAGATAGAAAAACAACGAGCGTAAATACAATACAGACGTATATACAAAGTTTACTAGAAGCATATATGTTCTATGAAATTAAAAGATTTGATATTAAAGGAAAACAGTATTTAAAAACTTTAGGAAAGTATTATATAGTAGATTTAGGACTTAGAAATTATCTTTTAGGATTTAGAAATAGAGATAGTGGGCATATTATTGAGAATATAGTATATTTTGAGCTTTTAAGAAGAGGTTATGATGTTGCTATAGGTAAAGTAGGAGATTTAGAAATAGACTTTATAGCAACCAAAGTGAATAGTAAGGTATATGTACAAGTTACAGAAAGCATGCTAGAAGAAAGCACAAGAGAAAGAGAAATTAAGCCATTAAAAAAGATAGATGATAATTATGAGAAAATAATACTTACACTTAATTGTGGACTTGAAAAAGACTATGATGGAATTAAAGTGTATAATTTGATAGAATGGTTATTGGGAGAATAAAAAATATTTTAAAATACACCCCAAAATTATTGACATTTAGCTAAAAATAGTATATTATTAGCAAGTACAGAGCAGACGCTGTTCTGTTTTATAGTGTAAAAAATTATTGTTTAGTGAGTTAGCTAACCTTTAAGGAGGCTTGATTTTTACTACTTTTGTTAGAACGTCAAAAGTTTTAAAATATAGATTAATTAATTGTGAATGAACTTAACTAAGACCCAACAATAAAAAAAGAAGAAAGAGGAAATGAGAGGAGGAAACATGCCTACAATTAATCAATTAGTTAGATTTGGTAGAAGCACTTCTGAAAAGAAGAAAAAATCACCTGCATTAAAGGCAAATCCACAAAAAAGAGGGGTTTGTGTAAGAGTTTATACTACAACACCTAAGAAACCTAACTCAGCTTTAAGAAAGGTAGCCAGAGTAAAACTTGTTAATGGAATAGAAGTTACAGCATATATACCAGGTATAGGACACAACCTTCAAGAACACTCAATAGTGTTAATAAGAGGAGGAAGAACAAAAGACTTACCAGGGGTTAGATACAAAATAGTTAGAGGAGCTTTAGATACTGCTGGTGTAGTAAATAGAAAACAAGCAAGATCTAGATACGGAACTAAGAGACCTAAATAATAAAGGAGGATAAAGATGTCAAGAAGAAGACAAGCAATAAAAAGAGATGTTCTACCTGACTCAAAGTACAGCGATAAAGTTGTTACCAAGTTTATTAACGGTCTTATGGTAGATGGTAAAAAATCTTTAGCAGAATCAATATTTTATAACGCTTTAGAAGCAATAGAACAAGAAACAAACGAATCAGGAATAGAAGTATTCAGAAGAGCTATGGAAAATGTTAGACCACAATTAGAAGTTAGATCAAGAAGAATTGGTGGGGCAACATACCAAGTTCCAGTTGAAGTAAGAAAAGAAAGACAACAAACTCTTGCAATAAGATGGTTAGTTAAATATACAAGAGAAAGAAAAGAATATGGTATGATCGAAAAATTAAAGAAAGAATTAATAGCTGCTTCAAATAATGAAGGTGGAGCTGTTAAGAAGAAAGACGATACATACAAGATGGCAGAAGCAAATAGAGCATTCGCTCATTATAAATGGTAATAGTAATAGGAGGATAAATGGCAAGAAAAGTAGAGCTTAAAGATACTAGAAATATAGGGATAATGGCTCATATTGATGCTGGTAAGACTACTACTACTGAAAGAATTTTATTCTATACTGGAGTTAATCACAAAATAGGAGAAGTTCATGATGGAGCTGCTACTATGGACTATATGGAACAAGAACAAGAAAGAGGAATTACAATAACTTCAGCAGCGATTACTTGTTTCTGGAAAAAACATAGAATAAATATCATTGATACACCAGGTCACGTTGACTTCACAGTTGAAGTTGAAAGATCATTAAGAGTATTAGATGGTGCAGTTGCAGTCTTTTCAGCAGTTGATGGAGTACAACCACAATCAGAAACAGTTTGGAGACAAGCTGATAAATATCACGTTCCAAGAATTGCATTCTTTAACAAAATGGATAGAACTGGTGCAAACTTTGAAATGTGTGTAGATGATATTAAGAAAAAATTAGGTGGAAATGGTATACCTATCCAATTACCTATAGGTGCAGAAGAACACTTTGAAGGTATAATAGACTTAATCACTGAAAAAGAATACATTTTCCATGATGAAACAATGGGTGCAGATTACGAAATTAGAGACGTAAGACCTGAATTAAAAGATGCAGTTGAAGAAGCAAGACACAACTTAATAGAAGCTGTTGTTGAAACTGATGATGCATTAATGGAAAAATTCTTTGCAGATGAACCTATTAGTGAAGAAGAAATAAAGGTAGCCTTAAGAAAGGCAACAATAGATGGAATAGTAGTTCCTGTAACTTGCGGAACAGCGTTCAAGAATAAAGGAATTCAACCATTACTTGATGCAATAGTTGCATATATGCCTTCTCCATTAGATATACCATCAATTGAAGGAATAAATCCTAAGACTGATGCAGAAGAAGTTAGACATCCATCTGATTCTGAAAAATTCTCAGCATTAGCATTTAAGATAGTAACAGATCCATTCGTAGGAAGATTATCATTCTTTAGAGTTTATTCAGGTATGTTACAAAAAGGTTCATATGTTTTAAACTCAACAAAAGGTAAAAAAGAAAGAATGGGAAGATTACTTCTAATGCATGCTAATAAGAGAGAAGAATTAGAAGAAGTTTACACAGGAGATATAGCAGCAGCAGTTGGATTAAAAGATACAACTACTGGAGATACTCTATGTGATGAATCAGCACCAATTATATTAGAAAACATGGAATTCCCAGATCCAGTTATATCAGTTGCAGTTGAACCAAAGACTAAAGCTGACCAAGAAAAGATGGGAACAGCATTATCTAAATTAGCTGAAGAAGACCCTACATTCGTTGTTACTGCAAACCAAGAAACTGGGCAAACAGTAATATCAGGAATGGGAGAATTACACCTAGAAATTATAGTAGACAGAATGAAGAGAGAATTCAAGGTTGAAGCTAATGTAGGTAAACCACAAGTTGCATATAGAGAAACTATACTATCTAATTCAGATGTTGAAGAAAAATACATCAAACAATCAGGTGGTAGAGGACAATATGGACACGTTAAGATTAAAGTTGAACCTAACAAAGATAAAGGTTATGAATTTATTAACGAAATTACTGGAGGGGTAATACCTAGAGAATACATACCAGCAGTTGATAAAGGTATACAAGAAGCATTACAAGCTGGGGTTGTAGCAGGATATCCAGTACAAGACGTTAAAGTTACTCTATATGATGGATCATACCACGAAGTCGATTCATCAGAAATGGCATTCAAGATTGCAGGATCATTAGCTATTAAGAGTGCTTTAAAACAAGCACAACCTATCTTACTTGAACCAATATTCAAAGTTGAAGTTACAACTCCTGAAGAATACATGGGAGACGTTATAGGTGACTTAAACTCAAGAAGAGGACAAGTATCAGGTATGAATGATAGAAATAACGCAAAAATAATAGATGCACATGTACCATTATCAGAAATGTTTGGATATGCTACTGACTTAAGATCAAAAACTCAAGGAAGAGCATCTTATTCAATGGA
The DNA here is from genome assembly GCF_000973085.1 of Sneathia vaginalis. Lineage (NCBI taxonomy): Bacteria > Fusobacteriati > Fusobacteriota > Fusobacteriia > Fusobacteriales > Leptotrichiaceae > Sneathia > Sneathia vaginalis. The sequence goes on from NZ_CP011280.1 coordinate 108,986, forward strand.
ATTTGAAAAATATGTACAAGTTCCAAAGAACATATCTGATAAGGTAGTTGAAGAAAGACAAGGTAAATAATTTAGGAGGAAAAGCAAATGGCAAAACAAAAGTATGAAAGAAGTAAACCACACGTTAACATTGGGACAATAGGACACGTTGACCATGGTAAAACAACAACAACAGCAGCAATATCAAAGGTATTAGCAGCAAAAGGGTTAGCACAAAAGGTAGATTTTGAAAACATCGACCAAGCACCTGAAGAAAGAGAAAGAGGAATAACAATCAACACTGCTCACATAGAATACGAATCAGAAACAAGACACTACGCACACGTAGACTGTCCAGGGCACGCTGACTACGTAAAGAACATGATAACAGGAGCAGCACAAATGGATGGAGCTATCTTAGTAGTTTCAGCAGCAGATGGTCCAATGCCACAAACAAGAGAACACATATTACTAGCAAGACAAGTTGGAGTACCTTACATAGTAGTATTCTTAAACAAAGTAGATATGGTTGATGACGAAGAATTACTAGAATTAGTAGAAATGGAAGTAAGAGAATTATTAACTGAATATGGATTCCCAGGAGACGAAATACCAGTAGTAAAAGGATCTGCATTAAAAGCACTAGAAGGAGACGCAAAAGCTGAAGAACAAATTCTAGAATTAATTAAAGCAGTAGACGATTACATACCAACTCCAGATAGACCAGTAAACTTACCATTCCTAATGCCAATAGAAGACGTTATGACAATAACAGGAAGAGGAACAGTAGTAACAGGAAGAGTAGAAAGAGGAACAGTTAAGGTTGGAGAAGAAGTAGAAATAGTAGGAATAAAACCAACTACAAAGACAACAGTAACAGGAATCGAAATGTTCAGAAAATTATTAGACCAAGGAGAAGCAGGGGATAATATCGGAGCATTATTAAGAGGAGTTAAGAAAGAAGAAGTAGAAAGAGGACAAGTATTAGCAAAACCAGGAACAATAACACCACATACAGAATTCAAAGGTGAAATATATGTTCTAACAAAAGAAGAAGGGGGAAGACATACACCATTCTTCACAGGATACAAACCACAATTCTACTTTAGAACAACTGATATAACTGGAGAAGTACAATTACCAGAAGGAGTAGAAATGGTAATGCCAGGAGACAACGTATCAGTAGAAGTTAAGTTAATACACCCAATCGCAATGGAACCAGGATTAAGATTTGCGATAAGAGAAGGTGGAAGAACAGTAGCTTCTGGAGTTGTTGCAAAAATAGATAAATAAGATACATTTAATTATGAAAACAAGTAGTGAGGGGGTTTTCCCCCCTTTACTACACTCAAAGTAGGGAGGAAAAATTTTGGAAAATAAATTAAGAATACATCTTCAATCTTATGATCACAAATTGTTAGATCAATCTTCAAAGAAAATTGCTGATGTTGTTGCAAAAGCAGGATCTGAATTAGTTGGACCTATGCCTTTACCAACAAAGATAAAAAAATATACAGTATTAAGATCAGTACACGTAAACAAAGATTCAAGAGAACAATTTGAAATGAGAATACACAGAAGATTTATAGAAGTTAAAAATTCAAATCAACAATTGATGACAGCTTTAAGTAGTTTAAGTTTACCATCAGGTGTTGGAATAGAAATAAAGTAAGATATGTGTTAAAAGACACTTTGATACAAGTTGGATAGCCAACCAATATATTAAGGAGGATAATAAATGATATTAGGTAAAAAAATTGGTATGACACAAGTATTTGAAGACAAAAAATTAGTGCCAGTAACTGTAATAGAAGTAGCATCAAACTTTGTTGTTCAAATAAAGAAGGAAGAAAAAGAAGGATATAATGCAATTGCATTAGGATTCGAAGACAAAAGAGAAAAATTAGTAAATAAACCTGAAATGGGAGTTTTCAAAAAAGCAGGAATTACTCCAAAGAGATTCGTTAAGGAATTTCATGTTGCTTCAGTAGAAGGATATGAATTAGGTCAAGAATTGACAGCACAAACTTTATTAGAAGGTGTTGAATTTGTTGATATTCAAGGTGTATCTAAAGGTAAAGGTACTGCAGGTGTTATGAAGAGACATAACTTCGGTGGTAACAGAGCTACACACGGGGTTTCAAGAAACCACAGACTTGGAGGATCAAATGCAGGGGGTGCAGCATCTAATAGTAATGTACCTAAAGGTAAGAGAATGGCTGGAAGATTAGGAAATGAAAATGTAACAGTTCAAAATCTAAAGGTTGTAAACTTTGATAGCGAAAATGGTGTACTATTAGTTAAAGGTGCAGTTCCAGGAGCAAAGAATGGATACCTTGTAATTAAAAAGGCAATTAAAAAATAACGAAAGGAGTAAATGATGGCAGTTTTAAATGTATATAAATTAGATGGTTCTCAAAATGGAACTATTGAAATTAAAGATGAAATATTTAGTATAACACCTAATGTTAGTGTTATGCATGAAGTATTAACAGCTGAACTTGCAGAAGACAGACAAGGTAGTGCAAGTACAAAAAATAGAGCAGCTGTGTCAGGTGGTGGAAAGAAACCATTCAGACAAAAAGGAACTGGTAGAGCAAGACAAGGTTCTACAAGAGCTCCACACATGGTAGGTGGAGGTGTAGTTCACGGGCCAAAACCAAGATCATTTGAAAAGAAGATTAATAAAAAAGTTAGAAAGTTAGCTTTAAAATCAGCATTAGCTACAAGATTCCAAGCTGGAAATATTGTTGTTATTGATGAATATAGCTTAGAAGTACCAAAAACAAAGAGCTTTGTTGAATTTTCTAAAGCATTAGATATGGTTTCAAACAAGAAGTTGTTTGTTATAAACGACTTAGTAGAAGATAAGGACTATAACTTATTCTTATCAGTAAGAAATATTAAAGATACACAAATTTTATTACCAAATGAAATAAGTGTATATTGGTTATTAAAGAGTGAAAAATTAGTAATTACTAAGGAAGCACTTTTAAGCCTTGAGGAGGTGTTAGCATAATATGAATATATATGATATTATCAAAAAACCAATATTAAATACAGAAAAAGCTAGAGATTTAATGAATACTAATGAATATGTATTTGTTGTAGACAAAAAAGCTAACAAACTTCAAATAAAAGAAGCAGTAGAAAAATTATTTAAAGTAAAAGTATTATCAGTAAATACTTTAAATACAAAGCCTATAAAAGCTAGATCAAGAATGACAGTTTACACAATTTCTGGTTACAAAAAAGCTATTGTTAAATTAGCAGATGGTGAAAAAATTTCTGCTTATGAAATGTAATAAAAAGCTAGTAATATAAAAATATTTATGATATAATAACAAGGTAAGGCAAATTTTTTTGCCTTGCACTGTTAAAAGACACACGAGACAGTGTGTGTTAAAAATTATAGGTTTAATAAACAAATTGGAAGGAGAAAAAATATGCCTATTAGAAAATTAAAACCGGTTACCAGTGGGACTCGGCATATGTCTATATTGGTTAATACCGAACTTGATAAGGTTAGACCTGAAAAAACTTTAGTAGAACCATTAAATTCTTCATACGGAATTGATAATTATGGTCATAGAACAGGAAGAAATAGACACAAAGGACACAAGAGATTATACAGAGTAATTGATTGGAAGAGAAATAAATTAGGAATTCCTGCTAAAGTAGCTACTATTGAATACGATCCAAACAGAACAGCTAATATAGCTTTATTACACTATGTTGATGGTGAAAAGAGATATATTTTAGCACCAAATGGATTAAAAAAAGGAGATATGGTTTTAGCTGGTGAATCAGCAGATATTAAACCAGGAAATGCAATGAAAATCAAACAACTACCTATAGGTACACAAATTCATAACATTGAATTAATACCAGGTAGAGGTGGACAAATAGCAAGATCTGCTGGAACATCTGCAAGATTAATAGCAAAAGAAGGAATATATTGCCATATTGAATTACCTTCAGGAGAATTAAGATTAATTCACGGTGAATGTATGGCAACAATAGGAGAAGTTGGTAATTCAGAACACTCACTAGTTTCATTAGGAAAAGCTGGTAGAAATAGACACTTAGGAAGAAAACCTCACGTAAGAGGATCAGTAATGAACCCTGTGGATCACCCACACGGAGGAGGAGAAGGTAAATCTCCAGTTGGTAGAAAATCACCAGTTACACCTTGGGGTAAACCTGCTCTTGGTAAAAAGACTAGAGGTAAGAAGAATAGTGACAAGTTTATCGTAAGAGGAAGAAAAAAATAAGTAGGATAATGAAATAAAGGAGGAAAAATGGCTCGTTCATTAAAAAAAGGACCTTTTGTAGATAGCTATTTATTAGAAAAGGTTAGCAAAATGGGAGAAAAGAAACAAGTTATTAAAACATGGTCTAGAAGATCAACAATATTCCCTGAATTTATTGGACATACTTTTGCAGTATATAATGGAAAGAAACACATACCTGTATACGTTACAGATGAAATGATAGGGCACAAATTAGGAGAATTTGCACCTACTAGAACTTTCTATGGACATGGAAAAGATAAAAAAGATATTAAGAAGAAATAAATAGTGAGCTAGCTATTTAGCTAGCTTAAAACTAATTTTGAAAGGAGTAATATATGTCAGCATATGCTAAATTACGTTACCAAAGACTAAGCCCACAAAAGGCAAGATTAGTTGCAGATATAGTAAGAGGAAAAGATGCATTATTAGCATTAAATATTTTAAAATTTACTAATAAAAAAGCTGCTCCACTAATTGAAAAAACATTAAAATCAGCAATTGCTAATGCAGAACATAATTTTGGAATGAATCCAGATAAACTATATATATCTAAAATATCAATTGATAAGGGACCAGTTCTTAAGAGAATGAACCCTAGAGCAATGGGAAGAGCAGATATTATAAGAAAGCCATTAGCACATATAACTGTGGAAGTTGAAGAAAGATAAGATATAGGAGGTAAATCTGTGGGACAAAAAGTAGATCCTAGAGGACTAAGAATTGGAATTATCAAAACATGGAATTCTAAATGGTTTGCACAAGGAAATGATTACTTAAATAATTTTCATGAAGATTTAAAGATTAAAGAATACATAAAGAAAAATTATTACCATGCAGGTATTTCAAGAATATTTATAGAAAGAAATTCTTTAACAGAATTAACTGTAATTATTGAAACTGCAAAGGCTGGAATTCTAATCGGAAGAAAAGGACAAGAAATAGAAGCTTTAAAAGCTAAATTAGAAAAATTAACTGGTAAGAAAGTTAATACAAAAGCATTAGAAATAAAGAACCCTAATAAGGATGCTCAATTAGTTGCAGAATCAATCGCAACTTCAATTGAAAAGCGTGTTGCATACAAACGTGCTGTACAACAAGCAATGCAAAGAGCTGAAAAATCAGGAGTTAAAGGAATAAAAGTTAAGGTATCTGGTAGATTAAATGGTGCTGAAATAGCAAGAAGTGAATGGACATTATCAGGAAGAGTACCTTTACATACTTTAAGAGCTGATATTGACTATGCAACAGCAACAGCAAATACAACTTACGGAGCTTTAGGTATCAAAGTATGGATATTTAATGGTGAAGTACTTCCAACAACAAAGGAAGGAGGAAACGAATAATGTTAATACCAAAGAGAACAAAATATAGAAAGCAATTTAGAGGAAAAATTGGAGGAATAGCAACTAAAGGTAATACAGTTGCATTCGGAGAATTTGGACTAGCTGCAAAAGAATTTGGATGGATAACATCAAGACAAATAGAAGCATGTCGTATTGCAATAAACAGAACATTCAAAAGAGAAGGTAAAATTTGGATAAGAATATTCCCTGACAAACCTTATACTAAGAGACCAGAAGGAACAAGAATGGGTAAAGGTAAAGGTAACACTGAAGGATGGGTTGCAGTAGTTAAAACTGGTAAGATCCTATTTGAAGTTGGAGGAGTTAAAGAAGAAACAGCAAAAGAAGCTTTAAGAAAAGCAGGACATAAATTACCTATAAAAGTTAAGTTCGTTAGAAAAGAAGTAGGTGGTGAAAACTAATGACAGCTAAAGAAATAAGAGAATTATCTAGTGAAGAACTATCTTCAAAAGTTAAAGAATTAAAGCTTGAATTATTTAATTTAAAGCTGCAAAAAACATTAGGACAATTGCAAGATACAGCTAAAATAAGAACAGTTAAGAGAGATATTGCAAAGATTAAAACTATCTTAACTGAAAAGAAATAGGAGGTTAGTTGTGGAAAGAAACGAAAGAAAAGTTAGAGAAGGTGTAGTTGTTTCTGATAAAATGGATAAAACTGTTGTTGTAGTAGAAGAAACAATGAAACTACATAAACTATATAAAAAGAGAGTAAAATTTTCAAAAAGATATAAAGCACATGATGAAAACAATGAGTGCAAAGTTGGAGATAAAGTAAGAATTATGGAAACTAAACCTTTAAGTAAGGATAAACATTGGAGAGTAGTTGAAATAATTGAAAAAGCTAAGTAGTAATTGAGAGGAGGAACTGTAGTGGTTCAACAACAAACAATACTAAACGTTGCAGATAATACTGGTGCTAAGAAAATTATGGTTATTAGAGTTCTAGGTGGATCTAAGAGAAGATTCGGAAGAATTGGTGATATAGTAGTTGCATCAGTTAAAGAAGCTATCCCTAACGGAAGTGTAAAAAAAGGTGATGTAGTTAAAGCTGTTATCGTTAGAACAAGAAAAGAAATTAGAAGACAAGATGGTTCATATATAAAATTTGATGACAATGCAGGTGTAATATTAACATCAACATTAGAAATCAAGGGAACAAGAATTTTTGGACCAGTAGCAAGAGAACTAAGAGCTAAAAACTTTATGAAAATAGTTTCATTAGCTCCAGAAGTACTTTAAGAAGGAGGATTAGGACGTGATCAAAACTAAAATAAAATCTGTTCCTAATAAATTACACGTTAAAACAGGAGATACTGTTGTTGTAATAAGTGGAAGATCAAATAAAGAAAAAAGAAGCGATAAATCCGAACAAATGGGAGATAAAGGTAAAGTTGGTAAAGTTTTAAAAGTTTTCCCTAAAACTGGTAAGATTATAGTTGAAGGTGTTAATATTAAAAAGAAACATTTAAAACCTACTCAAATGAACACACAAGGTCAAATTGTCGAAAGAGAAATGCCAATATTCTCATCAAAAGTTATGTTATGGGATGATAGTGCTAAAAAAGGTACTAGAGTAAAACATAAAGTTGTAGACGGAAAGAAAGTAAGAATTTCAGTAGTATCAGGAAAAGAAATATAGGAAGGAGGACACCAGATGGCAGACAAATATATTCCAAGATTACAAAAGAAGTATAATGAAGAAATTGTAGATACATTAGTTAAAGAATTAGAAATAAAAAATATGATGCAAGTTCCAAAGCTAGAAAAAATAGTAGTAAACATGGGAATTGGTGAAGCTGTTAACAATAGTAAGCTTATTGATTCAGCATTGAAAGAATTAGCACAAATAACTGGACAACAACCTTTACCAAGAGCTGCAAGAAAATCAGAAGCAGGATTCAAATTAAGACAAGGACAAAAAATTGGAGTTAGTGTTACTTTAAGAAAAGAAAAGATGTATGAATTCCTAGATAGATTAATCAGCATAGCTCTACCAAGAGTTAGAGACTTTGAAGGTGTTTCTTCAAAAGCATTTGATGGAAGAGGAAATTACACTTTAGGAATTAAAGAACAAATCGTTTTCCCTGAAATTGAAATCGATAAAGTAGATAAAGTTTTAGGATTAGGAATTACAATAGTAACATCAGCAAAAAATGATGAAGAAGGAAGAGCATTACTAAGAGCATTTGGTATGCCATTTGTAAAGTAGGAGGTGCAATAAATGGCTAAAGTAGCAATGGTTGAAAAGAACTTAAGAAGAGCTAGAACTGTTGATAAATATGCAAAGAAAAGAGCAGAATTAAAAGAAAGAATTAAAAAAGGTGACAGAGAAGCAGTACTTGAGTTACAAAAATTACCTAGAAACGCTTCACCAACAAGATTAAGAAATAGATGTAAGATAAATGGAAGACCAAGAGGATATATGAGAGAATTTGGAATTTCAAGAGTTATGTTTAGAAAGCTTGCTGGAGAAGGTTCAATACCTGGAATTACAAAATCAAGCTGGTAATATTCAATAAAGGAGGATAAAATGAATTTAACAGATCCTATTGCAGATATGCTTACAAGAATAAGAAACGCAAATGCTGCTAAACACGCAACAGTTGCAGTACCTTTTTCAAGAATTAAAGAAAGCATCGCAAATATATTAAAAAATGAAGGATATATAGTAGATTACGAAATCAAAGAAGAAGGAACTAAAAAAGATATAGTAGTTACTTTAAAATTCGTTGATGGAGAAGAAGTTGTTAAAGGGTTAAGAAGAATTTCTAAACCAGGAAGAAGAGTATATAGTTCAGTTGATAACTTACCAAAAGTATTAGGTGGGTTAGGTATAGCTATAGTATCAACACCAAAAGGTGTATTAACTGATAAAGAATGCAGAAAGCACAGTGTTGGAGGAGAAGTTCTTTGTTACGTATGGTAATAAAGACCAACATTGCGGAAATTAACGCTAAGGAGGAAATATGTCAAGAGTAGGAAACAAGCCTATTATACTGCCTAAAGGTGTTGAAGTTAAAAGAGAAGGTAACTTATTCACTGTAAAAGGGCCAAAAGGAACATTAACAAGAGAATTTTCAGATGTAATTAAAATTAATGTATTAGAAAATGAAGTTACATTTGAAAGACCTAATGATGAACCAAAAGTAAGAGCATTACACGGAACAACTAGAGCAAATTTACATAATATGGTTGTAGGAGTAAGCGAAGGATTTACAAAGAAACTAGAATTAATTGGGGTTGGATACAGAGTACAAGCTAGTGGTAAAGGATTAACATTAGCATTAGGATATTCACATCCAGTTGAAATAGCTCCAGTTGAAGGAATACATTTTGTTGTTGAAGGAAATACTAAGATAACTGTTGAAGGTATTGACAGACAATTAGTAGGTCAAATAGCAGCAAATATTAGAGCAAAGAGACCGCCTGAACCATATAAAGGAAAAGGTGTTAAGTACGTTGATGAAATAATCAAGAGAAAAGAAGGTAAGAAAGGATAGGAGGTAGCTTTACTATGTATAAGAGAATAGATAGAAAAAGTTTAAGAGCAAAAAAACACAAAAGCATAAGAAATAAAGTTAGTGGAACAGCCGAAAGACCTAGACTTTCAGTGTACAGAAGTTTAAATAACATTTTTGCTCAAATAATAGATGATGTTAAAGGAGTTACTTTAGTATCTGCGTCAACAGTTGAAAAAGAAGGAAAAGTAGAAAAAGGTTCAAATGTTGAAGCTGCAAAAATTATAGGAGAAAGAATTGCTAAAAAAGCAATTGAAAAAGGAATTAAAAGTGTAGTATTTGATAGAAGTGGATATGTCTACACAGGAAGAGTTAAGGCTTTTGCAGATGCCGCAAGAGAAGCAGGACTTGAATTCTAAAGGATAAGGAGGATTTATTTTGGCAAAAGAAGTTAAGACTAATGAATACAAAGAAAGTCTTTTAAGAATAAGCAGAGTTTCAAAAACTGTTAAAGGAGGAAGAAGAATTTCATTCTCAGTATTAGCAGCAGTTGGAGACGGACAAGGTAAAGTTGGTATAGGATTAGGAAAAGCTAATGGTGTACCTGATGCTATAAAAAAAGCTATAGCTTCTGCAAAGAAAAACATGATAAAAGTATCATTAAAAGGTGGAACTATACCTCATGATCAAATTGGTAAATTTAATTCTACTTCTGTATTATTAAAGCCAGCAACTCAAGGTACTGGGGTTATAGCAGGTTCAGCAACAAGAGAACTTCTTGAATTAGTTGGTGTAACTGATGTTCTAACTAAGATTAGAGGAGCTAGAAACAAAGATAATATAGCAAGAGCAACTTTAAATGGTTTATCAAAATTAAGATCATTAGAAGAAGTAGCTAGATTAAGAGGAAAGACAATAGACGAAATAATTAGATAGATTAGGGGGTAAAATTAATGTCTAAAGTAAGAGTAACACTTGTTAAAGGAATTAATGGAAGAAAACCTAATCATATCAAAACTGTGAAGGCACTTGGTTTAACTAAGGTTAACCAAACTGTTGAACACAATTTAACAGATGATATAAAAGGTAAGATTAAATTAGTTTCTTATTTACTTAAAGTAGAGGAGGTTTAATATCAAATGAATATAAACGAATTAAAACCTGCTGAAGGATCAAAAAAAGATAGAAAAAGAATAGGAAGAGGTCACGGAACTGGTTGGGGTAAAACAGCTGGTAAAGGACATAATGGTCAAAAACAAAGATCAGGTTCATTTGTTTCAGCTGGGTTTGAAGGTGGACAAATGCCTTTAGTAAGAAGAATACCTAAAAGAGGATTTACAAATGCTGCATTCAAGAAAGATATGATAGTATTAAATCTTAAAGATTTCGTTGATAAATTTGAAGATGGTGAAACAGTTTCATTAGAATCATTAATCGAAAAAGGTGTTTTAAAGAACCCTAGCTTCAGAACTAAATATACTGAAGAAGGATTAAAAGATAGACAATACACAAGTATTTTAAAAGTTATAGGTGTCTATGAAATAAATAAAAAATTAAAATTTGTTGTTGAAAAGATATCTAAGTCAGCTAAAGAATTAGTTGAAAAAGCTGGAGGATCAGTAGAATTATTAGAAATTAAATCTTACTCAAAGGTTGCTTCTAATAACAAAAAAGAAGACTAATTCAAGTAGTTAAGGAGTGATGTCATGACATTATCAGAAGCAATAATGAGTAGATTAAACTCTATCATTAAAGTTAGAGAGCTAAGAAGAAGAGTTACATACACTTTAATAATGTTTATGATTGCAAGAATTGGTGTTCATATCGCAGTACCAGGGATAAATATGGCAGCTTTTGGAAAAATTACAAGTAATCCATTAGCACAATTTCTAGACTTATTCTCTGGTGGTGCTATTCAAAGAGCATCAATTTTCTCTTTAGGTATTACTCCATACATTAATGCTTCAATTGTATTTCAATTATTAGGTGTTTTATACCCTAAAATTGAAGAAATGCAAAGAGAAGGTGGAAAACAAAGAGAAACAATAACACAATGGACAAGATATCTTGCGATTGGAATAGCAATAGTTCAATCAGCAGGTATTTCATTCATATTACAAGCACAAAGAATAGTAATAGAACCAGGATTTACATTCGTAATTTCAACAGTAGCATTAATGACAGGTGGAGCTGCATTTCTTATGTGGCTATCTGAAAGAATATCTATAAAAGGTATAGGTAATGGTACATCAATGTTGATTTTCTTGAATATAGTAGCAAACTTACCACAAGTAAGCTTCAATATGACAAAGGGATTGAATGTAAGTACATATGGAAGAATATTATTAGCCTCTTCAATACTTCTATTTATCTTCATAATTGTCGTTATGGTAATAATCCAATTAGGAGAAAGAAGAATACCTATACAATATGTAGGTAAAGCAAGTAGAGGATTTGGACAAGGTCCAAGCAGTGTTGGTAAGAAAACATTCTTACCAGTTAAGATTAATACAGCTGGTGTTATGCCTATAATCTTTGCTTCAATGTTAATGGCAATACCTGGCCTTATTGTTACAGCAATAAAAGATCCAGTTAAGCATAAATATTGGGAAAAATTATTAGGTCAAACAGGATGGCTACATCTGTTAATAACAGCACTATTAATCATATTGTTCTCGTTCTTCTATACAGCTATAGTATTTGATCCAGATAAGATAGCTGAAAGTTTGAAGCAAAGTGGTGGAACATTACCATTAAAGAGAGCAGGAAGTGAAACAGCTGATTATCTAGAAGAAGTAGTAACAACTATAACTTATGGTACAGCAGTATTCTTAGCAATATTAGGAATATTACCTAATATATGGTTTGGGTATATAGTAAATATGCCAGTTATGATTGGTGGCACAAGCTTAATAATCTTGGTTGGTGTTGCAGTTGAATTAATTCAACAAATAGATTCACACTTAGCAGTCAAGAAGTATAAAGGCTTTGTAAATAGCCATAGACCAAAAAGAGTGAAATAAAGAGTAAAATAAAATAAAAAATGGGACTTTGTCCCATTTTTATTTAATCTTTATACTTTATTTTTCTTCTTAATATTTGCTCAATAGTATTAGCTTCATCCATGTTTCTAACCTTTAGTATTTGTGATTTTCCATTGAAATAAATGACTTTAACTTCTTTGTTAGATTTTTCGATTTTTTGTAATTTTGGTATTTCAACTAATTTATGATTGAACATTAAATAGTTCATATTGTATATTGCAATACCTCTTTCTCTTATTGTATACCCATATACAAGACAAAGTAGAGAAACTGTTATGCATAAAACATAATGATCGGTATTTCTTAGGTATGTAATACTAAAAATGTAGAGTATTAAAAATAGTATATATGGTACTAATGATAGCTTTTTATACATACTTGATAAATTGTATATTTTAAAATCTTTACTTGTTTTATACAAGTTGTTTATAGTAACTAATCCTAATATTGGTTGTAGAAGTAGTATAAATATTAAAAGCATTGCAGTCAATTTATCTTTTGGATATATAATATACGAAGATAATAAAGACATGATAATTCTAAAAATTAGTGTAAATACGTTTTCTATTATTCTTTTTTTCATATTTCTCCTTTCCTTTGTATTATATCACACAAAACGAATAATTTTATATACTGAAACTAAAAAACTAAAAAAAAGAAAAATACATTTTTATACCACAAAACATTAGTAAAATTTTGCTGTATATAGAATATATGGTATAATTAAAAAAGTAGGTAATGGAAAGTAATGAATGAAAAAACATATGAAAATACACTTAAAAATTACCAAATAAAAAAATAGCTATCTAAAAATAAAAACAATATATAAATTAAATTATATAAATAAAAAAGGGGCTGTATACTTTACAGTACCAGACAGATAAAGGAGGTTCAATTTTATGAATACAATAAATACGATTGTTTGGCTGTTTCCGGTTATTTTTATGCTGCATGACTTTGAGGAGATTATTTTTGTGGAAGCATGGAAACGGAAATATAAAAGAAAAATACAAACAACAAAAATGAAGAAGATTCCATTTGCCGATTTGGGGAGCACCCCTTCATTTTCCATTGGTGTATTGATTGAATTTTTTATTATTTCAGCTTTATCCCTTTTTGCTTGTATCTTTGATTGGTACTTTTTGTGGCTGGGATTATTTTTTGGATTTACCATTCATCTGATTGTGCATTGTATGTTGGCGTTGCAATTTAAAGGCTATGTACCTGGAGTGGTCACCGCAGTCCCGTTCCTTCCATTTTGCTTTTATATCCTTTGGGTTTCAAATAAATTCCTTTCTTTTACCACAGCTCAATTATGGATCAGTTATGTAGTAGGCGCTATTTTGATGCTCTTAATGGTGGCTGTTTTGCATAGATGCATGAAATCGTTTGAAACTTTTATCAAGAAGTGGGAAGTTTAATTACCCACAAATAGCAAATTTTGGTAATGGAAAGTAATGAATGAAAAAACATATGAAAATATACTTAAAAATTAGCAAATAAAAAAATAGCTATCTAAAAATAAAAACAATATATAAATTAAATTATATAAATAAAAAAGGGGCTGTATACTTTACAGTACCAAAAAGTAAAGGGAGGATAAAAAAATGATGAAACGTCTATTTTTAATTTTGTTTTTACCACTTTTTTTAGCATGTTCTAATTTTGGGGATGGTAAAACTATAAAAACAGCAATGCTTGTAGATATTGACAGCTTAAATCCATATAAATTTGTTGGAAGTTCAACTGAAGAAGTAATGTTTAATGTTTATGAAGGTTTAGTAAAACAAACGCCAGATGGTGAAGTAAAACCAGCAATTGCTAAAAGCTATAATATCTCTAGTGATGGACTAACATATACATTTGACATACGTGATAATGTGTATTTTCATAATAATACAAAATTAACACCAAGTGATGTTGTATTTTCTTTGAAAAAAATGAAAGAATTAGAATTACAACCTTCATTTAAAAATATTAAAGAAATAAAGTTGGAAGGTAATAAGGTTATACTACAACTAGAGAAAAAAGATGCATCATTAATTTATTATCTAATAACTCCTATAGTAGATGAACAAACATATAATACAATAGATAAAAAAGCTATAGGTACAGGTCCATATTATGTTGATACATATAAGAGGGAACAAAAACTTGTATTTAAAGCATTCGATAAGTATTGGGGAGAAAAACCTAATGTAAAGACAGTAAAAATAAGTATTATGCCAAATTCAGATACAGTCTTTATGAAGTACTTAAGTGGAGAATTAAACTTTATCTATACAGTAGATTCAAAAAGATTAGATGAAATAAAGGATAAAACAGTAATAAAGACACCTAGAAATATGCTATTCATATTAGGTATAAATAATAAGAAGTATGATAAGAATATAAGGGAAGCTTTAAATATTGCTGTTAATAGAGATGAAATAAATAAGAGTGTATTTAAAGGATTAGGAAAACTATTAGATAAAGATAGAACTGGTGACACAAGTACATTGAAAGGAATGAAGTTCGAATTAAAAGTTCCAACTAACAACAGAATGTACACTGATACAGCACAAGTTGTTAAACAACAATTAGCTAAGGCTGGTGCAGATGTAAATATAGTTCCAATAGAATGGGCTAGTTGGTTACAAGATGTGTATACTAACAGAAACTATGAATTAACTCTAATAGGATTTACAGGTAAGTTAGATAAAGATGCTGTTTATAGAAGATATACATCAACTTACAAGAAAGATTTCTTGAACTTTAATGATAGTGAATACGATAATTTAGTAAAAGAAGCTAAGGTAACATTAGATATTAATAAGAGAAATGAAATGTACAATAAAGCATGGAACATCTTATTAAATGAATCAGCAAGTGTATTCATATTAGATCCAACAAATCTTGTTGTGTGTGACAAAAACATAAAAGGATTCACACCATATACAATATCATTTATAGATTTCTCAAAGTTAGTTATAGAATAAGAAAAAATGCAACGTGAAATTTTGCGTTGCATTTTTTTATCTTTGGGGACATATTTTTGGATATAATTTGGACATCTTTGGGGACATTTTTCATGTGCAAGAGCTAATATTCTAATATATATTAGGCATTTTGCAATTTTTATTAGGGACATATTTTGGACATCATTGTGGACATTTTTTGGACATAATATTGACAAAAAAATAAACATTTTGTATACTTATCTTAGATGATGCCGCTTTAGCTCATTTGGTAGAGCAACTGACTTGTAATCAGTAGGTGATTGGTTCGATTCCGATAAGCGGCACCATTTTTTTGTGGTTAAGTATTTAAAAATATTGTATAATATGGTCATATGAATATATAGAAAGAGGCTTGAGATGTATTATATAAAAAAAATAGTGAAGGGTATATTCAATATTTATATCATAACCACTATATCTTTCTTTTTAATATCACTAATACCAGGTAAGCCTGAAACAGTAATACTTGGTGTAGATGCGTCGCAAGATAGAATAAATGCGTTTAGAAAGGCGTTTAATTTAGATTTGCCAGTATTTAAGAGATATATAATTTGGCTAAAAAAAATAGCAGTTGGTGATTTTGGAGTATCCTTAAAATCACAAATACCTGTAAAAGACTTAGTTTTAGAAAAATTACCATTAACCATATTAATAACAATAATTAGTGTCATAATCATTTTTTTAATTTCTATACCACTTGCGTTTATGTTAAACAAGATAAAAAATAAGGGGAAAATGAAAAAGTATAACAAATTACTAGCACTAAGTATTTCTATACCATCTTTTTGGCTAGCAATACTTGTAATATATGTATTTAGTGTTTTACTTAAATTAGGTGGTTTAAGTTATGATGATAATATATTTTCTTTAATAATACCATGTTGTATTATTGCAGTTCCTAAGATTGGGCAAATAACATACAACCTAAAAAAGAACCTATACCACGAAATAAGACAGGAATATATAAAGTACTTGTACTCTAATGGTATGAATATGAAATATTTAAATTTTTATGTATTAAAAAATGCCATATTACCAGTCTTACCTTTAATAGGTTTAATGGTTATAGACATACTAACGGGGGTTGTAATAATAGAACAGATATTTTCTATACCAGGTATAGGAAGACTATTATTAATCTCAGTATATACAAGAGATATTCCTCTACTTCAGGCATTAATAATATACACATCATCTGCTGTTGTAGTGATAAATATTGTTGTAGACATCCTATATGGAGTCTTGGATAAAAGAATTTCTATGGAGGATAAAAAATGAAAAAGATAAAATACATAATACCATTAATTCTTTTATTCTTTATTAGAAATCCTTTTAAGATAGATAATTTACACATATTAGCAAGACCTAGTCTATTACATCTATTAGGTACAGATAATCTTGGTAGAGATATATTTACAAGGTTACTAATAGGGACAGTTAATACTATTATGATAGTACTAATAGCCGTAGTACTATCTAGTATAATAGGGAACTTATTAGGCTTTTTATCAGGGTATTTTGGAGGCGTAGTTGATAATGTTGTAGAAATGGCAATAGATATTCTTTTATCAATACCCTCTATATTGGTGGTAATAACAATAGTAGTATTACTTGGAGCAGGCTTTAAGTCATTAATATTTGCAATACTAGTAATATACTTACCCTCAATTACCAATTATGCACGTGGGCTGATAATAAAAGAAAAGGACAAGGAATATATATTGGCTGCTAAAACATATGGAGTTAAGAGTTTTAGAATAATAGTGCGACATATATTTCCGAATATAAAAAAATATATACTACTTAATTTTGAGATTAATTTTTCAAAAGCAATACTAACAGAAGCAAGTTTAGGCTTTTTAGGTATAGGTATAGATCCTACAATACCCACATTAGGTAATATGCTTAATAGTTCACAGTCATACTTCTTAGTTGCACCTTGGTTTACAATATTCCCAGGTTTAATGATAGTGTATATAGTGTATAAGGTTAATAATATAACATTGAGGAAGAAGAATGGAAGAATTAAAAATTAAAAATCTAAATGTCACTATAGATGGTGAACATTTATTAAAAGATATAAGTATTAGCGTAGGGAAAAATGAAGTCATAGGAATATTAGGAGAATCAGGTAGCGGTAAGACATTAACTACTAAGTTCATACTTAATATTTTACCAGAAAAAGCTATAGTAACTTATGATGAGTATGTAAAAAAAGTTAGTGTAGGTGCAATATTTCAGAATGCATTTATAGTTTTTAATCCAACAGTTAGACTTGGTAGGCAATTAAAACATTTATACAAGTCACATTATAATACTATAGATGGATTTGATGCTAAAATATCAGAGATATTTAAAAAAGTAGGATTAGATAAAAAAGATTTTTTAAAAAAGTATTCTTTTGAGTGTAGTGGTGGAGAAAGACAAAGGTTAGCAATAGCTGGAGCATTAATAGGAGATCCTAGTATATTAATAGCTGACGAGGTAACAACAGCACTAGATACAGATACTAAAAATGAAGTCTTAAGCTTATTAAATAAGATAAGAGGTAAAACCTCAATAATATATATATCACATGAGGTAAATACTATGAGAAACTTTGTTGATAGAATTTATGTGATGTATAAGGGAGAAATTATAGAAAAAAATACGACAAAAGAACTTTTTGAAAATCCTAAGCAAGAGTATACAAAAAGATTAGTTGAATTAGCAAATAAATATATTGATTAATAATATTAGAAAAGAGGAAATAAATGTTTGGACAAATAATGAAAGTAATAGTATTAAGCTTTATAGAAGGATTAACTGAGTTTATACCAGTTAGTAGTACAGGACACATGATACTAGTAGAACATTTTTTGCAATTATCAAGTAATAAGAACTTTGTAAATTCATTTGAAATAATAATACAATTGGGTGCAATTTTATCTGTTATAATCTACTTTAGAAAGAAAATATTCCCCATAAGTATACCTCTATGGTCTAAGATAATAGTAGCTATGATACCAGCCGTTGTAATAGGTCTAGCATTAGATGACTTTATAGAACAAAAGTTATTTAATCCATATGTAGTAGTTGCCATGCTTATTATCTACGGGATAATATTGATATTCCTAGAACAAATAGGAAAGAAAAAAGATATAAGAAGATTAAGAGATATTAGCTATAAAAAAGCACTATACATAGGCTTATTCCAATGTTTAGCAATGATACCAGGTACATCAAGATCAGCTGCCACTATAATGGGTGGTATGTTAATAGGTGTATCAAGAATAGCAGCTACTGAATTTTCATTTTTCTTAGCAATACCAACTATGTTAGGGGCAACAGTATTAAAGCTACTTAAAATAAAGGCATTAAGTTATGGAGAAATAGGTCTAATAGTTCTAGGTTTCATACTTTCATTTGTGTTTGCATATATATTTATTGCAATATTTATGGAATATATAAAGAAGCATAACTTTAAAATATTTGGATATTACAGAATAATACTAGGTATAGTTGTTGCTATAATCCTAATATTTAGATAGGAATATATGGAAATAATAAGTAATAAAGAAATAGACAATAAAAGATTCATAGAGTTTATTTACACAAATTTTAAAGATAATACTGACAAGGTATATATTGATGAAAAAAGTACAAAAGATAGCATATCTTTAAAAACAGGGGAACTTGAATTTAAGCTACCAATTCTTTTTGACTATGATAGGCAAAGATATGCTATGTATAAAGCTCTATTATTAAAAAAATATAATAAGAAACTTAATTGGGGTGTTTTAGTTGGTGTTAGACCTACAAAGCTAGTGAATAAAATGCTAGAAGAAGGTCATAGTGAAGAAAAGATAAGAAATATACTAAGTTTAGTGTATCTTGTAAAAAAAGAAAAAATAGATTTAGTGTTTGATATAATAAAAAATGATAGGGGATACATAGATAAGTCTACAATTTCTCTATATGTTGGTCTTGCATTTTGCCCTACAAAGTGCACTTATTGTTCATTTCCAGCATACCTAAAAAAAGGAAAGTATGAAAAAAAGTATGATGAATATTTTTTAACAATAATAGATGAAGTAAAGGAAATGACTAGTTTAATAAAGGAACTTAGGCTAAAAGTTGGTGAAATATATATAGGTGGTGGTACACCTAGTTTTTTAAATTATAGTGAATTAGAAACCCTATTATCTACATTACATAATAATGTAGATTTTAGTACCATTAAAGAGTTTACATTTGAAGCTGGTAGAATTGATACACTAGATGAGAAAAAGTTAGATATATTAAAAAAATATTGTGTTGATAGAATAAGCATTAATCCTCAAAGTTTCAAGGAAGAAACTTTAAAAAAAGTAAATAGATATCATAGTCAGGAAAAGTTAGATGAGATATATAATCTGGCATACAATAAAGGCTTTTGCATAAATATGGACTATATCATGGGCCTACCTAATGAAAGTACAGAAGATATGTTGAATACAATAGAAAAGATGAAGTCATATAAGGCACAAAATATTACTATACATTCACTAGCACTAAAAAAGACAAGTTATCTTTCAAAAAGCAAGTTTTTTAGTGAAAATGTCGATATGGATAGGGTATACAAGAATATATATTCATTTGCTAAAGAATACAATTATCTCCCCTACTATATCTACCGTCAAAAGCAAAGCTATAGGGAGGAAGAGAATATAGGTTTTTGTAAGAAAGGTTATCAGTCAAGATATAACATAGATATAATAGAGGAGAATAAGAATATCTTTTCTGTTGGAGCAGGATCATATACCAAATTAATAGATAAAAATAACATAACAAGGATAACAGCACCAAAAGATCCATTGGTGTATGTTATTGAATATAGGGAAAGAATAAAAAAGAAAAAAGAGGAGATAAAGAAATTTTATGAAAAAAATTTTACTAGCAGTATTTAGTATAATTTTAGTGATATTGGTATCTGAATATTTACCTAGAATAAATAGGGATATTGATGAGCCACATGTTGAAATAAATGAGGATGTGACGTATAAGACATATGGAAAAAAGGATGTAAAAAAAGAGATAAATGATATTTCATATGAGGATATAAAGGACATTGATATATCTAAAAAAAAGATGGACAAGATAATGGAATATAAGGAATATATGGGAGGTATAAAAAAAGTTTGTGATTTAAAAGCTATACCAAGATTTACAGATTCTGATATAAAAAAATTAGAAAGTGTATTTAAAGATTCAAATATTTCATATAAAGTACATAATATTAATAAAGCATCTGAGTTAGAGTTAAGATATTTAGGACTAAATAAACAAAGTATAAAAAAAATAGCTAATAAAACTTTAAATAATATGATAGAATTAAAAGAAGTTATAGGAAAAGATGTAGAAAATATAAAAGGTGCAATCACTTTTTAAAATTTGATACTTATGATATAATATACAATGGTAATTTGTGGAGTGATAATATGAAAACAATTTTTGAATATATTTCATCAAATAAAGAAAAATTGACTGAAGATAATTTTAATCCTGTAGATAGTTTAGTATTAGCAAGATTATCATATCTACCTATGCATAAGATAATAAATACAAATGAAAAAATGAAACTAAAAAAATTACTAAATATATTAAAATGTTTTAGAGATGAATTTTTTGTTGATGTGGCAAACGACAAGAAATTTGTCAATTTTCTGTCTAAAAGCAATAGATTTTTAGACTTAGAACTTTCTGACTGTGTGGAGAGTGTAAGTAAGGATGAATCAAAGCAATTTGGAGCTTTAGTAATAGATTTAGGGTTTTCAAAATATATTTCATTTAAAGGTACAGATAGAAGTTTTGTTGGAATAAAGGAAGACTTAGATATGTCGTATAAAAATATTCCAGCACAAAAAGAAGCACTAAAGTATTTTAATAATATTGCAAAAAAGTATGATAATTCTCTATTTATACTAGGTGGGCACTCAAAGGGTGGAAATATTGCAATTTATGCAGGTATATATACTGATGATAAAAATAGAAATAGGATAAAAAGTATATATAACTTTGATGGACCAGGATTTTTAGATGAAGTCTTAGAAGAAGAAGGATATAATAAAATTTTAAATAAAATATATACAATACTCCCAACATCATCATTTATAGGCTTACTTTTAAAAAGAAAAGAAAAAGTTAAGTTTGTAAATAGTGATAATTTCTTTGTGATGCAACATGATGTATTTTCATGGCATGTATCAGGTAAAGATTTTTCATATACTACTAATCAAACTAAGATTAGTAAGACTGCGAGCAAGTCTATAAAAAAATTACAAGAAAGTATAAGCTCAAAAGAAAAAGAAGCTTTAATAGAAAGTATAAATGAAATACCTTCTATTATTTCAAAAATAAAGAATAGAAAGAGATAGACATGACGAAGACTGAGATTTTTAAAAAGATTATTAAGACAGACTTTAATTTTAGTGGGAGAGTTTGCATAGACTCAAGAATGTTAGAAAAAGGCGATATATTTATTGCAATAAGAAATGGAAATAATTTTGTTAATACAGCCATACAAAAAGGATGTTTTCCTATATATGATAATGGAAAATATGAAGTAGGTTTAAAAGTAGACGATAGTTCAGAGTTTATAAAACAATTTGCAAGAGAATATAGAGAATATTTAGATGCTACTGTTATAGGTATAACAGGTAGTAATGGTAAGACAACTGTTAAAGATGTTTTGGCACATTTATTAGATAATTCATATAAAACAGAAGGTAATCATAATAATTTAATAGGTGAGCCTCTAACTATACTAAATTGCCCTATAACTTCAAAGTATTTGGTACTTGAAATGGGTATGAGTAAATTAGGTGAAATAGATGAATTAGCAAGTATTGCTAAGCCTGATTATAGTATAATAACAAATATAGGGGATTCACATTTAGAATTTTTAAAAACAAGAGAGAATGTATTTCATGCAAAGTGTGAAATAATAAAGCACACAAAATATATGACCATAGTAAATGGTGAAGATGAGTTTTTATCTACACTAGATAAACCTAATGTTATAAAAGTTAAATTAGATAAGTATACACCAAATGATACTTATACACATTTTGTATTTAAAGGTAAAACTTATGAAACAAATTTACATGGTAAACACAATGCACAAGATATATGCTTAACATTAGAAGTCTTAGAACAAATGAAAGTAAAGCTTGATGAAGATAAGCTAAAAGATATAAAAATAACTGATATGAGATTTCAAATAATAAAAAAGAATGGAAATATATATATTAATGACGCATATAATGCAGCACCAAAATCTGTTGAAAGTTCACTTTTAACACTTAATGAACTATTTAAAAATAAGAAGAAATACTTAGTTTTAGGGGATATGTTAGAATTAGGTGAAAATGAAATAAAATATCATGAAGATTTAAAGTATGTATTAGATAAAATTGATTATGAAAAAGTTTATCTATATGGTAAACTAATGAGTCATTTGAATGCAGATAGATGCATACATACAATGGATAAAGAAGAAATAAAAAAAGATTTAGACAAACTTTGTGATGTTGTAATATTTTTAAAAGGTTCAAGAGGTATGAAACTAGAAGAAATTATAGGAAGTGATAAGTAGTGCTGTATTTTATTCAATTATTTTTCATAAATAACTTAAGTATATTAAGAGTTTTTAAATCAATTGCTATAAGAGGCTCAATAGCTTTCTTTATTTCTCTATTTATAATCTTAATATTCGGACAAAGATTCATTGATTTTTTACGTAAAAAGAAAATGGGCGATAAGATAAGAGAAGATGGACCAAGTACACATCTTAGTAAAGCTGGTACACCTACAATGGGTGGAATAATGATAATATTTTCAATAGTAATATCAATGCTAATAACAGGTAATTTTACAAATAAATTTAATAATTTTTTAATAGTTATGACTGTACTATTTACAACAATAGGTGGTTATGATGATTATTTAAAATTAACTAGAAGTAAAAAAGGGTTGTCAGCAAAGAAAAAATTAGCAGGGCAAATAATAATGACTATAATCTCATTTGTGTTCATATTCACTTTTGGATTAGTTAATAAGACTATAGATTTTTCTATAATCAATCCATTTATTAAATGCTCATATATTTATATAACACCTGTAGTGTTTTTCGTATTTATGATTTTAGTTATAGTAGGATCATCTAATGCAGTTAATTTAACTGATGGATTAGATGGACTAGTTAGTGGGCCTATTATGATAGTTAGTATCATATTTTTAATGGTTGCATATTTCTCAGGTCATAAAGAAATGGCACAATACTTAAATATTTACTATATCGAAGGAGCTGGAGAAATAGCTGTTTACCTATCATCAGTAATAGGGGCAGTAATAGGATTTTTATGGTTTAATTTCTATCCAGCACAAGTCTTTATGGGAGATACAGGTTCATTAACCTTAGGTGGTATATTAGGAATAATAGCGATATTTTTAAAGCAAGAATTATTATTACCTATAGCAGGATTCATATTCATAGTAGAAGCTTTATCAGTAATGATACAAGTTACATATTACAGAAAGTATAAGAAAAGAATATTTAGAATGGCTCCTATACATCATCACTTTGAAATGGGAGGTTTAGCCGAAACAAAGGTAACAATAAGATTTTGGATAGTCACTATAATCACATGTATTATAGCGTTTATGATACTTAAGATAAGATAGGAAGTAGTAAAATGAAATACGTGGTATTTGGTTTAGGAATTAGTGGAAAAGGTGCACGAGAATTATTAGAAAAAAAAGGACTAGAACATATAGTTGTAGACGATAAGTATGGTATTAAAAGTGTTGATGCTATGAAGATGACAAATAAGGATGATGTAGTTGTTAAAAGTCCTGGAATATCATGGAATAATGAATACTTAAAATACTGTATAAAAAATGGAATAAAGATAATTTCTGAAATAGATTTAGCACTAAAATATATAAACAAAAAAAGCAAAATAATTGCAATAACAGGTACTAATGGTAAGACCACAACTGTTACAAAATTGTATGAACTTTTAGTTTATGCAGGGTACAAGGCAAGTGTTGGTGGTAATGAGGGACACTCATTAGCAAAAATTGCTGTAGAACACAATGATAATGACTATATTGTTCTAGAAATGAGCAGTTATCAATTAGAAAATAATCCTCAAATAAAGCCATATATAGCATTAATAACTAATTTAACACCAGATCATTTATTGAGATATAATAGTGTTGATGAATACTATATGACAAAAATGAATATATTTAAAAATCAAGATGAAAATGATTTTGCTGTTATAAACAAAGAAGATAAAGAATTTAAAAGATTATTTAAAGGCACAAAAGCTAAAATAGTCTACATGAATGATTATCGTGATTTATTAGATTTTAAAACAAATTTACATGGTGAACATAACGTGCAAAATATGTTAAACATTATTGCTTGTAGCAAGATAATAGGAATAAGCGATAAGGTTATTAAAGATTTCTTGTCTACAACAAAACCATTAGAACATAGAATGGAACAATTCTTCAAAAAAGAAGATACGTATTTTATAAACGACTCAAAAGGAACTAATGTAGAATCAAGTCTTGTAGCAATAGATACATATATGGGTAAAGACCTGTATCTAATCTGTGGTGGACAAGACAAGAAAATAGATAATACAAAGTTATTTGAAGCAATATATAAGGCGAATGCATTTGTATATTTAATAGGTGAGAACGCTCATCTATATATAGAAGAATTTAAGAAAACTTCATATAATAGATATATAGACTTAAAAGATTTAGAAAGTGTAGTTAAGTATATTAAAGAAAATCTTCCTTTAAAGGGAGAAAAGTATATATTATTATCTCCTGCAACAGCAAGTTTTGATCAATACACAAGTTTTGAAAAAAGAGGAGAACATTTTAAAAACTTAGTACATAAGTATTTCGGAGGAGAAAATGTTTAATAGAAAGCAGGTATTGACTACAATTCTAGTATGTTTAGGTATTATATCAATAATAGGTATAATATTTATAGGAAGTGTAACACAACCAGAAGCAGAATATTCTACAGGAAATAAGTTTGCGTATTTACAAACATATATCAAGTATATAATTGTAGGGCTAATTTTAGCAGGTATTACATACAAGGCATATAGTTATGAAAGTATTAGAAAATTCTTGTATATTAGACAAGTTGAAATTATTATGGCTTTATTAATAATGGTATTCTTAATCTTACCAATATTTCTAGGAGTTTCAGTAAATGGAGCTAGAAGATGGATAAGAATAGGGTCATTTCAAATGCAGCCTTCTGAATTAGTTAAGCCAATTTTAATATTGTTAGTATCACAGATAATGTATGGTTTTAAAAGAAAAAGAGATGAAGAGTTTACTTTTTATTATTGGGCAGGTATAACAATAATTTCAGTTTTTATAGTAATATTACAAAAGTCTAAGACATCAGCAATACAATTAGCAGCAATTTGTTATTTAATATTTGCTGTTTCAAAATTTAGAGAAAACGTCAAAGTTACTATAGGCTTTTCGGGATTTTTTGTAGGAGTAATTGTTCTAATTTTTAAAAGAGACTACAGTACGACACGTTTAACTAATTTTGCAGGTAAAGGTATGCCTCTACAAGTAAAAGCAGCAATAGATGCTGTAAAAGCAGGAGGTATTTTAGGTAGAGGTATAGGTAATGGATATCAAAAATATTTCTATCTACCTGAAGCACATAATGACTATATCTTCGCTTCCATATGCGAAGAAGGAGGATTAATCTTTGCTTTGTTAATAATTATCCTGTTTATCGTCTTATGTGCAACAATGTTTTATGTCGCTAGTAAAATGAAAGAATCAATTAATAGATATGTAGTATATGGAGTTGCATTTTCAATAGCTAATCAAGCTTTATTGAATATAGCAATCAATTTAAATTGTGCACCATCAACAGGTATAACTTTGCCATTTATAAGCTATGGAGGAAGTTCATATATTAGTAATGCAATTTGTATGGGACTTCTATTCTCGGCGATAAATATAGAATATACTAAGAGAGGACAGTAAAATGAAGAAGATAGCATTTACAACTGGAGGGACTGGAGGTCATATATATCCAGCATTATCTCTAGCAAATGAAATGAAAAAAAGAGGCTATGAAGTAATATTCATAGGTACTTGTCATAGAATGGAAAAAGAAATAGTTCCTAAAGCAGGGTATAAGTTTTATGGTTTAGATATACTACCATTTAATAGTATTAAATCTGTTTTAAAAGGTATTAAAGCAGTATTTGAAATAAAGAAAATATTAAAACAAGAAAATGTTGATACTCTAATAGGTTTTGGAAACTATATCTCTATACCAAGTATCACAGCAGCAAAGTTATTGAAAATAAATATATACTTACAGGAACAAAATATAGTAATGGGTAAGGCAAATAAGTATGGAATGTTTTTTGCAAAGAAGGTATTTTTAGCATTTGGCAATAGTCTTGATTTAATAAAGAGATTCAAGTCTAAGTGCGTAGTTACAGGGAATCCTTTAAGACATGAGTTCTATAACATAACAAAAGAAGATGCAAGAAATATTCTAAGTATACCTAAGGAAAATAGAGTAATACTAGTTATGGGTGGAAGTCTAGGAGCTAAGAGCATAAATGAGGCGATATTATCTAATATAGATAAGATAAATGAAAAGGAACACTTTACCCTATATTGGTCTACTGGTGAGAAGCTATATAAAGAAGTACAAGTTAGAATAAAGAATTTTAATAATATAATAGTTATGCCATATTTTGAAAATGTTTATGAAATAATGGCAGCATCTGATCTTGTAATATGTAGATCAGGAGCATCTACAATATCTGAATTATTACAATTAGAAAAGCCTTCTATACTAATACCGTATGATTATGTAGGACAAAAGGAAAATGCTGAAATGTTAGAATATGTGGATGCAGCAAAGGCATATACAAATGAGAGTGCAAAAAGTGCAATACTAGAAGCATTATCATTATGTGAACAAGATTCAATGTTAAACTTTATGAGAGAAAATATTAAAACACTTAATACAGGGAATGCAGTAAATAATATATTAAAAGAAATGGAAGATGACAATAAATGAGAAGAATATATTTTAGTGGGATAAATGGAATAGGAATGAGTGGTATAGCTAAAATCTTAAAAGAACAAGGTGAAATAGTAGAAGGTTCTGATTTAGAATATAAAGATATTACTAAATCATTGGAAGATTTAGGTATAAAGGTACATATAGGACAAACAGTAGAAAATATAGAAGACTTTAATCCAGACCTATATGTATACTCAACAGCAATAAAAACAACAAATCCAGAATATATTTATGCTAAAAGCAAGGGTATAAAGATGGAAAGAAGAGGTCAAGTTTTAGCAGATATTGCAAATAAATTTGAAAACAGTATAGCAGTTGCAGGGACTCACGGTAAGACAACTACATCATCAATGATGTCTTTATGCTTTATGTGTAAAGATCCATATGTAGTAGTTGGGGGAATAATTCCTACTTTAAATAGTAATAGTCATTTAGGAAAAAGTTCATACTTTGTAATGGAAGCAGATGAAAGTGATAATTCATTCCTTTATTTGTATCCAAAATATTCAGTAATAACAAACATTGAACCAGACCATTTAGAACATCATGGTAACTTTAATAATTTAGAACATTCATTTATAAAATTCATAGAACAAACAAAGGAAAAGGTGATATTATCTAAAGATTGTCCTAATATAAAGAGCCTTGATTTAAGTGAATATAAGGATAAACTAATATACTATAGTGTTGAAGAAAGTGCTGATATTTATGCTAAGAATATAAGAGTAAATAATGGAATTACTAAATATGAAGTAATAATGAATGGAGAATCATTAGGTGAATTTGCATTAAAAGTACCAGGTTTACATAATGTAAAAAACTCTTTGCCAGTAATATATCTATCAGAAATTAATGGTGTAGATTTAGAATATGTTAGAAAAACATTAGCAAGTTTTACAGGTGCTAAAAGAAGATATCAAGTGATATATAATGATGAAATAAAAGTTATAGATGATTATGCACATCATCCAACAGAAATTAAGGCGACAATAACAGCAGCAAGAACTAATGAAAAAGGTAAATTAACTGTAATATTTGAACCACATAGATATACAAGAACAAAGTTTTTCATGAATGATTTTGCTAAATCATTGTCTCTAGCTGATAAGATAATCTTATTGCCTATATACGCAGCAAGCGAAGAAAACACTACAGGTATAAGTTCAGAAGACTTATGCAATAAGATAAAAGAAATTGATAGTAAAAAAGATGTTTCTGTTATGTTACCTAACGAAGTTATGGAATATATATATTTAAACTATGAACCAGGAGATGTATATATATTCATGGGAGCAGGTACAGTTTCTAAGTTTGCATATAGACTAGTAAACAAAATTAAGGAGTAAAATAATGATAGTACAAGAAAATGTATCAATGAGAGAATATTCCAATATGAAAATAGGTGGTATAGCAAAGAGTTTAATACATATAGAAAAAGAAGATGAATTAAAAAATCTATTTAAACCTAATGAAAGATACTATCTAATTGGTAACGGGACTAATACATTAATTTATGATGGATATTTAGATATAAATTTTGTTAGTCTTGAAAAATTAAATAAAATAGAAGATTTAGGAAATAATAGGGTATATGTAGAAGCTGGAGTAGATTTAACTACTTTTACACAATATATGAGAGACCATAATCTTGGTGGATTAGAAAATATATCTGGTATTCCAGGTAGCATAGGAGGTCTTGTAAATATGAATGCAGGGGCCTATGGTACTACAATATTTGATAAGATAGAGTCTGTAAGAGTTT
This sequence comes from Sneathia vaginalis, assembly GCF_000973085.1. Lineage (NCBI taxonomy): Bacteria > Fusobacteriati > Fusobacteriota > Fusobacteriia > Fusobacteriales > Leptotrichiaceae > Sneathia > Sneathia vaginalis. The sequence continues at coordinate 138,019 of NZ_CP011280.1, forward strand.
TAGTGGGTAATAAGGAAATTAAGACTCTTAGTAAGGAAGAACTAGGATATAGATATAGAGGAACAAAGATAAAGGATAATAAGTGGATAGTAATAGGAGCCACTTTCAAATTAGATGATGGCTTTGATGTAGCATCTTGTGAAGATAAATTAAGTAAAAGACAACATAATCATCCATTAGATTACCCTAATTTAGGATCAACATTTAAAAATCCTGAAGGACAATTTGCAGCACAGTTAATTTCAGATTGTGGATTAAAGAAATATAGAGTAGGAGATATGGAAGTCTCTGAAAAACATCCTAATTTTTTAATAAATCATGGTAACGCAAAGTTTTCTGATGTAATAGATTTAATAAAACACATTAAAGAAGTTGTATATAGCAAGACAGGATATATGCTAGATACTGAAATAATAATTCTTAAATAGAGGTTGATATGATAACAATATTATTTATGTTAATGTTTATAGGACTAATAGCTATAATATTATTCTTAGCACTACCATTTTGGATATATTTTTTAATAGCATTATTAATCTATATATCAAAGAGAAATTTTATAGATTACAGAATAATATTTTTAGTTATTTTGGGGATATATAAGCTGATAAAAAGAGATAGGGGCTTTAAATTTTACTATAAACAAGACTTTTCCCATGACTATAATCAAAAATACGAATACTATAACCCCAATACTACTAGTGATAGCGAGTATGAAAAGGCGTGTAGTTACTTTGGTATAACTTCTGATATGTCAGAAGAAGAAAAGAAAAGAAAATATAAAGAATTCGCTAAAAAGTATCATCCAGACGTTAATAAAAGTCCAGATGCATCAGAAAAGATGAAAGAAATAAATAAATATTGGAACATAATAAAAGAACATGATACTTTACGACACTAAAAATATATGTTAAAATATATAAAATGTTCAAAAAAGAGGAAAAATGAAAGAAAGAATAAAAAAAGATGTATTGTTACTCATACTTTTTTTAATAATTATAGGAATATTACAGATGGTACAATCAGATTTTTTCTATGTAGATGAAATACAGGTAGAAGGAAACAACGAAATATTAAAAAAAGATATAATAAGTAAATTAGATGAATTTAAGAATAAACCGATAGTTTATGTAAATACTAACTTATTGGTTTCTAATATATCTAGTGATGCAAGAGTTAAAGAAGTGATTATAAAAAAAAGTTATCCTAATAAGTTGAAGGTATATATAGAAGAAAGAAAACCTCTTGCATATGTAATGAATAACGATAAGTTATTCGCAGTAGATGAAAATTTAAATATTTTTACAAGCTATGATGAATTAGATAATAAGGGTTTACCTATTGTATACTATAACAATAAAGATGAAGAAAACGATATATCAATGATAGTTAAAAGCTTATCTAAGAGTAGTCTATATCCTCTTTCATCAGAAATATATAAACAAGATGATAAGTATGTCATAGTTTTATCTGATGGAGTTAAAGTGTATGTAAAAAAAGATGTAAGTATAAAAAAATTAAATCAAGGATATATAGTATATAACAAAGAAAAAGAACAAAATAACAGCATGGAATATATTGATTTAAGATTTGAATTAATAAGTGTTAGGTAGGAGGAACCATGAACGAAGAAAATGAAGTTTATGAAACAAAAGGAACAAAAATTAGAATTATAGGTGTCGGTGGAGCAGGTGGAAATGCTATAAACGACATGATAGACTCAAAAATTGTTGGTGTTGAATATGTTGCAATAAATACTGATGAACAAGATTTGAGAAAGTCTAATGCTAAGATTAAGATATCACTAGGACACCTTGGAGCAGGTGCTAATCCTGAAGTAGCAAGATTAGCAGCTGAAGATAATGCACAAGACATTAGAAAAGCCATAAAAGGTCAAGATATGATATTCATAACAGCAGGTATGGGTGGTGGAACAGGTACAGGTACAGCACCAGTAGTAGCAAAGATTGCTAAAGAAGAAGGAATACTAACTGTTGCAATAGTTACAAAACCATTCAAATTTGAAGGTAAGAAGAGAAACTTAAATGCTGAAAAAGGATTAGATGAATTAAAGAAATATGTTGATACACTTATCGTAATACCTAATCAAAAATTATTAGAATTAGATGGAGCTAAAAATTTAGGTTTCCAACAACATTTAAAAGCTTCAAATGTTATACTACGTTATGGAGTTAAAGGTATTGCAGAATTAATTACAAAAGAAGGAACAATAAATCTAGACTTCTCAGATGTTAAGTCTGTAATGGAAAATTCAGGTGTTGCATTATTTGGTTTCGTAGAATCAAACGAAGGAGAATCTGTTGAAGATATAGTAGAAAGAACTATAACAAACCCATTATTAGAAAAAGACATAAAGGGTGCAACAAAGATACTAGTAAATGTAACTTCTGGAGACAATGTAACAATGGAAGATGTTATAAAGATGCAAGAATTAATATCTCAAAAAGCAAGTGGATCAGATTCAGGTGTTGACAACTTAATCTTTGGAACTATATATGAACCAGAAAGACAAAATATGATACTATCAGTAATAGCAACAGGATTTGAAGATAATGAAAGTGAAGAAGTAAAACCTGAAGAAGGTCAATCAGATAGCTTATTCACAACTGATGAAAATCAAGACTTTATAGTCCCATCATTTAATATATAGAAAGAAGGAAAAACAAAATGAATATTGCATTATTCGGACCACCAGGTGCTGGTAAAGGAACACAAGCTAAAGAATTAATAGAAAAGTACAATATACCACAAATTTCAACTGGTGATATATTAAGAAACGCCATAAGTCAAGGTACTAAGTTAGGACTTGAAGCTAGAAGCTATATGGATAAGGGAAATTTAGTTCCAGATGAAGTAGTTAATGGATTAGTAAAAGAAAGATTACAACAAGAAGATTGCCAAAAAGGATTTATCTTAGATGGTTATCCAAGAACTACAAAACAAGCAGAAAAATTAGACGAAATTTTAAGTGATTTAGGTAAAAAAATTGACAAGGTACTTGCATTAGATGTACCTAATGAAGATATAATAGAAAGAATAACTGGAAGAAGAACTTCAAAAAAGACTGGTAAAATTTATCATATTAAATTTAATCCACCTACAGATGAAAAAATGGAAGATTTAGTTCAAAGAGCAGATGATACAGAAGAAGTTGTAAAGAAAAGATTAGAAAATTATGAATTACAAACAGCTCCAGTATTAGACTACTATAAGGCACAAGGAAAAGTTGTAATAGTAGATGGAACAAAGAAACCAGAAGAAATAACAAAGGATTTAATTAGAATACTAGGTGAATAATAAATGGTTAAGTTAAAGACATTAGATGATATTAAGAAAATAAAGAAAGCTAATGAAATATTAGCAAGAATCTTCTCTGATGTAATACCTAAGTACATAAAACCAGGAATAAGCACTTGGGAAATAGATAAAATTTGTGAAGACTATATGCTATCACAAGGTGCTGTGTGTGCAACAAAAGGGTATGATATAGGGTGGCCATATCCACCATATCCAGCAGCAACTTGTATATCTGTAAATGAAGAAGTCGTACATGGAATACCTAAAAAAACAAAGATTTTACAAGAAGGAGATATAGTAAGTCTTGATATAGTTGCAAAATTAGACGGATATTACGGAGATGCAGCTTGTACTTTTCCAGTGGGAAAAATAGAACAAAAATATCAAGATTTAATAGATACAACTAGAAAAGCAAGAGATTTAGGAATACAACAAGCTATAAAAGGAAATAGACTAGGTGACATAGGACACGCTATACAAAGTTTTTGTGAACCAAAAGGTTACTCAATAGTAAGGGATTTTTGTGGACATGGTGTAGGCTTTGAGCTACATGAAGATCCGTATGTAATGAACTATGGTAGAAAAGGTGAAGGACTTGTCATAGAAGAAGGCCTTGTTATAGCAATAGAACCTATGGTTAATATGGGAACACATAAAGTTAAAATACAAAAAGATGGATGGACAGTAAAGACAATAGATAAAAAAAGATCTGCACACTTTGAACATAGCGTAGCTATAGTTGATGGTAAGCCTTTAATATTGTCTGAACTATAGAAAGGAATAATATGTGTACAACAGTAATAGTTGGTAAAAAAGCAAGTTTAAATGGGAAGAATATAATAGCTAGAAATGAAGATTCTCATGAAACAACTAATCCTAAAAGATTTGAATTTGTAAAAAAGGCTTTAGCTAAGGATGGAATATATGAATCATATCTAACTAAAGTTAAAATAGAATTACCAAAAGAAAGTATGTCATATACAGCTATGCCAGATGTAGTTTCAGATACTTTCAATAGAGGAAGATTTGGTGAAGCAAGTATAAATGAAAAAAATGTGGCTATCAGTTCTACTGAAAGTCTATATGGAAATGAAAGAGTACTTGCATATGATCCATTAGTAAAAGATGGTATAGCAGAAGATGCAATAAATGATATCTTAGCACCATATGTAAAGACTGCACGTGAAGCTGTAGAAATGTTAGGAAGATTAATAGAAAAGTATGGTTCAGCTGAAGGTAATGGAATACTATTTGCTGATGAAGAAGAAATTTGGTATATGGAAATACCAACAGGACATCATTATGTAGCTGTAAAATTACCAAGTGATATGTATGGAGTTGCACCTAATTGTGTATGCATAGAAAAGATAGACTTTAATGATAGTGAAAACTACATTTGGTCAAATGGAATACAAGAATTTGTAGAAAAACATAAATTAAATCCAGATAAGGATACATTTAACTTTAGACATATATTTGGGACATATTCAGAATTAGATAGAGTTTACAATACATCAAGAGCATGGTATGCACATAGATATTTAGATAAGAACTTCAATTTAGGGCCTACTGCTAAAGATATACCATTTTTAAATAAGGCAGACAGACTAATATCTGTAGAAGATGTTCAATTTATTCTAAGTTCACACTACAATGAAACAGAATTTGACCCTATAGGTAAAGGTACTGAAGAACAAAAAACAAGATTTAGAGCAATATCATTATCAAGAACTCAACAATCACATGTTTTAGAAATGGATGAATATTCTATACAATGGGTTGCATTTGCAACAACTGCGTTTACACCTTATGTGCCATTTTTTGTTGATGTAAATGATACACCCGTAGAGTATAGAGATACAACATTTGAGTTAGATATGAAGTATGCTTATTGGCTATTTAAGGTATTTTCATACTATGTTGAAACACATTATGGAGCATTCTCTAAAGAAAATACACAATATTTAGAAGACTTAAGAGCATATGGAAGAAGAAGAGTATATGAAGTAAAAGAAGCTCTAAAGGATTACAATAAGCAAAATTGTAGAGAATTTCTAACTGAACAAAATGAAATTACAGCAAAGTATGTTTTAGATAAGACAAGAAAATTATTAAATAGTTTTATGACAAGAGCATTATCTGCTTCAAAGATGTCATTTACTATGGATGAAAATTTATAATACTAAAAAATGCAGTCAACAACAACTGCATTTTTTTATTTACATAAAATATCTAATATTTCTTCACGACTGTTTGATTTTCTTAAAACATCAAGAACCTTAGGATCTAGAACTTTTTTAGAAACAGCCATTAACATATCAATATGCTTGTCAACATCATTTTCTTTTGCTAATATTGCAAATATGAATTTAGCGTTATCTTCATCAGACCATTTTATACTATTTTTAACTCTAACGAAAAATATTACATTTTTAAGAATTCTGCTACTTCTTGCATGAGGAATTGCACATTCTGTTCCAAGATAAGTTTCTGTATTTTGTTCTTTTGCATAAAAGTCTTCTATAACACCTTGTTCATCTGAAATATATCCTTTTTCCTTAGAGATTTTAGTGATTTTTGTGAATAAATCAATTTTATCCTTAATATCAATATCAATAAGTGTAGTGTCATCAAATAATACATCCTTTAGCATATTATCACTCCTATATATTTTTTCTATACCAAATTATACATTGATTTTAAAAAAAAGCAATTAAACTATGCATCTAAATATTTTTCTAATAGAATACCAGAAATACCTGTTAGTATTATTGATGTTATAGTATACACTAATGTTAATATTATATAGGCTAGTCTGTATACTTCTAGATTATATGGTCTATCGAATAGTAAATTTGTTACGATATTTATAATAATTGAAATAATTATTATTGATAATGCAACTGCGAAAGCTTTAGCTATTTTTTCATTTTTTAATAGTATTTTTCCTGTTACTAAAAGAACGTAGTATACTGAATACAATAGAATAAAGAATGTGATAAATGTAAGTGATGGAATAATAATATGATTTTTAATATCAACATGTGATGCCATCATTCTATTGTATGAAGTAAGGAATATAATAATCAATATAGATATTTGCATTACTATTATATACAAAAGTGCATAAAGATATTTTCCAAATGCTATACCTACTTTTGATATAGGTAGTGTAAATGTAAAGTATTTTTCATTAGAATACAAGTCTTTTGTTAGTAAAGCAATACAACGATATGCTATGAAAAATACATAACCCATTGAAAATATTATTAAGCTAGCAAAAATAGGTTTATTATTGTGTTCTTTATTTAAAAAACAAGTAAAAAGTATTAAAAATATTAGTAACAAAGCAGAAGAGAATAGTGTTTTATAATCTTTCTTTAGTATATATTTAAAGTATTTAATCATTTATATTACCTCCAAAACATTCTATGTAAAGTTGTTCAACAGACTTTTTAGTTTCATAACGAATAGTTTCTACATCATGTATTTTATCTATCTTCCCATCTTTTAAGAAAGCAACTTTATCAAAAAGTTGTTCAATATCACTTATTAAATGTGTAGTAATTATTACAGAAGAATCTTGATTAATGTTTTCTGTAATTAATTTCATTATTTCTTTTCTTGTAACAATATCAACACCTGCTATAGGTTCATCTAGTATATATAGCTTAGCATTTCTAGAAAGTATCAATATTAATTGTAGCTTTTCAACCATACCTTTAGATAATGTTGAAATTTTTTGATTTTTATTTAAATTTAGTTTTTGTAGCAATATATCTGCTTTTGTATTGTCAAAGTCATCAAAAAAATATGAATATTCATCAATTGCATTTTTAATTGTGTCACTTTTATCGACAAAAGGAGTATCAGGTAAAAATGCAACATATTTATTTGTGATATATCCTAATTTTTCACCATTAATTACTATTTCACCAGAGTTATAGCTGTTAGTTGTAGAAAGTATTTTCATTAAAGTTGTTTTTCCACAACCGTTAGGTCCTAAAAGGCCTAATATTTCACCAGAATTCAACTCTAAATTTAGATTTTTTAAAACAGATTTATTTTTGTATTTCTTTATTAAATTTTTAATTGATAGCATCAAAATCTACCTCCTTGATGTATTCTATAAGTTCTTCCTTACTTATATTGAATTGCTTTATTGAAATTAAAAAGTCGTTTATAGCTTGATTAATTTTCTCCTTAGAAAAACTTTTTACTAGATGTTTGTCATCTACTATAAAGTATCCTAAGCCCCTTTGTGAGACTATAATACCCATATTTTCAAGTTCTTTATATGCATGTATAACAGTATTTTGATTTACAATATATTTTTTAGCGAACTCTTTAATAGAAGGTATTTTTTCATTTGCCTTGTATTTACCGTTAATTATATCTTGAATTAAAATATCACATAGTTGAAGGTATACAGGCTTAGTATTATCAAAATCCATACATTCCCTCCTTGTATACTTATATAGTATACTATAACACGCAAAGTGTCAAGAGAAAGTTTGTATTTTTTTTAAAAAAGTGCTATTCTGTACCAAGAAAGAGGTGATAAAAATGATGATAGAATTGAAAAAATAAGAAAATAGAAAGAGGGAGTGTATGATAAGCGTAAAAGATTTAGAATTTTATTATACTATATACGAACAAAAAGAGGGATTTCTAGAAAATATTAAAGGATTATTTAATAGAAAATACCAAAAGGTTAGAGCGTTAAATATAGATAATATAGAGATTAATGATGGAGAAGTTGTAGGTATATTAGGTCCTAATGGAGCTGGTAAAACTACGTTAATAAAAATATTAACAGGGATTTTGAATTATGATAAGGGAACTGTTAAATGTAATGGCTATACACCATATACTAAAGATAAGAGATATTTAAAAGATATAGGTGTAGTAATGGGACAAAAAAGTCAGTTAATATGGGATTTACCTAGTAGTGAAACCTTATCCATGTTAAAAGATATTTATGAGATATCTGATGAAGATTATACCGAAAGACTAGAATATCTCTTGAAGTTATTGAATTTAGAAAAGAAAATTAATATTCCTGTTAGAAAATTATCTTTAGGTGAGAGATTAAAATTTGAGTTAATTTGTTCTTTAATTCATAAACCTAAGATCCTATTTTTAGATGAACCAACTATAGGAGTAGACATCGTAAGTCAAAAAGCTATATATGAGTTTTTGAATGAGATTAACAAGAAAGAAAAGAATATAATATTACTTACAAGCCACTATATGAAAGATATTGAGGCAGTATGTAAGAGAATAATAGTTATAATAGAAGGACAAAAGCATTTAGATATTCCTTTAGATAAGTTAAAAGAAAAATACAAAGCCGAGTATAAGTACTATATCGATACAAAAGATGGTGTTTTTCCAGCGTATAAAAAAATAAATGAAAAAAGATTTGAACTTTCTTTAGATAACGTAGAGAATATTGAGAATGGTTCAAAGGAATTGGATGAGATAATTTATGAAATATTTAAAAATAAGCAAAAATAGGATATTGATTAATTTTCAATATAGATTCAATATGTTAGCTCAAATATTTATGTACATTTTTTCATTTTTAGCAATATTGTATATGTGGTTAAGCATTTATCAAAATAATACAGATATAGGGGCATATACAAAAAAAGAAATGATAGTGTATATATTTATTATAAATATGCTACATTATTTATTTGATTTTAGAAATGTAACAAGAATAGGAGAGTTAGTCCATAGTGGACAACTATCAACATATATAATACGACCAATAAGTATTGAGAGTGAGTCATTATTTTTCTACTTGGGAGAAAATGCATTAAAAAATTTTCTTATGCTCTTAATATTTTTGGGTTCAGGTATAGTGTATAAGAATAATAATATATTGTTAACTTTAATGTTGTTTATAATAATATATTTCGTGTACTTCTATATCGAACAAACATTAGCCTGTTTAGGATTTTGGATGTTAGAAACATGGCCCTTGATAGGTTTAGTTAATGGAATATACTATATTCTATCAGGTACTACATTTCCATTAGATATACTGCCAAAGCCAATATATAGTGTAGTTAAATATAATCCTTTTTCAATGATAGGATTTTCTTTAACAAAGAGTTTACAAAATTCACTAAGTGTTAGTGAAAATGTGAAGTATATAATTGCAGGGTTAATTTGGCTTGTAATATTTAAAATGGCATATAATTTTATGATGAAAAAAGGTCTAGAAAAATATGAAGGGATGGGTGCATAATGAATATTAAAATATTTAAACGGTTAGTAAAGTTAAGCATATTACAAACAATAAACTTTAGAATTACCAGCTTTATAATGCTCATAGTATCTATCTTATTCTTCTTACTTGAAATATTTACAGGGTTTATCCTATTTAAATATACAAAAACTATAGCAGGATTTACAAGATATGACTATTTTAATCTAATTATTACTGGTCATGTCATAACCAGCCTATACTATATGATCTTTTCATATGGGAATAATAAGATAATAACAGATATTTTGTATGGAAGAATGGACTATATCTTCATTAGACCTGTAAACTCATTTTTTTACTATGTTTTTTATGGGATAGATTTAGAAAGTCTTGTAACCTTTATACTATACACAGTATTGCAAGTAATTTTGCTTTGTCATCAAACATTAGGATTGAGTAAAATAATAATGTATGTACTATCTATTTTAATTGGAGTAGTATATATGGCAATAATTAATACGTTAATAGCTATGATAGCATTTTATACTGATAGAGCTACAGCACTATTTGGTGTTACGGAAATATTAGAAGATTTAGGTAAAAATCCTAAAAATATATATCCTAGTAGTATAAAAGTAGTATTAACATACATAATTGCCTATGCATATGTATATAATTTACCAGTAAATATCTTGCAATCTAAGGTAGATTTATTTAATACAGTGGTATACTTACTAACTTGTATTATTTTATCTAATGTAGTGTATAGATTGTGGTTTAAGTCGATAGAACGATATCAATCAGCAAATTAAACACAAATGTCAAGCAAAAAAGCTTGACATTTTTTTTGAATTAATGTAGAATTACTTTGTTATGAAAGAGATAGAAGAATTTGTTAAATATTCAAATCTATTTGAGACATATAAGCCACTATTTTCTGGGAAACAAAGATTGTATCTAGAAGCATTTTTAGAGGAAGATAATTCGTTTACAGAAATAGCAAATGCTATGAATGTTTCAAGACAGGCTGTCTTTGATAATATTAGAAGAGCTTGTAAGAAATTAGATTTTTATGAAAAGAATTTAAAAATATTAGAAAATAGAGAAAAGACTCTGGATATTTTAAAAAAAATATATTTTAATTTTGATAAGAAATATTTAAAAGAACTCATACAAGAGTTAGAAGGAAATAGTGATGTTTGAAGGTTTAAGCGATAAATTAAGACAAGCCATGAAAACAATTAGTGGTCAAAGTAAAATGACAGAATCTAATATTAAAGAGGCAATTAAAGAAGTTAAAATGGCATTACTTGAAGCAGATGTTAACTATACTGTAGTTAAGAATTTTGTTTCAAGAATAAAAGAAAAAGCTATGGGTTCTAGCGTTCTTGTAGGTGTAAATCCTGGGCAACAATTTATTAAAATAATAAATGATGAATTGACAGAAACTTTAGGTGGGACTAATGTAGAGCTAAACGAAAAGAAAGGCTCTATAAGAGTAATAATGCTTGTAGGATTGCAAGGAGCAGGTAAGACAACATTTGCAGCAAAATTAGCTAAATACTTAAAAAATGAAAAAACACTTCTAATAGGGGCAGATGTATATAGACCTGCAGCAAAACAACAATTAAAAGTATTGGCAGATAAAATAGGAGCATTGAACTTTACAATTGATGATAGCAAAGATGCTATCAACATAGTTAGCCAAGGTATGGATTTTGCTAGAGAGAATAAGGTAAATAACGTAATAATAGATACTGCAGGGAGACTACATATAGATGAAGTCTTGATGGAAGAATTGAAAAATATTAAAAATAATTTTAAACCAGATGAAATTCTTTTGACAGTTGATGGAATGACAGGACAAGATGCAGTTAATGTTTCAAAGAGCTTTAATGAAGCATTAGGCATTACAGGTGTTGTATTAACAAAAATGGATGGTGATACAAGAGGTGGTGCTGCATTATCAATAAAAGAAGTTTGTGGTAAACCTATCAAATTCATAAGTGAAGGTGAAAAATTATCAGATATAGCTAAATTCCATCCTGATAGATTAGCTGGAAGAATCTTAGGTATGGGAGATGTAGTGTCTTTAGTAGAAAAAGCAAAAGATGTTATAGACGAAAAAGAAGCTAAGTTAATGGAAGCCAAATTTAGAAAGAATCAATTTGATTTTGAAGATTTTCTAAAGCAGTTTAAAATGATAAAAAGATTAGGATCTTTGGGTGGTATTATGAAAATGCTACCTGGTGTAAACCTTGGCGGAATAGATATGAATTTAGCAGAAAAAGAAATGAAAAAAGTTGAGGCTATAATCTACTCAATGACTGTACAAGAAAGACGTAATCCACAACTATTAAAAGTTTTTTCTAGAAAAGAAAGAATAGCTAAAGGTAGTGGAACAAATGTTAGTGATGTTAATAAGCTATTAAAACAATATGAACAAATGAAACAAATGGTTAAGATGTTAAATAGCGGAAGATTTGGAAAAATGTTTTAAAAAATATGGAGGTATATAAATGTTAAAATTAAGATTAACTAGATTAGGAAGAAAGAAACAACCAGTTTACAGAATTGTTGCAATGGAAGCATTAGGAAAAAGAGATGGAAAGGCAGTAGCATATCTTGGAACATTTAATCCTTTATTTGCTGAAAACCAAGTAAAGGTTAATGAAGAAGAAGTTTTAAAATTCTTATCTAATGGTGCACAACCAACACAAACTGTTAAATCTTTATTAGTTAAGACAGGAACATGGGCAAAATTTGAAGAATCAAAGAGAAAATAAGGTAAATAGAAATTGATTCCTACAATGTGGGGGTCATTTTTTTTACAAAAAAATCGGCTGATTATAGCCGATTTATACTACTTTTTCAAATATTTCAATACCATTTCGGCATCTTCTCTTGGATTAACTTTTTCATAAACTTTTTCTACTAATCCATTTTCGTCGATTATATAGGTAGTTCTAACTACGCCAATATATTTCTTACCGAACATTTGTTTTTCTTTTAGTACATCATAATGTTCACATACTTCTTTTGTTGAATCAGATAGAAGCAAGAAAGGTAAGTCGAAATTATTTCTAAATTTCGCATGTGATTCGGTAGAATCTATAGAAATACCTATCAGGACTACATCGAGCTCTAAAAACTCTTTGTAAAACTTCTTATAACAACACGCTTGTTGTGTGCATCCTATAGTGTCATCTTTAGGATAAAAATAAAGAATAACTCTTTTTCCTCTAAATTGTTTTAAAGTATACATTGTATTTGTATAATCAGGTAAACTGAAATTATACGCTACATCGCCTACATTAATCATGACAATCCCTCTATTTCTCCTTTTTTATTAATATCTATATTATATGCATTAGGTATCTTAGGTAAACCAGGCATATCAATAATATTTCCAGACATAATAACTACAAATCCTGCTCCAAATGCTGGTCTAATATCTGTTACATTGAAAGTATAATTATTAGGTATCTTAATTTTAGGGTCATCTGTAATAGACATAGGTGTCTTTGAAACACAGATAGGTAGTTTGTCTATACCTTTATCTTTGAAGAATTTTAGTTTTTCAAGTGCTAAATCAGAGTATTTAATGTTTGTTGCACGGTATATAGATTTTACTAATGTATCAATTTTTTCTTCTATAGGTATATCTATCGGATAAAGGTAGTTAAATGTTTCTATATTATTATTTTCCACTTCTTTATTAGATAAATCTTCTGTCTTATTAATCTCATTAACAATTAATTTAGCAAGATTAACAGCACCAATACTTCCTTTAGAATAGGCATCAACTACACAGCAAGAAATATTTTCAGATTTAGAAAATTCCTTAATCTTATCTATTTGTTCTACAGTATCATCGTTAAACTTATTAATCCCAATTACAATAGGGATATTAAATTTACGAAGATTTTCAATATGAATTTTTAAATTTTCAAGACCATTTTCTTCTATTGCTCTACATGTAACAACTAAAACTGCAACATCAGGAGTTATAGATGACAATCTACATTTTATGTCGAAAAACTTTTCAGCTCCTAAATCTGCTGCAAATCCAGCCTCTGTTATTGTATAATCGCAAAGCTTTAATGCTAGTTTTGTTGCAATTACTGAACTGCAACCATGAGCAATATTTGCAAAAGGTCCACCATGAATTAAAACAGGGGTATTTTCTGTTGTTTGCACCAAGTTAGGTAAAATTGCATCTTTAAGTATTACAGCACAAGCACCATCTACACCCAAATCTTTTACAGTTACTAAGGAATTATTTAGTGATTTTGCGACCACAATATTTCCTATTCTTTCTTTAAGTTCTTCTAAATTTTCACTAAGACAAAGTATCGCCATTAACTCGCTTGCTGCCGTTATTTGAAATGAAGAACTTCTTTCATATTTTTTATCTTTAATAAGTATATTTCTTAATGCTCTATCATTAGTATCTGTAACTCTTTTGAAATATACATTATCCTTATCAATTTTAAGTTCATTTCCCCAATAGATATGATTATCTATTGTTGCAGCAATCAAATTATGAGCGGCTGTTATTGCATGAAAATCACCTGTAAAATTCAAATTAATATCTTCCATTGGTAAAACTTGTGAGTAACCCCCACCTGTTGCACCACCTTTTAGACCAAATACAGGTCCCATTGAAGGTTGCCTTATACTTGCTATTGAAGAATAATTTAGTAAATTAAATGCTTGTGTAAGACCTATAGTTACAGTAGATTTACCTTCTCCATATTTTGTAGGTGTAATGCTAGTAACTAATACCAATTTACCGTTTGATCTGGTTTCTAGTCTATCAAAAATATTAAGTTTAATTTTAGCTTTGTAGTCTCCATAAACATAAACTTCGTCATCATGTATGTGAATATTTCGATATATCTCTCGTATGTTTTTTAATTTTGTATTTCTAGATATTTCAATATCGTTCATTTAATCACCTCAAGATATTATACCATATATTTAAAATTAATAAAATATATGTTTATATTATAGTTCAAATGTAAAAAATGTGGTATAATTTATCATGACAAGTAGGAGGTAAAAGATATGGCGATAAAAATATTTGCAGATGGAGCAAACTTAGAAGAAATGCTAAAAATATATGAAAGTGGATTAGTAGATGGGTTTACAACAAATCCTTCATTAATGAAAAAAGGTGGAGTTAAAAGTTATAGAGAATTTTCTAAAAAAGTTTTAGAAAATATTAAGAATGTGCCTGTTTCATTTGAAGTGTTTACTAATAGCTTTGAAACAATGTATAAGGAAGCAAAAGAAATAGCTAGTTGGGCAGATAATGTATACGTAAAAATCCCTATAATGACTACAGATAGAAAAAGTACAAAAGAATTAATAAAGAAATTATCAGACGAAGGTGTTAAAGTAAATGTAACAGCTGTCTTTACATTAGAACAAGTAAGAGAAGCAGTAGATGCTATAAACGAAAAATCTAAAGGATATGTATCAGTGTTTGCAGGTAGAATTTCAGATGCAGGACATGATCATATGCCGATAATAGAAAAGGCAAGAAGAATCTGCGATGAAAAGAAGGGTTCAGTTGAACTTCTATGGGCAAGTACAAGAGAAGTGTATAATATATTCCAAGCTGAATCATTGAAAGTTGATATTATAACATGTCCTAATGAAATAATATATAAATATGGTAAAAGAGGAGAAAGTTTATTAGACTTATCTTATGATACAGTTAAAACTTTTGCAAAAGATATATCTAATTTAGGATTTAGTGTTTTTGAATAAGATAGGGCTTCTAGCCCTTTTTTAGGAGGTAGTATTGTGAGAAGTATAATGAGAAAAAGGATAATGATATTAAATATATTTTTGGTTTTAATCCTAATATTTTTATCAAAAAATATAATTATCGATAATTTCTTTAATGAGACTATGGTTGTTGTACCTGATGTAACTAATATGGATAAGGATGATGCGATAAAGAAATTAAAGAAATCAAAACTTTATGCTAATGTAATAAGTACAAGATCAAGCGATGTACCCATTAACTATATCTACTCACAATTACCAATTGCAGGAGAAGTAGTAAAGAAAAATAGGGTTATAAAAATATTTGTTAATGATAACAAGAGTAATGAAGTGCCAGATTTAGTAGGTAAAACACTTACAGAAGCTATGAGCTATTTAGAAAACAATAATATAGAGATAAAGCGTGTAGACTATATCCATACAGATGCAGAAGACAATACAGTTTTAGCAATTTATCCTAATACAAGAAAAATAGCTTATGGAGAAAAAATATGTCTTTTAGTTTCAACTAAAGAAACAATGGATAAAAATGTAATGCCAGATATAGTAGGGTTAGATGTTAATGAAGCAAATAGAGTTTTAGCACAAATAGGATTAAAGATTAGTGACATAACTAAAGTAGATAATACAACTTATCCTTCAAATGTGATAGTTTCTTGTAGCCCAGCACCAGATATGTCAGTAAGTAAAGGTACAAAAGTTAGTGTAGTAATTAGTGCACCTAATGATACAACAAGTGCAGATAGAGAAAAAATAAAGCAAGATAATATAGATGAGATAATAAAGAAGGCTGTAGATAGTAATAATACAGAAGATAATAAAGAAGGAAGTGAAGGAAATTAAGGGCTATGTAGTAGGTAAAACACAAGGTTTTTATGAAGTAAAATCAAATGATAAAGTGTATATGTTAAAATTAAAAGGGTCACTTAAGAAAAAAAATGATAAATTAAATTGTATTATAGGAGATAATGTAGAATTTAATGATGATGTTATAGAAAAAATATACGATAGAAAAAACTATTTAACAAGGCCATTAATAGCAAATATAGACGATGTTGCTTTAGTTTATGCAATAAAAGATCCAAAATTTGATTTAACATCTTTTCAAAAAAATTTACTATGGATAGATAGTAAAGGTGTTAATAGAGTATTGATATTAAGTAAGATAGACTTAGTAAAAAAAGAGGAATTGGAAGAGTTTTTAAAGAATTTATCTAATATTTTTAAAGACTTACAAATCTTTCCTATTAGTCTAAAAGAAAACATAGGTACAAATCAATTAAAAGAGTTTTTAGTAGGTAAAAATATAGTTTTATCAGGATTAAGTGGTGTTGGTAAATCAAGTCTTGTAAATTATTTAATGGATACAAGAGTAATGAGTGTTGATACAATAAGTAAGAAGACAAAAAAAGGAAAAAATACTACAATAATTACAAAGTATTTTGAAAATAAGGGAATTTGTATTTTTGATACTCCAGGATATTCAAGTATTGAAATTCCACCTTTTAAAGATAAAAGAGAACCCATGCATTGGTTTAATGAGTTTAGTGAATATATAGGAAAGTGCAGATTTAGAGATTGTTTGCATATAAATGAACCTTGTTGTAGTATAAAAAAGGCAGTAGAAGATGGATGTATAAGTAAAACTAGATATTTAATGTATACTAGTATAATAACTAAGGAGGATAGATGAATATACACATAGCACCATCACTATTATCAGCAGATTTTAGTGATTTAAAAAATGAAGTTATAAACATAGAAAAAGCGGGAGCAACACATTTACATTTAGATGTTATGGATGGAGCTTTTGTTCCTAATATTACCTTTGGTAAAGATGTAATATCTGCGATAAGAAAACATACAAAGCTAATATTTGACATACATATGATGGTGGAAAATCCAGAAAGATATATCAAAGATATGGTAGATGCAGGTGCAAATAGTATTACTATACATGCTGAGTCTACAAAACATTTAGATAGGGCAATAAATTTAATAAAATCATATGGCGTAAAAGCTTGTGTGGCATTAAATCCAGCAACGCCTATTTCTGTTGTAGAAAATGTTGCATATTTATTAGATATGATACTAGTTATGTCAGTCAATCCAGGGTTTGGTGGGCAAAAATTCATACCACAAGCTTTAGATAAAATACAAAAATTAAGAGAACTTTATCCTGATATAGACATAGAAGTAGATGGAGGGATAAATGATAAAACAGCAAAATTAGCTAAAACAGCAGGAGCTAATGTACTAGTTGCTGGTTCATATGTATTTGGTGGAGACTACAAACAGAGAATAGAAAGTTTAAAATAGGTAGACGTATGAGAAAAATAGAAGAGACTTTAGATGATTTCTATAGTATTTATTATAAAGTAGAAAAAGTTAATGTAGATAATACTATAAGATGTATGACTGCAAATGAAATGAAGATAATTGATAGTATAGGTAATAAGAAAACAACAGTAAAAATATTAGCAGATAGAATGGATGTAAAAGTATGTACTATTTCATTGGCTCTTGACAAGTTAGAAAAAAAGCAATTCATAGCCAAGGTAAAAGATGAAGTAGATAAGCGTATAGTGTATATTAAACTTACAAAAAAAGGCCAGCTAGCATTAAAGTATCACGGGAATTTTAATACAACATTATTTAAACAAATAACTGAGAATGTTGATAAGAAAGATCTACAAGTTTTTTCTGATGTTTTAAGAAAAATAACTTCTAATTTGTATAACATAAAAAAAAGTATTGAACCTGTAGATATATTTAATTTTAGAGTAGATGATAGATTAGTTATTATAGACATAAAGATAAATGACGATAATAAATTAAAGTATTTAGTAGCTGATGGACTTAATATTGGGAAAAAAGTTAAGATACTTGAGAAAGATAAAGATAGTATTTTATTGAAAATAGATAATAAGAAGAGAAAAATAAATAGAGATGACGATGTATTAATACTATGCAAAAAAGGAAGATAACATGATATATTTAGACACAGTAGGGATAAAATTTTTATCAAGAGAATTAAATGAAATATTTAAGGGAAATAAAATTGGTAAAATTGTAGCATATGACAAAAATTCCTTTTCAATTTTTTGTGGTAAGAAGGACTTGTATTTTGAAAATAAAGAGGTAGCTATAGTATTTAGCAAAGATGAAAAATTGAGAAATACAGAGTATACCAGTTCCTTTATACTACAATTAAAAAAATATATACAAGGAGGATTAATAAAGGACATATATTCTAGACCTTCTGATAGAATAATAATAGTAGATATTGAAAAGATGGATATAACTGGAGATATTTTAAACTACAGGTTAATATATGAATTATTAGGTAAAGAAGTTAATGTGCTTTTAGTAAATGAAGATAGTGTGATAATAACTAATATGTTTACTAATATGAATGCTAAAAGAAAGCAAATAAAAAACTCGAATTATGTATTTCCACAAACCGTTAATAAATACGGTAAATATATGGTGAAATTGGAAAAGAGTAAGCAAGAAGAGTTTGAAAGAAGCTATAAGGCACTGATATATGAAAATAATATGTTGACATATAATGAGTTTTTAGATATTCCATATACTAAATATGATAGTTTAAATGATAGCCTTAATGCCTACTTTAAAACTAATTCTGAATTAAGTTTAATAGAGAACAAGAAAAGACCATTGCTTAAGTATATAAATAAGAATATATTAAGACTTGAACTTATACAAAATAAGATTCCTATAGACCTAGAAAAAAATAAAGACTATGAAGAGTATAAAAGAAAAGCAGATATATTAGTTTCTAATCTATATAAATTAAAGGGTAAAGAAGAAAAAATAGAATTATTTGATTACTATAACAATAAACAAATAGAGATACAATTAGATTCTAGTCTTAGTCCAAGTAAGAATGTTGAAAAACTCTATCAAAAATATGCAAAATGTAAGAGAAGACAAGAAAGTTTACTTAAAAGAGAAGAAGATATAAAAGAAGAACTAGAGTACTATAAGGAACAGTTACATTATACTGAGAATGAAACAGATATATTAGGTTTAGAAGAAATTGAAAAAGAGTTAGGAATACAAGGCAAGGACAAATTAAAGTCAACTAAACAAAGTAAAAGAAATTTATGCAAAAAAGAGTATAATGGAGCAATTATATTCATCGGAAGAAATAGCACGGAAAATGAAAAAATAACATTTGAGATAGCAAAGCCAAATGATTATTGGTTTCATATAAAAGATGTTCCAGGGTCGCATATATTAGTCAAAAGCGATAATATCACAGATGATATAATACAGTATGCTGCAAAATTAGCAGTAGAAAATTCAAAAAATAAAATTTCTGGAACAGTTGACTATTGTATGAAAAAATTTGTAAAAAAAATACCTGGTGCAAAAAAAGGACAGGTAATATATAAGAATTATAAGAGTATTAATGTGTAGATTACATAAAGTGATTTACACATTTTATTATACACTCCCTTTTTATTTATTAACTCTATTTATAGGTGTAGATTTAAATGATATAGTTTTAATAAATATAGCAGATTAAAGAAGAGATATATTAATAGTTTTATGTGTGAATAAGTAAGCTCTATTAGCTGGTTTAATGCTTCTACTATAAGCATATTGGGCTGTAATCCAAATAACAGCAGTATAAGTTTATTTGCATGTTGAAATATAGAATATTAAAACAATACAGTTAAAGCCAGTAAAATCAATATCTAAAGAACAAAAATAAAAAAAAAGAAAAAAAGTTGTTGACAAAGGGGTTTAAATTTGGTAATATAGTGATTGTCAATAAAGACAAGGACAATGGAAGAAAAAAATAGCAAACAAGATGTTAAGAAAAAGACAAAAGGTGAATACAAGAAGAAAAAAAGATAAAGAATGAAGAGTTTGATCCTGGCTCAGGATAAACGCTGACAGAATGCTTAACACATGCAAGTCTATGAGGAAGTTTAGCTTGCTAAATGGACTCATGGCGGACGGGTGAGTAACGCGTAAAGAACTTGCCCTTTAGACTGGGATAACAGAGGGAAACTTCTGATAATACTGGATAAGTTAGTATATCGCATGATATGCAAATGAAAGCTACGGCACTAAAGGAGAGCTTTGCGTCCTATTAGCTAGTTGGTAAGGTAAGAGCTTACCAAGGCGATGATAGGTAGCCGGCCTGAGAGGGTGGACGGCCACAAGGGGACTGAGATACGGCCCTTACTCCTACGGGAGGCAGCAGTGGGGAATATTGGACAATGGAGGAAACTCTGATCCAGCAATTCTGTGTGTGTGAAGAAGGTTTTAGGACTGTAAAACACTTTTAGTAGGGAAGAAAAAAATGACGGTACCTACAGAAGAAGCAACGGCTAAATACGTGCCAGCAGCCGCGGTAATACGTATGTTGCGAGCGTTATCCGGAATTATTGGGCTTAAAGGGCATCTAGGCGGTAAGACAAGTTGAAGGTGAAAACCTGTGGCTCAACCATAGGCTTGCCTACAAAACTGTTGAACTAGAGTACTGGAAAGGTGGGTGGAACTACACGAGTAGAGGTGAAATTCGTAGATATGTGTAGGAATGCCGATGATGAAGATAACTCACTGGACAGAAACTGACGCTGAAGTGCGAAAGCTAGGGGAGCAAACAGGATTAGATACCCTGGTAGTCCTAGCTGTAAACGATGATCACTGGGTGTGGGGATGCGAAGTCTCTGTGCCGAAGCAAAAGCGATAAGTGATCCGCCTGGGGAGTACGTTCGCAAGAATGAAACTCAAAGGAATTGACGGGGGCCCGCACAAGTGGTGGAGCATGTGGTTTAATTCGACGCAACGCGAGGAACCTTACCAGATCTTGACATCCTCGGGAGAGTATAGAAGTATACTTGTGCCTTCGGGAACCGAGAGACAGGTGGTGCATGGCTGTCGACAGCTCGTGTTGTGAGATGTTGGGTTAAGTCCCGCAACGAGCGAAACCCCTATCATTAGTTGCCATCATTAAGTTGGGGACTCTAATGAAACTGCCTACGAAGAGTAGGAGGAAGGTGGGGATGACGTCAAGTCATCATGCCCCTTATGATCTGGGCTACACACGTGCTACAATGGGTAGTACAAAGAGAAGCTTTGTAGCGATACATGGCGAAACTTAAAAAGCTATTCTTAGTTCGGATTGAAGTCTGCAACTCGACTTCATGAAGTTGGAATCACTAGTAATCGTGAATCAGCAATGTCACGGTGAATACGTTCTCGGGCCTTGTACACACCGCCCGTCACACCACGAGAGTTGTTTGCACCTGAAATTACCGGCCTAACCGTAAGGAGGGAGGTACTGAAGGTGTGGATAGTGATTGGGGTGAAGTCGTAACAAGGTATCCGTACCGGAAGGTGCGGATGGATCACCTCCTTTCTAAGGAGAAAAAGACAAGTAACACTTGTTTGCTAACTTTCATGTTAGAAATTAGGACAATGAGAAATGAATAGTAGGTAAAAAAGAATTACAACTTAAAAAGAAGAGTTAGAATGAGAAGCTAAAAAAGGGCGTACGGAGGATGCCTAGGTAGTAAAAGCCGAAGAAGGACGTGATAAGCTGCGAAAAGCTTGGGGGAGATGCACATAATCAGAGATCCCGAGATATCCGAATGGGGAAACCTGTATATTAGGAGAATATACGTGAAAAAGGTAAGCCTGTGAACTGAAACATCTAAGTAACAGGAGGAAAAGAAAGTAAAAACGATTTTCCAAGTAGCGGCGAGCGAACGGGAAAGAGCCTAAACCATAGTAGAGTAAAAGTTGGAGGACGTTTCTATTATGGGGTAGAGGGGATATTCAGATAGAACTCTATATATCAGTAACGAGTATAAAAGAAGAGGAATTAGTTGGAAAGCTAAACCAAAGAAGGTGATAGTCCTGTAGAACGAACAATATACGAGTTATGAATATTACCCGAGTAGCATCAAGCACGAGGAATTTGGTGTGAATCAGTGAGGACCATATCTCATAAGGCTAAATACTTTTACTAACCGATAGTGCAGAGTACCGTGAGGGAAAGGTGAAAAGAACCCTGAGTAAGGGAGTGAAATAGAATTTGAAACCGTATGCTTACAAGCGGTAGGAGCATAGAAATATGTGACTGCGTGGATTTTGGTTAATCATCCTGCGAGTTATGATATATGGCGAGGTTAAGGAAGCGGAGCCGAAGGGAAACCGAGTCTTAAGAGGGCGATAGTCGTATGTTATAGACGCGAAACCTAGTGATCTAGGCCTGTCCAAGTTGAAGCTGGGGTAAGACCCAGTGGAGGACTGAACTCACCGCCGTTGAAATGTTGGGAGATGAGATAGGTCTAGGGGTGAAAAGCCAATCGAACTAGGAGATAGCTCGTTCTCTCCGAAATGCATTTAGGTGCAGCCTTAATAGAAGATATGTGGGGGTAGAGCACTGTATGACCTAGGGGGCATATAGCTTACTGAAGTCAAGCAAACTACGAATACCATATATTAATAATTAGGAGTGAGTCTATGGATGACAAGGTCCGTGGACGAGAGGGAAAGAACCCAGAACAACAGCTAAGGTCCCCAATTATGTCTAAGTGGGAAAGGAGGTGGATATTCCTAAACAACCAGGAGGTTGGCTTAGAAGCAGCCAAACCTTTAAAGAGTGCGTAATAGCTCACTGGTCGAGAGTATCTGCGCCGAAGATTTAACGGGGCTAAGACATAAACCGAAGCTTTGTAATATACCGATAGGTATGTTGGTAGGAGAGCGTTCTGTAGGCCGTAGAAGGAGAGTTGAAAGACGATCTGGAGGTATCAGAAGTGAGAATGCAGGAATGAGTAGCGAGAAAGAAGGTGAGAATCCTTCTGGCCGGAAGTCCAAGGATTCCATGGCAATGTTTGTCAACCATGGGTGAGTCGGGACCTAAGCTATGGCAGAGATGCTAAGGCGAATGGAAAATAGGTTAATATTCCTATACCACTTATTTAACGTTTGAAGGAATGGAGTGACGCAGGAAGGTATGCGAGATGGCTAACGGATGCCATTTTAAGGAGGAAGTGTGGATATATAGGCAAAACCGTATATCTAAACATGATGACTGATGAGTAAGTACATGTAACGTGTATAAGTCGCAAATCCTACACTGCCGAGAAAAACTTCTACCAAGGAGAATAAGTGCCCGTACTGCAAACCGACACAGGTGGACAGGGTGAGAAACCCGAGGCCGACAGGCTAACTCTAGCTAAGGAACTCTGCAAAATAGCCCCGTAACTTCGGGAGAAGGGGTGCCTATTAGGTGAGAAGAGAAAAACTTTAAGCTAAAATAGGCCGCAGTGAAGAGTCCCAAGCAACTGTTTACCAAAAACACAGGTCTATGCTAAGCCGAAAGGCGACGTATATGGGCTGACACCTGCCCAGTGCTGGAAGGTTAAGAGGAGGGATGAGAGTCTCGAATTGAAGCCCCAGTGAACGGCGGCCGTAACTATAACGGTCCTAAGGTAGCGAAATTCCTTGTCAGGTAAGTTCTGACCTGCACGAATGGTGCAATGATTTGGGAGCTGTCTTGGCTGGAGGCCTGGTGAAGTTGTAATAGCGGTGAAGATACCGCTTACCTGCAGTAGGACGGAAAGACCCCGTGGAGCTTAACTGTAGTTTGACATTGGGTTTTGGCAATGTGTGTATAGGATAGTTGGGAGACGAAGATATATGTACGCAAGTATGTAAGGAGTCACTGGTGGAATACCAACCATAGATTGTTGAAATTCTAATTATGAAAGTAAGACAGTGTTAGATGGGCAGTTTGACTGGGGCGGTCACCTCCAAAAGAGTAACGGAGGTGTTCAAAGGTTCCCTCAGGTTGGATGGAAATCAACCGAAGAGTGTAAAGGCAGAAGGGAGCTTGACTGCGAGACTGACGGGTCGAGCAGGTACGAAAGTAGGACTTAGTGATCCGGTGGTACTGAATGGAAAGGCCATCGCTCAACGGATAAAAGCTACCCCGGGGATAACAGGCTGATACTTCCCAAGAGTCCATATCGACGGAAGTGTTTGGCACCTCGATGTCGGCTCGTCTCATCCTGGGGCTGTAGAAGGTCCCAAGGGTTGGGCTGTTCGCCCATTAAAGAGGCACGCGAGCTGGGTTCAGAACGTCGTGAGACAGTTCGGTCCCTATCCACTGCAGGCGTAAGAATATTGAAAAGATCTGTCCTTAGTACGAGAGGACCGGGATGGACAAACCTCTGATGTACCAGTTGTATCGCCAGATGCATGGCTGGGTAGTCACGTTTGGAAGGGATAATCGCTGAAAGCATCTAAGTGAGAAGCCCACTTTGAGATGAATATTCTATAAGGATCCATAGAGAACATATGGTAGATAGGCTGGGTGTGTAAGTATAGAGATATATTCAGCAGACCAGTACTAATAATCCGAAAGCTTTACAGGAAAAAATTCTTTTTTACTACTACTATTTATTTCTAATTGTCCTAAGAAAGCTTGGTGGTAAGCTACAGAGGTACACCTAGAAACATACCGAACCTAGAAGTTAAGCCTGTAAACGCCTACAATACTCAGTAATGGGGAAGATTGGTAACTGCCAAGTTTGTTTTGACAGGAGTTTTATGACTCCTTTTTTTTCGCCAATTTTCAATAAATATATATAGTAAAGACACATTGTGTCTTTTTTTTTACCTTTCATCCTTAAAAATGATGCGTATATCGCAAATCTATTGTTAATACTTAATTTATTTGATATATTAATATCAAGGAGGTAAGATGAAAGTAGAAATTTCAATTGACAAAAAATATTCTAATCCTAAAGTTGTAATTTATTGTGATGAGTATACAAGTGATATACAAAATGTATATGAGAAAATATTATCATCAACTACTAAGAAAATATTAGCAATTAAAGATGATAAGACGTATTTATTAGATTTTGATGAGATAGTTAGAGCATATTCTCTAGATAAAAAAGTGTTTGTAAGCACAATGAAAGATACATATGAAATTCGTGAGAGAATCTATGAGCTAGAGGAAAAATTATCCTTGGAAAAGTTTATTAGAATTTCAAGAAGCGAAATTATTAATTTAGATTATATAGAAAAATTAGATTTATCGTTTATAGGGACAATTTCTGTAGAATTAAAAAATGGTGAATATTCATATGTTTCTAGAAGAAAAATAAAGACTTTTAAAACATTACTTGGATTGTAAGGAGGTATTATGAAAAAGTATAGAGATAGTTTTTTAATTGGTGTTGGTATAGGGAGTTTAGTAGAAGCAATAATATCAATATTTTTACATATTAATATTGTTGGTGTTTCTTCATTTGTTGAAAGTGTACCTTCAGGGTATGCAAAAATTATTCAATGTATATTGTATGGAGGTTTTGGGATTGTTGGACTTTTAACTAGTAAAATTTACAAACTGAAAATACATTTAGCATTAAAAACAATTTTACAATTTATGTGTTTAATAATATATTTTTTGATTGTAGGAACATATTTAAGATGGACAAGTACAAGAAATTTATTGTTTTCATTGATTATATTTGTTGTTATATACTTAGTAATTTGGACTTTAATATATATTGAAAGAAAAAAAGAAGTAGATATGATAAATATGAACTTAAAGAAAAATAGGGAAGGTAAATAGCCTTTCCTATTTTCTTTTCCATATAACAGTTCTACCTAATAGTTTAATACCACCTACATAACCATGTACTTTTAAAGTATTGTGATTTTGTAATTTTAAAGAACAGTGATATGTATTACCTGTTTCAGGATCGTAAATTGCTCCATTTTCAAAACTGTCATTGTTTTTATCATATGTAAAACTGCTTATTATTGTTATACCAACAATATCTCTATTTCTTTTAGACTTATCAGGATTATTGTCATCCTTTTTAGGGTGTGTCATTCCAATGATTCTTCCATATACTTTGTTGTTTGCTTCATAAATTTTAATAGTGGCAACATTACCGTTTTTAGCCGCTTGTGATTGCCATGTTCCAAAATAGTCGCTTTTAGCTGCAAATGCAAAGACTGATGATGCGATTATTGAAAGAATTAAAATACTTTTTTTCATTTTTGCCTCCTTATGATAGGTGTATTATAACACGTGTTATATTCAAAAATCAACTATATATTTTTAAAAAATATTTAATTAAATATATATTGTTAACAAGAAATATATGATTATTTATTATGAATGTAAATAAATATGTGAGATAGTGCTAGAAAAGTATATTTTTTTGTTTGAGTGATGTAAAATAAAGGGAAGGGGAGAATAAATATTTCTGTAAAGCTTGTTTGACAAAATGTAAATTTTATATTACAATTAAAGTAATATAAAAGGAGGCTAATATGGAATTAGGTAAAGAGAAATTATTAAAAATGTATGAATTGATGCAAGATGCTAGAAACTTTGATATGAAGATAAACCAACTTGTTAGAAGGGGGTTTGTTCAAGGTATGACGCACTTTTCTGTTGGTGAAGAAGCTGCAGGGATAGCTGTTACATCTTCTATGACGGATAAAGACATTCTTTTTACTACGCATAGAGGGCATTCACAATGTATAGGTAAGGGAATGGATATTAATAAGATGATGGCAGAATTGGCAGGAAAAGTTACAGGTGTATCAAAAGGTAAAGGTGGTTCAATGCACCTTGCTGATATACAAAAGGGTAATTATGGTACTAACGGTATAGTTGGTGGAGGATTTGCACTAGCTGTTGGAGCTGCTTTTACACAAAAGAAGAAGAAAACAGGGAATTTTGTAGTAGCAATCTGTGGAGATGGATCAACAAATGAAGGTTCATTCCATGAATCAGTAAATATGGCAGCAACATGGAAACTACCAGTAATATTCTTTATTATCAATAACAAATATGGAATAAGTATGGATATACACCGTGCAACTAATACAGAACACTTATACACTAGAGCACAAGCTTATGGCATACTAGGCTTATACGAAAAAGATGGTAATGATGTTATTAAAGTGTATAACGAATTTCAAAAAGCAATAGAACACGTAAAAAATGGTAATGGACCTGTAATAATGGAAGTTGAATCATATAGATGGTTTGGACATTCAACAGCAGATGCTGGGGTTTATAGAACAAAAGAAGAAGTAGATGCATGGAAGAAAAAAGACCCACTAATTAAGTTTGCAGACTATTTAATAGAAAAAGGTGTTGCAATAAAAGAAGAATTAGAAAAAATGGAAGAAGATTCAAAACAAAAGATACTAGATGCAGTAGAATATGCTAAAAATAGTCCAGATCCAACATTAGATGTTGCGTTTGAAGATGTATATTCAGATTAGGGGGTAAAAATGGAAACAAAATTAATGTCATATAGAGAAGCGATTAATCTTGCTATGAGCGAAGAGATGAGAAGAGATGAAGATATATATTTAATGGGAGAAGATGTAGGAATCTATGGTGGAGACTTTGGTACATCAGTTGGTATGTTTAAGGAATTTGGTCCTGATAGAGTAATAGATACACCAATTTCTGAAGCTGCTATTGCAGGGTGTGCTATAGGGTCTAGTATTACAGGATTAAGACCGATAGTAGACTTAACATTTATGGATTTCATAACAATAGCAATGGATGCCATTGTTAACCAAGGTGCAAAATTAAGATATATGTTTGGTGGACAAGGTATACACGTTCCAGTAACATTTAGATGTGCTTCTGGTTCAGGTATAGGTTCAGCAGCACAACATTCACAAGCGTTAGAAAGTTGGGTATGTCATATACCAGGATTAAAAGTTGTAGCACCAGGAACAGTTTCAGATGCAAAAGGGTTGTTAAAATCAGCTATTAGGGATAATAATATAGTGATATTTATAGAACCAAAGGCTGAATATGGTAAAAAAGGAGAAGTACCTTTAGATCCAGAATACACTATTCCTTTAGGAAAAGGAGAAATTAAAAGAGAAGGTAAGGATATAACAATCGTATCATATGGTAGAATGTTAGAAAGAGTCTTACAAGCAGCAGATGAAGTTAAAAAAGAAGGTATTAGTGTTGAAGTTGTAGATCCAAGAACTTTAGTGCCATTAGATAAAGAATTAATAATAGAATCAGTTAAAAAAACAGGTAGAGTATTACTTGTAAATGATGCACATAAGACAGGAGGATTTATAGGGGAAATTTCAGCAATGATATCAGAATCAGATGCGTTTGATTATTTAGATGCACCTATTGCAAGACTTGCTGGACAAGATGTACCAATTCCTTATGCAAGAGTATTAGAAACACAAATGATACCAAGCGTAGAAGATATTAAGAAAAAAATTCATGATATTATGAACAAACAGTAGGAGGAAAAATGGAAGAAAAATTAAGAGCTACTCCTGCAGCTAGAAGTATGGCAAAAAAAATGCAAGTAGATTTATCAATGATATCAGGAACAGGAGCAAAGGGGAGAATACATAAAGAAGATGTATTAGTATTTATGGAAAATGAAAGACCAAGAATAACACCACTAGCAAAAAAGATTGCAGAAATTAATAATTTGGATTATAGTACAATAAAGGGTAGTGGATTTAGAGGAAAGATAATGAAAGAAGATGTCTTAGCTTTAATGAAGGTAGAAAAACCAGTTGAAGTTAAGAAAGAAAAAGAAGAAGTAAATATAGCTAAACCTGTGGAAAATAGTAATATTATTCCTATGTCAGCTATGAGAAAAGTTATAGCCAAAAGAATGTCAGAAAGCTATTTCCTAGCACCAACATTTACATTAAATTATGAAATAGATATGACAGAACTAAAGGCATTAAGAGCTAAATTAATAGAACCAATAAAGGAAAAGACAGGCTTAAAATTAACATATACAGATTTAATTTCTATGGCTGTTATTAAAACACTTAAGAAGCCAGAACACAAATTTGTTAATGCATCATTAACACCAGATGTAAAAAATATTGAATTACATGATTATGTAAATCTATCAATGGCAGTTGGATATGATGAAGGTCTATTAACTCCAGTATTAAAAAATGCTGATAAAATGAGCTTAACAGAAATAGTTGTAGGACTAAAAGATTTAGCTAAAAGAGCTTTAGATATGAAACTAAAACCTGATGAAATGAGTGGAAGTACATTTACTATTAGTAATATAGGAATGTATGGTGTAGATAGTTTTAATCCAATAATTAATCAACCAAATTCAGCAATTTTAGGGGTTTGTGCAACAGTGGATAAACCTGTTGTAAGAGATGGACAAATAGTTATACGACCTATGATGAATTTATGTTTAACTATAGATCATAGATTAGTAGATGGGTTAGCTGGTGCTAAATTCATGCAAGATTTGAAGAAATTATTAGAAAATCCAATGATGATGTTAGTGTAAAGGAGAAAAAATATGGCAACAGAAATAATTATGCCAAAACTTGGTGTTGATATGCAAGAAGGGCAAATAATAGAATGGAAGAAAAAGGAAGGCGATGAAGTTAAAGAAGGAGAAATTCTTCTTGAAATCATGTCTGATAAAACAAATATGGAATTGGAAGCAGAAGCAACAGGTACATTGATAAAGATATTAAGAAAAGATGGAGAAACAGTTCCAGTAACAGAGGTTATAGGGTACATAGGTAAAAAAGGTGAAGTTGTTGGAGAAGAAACTAAACCTGCAGAAGTAAAAGAAGACAAAAAAGAAGAAAAAACAGAAAAAAATGCTAAAGATTATGATATAATAGTAATAGGTGGAGGACCAGCAGGATACTATTGTGCAATTAGAGCAGCTCAATTAGGAGCTAGGGCATTGGTTATAGAAAAAATAGAAGTTGGGGGAACATGTCTAAATAGAGGATGTATTCCTACAAAGACATACCTAAAGAATGCAGAAATAATAGAAAATATACAACATGCTAAAAAAAGAGGTATAATTCTAAAAGATGAAAAGTATACTGTAGATATGGACAAGACTGTAGATGTTAAGAATAACGTTGTAAAGACATTGACTAATGGAATAAAGGGACTATTTAGAAGTTATGGAATAGACTGCATACATGGTGTAGGAAAAGTATTAAAAGATAAGACAGTAGTAGTTGATGATAAGAAGTTTACAGCTGATAAGATAGTTATAGCAACAGGATCTAAAGTAAGTAAAATCAATATTCCAGGTATAGAAAGTAAGTTAGTATTAACAAGTGACGATATACTTGAATTAAGACAAGTTCCAGAATCACTAGGAATTATAGGTGGAGGAGTTGTAGGAGTTGAATTAGCACAAGCCTTTAATTCATTTGGTTCAAATGTAACAATAATAGAAATGTCTGATAGAGTAGTTCCATCATGTGATGAAGAAGTATCACAAGTATTGAGAAAATCTCTTGAAAGCAAAGGAATAAAGATATTAACATCAAGCAAGTTAAATTCTATTGAAGAAAAAGAAGGAAGATTAACATTAAAATTAGAAGGAAAAGAAGATGTTATTGTTGATAAAGCTCTATTATCAATAGGAAGAGTTCCTGAATTAGAAGGTACAGAAGATTTAGGACTTACTCTTGAAAGAGGAAGAATAAAAGTAGATGAATATATGCAAACTAATATAGAAGGTGTATATGCACCAGGAGATGTTAATGGTATTAAAATGTTAGCTCATGCAGCATTTAGAATGGGAGAATTAGTTGCAGAAAATGCAATAAAAGGAAATCATAGAAAAGTTAAGTTAGCATCTACACCAGCAGCTGTATATACAATGCCTGAAATAGGTATGGTTGGTTTAACAGAAACTAAAGCAAGAGAAAAATATGATATTTCAGTAGGTAAATTTAACTTTGCAGGTAATGGTAGAGCAATAGCATCAGATGAAACAGCAGGATTTGTTAAAGTTATTGCAGATAAAAAATATGGTGAAATATTAGGAGTTCATATTATAGGGCCAGCAGCAGCTGAAATAATAAATGAAGCAGCTACATTAATGGAAATGGAAATTACGGTAGATGAAGTAGCAAAAACTATTCATGGTCATCCAACTTTCTCAGAAGCTTTATACGAAGCATGCCTTGATGTTTTAGGTGAAGCAATACATTTACCAAAGAAAATTAATAAATAAAAGAGGTTATATCAATGAAATATATAGTTAGTAAGACAAATGATACACATTTTAATATGGCAATGGAAGAATATTGCTTTAAAAAATTAACTGATGAAGAAGAAATATTTATACTTTGGATTAATCAACCATCAATAATTATAGGTAAACATCAAAATGCAATTGAAGAAATTAATGCTGAATATGTAAGAGAAAATAATATATGTGTTGCAAGAAGAGTTTCAGGTGGTGGAGCAGTCTATCATGATTTAAATAATTTAAATTATACTATTATTTCATCAAAAGTAGGAAATGAAGCATTTGATTTTAAAACATTCTCACAACCAGTAATAAACGTACTAAAAAAATTAGGTGTAAATGCAGAATTTACAGGAAGAAATGATATACAAATAGATAGTAAAAAGATTTGTGGTAATGCTCAAGCATATTTTAATGGAAGAATGATGCATCATGGTTGTCTTTTATTCAATGTTGATTTAACTGTTTTAACAAAAGCACTTAAAGTATCAAAAGATAAGATAGAATCTAAGGGTATAAAGTCAGTTAGAAGTAGAGTGACTAACATATTAGATGAGTTACCTAAAAAAATTACAATAAAGCAATTTATGAATATGATACTAGATGAAATGAAGAGTACTAATAAAGATTTTACTGAATATGTATTTACAGATAAACAATTAGAAGAAATAAAGCACGCAAGAGATACTAAACAAGCTACATGGGACTGGGTATATGGTAAGGCACCAGACTATAATATAAAAAGAGGAGTTAAGTACCCATCTGGTAAAATTACTACATATGCAGATGTGCAAGGTTCAGTTATTAAAAATATTAAAATATATGGAGATTTCTTTGGTATTAATGATGTTGATGATATTGAAAAGGTCCTAATAGGTAGAAAATATACTTATGAAGATGTACTAGATGCCTTAAAAGACATTGATATATCAAAATACTTCTTGGGAATGACAAAAGAAGAAGTCGCAAAAGCAATATGTGAAATATAGGAAGGGGATATCTATGAAATTAACAGAAGAAATGAAGAAAATGTTTTCTGAACAGTTACCAATAATAGCAACTGTAAATGAAGATTTAACAGCCAATGTAGGTCCTAAAAGATCAGGAAGAGTTTATGATGATGAAACTATAATATTTAATGAAAATACAGCAGGTAGAACAGAAAGAAATATTGAAAGAACAGGAAATGCTACAATAATAATAGTTGATCGTGAAAAACTAGATGGTTACAGATTTGTTGGTAAAGCAAAAGTATACAAAGAAGGAAAATACTACGAAGAAGCAAAAAAATGGGCAGAAGGTAAAATGGGAGTACCAAAAGCTGTAACAGTCATAAAGATTGAAAGAATAGACACATTAAAATCAGGTCCTACTGCTGGGCAAGAAATTAAATAATTGTATGACAAAAT
This sequence comes from Sneathia vaginalis, assembly GCF_000973085.1. NCBI lineage: Bacteria > Fusobacteriati > Fusobacteriota > Fusobacteriia > Fusobacteriales > Leptotrichiaceae > Sneathia > Sneathia vaginalis. The sequence goes on from NZ_CP011280.1 coordinate 170,847, forward strand.
AGCTAGCTAGAAACTAGCTATTTTTTGTGATATAATAAAAAAAAGAATGAAGGTAATACATGTTTAATGAAGTTATGTATAAACTAAATGAATTGGGTATAAAAGTTCATAGAAGGTGTGAGAACTAAGACTATGTTTTTGACTATCTCTATTTGGCTTATTAAATAATATAGGATATGAATTAAAAATAATAGAACTTTAAATGTGGAGGAAAGATGAAAAGAGAATTAGCATTGGAATTTGCTAGAGTTACTGAAGCTGCAGCATTAGCAGCATACAAGTGGATAGGTAGAGGTAATAAAGAGGCTGCAGATCAAGCTGGTGTTGATGCAATGAGAACAATTTTTAATAGAATTAAGATTGATGGAGAAATAGTTATAGGTGAAGGAGAAATAGATGAAGCACCTATGCTATACATAGGCGAAAAAGTAGGGCTAAAAGATAAAGATGTTAGCTATGAAAAAGTTGATATAGCAGTAGATCCAATAGAAGGTACAAGAATGACAGCACTAGCTCAATCAAATGCTTTAGCTGTATTAGCAGTTGCTAAGGGAGGAACATTCTTAAAAGCTCCTGATATGTATATGGAAAAATTAATAGTAGGTCCAGAAGCTAAAGGGCTAATAGATTTATCAAAACCCCTTATAGAAAACATTGAAATAGTAGCTAAGGCTAAGAATAAGAAGGTAACAGATTTAATGATAGTAGTGCTAGATAAACCAAGACATAAAAAGATTATACAAGATTTACAAGAAAGAGGTATAAAGGTGTATGCACTTCCTGATGGTGATGTTGCAGGATCAATATTAACTTGTATGCCAGATTCAGAAGCAGATATGCTATATGGTATAGGTGGAGCTCCAGAAGGAGTAATATCTGCTGCTGTAATTAAAGTTATGGGTGGAGATATGCAAGCAAGACTTAAATTAAGATCAGAAGTTAAAGGAATATCACTTGAAAATGATAAGATTTCTAACTTTGAAAAAGCGAGATGCGAAAAAAGAGGATTGCATGTAGGAGATGTTTTAACATTAAAAGACTTAGTTAATACAGATGAAATAATATTTTCAGCAACTGGAGTAACTAGTGGAGATTTATTAGAAGGTGTTAAAAGAAAAGGCGATATAGCTAGAACCCAAACCTTATTAGTCAGAGGTTCATCTAAAACAATTAGATATATTAATTCAATACATAATTTGAATTACAAAGATCCAAATATTAGTCACTTAGTTAAGTAGTGGGGAAAGTTATAAAGCTTTTCCCTTTTTAATTGTAAGAAATGTCTAAATAGTGTATAATAAAAATAAAAACGGAGTAATTATTTATGAATAAAAAAGTTGTTGTAGGTATGTCTGGAGGAGTAGATTCTTCTGTAACAGCCTTACTTTTGAAACAACAAGGTTATGATGTAATAGGTGTTTTTATGAAAAACTGGGAAGAAAAAGACGATAATGGAGTTTGTACCAGTGAAAATGACTATTTAGACGCACAAAAGGTAGCAGAAAGCATAGGTATTCCTTGTTATTCAGTAAATTTTGTTAAAGAATACTGGGATAGAGTCTTTCAATATTTCTTAGATGAGTATAAAAAAGGGAGAACACCTAATCCAGATGTTATGTGTAATAAGGAAATAAAGTTTAAGGCATTTCTTGATTATGCAATGAGCTTGGGTGCTGATTATGTTGCAACAGGTCATTATGCAAAGGTTATACACAGTGATAAAGGAGCTATACTTTTACGTGGTATAGATGATAATAAAGATCAATCATATTTTTTATCAGAATTATCAAAAGAACAATTAGAAAAAGTATTATTTCCATTAGGAGATTATATTAAACCTGAAATAAGGGAAATTGCAAAGAAGTATAATTTAGCAACAGCAAACAAGAAAGACAGTACAGGTATTTGCTTTATAGGTGAAAGAGACTTTAATAAGTTTTTAAGTCAATACTTACCTTCAAAAGCAGGTAACATTGTTGATAACAAAGGTAAAATATTAGGAAGACATAGTGGACTTATGTACTATACTATAGGTCAAAGAAAAGGTATAGGTATAGGGAATAGCAAAGAAGGAAATGGACAACCATATTTTGTTGCAGATAAGAATTTAAAGACAAATGAATTAATAGTCTCACAAGGGGATACAAGTATACTTTATTCCAAAGGATTGATTACAAATGAGTTCAATATTATTAACACTGAACTAGTAAGTTTTCCACTAAGATGTACTGTTAAATTTAGATATAGACAAAAGGACGTATCAGCAACTATGTATAAACTAGATGATGGAAGAATAAAAGTTTTATTCGATGAAAAACAAAGAGCAGTAACACTAGGTCAAGTGGTTGTTGGATATTTAGGAAATATTTGCATCGGTGGAGGAGCAATAGATGAGATTATAAAATAGGAGATGAGCTTATGTTTTGGGATATTTTCTTTAAAAAGAGTAGTGATAAGGATGACGAACAAAAAGAATATATAGACATAATCGATGATAAAGGGAAAAAAGTAAGTGTAGATAAAAAAATATGGCTAAAAAGAATGAAAGAAAAATTAGATGAGAATAAGAATAATATTACAAAAGAATGTGATATTTTAGAAACAGCTATAGGATATGGATTATCACTTGATGTTGTTGAATATTGTATGAAATTATACAATGAGAATAAGAGCAATCAAAGATGTGTTGATTTAATTTTTCAATGCTATATGAATAACAATATGTATAAAGAAGCAGTAGAAGTATATGAAACATACTTAAATGCAGGATATCCATTTAATTATGCAATGTATTATGATTTAGCTATAGCACAAGAAAAAAATAGAGATTATAAGTCAATGGAAAAAAACTTATTTATGTCATTTACAAATAATAATAACTACATAAAGGCTATAGATAAATTAAAAGACTATATGAAAGGTCAAGGAGACGACTTCTACTATGAATGGTTGAGTAATTTAGCACAAAATTCTAAGTCATGGTATCTTTATATGGAATTAGCAAAAGTAGAATATGATAGAGGTAATTTAGACGAAGGTATAAAGAATTTATTGAAGAGTTTAGATTTACATACTAGCGATAAGCATATTTTGAAAGTAGCAAATATACTTTTATCAAATAAGAGATATACTGAATTTGAAAACTACATTATTCCAAAATATGATGTTAATTCAGATAATATTAATTTGCACCAAGCAGTGCTTAATTTCTACTTTAAAGACAACCAATGTGATAAGGGATTAGAATTATTACACAAGCTATATTTAAATAATATACAAAATGAATTTTTTGCAGATTACGAAAAGCAATTTTTAAAGAAAAAATTAAAAATAGAAAACCCATCTAAGTATGATAGCATGATAAATGAAAAAGGTTGGGGTAAACTAAAAAGTATAGGAATAAAAGGACCATTAAATACACTTTTATTTAAAACAACACAAGTAAATAGAACAGGTAAGAGTGTTTTATTACTACCATTTGAATTAAATTCGAGTATAAGAGTTCCAGAAAAGGTTAAAGATTTTTCTAAAAATATACATATATTCTTAAATGAAAGAATAAGTCTTTTAACTAATTTAAGAAATATGGCTTTATTTATGTATGATGATTTAGGTACATATGTGTGTAGAAAACCATATTCTGATGAATATTTTGCGAAAATAAAGGAAAGCAACCCTAAACTTGACATGGTATTAACAGGACAAGTAAAAGTCTTAGATGAAAATGGTACATTTGAGTTTAAAATTTTTACTTACGACTTAAATGAAAAACAAAAGGTTGATAGATTTATTATAAAGACAAGTAGTGAGGTTTACAACCAAGTTATAAGTAAATTCTTTAATACAACACTTAAGGTATTATCTGAAACAAATGGTGAAAGTGTTGAAATAACTGATAAGAGATTTATGGAATATTATACAGATTATATTGACATTGTATTAAATGTAAATAAATATAATGAATATAGAATATATGAAACAGATAGAGTGTTGAAGTATTGCTTGAATTATTGTACTGAAAATAAGATAAGCATGGCACTATCTCTTATATATAAACAATCAAAAGTCTTACCAGAAGTAAAAGAAAAATACAAACAAATAATTTATAATGAAATAGCCAAGGGAACTTATAAAGAAGAAATAGTTAAACAATTTAATCTTGTTTATGGAGAAAATAAAGATGAAAACAATATTGAAACAAATGAAGAAAATTAATAATATATTAATTTTAATATTCTTTTTGATACTCCTATTTTTAAAATATTATTACATAGAAAAACCTGTAGGTAATATATATATAACAGTAGGAGGTTTGCTTTTAACAGTAGTAAGTTACTTATATTTTAACAACATATTAAATGAACTTAATATTGAAAAAAAGTATAAATATATCTATTTAGTTATATTAGTATATGCAAATATAATATCAACTATTATAAATGCATCATCATATATAAGTGATATGGTTTACATTAGTGACACTTTTAGATATATTGTTATATTTTCAAAAATAACATATGTGCTTATTAGTCTATATCTTGTTAATGAAGCATTTACAAAAAAGAAATATAGAACGTTATCAGTTTTATTCTTCTTTGTTTCATATTTAAATGTTTGGGAAATATTTGTAAAGTATGAAGCAGTATTAGCGATTATAGCAATATTATTAAATTATGGACTAGAAAGATATGGCAGAATTATTAATAAGAAAAAAGAGAATAATAAGTAATTTAAATAAATTAAAAGAATATTCACCTAATAATATATACGTTTTAAAGGCAAATGCTTATGGCTTAGGTATAGAAAATATTGTAAGTATATTAAAAGAGCAAAATGAAGATTTTTTTGCAGTTAGCAATATAGAAGAAGCTATGAGAGTAAGAAAAATAGACAGTGAATGTAGGGTGTTGATACTAGGAGATGTTGATAAAAAAGATATAGATTTAGTGAAGACATATAATTTTGAGCCAACTCTATTTTCCCAAAAACAAATGGAAAAATACAGGGGACTTAGAGTACACGTTTCATTTAATACAGGACTTAATAGATTAGGATTTGATGAGTATGTTGATTATCCTAATATATTAAGTGTTTATTCACATATATCTGATGCGTTTAATAAGAAAAGAGTAATGGATCAAGTGAATAGATTTGATGAAATTTGTAAAAATTATACCAACGTAAAAAAACATCTTTTTTCAACAGAAGCAATGCTATTATACCCGAACAAATATGATTATTGTCGTATAGGAATGGGACTTTACGGATTTAATGAAGGCTTTTTAAAGGCAAGTGTTTTAAAAGTTAAAGTTTTGCAAAAAAGAAGTATAAAAAAAGGTGAATATATTTTTTATGGAAGTAAGAATATAGCTAAAAAAGATATGGATATAGCTATATTAGAATTGGGGTATAAGGACATAAATATACAAAATGCTTGTATGGATATGATGTATATGCCTATTACAGAAGACATAGGTGATTATGTATATATAGACATAGATTCAGAAAAACAACTTGCAAGTTTGTCACCATATATAAAAAGAACATTAATATAGAAAGAGGATAAATGATAAAAGAAGATATAGTGAATATTTTAGATTCTATAATATTTAAAAATAAATTTAGTAATATAGAATTAAATTACTATTTTACAATAAAGAATTATACATATGAGCAAAAATCTTTTGTAAAAAATATTATAACTGATGTTTTAAAAAATCTCATATACATAGACTATGTTATAAACCAATATGCTAGTAATGTAAGTAAAAGAAAAATAAAGCATCTTTTAAGACTATCTGTTGCACAGATTGCCTTTTCTTCTAAAGATTCAAAAGGTATCATATACGAAGCAAATGAGATAGCAAAAAAAGAGAGCATACATCAGGCTAAATTTGTAAATTCAGTTTTAAATAAGATAGTTTCTAATATTGATAAGATTAATAAGAAAATTGATGATGAGAAGTTATTTCATATAAAATATTCATATCCTAAGTGGTTAGAAGAAAAGATAAAAATAGATTTTCCAGATGACTACATCAATATTATGGAAAATTTAAAAAATAGATCTTATCTATCTATAAGAGTTAATAGAAAAGCCATTGATATAGATAAATTTTATAACCTTATTAAAAACGATGTGGTATACAGATTAGAAGATGTATTCTATTTAAAAAATGGTAAGGTATTAGAAAAGCTAGAAGAAAATACATATTTTATACAAGACGGGGCCTCATATATAGTATGCAAAAATATAGATGTAAAAGATGGAGATACAGTCTTAGATGCATGTAGTAGTCCTGGTGGTAAAACACTTGGTATATTAAGTTTATTCAATCCTAAAGTTGTATACGCACAAGATATATACAATCATAAGATAGAAATTTTGGAAGGTCTAAAAAAGAGATATAACTTTTCTAATATGATAGTAGAGAAAAAAGATGCAACTAATGAAGAGGACTATCCTTTAGAATACTTTGATAAGATATTACTAGATGTTCCTTGTTCAGGTTTAGGTGTAATAAAAAGAAAGCCAGAGAAGATATATAGTTTAAGCTTATCTGATATTAAAGCATTAAAGAAGTTGCAAAAGAAAATAATAGAAAATAATCTTAGATTTTTAAAAAAAGGTGGAGAATTAGTATATAGTACTTGTACTATAACTAAAAATGAAAATACAAATAACATTAAATATATATTAGAAAAATACCCTAACTTAGAGGTTATAGAACCTAAAGTTCCAGAAGGTATAGAGTATATAAAAGACGAAATAGGGGGTATATATTTAAGCTATAAAAATAAGTATTTAGATAATTTTTACATCATAAAATTAAGAAAGAAAAATGAAGATTAATGGAAGTTTTAATAGACGATGATACACGAGATATCTTATACAAACTAAATGAAAAAGGCAGTGCATATATAGTTGGTGGTTATGTAAGAGATACATTGCTTGGTATAAAAAGTAGTGATATAGATATAGTAACAAACTTAGATAAAATTGATATTATAGAAGCTTTAAGAGGATATAATCCAGTTTTATCAAATGATAAATATCAAATTATTACCATAAAATTAAAAGATAAAAAATATGAGATTGCAAGATTAAGAGAAGATATAGGTATATCTGATGGAAGAAATCCCCAATACATTAAATTTATTGATGATATAAATAAAGATTCAGTAAGACGTGATTTTACAATAAATGCTTTTTACTATAACAAAGAATTAATCGATACTCAAAATGGTAGTTATGATTTAGAGAATAGATTGATAAGAAGTATAGGTGATGCAAGTATAAGGTTTAGTGAAGATAGACTAAGAATATTGAGAGCATTTAGATTTATGTCACACTTAGGTTTTGAACTTGAAGAAAATACAATGCTAGTTATAAAAAACATGGCAAAGGATACAAGTCTTTTTTCTTCATTTTCAAAGGAGCGATTAATATCTGAATTTAATAAGATTTTACTAGGAAGATATGCATATAAAGCGATAGAAGCTATGTTTAACTTAAATGTATTAAGACATTTTATAGACATTTTCAATAAAAATACATTTGATAATATATTGTTTCTAGAGATTTGTAAGAAGTATAAAAAAATGCAAGAAAGCTATAGAGAAATTGATATAGACATGAGTTATGCTCTAATATTTTCTTTTTCAGGTAAGAAGAACATTCATACAGAAAGGCTCTATGAAAATGATAGTATAGAGCAGTATGAAAAATTTAGAACAAAATTTACATTAAATGTATCAAAGAAAAGTATAGTAAAAAACCTAATATATTATCATAATTTGGTCAATAAAAAGCCGAGTTTAATTATGTTAAAACGTATGTTATTAGACCTTGTAAATAATCAAAATGTATGTAAGTTATTTAATCTAATAATGATCTTATTTGATTTAAATATAAAAGACATACAAAAACTTTTATACAACATACAAATATTGTATATGGCACAAGAACCAGTATTTTTATCAAGCCTTGATTTAGATAATGTTGATTTATTTAATTTAGGCATAGAAGGAAAAAAGATTCTAGGAATAAAAATGGATGTATTTAGTAAAGTTTTAAATGGAGATTTACCTAATTCTAAATTTGAACTACTAAGCTATATTACAAAAAAATATTTAAATAATGCACAACTTAAGTATGAGAAAAGTGCTGGAGCTATTGTGTATAAGAAAATTAATGGAAAATATATGTTTTTAATAATCAGAGGAAGTAATGGCGGAAGTTTTGGATTTGCCAAAGGTCATATGGAATCAGATGAATGTGAAGAACAAACTGCTATAAGAGAAACAAAGGAGGAAACAAATATAGATATTGCTATAAGAAATTCTAAGGCTTTTAGAAGGACGTTAAAGTATGTAATATATCCTAATATATATAAGGAAGTTACATTGTTCATGGCAGAAGCATTAAGTGCAGATATTAAAATAGATGAACATGAGTTATCAAAAGCACAGTGGTTAACATATAAGCAAGCAAAAGAAGCATTAACGTTTTTAGGTCAAAGAAATATACTTAAAGAAGCAATGATATATTTATACTAGTATGAGAGAAAATATATTTGTTGGGTTAGTTCATTACCCAGTATACAACAAAAATAAAGAGATTGTTGCAACATCTGTAACAAATTTTGATATACATGATATTTCAAGAACAAGTAGAACCTATGACATTAACAAGTATTTTATCATAACACCTGTAAAATCTCAGATAGAATTAACTAAGAGAATAATGGGTTATTGGCAAGAAGGTGATGGAATAGGATTTAATAAGGACAGAAATGAAGCATTCGAAAATACAAGAGTAGTTTCTAGTATACAAGAAGCAATGGATAGTATAGAAAAACTAACAGGTAAGAAACCAAAGATAGTTACAACATCTGCAAAAATACATGATAATAGTATAACATTTGCTGATATGAGTAAGCTTTTATTCACAATGGAAGATCCTGTATTACTCTTATTTGGTACTGGATTTGGATTAACAGATGAGGTAATGTCTATGTCGTATAAGATAATAGAACCTATAAGGGGTAAAACAAAGTATAATCACTTATCAGTAAGAGCAGCAGTTAGTATAATATTAGATAGATTATTGGGGGAAGATTAATGGTAGGAATAGTAATAATAAGTCACTGTAGTAATATAGGTGACGATTTAATAGATTTTTTAAATGTATTTAAAACTAGTGATTTTGAAATAGTAAATGGGTCAGATAAGAATATACAATTTGGTACAACTACTGAATATGTAGTTGAAGCTATTAAAAAAGCAGATAAAGGAGAAGGTGTTTTAGTAATACTTGATCTAGGAAGTTCAATAGACTGTGCAATTCATGCAAAGAAATTACTAGAAGGTAAGATAAAAGTCGAAATAGCTGATGCACCTATGATAGAAGGGGCAATTTCAGCTGTTGCAGGTAATGATGAAACAATAGATTTAAAGACTTTAAAGAAAATTGCAGAAGATAGTAAAGAATTCAGAAAGGTTAAATAATGATAAAAGATAAAATTATTGGTAAAAAAATGGGAGTTATAACCAACATATACTTAACATATATTTTGGCGTTAATATTTTTAATTCCAAGTCTTGTGATACTTTATCCATATGCTATAGTAGTAAAAAAAATTCCTATTTTATCACTAATATTTTTACCGTTAATATATTTAGTAATATATTTAATATTGAATTTTGCATTGTTTAAAAAGAAAATAAAGGTAAAAAATATATTAATTTCATATGTACTACTTTTTGTTCTGATAAGAATACCAATATTGTCATATGTATTTTTGCCTGTAGCACTAATGATACTTTTATTGGGATTAAAAATTAGTGACAAGGTATTTCTGTCTGTGAAACTTATAAAAAACAATATATTTAGACTACTTTTTGACTATATAATAAATATTTTAGTCTTTTCAGTTGTGTTTTCAGTAATTTTAATACTAAAGGCACAATATTATTCAGTTAGTTTTGCGAATAGTGATGAAATATTGGCGTATGTTCATAAACATGCATTGATTTTGAACTATTTTAATTCAATAATTTTTTCAATTAGTTCATATTTACTATACAAAAATTTTGAACAAAATGATATAATTAAGGGTGGTATGAGTGAGTGATGTATATTATGTTGGACATATAACAACAACACATAAGCTAATGGGAGCTGTAAAAATAAGCACTAGTTTTCCAATTTTGGAAGATATAGTAGGCAAAAGAGTAATAGCTTCTAAAAATGATAATATTAAAATACTTTTTGTAAAAAAGGTAGAAGGTTTTAATGGAAAAAGGGCTATAATCTCTTTTAATGAAATAAATGGTATAGATGATGCTAAGGAAATAATCGATGCTGATATTAGCATTAGAAAAGATTTAGTACCAGAATATGAAGAAGAAAAATCTATTATAGGCTATAAGGTCTTAAACTTTAATAAAAGTATAGGACAAGTAGTAGATGTGATGGAAAACAAGGCACAAGATATACTGGTTGTAAAAGGTGAAAAAGAAATACTAATCCCTTTTATAGACGTATTTGTGAAAGAAATTGATGATGAAAGAGAAGAAATACAAGTAGAATTGATAGAAGGTATGCTATGAAAATAACTGTATTAACTTTGTTTAAAGAATTATTCGATATGTATTTAAGTCAAACCATTTTAGATAGAGCAGTTAATAATGATTTGGTTGAATATGATATTGTGAATATACGAGATTATTCAACAAATTCATATCATCAAGTAGACGATACACCCTTTGGTGGTGGAGCAGGTATGCTATTAAAACCAGAACCATTCTTTAAATACTTCTTTAGTTTAAAAGAAGAAAATAGAAAACCATATGTAGTCTTCGTTACACCACAAGGTAATAAATTGAATCAAGAAAGAATTGATAAATTAAAAGAAAAAGAGGATCTTGTAATAATTTCAGGTAGATATGAGGGCCTTGATCAAAGGGTCATAGATAGATATGTTGATGAAGAAATTAGTATAGGTGACTTTGTACTAACTAGTGGTGATTTACCAGCCTTATGTTTAATAGATGCAATTACTAGACAAAAAGATGGTGTAATAACAAAAGAATCATATGAAACAGATTCTTTCTATAACGGACTTTTGGGTTATCCACAATATACAAAACCTAGTAATTTAGGTAGACATAAAGTACCAGAGGTACTACTAAGTGGAGATCATAAAAGAATTAGAGAGTTTCGCTTTAAAGAAAGTGTTAAGAAGACTATAAAAAATAGACCAGACTTAATAGCAAAAAAGCTAGAAGAAGATGAAGATTTTAGAAAGATGATAGAGGATTTATTATGAAAAAAATATTTCTATTGTTTGCTATATTTTCTACATTTACTTTTTCAAGAGGATATATTGAAGAGTATAAAAGGGGATTAGAAAGAGAAAAAACAATTTCAAGGCTATTTTCTGCCATAAAAACAAAAAATAACGTATATGCTGAAGCTTTATTAAGTCCCAAAGCAAATGTTAATAAGGCGTCATATAACATACCAAGTGAAAAAGAGGAAAATAAGGTAGAACTAGATGTAAATGTAGTGGATAAAAAAGGATTCACACCTGTTTTAATATGTGCAATGTATAATAATGTAGATATGTTGAAGGAAATAATAAAAAAAGGTGCTAATCTTGAGGCATTACATCCAATATTAGGTAAAACTTTATTAGTAACTGCAATTTTTTACGGTTCAAATGATGTTGCTAAATTTTTGATAGAAAATAGAAAAGAATTAATCAACAAGGGAAGTAATACAGATGGTTGGTTGCCTATAGAAGAGGCTGTATTACAAGAAAATAAAGATATATTATTACTTCTACTAAGACATGGGGCTATTATTCGCAAAAAAGATAAAAATGGTTACGATGTGTATGATCTTGCAACAAGACATGGAAAAGGTACGATGGTAAAAATATTAAGAGATTATGAATTAGGCAAATTAAAATAGGAGGAGATACATAACATGATAAGATTAACAGGTATTGGTGCTTCTGAGGGTATATCATTAGGTAAAGCACTTATTTACATTGAAGATAAAATTGATTTAGAATCAATGAAAAAATCAAGTTTATCAGCTGAAGCAGAATTAGTGAAGTTAAATGATGGTGTAACTAAGACCAAATCACAATTATTGGCAATTAGGGAAAGAGTAAGAGAAAAACTTGGTGAAGACAAAGCAGCTATCTTTGATGCACACATAGAATTATTGGAAGATGAAGATCTACAAGATGGTATAAAAGAAAGAGTAACTAAAGAAGGTATGAGTGCAGCCTATGCGATAAATGAAGGTGTAGAAGAAACTTGTAATATTTTATCACAATTAGATGACGCATACTTAAGAGAAAGAGTATCAGACTTACGTGATATTGCTAAAAGATGGATAAAAAATACTTTAGGTATTAAGATAAAGGACTTATCTATCTTAGAACCAGATACTATTGTAGTAACTGATGATTTAACACCATCAGATACAGCACAATTAGACTTAGAACATTGTGTAGCCTTTATTACTGAATTTGGTGGTAAAACAGCTCACTCAGCTATTATGGCAAGATCACTTGAAATACCAGCAATTGTAGGTGTAAAAAATATCATACAAACTGTAAAAGATGGTGAATACTTAGTATTAGATGGTGAAAAAGGTATAATATATCTATCACCTACTGAAGAAGTAATAGAAGCATACAAGCAAAAGAAGGTTAATTTCTTAAAAGAAAAAGAAGAATTAAAGAAACTTAAAGATTTACCTGCAACAACTGCTTGTGGTGAAAGAACAGTTAATGTTTGGGGTAACATAGGTAAACCAGAAGATGTAGATGCTGTAATAGCAGCTGGTGGAGAAGGTGTAGGACTATATAGAACAGAGTTTTTATTCATGAATTCTGACCATATGCCAACAGAAGAAGAACAATATGAAGCATATAAGATTGTTGCACAAAAATTAAAAGGAAAACCTGTGACTATAAGAACTATGGATATAGGTGGAGATAAGGAATTACCATATCTTGATTTACCAAAAGAAATGAACCCATTCTTAGGATATAGAGCAATAAGAATATCATTAACACATAAAGATATGTTCAAGACACAATTAAGAGCAATATTACGTGCAAGTGCATATGGAAAGATAAAGATAATGTATCCTATGGTTTGCTCAATAAATGAAATTAGAAAATCAAATGAAATACTAAAAGAATATATGGAAGAATTAGATAAAGAAGGTAAGGTATATGATACTAATATACAAGTAGGTATAATGGTTGAAACACCTTCAACAGCTATGATAGCGTATAAGTTTGCAAAAGAAGTAGACTTCTTCTCAATAGGAACTAATGACTTAACACAATATTTCTTAGCAGTAGATAGAGGAAATGAAAAAGTTTCAGGACTATACAGTGCATTTAACCCAGCAGTATTAGAAGCAATACAAAGAGTAATAGATGCAGGACATGATAGAGGAATATCAGTAAGTATGTGTGGAGAATTTGCTGGTAATAAGAAGGCAACAGAAATACTTTTAGGTATGGGATTAGACTCATTCTCTATGAGTGCAAGTTCTATACTAGGAGTTAAAAAGAAAATTAGAGATACAAAATATGAAGATGCTAAGAAATATAGAGATGTAATATTAAGTATGAATACTCCTGAAGAAGTTATAGATTCTCTTAGATAATAGAAAGAAGGATATATATGAAAAAAGTAGCATTAACACTAGTTAGTGATTTTGAAATAGTTGAAGCAATGGCTCCTTTAGATATGTTAAGAAGAGCAGGAATTTATGTAGATGTAATATCAGTTGAAAACAAGGACTATGTAAAAAGTGCAATAAACATTGAAATAAAGGTAGATAAGAAGTTAAAAGATGTAGATTTATCTACATATGATTTAGTAATTTTACCAGGAGGACCAGGAACAAAGAATTATTATGATCATCAAGACTTGCTAGATAAGGTAAAAGCAAATTATAATAACAAGAAAATGGTTTCAGCTATATGTGCAGGACCTAGTGTATTAGCTAACTTAGGAATATTAGAAGGAAGAAATGCAATATCTTTCCCTAGTTTCCAACATGTATTGGTTGAAAATAACGCTAAATTAGTTAATGAACAAGTTGTTGTATCTGATAATGTAATAACAGGTAGGGCAGCTGCAGCATCAATTGATTTTGGTTTAAAACTTGTAGAAATGTTAGAAGGAAAAGAAACAAGAGAAAAAGTTGAAAAAGCAATAGTATATTAGGAGATGATATGAAAACAATATCGGAATTATTAGATTATGTAATAGAAGCAGGTCATCATAGAGAAGAAAAAACTTTATTACAGTTAGCAATACTTGCAATGCTATCAGGTGCGTTTATAGCCCTAGGAGCAGTAGGAAATATTTTTGTTAGTTCAGATATATTTTTTACTAATGTAAACTTAGCTAAATTTTTAGGAGCTTGCGTATTTCCAGTAGGACTTATAGCGATAATTCTATTAAAATTTGAGCTTTTTACAAGTAATTGTATGATGACAATAGCAGTGTTAGAAAAGAAAATGAAATTAAGCAAAATGTTTAAAATATTAGCTATAGTTTGGATATTTAATTTAGTAGGTGGAATAATTATAGCAGGTATTACATACAAGACTGGGACATTTAATGAGAACTCAGTTAAGGTATTACAAGTATATGCACATCATAAAGTGACAACAAGTGCACTAGATATGGTTTTAAAAGGTATAATGTGTAACATTTTAGTTTGTACAGCATCACTTTTAGGATACATAGCAAAGGATGGAATTTCTAAGATTTTTGGTATTTGGTTTCCTATTATGTTGTTTATTTTACTAGGATATAGTCACGTTGTAGCAAATATGTTGTATCTGCCTTTATCATACATGTATGGATTTGAGGGTGTCACAATACCAGCAATATTATACAATTTCTTATGTGTTACAATAGGTAATTTCATAGGTGGTGGGATATTAGTTACAATGGGCTTATGGTATGCAAATAAGTAAAAAAAAAAGTTTCGGAATTAAAAGCCCGAAACTTTTTCTATTTCACGCATCTTATACAAAAATACAGCAGTTGCAACACTAACATTTAGTGAATTAACTTTGTCAGATATTGGAATGATGACAGAGTAGTCTGAATTATCTATTAAGGTTTTAGATACACCACCGCCCTCATTACCGAATATGTATGCGTTTTTATTAGTTTTTAATTTACAATCAGTATATACAATAGAATTGCTTGCTAAATTGGTAGCAAAGCTTGTATAGTTGTTTTCTTTTAGAAAGTTAATTATTTCTTCATAACTTGCATAGATAATATTTAACTTAAAAATACTGCCCATAGATGCTCTTACAGCCTTTGGGGTATATACATCACAGCTACCATTAGTAAGTATCAAATTAGAGTAATTTAGAGCCACTAGAGTACGGATTATTGTACCAACATTACCTGGATCTTGAACGTCATCTAATATTACAATATCTCCTTTGATATTATTGAGGTTATATGTATTTTTAGAATGAATAAATATTATTCCTTGACTATTTTCCTGAGTTGACAATTCATTAAAAAGGTTATCAGCAAGAACTGTTATTTTTTTAAATCTTTTTAAATCATAGTTAGTGTCAAAATATTCAAAATTACTTTTTTTGATTACACAGTGAGAGAAGTTTTCTATTTCATCAATAAATTTTTCTCCTTCAGCTATGAATATGTTGTTTATATCTCTATACTTTTTTTTATTTAATTTTTTTAAGAGTTTATATCGCTTGTTTTCTTTACTTTCTAAAAATTCTATATTAGTCCATTTTTGTTCCAAGTTTTTTACCACCTAATAAATGATAGTGCATTTGTTGAACAGTTTGTCCACCAAAATCACCTATATTTGAAACTACTCTATAACCTTCTTTGTCTATACCTAAATCTCTTGCAACTTTAGCGATAGCAAGTTGAATTTTACCTAATAGGATAAGATCATCTTCAGTAGCGTAAGCTAAGTTTTGAATTTCTTTTTTAGGGACAAATAGTATATGTATAGGTGCAGCAGGATAAATGTCTTTAAATGCTATTATATCGTCATCTTCATATACTATGTCAGCTTTAATTTCTTTGTTTATTATTTTACTAAATATTGTTTTCATATTAACACCCACAACTTTCTAACATATCAATTCTTCTTTGGTGTCTTCCACCTTCATATTCACTTTCCATATATGCTTTTATACAAGACAAGATTAAATCTATCCCCATAACTCTTGCACCAAATGCTATAACATTAGCGTTGTTATGTTGTTTTGTTAATCTTGCAGAATATTCATTGTATAATAGTGCAGCTCTTATGCCTTCAACCTTATTTGCAGCAATGGATACACCTATACCAGTACCACAAAGTAAAATACCAAAATCAGCTTCTTTTTCTACAACAACATTACATACTTTTTTTGCAAAAACTGGATAATCAACTGATTCATGTGAGTCTGTACCTAGATTAATTACTTCATGACCTTCTTTTTCTAAAAATTTAACAATTTCATTTTTGTAATCAGTAGCAGCATGATCGTTACCTATTGCTATTTTCATATTTTTTCTTCTCCTTTGATAATAAAAATCTATTCCATAAAAATATAAATAAAACAAAACTTACAATTCCTTTAACTACCATAGTACCACAGATAACCCACCAAATAGCAGTTATTCCAAATATTGGAGCAAGGAAATATGCTAAAGGTATTCTAGAAGCTGTTCCTACTACCCCTATAATAGTAGGTTCATTTATACGACCTATACCATTAAATGCTCCGTTTGTAATAATTTCAACGCTTTGAAGTATTTGTGCAAGTCCTACAATAGTTAGGTAGTTTATACCATGGTGTATCAAACGTTCATCATGCAAAAATGCACGATATAGAGGTTCTGCAAAAACAATAAATACGAAGGTTATAAACACAGAAAATATAGAAATACCTTTAAGAGAGATATAGTATACTTTCTTTATCCTATCGTATTGTTTTGCACCATAATTTTGTGCTATGTATGTTGCAACCGCACTAGAAAAACCACCAGAAATATTCCATGAGAAAGATTCAAACTGTACTCCTAATCTTTGTACAGCAAGTACTTCTTCATCGTATCTTGCTATAATATTTGCTAGTACTATGGCGATAATAGTAAATAGAGCTTGGCTAATACCACCAGGCAGTCCTATTTTAAATAACTTTATATACATATTTAAAGAATCAAGCTTAAAAAGTTTCATTTTTCTAAATTTTGATTTTGGTGATAAAAAGTAGATTGTTAGTAGAACAAATGATATTATTTGTGACATAACTGTTGCAATAGCAGCTCCCTTTATACCAAGATTCAAAAAGGCTAAAAAGAAGTAATCTAAAAATATATTAATTACTACACCTAATGAATTAAATACAAAAGGTCCAAATGTATCACCATCTGCACTTATTATAGCAGAAATAGTATTAGAAAGAAATAGAAATGGTAAGCCTAAACAACAATATCTCAAAAAAGTTTTAGCTAAATTTAATATGTTTGGATTTGATATACCAACTAAATGTATTAAACCATCAGAGAAAACTAAACCTATTGTCATACAAAATGCTGAAAATATTATTGTGATAATAATAGATATTCTTGCATATGCTCTAGCATTTCTGTAAAGTTTAGCACCTATACTTTGTGCAACTAAGATTTGTGCACCATTTTTGGGGACTAATAAAAAGGCAAAACCTAAAACTAAGAAAAATGTTGCAGCAGCAGCAGCCGCTACAGCACTATCGCCTATATATGCACTTATAAACTTGATATCAGTCAAGTTGTATAAGATTGAAATTAATGATGTTAGAACTATTGGTAGTGCTAATTTAAATAAATTTGTAGATATATTACCAGTAAGTATATCGACTTTTTTACGCATATTTTCCCCTTTTCTAAATAATTATTGAAAAAAAAGAACAACACACTGTGTTGCTCTAATATATTTTTACTTTCTTAATCCTAATCTTTCGATAAGAGTTCTGTAATCATCAAGTCTTGTGTTCTTGATGTAAGTTAACATTCTTCTTCTCTTACCAACCATTTTTAATAGTCCAACTCTTGAGTGAACATCTTTAGGATGGTTCTTTAAATGAGCAGTCAAGTGATTTATCTTTTCAGTTAAAATTGCTATTTGAACTTCTGATGAACCTGTATCCTTTTCATTTTTACCGAATTCTTTAATTAATTCTTGTGTTGATTTCATTGCCGTTTCCTCCTTTATTATCTAATCTAAGAATATATCTGGCAAAATATATTCTGAGAAAAAATTCATATTTACTTTAACATAAAAAACGCTATTTGTCAAATTAAAATATTGATGGAAGAGACTAGAAAAAAAGATATAAAAGTTGTATAATGAAATAATAATTTTAACGAATAAGGAGTATATTTATGGAATATTCACCAAGCGAAATAGAAAAAAAATGGAGCAAAAAATGGGAAGAAGATTCAGTTTTCAAATCTTCAAACTATGTAGATGGTAAACCAAACTATTATCTACTTGAAATGTTTGCTTATCCATCAGGTAAATTACATGCAGGACATCTTCGTAATTATACATTAGGAGATGCAATAGCTAGATACAAAAAAATGAAAGGATTTAATGTATTACACCCATTTGGTTGGGATTCATTTGGGCTACCTGCTGAAAATGCTGCAATAGATCATGGAGCTATGCCTGAAGAATGGACAGCTAAAAATATTGAAAACATGAAAAGACAATTAAAGTTAATGGGTATATCTTATGATTGGGATAGAGAAATTGCAACCTACAAGAAAGAATACTATAAATTTAACCAAAAATTTTTCATAGAAATGTATAAAAAAGGTCTAGTTTACAAGAAAAAATCATATGTAAACTGGTGTCCAGACTGTAATACAGTTTTAGCAAATGAACAAGTAGAACAAGGAAAATGTTGGCGTCATGGTAAAACAGATGTTATACAAAAAGAATTATCACAATGGTATTTTAAAATAACTAAATATGCACAAGAGTTACTAGATGGTCATGAAGAATTAAGAGAAGGTTGGCCTGAACAAGTATTAGCTATGCAAAAGAATTGGATAGGTAGATCTGAAGGGACTAGTGTAGAATTTAATTTAAACTACAATGGTGAAAATATCCCTATAACTGTATTTACAACTAGAGTAGATACATTGTATGGAGTAACTTATGTAGTATTAGCTCCAGAACATGAAATAGTTGAAAAGGTAGTTTTAAAAGAAAAGCCAGAATTAAAAGAACAAATAGATAGTATGATAAATGAAGATAAAATCTCAAGAGAAGCTGCAGATAAGGAAAAAACAGGTGTTGATACAGGTCTATTTGTAGTTAATCCAGTAAATAATGAAAAAGTGCCTTTGTATATAGGAAACTATGTACTAATGGATTATGGTACAGGAGCTGTTATGGCAGTGCCAGCACACGATGAAAGAGACTATGCATTTTCTAAGAAGTATAACTTGCCTATAAGACAAGTAATAAAGGGAGAAGATGAAAAAGATGGTTGTGCATATACTGGAAAAGGTACAATGATAAATTCAGAAGAATTTAATGGTCTATCAAATGTTGAAGCTAAAGAGGGTATAATAAACAAGTTAGTTAGTTTAAATAAGGGTGAAAAGAAGGTAAATTACAGACTTCATGACTGGTTAATAAGTAGACAAAGATATTGGGGAACACCTATACCTGTAATATATGATGAAGAAGGTAATATTTATCTAGAGGAAGAAAAGAATTTACCAGTTGAGTTACCTACAGATATTAACTTTAAAATAAAGGGTAACCCTATAACAACATCAGAAAGCTTTAAACATGTGGTATTACCTAATGGTAAATTAGGAAGAAGAGAAACAGATACTATGGATACCTTTGTTGATTCATCATGGTATTACTTAAGATATCTTGATCCTAAAAATCCTAATATACCATTTGATAAAAATGATGCAAATTCATGGACACCAGTGTCACAATATATAGGAGGAGTTGAACATGCTGTAATGCACTTGCTTTATGCAAGATTCTTCCATAAGGTATTTTGTGATTTAGGATATTTATCAACAAATGAACCATTTAAGAGACTATTGACTCAAGGTATGGTTTTAGCTAATTCATATTATTCAAGTAAAGAAAGAAAGTACCTATTTGAAAAAGATGTAGAATTAAAAAATGGTAAGGCATACGCTAAAGACACAAATGAAGAATTAGTTGTTAAGATGGAAAAGATGTCAAAATCAAAGAATAATGGGCTAGATCCAGAAGAATTAACAAAAGAATATGGAGTAGATGCAGCAAGATTATTTACACTATTCGCAGCACCACCTGAAAAAGAATTAGAATGGAACATGAATGGTGTTATGGGAGCCTATAGATTCATATCAAGAATATACAATATTGTTGAAGAAACAGGTGAAATATTATCAAAAGACTATGATGATATAGATATAGAAAAAAGAAATAAAGAAGATGAAAATCTTCAAAGAAAAGTTCATAAGACTATAAAAAAAGTAACAGAAAGTATGGAAGATAATTTCCACTTTAATACTGCGATAGCAGCAACAATGGAATTGTTAAATGAAATTTCTAGTTATAAACAAAATGTTTTAGACAAATCAGAAAAAAGTAGTGAATCAAACAAGATATTTAAAGAAGCAGTAGTTTCTATGGTACTTATGATTTCACCATTTACACCATATATAGCAGAAGAATTATGGGAAAAACTAGGAAATAAAGGATATATTTATAACGCAAAGTGGCCAGAATATATTGAAAAATTAACTCATAGTTCAGAAATTACTATGGTAATACAAGTAAATGGAAAATTAAGATCAGAAATGCAAGTTAGTGCTAATATCTCAAAAGAAGAAGCAGAAAAATTAGCTCTAGAAAATGAAAAAATATCACAACTAATTGAAGGTAAAACTATTGTTAAAGTTATAGTTGTTCCTAAGAAGTTAGTTAATGTAGTAATAAGATAGATAAACGGTAGCAAGAGCTACCGTTTTTTTACCATGAATATTTTAAATTTAACTTAGTAGAAATTACACTATTATTTAATTCTACATAGTTTTTATTTGATCTATGTAGGCTAAAAGCAAAAGCATCTTCAAGACTTGCATTTAATGTAAGATTATTTGTTGCATTGTAAGTTAAATTTAATTTTGGAGTTATATAAAGTGCATGATTACCAGAGCTTCTAAAGTTTAGTGTTGACTGTAATTCGGGAGAAACTTCTAATTTGTCAGTTACCCTATACTTGTATTTGATGTTAGTTGTGTTTTTTATTTCTTTTGTTATAGTATTCACTCCAGTTTCAGCTCTATCTAATTCAACAAATCCAATTAAAGAAGAATTTATTTCCCAATTTTTAAATCCAGTGTATTTAAGATTTAATGCACCAAGTCCAATAATTTCAAATACAGGAGGTTTTCCTTTTTCAGTATTATCTCCATGATAGAATTTAACTTTTCCGTCTATTTGTAAATCCTTTATTCCTCTATACTTAGCACCTAATGTATATGAATGACCAAACTTATTATTTTGTATTATTTTCTTATCTTTTGATCTCTCAAACGGTTCTGTTGCACCTTGTCTATATCCATGAAAATGTGAATATATGTCTTGTTCTTCTGTATCTGTATAATTGTTGTTATGTGAATGATTATGACCACAGTCTACATGTATACTTTCATCATCGCTCCAAATAGGATAGGTATTATCAAATTGATATTTCATTTTAGCTTCACCATATATAGTTAAATTAGGGCTTATAATATATCTACTTGAAAGTGTTCCCATAATATATTGAAAACCAAGAGAAGTAGATTCTTTGTCAATTTGATGTTGTGTTTCTAAATCTAAACGTACATCTTTAAATTTACCAAAATCTTTTTGTACAAAGCCTTTTAGTGTTGTATGTACAGGGTTAAATCCATTTAATTTTTTTAATGGAAATGTAGACTTGGAGTTTACACCAAATTCAATATTAGGTAATGTGTAATTTTGATAATCAAACATTGTAGTTAATTTAAGGTTTTTATTCAATTTAATTCGGGTATTAAAATTTCCATTTTTGTAATTAACGTATATATGTGAGTCTTTAAAATCAAGGTGTTTTTCTAGAGTTTCTAGAACACCAGTAGGTTCTAATACATATGGAAATACTGATAATTGAGAACGATGTTCAAGGTTTGCCCCTATAGAAAGACCAGTGCCTTTAATTTGTATTTTTGTAGATAGATTTTCATTCATATCAGTATCTTGATATTTAAAATTATTGTTAAATGTACTCTTTGTACCAATAGAAGTTTTGATAAAGTTCTTATCAGTACTAGCTAAAGATAAAAATGGAATAAGTGTTAAAGATAATAAAGATTTTTTCATAATATATAGTCTCCTTTTTCTTGAAATATTTGAAATATTATCATATGCAAAAAAATATTAAAATATCTAAAAGTCAGATAAAAATCAGTTAAAAATAGGGTATAAAGAATTAGGTATGGTCTTAATGCGAATAAAAACTATTTAATAGTAAAAAGACATAATAAGATAAAATTTGGATATTTTTTAGTTTTTGCTATGAAAATATTTGGATATTGGATATAATAAGAAAAAGAAAGAGAGATGATAATGAAAAAGAATTTTTTAATTGCGTTATTTTTAACGTTTATATGCTCTATACTAGCTAAGTATATTTCAACAATAAGCCTATTTAAGTTGATAGGTCATTTAGTTTTGGCAATGTTACTGGGAATGAGTTTGCAACTTCTAAAAATGAATAAAGAAGAATACAAACAAGGTTTTTCGTATATATCAAATAAATTTTTAAGACTTGGTATTATACTTCTAGGATTTAAATTAGATATAGCTGTATTAAAAGCTAGTGGTATAAAAAGTATATTAATTGCTATGTTTGCAATAACATTCACAATAATTGTGGTGTATAATATTGCAAAAATATTTAAGGTTGATGAAAAATTAGCCTTATTATGTGCTTGTGGTTGTGGTATTTGTGGGGCAGCTGCAGTTATGGGTATTTCACCAAGCATGAATGCTGATAAAGATGATACTATACTATCAGTAGCTGTAGTTTGTATTTTAGGTACAGTGTTTACTCTAATTATTGTTCTACTAAAACCAATTTTAAATTTAAATGAAATACAATATGGTGTTTTAAGTGGTGCAAGTTTACATGAAATAGCTCATGCCGTTGCAGCAGGTGCAACAGGAGGTCAAATTTCACTAGATACTGCTTTAGTAACAAAATTATCACGTGTTCTACTATTAGCACCAGTTGCAATTATCGTAGGATTAATATCTAATAAGAAGAATAATACAAGTGAATTAAGAGTTCCTTTACCGTTATTTATGATAGGTTTTATCATAACTAGTCTAATAGGGACATATTATGCACCAATAAAGGCTTACACAAAAATCTTGGTAGATATTGCATATATTTTACTTGCTATGGCAATGGCAGCATTAGGATTAAATGTTAACTTTAATGTTATAAAAAGAAGAGGTAAAAATATCTTCATATCTGCGTTTATAGGTTCCTCTTTATTACTAATATCGGTGTACATGATTGTTAAGACATTTTTTTGATTAAGGATAATAAATATTGTATAATTTAATATAATAAAAATTAGGAGTTTGTTATGGAATTAATTTTTTTAGAACCATATATGAAAGAAGTAGTATGGGGTGGAACAAGAATACAAAAAGAATATGGTTACAAAACAGATAGCGATCATATTGGTGAAGCATGGATAGTAAGTGCAAATGAACATGGATTAAGTAAGGTAGCTAATGGAAAGTATAAGGGGCTTAGTTTAAAAGACTTATGGGATAATCATCGTGAAATATTTGGTAATGAATTGAAAGGTGTTTTTCCTTTGTTAATAAAATACATAGATGCAAAAGATAATTTAAGCATACAAGTACACCCAGATGATAAATATGCTAAAATGGTAGAAAATCAACCTAATGGTAAAGCAGAGTCATGGTATATATTAGACTGTGAAAAAGATAGTGATATTTTAATAGGTCATAATGCAAAGACAAAAGAAGAGTTTAAAAAATATATAGATGATAAGGAATGGTCAAAACTTTTAAGAATAAGAGGAATAAAAAAAGGTGACTTTTTCAATATACCAGCAGGTACAGTACATGCTATTAGAAAAGGTACATTAATATTAGAAACACAACAAAATAGTGATATAACATACAGATTATACGATTATGATAGATTGCAAAATGGTAAAAAAAGAGAATTGCACATACAAAAAAGTATAGATGTAGTTACTTGTCCATATGATAAAAAGAATGTTGAGGTTACACCAAAGATAGAAGGTAACAAAATAGACTATCTAAAAGACGATAAATTTTCTATTACAAAGTACAAAGTAAATGGTAGACAAGAAATAGAACTTGAAAGCTTCTATATTATTTGCGTGATTGAAGGAACAGGTAGTGTAAATGGCATAGAAATATCAAAAGGCACAAACTTTATAGTCCCAAAAGCATTTGGAAAGATATGTTTTGAAGGTAGTGTAGAGTTCATGTTGATTCATGATTAAAAAAATGAGAAGAAGATGAGCAAATGTTAGTGTAAGTGAAATATAATATTTACTAGATAAATCCTAAATATTTTAGAATAAGAGGATATACTAAATTGTTACAAAAAAGTGAAATTTTTAAAAATATAAGTGATACTATTGTTTTAAGATTATTTGAAAAGAAATTAATGGCTTTAGAAGATTTTAAGAATGTGACTTAAAAAATAATAAAAAATTAATATTGCATTTTGTACGGTTTTTTAATATAATAGATAAGACATTAATAAGTGTCATAAAAAATATTAAAAGGAGAACACATGAAGAAAAGAACAGCAGTTATTACTTTATCAAGTATTTTATTTTTAACTGGAACAGCTTTTGGGAAGGGCTATACAAATACTAATTTCCAAACACATATAAAAAATGCTCAAATACAAGAACAAAAAGATAAAAGAGCATTTGAAGAAAAAGTGAAGAAATTAAATGAAGATAAAAGTAAGGCAAAAACACCAAAGAGAGAAAAACCTGAATTAACTAAAGGTTACTCATCAAAAATTTCTGCAATATTTGTGGCTTTAAATCATATCAGTTCATTCAATAAGGGATATGAAATAACTAGAGGTGCTAATGGGTTATATTACATTAGACTATTAACAGATGAAACTTATAGAATTAAAAGTTATTAAATTTAGAATAAAATTATAGGAAAAATAAAGCTTATGCCTTATTTTATAAGGCTGTAGGCTTTTTTTTATTTAGATTTTGGACTATCAAATTGAGAAATATTTATTTAAAAAGCACTTGATTTATTTCTCATAATTCAAATAACAACATATTGTGTTTAAAAGTAAAAAAAACTCTAAATGAGACAAAATAAAAAAAATAAAAAAAAGTTAATGTGTGTCTTCGTAGCTCAGCAGGTTAGAGCATTTGGCTGTTAACCAAAGGGTCGTTGGTTCGAATCCATCCGAGGACGCCATTTTTTTAATATTTTTAGAAAGAAGGTAAATATGGAAAGAATAGATTTTAATGATATCGAAAGATATGCTCTTTCATATGAACAAAAAGGTTTAAAAGTTTTACAAAATTCTGTACACAAAAACGGAATTAATAATGCTACTTTTAATGCTGAAGCACAAATAAAGGATCAACATGTTTATTCAGTTGATATTAAAACAGGAGCTGTTGCAAATCAAAGACAATCAGGTAGATGTTGGATGTTTGCTGCACTTAATACATTTAGACATAAGTTGAATAAAGATTACAAGTTAAAGGATTTTGAATTATCACAAACTTATACATTCTTCTTTGATAAATTAGAAAAATCAAACTATTTCTTGGAAAATATTTTAAAAACTCTAGATGAAGACCTAGATTCAAGACTAGTACACTTCTTACTTGCAACACCTCAACAAGATGGTGGACAATGGGATATGTTAGCTTCAATTATTGAAAAATATGGTATAGTTCCTAAATATGCAATGCCTGAAGCATTTCATAGTACAAGTTCTATGAGATTAGATGACTTATTAAACAAGAAATTAAGAAAATCTGCTCAAATATTAAGAAGTCTACATGAAGAAGGTAAATCAGTTGATGAATTAAGAAAACTTAAAGATGAAATATTAGATGAAATATATTCATTCTTAGTTGTTTCATTAGGTAAACCACCTAAAGCATTTACATTTGAATATGAAGATAAAGATGGTAAATTCCATAGAGATGAAAATATTACACCAAAAGAATTCTTTAATAAATATGTTGGTATAGATTTAAATGATTACATCAGCTTAATCAATGCACCAACAAAGGATAAACCTTATCACAAGACTTTCACTGTTGACTATTTAGGAAATGTATTAGGTGGAAGACAAGTTAAGTACTTAAATGTTACTATGGAAGAATTAAAACAAGCTGCAATATCTCAATTACAAGATGGTGTTACTGTTTGGTTTGGTTGCGATGTAGGACAAAGTTCTGATAGACAATTAGGAATAATGGACTTAAATATATTTGAAGTAGATAAGAGTCTTGGAATTGATTTTTCAATGACTAAAGAAATATCATTAGACTATTGTGAAAGCTTAATGACACATGCTATGGTATTATCAGGAGTAAATATATTAAACGAAAAACCAACACGTTGGAAAGTTGAAAATAGCTGGGGAGATCAACCAGGTAACAAAGGTTATTTTGTAATGTCAGATGAATGGATGGATAAATATACATACCAAGTTGTAGTTAACAAGAAATATTTACCAGAAAATTTAAGAAAGTTAATTGAACAAGAACCTATAGTATTAAAACCATGGGACCCTATGGGATCACTTGCGTTAATGAAATAGAGTTAATATGTAACTTAATGATTTTTAAAATACATCTTGCTTTTTAGAAAAATAAAGGTATACTTTTAATAACAGAAACATTTATTAAAAGTGAGGTACACGAAATGACTATTACAGATGTTAGAATTAGAGTCGTTAAAAACACTGAAGGAGAGCTTAAATTAAAAGCTTATGCAGATGTAACATTTGATGATTGCTTTGTTGTTCATGGATTGAAGATTATAGAAGGGCAAAATGGGTTATTTATTGCTATGCCTTCTAAGAAGATTGGTAATGGTGAATTTAAAGATATTGTTCACCCAATACAACCAGAATTTAGAAATCATATTACAGAAGTTATACTTAAAAAATATGAAGAAGAAAAAAATAAAGATTAATATTCTTTAGAACAAAGTGAATACATCTAGTATTAATAATACTGGGTGTTATTTTTTTTTTTTTTTTTTTTTTTTTTCGCCCACGTAAAGTATCTTTATATTTAGATAAAAAAAGTTAATAGTGATAAGGTAAAAAAACATGATTTTATCTAATTAAAATGTTTAGTATGAAAAATATATATGACATTTAGAAAAATATATAAGTAGATATTTAAAAAAATACGGATAAAAAAAGTTAGAAATTAAATTTGAAAAATAAATTTCAACTTTATTTAACAAAAAAATTTGCAAAAATGCGGGGGGGGGGTATAATAATAAGAGAAGTATAGATGATAGGAGGTAAATATGAAAAAAATGATATCAATCATCTTTTTTTATTATTAATATATTATATTTTGGGGATATTTACAACTATAAAGAATTGTTTATAGTAAAATACAAATTTTTTAATCAGAGGAGTTAAAAATTAGTAAATATGAGTGTTGTAGAAATGTTTAATGAAATAGGAGAGGTATTTTATGAATAAAAATATTAAAGAAATAGAAAAATTTTTAAAAAGAAGTTTGAAGAAAAAAGTAAAGATAACAACAAGTTTAATTGTGCTATTTATGATGAGTAATAGTATTGTTAGTATGGCGGAATGGATAAGTTTAGATAACGGGAAAATAGGAAGTAAGGGTAAAGATAATAGCAGTAAAGGATCTATAGCTTTAAATCCTAAAACTGAAAATGATTCAGCAGTACAACATCAAAAAGTTGGAGAATTTTCAGTAGCAATTGGGATAGGATCACAAGCACCAGATTCTAATTCAATATCAATAGGATCTAGATATTTATCAAATAAAGGAGAAATTAGTCTAACGACAGCAGATGGTGAAGACTCAATAGCAATAGGTAGTGGAGCTTATGTACGTAAATCAGATAATGGTGGAAAAGGAATACATGATGGTGATAAAGGGAGAGTAACAGAAAGTTCAATAGCAATAGGGACTAAAGCAGGAACTGCGGTATATCGTAGTATAGCTATTGGTAATACAGCAGAAGCGATTCCATTAAAAATATTTTATCCAGATTACAGAAAAAATGATAATGACTACATACAAAATGGTGCAGGTGGAGAAGCTGTTGCAATAGGTTCTGGAACAAAAGCAGTTGACCAAGCAACTTCAATAGGTAATGGGACATATGCTATAGGTAGATCTTCAATCGCATTGGGGTCAGATGATAATGAAAATTTTAAAGAAAGTATATCAAAAGCAGATTATAATCATTATTTTAAAAAATTATATGGAATTATTGATAAAAATGGAGATTCATACGGGTTCAGAAATAGCGATGGATATATGTATACTAATAAGGTAATATATTCACCAACACTTGCAGCAGGGTCTGGTGGTGTTTCTATAGGTACAAGAGCATTATCTTATGGAATAGGAGCTACATCTATAGGAGCATTTTCATATGCATTAGGTGATTACAGTGCTGCTATGGGAGCTAAGACTCGTGCTGAAGGAAAAGGAGCAATTGCAATCGGTAATGGAACTAGGGTATTTTCTGACAAAGCGGTAGCTGTTGGTAATGAAAATGAAGTTTCCAAAAAAGGTGGTTTAGCATATGGTTATAAAGCTATATCAAGTGGGAATAATACTATAGCCATAGGTACAGATGTTTATGGAAATGTTAATATAGAAACAAATGGTGCAAATGGTGTGCATAAAAAATATGCTACAAATGATGTAGATATAATAAAGAATATTCATTCTGAATTTGAGGATAAAAATATAACTAATACACTTAATAATCTTGAAAAACTTTATACTAATAATGATTCATATACTGCTAAAGAAGAAGAAATGCAACTTGACTATAGTGGTAAAAAAGAAACAACTGGTCAAAAGGTAAAAAAACAAAATGGTAATAATGCATTAGTTATAGGTACAAAAGCAGTAGCAAAAGGTGATAATAGTATTACATTAGGACATGCAGCTTTTAGTATGAAAGATAATTCAGTAGCCATTGGTTCTTATGCGTATGTAAACGGTAAAAATTCAATAGGATTTGGAATAGGTACAAAGGTGTTATCAGATAATGCGTTGATATTTGGATTAGGTTCAGTAGCAACATCTAAAGCTAAAAACTCATTAATTTTAGGTAATGCAGCATTTACAAATGCAGAAAATACTCTAGCTCTAGGTAATAAGTCATCAGCATATTTGAAAAATTCAATGGCTTTAGGTAATGAATCAACTACAGATTATAAAGAAGTTTGGTTAAAACAACCAGGTTATGCACCAAAAGGTGCAATATCTATGCCATCATCATCAAATATAGGTATAGTTTCTTTTGGAAGTATAGGTCAAGAAAGAAGATTAACTAATGTTGCAGCAGGATACAGAGATACAGATGTTGTAAATGTATCACAATTAAAGAGTTTAGAAGAAAAATTAAGTACAGTTAATCCAGATGAAAAAGAATCTAGTATGATGAATTATGTAGCAGTTGATAAAGAAGCAAATGGTAGTGAAGGTAAAAAGATAAAAGAAATTGCAATGAAAGAATTGTATTATAAACAATACATTCAATTGAAATCAAAACAATTAGAGATCAAAGTTAGAAAGGAAAGAAATAAAGAGTCCTTTGATGATACTTTTGAAAAAGATTTAGATAAAAAAATAAAGAGTTTAGAAAGTAAAAATATAAAGGCAATTAATAACTCAAAATTAAAAACTTTTGATATAGAAAAAGAAATTAAAAATGATTCTAAATTTGCTAATAATATATTAAAAGAAATATCTGAAGCAAAAGATACAGATTTATCTGTTGAAAAAGTAAATAGTGTTTTAGAGGATAGTGAAAAAGAATTAGTTAAAAAGTCTAATTTCTACAACTCAGGTGCTAAAGGGAAAGATGCAGTATCAATAGGAGTTTATGCTAGTGCTACTGGAAATGAAGCGATAGGTATAGGTAAAGATACAGATGCAAATGGAGCAAATTCAGTAGTTATTGGTACAAAAAATGCTAAGAGTAATAAAACAGACAATGGAGATACTGATAAGAGTGTAGATAAAATAACAGCAAAGACAGATGGTGTTGCAATAGGTCATGGCGTAGAATCAGAAGCATATTCAGTAGGTATAGGTTCTAATGTTTATGCAGGTAATACAGCAGTAGCTATAGGAGATAGATCTAAAGCTAATGGTAAATTTGCAATAACAATAGGTGAAAGATCAAGTGCAAATAGCGAATCAGCAATTGCTGTAGGTACAAGATCAAAGGTTATAGCTAAATATGGTATAGCACTAGGTGAAGATTCAAAAGCAACTAAGGAAAATGCAATAGCTATTGGAAAAGGAGCAAGTGCAGAACATAATGATTCTATAGCAATGGGTAATGGATCCGTTGCAAATGAAAGTACGAAGGATGGGTATTTAACTAATCAAAAACATACTGGTGGAGAAGTGGTTTCTTTTGGATCAACTAGCAAGCTAAGAAGAATTGTAAATATAGCAGATGGTGTAAATGATACAGATGTTGTTACTATTGCTCAGTTAAAGATGGTAAAAGCAGATGTTGATAAAGTATCGCCAGATAAAATTTTAGGCAAAATAGAAGGTAAAGATGGCATTTATACAAGAAAAGAAAATGATAAACTTTTAATAGGTATTGATAATGATAAGTTAAATGAAAATATACAAAATAAGTTTAATACATTTAAGACTGATATCAATAATAATATTGATAAAAAAATAAACGGTAAATATATTGAATTTAGTGGTGATGATATAAATAAAAAAGTTAAAGTTAATTTAGATAAAGGATTACAAATTAAAGGTGATACTAATATAACTGTAGCTAAAAGTAATGATACATCACTACAAGTATCATTGAAAAAAGATTTAAATGTAGATAGTTTAACTCTACAAAATAAGAAAATTAATGTTGAAGGAGATAATTTAAAATTTGCAGGTAAAACAATTGCTACAAATGATAAAATAGATTCATTAGTACTTAAATATACTTCTAATGGTAAAGGAGATAATACAACTAAATTAAAAGATGGACTAAACTTCAAAAATGGTAAAAATACTATAGCAGAAGTAGAAAATAATGGTATTGTGAAATATAATTTAGATGAAAATTTAATTGATATTACAAGTATTAAGGGGAAAAAAGATAAGAATAATCAAGAAATTAAATTTGATACAGATAAAGGTGTACAAATTATAGATAATAACAAAACAATTACATTGCATGATGGTAAAATAACAGGTTTAGATACAACCGATAAGAAAATTGAAGATGGTAAGGCAGTTAGTGGTGCAATTTTAAATGAAGCTTTGAAAGGATACATTAAAGATGATGGTTCTATAATTGAAAAAGCAGGTATAGATGATTTAGGCTTCGTTATTTCAGATAATAATAATACAAATGGTCAAAAAATTTTTGTTAAATCAGGTAATAACAAGGTAAATAAAATTAATTTAGTTTCTGATATACTAGATATAGATACTAAGACTAGTGGAACTATTAACTTTAAGTTAAATAAAAAAGGTAAAACAGAATTAGCAAATGAATTATTATCTAAAGTGCCAAATATAAAAGCAGAAGATGGAAGTGCTATAACAGTTAAGAATGGTGAAAATGAAAAGATAATAGGGTTAAATGAAGATAAAATAAAAGAAATTGTAAATAAAACAGATATTTCAAATTATACAAAAAATGATTTTAGTAATCTAACAGATGGTGCTAAAACAGAAATAACTAATCTAGTAGATGTAGTAGGAGATAGTGAAAATGTAGCTGTAACATCTTCTGTTGATTCTTCTACTAAAAAGAAAACATTTACAGTTAAATTAAATGATACATTGAAGCAAAAAATGGATAAAATTGGAACAGGAGAAATTAAAGAAAATAATGATTTAACAGTAAATGGTGGTGTTGTATATAAAGCGATAAATGATGCTAAAAATGATATTTTAAGTAAAAAACTTACTTTCAAAGGTGATGATTCAAATCCTGTAACTATAGGATTAAGTGAAGAACTTAATATTAAAGGTGGAGCAAATTCAGGAGTAGATAATAATAATATATATGTTGTAAAAGGAAAAGATAATACATTAAATATTAAATTGGCTAAAGATATAAATGGAATATCAAGTATTAGTATGGCTGATGGTATTAAAGTTGATTCAACAGGAATTAATATGAACAGTAAAAGAATAACTGGTCTTGCAACACCTGTAAATACTACTGATGCAGTTAACAAAAATTATGTTGATGAACATGTAGCGAATGTTGTAAGAACATTAGCAGATGACATAAAAAAAGGTAAAGGTATTAATATAGAAGCAACTTCACCTACAATATATGTATATAAAGAAGAAGGTAAAGATCCAGTAAAAGTTAAAAAGGTTGGAGATAAAGTATATAAAGAAACAGACTTAGATGATAGTGATGGAACAATAAAACCTAAACAAGGTGCTGAAGAGTTAAGTGATGAGAAATTAAAGAAGGTATACATAGCTACAATTAATCCAAGTGATAAATTAGTAACAACTAAAACTAAATTATCAAATATTGACGATGGAGAAATAAGTGAAAATAGTACAGATGCAGTTAATGGAAGTCAATTAGCTAAAATATTAGGAATAGATGGAAAAGATAAAAAAATTGATGAAAATGGTAATATTGTAGTAAATAAAGATGGTAAAGAAGGTAAGTTAAACGTATTAGATAAGATAGTAGAATTAGATGGTATAACTAATAAAGAAATAGAATTTAAAGCTAATAATGAAAAAACTAAAAAAGTTAAGTTAGGATCTGAAATATCTATAAAAGCTAAAGATAATACAGAAGAATATGATTCTAATAAATATAGTGGTAAAAATCTTTATGCAACAGTTAGTGATGATGGAATAAATATTGAAATGAAGGAATCACCAGAATTTAAAGGAGTTACTGTTGGTGATGAAGGAATTACAATAAAGAAAGGAAATCAAAAGACAACTATTTTAAATATTGATAATACTACAGGGGATTTAGTAATTAATAAAGGCGGAGATAAAAATGAAAAGTTAATTACTGATAAAAATATAGGTTCACAAAGTATATCTTATTATAACAACAAAAAAGAAGGAGATACTGCTAAAAAAGTTCTATTAAATAAAGGATTTGACTTTGTAGACGGAACTAATATTAAAGCAAGTGTTACAGGTGGAGATGTAAATGAAGCAAAAGTTCAATTTAATTTAAGTGATGAATTAAAAGGAATTAGTTCTATTAAAGGTAATTCACCTAATGATGCTACTATATTAGAATTTAATGATGATGGCTTGAAATTGAATACTAAAAAAATAAGTGGAATAAATAGTGGAGATATATCAGAAAATTCTACTGATGCAGTTACAGGTAAACAAATTAATGATATTTTAAATAAGATTGGTATAAAACCTAATGAAAATGATACTGATATGCCAAAGATAAAAAATGAAAAAGGTGAAGATGTTACTGGAGATAATATATTATCTTCTAATATAAAAAATATAATAAATACTATTAATAAAGGGTATAAATTTGGTGCAGATGAAGGTAATGAAACAACTAATCAATTAGGAAGTAAAATTAGTATTATAAAAGCAAAAGATAAAATTACTGATAAAGATAGTGCTGAATATCTAGGAAATAATATTATAACTAAAATATCTAAAAATGAAAATGGTGATAGTGAAATAGAACTTGGATTTAAAGATAAACCAGAATTTAAAGAAATTACTTTAGGGGATACTAAAAAAGTTACTTTAGTTGTAGATAAAAATGGTGATCTTAATGTAAACTCTAATAACGGAGGCACAGTAATTAATAAGAAATTAATTACAGAAGATAATATAGGTAATCAAAAAATAACATATAATGTAAATGAGGATCCACAAAGTGAAAATGTTGATCTGAATACAGGCTTTACATTTAGAGGCGATAAAGAGGGAAATAATATTAAGGTAACGAAAGATACAGGTGGAGTAATAAACTTTAATTTAAGTGAAACTTTATCAGGTATAAAATCAATTTCTAATGGTGATAAGAAAATTGAAATAACAAATGAAGGTGTTAAAATAGGTAATATAACAATTGATGGTAGTAAGATTAATATATCTAATCCAAGCGATACACATAATGATGGAGATGTAATAACATATAAAGAACTTACTGATAAAATTAATGGATTAAAGGTAAACGATGCAACTAAAGAAGAATTGGATAAAAAAGCTAATAAGGATGCAAGTAATTTAGAAGATACTGATGTTGATAAATGGAAAGCAAAACTTGGAGTATCTAATCTTGATTTAAAAGTTGAAGGTACTAAAGGAAGCTATACAACAACATTAGGAGAAGGTATTCAATTTGATGGTAATGAAGATATTGAAGTTAATGCAGATGCTGAAAGTAAAAAGCTTAAATTAACAATTAATGATAAATTAAAAAATAAAATTAATGCTATTGACCTTGAAGAAGGTAAAAAACTAAGTGACGTTTATCTAAAACAAAATGCAGAAAATTTATCAGAAGAAGGTATTACAAATTTAAAAAATAAACTTAGAACAGATGATATAAAACAAAATCCTACTGGCTTTATTACTGGTCAAATGTTAACTACAGAATTATCTAATTCTTACTTAAACTTTGTTGGAGATAGTAACGAAAAAGAAGATGGAGCTAAAATTAATTTAAATAGTAAAATTGATATTAAAGGTAAAGCGGTCAGAAAAGAAGGAGAAAAAGATCTTAAAAATATTTTAGTTTCTACTAAAGAAAATGAAATTAATTTAGAACTTTCAAAAGACTTGTATGGTATGAATTCTATTGAATTCGAAAACCCAAGTGGTAATAAATCTACTATTACTATAAATGATAAAGGAGATATAGTAATAAATACTAAAAATGGAGATGTAATTAATACAAGTAAATTAATGACTTCTAAAAATTCTATGGAACAAGATTTGAATTACAGAGTAAATGGTGGAGCAAGAATTAGAAAACCAGATGAAAAATTAACTCTTAAACAAGGATTAAATTTTGTAAATGATGAAAATGAAAATATAAAAATTACAGATGAAGGTAATATAGGTGATATTAAGTTTAATCTAAACAAAAATTTAAAAGCTATTGAATCAGTGGGTAAGAGTGAAAAAAGTAAAATTTCATTTGATGATACAGCAGGTAGTGAAAAAGTAAATATTTCTACAAGTGATAAGACTTTGACTATTGAAAAAGATGGTAATGGTATTAAAGTTTCAGGTATAGAAGAAAAGACAGTTGATAATAACTATGGTAATGGTTCAGGTGAAGTAGCAACAAGAAAAGAAGTTAAACAAGTCTATGATAAAATAAATGAATTTACAGATGCTAAGCAAAAGTTAGAAGATGGTTTAGCAGGTAATATAGTTTATACAGATGCTAATGGTAAAACAATAGTAAAAGAAAAAGTTGATGGTGTATTTAAATATAAGATTAAAGATGGTGATCAAGAAGTACCAGATGGGGAAGTGAAAATTTCATTAAAGGATGCAAAAGGTAATACAATTGGGGATGGAATAACTTTAACTAATTTAAAGAATAATCTTGATGATAATGGATTAGATAAATTAAAAGATTTAACAGGGTTAAATGAACACAATGCTGCGACATTAGGTGATTTACAAAAAGTTGCTAATAATGTTAATAAGTTTACAGGTAATGATGGATCTAAACTAATAGATAGCAAAATTGGTGAAGTTATAGCTATAAGAGGTGAATTTAGTAAAAATGACAATATAGCTAATTTTGGTTCAGCTAGTGGTAATATTAAAGTTGATGTATCAGAAGATAAAAAAGCTTTAGATATTAAATTGTCTAAAGATCTAAAAAATCTTGATAGTATAAAAGTTGGAGATAAAATTTCTTTAGATAAGGAAAAAGGACTACAAGTTGGAGAAGTTAAAATTGGATTAGATGGAGAAATTAGTGGAATTAAAGGACTTGATAATCCATTTGGATATGTTGATGATAATGGTAAAGAAATTATTAAGACAAAAAATGGATTTGTGGATGGTGATGGTAATATCATAGAACCTAAAAACATTTCAGTAGTAGTTAAAGATAGTAATTTAAGATTAAAAGCGAAAGATGGAGAAATAGCTAAAGGATCAAAAGATGTTGTAAATGGAGGACAACTATATGATGTAAGAGAAATGGCATCTAAAGCAGATGAAAAATCTAATTTAGCCCTAGGTGGTGTTGCAAATGCAGTAGCTATGGCAAACTTGTTGCAAGTAAATTCATATTCAGATTATAGACACAATATATCAGCAGCTTATGGTTATTATGGACGTCAACACGCATTAGCTGTAGGATTTAGTGGAGTTAGTGAAAACAGAAGAATAAATTACAGAATAAGTGGTTCAGTAAATACACAAGGTAATCTAGCGTTTGGTGGAGGAATTGGAATTATGTTAGGTAACAAGGAAGAAAGATATACAGATAAATTAGAAAAACTAAACGTAGCTAAACTTCACGATAGAATAGATGAATTAGAAAAAGATAAGATATCTGATAGAAAAGAAATTGAAAACTTGAAGAGAGAAAATCAAGAAATCAAAGAAATGTTAAAGAAGATATTGAAAAAGTAATGTATGAGATCTCCCAGTAAAAATGGGGGATCTTTTAAAAAAAACAAAAAAAGAAAAAAAGTTGTTGACAAAGGGGTTTAAATTTGGTAATATAGTGATTGTCAATAAAGACAAGGACAATGGAAGAAAAAAATAGCAAACAAGATGTTAAGAAAAAGACAAAAGGTGAATACAAGAAGAAAAAAAGATAAAGAATGAAGAGTTTGATCCTGGCTCAGGATAAACGCTGACAGAATGCTTAACACATGCAAGTCTATGAGGAAGTTTAGCTTGCTAAATGGACTCATGGCGGACGGGTGAGTAACGCGTAAAGAACTTGCCCTTTAGACTGGGATAACAGAGGGAAACTTCTGATAATACTGGATAAGTTAGTATATCGCATGATATACAAATGAAAGCTACGGCACTAAAGGAGAGCTTTGCGTCCTATTAGCTAGTTGGTAAGGTAAGAGCTTACCAAGGCGATGATAGGTAGCCGGCCTGAGAGGGTGGACGGCCACAAGGGGACTGAGATACGGCCCTTACTCCTACGGGAGGCAGCAGTGGGGAATATTGGACAATGGAGGAAACTCTGATCCAGCAATTCTGTGTGTGTGAAGAAGGTTTTAGGACTGTAAAACACTTTTAGTAGGGAAGAAAAAAATGACGGTACCTACAGAAGAAGCAACGGCTAAATACGTGCCAGCAGCCGCGGTAATACGTATGTTGCGAGCGTTATCCGGAATTATTGGGCTTAAAGGGCATCTAGGCGGTAAGACAAGTTGAAGGTGAAAACCTGTGGCTCAACCATAGGCTTGCATACAAAACTGTTGAACTAGAGTACTGGAAAGGTGGGTGGAACTACACGAGTAGAGGTGAAATTCGTAGATATGTGTAGGAATGCCGATGATGAAGATAACTCACTGGACAGAAACTGACGCTGAAGTGCGAAAGCTAGGGGAGCAAACAGGATTAGATACCCTGGTAGTCCTAGCTGTAAACGATGATCACTGGGTGTGGGGATGCGAAGTCTCTGTGCCGAAGCAAAAGCGATAAGTGATCCGCCTGGGGAGTACGTTCGCAAGAATGAAACTCAAAGGAATTGACGGGGGCCCGCACAAGTGGTGGAGCATGTGGTTTAATTCGACGCAACGCGAGGAACCTTACCAGATCTTGACATCCTCGGGAGAGTATAGAAGTATACTTGTGCCTTCGGGAACCGAGAGACAGGTGGTGCATGGCTGTCGACAGCTCGTGTTGTGAGATGTTGGGTTAAGTCCCGCAACGAGCGAAACCCCTATCATTAGTTGCCATCATTAAGTTGGGGACTCTAATGAAACTGCCTACGAAGAGTAGGAGGAAGGTGGGGATGACGTCAAGTCATCATGCCCCTTATGATCTGGGCTACACACGTGCTACAATGGGTAGTACAAAGAGAAGCTTTGTAGCGATACATGGCGAAACTTAAAAAGCTATTCTTAGTTCGGATTGAAGTCTGCAACTCGACTTCATGAAGTTGGAATCACTAGTAATCGTGAATCAGCAATGTCACGGTGAATACGTTCTCGGGCCTTGTACACACCGCCCGTCACACCACGAGAGTTGTTTGCACCTGAAATTACCGGCCTAACCGCAAGGAGGGAGGTACTGAAGGTGTGGATAGTGATTGGGGTGAAGTCGTAACAAGGTATCCGTACCGGAAGGTGCGGATGGATCACCTCCTTTCTAAGGAGAAAAAGACAAGTAACACTTGTTTGCTAACTTTCATGTTAGAAATTAGGACAATGAGAAATGAATAGTAGGTAAAAAAGAATTACAACTTAAAAAAAGAGTTAGAATGAGAAGCTAAAAAAGGGCGTACGGAGGATGCCTAGGTAGTAAAAGCCGAAGAAGGACGTGATAAGCTGCGAAAAGCTTGGGGGAGATGCACATAATCAGAGATCCCGAGATATCCGAATGGGGAAACCTGTATATTAGGAGAATATACGTGAAAAAGGTAAGCCTGTGAACTGAAACATCTAAGTAACAGGAGGAAAAGAAAGTAAAAACGATTTTCCAAGTAGCGGCGAGCGAACGGGAAAGAGCCTAAACCATAGTAGAGTAAAAGTTGGAGGACGTTTCTATTATGGGGTAGAGGGGATATTCAGATAGAACTCTATATATCAGTAGCGAGTATAAAAGAAGAGGAATTAGTTGGAAAGCTAAACCAAAGAAGGTGATAGTCCTGTAGAACGAACAATATACGAGTTACGAATATTACCCGAGTAGCATCAAGCACGAGGAATTTGGTGTGAATCAGTGAGGACCATATCTCATAAGGCTAAATACTTTTACTAACCGATAGTGCAGAGTACCGTGAGGGAAAGGTGAAAAGAACCCTGAGTAAGGGAGTGAAATAGAATTTGAAACCGTATGCTTACAAGCGGTAGGAGCATAGAAATATGTGACTGCGTGGATTTTGGTTAATCATCCTGCGAGTTATGATATATGGCGAGGTTAAGGAAGCGGAGCCGAAGGGAAACCGAGTCTTAAGAGGGCGATAGTCGTATGTTATAGACGCGAAACCTAGTGATCTAGGCCTGTCCAAGTTGAAGCTGGGGTAAGACCCAGTGGAGGACTGAACTCACCGCCGTTGAAATGTTGGGAGATGAGATAGGTCTAGGGGTGAAAAGCCAATCGAAC
The DNA here is from genome assembly GCF_000973085.1 of Sneathia vaginalis. NCBI lineage: Bacteria > Fusobacteriati > Fusobacteriota > Fusobacteriia > Fusobacteriales > Leptotrichiaceae > Sneathia > Sneathia vaginalis. The sequence goes on from NZ_CP011280.1 coordinate 210,525, forward strand.
TAGGAGATAGCTCGTTCTCTCCGAAATGCATTTAGGTGCAGCCTTAATAGAAGATATGTGGGGGTAGAGCACTGTATGACCTAGGGGGCATATAGCTTACTGAAGTCAAGCAAACTACGAATACCATATATTAATAATTAGGAGTGAGTCTATGGATGACAAGGTCCGTGGACGAGAGGGAAAGAACCCAGAACAACAGCTAAGGTCCCCAATTATGTCTAAGTGGGAAAGGAGGTGGATATTCCTAAACAACCAGGAGGTTGGCTTAGAAGCAGCCAAACCTTTAAAGAGTGCGTAATAGCTCACTGGTCGAGAGTATCTGCGCCGAAGATTTAACGGGGCTAAGACATAAACCGAAGCTTTGTAATATACCGATAGGTATGTTGGTAGGAGAGCGTTCTGTAGGCCGTAGAAGGAGAGTTGAAAGACGATCTGGAGGTATCAGAAGTGAGAATGCAGGAATGAGTAGCGAGAAAGAAGGTGAGAATCCTTCTGGCCGGAAGTCCAAGGATTCCATGGCAATGTTTGTCAACCATGGGTGAGTCGGGACCTAAGCTATGGCAGAGATGCTAAGGCGAATGGAAAATAGGTTAATATTCCTATACCACTTATTTAACGTTTGAAGGAATGGAGTGACGCAGGAAGGTATGCGAGATGGCTAACGGATGCCATTTTAAGGAGGAAGTGTGGATATATAGGCAAAACCGTATATCTAAACATGATGACTGATGAGTAAGTACATGTAACGTGTATAAGTCGCAAATCCTACACTGCCGAGAAAAACTTCTACCAAGGAGAATAAGTGCCCGTACTGCAAACCGACACAGGTGGACAGGGTGAGAAACCCGAGGCCGACAGGCTAACTCTAGCTAAGGAACTCTGCAAAATAGCCCCGTAACTTCGGGAGAAGGGGTGCCTATTAGGTGAGAAGAGAAAAACTTTAAGCTAAAATAGGCCGCAGTGAAGAGTCCCAAGCAACTGTTTACCAAAAACACAGGTCTATGCTAAGCCGAAAGGCGACGTATATGGGCTGACACCTGCCCAGTGCTGGAAGGTTAAGAGGAGGGATGAGAGTCTCGAATTGAAGCCCCAGTGAACGGCGGCCGTAACTATAACGGTCCTAAGGTAGCGAAATTCCTTGTCAGGTAAGTTCTGACCTGCACGAATGGTGCAATGATTTGGGAGCTGTCTTGGCTGGAGGCCTGGTGAAGTTGTAATAGCGGTGAAGATACCGCTTACCTGCAGTAGGACGGAAAGACCCCGTGGAGCTTAACTGTAGTTTGACATTGGGTTTTGGCAATGTGTGTATAGGATAGTTGGGAGACGAAGATATATGTACGCAAGTATGTAAGGAGTCACTGGTGGAATACCAACCATAGATTGTTGAAATTCTAATTATGAAAGTAAGACAGTGTTAGATGGGCAGTTTGACTGGGGCGGTCACCTCCAAAAGAGTAACGGAGGTGTTCAAAGGTTCCCTCAGGTTGGATGGAAATCAACCGAAGAGTGTAAAGGCAGAAGGGAGCTTGACTGCGAGACTGACGGGTCGAGCAGGTACGAAAGTAGGACTTAGTGATCCGGTGGTACTGAATGGAAAGGCCATCGCTCAACGGATAAAAGCTACCCCGGGGATAACAGGCTGATACTTCCCAAGAGTCCATATCGACGGAAGTGTTTGGCACCTCGATGTCGGCTCGTCTCATCCTGGGGCTGTAGAAGGTCCCAAGGGTTGGGCTGTTCGCCCATTAAAGAGGCACGCGAGCTGGGTTCAGAACGTCGTGAGACAGTTCGGTCCCTATCCACTGCAGGCGTAAGAATATTGAAAAGATCTGTCCTTAGTACGAGAGGACCGGGATGGACAAACCTCTGATGTACCAGTTGTATCGCCAGATGCATGGCTGGGTAGTCACGTTTGGAAGGGATAATCGCTGAAAGCATCTAAGTGAGAAGCCCACTTTGAGATGAATATTCTATTAGGATCCATAGAGAACATATGGTAGATAGGCTGGGTGTGTAAGTATAGAGATATATTCAGCAGACCAGTACTAATAATCCGAAAGCTTTACAGGAAAAAAATTCTTTTTTACTACTACTATTTATTTCTAATTGTCCTAAARAAAGCTTGGTGGTAAGCTACAGAGGTACACCTAGAAACATACCGAACCTAGAAGTTAAGCCTGTAAACGCCTACAATACTCAGTAATGGGGAAGATTGGTAACTGCCAAGTTTTATTAATTTGGTGACTTAGCTACAGAGATACACCTAGTTACATACCGAACCTAGAAGTTAAGCCTGTAAACGTCGAAAATACTAGTAATTTGGGAAGATAGATAGTTGCCAAATTTTTTTTTTATTTGGAGGTTTTTATGGATAAATTAAGCTCATATTTAAGTTTAGATTTAATAAAACTTCATCTTAATGCGAATACAAAAGAAGAAATGTTAAAAGAAATGGCTTTACTTGTAAAGGATAAAGTTACTAATTTTGATAAATTTTATGAAGCTTTATTAGATCGTGAAAGTGCAGGTTCAACTGCAATGGAAAATGGGTTATGTATACCGCATACAAGAAATAGTTATGTAAAAGAATTCTGTATAGCTGTAGGTACAAAAGAAGAAGGAATAGATTGTAGTTCAATAGATGGTAAGAAATCAACAGTATTCTTTTTAATAATTAGTAATGATAAGACTAAGTTAGAACATTTAGATGCTCTAGTAAAGATTAGTAGAGTAGTAAATGATGAGATAGCAACCATGGTATTATCTTCAACTAAGTCAAAAGAGGGATTTATAGAGTTAATAAAGAAATTAGAATTAAGATGACAATTTTATTGTCATTTTTTTTAAAGGAGAGTTATGTATTTACATTATGATATGGATTGTTTTTTTGCTTCAATTGAAATGAGAGATAACCCCAAATTAAGAACAGTTCCTTTAGCAGTAGGAAATCATGTTGTAGCAACTTCAAACTATATTGCAAGAAAGTATGGAGTACATTCAGCAATGCCCATTAATATTGCTAAAAAAATGTGTCCAAATTTAGTTGTTGTTGATTCAAGAGTTGAGTACTATATCCAAGTAGCAAATTGCATGCAAAAGAAGATAAAGGAAAAATTTGGTAGTGCAGTATTTTTATCTTGTGATGAAGGATACATACAATTTTTTGATAAGGATATTGAAGGATTTTGCAAAAGATTTAAGGAATATATATACAATAATTTTAAACTATCTGTATCAGTTGGTGTAGGGTTTAATAGGATAGTTTCAAAAATTGCAAGTGAGTGTAATAAGCCGAATGGGATCTTTATACTAAACACTAAAGATAAATTTATAGACTACATTTATGATAAGAGTATAAGTATATTTCCAGGGATAGGTTCTAAGACATTTGAAATATTTTATCAATCTAGAATTGTATATACAAAAGATATATATGAGAAATCGAAAGAACAACTACAAAAATTAGTTGGTAAGACAAGAGGCTCACAAATATTTGATATGGTTAGAGGTAATGATGATAGCATATATGATATATGTAATATTGAAAGTTCTATTAGTAAAGAATCAACATATTATCCTTTTCTTTCTAGTGAGCATGAAAAACAAAAAGAATTAAAAATATTATGTGATGAAATTAAAGAAGAAATACGTAAGAAGAAAGAGTATCCATTGTGTATAACCTTGAAAGTAAGGAATCAGGATTATGAAACATTTACAAAAAGTAAGACATTTAATTCGCCAATTACGGAAAATAGTGATATACTATTAATAACTAGGGAAATGCTTAGAACACTTGATATATATAGGATAAGGTTGTTGGGAATTAGCATTTCTAACTTTAGTAGTGTAAAGTATGAATATCTTAAATTGTTTGGAGATTAGTATGGATTTTTACAGAAGATTAATAATTAAAATATTAGATAAGAGCCTTGTTGGATGTGATGATAAAGTTTTAAAGAAATTAAAACAAGGCTATGATTTAAATCAAGAAGAGATGAGATATCTAGAAGAATTGTTAGATATATTATAGGAGGAGAGAGAATATGAATATTGAAAAGCTATACCCTGAAAGAGTATTTCACTATTTCTTAGAAATTTCAAAAATACCAAGAGGATCAGGAAATGAAAAACAAGTTAGTGACTATTTAGTAGATTTTGCTAAAAAACACAATCTATTTGTTTATCAAGATGAAAACAACAATGTATTAATCAGAAAACCTGCTACAAAGGGTTATGAAAAGTACAAGTCTATTTGTATACAAGGTCATATGGACATGGTTTGTGAAAAGAATAAGGATGTAGACTTTGACTTTGAAAAACAAGGTATAAATGTCATGGTTAAAGACGGATTTTTAACTGCTGATGGTACAACACTAGGAGCAGATAATGGAATTTCTATGGGTATGACATTGGCAATACTTGAATCTAATGAAATTAAACACCCAAAATTAGAAATATTAATTACAACTGATGAAGAAGTAAGCATGAAGGGTGCAGAAAACTTTGATGTTACAAAATTAGAATCAGAAATTTTGGTGAATATAGACAGCGAAGAATATGGTTCAATTTATGTAAGCAGTGCTGGATGTTCAAGAGTTAGAACTTTCCTAGAATTAGAAAATGAAGAAATATCATTAAAAGATAATATATATGAAATAGAAGTAAAAGGTTTAAATGGTGGACATAGTGGTGCTGATATACATGAAAATAGGGCAAATGCTATTAAGATATTAAATGAGTTAATAAGAAGGGTATCTGTAATGGCAGATGTTAGATACATTAGCATAGACTGTGGAAGCAAAAACAATACTATACCAAGAGAAGGTGTGGCATATATAGTAGCAGATACAAGCATAGAAAAAGTTAGAGAATATGTTAGCCTTGCAATGGACTCATTAAATTATCAATATGTAAAGACAGATAATAATATGTGTGCCATAGTAGAAAAGAAGGAATATAGTGGGCAAAAGCAATTAACAGAAAAGGCTACTAGAAAGTTATTAAGATATATTGAAGGATATTTAACAGGAGTTATACGTTTCTCAAAAGAAATAGAAGGATTAGTTCAAACATCACTTAATTTAGGTATAGTTGACACTAAAGAAGATGGAAGCAAGAAGATTGTTACAATTAATTCATTAGTTAGAAGTGGTGTAACATATGAACAACAAGAACTATGTAAATATTTAGTAAACTATGGTGAAAAATATGACAGTAAGTCTGTAATCGACGATAGTTGTAATCCATGGGAATACAAGAAAGATTCAAAGATCAGAGACTATTTTGCAAGAATTTTTGAAGAACAAACAGGTAAGAAACCTAAAATTGCTGCAATACATGCGGGACTTGAATGTGGAATATTCTCAGAAAAGAACCCTAAATTAGATGTAATTTCTATAGGACCAGATATTAAAAATCCACATACACCAGATGAAAGAATGAGCATAGATGCAGTTAAACAAACATATGAATACTTATTAAAAGCTTTAGAGGAATATACAATTGATTAATATAGATGGAATAGTTGTAGTAGAAGGTAAAGATGATAAAACAGCTGTAAGTCGGGTTATACAACCAGATAATATATATATATTAAATGGTATGAGTGGTGCAAATCAAAAGAAAATAGATGATTTGAAAAGACTAGCGAAGAATAACAAGATATATATATTAACAGATCCAGACTTTGCAGGTAAAAAGATAAGAGAAAAGATTAAAGAAAATATACCTACTGCAATTGATATATATGCAAGTAAGTATCTTGCAACAAAAAAAGGTAATGTTGGAATAGAGAATATGTCAGAAGATGATATATTAGACCTATTTCAAAATATACATGAAAAGAAGAATAATAAGGAATATATTTTTAGCTTAAATGATATACTAGATAATGGTTTGAATAATAGGGTGAAAAGAGAGCTATTAGGGGACTTGTTGTCTATAGGGTATTGTAACAACAAGAAATTGGTTAAGTTACTTAATATATTGAATATTTCAAAAAAAGATTTTGATGATGCAGTAAAAAAGACTAATGAAATGTATATTTTCAAGACAAAAAATGCAGCAATATTCGGTAAATTTTTCCCAGTACACAAAGGCCATGTTTGGTTCATTAAACAAGTCGCAAGATATTGTAGGGAGCTATATGTCTTTGTGTGCGAAGAAACATTAAGGGATAAGGCATTAAATGAAAAGTCAAAATTACCTAATTTAAGCATAAATGATAGAAGAAGATTTTTAGAACAAGAATTAAAGGGTTACAAAAACATACATATATTGAAGTTAAATGAAGATGGAATAGAACCATATCCCAACGGATGGGAAAATTGGACTAAAAGGGTGTATGAAAAAATTAAAGAATGTAATATATCATTAGACTGTGTATTTACAAACGAAACACAAGATAAAGAAAATTATGACAAATATTTTGATATACCAGCATACTTAATTGATCCTAAAAGAGAGGGCTATTCAATATCATCTACGATGATAAGAAATGATCCAACAAAATATATTGAATATATGCCCAATAGTGTGAAAAAGTGGTATACAAAGAATAAAGGGAGATAAAATGAAAAAATTACTTTTAGCTACATTAGCACTAACTAGTGTAATCACATTTTCAGAAACTATTCACCAAATACAAGGTGTAACACATACATCACCATATAATCAAAAAATGGTTAAAAATGTAAGGGGTATAGTTACAGCTGTTGTAAAAGATGGATTCTATATGCAAAGCAGAAAATTTGATAGAAATATTAAGACATCAGAAGGAATTTATGTAGAAAGCAAGAATTTACCTAATGTTGGAGAATATGTAAGTGTAAATGGTATGGTTTATGAAAAACAATTTGGTAGACCTAGTGAATCAGAATTAACAGTTACGAGTATAAAGGCGGGGGATGATATTAAGGTAATATCAAAAGGTAATAAGGTTAAGGCTGTTAGTATAGATCCAAGAAAAGTTCCTATGAAAGTATATGTAGGTAAATTTCATGAAAAGTTAAATCCTAAAAAGAATGCAATGGATTTTTATGAATCATTGGAAGGAATGTTAGTAAAAGTACATAAGCCATTAATTACAGGAGCAGATGAAGATAGAGGAGAAGTTTGTGTAGTTCCTGAATATGGAAAGTATGTTAAAGATAAGACAAATCATGGTGGTGTTAGATACACTTACAAAAACGAACAAACACAAAGAATTCTAATTAAGAGTGAATTATTCAAATTATCACAAGGTAAAAGATATGAAGGTAAATACATTGATCCTTCATTTACACCAAATCCTGGAGACAGATTTTCTAGAGATATACAAGGTGTACTTACATACGATAAGTCAAATTACAAATTAATAAATACTAGTCCTTTACCTAAGATAAAAGATGGAAAGATAAAAAGGGATAAATTAAATATTAAGTATGATAAGAATAAATTAAGTATTGTTTCATACAATATTGAAAACTTCACAATAGCAGACGGTGGACAAAAAAGAGTAGATGTACTTGCAAAACAAGTTCGTGACGATTTACATACGCCAGATATATTAGGACTTGCAGAAGTAGGTGACAATGATGGTGGTAATGTAACATCAAAAGTTGTAAGTGCTGATAAGGTATTAGACGCAATAGTAGAAGGAATAAAGAAAGCTACAGGCGTAGAATACAAATGGTTAAGTGCTGATCCAGAAGATGGAAAAGATGGAGGTTGGCCTGCTATGCATATTAGAAATGCCATCCTATACCGTACTGATAAATTAGAATTACCATACTTTAAACAAGGTGACTCTAAAGTTGATACGGAAATAAAGGAAGGGAAGCTAACATTTAATCCTGGAAGATTAGGTAACAACAAAGAATTCTATAAAGATGTTAGAAAATCATTAGTAGCACATCTAGTTTTAAAAGATAGTAAGAAGGATGTATTTATTGTAGTAAATCATTTGAAATCAAAGAGATTTGATGACAAGATTTATTCTAAAAATCAACCAGTTAAGAGAAAATCTGAAGACTTAAGAATACCTGAAGGTAAATATGTTGGACAATTCTTGAAAGAAATTAATAAGCAAAAACCTAATGCAATAATATTATCAATGGGAGATATGAATGACTTTGAATTTTCACCAACACTAAAGGCTATGAAAACAAACTTAATGGTAAGTGCTGTTGAAAGTTTACCTAAAAACCAAAGACACACATATGTTTATCAAGGAAATTCACAAGTATTAGATAATCTATTAGTTAACAAAAAATATGCAAAAGGGATGAAAGTTGATATTTTAAATATTAATTCAGAGTTCACAATATCACAAGGATACTTTAGTGATCATGATCCTGTATATATGCAAATTAATGTAAAATAGGTAGAAATATGAAAAAGATAATTTTAATTTTAATTACATTTTGTTTTTTACTTTGTTCCTGTGATAGAATGAGTTTTGAACCAAATTCTTCATATATACAAACAGTAAAAAAAATACAAATTAATTCTAGAAGTATTGAAGATATATTACAATGTATGTTTACTGAACTTACAACAGGTTCGGATGTTTTAATTGACAAAGATGCTATGAAGTGGGAAGTAGAAGGAAAAACTAAAACTGGAAGAGTTGTTGTTTGTAGTTATATGGGAATAAAGGTTGTAATACCAACAGAAATTGATGGAGACTATATTGAAGTTAATTCAAATAATGCTTATTACACAATTGATGGAGTAGAGAAGAAAGATATAAATATTCTTTTGTATAGATGGGATATAAGCAACAGAAAATATATTGATACTTTGAGAAAAATTAAAATTGACGGTAAGCCAATAGGAAAAATTGTGGTATTTCTATTTACCGAATTAACAACAAAATATCCTGATTGTAATCTAATTAATGAAAGAGATATAAAGTGGGAGGTAAAAGAAGTATCCAATGAAGGAAGAACTGTTACTTGTACTTACAAGAATATACAAGTTGTAATACCATCATTACTTTCTAAAGATAATATTAATGTATCACCATGGGATGCGTATTATACAATAAATGGTGAAAGACAAGACAATACAGAAACTTTGTCGTTTGAATGGGAGAAAGACCATTTAATAAGAGAAGGAACAAAAGAAATTTTAAATGGATTAGGTCCAGATGATGAGATTAGTACTAGACCAAGTACAGTATATAACGGGGATTCTGAATAGAAAGGGTGCACTATTTAGATATCCAAACTAAGGAATTTTCTAAGGATTGAAAAATTCGGCATAGTCGTTAAATATCGGCTATGCCGTTTTTGCAAAATAAAATAAAAAAATTCATAAATTTATACTATAATTTTGCTATATTTTTGAAAGTGATAAAGGAGATGCAAATGATACTTCCAGAATAAATAAAAAGACTCAGAATACGCTGTTTTCTAACACAGGAAGATTTTGCTAAGAAATTAGGTGTGGCATTTTCTACTGTGAATCGTTGGGAACAAGGCAAATCAAAATCGAACCTTGTTGCGATAAAAAGAACGCATGGCTAGACTATAAAGTTGGAGGGAAAAATAATGGTTGATACAAAGAAAGAACAGGAACGTGATGAAATCCATCGAGCAATATGGGCAATTGCAGATGAACTGCGTGGTGCTGTTGATGGATGGGATTTTAAGAATTATGTTCTTGGCACAATGTTCTATCGCTATATATCAGAAAATCTGACAAGCTATATTAATAATGGAGAAATTGAAGCAGGAAACACAGATTTTGATTTTGCACAGATGTCAGATGAAGATGCTGAAGAAGCAAGAGAAGGACTTGTAGAAGAAAAAGGATTTTTCATTCTTCCAAGCGAACTCTTTGCTAATATAAATAGGTTTATGAATTTTGAACTAAATATTCATATTATTAATTTTTTTATTAAAAGGCTAAGCAGCATTAAAAATAGTGAATGAGATGATTCAATATTAGATAAATAATCTTTGTTCGATCTAATCTTATGTATATACAATCTTCGTAGTTTGAGTGTATATCAATCAGCATACTTGATAAAATCCGAATATTATAGTATACTACAGCTAATATTAAAAGGAAAGGTGGGAAAATTGTGAAGTTATTTCTTCAAATGTCTCCATCGGTAACTGCCAAGGCACAATGTGTTTGCAGTCAATTTTTGATTGTCTAAAAAATTAAACATTTTGAAAGGAGAAATAATGGGAACAATAGTATCCGCTTTATTAGTTTTTGTCTCTACATCAATTGACTATTTAGTTGTTTTAACTATTTTATTCGCCAGTCAAGGCAAGAAAGGTTTGAAATCAATTTATGCAGGACAGTATTTAGGTACAGGACTACTTGTACTTGCTAGTCTTATTGCCGCTTACTTTTTAAATTTTATTCCACAAGATTGGATAATCGGTCTCCTTGGTCTAATTCCAATAGGTCTTGGTATAAGATCAATTTTTGTGGATGAAGATATTGATGAAGAAGACATCGAGGGAAAAATTACCAGAGATGGATCAAAAATCTTAGTATTTACAAGTTTAACAGTGGCAATGGGTGGAGATAATTTAGGAATTTATATACCCTATTTTACAGGAAAGAGTTTGATTGAGATTAGTATAAGTTTAATAATATTTGCGTTAGGAATTTTGATTCTATGCAAATTATCTCAAAATCTCGCCTCAATTTCTGCTATCGGAGAGATTGTAGAAAAGTATGAAAAAATAATTGTACCAGTCGTGTTTATTGGGCTCGGTCTCTATATATTGATTGAAAATGGAACGATTAATTATTTCATATCCCTAATCACAAGTTAATAGTTATTTTTATATTTCAGACCTATTAAAGGAAATATTAAGCAAATTTAGATTTAGAGATAATTTAAAACATAAGAAATATACTTATGGATATATTCTCACATACAACGCTTACTTAAAATATTAAAATTTATGCATACTGACCACTCAAGCCACGTTGAGACGGTGGCGTTATTGTCCAAACTAAACACTGAACATCATTTAGATATAGAAATAGCTGAAGATGAATTATCTGAAATTGACTTTTCAAAAGATGCAACTTATAGAGAAATTAAAAAGTATGTGTTAGATAAATATGGGTTAAAAGTTTCAAGCCTATATATTGCACAAGTAAAAAGGAAATCCTTATTACAATCAACAAGGCTATTGATGCCAGTCCTGAACTTCGCAGCAAGAAAGCACTCATTGAAACTTTTATCTCAAGAATTAACGAAGTGGAAGATATCATGACTGAATGGCACGATTACGTGATGGCGACATCAAGATTACAGGAACTGACATTGATAAGTTGATGCCTCCTGTTTCACGATTCGGTGGTAGCAAATTAAAGACATTCTTTGAGAAGTATTTTGGTATTGGTGGATCTGCATCATTAACAGAGGAACCACAGCCATTTACTTATAACACAACATCTGGACCTACCTTAATGGTTGCTGAGGATAAAGAGCCGTATAATACAAAATAATAAATAGTTCTAAGGTCGCAAATCACGACTTTTTGAAAAATAAAATGATCACACCAGAGTAAATCAATACTCTAGTGTGGTCGTTCTTTTTTTTGTACATATATTTAACTAAATATTAAAATATGATATAATTAAAATGATTGTACAAAGGAAGGTGATATTTTAGTGATGAAAAGAGTGGCAATAGTTTTAGCTAAAAGAACAGCAATAGGAGGTTACAAAAAAAGCTTTTTAGATAAAAATATTGTTGATGTTGCAACGAAATTAGTAACAAAAAGTATAGATAAAAAAATATTAAATAAAGTGGATGAAGTAATAATGGGTATGGTAATGCAATCAGGATATGGTCAAAATGTTGCAAGGCAGATATCAATTAATTCAGGTATACCAATACAAGCTAGTTCATATACTGTAAATATGGTGTGTGGATCTGGTATGAAAGCTGTAGAATTAGGTGCTAATTCAATACTTTTAGGTAAGAGTAAAATAGTTTTAGTTGGTGGACTAGAGAATATGAGTAATGTTGATTATTCTTTGTTACTTCGTGATGGACTAACTGATGTATTCAATGATTATCATATGGGGAAAACAGCAGAAAATGTAGCTAAAAAATACAATATCACAAGAAAAGACTGTGATGAATTTTCATTAAATAGTACAAAAAAAGCTATAGAAAATATAGATAAACTAAAAGAAGAAATAGTAGAATTAGAATATATTAATAGTGACGAACATATACGTCTAGATCAAAGCATAGAAAAATTATCTAGACTAAAGCCAGCATTTTTGGAGAATGGAGTAGTTACAGCAGGTAATGCAACAGGTCTAAATGATGGTGTTGCAATACTTCTTTTAATGGAAGAAAAAACTGCAAAAGAGTTTAACTTAGAAATTTTAGGATATATTAAAAATATTAAAAGTGTAGGACTAGACCCAGCATATATGGGACTTGGTCCAGTAGAAGCTATAAAGAAGACACTAGAAGAAGAAAAATTATCTAGTTCTAGTATAGACTTATTCGAAATAAATGAGGCGTTTGCTAGTCAGGTAATAGCATGTATAAGAGAATTAAAGATAGATGAGAAAAAGGTGAACGTAAATGGAGGTGCACTTGCTCTTGGACATCCTATAGGTGCAAGTGGTGCTAGAATAATAGTAACATTAATAAATGAAATGAAGAGAAGAAATTCTAAAAGAGGAATAGCCAGTCTTTGTGTTGGTGGAGGACAAGGGTTATGTACATTAATTGAAAGGGATAATTAGAATGAAAATTGGTATTGATAAGATGGGTATATATATACCTAGATATTATTTGGATATAAGGGACTTGGCTAAAGAACGTAATATAGATCCAGATAAGTTTGTAATAGGTCTTGGTCAAAGCAAGATGTCTGTTAATCCCATTAGTCAGGATATAGTGACATTTGGAGTTTTAGCAGCAGATAAGATATTAACAGATGAAGATAAGAAAAAAATAGATATGTTAATAGTTGGAACGGAAACAGGAGTAGACCAATCAAAATCTGCTAGTGCATTTATGCATTCTATACTTGGTATAAACGAATATTGTAGAAGTATAGAAATAAAGCAAGCATGTTATGGTGCAACAGCTGCCCTACAAGTAGCAAAAAATCATATACTAGTAAATCCAGATAGTAAAGTTTTGGTAATAGCAAGTGATATTGCAAAATATGGAATAAATACTAGTGGTGAATCAACACAAGGATGTGGAGCTGTAGCTATGCTTGTATCGAGAGATCCAAAGATGCTAGAAATATCTAATGAGTCTGTATGCTATACAAAAGATGTTATGGACTTTTTTAGACCAAATAATTCTACTTATGCCATAGCTAATGGTAAATTATCTACTAATACTTACCTTGAATCTTTAGAAAAAGTATATTATGAATTTTCTAATAGATTTGGTGAAAAGGATTTTAGTGCAATTTGTTTCCATATACCATATCCTAAATTAGGATTAAAGGGATTAAAAGAGATAAAAAGAGAAGACTTGTTGGAAGAATTTAATAATTCAATAATGTATAACAAAGAAATAGGGAATATTTATACAGGTTCACTATTCTTAAGTCTAATTTCATTATTAGAAAACAGTAAAAAAATTAAAGCTAACGACTTAATAGGTCTATATAGCTACGGTTCAGGAGCAGTCAGTGAATTTTTCACTATGAAGGTAGTTGAAGGATACGAAAAACACTTAAGTATAAAAGAAAATCAAAAGATGTTGGAAAATAGGGTTAAACTTAGTGTTAGTGAATATGAAGAAATGTTTTTTTCTAAAATAGAGCATGAAAAAGAAATAGAAAATAAAGAAGGAGAAGATGTATACCTAAAGGGTATATTTAACAATGAAAGAACATATGCTAGAAAAATTTAAAAAATACTATAACAAATCAAGAGAAGAAAGAATAGATATTTTAAAAGACTTAGGTTTATGTGAAGAGTCATATAAAGATCTTTTGAATACTAAAGTTATGGATAATAGTCTTGCAACAAGGCTAGTAGAAAATCAAATAAGTATACTAGGGCTACCATTGGGACTTGCAACAAACTTTGTAATTAACGGTAAAGAGTATGTAATACCTATGGCTATAGAAGAGCCATCAGTAATAGCAGCAGCTAGTAATGCAGCAAAAATACTTGGTAATATTACTTGTACATCATATGGCAGACAAACAATAGGACAAATTGCTCTATATGACGTAAAAAAAGATGAAAGTATAATATATGAGAATAAAGATAAAATACTTGCGATTGCAAATAGTACTAATTTAAAATTAGTAGAACTTGGTGCAGGAGCAAAAGATTTAAAGGTAGAAAAAAAAGGTGAGTTTACTATACTCTACCTTTATGTAGATACATTAGATGCAATGGGAGCAAATACTGTAGATACCATGCTAGAAGCAATAGCACCAATAGTAGAAGCAATGTTAGAAGCTAAAAAATTAATGAGTATATTATCAAACTATGCAACAAGTGCGTTAATTAGTGCAAGAGTGAAGTTAGAAGTAGAAAAAGAATTTGGTGATAGAATTAGTCTTGCTTGTAAGCTAGCAAATGTTGATGTGTACAGGGCTGTAACGAATAATAAGGGGATATTTAATGGAATAGATGCACTAGCTCTTGCAACTGGTAATGATACAAGAGCTATAGAAGCAGCAGGACATGCATATGCAACAAGAACAGGTAAGTATAGATCATTAACAAATTGGCATATGGAAGATAATATTTTAGTAGGTGAATTGACTATGCCAATGTCTATTGCAACATTTGGTGGGTCTATAGGGCTAAATCCAGCATCTAAGATTTCACTTGAAATACTTAATAATCCTAATGCGATAGAGTTAGCAAAAATAGCAGTAGCATTGGGACTAGCACAAAACTTTGCAGCATTAAGAGCTTTAGTTACAGAAGGTATACAAAAAGGACATATGAAGTTACAGGCAAATTCAGTTGCCATATTTGCTGGTGCAAATGATAGTGAAGTAGATATGGTAGTTGATCGTATGTTGAAAGCAAAAGAAATAAATATACAAAAAGCAAAAGAAATATTAGGAGATATTAGAAATGCAAGCAATAGCTAAGGTTATACTATTTGGTGAACATAGTGTAGTATATGGTAAAAAAGCATTAGCCATACCAATAAAGGAGCTAAAGTTAAGAGTAAAAAAACAAGAAGGAAAGTGTTATCAAGATGAGCATGTGGAATATATAAAGGGATTGGTAAATTTAAAGGGATACTTAAATGTACAGTCTAATATTCCAATATCACGAGGTCTTGGTTCATCAGCAGCACTGTCTATTGCAATAGCAAGATTAGCTGGTGCAGATGAGAAAATCATATCAACTTTAGCCGAAAAAAAAGCACATGGTAATCCAAGTGGTATAGATAGTGCCGTTATATCAACAGAAAAAGCATTGGTTTTTCAAAAAGGTAGAGAAAATATCTATATAGATAAAAAAATAGGTGCATATCTTCTAATTATGGATAGTGGTATACAGTCTAGTACAAAAGAGGCTGTTGAAAATGTAAAGAAATTAAATAGAATGGATTTAATAGATGAATTGGGAGATATTACAGAAAAAGCAATAGGTCACTTTATGCATGATAATGTATATAGTCTTGGGACTCTAATGAAAAAGGCACAAAATATCTTAGTTAAATTAAAATTAAGTAATGAAAAAATAGATAGGATAGTAAAAAAAGCCAATTACTATAGCCTAGGCTCTAAAATTACAGGTTCTGGTTTAGGTGGTTGTGTAATTTCCTTATTCACATCTAAAAAAAAGGCGAATAAGTTGAGAAAGAAAATAAAAAAAGAAGGAGTAGTGAATTCTTGGATAGTTTCAGTATAGCATTTATGAATATTGCAATGATAAAATATTGGTGCAAGGACAAGTATACACCATACCTTAGGCCATTAGTACCAAGTTTATCAATATTAGCAAAAAATATGTATACAAAGACAAAAATAGAAAAAAGTGACAAGGATATTTTTGTATTAAACGATGTAGTACAGGATGAGTTTGAGACAAAAAAAGTTTTTTCATTTGTAGATAAGGTTGTAAATAGGAAAGAAAAATTAAAGATAAGTAGTATAAATACCATGCCAACAGCAGCAGGACTTGCATCAAGTTCATCAGCTTATGCGGCATTAACTATGGAACTTAATAGATACTTTGATTTAAAGTTAACTAGAAATATGATGGCAAAAATATCAAGTCAAGGTTCAGGATCTTCTGCACGTTCTTTTTACAACATCTGTGCTTATACAAAAGATTGTAACATATATGAAGTTCCTACAAATTTAGACCTATTAATGCTTGCGATAATAGTGTCTAGTGAAAAGAAAAAGATAAGTAGTAGAGATGCTATGAATATATGCAAAAATACAAGTAGGGATATACGTAAATGGGAGAGAAAGAATAAGGTATATTTCTTAAATGCCAAAAAAGCGTTAAAAGAAAATGACTTTGATAGTTTAGGTATAAATATGGAAAAGAGTACGGAATTTATGCATAAGACCATGTTATCTTCAAAGCCAAGCTTTACATATTTAACTCCTAGATCAAAAGAGATAATATGGAAGATAAAAGAATTAAGAAAAAAAGGGCTTAATATATACTATACAACAGATGCAGGGCCTAATGTTAAGGTACTATTACAATCAAAAGATAAAGATAAAGTTATTAATATACTAAAAAGTATATTTAAAGAAAAGGTAGTAGAATGTTAGTTAAAGCTATGTCTAAGGTGTATATTGCAGGGGAATATGCAATATTAAAAAAAGATGCTTATGCAATTTTAGCACCAGTAAAAAAATATACGTATGTAGAAGTAGAAAAATCAGATAGGTTAATAGTTAATAGTAGCGTGGAAGATAAGGACGATTTACTTAAATACGCAAGAGAACAAGCCTTTGGATATGTAGGTAAGACTTGTACATTAAAGTATACTTACAAAACAGACCTATACTCAGGTGGTATGAAATTGGGACTTGGTTCTTCAGCTAGTGTTGTAGTTGTGACAATAAAGGCAATATTAGAATACTTTAAAGTACCTTATACAAAAGATAATCTATTTTTACTAAGTGTTAGAGCCTTAAAAAAAGCAGGGAGCAATGGATCTATGGGTGATGTTGCTTGTATATGTTTTGAAGATTTGATAAGGTATAAGAGGATAGATGAAGATGAAAATTATGAAATAAAGGCTATAAAACCAAGGGGTAATTTAAAAATTAATTTACTTCATGCAGGGATTAGTGCAAGCACTACAAAACAAGTACAAAAGGTAGAAAAATATTTTAACACAAAGGAATATATAGACTTTACAAATTTATCAAATAAGTATACTTTAGACTTAGAAAAAGCTATTACAACAGGTGATAGCCTAAGGGTTAAAGAGGACATATACAAATTAAGAAACAATTTAAAATATTTAGAACAATTTACTAATTTAACTATACATAGCAAAGTGTTAGAAGAATTAATAGGGGATAAAAAAGAGCGTAAAACTAGTGGAGCAGGTTTAGGAGATTTTGTAATAGAAGTGAGGTTAGATTATGATGAAAAAAGATCAACATATGAAGTATGCTTTGGAATGTGAGTATTTAGACTCTCTTAATTCGGTAAAATTACGTTATGTAAGTTTACCTAGTATTAATATACAAGATGTGGACATATCTACAAAATTCTGTGGTATGGATTTCAAGTATCCATTCTTTGTTAACGCTATGACAGGTGGTAGTAAAAAGGCAGATGAGATAAACAAAAGGTTAGAAAATATTTGCACTACACTACATATTTTTCTTTTCACAGGTTCATTTAGTCCAGCCTTAAAAGAAGATACTTTCTATTACCCTAAGAATATGGGAGTAAACATTGGTGCAGATAAGAAGTTAGATGATATGCAAATTGCAATAGAAAAAACAAATGCAAAAATACTACAAATACACTTAAATCCTATACAAGAATTTATGATGGAAAATGGAACAACTAATTTTAGTGATTGGTCAAATAATATTAAAGCAGCAATAGATAATATTTCTATCCCTTTGATTATAAAAGAAACAGGATTTGGGATGTCTAGCTATACTATAGAAAAATTACTTAAGTTAGGTGTTAAAACAATAGATATTAGCTCTAAGGGTGGAACAGATTTCTCATATATAGAAGACAGAAGAAGAAATACTAAAAGAGAATACCTATATGAGTTTGGATATACATTAAAGGAAAGTTTGTTAACATCTATACCATATATGGATAGATTAGAAGTAATAGCATCTGGTGGTATAAATAACCCTATGCAAATAGTAAAGTGTCTTGCTATGGGTGCAAAAGCTGTAGGTGTTACAGGCTTTATACTAAAACAATTAGAAGAAAAAAGTGATCATGAAATAATACGTATGTTACGTTCATGGATATCTGAAATACAGGCAATTATCTGTATGACAGACTCAAAAAAATTAGAAGAATTAAAAGGTAAATGGGAGGATAAAAAATGTTAAAACCTATGGGAGATAGAGTTTTAGTTATACAATTAGATTATGAAACAAAGACAAAAAGTGGAATAATATTAAACGATACTACTAAAACAGAAATTACAAAGGCAAAGGTTGTAGAAACAAGTAATGACAAAGAAAATATCAAAAAAGATGATATAGTATATTTTTCAAAGTACAAAGGTGAGGTCATAAAGTACGATGAAAAAGAATATATGTTGGTTGAAATAAAGGACATATTAGCAAAGGAGCAAAAGTAAATGAGCAAAATTATTAAATTTAATGAAACAGCAAGAGAAGCACTTAAAAAAGGAGTTAATACTTTAGTTGATTCAGTTAAGGTGACATTAGGGCCTAAAGGTAGAAATGTTGTACTAGATAGAGGTTTTGGAGCACCAATAATAACTAATGATGGGGTTACTATTGCAAGAGAAATTGAATTAGATGATCCTATTGAAAATATGGGGGCTCAAATTGTAAAAGAAGTTGCAACTAAAGCTAATGATATTGCAGGTGATGGAACAACAACAGCTACAGTATTAGCAGGGAGTATAATAAACCAAGGGTTAGAATTAGTATCAAATGGTAAAAACCCAGTTCTAATTAGAAAAGGTATAGAAAAAGCAGGACAAGAAGTAGTCAAAGAATTAAAAAAGATTGCAAGACCTGTTAAATCTGATAATGAAATAAAAAATGTTGCAACTGTATCTGCAAATAGTGAACACATAGGAGAATTAATACTAAAAGCTATAGAAAAAGTAGGAAAGACTGGTATATTAACAGTTGAAGAATCAAGATCACTTGAAACTACTTTAGAAATAGTAGAAGGTATGCAATTTGATAATGGTTATCTATCACCATATATGGTTACTGACACACAAAGAATGAGTGCAAATTTGGAAAATCCATACATACTACTAACTGATAAAAAGATTAATAGTATGAAAGAAATACTACCTGTACTAGAAAAAGTTGTAGAAACTTCAAAGCCATTGGTAATAGTAGCAGATGATATAGAAGCAGAAGTTGTTGCAACATTAGTGGTTAATAAGATAAGAGGTTCTATTAACGTAATAGCAGTAAAAGCACCAGCATTTGGTCAAAGAAGAAAAGATATGCTAGAAGATATAGCTATACTAACAGGTGCACAAGTAATATCTGAAGATAAGTCTATGAAATTAGAAGATGCAACTTTAGATGATTTAGGTCAAGCCAAAAATGTTACCATAACTAAAGAAAAAACAACTATAGTCGATGGTAAGGGATACAAGGAAGAAATAAAGGCAAGACAAGAACAATTGAAGAATTTAATAAAAGAAACAAAGTCAGACTATGAAAAAGAAAAATTACAAGAAAGATTAGGTAAGATATCTGATGGAATAGGAGTAATAAGGGTAGGTGCTGCAACTGAAACTGAAATGAAAGAAATGAAAATGCGTATAGAAGATGCACTATCTGCTACAAAAGCTGCAATAGAAGAAGGAGTAGTAATAGGTGGTGGAGTAGTACTAGCAAAGATTTCTAATTTAATTTCAAACTTAGACCTAGGTGGAGAAGAAAATTTAGGAGTAAGTATAGTAAGAAATGCATTAAATGAACCTTTAAAACAAATAGTAATAAATGCAGGATTAGATGCAGAAGAAGTATTAGAAAAAGTAATTAATGGTGGAGAAAATATAGGGTTTGATGCTTCAAATGAAGAATATGTAGATATGATAGAAAAAGGTATATTAGATCCAGCCAAAGTAACAAGAGCAGCAATACAAAATGCCGTGTCTGCAGGTTCGGTATTCATAACTACAGAAGTAGCAATTGCAGATGTAAAAACTGAAGAAAAAAATAATGTAATGGGGTAGAACATGAAAATTTCAAGTAGAGTAAAAAATATGCAATATTCTCCAGTGAGAAAATTAGTTCCATTAGCAGATAAAGCTAGAAAAGAAGGTGTTACTGTATATGGATTTCATATAGGGCAGCCAGATGTAAAAACGCCTGATTCATTCTTTAATGGAGTAGCAAATTATCAAGAAAAAATAGTTAAATATACTAATTCACAAGGATTACCAGAACTATTAGATGCATTTTATGAATCTTATGCTAAAAGTGGTATTAATATACAAAGAGATGATATAGTAATAACTAATGGTGGGAGTGAAGCATTACAATTTGCAATAACTGTAATATGTAACGAGTCAGATGAAGTGCTAGTGCCTGAGCCATATTACTCAAATTATGATAGTTTCTTAAGAATAGCAGATGCTAAATTAGTTCCTATAGAAACTAAATTGGAAGATGGATATAGATTACCCAAAAAAGGTGAAATAACAAAGTTAATAAATTCAAAAACACGTGCTATACTTTTTTCTAATCCATGCAATCCAACAGGTGTAGTATTAAATGATGAAGAAATAGAAATGTTAAAGCAAATTGCTCTAGAATACGATTTATACTTGATATCTGATGAGGTATACAAGCAATTTATCTATGATAAATCATGTAAATTCACATCAATTATGAATGTAGAGGGGATAGAGGATAGAGCTATACTAGTAGATAGTATATCTAAACACTATAGTGCTTGTGGTGCTAGAATAGGTGTAGTTGCTTCAAGAAATAAGGAGTTTATGGCAGAAGTTCTAAAGTTATGCCAAGCAAGATTATCTGTTTCTACAATAGAACAGTATGCAACTACAAGTCTACTTAGTGGAATAGACTTATACATGAATGATGTTAGGAAGGAATATAGAAAAAGAAGGGATACCATGTGCTCTATTTTAAATAAAATAGAGGGTGTAAGTGTATGTAAACCAGATAGTGCTTTCTATGTTCTGGTAAAATTACCAGTTGATGATATAGAAAAGTTTGCTAAATGGTTACTAGAAGAGTTCAGATACAAAAATCAGACATTGATGTTTGCAACAGGGCCTGGATTTTATTCTAGAGAACATCACGATAAAGGTATACAAGAAGCAAGATTTTCATTTTGCTCATATAATCCAGATGAGATTATACGAGGAATTGATGTACTAAAACAAGCGTTAAAGGAATATAAAGGAAGAATATGAGAAGTAAAGCAAATAGTATAATAGAAAGTATAGAAATATCAAAAATAAGACAAATAGCATTGAAGATGAATAAATATTCAGACGGGATAAATTTAACCATAGGTGAACCATCACAAGATGTCCCAGATTTAGTTAAAGAAGAAATGGCAAATAGAGTATTACATGATAAGATAGGATACACACAAACAGGTGGTATGCCTGAATTAAAGCGTGCAATCGTCGCTTTCTATAACCAATACTTTGGTGGAGATTACAAGGAAGAAAATTGTCTAATAACAGTAGGATCAACAGAAGGTTTATCTACCTTTATTAGATCAATAGTAGATGAAGGCGATGAAGTAATTATGCCAACACCAACTTATCCAGGTTATGCACCAAATATTAAACTACAAAAAGGGATAGAAGTGTATCTTGATACTAGTAAGGACGATTTTAAATTAACAGCAAAGAATTTAGAAAGTGCTATAACTCCTAAAACAAGAGCAATAATATTAACTTATCCTAACAATCCATCAGGAGTTTGTATAGATGAAGATGAAATGGATAAGATAGCAGATGTAATAAGAAGACATGATGTTTTTGTCTTAAGTGATGAAATATATGCATCACTTGCATTTGAAAAGTATCATTCATTAGCAAAGTATCATGATTTAATAGATAAAGTTGTTGTAATAAATGGCTTTTCAAAATCACACTCTATGACAGGTTATAGAGTAGGATATATGTTAGCATCTAAGTACTTTATTGATAATTTCATAAAAGTAAGTCAATATACAACAACAGGTATAGCTACAATCTCACAATATGGAGGAATAAAGGCATTAGAAGTTTATCCTACAAGAGAAGAAATAGTAAAAGAAAATAGAGAAAGAATGGAATTTTTTGCAAAAGGTTTAGAAAAAATAGGTTTTCGGGTTATAAAACCAGAAGGAGCATTCTACTTATTCGCTGACTACAGAAAATTGTCAAATAAAAAATCAATAGATTTTGTTAATGAAGTAGTTGAGAATTTACATATAGGAATTGTTCCAGGAGAATGCTTTATGGTAGAAGGTTATGTTAGATTTTCAGTAACAAAAGATATACCTGAATTGCAAAAGGCATTAGATAGAATGGAGAAATATTTTAAATGAGTAAGTATATATTGTTAATAATAATAGCGTTATTAAGCATATTTAGTAAGAATAAAATAATGCTTTATGCGACACTTACAGTTTTAATATTAGCACTACTTCCATATCATGAAAAAAATCTTAATATTGCAAAGACTATGGGTATACGAATAGGGCTATACGTCATAACGGTTGCAATATTAGCACCTATTGCACTTGGTATGATAAGTTTTGATCAGTTAGGTAAGACTTTAGTTGGATATAAAGGGATAATAGCAATAATAGCAGGTATTGGTACTTCTATACTATCAACTAAAGGTATACAACTACAAGTAATTAATCCACAAATAGTAATAGCAGTTAGTATAGGAACAATAGTAGGGTTAGTTGTGTTTAAAGGGACAGCATCTGGCCCTATTATCGCAAGTGGAGCAACTTATGCAATTTTTCAATTAATAGATAAGTTTAAATAAAGAGGTAAAATAAATGAAAATGGTTTTAATAATAGTAAGCAGTAGCATAGCTTGCTATAAGGCAGTTGATGTTTGTTCTAGCTTAAAAAAACTAGGGTATAACGTTAAGGTTATTATGACAAAGAATGCTACTAAGATGATAAGTCCATTAATATTTGAAACTTTAACTAAGAATAAGGTATATGTAGATATGTTTTGCGATAAGGACTCTAATTATGTATCGCATATACAATTAGTAAAAGAAGCAAGTAAAGTGATAGTATTGCCTGCAACAGCAAATTTGATAGCAAAAATGGCAAATGGAATAGCAGATGATTTTGCAAGCACAGCACTTTTGGTTGCAAAGCCTAAGGATATTATGGTGTTTCCTGCAATGAATACAAATATGTATGAAAATTGTATAACACAAAAAAATATATCTACATTAAGAAATTATGGAATGAGTATTATTGAACCAGTAACTGGTCATTTAGCCTGTGATGATATAGGGAAAGGGAAGTTACCTGGTGTAGACTTTGTACTAGATAATATTGTATTTTTCTTAGAAAAAACAAATGAATATATGAATAAAAATATATTAATTACAGCAGGTGGAACAAGAGAAAAAATTGATCCAGTTAGATATATTACTAATAACTCTAGTGGTAAAATGGGATATAGCTTAGCTAAGATGGCAAGTTTAATGGGAGCTAATGTTACATTAGTTTCAACAAGAAGAAATTTAAAGTTACCTGTAAATTTAAAAGAAGTAATATACTGTGACAGTGCACAAGAAATGTATGATATAGTAATGAGCAAGAAAAACAATATGGACTATATTATAAAATGTGCTGCTGTATCAGATTTTAAAGTGAAAAATGTATGCGATAAGAAGATAAAAAAAGATGATATGAAAGAATTTAAGATAGACTTAGAGTTAAATAAAGATATACTTTTAGAGCTATCTAAAACAGAAAATAGACATTTTACCTTAGTAGGATTTGCTGCAGAATCAAATAATATTATGGAAAATGCAAAAAAGAAATTAAAAAAGAAAAATCTAGATTATTTAATACTAAATGATATATCCGACAAGAGTATAGGCTTTAATTCGGACTATAACGAAGTATATGTATTAAGTAAGAATGATGAAGTAAAAAAGATACAAAAGGATACAAAAGATAATATAGCAAAGAAAATATTAGAAAGTATAAAGGAGAACAACTATGAATGAAACACTATTGGAAAGATTTATTCGTTATACAAAGATAAATACAAGATCAGATGAAAGAAGTAATACAACACCAACAACAAAGGTACAAGAAGACTTTTTGTTTATGCTAAAAAAAGAATTAGAAGATTTAGGATTAAAAGACATTCATATAACTCCTGGGTGGTTTTTAACAGCAACATTGCCTGCTAATACAAAAAAGGACTATGCAAAAGTTGGATTTATCTCTCATGTGGATACAGCAGATTTTAATTCTATAGGAATAAACCCACAAGTTATACAAAACTATGATGGTAGAGATATTGTGTTAAATAAGGAAAAGAATATATGTATGACTGTTGAAAAGTTCCCTAATTTAAAAAAATATGTAGGTAAGACTCTAGTTACAACAGATGGAACAACTCTATTAGGTTCTGATGATAAGTCAGGTATTGTTGCAATATTTGATGCTATTATCTATCTATTAAAACATCCTGAAATAGAACATGGAGAAGTTAGAATAGCATTTGGACCAGATGAAGAAATAGGTAGAGGTGCAGATAGTTTTGATGTAAAGGACTTTAACTGTGATTATGCATATACATTAGATGGAGGTCCTTTAGGAGAGCTAGAATATGAAAGTTTTAATGCTGCACAAATTGAGTATACAATAGAAGGAATATCAGTTCATCCAGGAACAGCTAAAGATCAAATGGTTAATGCTAATTTAATAGCAGCCAAAATTGCAGGAATGTTCCCAGAAAAAGAAGTTCCAGAAAAGACAGAAGGATATGAAGGCTTTTATCTATTACACAATATGGAAACAAGAATAGAAGAAGCTAAGATGACATATATTATACGTGATCATGACAAACAAAAATTTGAAGCTAGAAAACAATTTTGTATAGATGTAGCAAAGAAAATAGAACAAGAATATGGTAATATTATACATTACAACCTATTTGATCAGTACTATAACATGGGAGATTTAATTAAAGATGATATGAGAAGTGTGAATATAGCGAAAAAGGCTATGGAAAACTTAGGTATATCAGTTGAAGTTAAGCCAATAAGAGGAGGAACAGATGGTTCTAAGATAACATATATGGGATTAATGTGTCCTAATCTTTTTGTTGGTGGAGAAAATTTCCATGGTCAATATGAAATAGCTTGTGTTGAAGATATGTTGAAAGCAAGAGACACAGTCTTAGAAATAGTAAGATTATCTCAAAGATAGAGGCAGTATGGAAAATAGTTTAGTAAAGAATCTGATAGAAGAAAAGAGTATAAGGTTAAAAGGTAGAATTTATCATAAATTACAAGTAGATTTTACATATAATTCTAATCATATTGAAATCAAAGAATAGGCATAAGTATTTATTGCAGTATCACATTATTTTTGTATGCAAGTATAGAAAGAAATTATTAGTGCCGAAATCAATGTCGGATGATATCAAGCAGTTTTCTTATGAGATATGCAAGAAGCATAATATAATCATAAAATATATGGAAACAGACAAAGACCATATACAATTTTGGATTGATGGATATTTTGCTTGTAGTGTAGGCAATGTTTCTGAAGAAATATTAAAGCAATACATAGAAAATCAAGGGTAGAAAGGCAGGTAAGCTAAATGTTAAAAGCATATAAATATCGGATTTATCCAAGTAAAGAGCAAGAAATACAGTTGGCAAAGACATTTGGCTGTTGCCGTTTTGTATATAATCAAACCCTTGCATATAGAAAAGATGCTTATGAAAAAGAAAAAAACTCTATCAGTAAAACAGACTGTAATAATTATTGCAATAGAGAGCTGAAAAAAGTTTATAAATGGCTGAAAGAAGTAGACAAATTTGCTTTAACAAATGCGATTTATCATATGGATAGTGCTTATAAAAAGTTTTTCAAAGAGCATGCAGGTTACCCAAAGTTTAAGAGTAAACACGATAGGCATAAATCCTACACAACTAATTTTACAAATGGGAATATAACTGTAGATTTTGATAGAGGAAGAATAAAGTTGCCAAAGTTAAAAAAGATAAAAGCAAAAATTCATAGGAATTTTGCAGGGCAAATAAAATCGGCAACTATATCACAACTGCCGAGTGGAAAGTATTATGTAGCAATCTTAGTAGAAACAGAGAATGTAAAAAAGCAGGAGACAAGAGGTAAAATAGGTTTAGATTTGGGGATAAAGGATTTGTGTATTACATCAGATGGGAGAAAATACGAAAATCCAAAGACAATAAAGAAGTATGAGAGAAATCTTACAAAATTTCAAAGACAGCTTGCACATAAAATAAAAGGGAGCAGGAACTATCAGAAAAAAAGAAAGCAAATAGCATTATGCCATGAGAAAATAACAAATACCAGAAAAGATTATCTTCATAAGATTTCAAGTGAAATAATAAGCGAAAACCAAGTGATTGTTTCAGAAAACTTGCAGATAAAAAATATGATAAAAAACCATAAATTGGCTAAGTCTATAAGTGACGTTTCATGGTATGAGCTTACAAGACAGCTAGAGTATAAAGCAAAGTGGAACAATAGAATATATGTTAAGGTAGATAGTTTTTACGCAAGTAGTCAGTTATGTTCTTGTTGTGGTTTCCAAAATAAGGAAATAAAAGATTTATCCGTAAGGCAATGGAAATGTCCAAATTGTGGGGAAATACACGATAGAGATGTCAATGCCGCAAAGAATATATTAGCAGAAGGATTAAGACAAATAGCGTAATAAAAAAATATAGGGTAGGGACTACCCGAATTAACGCCTGTGGAGATAGTAGGTTACGAGGTCAGCGAAGCAGGAAGCTCATAGGCTTTAGATTATGGGTAGTTCACATAGAATATGAGGAGTAAAAAATGTTAATAAGAAGTAAAAGAATCTGGATTGCAAATAACTTTATACCTGCAATAATAGAAGTTGAAGATAAAAAGATAAAAAGAATATTAGAGTATGATAAAGACATGAAAGTGGACTATGATTTTGAAAACAATAGAATAGTTCCAGGCTTTATTGATATACATACGCATGGAGCAGTAAATGTAGAAGCAAATGTATCAAGTTTAGAAGAAATACATAAGTGGGCAGATTACTTACCTAGTGAAGGTGTAACAGCTTTTTGTCCAACAACTGTAACTCAAACTGAGGAAGTACTAAAAAAAGCCTCAAAGACTATCTTAGAAGCTAAAGAAAGTCAAAAAAGTGGAGCTAAGATATTAGGGATAAACTTTGAGGGGCCATTTTTAGATGTAAATCATAAGGGAGCTCAACCACAAGATTGCATAGTAGAACCTGACTTAGAAAAGTTTAGTAGATTTCAAAGTGCATGTAAAGATTTAATATTAATAATGACAGTAGCAGTTGAAAAAGATAAGGATTATGCATTAACAAGACAATTATCAAGTAAAGGTGTAGTAGTTAGTGTTGGTCATAGTGGTGCAACATATGATGAAGCAATGCTAGGTATAGCAAATGGTGCTAAACTATTAACTCATACATTTAATGGTATGACAGGATTGCATCATAGAAATCCAGGTCAAGTTGGAGCTGCACTAAGAATAAGGGATGTTTATTCTGAAATAATATGTGATGGTATACATATTAGACCTGAGGTAATAAACATATTCTTTATGTCTAAAGGGCCTGATTATGCTGTTATGGTAAGTGATTCTATGTCAGCTAAAGCCTTTAAGGGTACAGACTTCTATTTAGGAGGAGAAAAGGTAATAGTTAGTGAAGATGGAAGTGCAAGAAGAGAGTCAGGAGCCTTAGCAGGGTCTATACTAAAAATAATAGACGGACTAAAAGTAGTTGTTGAAAGAGCACAAGTTCCATTTAATTATGCCATAAATGCTTGTACATCTAATCCAGCAAGACTTCTTAGAATAGACGATAGAAAAGGATATATAAAGGCAAATTATGATGCAGATTTAGTTGCTATAACAGATGACTATAAAATAATAAATACTATGGTTGAAGGAGAATTTCAAATATAATGAAAAAAATATACTTAGCAGCAGGTTGTTTTTGGGGAGCACAAGCATATTTTAAGAAAATAGATGGTGTAGTAAATACAAAGGTAGGTTATGCAAATGGTAAAACAGAGGATACAGACTACACTAGAGTTTCAAATACAGATCATGCAGAAACATTAATGGTAGAATATGATGAAAAAAGAATAAATTTAAGAAAAATACTGTTACATTACTTTCGTATAATAGATCCAACTAGTGTTAATAGACAAGGTGAGGATGTTGGAAGGCAATATAGAACAGGAATATACTATACTGATGAAAATGATAAAGATATGATAGATAATGTCTATAGATATTATGAAGATAAATTTGGTGGTATAGTTGTAGAAGTAAAGCCATTACAAAACTTTATACTAGCAGAAGACTATCATCAAGATTATCTAGATAAAAATCCTAATGGATATTGTCATGTTGATCTTAGTCTTTTAAATTTAGATGAAGAAAGCTATAGTATAATGAAGGAAAATAATACAGAAAGACCATTTTCAAGTGAGTTAAATAAGGAAAATAGGGATGGAATATATGTTGATAAACAAACAAAAGAACCTCTATTTTCATCTAAAGATAAGTTCGATGCAGGTTGTGGATGGCCAAGCTTTAGAAAGCCCATTGGTGATAGTGTTGACTATTTAGAAGATCATTCATATGGAATGGATAGAGTTGAGGTAAGAAGTAAAAGTGGAGATAACCACCTAGGTCATGTATTTAATGAAGAACAAGGACTTAGATACTGCATTAATGGTAAAAGCCTAGAATTTATACCATATGAGGACATGAAAAAAAGAGGATATGAGGAATATATGAAGTTTGTAAAATAAGGGGGTTGGACCCCCTTTTATCTTATCAACAAATCTTTTGCATTTATTGGTTTTTTAATCATCTTGTTCTTAAACATAAAATCGGCAGTTTTTTGTAAGCCTTCAATGTCCTTGTCAGATACTTTAGAATTAAAGTCGTATTGACCAAACATGGTAGTATAAGCTACATCATCAAGTTTTAATGCTTTACATACTATTTGTTTTGTATCTTCAGGCTTATTTTCCATAAATTCAAGAATTTCTTTTTGTGCCTTTAAGAAGGCGTCTATTACATCTCTATGTTCATTGTAGTATTTTTGTGTAGTTGCAACACAGATAAGAGCTTCTATATATCCTTCTCCATCAGTAATTTTATGTAATCCTGCTTTTTCTGCCTTGTATGCAGCAGGTCCACCAAGAAGTGCAACATCTATCTTTCCAGAAGAAAGTGCAGCTAGTGCATCAGGTATACTCATATTTACAAAGTTAACATCATTTGTTGTTAAGTTCTTACTCTTTAGGTATGAAACAAGTAATTCGTGTAAATTAGTTCCCATAGGACCTGCAATAGTTTTACCTTTTAAAGATTCAGGACTATTTAATGATGCATCTTTTGAAAATAGGGCAAATGCCTTTGGTGCACGTGAATATATGTCTAATATTTTAATATCAGCACCATTAGCAGCACTTGCTATTACAGAAGAACCACCAATAGCGTTTAATATTTGTACAGAACCAGATGCTAATGCTTGACTTTGGTCAGCACCACTAGTAATTTCTGCATATTTAATATCTACACCATTTAAATGTTTTTTTAGAATAGAATTTTCTTTTTCAATAATAGAAGGTACATTTAAGGGAGCTGTAACATAAGTAACTGTTAAATCTTTTGTACTAAAGTTTGATTTTGTTTTATCAGAGCATGAAAACATAAATAATGATAAAACAAATATAGTTAAAATCTTTTTCATTGAATCCTCCAAATATCATCACGGATTTTTCGTTTTAAAGTTGTAAACTCAAAATCCAATAAATCTCGTTTTTTGCTATTTATATTATATGAAGAATATATTTTTCCCTTTTTTAATACGATGATTTTATCTGCAATCGTCAACGCCTCATCTATATTATGTGTTACAAAAAGAATACCAACATTCTCTTTGTTGTATAGTTTGAGCAATTCCTCTTGCATTTTTATCCTTGTAAAATCATCTAAATTAGAAAAAGGTTCATCCATAAGCAGAAAATTAGGCTTGTATGCAAAAGCACGAGCTAAACTAACTCTACTTTTCATACCACCAGACAATTCATCTGGATATGAATTACTAAATTTTTCTAAATCCACCATACGTATCATCCTATATATTTCATCACTAGGTAAGTTGGTTATAGCTTGTATATTTTCAAAAACTGTCAACCAAGGGAATAGTCTTGGTTCTTGAAAAACATACGAAAACTTTAAGTTATTAGTATTAATACTTCCAGAATCATATTTTTCAAGGTTGCTAATAAGGCGAAGTAATGTTGTCTTACCACAACCAGATTTGCCTAGAATAACAGTAATTTTATCACTTTCTATGTCTAAATTAAGGTTATTAAACACATAATGGTCATTAAATTTTTTAATTAAATCTCTTATTTCTATCATAAATAGTTAACCTCTTAAAAATGTAGTCACAAAGATAACCCAATAGCCCTATAATCACAACACCAACAATAACTATATCAATTCTAGCCATAGACTTTGCAAAATTGATCATATATCCTAATCCTTGACTTGCTGCAATTAGTTCAGCCCCTATTATCGCACGATAGCTATAGCCTAAACCTAGTCTTAATCCAACCAAGATATCGGGAACAGCATTAGGAAGAATAATTTTAAAAAATATCTTCTTTTTGCTAAACTTAAAAACTAATCCAACTTCAATTAATTTTTTATCACAACTTGATAATCCTTTTTGAAAATTAAGATACATTGGGAAAAAGGATGCAAGAATGATAATAAGGAGCTTTGGAGCTTCACCTATTCCAAACCAAAGAATTAAAAGTGGAATAAGGCTAAGCGGTGGTATATTTCTCATAAATTGCAAGAACCAATCATAGTAAGATGAAATTCTCTTATTAATATATTCTAGTATTGTAATAGAGCATGCAAGTAAGAAAGAAATAGAAAAACCTAAAAACACTCTTTTAAGACTTATAGCTACATTAAAAAATATGCTTCTATCTTTTATGAGTTCTATAAGGCTAAAAAATATATCTTTTAGTGGAGGTAGTACATAAGGGTTATATACCTTAAATACAGTTAATAAATGATATATTAGTAAAAGAGTAACTAAAGATAATATTCCCTTCATTTTCCTATGCATTTTACACCATCTCCATTATGACAACCATTGTGACAATAAAGTCCTTCGATTAATCGTATATTTTTAATTTTTTCATTAGATATATTTTTTAAGTCTTTTTCTTCTATTGAAATACAATTTTTTTCTATAGAAGAAAAAAATCCAAAAGGTATAGGGCTATTACTTAGTTTTTCTCCTTTTGTTTTAATAGAATACTCACTACAAAATTCGTCCCATGTTAGAAAGGACGTGTTTTTAAGATTAAGAGTATTACCATAGTTCTTTAAAGCAATACAGGGCGTAATTATCCACTTGTATCCATCTTTAAGATCGATTCTACTAGATATTTCTCTTGCAATGTGAATTAAAATAGGCTCTATATTATGGAACTTAACGTTTAGACCATTTTTCTTGAAATATTCTACAATTAGTGGGCAACGTTGATCGATTATAGTGCCTTTTTCTTTAAGCATTAATTCCTTATACTTATTCTTAACAATTTCAGTGTGATTTTTTTCGGGGAAGACTAGGATGAATCCTAATCTATTGATTTCTTTTTTTAGACTAGATAAATTATATGATTTAAGTATGACGGGATTAAGTAAAATATATTTTTTCATAAACCTCCAAATAGTAAAGAAAGTATACCATAAGAAGATTTGTAAGTCAATGTATGTCAAATATATTTTACGTTAAATTAACCCTTGTTTTTAAAGGGACTGAGCATATTTTGGCACTTAATTTAGTTTGACAATAAAATTAATAAATTATATAATTAATTGTAATATTACAAAAAGAAAGGAAGATAAATATGAAATTGCTGGATATAAAGGATCTTCATGCTGAAGTTGAAGACAAAGAAATACTAAAAGGGATAAATCTAACAATTAATAAAGGTGAAATTCATGTAATAATGGGACCTAATGGTGCAGGTAAGTCAACACTTGCAAGTGTATTAGTTGGTCACCCAAATTATACTGTTACTAAGGGTGAGGTTTATCTTGAAGGGGAAAATATACTAGATTTAAGTGTAGATAAAAGAGCACGTGCTGGAATTTTTTTGTCATTCCAATATCCTGAAGAAATTCCTGGACTTACATTAGAAGACTTTTTAAGATCGGCTAAGGAAGCTGTTACAGGTAAAAAGCAATACTTTACATTTTTTCATAAATACTTAGTTGAAACAATGAAAAAATTAAACATTGATCCTTCATACTGTTCAAGACATTTAAATGTTGGTTATTCTGGAGGAGAAAAGAAGAAAAATGAAATATTACAAATGGCGATACTAGAACCTAAAGTTGCAATATTAGATGAAGCAGATTCAGGTCTTGATAGAGATGCTACAAAGACTGTATTTGAAGGTCTACGTACATTAAAAAATGATGATACATCAATGATAATAATAACTCACTATGATAAAGTTTTAGAGTACTTACAACCAGACTTTGTACACATATTGGTTGATGGACAAATAAAGAAAAATGGTGGTAAGGAATTAATAAAATATATTGAAGAAAATGGATTTGAAGAATTTAAGAAATAGGGGCTAATATGGAAAGAAAAAGAACATATGTTGCTGATATACAAAGAGGGATATATGATATTAAGGATAAGGTTGATGCAGGTTATACAACAGGTAAGGGACTTAATGAAGAAATTGTAAGAAAAATATCAAAGAAAAAAAATGAACCTCAATGGATGTTGGATATACGTCTTGAAGGGTTGAGAGTTTTTAATGAAAAGCCTATGCCTACATGGAGTGCAGACTTATCAGACCTTGATATTAACGATATCGTAAATTATCTTGAACCTAATGCAAAGCAAATGTCAGACAACTGGGACGATGTCCCTTCGTATATAAAAAACACATTCGATAGATTGGGTATACCAGAAGCTGAAAAGAAATCCTTAGGTGGTGTTGGAGCACAATATGATTCATCAGTTGTATACCATAATCTAGAAAAAGAATTAGATAAAGATGGAGTAATTTATACAGATATAGAAACAGCGGTTAAAAAGTACCCAGAAATGATAAAATCACATTTCATGAAATTAATACCAGTGAATAATCATAAGTTTTCAGCACTTCATGCTGCTGTTTGGTCTGGTGGAACATTCCTTTATGTTCCTAAGGGTGTTAAGGTTAAAAAGCCAATACAATCATA
Source organism: Sneathia vaginalis (assembly GCF_000973085.1). Lineage (NCBI taxonomy): Bacteria > Fusobacteriati > Fusobacteriota > Fusobacteriia > Fusobacteriales > Leptotrichiaceae > Sneathia > Sneathia vaginalis. The sequence goes on from NZ_CP011280.1 coordinate 244,204, forward strand.
CTTTAGATTAAATGCTCCAGAAGCAGGACAATATGAACATACGATAATAATAGTAGAAGATGATGCAGATGTACACTTTATAGAAGGATGTTCTGCACCGAAGTATAACAAGAATGTTGTGCATGCAGGAGCTGTTGAATTGTATGTAGGTAAACGTGCAAGACTTAGATATTCTAGTATAGAAAACTGGTCAAGAAATATGTATAACTTAAACACTAAAAAGGCTATAGTAGATGATGATGGGGTTATAGAATGGATATCAGGTTCATTTGGATCAAAGGTATCTATGCTTTATCCTTTAAGTATTTTAAAGGGTGAAGGATCAAGATCTGAATATACAGGTGTTACTTTTGCATCAGCAGGACAATATCTTGATTCAGGTTGTAAGGTAATACACGCAGCATCAAATACTAGTTCTAAAGTAAAGTCTAAGAGTATATCAAAAAATGGTGGTTGGGCTTGTTATAGAAGCTTACTTGAAGTTGTTCCAGGTGTTAAACATATTAAGGCTACAGCTGAATGTGAATCACTAATGTTAGATAACTTATCTAAATCTGATACTATACCCATGATAGTTTCAAATACAGATGATATAGATATAGGGCATGAAGCATCAATAGGAAGAATATCAGATGATGCAATATTTTATCTAATGCAAAGAGGTTTAACAAGTGATGAAGCAAGGGCTTTAATTATTCGTGGATTTGTTGAACCAATTTCAAAAGAATTACCATTAGAATATGCAGTTGAATTAAATAGATTAATTGAAATAGAACTTGAAGGAACTATAGGTTAGGAGGAAAAAATGGAAAAATATGAAGAAATGAAAAGACCATACTGGAAAAGATTAGACTACACTCCTAGTGAAACTATAGAACAAAAAGAATATATTTTAGATAACCTTAAGTTTTTGAATATGGATCAAGAAGGTATAACTATTACAAAATATTCTGACGAAAGACCACAACCATATAGGGGCTTAGGTGAATATTATGAAGTAGAAAACAAGCAAAGATTAAATCATAGTTTGAGTATAGATATATCTAAAAAAACAGAAAAGATGATAGCTATTAAGTTTGATATTTCAAAAGCATCTGACACCTTAATTAATGGTATAAATATTAATATCAAAGAAGATGCTAGTGCAAAAATACTTTTACTATATGAATCAACTGATGGTTATAATCATTATCACAATGGATATGTAAGAGTTAATCTTTCAGATAATTCAAACTTAGAACTTATTAACCTACAAAATTTAAATGGAGAATCAAAGAATTTAACTCAAACTGATTTTGTTGTAAATAGCAATGTAAATTTAGAATATTATGATTTAGAATTAGGATCAAAGGTAAATGCTGTTGCAGCAAAGGCTAGATTTTTAGGAGAAAATTCAAATGTACTTTTTGTACCAGCGTATCTTGTAGATGGGTACAGAAAAGCAGATTTTGAATACTCAATGTTATTTCATGGTAAGAAAAATGAAGGAAATATTGAAGGTAGGGGTGCAACAAAAGATCATGGTCTTAAGATATTTAGAGGTAATATATATTTCTATAGAGGATGTAGCAAATCACGTGCAAGTGAAGGGGAATTCTCTATATTATTAGATGATACTATTAAAATACACTCTATCCCTGCAATGTTATGCGATGAAGATGATGTGCTAGGAGCACATGCTGCATCTGTTGGTAAGGTTAATGAAGATAGACTATTTTATCTAATGTCAAGAGGTTTCAATTCTAAAGAAGCTAAGAAGATTATAGTAGAATCTTCATTTAGACCAATATTTGAAAGAATAGAATTTGAAGATATTAAAGAAAAAATGTTTAAAGAAATTAATAATAGGATGTTATAATGGAAAATTTAAGAGATGATTTCCCGATTTTTGATAAGAAGGATATACATTATTTGGACAGTAGTGCCACTACTCAAAGACCTAGATGTGTTATTGATAATTTGAATGAATACTATACAACATTTAATGCTAATGCAGGTCGTGGATCATACGAATTATCTATGATAAATACATCAATAGTAGAAAATACAAGAAAAAAAGTAAAGGAGTTTATAGGATCAGGTGATAATGGAGAAGTAGTATTTACTAAAAATTGTACAGAAGCAATAAACTTGGTTGCATATTCATATGGTTTATCATTTTTAAAGCCTGGTGATGAAATACTTTTATGTGTTTCAAACCACCATGCAAATATATTGCCATGGCAGTTTGTAAAAAAGGTTACTTCTTGTACTATAAAATACTTTTACTTGGATGAGTATGGACAAGTTGATATGGAAGATTTTAAGTATAAGGTTAATAAGAATACTAAAATAGTAGCACTTTCTTCTGTAGTGAATACAACAGGAATAATACAACCTTTTGAAGAAATTATTAATTATGCTCATAAATATGATGCGTTGGTATTACTTGACTGTGCTCAGTCTATACAACATTTTAAACATGAAGTTTTTAAATGGGATGTTGATTTTATGACTTTTTCTGGTCATAAGATGTATTCTAGTTTTGGTGTTGGAGTACTTTATGCTAAAAAAGAACTATTAGAAAAGATGCCTCCTTTTATTTACGGTGGAGATATGATAGAATATGTTGAAGAACAATATTCAACATATGCAAAAGTTCCAACAAAATTTGAAGGTGGAACACTAGATAGTGCAGCAATATATTCATTATCACGTGCAATAGACTATATTAACCTAATAGGCTTTAAAAAGATAGAAGATATTGAGAATAAGCTACTAGTAGAACTCTTATTCAAACTAAAGACATTAGATTTTGTTGAGACATATTATACAGAAAATGTAGATAGAGTTCCAGTGGTTGCATTTAATGTTAAAGGTGTTCATTCGCATGATACAGCCTTTATACTAGATAAATACAAGGTGTCTGTGCGTTCTGGACAACATTGTACAGCACCACTACATCAATTTATGAAGATAAATTCAACTTGTAGAGCTAGTCTTAATGTGTATAATACATCTAGTGATATAGACGCATTGATAGAAGGACTTGAAAAAGTAAAAGAGGTTTTTAAATTATGATAGAAGATATAGACAAAATTTATCAGCAAACTATACTAGAATACAATAAAAGATCAGATTTAAAAAAAGAAATTGATAAACCTACTTATGTAGAAAGAGGTCATAATCCTAGTTGTGGAGATGACTTAACCTTATTAATCAAAATTAAAGATGATAAGATTTTAGATGCGTCGTTTATAGGTTCAGGGTGTGCTATTTCAACAGCTTCTACAGCTATGTTGATAGAAGATATTAAGGGTAAGACATTAGTTGAAGCTAAGAAGATTATAGACAATTTCTTTTTAATGATGAAAGATCATAAAGATGGAGATGTTAGTCTTTTAAATGATGCAGTACTAATGGAATATGTTCGTGATATGCCAGCAAGAGTAAAATGTGCAACATTAAGTTGGCATAGTTTTGAGGTAATACTAGGAAAGGAAAATATTAAATGACTGAAAAGGAAAAATCAGAAGAAATAATTTCTTTTATAGCAAATGCTAAAAAGCAAACTCCATGTGAATTAATAACTGATGAAAATATTAGTAATACTTATTCATGTAAAGTAATAGGTAAAGACTTAAAATTTATCTATGGAGATGTTGAAGAAATAGAAAAAATTATTAAAGAAAATAGTCTTAAGAATTATCATTTAAAAAATGATAGACGTAATTCAGGTGTACCTTTATTAGACATACGAAAGGTTAATGCAAGAATAGAACCAGGTGCAATAATCCGTGATAAAGTTACTATAGAAGATAGAGCTATTATCATGATGGGTGCTGTTGTGAATATAGGGGCAAAAATTGGAGAAGCTACCATGATAGATATGGGAGTAATAATTGGTGGTAGAGTTCAAGTAGGTAAAAATTGCCATATAGGAGCTGGTACAGTCTTAGCTGGTGTTATTGAACCACCTAGTGCAAAACCTGTTGTAATAGAAGATAATGTTGTAATAGGAGCTAATGCTGTTGTATTAGAAGGTGTTAGAGTAGGTAAAGGTTCTGTTGTAGCAGCAGGAGCAGTTGTTACTGAAGATGTTCCAGAAAATGTAGTTGTTGCTGGAATGCCTGCTAAAATATTAAAACAAAAAGATAAAAAAACTGAAAGTAAGACAGAATTAGTTGATAAGCTAAGATAGTATAGGAGAACAATCATGACAAATTATGAAGAATATTTAAAATTTGGCAGTGATTCTGACAAAGAAAAACAAGTACAAATGTTAAAAGAAATAAATATATCAAGCAAGTATACAGATATTATTAAAAGTATATCAAGCGAAAAAAATCTTTTAATATTTGCAGAACCATTTTGCCCAGATTGTAGGATATTGGTTGCAATAGTTGAAAGAATTAGAGCATTAAATCCCAATGGTATTAATGTTGAATACTTATCAAGAGAAAAGAACTTTGGAAAGTTGAATATGCTATCTAGTGATAATAGGATACCTTGTGTATTTAGGGTAGATGGTATAAAGATTAAAAAGATACTAGAAGAATATCCTAGTGAATTAGAAGTTACGGATGAAGTAAAAAAAGAGTATAGAGAAGGTAAATATACAGATTTAATAATCAAGGTATTATTAAATGCATTAAAAAGTGAATAAGAGTGTCAAAAGATTTGACACTTTTATTTTTACCTGCGTATTATCCTAAAAATTCATATTTCTTATAGTGCGTATTATCCAAAAATTTAAAATTTTAAGGGTGCAGTTTTTGTACTGCACCCCTTTTTTAAAACTTATAATTAAATCCCAAACACTTATAATTAAATCTCAAACTATACTTCATAGATCTATCATAAGTAGCTCCAAATGTTACGCCATATCTATCTTTTTTACCTATTTCAACTTCTCCTCCTACTTTTAAACCACTTCTTCTATAACCTGGTATAGATAATTCATAGTAGTCTGTTACACTAGAGAATTTTGCCATATTTACTCTCTTATACAATTCATTAAGATCGTAATGATATTCTAGGTTTCCTTTAAGTGATATATGCATATCATTTTTTAATTCTATATCATACTTAGCATCTATTCCTATTCTAGGTGTTATAACAAAGTATGAATTTGGTTTTATACTTAATTTAAGTGTAGGATCTGTTAGAGCATCTTCATTAATACCAAATATCTTACCATAAGTAACATCTAAATTAGCATATGGAGTTATTCTAAAGTCTTTAGTTACATCTATATCATAACTTAGTCTATTCTTCCAGTCTATGTTATAGCTCCAGTAATTAGCATTGTACTTATACTTCATACCATTAACATTACTTACTCTATTTGTAATATGCTTATTAACCCCTAGTTCAAGTCTTGTTAAGTATTTAAGATTATCTTTTGTTCTTTGGTAATGTAGTCCAAATTTACCTGAACGCATTTCTTCACTTGAACCTAGTGAAGTTGGTCCTGTAAAGTTAAACTTAGAACAAATTAATCCAACTGAGAATCCGTACTTATTAGCCCCGTTTTCTCTATCATTTAAGTAAAGTATTCCATATGAATCTTTATCGTATGAAGAAACACCAAGAGTTTCGTCAATGTGCTTATTCTTTGAATATATTACACTAAACTTATGTACTCTATCTGTTACATTATGTGAATCTAATACCTCTTTATATGACTTATCAAATGTATTATCTACATCCAACATTCTTTCTTGTATATTAGAGTATATGTCACCCCTAATATTTGCTATTGTATCTGTAAGTTCTTTTTCTGTAGAAACATTATCTAAGTCTTTAAATATTTTAGAATATGTCGGTATAGTACTTCTTATCTCTTCTAAGCTTTTACCTAATTGTGAGTTCTTTTCACCTTTAAACATAACTGTGTATGGAATACGAACCATCATAATATCGTATGTCTTTGTATCAGGCTCAGTTTTACTGATTTTTGCTATCCATGAAGCAGATTGTGATGTAACATCACCAGCGAATTTACCAAAACCATTTTCAGATCTAGGTCTGAATACATCTTGATACACTAGCTTATTAACACGATTACCCATAGAGAAATTAGAAGTTACAATAGCAGTACCTTTTATTGAATTTGCATCTATTATTGGCTTATTATCATGTTCAAAATCTAGGTACATATTGTTAATATCAACAGTTCCATTAACCTTTATTGTACCGCCATTAACAACTTCAATATTTTTAGGGAATTTAACCTCACCATTAAATTTAATATCTATACCTGCTACATCAGCCTTTTTATTCAGTGTCTTTATTTTATCACTTGGAATATTACCAGACCCACTTATAGTAGAGTCAAATGAGTGGAATATACCTGTAGAATTAGCATCAATATTAAATGTTCCATTGTTTATTATTGTATTTTTACCATAAGCTGATATACCATATGATAGATTACTAATATTAAATGTAGCACCTTTTTCTATGGTAATTTTACCAGTTGAGTCATCATTAGTCATAATACCATAACTTCCATTTGAAACATTTATTGTACTACCATTTTCTATAGTTACATTTGAATTTCCCTTAGCAAATATACCTATAGTTTCAGGATTAGAAACATTTAAGATACCTTTGAATGTAACATCTGAATTATCAGCATAAATACCTGCAGAATTTTTCTTTTCTCCAACATTAATGTTACCAGTATATGTTAAATTACCATTTTTAGTATATATTCCTATGGCTTCACTACCAAGATTCATATTTTTGATATTAGCAGTAATAGTTCCTCTCTTATTAGAGTCGTTTAGATAATAAAGGGCATAACCTTTATCACCAACTTTAACATCTTTAGAAGTTATATTAACATTACCACTACCTTCTTTAAATATTCCAACAGCATCTTTACCAACAGTAATATCTCCACTTTGAGTAATATCTTTAGTACCTTTAGAGTATATTCCTATACTATTAGAAGTAATTTTACCAGTAGATTTTACTTCTGCTTCGTCAGAGTAGATTCCAACTGCATCTTTACCTGTAACACTAATATCACCTGTAGAACTTATTTCACCATTTTTACTTGCTAGACCTATAGCATTTTCTCCATTAATAGTTACAGTTCCATTTGAAGTAAGTTTATTATTTTCAACATAGATACCCTTAGCATTTTTATTAGTTACATTTAAACTTCCAGCATTGTTTACTTCTGCACCCTTACTATATACTCCTATACCATTCTCCAAGATAGTGGTACTAGAACCATTAAGATTAATTGTGCCTGTTCCACTCTTGTATACTCCAATAATGTCCTTATTAACTACTAAGTTGTTTTCAAAAGTAATATCTCCAGTTCCTTCAGAATATATTCCAGCAGCACCTTCTTTTCCGTTACTAATTGTCATAGCATTTGAAATAGTTACACTAGAATTTTTAGCCTTAACACCTATACCATCTTTATCACCTAATGAAATCTTAGAACCATTAAGTGTTACACTACCATCTTCAGAGTATATTCCTAGACCTTTACTAGTAATATCACCAGTTTGTGTGATATCACCTTTTATTGAATAAACACCTGCACTATTTTTACCAGTAACAGTAATCTTATCTACATTAATTTTTCCTTTACCAGTAGAATATATACCAAATGATTTAGAACCAGATATATTAAGATCTTTTGTAGTTATATTTTGATCAGCCAAGTTATATATTCCATAACTATCTGAGCCTTTAATTTGTATATCCTTAACGTCTATTCCTTTACCTGTTTCTTTTGAATAAATATATATTTGGTTTGTTTTATCAAGAGTAATATTATCATTGACTTTAAATTCCTTATTTAAACTTTCTAAAACATATGCTTTAGAGTTATCACCAGTTAGACTTACAGTAGGTAGAGTACCATTATATCCATTTTGTATGTATAGACCTAAACCTTTTTGAACATCTATTTTAAATTTGTCTATCTTACCATCATTAATATATGCACCAGTTCCACCATTTACTGTAATTGTTGTTTCTTTATCTGCAGTAATAGTTGCATTGTCAGCTCCTAAACCTAGACCACCATTTACAGTGAAATCAGCAAACTTATTTAAGGTTATATTAGCCTTATCTTTTGCATACACCCATTTTGAATTTTTACCAGCTTCAATTTTACCTTCAAAAGTTACATTTTTTTCTCCTTGTGCATAAAGGGCAAGAGAGTTTTCTTTTACAGTAATATTAGCTTTAACATTAGCTTTAGCATCCTTAAATGCTAAACCTGTACTCTTATCACCTACAGATATTTTAGAATCTCCATTTATTGTATAATTAGCATTTTGAAGTCCAACACCCTTAGAATTATTTTTTAAATTAATATCTAAATCTGAAAGGGTAATATTCTTGTTTTCATCATATTTTTCATTAAATATGAATAAACCAGTTTGATTATTTTTTTCGCCTGTAATCTTACCTACTGAATAATTTGAACCATTAGAAATATTTTCTGAATAAATACCAACAGAGTTTTCACCATTTAAAGTAATTTCTGTATTTTTAAGATTTACTTTTTTAGTTAAGTAGATACCAACACCTTTTTCCCCTATACTAATCTTATTACTTTCAACATTTACATTATCAGCATAAATACCTATATTATTTTTCATACCATCTGAAGTAATGATTTCTCCGTTATTTATTAATGTATTAGTACCAGTTCCAGTTGATTGTGCATATATTCCAGTAGCATTATCACTACCTAGAGTTATTTTACCACTAGAGGTAAATTTGTGGTCTTTATTATCTGTGTAATATAGTCCAACACCTAAAGAGTCGGTTTTAACAGAATATGAGATGTTTGAATCAACTTCTGCATTTCTAGAAATCAATAGAGTACCCATACTATTTTCACCAAATTTTAGCTTATCTCCTAATTTAAGCTTACCACCATTTTGGTATATTGCAGTTGCTTTATTTGATAAGTTCATTATAGTATTTTCATCAGTACCTATTTTTGCATCTGCAGTATTATCAACAAAAATACCTGTACCACCATCTATATTAAATGTACTATTCTTAGTAACCAAGGTACCTTTTGTAAGAATACCTATAGAATCTTTACCTGTTGTAATATTACCTGAGTAATTAACTGTTGACCCTTCACTTACAGCAATACCAATAGTATTTTTAGCTGTATTTTCAATATTAACTTTTAAATCACCTTTATATTCACTATCAGCATAAATTCCTGTGTTGTAGCTAACACCATTTTTATCTTCATGACCTTCAGTTATTTTCACATAAGCATCATTAAATGAAACTTTATTGTCTTTTAAATAGATACCTATAGAATTTTTACCATTTGCTGTATAAATTTTGCTACTTATTTCTGTATTACCTGTAGCATAAAGTGATATTAGGTTATTAGGTAATTCTCCTTCTTTAACAGTTGGTTTTATTTCAAAATCAACTTTAGAATTATTTGCATAAACGGCAACAGCATTGTCATTTGTTAGGGTTACAGAACCTAGTTTTTTAATATTACCTTTTTCTGTATTGTTTAAATATACCCCTATATTATCAGCACTAATCTTACCAGTGTTAGTAAACAGTGTTTGGTTTCCATTTACATAAACACCTACTGAATCTTTCTTTTGTGCTACAATATCTTTCTTATTATTTCCTATAGCACCATTATCTAAATACATTCCTATACTATTATTAGATACATTAATTTTACCATCATTAGTTAAAATAACCTTTTTACCAGTTTTCATACCTGCCATTGCTACAGAAGGCTTATTATCTTTATTACCTTCATTATCTACAGTAATATTTCCTGTATTTTCTGCAATTCCATCATTTACATATATAGCATGACTATCAGAACTAGTTAAGGTTAAATTGCCACTATTTGTAAATGTAGATCCATTAGCAACAAAGGCTAGAGTATTAGATGAACCTAAAGTTGCTTTAATTTCACCTTTATTTAAAACTTTAGCCTTATCTAGGTAAAGTCCTATTAGTTTTGTATCATTATCTATTGATATATTAGAAGTATTTTTACTAGATTTAGACTCTTTAAAGTATACACCAACAAGGCTATTATTCTTATCATTATCCTTATTTACAAGTTTAATACTACCCCCATTAAGGCTAGCTTCTTCTAAATATATACCTGTACCCTTAGAAGATAAATTTAGTGAATTATCACCTAAAAAAGTGATTTTACCTTTCTTACCATAAATACCTACAGCACTATTACTGCTAGATATATTTACGTTTTTTAATCTATTACTTTTTTCACTATATATTCCAACTGTATCTTGACCATTAACTTCTATATTCTTAATCTCTACTGTATTATTATCCTTTGAATAAATACCTGTAGCTTTATCTGAAACTTTAATTTTTTCACCAGTTAATTTATTGCTTTCTCCTAAATATATACCAGTAAATCCTTTACTGCTATCTTCAGATTTAATTGAAACTTCATTAGTACCTAAATTAATTTTGTTTTCACTAAGTGCAAAAATATATGTATTATGTTGTGTACCCTTAGATTTAAGTTCAGTAAAACTAGTATTATTAAATTTAGACTTATTAAATAGGTATGCAATACTATGATCTGAATTTTCTCCAAAAGTAATAGGTGTAGTTAATGTTAATTTAGTTGAATCTGTAACATTAGAGATATATGAACCTATTACATTTTTTGCATTTACATTAATATTTCCAGAAATATTTAAGTTTTTTTCACTAGAATCAAAGTATATACCTTTTCCTAATTCACTATCTAGTTGTATATTTCCATTAAGTGTAACATCACTATTATGACTTAAAATACCAAAAGATTCTTTAGAAACAGTCAAATTCTTACCTTGCTCATAAGTAATGCTACCATTATCACCATTAATACCTACACCATCTTCACTTGTAGTTATATCAGCATTAACAGTTAATGCTTTGGACTTAGTATAGTATGAGGTTATCTTTTTACCTTTTGCATCTATAACAAGGTCAGTTTCTAAGTCATTTTCAGAATAAAGACCTACATTACCACTAAGATCACCATTATTTTCAATTGTAAGTTTTTTACCACTATCTATTGTTGAAGAACCTTTTACAAATATTGCTGTACTATTATTACTATTAAATTTTATAGTCCCCAAGTCTTTTATAATAGATGAATCAGAATATATTCCTACATTTTTATCACCAAGTTCTATAATACCAGTATTAGAAACAGTTCCTTTATGTGAATAAATACCATTAGAATGTTCACCTAATGCTTTGATTGTACCAGAGTTTACAACAGTATTATCAGTAATTTCTTTATCAATATTGTTAGCATATATACCTGTAGAATTAGCTTTTTTAATTTCTATTGTTCCAGCATTAGATATATTTATCTTTCCATCACCGAATTTATCGTTTTCAGTACTATTTGTAGCTTTTCTGTGATTTTCACCTAATATACCTACAGAATTAGAACTTCCAACAGTTATCTCACCTTTATTACTAACTTCTGAACCATTTACAGCATATATACCAACTGCTTGCTTATTATCTACACTATTCTCATTTTCAACTGAAATTGTAGAAGTTTCATCTACATCTATTTTTCCATAGTTGATAAATAGACCTATTGCACCAGAACCTTTTTCAGTTCTATCAGCAATTATATTAGACTTAACTATATTAATTTGAGTTTCAGCATTAGAAGTCGCAGAAGGTGATGAACTTAATTCAAGAGCAACTACTTGATTATTGAATTTACTAGCTGCCTTATTATCTAAAATAGCAGAAATCGTACTATTGTCATGTGTAGTAGCTATTAATCTTTGTATATGTAGACGGTTATAGAATTGGAAACCGTCTTTTTTAGCTTTCTTTTCTTCTGTATCAGGCTCACCATTTATATCATCAGTAGAAACAGCAGACTTATCAAGACTACCTATTTTAATATTACCACCTTCCATAGCTGAGACCTTGTAGAATTCTCCAGGTTCTCCAGCTTTAGGTTGAGTTACAAGTTGGGTTAAATTAATATCAGGATTAGTCTTTTTAAGTTTTGTTTCTATGCGAGATATGATATGGTCTCTTATTCCACCTTTAGTATCTAAGTCACTTGAGTTTTTTAGGTTAAATAGAATTACATCATCAGATTCAGGTTTAATTCTTGTCATATTATTTAATATTACATTTTGTTCACTATTTTCATCTTGATCTACATCAAAACCTATAGCTTTTCCTTTTAGTGTAATCTTTGCATCAGATAAATTAATTTTACCTTTTCCATCTGTGTAAATTGAGTAACCTTCACCATCATAATTTAGTGTTCCACCAGTAAAATCAATGTTAGAATTATCATCACTAGCAGAAAGCCCAGCTACTATATTTTTAATATCTATTTTAGCCTTTTTAGCTTCTATAACTCCACCTTTTTTAGCTACAAGAGCAGTACCATTAGAAGGAGCATCATTTGTTATTTTAATTTTAGATTCATCTTTTAATTTAATCTTACCGTTATTTACAGCATAACCAGCAGCAACATTTTCACCACTTATATCAATATTCAAATCAGCCTTTGTTAAATCAATAGTACCAGTATCAGCATAAATAGAAACAGAGTCCTTTGATGTACTTGAAACCGTACCCTCAATTGAAATATTCTTGTTATCGGTATACACTAATTTATTTTTCTTACCAGAAGCTGTAATATCACCAACATAAGAAATCTTTCCACCATTAGTGCCATTTTTTTGAGAAAGAAGACCAATATTATCTTCTCCATCAATATCTATTTTACCTTTTGATATATGAAGTTCTCCATCGGAAGCAAATATTGCCGTACTATTTTTAGCAAATTTACCCAACTTAATATCTGTAAGCCCTATATTAGCTTTATGAGAGTTTGCATAAAATAGACCAATACTGTAGTCTACATTGTCTACACTATTGCCTTCTGTATTTCCTACATTAGGTATTACAATGTCTTTTGGTTCGGCATCTTCAGCATCATAATCTTCACCTTCTTCATTACCTGGAAATTCATCATTCCAAGTTACTTTTTCCTTATTATTCCCTTTTTCTCCAATATTAACTCTTAATTGTAGATTTTCTTCAGGAACTTTTGAAACATCACCAGGTAGAAAGACACCAACAGCTTCATCACCAAAAATATTTATGGGTTTAAGTAAATATATACCACTTTTTGTACCTAGAGTCGCAGGTCTTTTAAGACTTACACCAGTACTATGGGCACCATAAATATTAAATTCACCGTTGTTAATAAAGGCAGTTGAAAGAGCATTTTGAAATCCATTTATTCCTGATTCAGTAAAATACATTCCAATAGCATTATTACTATATATATTTATTTTACCTTTTTGTCCATTTGAATATATATATCTTTGAAAATCACTATATTTAGGAGTAGCATCTGGAGTACTATAAAATATTATTTGATTTTTAATGTCATCATCATCTTCATTTGTTGTATAATTTAGGGCTGAAATATTTCCGTTATTATTAAAAACACTTAATCTTTTATTAGAGCGCTCATCACTAAATTGGGTAGTTACTGTAACAAATTTAGCATAAGACCCTAACAGTTTTACATTAGCTTCAGAATTAAATAGAGTTATTCCAGTTGGAAAAATTTCTTTTTTAAATTCAAAAGTATCATCATCTTTTAACTTACTAAGGTCTTTATACCCCTTAATTTCGTTATATAGCTCATCATTTACTACCTTATAATTATGCAAATTTTCTAAAGTTTGTGCTGAGTTACTGTCTGTTTCCATATATATGACGGTATTAGGGTTTTTGTTGGTATAAGAATTATTAGTAGTCTCCTTTCTTGCATTAGATATATATGATATATCAACATCTTTACCGAAATATCCATAAGCAGAACTGTTTAGTCCGTAAAAAGTTCTAAATCTTTCATCGTCATATTTAACATTATATATATCTTCAGAAACTAAATAATCATCAGGATCAGCTGAGTCAAATAAACCTAAATCAAATTGTTTAGGTTCTTTTAAATAGTTATCATCATTTAGTTTTATAGGATTTTTATAGGATTCATAATCAGGATTAGAATAATAGTTAGGTATGCTATCATAATTCTTGTATGCAAAATAACATCCATCCTCATAAACATTATTAATTTTAAATGTCCCCTTAGTTATGCTAACTTGTCCAACTATACCTCTATTATATTCAGCTCTTTCACTACCAATATTCCTGTCAGGATCTAAAAGTTGATATGCTTCATTGTATATCACACTTTCAAATCCAGTATCTCCTAATTCTACTGGAGTTTTTGGTGTTGGTGGTGTAAAATCTTCAAGTTTTGGGGCTGCTACTATTCTTTTATCAAATTTGATGTCAATGTTTTGCGGGAGTATATCATTTGATATTTTTGATGGTGATATATTTGTGTATGTTGGATTTTTTGGTGTAATCTGTTCAATTTTTTCAATATGTATATCCACGTTATTTTGTAGAGTTATTGTGTCAATTGGTTTTCTATCTATTTTTTGTATGTTAATAGGATCTTTTGTTTCTGGTTTATTTTCTGGTTTATTAATTTTTTCGTCATCTACTTTTGGGTTATCAAAAGTAATGTTATTTACAGCATTAATTTTTAAAGTACTGTTTTTAGGTTCTATTAAAAAAATATTAGGTGCTTTTTTTGGAACTAAATCAGTTGAAAAGCTTACAAAATCCATATATTTTGTATTAATTTTTTTTACTCCATATGAACCAAAGTATTCATATTTATCCTTATTATCCAATGTTTCTGGATAGTCAGGATGAGAAAAGTTCTTGAGAGTGTTATCAAAATTTACATTTCTATTAAAATCACCATTAAAAAATATTTGGTGTGAATATTCATTTGCATAAGTGTATATTCCTCCAGTAATTAAAAAAGAAATAAGTAAACCCATTGAAAAGCTAATTTTTCTATTACTTTTCATACATCTTTTCAGATTTTTTTGCACGTTATATATTTTATCCATAATTCCCCCTTTTAAACGACATAGTACTTACAATATTAACATTGACAAATAAAAAAGTCAATAAATATCGTTTTTTTTTTTTTTTTTTTTGGAGAAATTTTCTACACAAAGATTAAAATATATTTGAAATAAAAAAATTGAAAAGATTGAATACTATGTGTAAGAAGATGCAGTAATATATTCCATATTTTTTTTGTATGTTACCTAGATAATATCCTAATATGAAGGTGTATGCCATTTGAATGGGATTGATGTGTAATAGTGAAAAAAGTAGTGCTTGTAATATATTTGCATACTTTGTTTTTGTTTGCAGAAATGAAAAAATATAGCCTCTAAATAGGTATTCTTCAAAAATGGGGGCTAGTATTAATATATATATTAAAGGTATGTTTTTTGTAAGTTCATACATATGATATATATATGTACTACTATTAATTGTTTTTAAGATAAAAAAAACAATTATTGAAAAAAATATAGTTTTAAAAAATTCTTTTATCATTTTATCACCTAAGATAGTATACTATATTACTGTACTTATGCCAAGGTTGATTTTTAAATGAAAAAATAGTAAAATTTAAAAGTGAAATAGAAAGGAATATTTATGAATAAATATGATGTAATTGTTGTAGGAGCAGGTCATGCAGGAATAGAAGCAAGTCTTGCTTGTGCAAGGTTAGGACTTAAGACGGGTCTTTTTACAATATATCTTAATACCATTGCTCTTATGAGTTGTAATCCATCAATAGGTGGACCTGGTAAGAGCCATCTAGTATCTGAAATAGGGATGCTAGGGGGGCAAATGGCAAAGCACATAGATAAGTACAATCTACAATTAAAAAACTTAAATCATACAAAAGGACTTGCGGCTAGAATAATACGGGCTCAAGCAGATAAGTATGACTACAGGGTTAAAATGAGAGAAGTAGTTGAGAAACAAGAAAACTTAGATGTAGTGCAAGCTCATGTAATAGATTTAATAATACAAGATGGTAAAGTTTGTGGAGTAGTAGATAATTTAGGAGTAAGCTACAGTGCAAAAGCTGTAATATTGTGTACAGGAACATTTTTAGATGGGAAGTATATAATAGGGGATGTTAAGTATAGCTCAGGTAGAGCTGGTGAAGTTTCATCTGTTAGATTAGCTAGATCACTTGAAAAAGCAGGTGTAGTTCTTGATAGATATCAAACAGCAACACCACCTAGATTGCTAGAATCGTCTATAGACTTTTCAAAGATGGAAAAATTAGAAGGTCAAGTTAAACCAAAATATTTTTCTTATGAAACTAAAGAAATACAAAAAGAAATGCAACCAACTTATCTTACATATACAACAAAAAAGACTATTGAAGTTGCAAAAGAACTATTAAAATACTCGCCTATAGTAACAGGTATAGTAAGTACAAAAGGTCCAAGACATTGTCCTTCATTAGACAGAAAGGTAATGAATTTTCCAGATAAATATGATCATCAAATATTTTTAGAAAAAGAATCAAATGAGAGTGATGAAATATATATTAATGGATTTACAACAGCGATGCCACCTTTTGCACAAGAAAAGATGCTAAAGACTATATCAGGACTTGAAAATGCAAAGATAGTAAGATATGGTTATGCAGTAGAATATGACTATATCCCAGCAAATCAAGCTAAATACACACTAGAGTCTAGAGTAGTAGAAGGCTTATACACAGCAGGGACTATAAACGGGACAAGTGGGTATGAAGAAGCAGCAGCACAAGGTCTTATAGCTGGAATAAATGCAGCAAGAAAAATACAAGGTAAAAGTCCAATAATATTAAACAGGAATGATGCGTATATAGGGGTTATGATAGATGATATTATAACAAAGACAACACCAGAACCATATAGGGTTTTACCATCAAGAGCAGAGTATAGACTAACATTAAGACAAGATAATACTTTCTTACGTTTACTTGAGGTATCAAAAGAAATAGGGTTATTACCCCAAGAAACTCTAGACTATTTAACAAAGTGTAAGGACTTAATAAATGAGGAAATATCAAGACTTAAGAGTATAAAGATATATCCAACTAAAGAAGTTAATGAAAAGTTAGATAATATTAAACATGGTGTAAGTATGTCATCACCTATGGATGCATTTTCATTTTTAGCAAGACAAGAAATAGATTATGCTAATCTTTGTCAGTTCATAGATACCAAAGACTTAGATGATATAGTTATAGAGCAAGTAGAGATAAATGCTAAGTACAGTGTCTTTATAGATCGTGAAAAAAAACAAATAGAAGAGTATAAGAAGCTAGAAAATATGAAAATACCTGAAGATATAGACTATACTAATATACAAGGATTGAGTAATATAGCAAAATCAAATCTTAATTATCAAAAACCTTCTAGTATAGCAAAAGCAACACGTATTAGTGGGGTGACATATAACGATATAGCAATACTTGTGGGGTATATTAATGGAATATTTAAAAACTAAATATGTTTTAAAATACAATATTAAGGATGTATATATAAATATATTAAAAACAAGAAAAGAAATAGTTTTTAGAAATAGTAGACTAATAGAAGTGTACTTAAAAGAAGATAAGTATAATAAGATATCGTACTTTATGGAAGATAGATACAAAAAGATAACAGTTGAGGTATTTTTAAAAGCAATTGATGATTTTACCACAAGTGTTGAGATAGCTTGTGAGTATAAAAGAAGATCGGTAGTATTAGATGTATTTTCGTTTTTAACAATAAATGTAAAAAATGAAATAGATGAATATATATTAAAACTAAAAAAGGAGTTGAAGTCAATGAAATTTGATTACAAATATACTAAAAATGAAATAGTAGAACATGAAATTGATGCATTAAGACCATTTGCTAAAACAGCTATGGAGATATTAGAAGAAGGTAAAGGACAAGGGAATGACTTTTTAGGTTGGATAGACTTACCTAAAGATTATGACAAAGAAGAATTTGAAAGAATAAAAAAAGCTAGTGAAAAGATAAGAAGCGATAGTCAAGCATTAGTTGTAATAGGTATAGGAGGATCATATTTAGGTGCAAGAGCAGCTATTGAATTTCTATTACCAACTTACTACAATCAAGTTAAAAAACCTGAAATATACTTTGTTGGAACAAGCATAAGTCCTAACTATTTACATGATATAGTAGAATTGGTAAAAGATAAAGACTTCTCAGTAAATGTAATATCTAAATCAGGAACAACAACAGAACCAGCAATTGCATTTAGAGTATTTAAGAAAATGTTGGAAGAAAAATATGGATTAGAAGGAGCTGCAAAGAGGATATATGCAACAACAGATAAGAAAAAAGGTGCATTAAAAACATTAGCAGACAAGAAAGGTTATGAAACATTTGTTGTACCAGATAATGTAGGTGGAAGATTTTCAGTATTAACAGCAGTTGGTCTATTACCTATTGCAGCAGCTGGTATAGATATAGATATGTTAATGAAGGGTGCATATGATGCAAGTGTTGATTACAAGAAAGAAAATAACGATGCAATGACTTATGCAATAATTAGAAACATCCTATATAGAAAAGGTAAGACTATGGAAATATTTGTAAACTATGAACCAAGATTACACTATGTTTCTGAATGGTTAAAACAATTATTTGCAGAATCAGAAGGTAAGGACTTTAAAGGAATTTACCCAACATCAGCAGACTTTTCTACTGACTTACACTCAATAGGACAATCTATACAAGAAGGTAGAAGACAAATGTTTGAAACTGTAATTTCAATTAATACACCTGAACATGATGTGTTAATTGAAAAAGATGAAGAAGACTTAGATGGATTAAACTATTTAGCAGGTAAATCTATGGACTATGTTAATAAGATGGCATGTAAAGGAGTTACATTAGCACACTTTGACGGAGATGTACCAGTAATAGATATACAAATAGAAAAAGCAGATGCATATAACCTAGGATATTTATTCTACTTCTTTGAAAAAGCAGTTGGAATTTCAGGATACATGAATGGTATAAATCCATTTAATCAACCTGGTGTAGAAGCGTATAAGAGAAATATGTTTGCATTACTAAAAAAACCAGGATATGAAGAACAAACTAATGCAATATTTAAAAGATTAGACGAGGAGTAAATTAATGCAGTTGTACATTCTAAAGGAAAATAAGCCGTATAAGCAAATAGAGCTAAAGGGTAATAATGGAATATATGTGTATAAGGCTGAAAAAATTGAGGGAGGATCATATTCATTTTACATTAATGATGGAATGAAAACTTTAAGTGTGGTTTATTCTCACACTGCTCCATTTGTAAATATATTTGAAGCATATCTACAAGAAAATACAAGACCTAAACCAATAACAGGGTTTTGGCGTGGTATGGATGTATTGATAACAATAGATATAAATAATTTAAAGTTCAAATTAAAAAAGACTAAATTTACACGGTTTGTAACAAAGTTTGGTGAAAAGATAAACGATGTAGCAATAGCTGGTACTTTTAATAATTGGACACCAGAAACAAATTCCAGTGTTATTAAAAGTGATACAGAGGTAGAAACTGTACTAGATTTAGATAACGGATATTATGAGTATAAGTTCTTAATTAATGGAAAATTTGAAAGTGGTGATAATAGAAAATTAATAGTTGGAGAAAATGGTAATCTTTTCCCTAAAGGACAATTAGGAACAGGTGTTTTCTCATTCTTACCTATAGAAAATATTTCCAATATTAAAGCTATTTCTTATGATATTAACAAGATATCAAATATTGAATATGAATTTACTCTAAGAACACAGTTAATGGATGTACAAAGAGCATATATATGCTTAAAAGATAAAGAAACTAAGTTAGAACTAGTAAAAGAGTTAGAAAGATTTAGTGATTACACAAATCATTTTGACTTCTTTAAAAGACTAATAACTTTTAGTGATGATCTATTTAAGTATGATCTAGTTTTTATACTAGAAGATGGGCCTAAAAAAGCCTACTTTGATGGTAAAACATTAGAGTATAAAAGAAAAGAAGAAAATATATTATTCACTAAAAATACTGTAACTAATTTTTTCTATATCCCATCATGGACGAAAGAAGCTATATGGTATAACATATTCCCAGAAAGATTCTATAATGGTGATACCTATAACGACCCAATATTTAATGAGTTGGGTCCAGAAAGTTTTTCTATAAACAATCTGCATGAGTATAAGTTTGAAAAGGAATATAAGTGGAGAAAAAATAACATACAATTATCTAAGTTTGATAGAAATAGATGGACTTCAGACTTTAGTGATAAAACAAGATGGGAAAAAATAGGAGAGCAAGACTTATCATATGATTTAAAATATGCTCGTATGTATGGTGGAGATTTACAAGGAATAAAAGAAAAGATACCGTATTTAAAAGATTTAGGTATAAATGCTATTTGGTTAAATCCAGTATTTTATTCATATCAAAATCATAAATATGGAGCAAATGATTTTAGACATATATCACCTGATTTTGGAACAATTAGAACTACTGGATCAAAACATGGTGTGTTTGTTAGTGATAATCAAAAAACATATGTTGAAATCTTAGGAATAAACGCAAAACACAATTCAGAATTAAAATTACTTGAAGTAAATTTAGTTGGTGAGAATAAAGGTATGAATGGATATCTTGAAACAGATGATCCATCAAGTTGGGTCTGGACAGAGTCAGACTTAATAATGGTAGATTTAATAAAAGAATTACATAAAAATGGAATCAGAGTAATATTTGATGGTGTATTTAATCATAGTAGTGAAAGGCACTGGAGTTTTAATTTAGCTATGGCACAAGGACCTGATTCAAAGTATGCTAAGTGGTATAAGAATATTGACTTTACAAACTATAAACCCATAACAGATGATATGAGTGAAGAAGAAGCATACAAGACATTGATGTATAATAAGGATAATTTATCATACACTTGTTGGGCAGGATTTAAAACTTTACCAGAATTTGATTCATTTAATGTTGAATACAAAGAATACATATTCAATATTGTAATGAAGTGGATGCTAGGACCTGATGGAAAGGCTGATGATGACTTTACAGTTGATGATGGTATAGATGGATTTAGATTAGATGTACCAGGTTGCCTTGAAAATCAAGACTTTTGGAAGGAATTTAGACAAGTAGTTAAGGGTTGTAAAAAAGATTCATACATTACTGGAGAAGTTTGGAATAATGCAGGAGATGATGTGTCTAGTGGTGAAAAATTTGATGCTGTAATGAACTATGAATGGTTAAAAGCAGTTATTGGATTTTTCATAAATCAATCAGATGTAGGTGGTCCAAGTTATAGACTAAAACCTACAGACTTTTTCAATGAATTAAGAGAAAAAAGAACATGGTATCCATATCAAGCATTACAAGCTATGCAAAATTTAAATGGTTCTCATGATACTGATAGACTTTATTCAAGAATTGTAAATGATAGAATAGGACGTGACCTTGAAGAAGGAAAACAACTAGAAAAAGGATATAATGGTATAAGACCAGACTTGGCATCTAATTATCATCCTAATACGACTATAGATTGGTTGCATTCTAAAATTAAACCAAAACAAATACTAAAATTAATCTCAGTATTCCAAATGACTTATGTTGGAGCTCCAATGATATATTATGGAGATGAAGTTGGAATGTGGGGAGCTACAGACCCTTATTGTAGAAAGCCTATGTTATGGGATGAATATATGTATGATGATGAAAAGAATCCTTCATATATTAATAAGGGTGAAGTATATGAACAAAAACCAGACTTAGAGTTATTTGGTTGGTATAAGAAGATTATTGCAATAAGAAATAATAATAAGGTTTTAGTTTATGGTAAGTTTAAGGAACTTTTAGTTCTAGATGAACAAAATATAATAGGCTATGAAAGATATGATAAAAAAGTTTCTATTATAACAGTAATAAATAATTCATTTGAAAAGCAAAAAGTAGAATTTAAAACTTATCACAAAAATCAAGAATTTTTAGACTTACTAACAAATAATAAGATAAAGACAAAACTAGAAGGTGAAATGGAATTAGAACTTCTTCCAAAAACAGCTGTAATACTTAAATTAAATAAGGAGTTAAATATATGATAAATAAACAAGAAATAAGAAATGATCTATATCACGCAGTAAACGGACAATGGTTAAAAACAGCCAAAATACCTAATGATAGACCAACTACAGGTGGATTTATGGATTTAGTTTTAGATATAGAAGACAAATTAATAAAAGATTTTGATAATCTTCAACCTAAAACAAAGGGTATGGAACAATTTATAAAATACTATAACATGACAAAAGATTTTGAAACACGTAATAAAAATGGTATAAGTGATGTAAAAAAATATATAGAAAAACTAGAAAGCATAAAGAACTTAAAAGATTTAGAAAATATAAACAAAGAATGGATTTTTAAAGGTTTACCTCTACCATATTCATTTTACGTTACAGCCGATATGGCAGATGCTACAAGAAATGTACTTTGGCTTGATATACCAAGTATAATATTACCTGAAAAGGGATATTATGAAGAAGGTAATGAAGAAGCAAAAAGATTATTAGACATATATGGTAAAATGCTATATAAGTTACTAGATATATTTGGTTATTCTAAAGAAGAACAAGATAAATTAGTAGATGATACATTTAAATTCGATAGAATGATGGCACAATATATTAAAACTTCTGTAGAATTAGCTGATTATCCAAAGAGTAATAATCCAAGAACACAAGAAGAAGTAAATAAGTATTCTGAATTTTTAAATTTTGAAAAGATTGTTAATGATATTATAGGTCAAACACCAGATAAAATAGTAGTTTGTGAACCTAAATTCTATGAAAACTATAATCTTTTCTTAAATGAACAAAATATTGAACTAATAAGAAGCTGGTTAATAACAAGATTAATAGTTTCACTTAAGTCTTATCTGACAGAAGATATACGTCAAATAGGAGGTATGTATAAGAGGGCCTTATCAGGAACTAAGGAAGAAATGAGTGTTGCTAAATATGCATATTATCTATCAACAGATATGTTCTCAGAAATAGTAAGTGTATACTATGGTGAAAAATACTTTGGTAAAAAAGCCAAAGAAGATGTATACAATATGGTTAAAAGTATGATATCTGTATATGAAAAAAGACTTAAAGAAAATACATGGTTAGAAGACGAAACAAAAAAATATGCAGTTAAGAAGTTAGAAACATTAAATATATTAGTAGGATACCCAGATAAATATGATGAAGTTTATGATAAATTAGTTGTAGATGAAAAAGAAAGTTTCTTTAGTAATACAATGAGATTTTCAAAAATTATGGCAGAGCATGAATATGCTAAGTGGAATACAACTGTTAAAAAACTAGAATGGGGTATGAGTTCTAATACTGTAAATGCATACTATAACCCATCTGTAAATCATATATGTTTCCCAGCAGCAATACTTCAAGCCCCATTTTATAGCCTAACTCAAACAAAGAGTGAAAATTATGGTGGTATAGGTGCTGTTATAGGTCATGAAATATCACATGCTTTTGATAATAACGGAAGTCAATTTGATGAAAATGGTAATTTAAAGAATTGGTGGACAAAAAAAGACTATGAAACTTTTGATAAAAAAGCAAAAGCAATGATAGACTTATTTGATGGAATAGAGTTTTCTGGTGGTAAGATAAATGGTAAGTTAACTGTATCTGAAAATATAGCAGATGCAGGAGGGTTAAGCTGTGCATTAGAAGCTTTAAAAAATGGTGGAGAGTATAACTTGGAAGAATTTTTCATAAATTGGGCTAAAATATGGAGAATAAAGGCTAAAAAAGAATACTTAGACTATGTTATAAAAGTAGATGTACATGCACCAGGAGAATTAAGAGCTAATATACAACCTAGAAATTTAGATGACTTTTATAAGACATTTAATGTAGAAGAAAATGATAAAATGTATTTAGATAAGAAAAAAAGAGTTAATATTTGGTAAGGAGATGTATGGATTTATTAGAAGCTATTAAAAATAGGAAGTCTATAAGAAAGTTTACTGATGAGAGTATAAAAAAAGAAGATTTAGAAGAAATAATAGAAGTAGCAAGAAGAGCTCCAAGTTCAGTTAATGGACAACAAATAAGCTTGGTATATACTACTGATAAAAATATAATAGAAAAAATTGCACATTTAAGTGGAGGTCAAGCACAAATAAGAGACTGTTCGTGCTTTATAACCCTAATAGGGGATTACTATAGAGACAAAGTTTATCTAGAATCTGTTGGCAAAGAATTAACAGAGGATATACAAAGATTACGTGAAGTTGCTATGGTAGATGCAGGTATTATGGCTTTAACAATTAACTATGTTGCGATGGCAAAGGGTTATGGTTGCACTATTATAGGTGGAGTTAAAGATAATCCTGAACAAATTGCAGAGTTGTTAAATTTACCTAAAAATACTATAGTAGCATTAGGTATAACAATAGGTGTACCAACAAAAGAAAGTTTAGAAGGTACATTAAAACCAAGAATAAAAAAAGAAGCTTTTGCTATGGAAGATAAGTATAATAAAGAAGTACAAGTAAATGCTGTTAAAGATTATGAAAAAGTTTTAGATAAATGGTTTAAGGATATAAATGTTGAACAACCACTTTTTGGTGATGTAATTAGTAGATTTTATTCTAAATAGAAAGGTTTAAAATGCAAGAAAGATACGAATTGAACAAAAATTTAGCACAAATGCTAAAGGGTGGAGTAATAATGGATGTATCTACTCCAGAACAAGCAAAAATTGCAGAAAGGGCTGGAGCTTGTGCTGTAATGGCATTAGAAAGAATACCAGCAGATATACGTGCAGTTGGTGGAGTAGCTCGTATGAGTGATCCATATATGATAAAAGGGATTCAAGAAGCCGTTTCAATACCTGTAATGGCTAAGGCTAGAATTGGACATTTTGTAGAAGCACAAATATTAGAAGCAATAGAAATAGACTATATTGATGAAAGTGAAGTTCTATCACCAGCAGATGATAGATTGCATATAAACAAGAGAAAGTTTAATGTTCCTTTTGTTTGTGGTGCAAAAGATTTAGGTGAAGCATTAAGAAGAATAAATGAAGGTGCTTCAATGATAAGAACTAAAGGAGAACCTGGTACAGGAGATGTTATACAAGCTGTAAGACATATGAGAAAGATGAATGAAGATATAAGAAGAATACAAGGTATGACAGAAGATGAACTATACTTTGCAGCAAAAGAATTAGAAGTGCCATATGACTTAGTAGAATACGTACATAAAAATGGTAAGTTACCAGTAGTAAACTTTGCTGCAGGTGGAATAGCAACACCAGCAGATGCTGCACTTATGATGCAATTAGGAGCAGAAGGTGTCTTTGTTGGATCAGGAATATTTAAATCAGGAGATCCAGAAAAAAGAGCTAAGGCTATAGTTGAAGCTGTTACAAATTATGATAAACCAGAGATATTAGCTAAAATATCTGAAAATTTAGGACAAGCAATGGTAGGTATAAACGAAGAAGAAATAAAGGTATTAATGGCTGAAAGAGGTAAATAGAATGGTAATAGCAGTATTAAGCCTTCAAGGTGCATTTATAGAACATGAAAATATGTTAAAAAAAATAGGTGTAGATTGTTTTGAAATAAGAAACAAGCAAGACCTATCAAGACATTTTGATGGCTTAATTTTACCTGGTGGTGAAAGCACTACCATGGGTAAATTATTACATGATTTAGATTTATTTGATACATTGAAAAAAAGAATAGAAGATGGATTATGTGTTTTTGGAACTTGTGCTGGAATGATACTTTTAGCTAGAAAGATAAATAATGATACAAGAGTTCATTTTGGCTTAATGGATATTGAAGTTAAAAGAAATGCATACGGTAGACAATTAGGTAGCTTTAAAACAGTTGAAGAATTTAAAGGTATAGGTAAGGTACCTATGGTATTTATCAGAGGACCGTATGTAGAAAGAGTTAGTGAAAATGTAGAAGTTTTATCTACAGTTAATAATAATATTGTTGCAGTTAAGCAAAACAATATGTTAGTAACTGCATATCATCCAGAATTAACAGATGATACAAGAGTACACGAGTACTTTATTTCTATGATTAAGAAAACAAAAAATGGAGATGAAAAATTAAAATGAAGAAGTTTATTTTAGCTTTGTTTTTAGCTTTTCAAATTTTTTCATATTCAAAAGAATTTAGAATTATGACATATAACATATATGGAGGGAGATTAACTAATCCTAAGGAAATATCAGATGGTATAAAAAAATATGAACCAGACTATATTGCACTGCAAGAAGTTGATAAAAATACTATAAGAAGTAGCTTTAAAGATTTTACTAAAGAAATGGCAGATAATTTGGGGTATAAGTATTACTATTTCCAAAAAGCATTGGATTATCAAAATGGAGAATTTGGAATATCAGTTATTTCAAAGTACCCTATAAAAAATCTATATATTCATGAATTACCATCAACTGGAGCTGAAAAAAGACAAGTGATAGTTACTAAACTTAATGATTCATTATGTATAGTAAATACACATTTGGGCTTTGGTGATGATAATAAGAAACAAGTTTTAGACTTATTAAAAGTAATAGACTATGTTCCTGGTGAAGAAAAGATTGTATGTGGTGATTTCAATTTAACACCAGATACACAGGAGTATAATGAAATCTGCAAGGAATATATTGACACATATAATGAAAAATCTGAAAAAAGAATAGACTATATTTTTCTAAAAAAAGGTGAAAATATAAGCATAGATGAAGCAAAATTTGTGAATGTAAAAAATGACAAAGGAGAAGAATTATCAGACCACAGACCATATATCGTTAAGTTAGATATGAAACAAGATATTGATAAAAAATCAACAGAAATAAACAAACACTAAAAAAAATATAAAAAAATACTATTGAAATACCATACACTTTTATGCTAAAATTATCTCACATAACTAAATTAGGGGGTAATGATTTGAAAAAGTTTTTTAAAAGTGCTATGGTATTTTCTTTAATAACATTAGCAATATCATGTGGACCTGGTAAGAGAAGATCAGAATTAGGTCTACAAAAACAAGAATTTAAGTTCCCACAAATTTATGAGTCTAAAGAAAAGGCAATAAAAGGTGGAACATATAAAGTGGCAGTAGTTAGCCAATCGCCTATGAATGGAATATTCTATGGTCTATTAATTGATTATGTTACAGATTCATATTTTGAAGGACCTATGGCAGCACCTTTATTCGTAAATGACCATGACTTTATGACAGGAGATAGAGGACTTGCTAAAACTAATATTGATGTGGATAATAAGGTGGTTACAGTCACTTTAAGAGATAATTTAAAGTGGGATGATGGACAACCATTAACTATTGATGACTACATTTTCACATATGAAGTTATAGGTAGCAAAGAATATACTGGTACAAGATATGATGATAGTTTAAGACAAGTAATAGGTATGGAAGAATATCACCAAGGTAAGGCAGATAAAATTTCTGGATTAGAAAAAGTTAATGATACAACTTTAAAAATTCACTTAAAGGAAGTAAGTCCATCTGTATACTATAGTGGTGGAGGTATATTACAAGGTATTATGCCAAAACATCATTTACAAGATGTAGCAGTAAAAGATTTAATGAAGTCTGAAAAAGTTAGATTACATCCAGTTGGAGCAGGACAATACAAGGTTAAACAAGTAATACCTGGTGAAAGTGTTGAATACGTTCCAAATGAAAATTACTATAAAAAAGAGGATATACCTCAAGTTAATAATATGATAATTAAAATATTACCTGATTCAGCAGTATTAGCATCAATGAAAGCAGGAGAATATGATTCATATATTCAAGTATCACCAGATCTATATACAGAATACAAAGATTTAAACAATCTAGTTATTTTAGGTAGACCAGCTATATCTTATTCATATTTAGGATTTAATTTAGGACATTTTGATCCTAAAAAAGGTGAAAATATAACTAATACAAATGCTAAGTTATATGATATTAATTTAAGAAAAGCTATAGGATATTCTATTAATGCAGAAGAAATTATATCAAGCTTCTATAATGGACTAAAAGAACGTGCAAACGGTGTAATACCTCCAGCATTTGAAAAAGTATATGAAAAGAAAGCAAGATATACATACAATCCAGAAAAGGCAAAAGAAATACTAGATAAAGCAGGATACAAAGATGTTGATGGAGATGGAATTAGAGAAGATAAGAATGGTAAACCATTAGAAATACACCTAGCAATGGCAGCAAGTGGTGAAATAGCAGAACCATTAGCACAAAAAGTTATACAAGACTGGAAAAAAGTAGGATTAAACGTTACTTTATCTGGAGGAAGATTAATAGAAGGAAATAGCTTCTTTGAAAAGATTAAGGCTAATGATAAAGATATAGATATGTGGCTTGCAGGATGGTCAGTAGGAACAACATTAGACTTAAATGGAATATATTCAAGAAAATCACCATTTAATGTTGCTCGTATATCAACACCTGAGAATGATGAATTAATCTTAAAGACAAATTCATTACAAGCAACAAAAGATCCTAACTTTAGAATACAAGCTATAAGAGAATGGGAAGAAAATTATATGAACAATGTATTAGGATATTTCCCATTATGGGTAGGATATGAATTATTCCCAATTAATAAGAGAGTTAAATATTCAAATTGTCTATATGATGATAGTGGAATAAAAACACCTCATCCAACAGCACTAACAACAATGGAAACTATCTCAGCAAAATAAGCATCAAATTGATGCTTTTTTTTTATACATTAATTTTACTTATGTAAACATAAAAAAAATATATTTTACAAAAATAAAAAAAGGTGTATAATGGTTCTATATAAGCATTAGGAGGAAGATATATGAATAAGAGAGGTTTTAAATTAGCAGCAGCGATGCTTGCGTGTATATTAAGTGTGGTAGCATGTGGACCAGGTCAAAGAAAATCAGATAAAGCTTTTAATGGACCAGATGAATCTAAATTTCCATTAACGTATGAATCAAAGGATAAAGAAATTAAAGGTGGAGTATATAAAGTTGGTGTATCAAATCCAAATCCTATTAAAGGAATATTCTCACCAGTATTGCAAAATGATGAAGTTGACTTTTATTTTTCAACATACTTTGATGCACCGTTATTTGAAAATGACGAAAACTTTGATGTAACAGATAAAGGATTAGCAAAATTAGATATTGATACAGATAATAAGACAGTTACTGTAACTTTAAAAGACAATTTAAAATGGGATGACGGACAACCTATGACTATAGATGACTATATTTACACTTATGAAGTAGTAGGTAATAAAGACTATACAGGTGTTAGATACGATAATGGTATGGCAAAGATTGTAGGTATGGAAGATTACCATGAAGGTAAGGCAGACTCTATAAAAGGATTAGAAAAACTAAGCGATACAGCTGTTAAAATACATTTTGAAGAAATGTCACCAGTTATGAGAAAAGGTCTAGGTGGATTATGTAGTAATATTATACCAAAACATATATTAAGTAAAATACCAATAAAAGACTTAGAAAAATCAGATCCTGTAAGATTACACCCAGTTGGTGCAGGTCCATTTAAGGTAGTTAATGTAGTTCCAGGTGAAAGTATAGAATGTGTACCAAATCCATACTACTACAGAAAAGATGATATGCCAAAAGTTGACAAATTAATAGTTAAAGTTGTTCCAACTTCATCAGTATTATCATCAATGAAAAATGGTGAATATGATCAATATAAGGGAGTAACTGAAGATATATATACAGAATATAAAGACTTTGATAACCTAGTAACTTTAGGTAGACCAGCTCTATATTATCAATACTTAGGATTCAACCTTGGAACATGGGATAAACAAAAAGGTGAATGTGTTCCAGATAAGAATGCAAAGATGTATGATATTAATTTAAGAAAAGCTATGGCTTATGCACTAGATATGGATACAGTAACAAAGAGCTTCTATAATGGTCTAAGAACAAGAGCAAATGGTGTTATCCCACCTATATTTAAAGATGTTTATGATCCAACTCCTACATATACATATAACCCTGAAAAGGCAAAAGAAATACTAGATAAAGCAGGATATAAAGATGTAAATGGAGATGGAATTAGAGAAGATAAGAATGGTAAACCATTAGAAATATTCTTTGGTATGCCAGCAAGTAGTGATTCTGCAGAACCTATGGCACAAAAATATATCCAAGACTGGAAAGCAGTTGGACTTAAAGTTAGCTTATCTGGAGGAAGATTAATAGAAGGAAATAGCTTCTTTGATAGATTACAAGCAAACGATAAGGGTATCGATATATGGCTTGCAGCATGGGGAGTTGGAACAGCAATGGACTTAAATGGTACATATAGTATTAAATCACAATTTAACTTCTCACGTTATTCAACACCTGAAAATGAAGAATTAATAAATAAGGTAAGCTCATTAGAAGGACTAAAAGACCCAGAATATAGAGTTAAATCTATTAGAGAATGGCATAAAAACTACATGAATAATGTATTAGGATTCTTACCAGTAGCATTTAAGTTTGAATTAACTCCATATAATAAGAGAGTTAAGTTTGCTACTATGTCAATAGACCCTAAGGTATCTGAAGGTAAAGTAATGGCAGTAACAGCACAACAACCATATAAATCAACTAAATAAGCTAAAAAAATGTGGAGTTTATCCACATTTTTTTGTAGACAAAACTTTTTAATTGTGTTATCATTAATGTAATTAGATAGAGGCGCACTTTTTATAAGTATACTGTGGAGATGGCAATCAATGAAGTAGTAAAAAGGAAACGGTGCCGAAACACTAGTAAGGCATTACTAGGAGTTGGGTATATAGAGAATATCTATGTAACTGTCATAATATTATGATGTGCTATCAGTATATATAAAATATACCACTGATAGCTAATCTATCAGTTTTTTTATAGGAGATGATTAGCTTGAAAAAAATTATTTTAAGTTTTCTTTTATTCCTTGCTACTTTATCATGTGGTACAGATAATAGAAAAGTTTTAAAAGTAGGAATGGAAGTAGGGTACGCACCTTTTAACTGGTTTCAAGAATCAGGTGAAAATGGTGCAGTAAAGATATCTTCAGGATATGCTGGAGGATATGACGTAGAAATTGCAAAGATAATTGCAGATAAACTTGATATGAAATTAGAAATTGTACCAAGTGACTGGGATTCATTATTAGGGCCAGCAGTTAATTCTGGTAAAGTCGATCTTGTTATAGCTGGTATGTCACCAACTGATGAAAGAAAGAAAAGTCTAGATTTTACAAAATCATATTATGATTCAGATATAGTGGTTGTAGTAAAAAAAGATGGTAAATTTAAAGATGCAAAGACATTAAATGATTTCAAAGGAGCTAGAATAACAGGACAATTAAATACTATACACTATGACTTGATTAATCAATTAAATGGTGTAAAGAAAATGCCAGCAATGGATAATTTTCCTAGCATGGTTGTAGCATTGAATTCAGATAAGATAGACGGATATATGGCTGAAAAACCAAGTGCATTATCTGCAAAGTTTTCTGATCCATCAATTACATATGCTAATGTTGAAGGATTTAAGTACAATAAAGATGAAGTTAATGTTGCTATTGGTATAAAAAAGGGTAATAAAGAACTTGTAAATAAGGTTAATGAAGCATTAGATGGAATAAGTAAAGAAAAAAGAGAAAAATTAATGGAATTTGCTATTAAGCATCAACCTTTAGGTAAAGATGTAAAGAGAAGCTTTATTGGTTGGATAGTAGAAATATTAACTACATACAGCAGTAAGTTTTTAATGGGTACATTGGTTACAATATTCTTAGCAATATTTGGAACTTTTGTAGGTGGACTAATAGGTATGATAGTAGCATTAGTTAATACAAGTAAGAAAAATAGGGTACTAAAGGTTATAAACTACATTTATGTGTTGGTATTTAGGGGAACACCGATGATAGTACAAGCAATGATATTTTACTATGGATTAGGGCAAATATTTGGTATTAACTTAAAACCATTAGTTGCTGCTATGATAATAATCTCAATAAATACAGGTGCATATTTATCAGAAATATTCAGAGGTGGAATAATTTCTATAGATACAGGTCAGTATGAAGCAGCAATATCATTAGGATTTACTCACAGACAAGCTATGGAATATGTAGTTTTACCACAAGCATTTAGAAATGTATTGCCAGCAATAGGAAATGAATTTATAGTAAATATAAAGGACTCATCAGTTCTTTTTGCGATAGGTGTAACAGAACTATATACAGTATCAAAACAAATTGCAGGAACAAACTTTAGATATTATGAAGTATTTATCATTACTTGTGTAATATACTTCATATTAACAACTGTATTTAGTCGTTTAGTAGCATATATGGAACAAAGATTAGATGGGTGATAAAAATGATATTAAAAATAGAGGATTTAAAGAAAAAATATAAGGATAAAGAAGTTTTAAAGGGTATAAACTTTAGTGTTGAAAAAGGTGAGGTTATAAGCATAATAGGACCATCTGGAGGTGGAAAATCTACACTTTTACGTTGTATAAATTTACTTGAAACACCTACTAGTGGTAATATATATTTTAAAGATGAAAAGATAAGTGCAACTGAAAAGTATAGACAACAAGTAGGAATGGTATTCCAAAACTTTAATTTATTTAATAATCTAACAGTTATAGAAAATTGCATATTAGCACCTAAAAAATTATTAAATTTAAGTGATAAAGAAGCAAGAGATCAAGCAAAAAGATATTTAGAAAAGGTTGGTATGCTAGACTTTATTAACGCAAGACCTAAAAGTTTATCTGGTGGTCAAAAACAAAGAGTCGCAATAGCAAGAGCATTATGTATGAAGCCAGAGATTCTATTATTCGATGAACCAACATCAGCACTAGATCCAGAAATGGTATCAGAAGTATTAAAAATCATTGTTTCACTAGCAAAAGAAGGTATGACAATGTTAGTTGTTACTCATGAAATGAGCTTTTCAAAGAATGTATCTGATAGAATATTATTCATGCAAAATGGAGTGATCGCAGCAGATATTAAACCTAGCGAAGTGGAAAAGAATGAAAGAGTAAGAGAGTTTATGGAAAAAGATTAAAGACAAAAGCACTTAATTTTTTAAGTGCTTTTTGCTTATACTACACTTTTTTTCATAGCCATTACACCATATTTGGCTATGAAAAATCAATAATAGCGAGATTATACAAATAAAAAAGTGCCAAAGTAATTTGACACTTTTTCTTTATAGTTAACTATTCGTTTGCACCATATTTTTTCATTAATTCATTCATTTCTGATTTTTGTTCGTTTTCTTTAACTCTTTTTTCAGAAAGGATGATAGATGATTTCTTTTCATTTGAATCGATTATAGTTGCTGTTATTGTATCACCAACTTTGTAATCACCAACAACTTCTCTTTGAGGTATTAAACCTTTAAATCTTTCAGTTAATTCAACTAATAGACCACCTTCAAGTTTATCTGTAACAGTTAAATCTAGAACTTGTCCAACCTTGTATTGTTCCATAGCTTCAACCCAAGGTGAGATGTACATTTCTTTTATAGAACCAGATATTTTCTTGTTTTCTTTGTCTATATCTATAATTCTAAATTCAATTTCATCATTTTCGTTGAATACAGTTAATTCACTCTTAGTCCATGCATATTCATTTCTACGAATAAATGCTTCTAATCTATTATCCATTTCAACAAACATTCCATAGTCTTGAGCAAATAGGACTTTACCTTTAACTATATCTCCTATACTGATAATATCATCAATGTTTTCCCATAATTCATCTAAAATAGCTTTTGCACTAAGAGATATTCTTTGTTTTTCATCATTTAATTGTTCAATAACAAAAGTAATTTTATCTCCAACTTTAAAGTTTTTATCTAGTTTAAAGAATTTTCTGTAATTAATATCAGAGATGTGCATGAATCCTTCATCATTTGTACCATCTATGTTAATTACTAAACCAAAATCAAGTATTTCTTTTACTACTCCAGTTCTCTTTTCTCCTACCTTGTATTTTTCTCTAGTTGTAAGCCAAGGATCTGGTGTTAATTGCTTTATACTAAATTTAATTTTAGCTTTTTCTTTATTTAATTCAATAATTTTAACTTCTACTTCTTGTCCAACTGAAAGAACAGATTTAATATCTTTTGTTTGTCCCCAACTTAGTTCAGATATGTGTAATAGACCTGTAGTAGGACCTAATTCAAGTATAGCACCAAAATCAAGTATTTCTTTTACTTTAGCCTTAACAACATCACCAAGTTGTAAAGTGTTAATGAAGTCTAAAACTTCTTTTCTCGCTAGGTCAGTTCTAGATAATGTGATTCCCTTCTTTGTTTTTTCTTTAATTAAGAAATCAAAAGTTTTACCTACAATTTCATTTCCTTTTGCACCTGAAAGTGAAAGTGGTAAGAAGGCATTAACATTCTTAACCTTTACGTTATATCCACCCTTGATTTGTTTAATAACAGTTCCTGAAACTACATCTGAAACATTGTAATTTTCAAGTTCACGAACTCTATCAAGAGCTAATTTAGATACTATTACGAAGTCTTCCTCAGTTCTGATGACTTGTACAGAAACTTTATCACCAACATTCAAGTCGCTTATTTCAAATGATCTGATTCTCCCTTCTAGTTTACTACTAATATCTAGAAAAGAATAATCAACATCCTTTCTTGTAATAGTAGCTTCAACTACTGCTCCAGATTTATAGTCCCCTGGAAGGTAGTCGTTTAATAGTTGTTCAAAACTCATATCGCTCATAAAATAATTCTCCTTACTCATTGAATTTCAAGACTTCTACTAGATTCTTCAATTTACTTAAAATATCAATTTCATCTTTTTCATTTCCAGTTATAGAATTGGCTTCTACAACAAACTCATCGCCTAAACCTAATGATAAAAGCATAAGACCCATAATATTTTTACCGTCCACCCTTTCACCGTTAGCGATTACTGATATATCTCCATTGAAATTTTCGGTAAAATTAACAAATTTAGTTGATGGTCTTGCGTGAAGACCTTGTTCGTTCTTAATTTTTAATTTAATACTTTTCATAACTTCACCTTAAATAACATTATATACTAAAATAGTATAAAATGCAATTTATAATTTATTTTTTGTGTGGTATAATAGGGTTACTAAAAATAAGGAGGTAAATCATGTTTGGTTTAATTTTGATTTATGTAGGGCTAGTTTTAATAAATAATGGATTAGCAGGAGTAATAGGGTTTGATAAAAAAGCAACAGCTGTATTAAACTTAATTTGTGGTTGTATAATATTTTTCTTTAATGTAGTATCAGCCGTACTTTTAGTAACAAGTGGAGCACAAAGTACTTCATTTTTCGGACCAGCAGTAGGATTCTTATTCGCAATAACATACTTTTTCCTATTTGCAAATACAGTATTTTCATTAGATGTAAGACCATTTGGATATTTTTGCCTATTCGTATGTATTAACGCATTAATAGCAGCATATCTTGATAAAGCAAATTTATATGCACTTTTAATATGGATAGCTTGGGCATTCTTCTGGTTCTTAGGTTTTGTTGAATGTAGTTTGAATAAGAGTTTAGGTAAGTTTTCATCATATGTTGCAATAGCTGAAGGTATATTTACAGGATGGCTT
Source organism: Sneathia vaginalis (assembly GCF_000973085.1). NCBI lineage: Bacteria > Fusobacteriati > Fusobacteriota > Fusobacteriia > Fusobacteriales > Leptotrichiaceae > Sneathia > Sneathia vaginalis. The sequence continues at coordinate 279,896 of NZ_CP011280.1, forward strand.
CCAGGATTATTAATCTTATTAGGTTTATGGAGTTGGTAATAGATGAATGATTATGAATTAGAATATTTTGTTGCAACAGAAGAGTTAAAACATAGATATATAGATAGTGAAACTTTAAAAAAAGTAAGAAAAGTTAGAAGCAGAATACTTAGAAATGCACTATTAATATATACAGTTCTTTTGGTTATAATAGTCTTTATTTTATTTCACGTATTAATACGTATACCTAATGAAACAGTAAGCCTTATTTTAGGTATTATAGTTTTAATTTTGATTATAGCTCTTCAAAGACCTTGTGTAGATAAAATGTATAGATTTTTAATGAAGAAAAAGTATAAAAAATACTTGAGCAAAGAGTTTGTAGAAAGGCTAAAAAATGAACATAAATATTACGAAGATTGATGCCATAGGTTTAGGATATGGTGAATTAGTTTTAAAAGGTAAAAATAGAGGTACATTTGAGAGAAACATAAAGAAAAGACTTAAGAATAAATTAAATAATTTATCTTTTGAAACTACTTTATCAAATGATATGTCAAAAGAGTTTATACTTTTCCCTAAGGGTAATGCAAAAGAAGTATTGGAAGCAATAAAGAATGTATTTGGTATAAACAGCCTATTTTTAACTGAAAAAGTAGAAAAAGATATAGATAAAATAAAGGAAAAAGTCTTAGAAGTAGCAAATGAAGTATACGATAATGGAGCAAAGAATTTTAAAGTAGAAGTAAATAGAGCAGATAAGACTTTTCCAATAAACTCTATAGATTTTGCAAAAGAATTAGGTGGTCATATATTAGTAAATTCAAAATTTACTGATGTAAAAATGAAAGATCCAGACCTATTAATCTATGTAGATATTAGAAAAGATGTATATGTATATACAGAAAAAAGAAAAGCCTATGGAGGTTTACCACTAGGAAGTGCAGGACATGGACTATCGCTTATCTCAGGAGGTATAGATAGTCCAGTTGCCTCATTTTTAATGGCAAAAAGAGGAATGAAAATGTCTTATGTAACTTTTCATAGCTTCCCATTTACATCACAAAAGGCATTAGATAAGATAGAAGAATTAGTGCGTATATTAACACAATATAATGGGGCTAGTGCATTTTTCAAGATGAACATATTAAAAATGCAAGATGCTATAAAAAAATATACGAATGTAGACTATACTACTATTTTAACAAGAAGATGTATGATGAAGTTAGCACAAAGACTGGCAAATGAAAATGAATATAAGGCATTGGTTACAGGTGAAAGTTTGGGACAAGTAGCATCACAAACATTGTGTGGACTTACATGTACTAATGCTAGTGTAGACTTACCAGTATTTAGACCATTAATAGGACAAGATAAGATAGAAATAATGGAAAAAGCTAGTGAAATAGGGACATATGAAAAGTCAATAGAACCTTATGAAGATTCATGTAGTATGTTTGCACCAAAACATCCTGTTACTAATCCTAAAATAGAAGATGTTTTAAGAGAAGAAGCAAAAATAGAAAATTATGATGAAATAATGAATGAAATATACATGAATAAAGAAATGGTAATAGTTAGATAGGTGTAGAAATGAAAAAGATTATTAAGTCATTATCGAGAAATTTTGTTAATGCAAAAATAGGGGATTTAGCAACGAATTTAACATATGTTTCTTTCATTTCTATATTCCCCCTAGTTGCTGTTGTTATGGGACTATCAAAAGGATTTGGACTAGATAGACTCTTAGTTAATAGGTTAAAAGAATATGTACCAAGTTCTGAAACACAGTTGAACTATATACTAGAAGTTGCAGAAAAGTTGATAAACTCATTAAATTCTAGTGTATTATCAGGTGTTGGTTTGGTTATTATATTATGGTCAGTAATTAATTTGTTGATGATATTAGAAAAATCAATAAATATTGTATGGCAAGTTAGGGAAAATAGAAATCTATCAAGAAGGATAATAAACTACATTGCAATAATATTTATTATTCCCATAGTACTATTACTACTAATAGGTACAAATGATAAAATATTACAAATTCTATCATCATTTAGTAAAATAGGGATTTTTACTATAGTTATAATGAACATATTAAAACTTTTAATTATGATAAGTATAGTAACCTTTATGTATTACGCAGTACCTAATACCTATGTAAGTTTAAAATCTTCTGTTATATCTGCAACAACAGTAATATTAACCTTATTAGTACTTAGTAATTTTTATGGTTTCGTACAAAATAGCATATCAAAATACAATGCAATATATGGAAGTTTGGCATTTGTACCACTATTTCTTGTTTGGGTCAGATATTTATGGATAATAGTTCTAACAGGTGTACAATTAACATATATTTTAGATAGTAAAGATTTTAGCTTTGAGAATAAGATAAATATCTTGAGCAAAAAAAGCCTATGTATACAGGTATATGCTTTAATAGTAAGTAGATTCTTTGAGAATAAGAATCCATATTCTGTAAAGCAAATAAGTGATAAATTGGGTATAAACATACAATTGATTTTACACACACTTAGATGCCTTGAAAATATGGGATATGTTGTTAAGCTTGAAAGAAGAACGCTCTTTTATCAAGTAAATATTAATCCAGAAAATATTACTATAAAAGACGTATTAGAAAAATTTGAAAAGAAAGATTCTAAAACTCTTACAAATATACAACTTTATCAGGAATATCCAGTTGATACTTTAATAAAAGATGTATGGAAGGAGAAAAATGCTAATAATTAGCTTGATGCTTTTCGTTGTAATTTTACTTTTAGCATATTTAATATATATCAATAGTAAGAAGGACTTAAAGTATGAGATAACAGAAAAAATAGTCGATAAGAACAATGAAATAAAAGAAGGAATAACTAAAAATATTTTTGATAATAAAAAGGATATTATAGAACAACTGAATTTATTCAAAGATAATGCTAGAGAAACTATTGATAATAATATGGATAATCTTACAAAAAAATTAGAAGATAAATTAAAAGATTCTAATAGTATAAGTCTTGATATAGTTAAAAATATGACTACTTTTAAAGAAGATATACATAAGAATATCGATGAATTGATAAATAAGAATATTGAAAAGTTAGATACAAATTCAAAAAATATTACAAGTTTTAAAGAAGAAATACGTAATGAGATATATAAGAACTTAGATATACTTCTAAAAAGAGTAGAGGAGAAATTAGAACAAAGTAATAAACTAGATAAAAATACTAAGGATAGTATAAATAATTTTAAAGAGATAGTAAGTTTAAAATTAGAAGAAAGTCTAAAAGAAGGATTTAAAAAATCTAATGAAACTTTCGCATCAGTTTTAGAACGTTTATCTAAAATAGATGAAGCACAGAAAAATATAGATAAATTATCACAAAATGTTTTAGAATTACAAAAAGTTCTGACTGATAAGAAACTTAGAGGTAATTTTGGTGAAGTTCAACTATCACAAATTCTATACAATGTATTTGGTGAAAAGGGAAAACTATATGATCTACAATACGCAATGAAAGAAAAAAAGGTTGTAGATGCTATTATCTTTTCTAAAGAACCTCTAGGGTTATTACCAATAGATTCTAAGTTTCCATTGGAAAATTTTAATAGAATACAAGAAGGGCTTGATGCTAGAAAGAGTTTTGTGGATGATGTAAAAAAACATATAGATGATATATCTAATAAATACGTTGTAATTCAAAACTTAAATCAAGCTATTATGTTTATACCTTCTGAGGCAGTATACATATATATTTTATCTAGTTGCCCAGAGCTTATTAACTATTCATATGAAAAGAAAGTGTGGATAGCATCGCCAACAACATTAATGGCAATAGCTACAACAATACAGTTGTCTATAATAAATATAGAAAAGAATGAAAATGCTGAAAATCTCTATGAAAGTTTGAGAATTTTAGCACCAGAATTTAAAAGATACAAAGAACGTTGGACTACCCTTATAAAAGATTTTGAAAAAATAGAAAAAGATATGAAGGAGTTAAGTACAACAAGTAAGAAAATAGGAGATAAATTTGAAAAAATTAACACAGCACAATAAAATTTCATTATTTAAAATTTTTGTAAGTTTACTTAAAATTAATACTTTTACCTTTGGTGGAGGTTACACAATAGTCCCTATTATAAAACAAGAATTTGTAGAGAACTTAAATGCTATGAGTGAAGAAGAGATGATGAGTTGTGTATCATTATCAGCTAGTGTTCCAGGAGCTCTTGCAATATCTACATCATATTTGGTAGGGTATAAGTTAAGAGGAATATTAGGTGGTATTACTGCAGTATTAGCTTCTGTTTTACCATGTCTTGTAATTATTTCGTTGATTTCAATAGCTTATCATAGCTTTATAACCAATATATACATAAAAGCAATATTACAAGCAGTGGGTGCTATGGTTAGTGCAATACTGGTAGTTACTGTAATTAAGATGATAAAAAAAGTGGAATATAAGTTTATTCCCTTACTAGTAATAATGTTTATTCTAAGCTATTTCTTTAAAATTAAGCTTGCAATATTATTAGTAGTGTCAGCAGTAATAGGTTTAATAGAAGGGATTAGAAGATGTTAATATATTTACAACTATATTTCGTTTTTTTTGAAATAGGATTATTTGCCTTTGGTGGTGGTTATGCAGCACTACCATTAATACAAGAATATATTGTTAATAAACATGGGTGGATAAATGCAAAAACCATGTTGGACATTGTATCTATTTCTCAAATGACACCAGGTCCTATTGCGATAAATTCAGCAACATTTGTGGGATTGACTATTGGAAAACTACCAGGTGCTATAATAGCAACATTAGGTGTTGTAACACCACAAATAATAATATTAACAATATTTTTAAAAGTTATAGGTACAGATAACAAATATGTTAAGTTTATGTTAAAAGGTATATCAATAACAATAGTTGCTCTAATAGCAGTAACAAGTATAGACTTAGCAAGATCAGCTGTTTTTGAAAATATTAATGTTATTACAATATTAGTATTTGTACTAGGTTTAATTTTGTACTACAAGGGAGTTAATTTAATAAAATTAATTGTTTTTTCAGGGATTATAGGTTTTTTAGGAGTATTAATTCATGCTTAAAATAATAGTGGCAACAGGTAAAAATAGAGAGATAGGTAAAGATAATAAGTTATTATGGCATTTACCAGAGGACTTGAAACATTTTAAAAATTTAACTAAAAATTCAACTGTAATTATGGGATATAATACATATCTTAGCATAGGTAGACCTCTACCAAATAGAAAAAATATAGTGATTTGTGACAAGGATATTGAAATTGAAGGTGTCATAATATATAACGATTTAAAAAAATGCTTATCTGAAAATACAGATGCATATATTATAGGTGGACAAAGTATTTATGAACAAACACTAGATTATGTATCTGAGTTACATATTAGCTATATAGATAAAGCATATGAAGATGCAGACACATATTTTCCAGAATATGAGGATAAGTTTAAATTAAAATATAGTGAGAAAAAAACAGGCTTTGAGTATAGAGTATATGAAAAAATGGAGTAGTTATGAGAAAAAATGTAAATAAAAGAATTTCATCATATATTTTTAGATCTTTTGTAACTCCATTTTCAACTATACTTTTTTGTTTGGCATTGCTTTCATCTTTAACGCAAAAAATCTTCTTATTCTTAGTCATACTATTAAGTGGACTAATACATTTTACTCAAGAATTAAGAGCAAAGATAATAACAGACAAGTTATTAAAGTTAGTTAATACAAAAGTTAAAGTATTAAAAGATGATAAGGTTATAGAAATAAGTTCGGAGCAACTAAAATTAGATGATAAGATTGTATTAGAAGCAGGGGATAGAATACCAGCTGATGTAAAATTGTTAGAAACATCAGACTTTTTTGTGTCCCAGTCCGTTATAACTGGTGAGAGTGGCATAGTAGAAAAAAGGGCTACTAATACAGCTTTTTCAGGTACTAGTGTAGTTGGAGGTAGAGCAGTAGCCAAGGTTATTGCCCTAGGTAAGTCTACAGTATATGGGAACTTAGCTATTAATAATGTAGTTAAGAAAAGACGTTTTGACGAAGGTGCAAAATCAATCTCTATAGTACTAGTAAAATTTATGGCAATATTGCTACCAATAGTTTTTCTTATTCTAGGTATAACTAAGGGTCTTTGGTTAAGAGCATTTGTATTTTCATTATCTGTTGCTATAGGATTGACACCAGAATTACTTCCTATGGTAATATCTGCTTGTTTAGCAAAGGCAAGTAGTAGCTTATACAAGAAAAAAACTATAGTTAAAAATATAAATGCAATGCAGGCTTTAGGGAGTATGGATGTATTGTGTGTAGATAAGACTGGTACTCTAACAAAAGATGAAGTTATACTTGAATATTATCTAGATATTTTAGGTAATGAATCACAAAAAGTATTAGACTTTGCATATTTAAATAGTTACTATCATACGGGTGCAAAAAATCATTTAGATAGAGCAGTCTTAAAGTGTGAGAATGCATATTTAAAAAAATTAGTTAATGAGTATAATAAGATAGATGAAATCCCTTTTAATAATGAGAAAAAATATGCTAGTGTGCAAGTAAATGACTTGATAATTTTAAAAGGGGCATATAAGGAAATACTAAAAAAATGTTCATATATCGAATATAAAGGTAAAATAATCAAAATTGAAGATGATAAGCAAGAAAGCGTAAGACATATAGTAGATGAGATGACAGAAGATGGAATGAGAGTCTTAGCTATTTGCTATAAAAAAACAAATAAAACATACATAGATGATGAGGATGATTACATATTGTTAGGATATATTTCATTCTTTGATGCTCCAAAAAGTAGTGCAACTAGTTCCATATCTAAACTAAATAATTTAAATATAGATATTAGAATCTTAACGGGTGATAATAAAGGGACAACCATAGCAGTATGCAAAAGAATAGGTATAAAATGTAATAAGGTACTAACAGGAGAACAGATAGATAAGCTAGAGGGTGATGATGTATATACTACAATAGAATCTACTAATATTTTCGTAGAATTAAGCCCTAAACATAAGGCAAAAATAGTGGAAATTTTACAAAAAAATGGACACTTTGTAGGATTTTTAGGAGATGGTATGAATGATTTACCAGCTCAGTTGAAGGCTAATGTAAGTATATCTGTGGATAATGCTGTAACAGCTTTAAAAGATAGTGCAGATATTGTGTTGTTGAAAAAGGACTTAAATATATTAGAAGATAGTATAATAGAAGGAAGAAAAGCCTTTGTAAATATGGTTAAATATATTAAGATAACAGCATCATCTAATTTTGGAAATATTTGTGCGATAGTTTGTGCTAGTATATTTTTACCATTTTACCCCATAACTTCTGTGCAAATTCTTTTAGTTAATACATTATATGACATACTATGCTTAATTCTACCTTGGGATAATGTAGATAAAGAATTAATCAAAAGGCCACTAGAATGGTCTGGTAAGACATTAGAAAGATTTATGATATATTTTGGGCCTTTAAGTTTGATATTTGATATATTAACTTTCTTCTTCTTATACAAAATATTAGCACCAAGTGTAGCAGGAACTAATTACAAACAAGTTGTAAGTATATGTCAAACTGGATGGTTTTTAGAAACATTATGGACACAGGTTTTAATATTACATCTTTTAAGAACAGAAAAAATACCATTTATTCAAAGTAAACCATCAAAATTAGCAATGTTTACAACAATAAGTGGATTAATATTACTAAGTCTATTAACTATAAGTCCTTTGGGTAATTTGATAGGATTTACTACATTGCCACTTAGTTATTACATATTCTTAGCAGTAATAGTTTTATCATATATGATTTTAGTAACCATTTTTAAAATCTTTTATGTAAGAAAATACAAGAAGTTATTATAGGAGGACTTATGAAAAAAAATATAGAACATTTAATAATAGATAGTCTAACTATAGAAAAAATAATTGAAGAATATGAAAATACCAATGTATTAACAGAGTCTCTAAAAAACCTATTATCCGAAGATATACAAATGTTGGTTATTGAAAAAAAGGATAGCGAAAAAAGAAATAATGGTGTAATACAGATACAGGACCTATCTATTTACCCTATAGCAAGAAAGATATTAAAAAAAGATGAAGAAATATTTTTAACACCTAAGGAATTTGATATACTATTATTCCTAGCTAAAAATAGGGGAGAAGTTTTTACAAAAGAACAAATATATACAGCAGTTTGGGCTGATGACTATTTAATGGATGATAGTAATATAATGGCATTTATACGGAAAATAAGGAAGAAAATAGAAGATAATCCTGATAATCCTAAGTACATTTTAACTATTTGGGGTATAGGTTACAAATTTAATGAAAAGTAAGAAAATAGCAAGAATTTAGCCATAACATATTTCTTGCTTTTTTTGTACAATATGAGTGTAATAGAAAAAAGGAGGGATAAGATGGAAAAGAAGACTAAGAGCGAAAGAATACATTTTTGTGCAACACACTCAATAATTGAAACATTAAATTGTCTAGAAACAGTACTTACTGGTTTAGATCAAGAAGGTGTAGAAAAAAGTAGAAGCTTAAATGGAGTTAACAAGGTTACAAAAGAAAAGAAAAAATCTTTATTAAAAAGAATAATAGAAGCATTTATTAATCCATTTACAGCAATATTACTTTGTATAGCAATTGTTTCTAGTATGACAGATATAGTGTTTCCATATTTCAATTTATTTGGAAGTAATAAACAAGATCTTAACTACTTTACTGTTAGTATAATTATTATACTAATAATAATATCAGGTACATTAAGATTTATACAAGAATCTAGAAGTGGTAATGCAGCAGAAAAACTATTATCTATGATTACAACTACTTGTACAGTAACAAGAAAAGAACAAAAGAAAGTTGAAATACCACTTGATGAATTAGTAGTTGGGGATATAGTGCATTTATCAGCTGGAGATATGATACCTGCAGATTTAAGACTATTAGAAGCTAAGGACTTATTTATTAATCAATCTAGTATAACTGGTGAAAGTGGACCAGTGGAAAAGTTTTCACAAGTAAATGAATATAACGGAAGTATAACAGAATATACGAATATAGCGTATATGGGCACTAATGTAATTTCAGGTTCAGCAACAGCTGTAGCTGTAAATGTTGGAGATAATACACTATTTGGTGCTATGGCTAGTGCAGTTGCTAAAGAAGCTGTAGAAACTAACTTTACTAAGGGAGTAAACTCTGTAAGTTGGTTATTAATCAAATTTATGCTACTTATGGTACCTTTGGTATTTATAATAAACGGAATTACAAAAGGTGATTGGGTGTCAGCCTTTCTATTTGGTATTTCAATAGCCGTAGGTTTAACACCAGAAATGTTACCTATGATAGTTACAACAAGCCTTGCAAAAGGGGCTGTATCTATGAGTAAAAAAAATACCATAGTAAAAAATATTAACTCTATACAAAATTTTGGAGCAATAGATATTTTATGTACTGATAAAACTGGAACTATAACTCAAGATAAAGTTGTATTGCAATATTACTATAACATAGAAGGTAATGATGATGTTAGAGTATTAAGATATGCATATTTAAATAGTTTCTTCCAAACAGGTTACAAAAACCTTATGGACTTAGCGATAATAAAAAAGACAGAAGAATTAGAAAATCAAGATAAAAATTTAGAAGATTTATCTGAAAATTATGAAAAAATAGATGAAATTCCTTTTGATTTTAAAAGAAGAAGACTATCAACTGTAGTAAAAAATATGAAGACTGGTAAGATAAAAATGGTTACAAAGGGTGCTGTTGAAGAAATGTTATCAGTTTGTAAATATGTAGAAGAAAAAAGAGAAGTAAAAGAAATAACAGAAAAATTAAAAGAAAAAATCTTATGCACCGTAGATGAATTGAATAAAAAAGGATTCCGTGTTTTAGCTTTAGCTAAAAAAAATGAAGGTAAATTAAATGAAGAAGATATGATTTTAATAGGTTATCTAGCGTTCTTAGATCCACCTAAAGAATCAACTGAAGCTGCTATAAAGGCACTAAAAAAACATGGTGTTTCTACAAAAGTTTTAACTGGAGATAACGATCTTGTAACTAGAACTGTTTGTGAACAAGTTGGTTTGAAAATAACTAATATGTTTTTAGGTAGTGAAATTGAACAAATGGATGATAAAAGACTTAAAATTGCTGTTGAAGTTGCAGATGTATTTGCAAAATTAAGCCCAGAACAAAAGACTAGAATAGTTAGTATGCTAAGACAAAATGGTCATGTTGTAGGATTTTTAGGAGATGGAATAAATGATGCTGCAGCTATGAAAGCAGCAGATATAGGTATATCTGTTGATACAGCAGTAGATATTGCAAAAGAATCAGCTGATATAATATTACTTGAAAAAGATTTAGGAGTATTAGAAAAAGGTATACTTGAAGGAAGAAAAACTTATGCAAATATGATAAAGTATATAAAGATAACAGCGTCTTCTAATTTTGGTAATATGTTATCTGTATTGGTTGCCTCAACAATGTTACCATTTTTACCTATGGAAAGTTTACATTTAATAATATTAAATTTAATATATGATTTATCTTGTACTGCAATACCTTGGGATAATGTAGATGAAGAATTGTTAGATAAACCTTGCCAATGGGAAGCAAAATCAATAAAAACATTTATGTTATGGATAGGGCCTATAAGCTCAATATTTGATATTACAACATATATCTTTATGTATTTTGTACTTTGCCCATTAGTTGTTTCAAATGGTGTTTTATTCCATAATTTATCTAGTGTGTATCATGGCACACAATTAAGTGTAGTAAGATTAGGATACATAGCTTTATTCCAAACAGGTTGGTTTGTTGAATCTATGTGGAGTCAAAGTCTTGTAATACATATGATAAGAACAATAAAATTACCATTTATACAAAGTAGAGCATCTTTCCCAGTTACAACATTAACAATATCAGGTATATTACTATTAACAATAATACCATTTACAAAACTTGGAGCATATTTAGGATTTACTAACTTACCATTTGACTATTTCCTATACTTAATACCTTGTATAATTGTATATATGATTTTAGCAACAGTAATAAAAAAACTTTATGTTAAACACTATAATAGGTTGTTGTAAAATATTATTATTGAAATAATTTTAAATTAAAGGTAAAATTGTTGTATACTTGAGAGAGTGGTGAAAATGAAAGAAATTATAAAAAAATTAGATAAATTATTTGATTGGAATTGTAAAAATACAGATATTATAAAAAAATTTCCTTCAAGATTTAATAAAGATGATGCAAAAGCTTTAAAAAGTGATTGGCAGAAAGTTGGAGCAGATTTAATGTGGGCAGTAAATGAATATGGTAAGAAAAGCAAATAAGCCAGTAAACATAGAGAAAAAAAGTTTAAAATTAGTTTCTGAAACTTTTTCAGGTCCATTACCACATCCTGATGTATAAAAAAAGAAATTGTTGTATCAAATAGCTAGTTTTATCTAGCTATTTTTTTGTAGAAAAACAATCTTTTTTGTAGTATAATATTATATATTAACAAAAAGGTGATGTGATGAAAAATAAAGCAAATGAAAAGAAAAGGTTAATAGTAAGTATATTGTTAACTATAGGCTCAGGAATAATCCAGGCATATATTATAGAGTCTATGATGAGGCCATCTGGGTTAATTTCTATGGGATTTACAGGATTAGCACTGTTACTACATATGGGACTTGAAAAGATACATATAAATTTATCGGTTTCATTCTTTTTGATAGTGTTAAATTTACCAGTCGCTGTAATTTGTGCTAAAGCTATTAGTAAAAGATTTACTATATTATCTTTACTGCAGATTTTAAGTGCTTCAGTGTGTTTAATGATATTTGATTTCAAACCATTTTTTAGCTCCGTTATTTTAAATATAACGGTAGGGGCATTTGTGTATGGAATACAAATAGTTATGGCACTAAAAGCTGGTGGTTCAACAGGTGGAACAGATTTTATCGCTCTATATGTTTCAAATAAGATAAATAAGGCAATATGGGAGTATATATTTGTATTTAATGCATTGCTTTTAATAATTTTAGGTTTCTTATTTGGTTGGGATAGAGCAGGATATTCGTTAATATTTCAATTTGTGACTACATATACAATCTCAAAATTTTACACAAGATATGCAAGGGTTACAATTCAAGTAATTACTGCGTATCCAGATGAAATAATATCAGACTATATGAAAATAATACACCATGGTATAACAAAAGCAAAAGGTATAGGTGGTTATTCAAACAAGGAATACGGTATCCTATATGCAGTCGTATCTTCTTATGAGGTAGCAGAAGTTGTTAATGTAATAAAGAATATAGATAGTAATGCTATTATCAACATATACAAAACTGAAGACTTTTATGGTAAATTTCATCTTGATCCTATTTAAAGGAAGTGGATATAATGAAAAAAAGAGTAACAGGAGATATGAATATATTAGAAGCGGTTGAAAAATACCCAATAATAGCAGAAGTTTTAATGCGTTATGGATTAGGATGTTCTGGTTGTTTCATTTCTGAAATGGAAACAGTTTATGATGGTATAGCTGTGCATGGCTTAGATCCAGATATAGTTATAGACGAAATAAATATGTTAATCGAAATGCAAGAAAATGGAGAATTAGATTATTAATGAAAACAACGGGTAATATTTTAAAACAATATATTAAAGGTAAGATAAAAAGAGATGATTTTTCAAAGCTTTTAGGTATAAGCCCACAATATTTGAGCAATATTTTAAGTGATAAGAAGAAACCATCTTCAAAACTCTTGTATAAATTAATAATATCTCTTGGTATAACAAGTGAAGATGAAAAGAATATAAGAAAATATGAAGAATTAAGAACAAAAAAAGTTTACTATAACATAATAAATAAAAAAATGACGAAGGAAGGCTTAAAAGGTAATGAAAAAGAAAGAATTTACTCAAACAGAGGAAAGATATTTGGAACATTAACTGATTTAAGTCTTTTTATTACACTAGAATATGACTTATTTGATTTTAAAAAAGGTGATGTATTAGTTTTTAAAAAATATGAAGATGAAGAGATAAAAGAAGCGTATATAATATACGATAATAAGATAGCAAAGCTAAGAAAAGTAGATAAGTCATATATATTAGAAACAGATGAGTTAAAAATATTACAAAATATATCAATAGAGTATATTTTACTATATAGTATTAGGAGGAAACTATGAGTAGAAAGTATTTTGGTACTGATGGTATCAGAGGAGAAGCAAACAAGGATTTAAACATTGAACTTGTTACAAGATTGGGACTAGCATTAGGATATTATTTAAACAAGAATAATAAGAATAAGGATGTTAAACCTAAGATAGTATTAGGAACAGATACAAGAATATCAGGGTATATGATACGTTCTGCATTTTCAGCAGGACTTACTGCAATGGGAGTAAATATTGACTTTGTTGGAGTTTTACCTACACCAGGTATAAGCTATTTAACAAGAGTAAAGGGTGTAGATGCAGGTGTAATGATATCAGCTTCACATAACCCAATAAAAGATAATGGAATAAAGATATTTAGTAGTAATGGATTTAAATTACCTGATGAAATAGAAGAAGAATTAGAAGGATACATGGATAATAAGGAATTAATGATGCAAAATCTAGTTCCAGCAGAAAGATTAGGTAGATTTATCTTCGTTGAAGATGATATGAAAATGTACAGAAGATTTTTAAGAAGTACAGCACACATAAAGTTTACAGGATTTAGAATAGTAATAGATACAGGTAATGGAGCAGCATACCGTGTTGCAGCAAAGGTTTTCCAAGGATTAGGTGCTGATGTAATAGTAATAAATAACATACCAAATGGTAAGAATATAAATGTTAACTGTGGTTCAACACATCCTGAACTATTACAAGAAATGGTTAAATTATACAAAGCTAATATAGGTCTTGCATACGATGGTGATGCAGATAGATTAATAGCTGTTGATGAAAAGGGTAATATAATAAACGGAGATTTAACAATAGCAATAATAGCAATGAATCTTAAAAAACGTGGACTACTTAATTCAAATACAGTAGTTACAACAGTATTAAGTAATATGGGATTTGAAAAGTACCTACAAAAGAAAGGTATAAGATTAGTTAGATCAAATGTTGGTGACAGATATGTACTAGAAAAGATGCAACAACAATCACTAAACCTAGGTGGAGAACAATCAGGACATATAATAATGTTAGATCACAATACTACAGGGGACGGTGTATTATCATCTATACAATTAGTACAAGCTGTAATAGAATCAAAGAAAAAATTAAGCGAATTAGTAGAAAAAATAACATTATGGCCTCAAAGAATGGAAAATATACAAGTTGCAAAAGAAAAGAAGTTAACATGGCATGAAAATGAAGCAATAATCAATGCAATAAAGAAGGCTAGTGAAGAATTAACTGGAGTTGGAAGAGTCTTAGTTAGACCATCAGGAACTGAATCATTGATAAGAGTAATGGTTGAAGCTAAAGAACAAAAACTAGTTGATAAGTATGTAGAAGAATTAAGCGATGTAGTTAGAAATGAGTTATGCTAATGCATAAAGAATTTGCTAGTATATATGATGAATTCACAAAATATGTAGACTATAATTCATGGTATAAGTTTTTAAGAAAATACATTAAAAAACCTGATAAAATATTGGATATAGGTTGCGGGACTGCAACAATAACAAGTATGTTTTTTAAAGATAAGTTTGATGTAGTAGGTCTTGATATATCAGAAGAAATGTTAAAGTATGCGAAAATAAAAAACAATAAGATTAAGTATGTGTGTTTAGACATACAAAAAGAATATATACAAGATAAATTCAAATATATTACTTGTAACTTTGATACAGTAAACTATTTAGAAGATTTTAATAAATTCATTAGTCATTGTTCAAAGATGCAAGATGAGGGTGGAATATTAATCTTTGATATAGTAACAGAAGATATATTCGATGAGATATTTGAATCTGATATATTTCTAGATGAAGAAGAAAACTATACAGCAATTTGGACTCATAAAAAAGAAAAAAAGAATAGACATCGTATAGACATTAGTATATTCAAAAAAGAAAAATCTAATATCTATACTAGATATGATGAGCATCATAAAAAATATATATACGAAATGGAAGAAGTCATTGATGGATTAAATAATAATGGATATGTACTTTATGATGTAGCTAAAAATCCTAAGTATGGATATTCTCGTATATTTGTTATAGCTAAGAAAGAATAAATATGGATAAAAAGTTTGATAATTTACATGAATTAAAAGATTCTGAATTTGCAGATTTAATGGAAAATACTAAATTTGTAGAACAAGATGAAAGTAAGTATGATGAAGATGGAGATGAAAAAAAAGCGGTGAATAAGACAAAGTTTGCAAGATATATATCAACAGCAACAGGATTTATCTTCACACTTTCATCACCTTGTATACTACTTCTTTGCATATACTACATCTTGCGTAAATATTGCTTTCATAGAAGTAGACCAGGAATACTAATATTCTTAATAGTATTAGGAATCTTTACAGGATATTGGTCTTTATTTAAAGAAATAGGAGGTACAAAAAAATGAAAAAGATATCAATATTTTTTATACTACTATCCCTTATTTCTTTCTCATCAAAAATTAAATTAAGTTTGAATGAGAATTATACTGCAACGATGACAAATGATAAGGCATTAATATCTGTAATATTTAAAGATAAATTAGAAGAAAATAAGCTACAGAATGAATTAAACTTATTGAATTCTAAATTGACTTTTTTAAATTATGAGAATGATACAAAAGAAAAAATAGGTTCATATACAGCGAAAATAGTTTTAAATAAGGGATATGATATATATAAGAAAAGAACTGCTAAAACAGAAAAGGAAGCTATACAAGATTTAATATTAGACTTAAAAGATATTAAAGGTGCAAAATTAGTAAGTTTTGATATAGAGAAAAAATATGATATAGATAAATGTAAGATTAATAAAAAGTATTTAGTTGAAGTAGATAATTTGAATAAGATAAATAATATCCTTGATGTATTAAAAAAATATAATGGAAATATCAGTAATCCAAAGTATGTATCAAATGATGCTACCAATCTATACTCTAAGATATTGTCTAAAACAGATTTAAAAGCAAAAAATATTGCAAATATATTGGGGTATAAATTACAAGATAATATAGATATAGAAGAATTGAAGGATAATAAACATATTTACTTTGATAGGGCAATGTACTTATCAGAGTCTAATAGTAACTTTAAAGTGGATGATGCAAAAACAACTTTAAATGCAAATGTAACTTATACATTAGTAAATAATGCTAAGGATGAATATAAGTCTAGTATTAAAATCTATGGTACGGCAACTGAATATATCACACCTAAGAGTGTTAATATTCAAATAACAGTTGATAATGATGAAATATTAAATCAGCTTAAGGAATATGATTTTAAAACAAAAGTATATAATACATATGAAGAAGTAGAAAAAATACCTACAGAAAACTATATACAAATTAAGCTTGAAGCTAGTAAAATAAATGATATGGAGTATTTAATAAATAATATAGATAGTTTGACTATAAAAGCAAAAAGTGAAAAAAAAGTTAACGAAATATTGAATGAAACTATTAACAAATTCAAAAAGCATGGTATAACAGTTATTGTTAAAGAAAAAAATATCATACAAGATGAAAAAGAAATACGCCAAAAAAAGGTTTATCATGTATTGAGCTTAAATGTTAATAGTATGGAAAAATTTAATAAGATATATCTAGATTTAGTTAATAAGGGGATAAAAAATATAGACTTAAAATACGAAATTGATGATAGCACTGTATATCAAAAAGCATTATACAACGCTTTAGATAAATTAAAAACTTTCAAGGGATATAGTATAAGATCTATAAAAGAAATAAAAGATGATTCTGATTATTATGATATTCCTGTAAAGCTAACTAGAAACATAATAGTAGAAGCGGGAATAGAAAGGTAAGTAAATGGTAGTACATAAATATGGAGGTTCATCAGTTGCAACAACTGAAAAGATACTAGATATAGCTAAGAGTTTAAAAGAGATATATGATAAAAAAGAACAAATAGTTGTCGTAGTTTCAGCAATGGGTAAAACAACAAATAAGCTAATAAGTTTAGCACATGAAATTACCTCAAATCCAGATAAAAGGGAAATGGATAGATTGATGTCTACTGGAGAAAATCAAACTATAGCCCTACTTTCAATAGCACTAAATAGTTTAGGTGTACCAAGTGTCTCATATACAGGAGAACAATTAGAAATTAAAACTAAAGGCGTACACATGAAAAATACTATTGAAAGTATTAATAAGGATAAGATATTAAAGGCCTTAGATGAAAATAAGGTAGTAATAGTAGCAGGATTTCAAGGTGTGAATGCTATAGGAGATGTAACAACTTTAGGTAGAGGAGGATCCGATACAACAGCTGTTGCACTTTCTTGTGTTTTGAAATGTAAGTGCGAAATTTATACTGATGTAGATGGTATTTACAGAATAGATCCAAGAATATATAGTGATGCTAAAAAAATACAAAATATTAGCTATGAAGAAATGATGGAATTAGCATATTTAGGTGCAGGGGTTATGGAACCAAGAGCCATAGAATTAGGATATAAATATGGTGTCCCTATATACGTAGGTAAAACATTAGGATTAAAGAATGGAACAAATATAACTAAGGAGAGAAACAATATGGAAGATCAAGAAATAACAGGTATATCTGTTAATTCTAATACTTTAATGGTTACAATTGATGGTATACCTACATATGCACATAATTTAGAACCAATATTTCAAAAAGCGAGTGAATTAGGAATTAATATAGATATAATAAGTCATAATGATGTAATATCAGAAAATGGTAGTATAGCATTTACTACACCTAGAACAGATGAAAATTTAATAAAAGAACTATTTGATAGCGTAAAAATTAGTGCTGATACAAAGATATTGATAAATAAAAATGTTGTCAAAGTTTCATTAGTTGGTATAGGTATGATGACACATGGTAGCGTAGTAGCTAAGATATTTAATGTGTTGTCTGAAAATAATTTGAGCTTTCACCAAATATCAACATCAGAAATTAGTATTTCATTAATAGTAGATGAAAGTATATCAAATCAAGTAGCCAGCTTATTAGCAAAGAAATTTAATATTTAGGAGAAAAATATGAGATTATTTGGAGCATACGTAGCATTAGTAACACCATTTAAAGATGATTTAAGTGTGGACTATGAAAAATTAAAAGAATTAGTAGAATTTCAAATAGAAAATAAGATATCTGGTATAGTAGTTTGTGGAACAACAGGAGAAACACCTACTCTAACAGATGAAGAATATGAAAAAGTTGTTGGGACTGTTGTAAAAACAGTTAATAAGAGAGTGCAAGTCATAGCAGGTGCTGGGTCAAATTGTACAAAAAAAGCAGTAGACTTAGCTAAAAAATGTAGAGAACTTAATGTAGATAGCATATTAGTTACTTGTCCTTTCTATAATAAGCCAACACAAAGAGGATTAATGAGACATTATGAAGAAGTAGCAAAAGTAGGATTACCAGTAATAATATACAATGTTCCTGGTAGAACTGGTGTAAATATTTTACCAGAAACTGTAGCAGAATTATCTAAGATTCCTAATATTATAGGAATAAAAGAAGCAAGTGGTAGTATAGAACAAATGATAGAAATACATAAATTATGTAGACCAAACTTTAATATATTATCAGGTGAGGATCATTTAATAATGCCTATGAGTGCTATAGGTTGTACTGGTGTAATATCTGTTACAGCTAATATATTACCAAAAAGAGTTTCAGAATTCTTCACTTTAGAAGGAGAAGAAAAATTAGCAATGCATGAATACCTATATGATATAAGTAGAAACCTATTTATCGAAGGTAATCCTGTTACAATAAAAGAAGCAATGGACATATTAAATTTATGTAAGAATAATTTAAGATTACCACTAGTTAAGGCAAGTAGTGAAACAAGAGAAAAATTAATAAAACTATTCAAATCTAAGGGGATTTTATGAGATTTACAAAATATCAAGGTTTAGGTAATGATTTTCTAATAGTAGATGAAGAACTAGATGAAAAAACAATAATCTTCTTATGTGATAGACACTTTGGAGTGGGTGCAGATGGTGTAATTATACAAGAATTTAAAGATAATGTACCATTTATGAAGTTTTTTAATCAAGATGGAAGTCGTGCTAAAATGTGTGGTAATGGTATTAGATGTTATGCAGATTATCTTTATCATAAGAATTTAGACTATACAACAATAGATACTTTAGCGGGCCTAAAAAAAGTAGAAAAAGTAGGCAGTGAGTATAAGGTATTTATGGGTAAGGCAGAAAATCTTGAAATAAAGGATGGATACTATAACATATTTACAGGGACTAATCATTTGGTGATAATATCTAATAAAGGAATAGAATATTTAAAAGAAATAGGTCCTAAATTACAAAAAAAGTATGACACAAATGTAAATTTAGTTAATGTATTAGATAGAGAAAATATAGACATATACACCTATGAAAGAGGTGTTGGTATAACACTTGCTTGTGGAACAGGAGCTTGTGCAAGTGCTTATGTGGCAAATAAATTAAATTTAGTAGATAAAAATGTTAATGTTCATCTATTAGGAGGAGATTTAAAGATATTCTTAACTGATGAAGGTATATATATGCAAGGAAGTGCAAAAAAAGTATTTGAAGGAGAAATAAAATGAGTGTAAATGTTGCAGTAGTAGGAGCAACGGGTTTAGTTGGTCAAACAATGTTAAAGGTATTAAATGAAAGAAATTTTCCTATTAATAAGCTATACCTTTATGCATCTAAAAGATCTAAAGGTAAGAAGATAAAATATCAAGATAAGGAATATACAGTAATAGAATTGACTAAGGAAAATATAGCAAACGATATAGACATCGCCCTATTTTCAGCAGGAGCTAGTACATCTAATGAATTTGCACAAGAATTTGTAAATAAAGGTGCAATAGTAATTGATAATAGTAGTTGCTTTAGAATGGATGATGATAAAGCTTTAGTAGTACCAGAAGTTAATAGTGAAACTATACCAGATAAGGGAATTATTGCCAATCCTAATTGTTCTACTATTACAGTTATGCCAGCACTAAAATACTTAAGTGATAAGTATGGTTTAGAAAGAGTTGTATATTCTACATATCAATCTGTTTCAGGAGCTGGAATGGGTGGACTAAATGATTTAGATAATAATCTAAAAGGAGAAAAGAGTCAAAAATTTGATGATCAAATAGCTTTTAACTTAATACCATATATAGATAAATTTCAAGATTCAGGTTATACAAAAGAAGAAGAAAAAATGATAAATGAATCAAGAAAGATTTTAGGATTAAAAGATTTAAGAGTTACAGCAACTTGTGTTAGAGTGCCAGTTAGATACTCACATGGGGTAAGTGTAAATGTTGAATTAAAAAAAGATTTTGACTTAAAAGATCTAATAGAAGGATTAAGTAAAGCAAAGGGAGTTGTTGTTTCAAATGAAATTCACCCTACTCCTTTAAAAGTTGAGGGTAAAGATGAAACATATGTTGGTCGTATTAGAAGAGATAATTCGGTAAAATATGGATTGAATCTTTGGATAGTTGCAGATAATATTAGAAAAGGGGCAGCGACAAATGCAGTTGAAATAGCACAAGAAATTTTAAAAAAAAGGGAGGAATAAGCAGTGAAAGAGGCTATGGAAAAAATAAAGATAGCAGAAGAAAATGCCAATAACATTGTTAATGATGCTAATACAAAAGCAAAAGAAATACTTTCTGAAGCCAAAAAGAAATCCTTAAAATTCTACGATGATACTATACAAAAGAATAAGGAAGATTTTGAAAAAAAATTGAATCAGTCTGTTTCAAATTTAAAAGATGAGTTAAGCATAGAAATAGAAAATGCTTTAACTAAAGCAAAAGAGATAACAGATAGTGCAAGAAAGAATGGAACGGATGTTGCGAATAAGATATTAGATGAATTGTTAAAGTAAGGTGTTAAAATGGCTATATTAAACATGAGTAGATTTAATTTAATAGTATTTGAACATGACAAGAAAGAAATATTGAATTCATTACAAAATTTCAGAGAAGTAGACTTTAGACAAAGTGATATAAAGGAATTTGGATATGACAATTTTCTTTCAAGTGATATAGAAGAAATTGAAGATAATATTTTTAAATTAGATCAAGTAATAAAAAAATTAAGAAAGTATGAAAAAGCAAAAGGAGCACTAAAGAGTCTAAAAGACGGCCAAAAGACTTTTACTTATTCAGAACTTAAAGAATTTACTAAAAATCATGACTTTAAAAAAGTCGTAGATGAAGTAACAAAATTACAATTTGATTATGATGCAAATTTAAAGACTATTGAAAATGCAAGAATAAAGATACAAGATTATACACCTTTATTAGAATTAGATATATCTAATAAGGAAATACACAGTTTAAAACAAGTATTTTGTAATATAGGTATGATACCAACAAAATATTTAAGTAATTTAGAAAATGATGAAATATATTACGAAGTAATAAATAAGACTGTAAAGGAAAGTCTAGTTTGTATTGTTTCAAAGAATAATAATAAAGATTTAGTAAAAGAAATATTGAGAAAAAGTAATTTCAATAAGCTAAGTCTTAGTTTAGAAAAGAAGCCTTGTGAATATATCGAAGAGTTTAATAAAGAAATCGAAGAAAAGACTAATGTAAACAACGATATAGTAGAAAAATTCAAACAATATGCTGATGATATCGAAGATTTAGAAGTATGTTATGAATACTATTGCAATGAAAAATTAAGAGAAATAAAGAGTGAAGGCTTTGGAAAAACTGATGAATTAGTAGTATTGGAAGGATTTATTCCAACTGAAAAGGAAAATGAATTTAAAAAACAAATTGAAGATGTATGTAGTAACTACTATTACCTAACAATGGAAAAAGTTGCTAAGACTTCAAATGATGCACCTATAAAATTAAAGAACGGTAAGTTCTCAGATGCATTTGAAGGTTTAGTTAAAACATATTCAATGCCAAGCTATAATGAAATAGATCCTACTCCATTAGTAGCACCATTCTATTGGCTATTCTTTGGTATGATGGTAGCAGACTTTGGATACGGATTATTAGTTACAATACTATCAGGTATAGTTCTTAAAACTTGTAACTTAAAGGAAGCAATGAGAAAGAATGTTAAATTCTTCTTCTACTTAGGATTTTCAATAATGCTTTGGGGAGCAATATATGGATCATACTTTAGCTTGCCACTAGGTATACCTGGTTTAATTAATCCAACAACAGACTATAACACAATATTGAAATTATCAATTGTTATCGGTTTAATTCATGTATTTGTTGGACTTGGTGCTAAAGCATATATGCAAATAAGAGATGGAAAACCTTTAGATGCCTTTTATGATGTAGGATTATGGTATTTAACTTTAACTACTGTAATATTACTACTATTAGGAAAGTATATGGGATTCAACCCAATAGCTATGAAGGTAATTAAATACATAATGATACTTTCAATGATAGGTATAATCCTAACTGGAGGTAGAGAAGTTAAAAATATAGGTGGAAGAATAGGTCTTGGAGTTTATTCACTATATGGAATATCTGGATATATGGGAGACTTAATATCATATGCACGTTTAATGGCTCTAGGTCTATCAGGTGGATTTATAGCATTATCAGTTAACCAAATTTGTGCAATGGTAGGATTTAAACCAGCTACAATAATATTTGTAATTATCATCTTTGTGTTTGGACAAACATTTAACATACTATTATCACTATTAGGTGCATATGTGCACTCAGCAAGACTAATATATGTTGAATTCTTTGGAAAATTCTATGAAGGTGGAGGAAAAGAATTTAAAGATTTTAAAATAGACGAAAAATATATTAACATAAAAGAAGATAAATAATTAGGAGGAAGTAAAATATGGAAGCTTTAAAACAAACAGGTGTATTTTTTGGAATGTTAGGGATAGCATTATCAGTAATTTTAGCTGGTATGGGATCAGCTAAAGGTGTAGGTATGGTTGGGGAAGCTGCCTCAGCAGTTGTAATAGATGAACCAGAAAAATTCGGTAAATCATTAATACTTCAATTACTACCAGGTTCACAAGGATTATACGGATTTGCAATTGGACTATTAGCACTAGGTAAATTAAGCAATGAATTAACTACTTTACAAGGATTCTTAATTTTAGTAGCTTGCTTACCAGTAGGTATAGTTGGATATTATTCAGCAATAGCACAAGCAAAAGTATCAGTAGCAGGAATTACAATCTTAATTAAAAATGAAAGTCAACAAATTAAGGGAGTTGTTTATGCAGTTATGGTTGAAATATATGCCCTATTAGCATTCGTTATTTCATTCATACTAATCAGTAGATAATCGGAGGAGAAAGTAAAATGGGAAATTTAGAAAGAATAACAGCTAAAATAGTAGAAGAAGCTAACGAAAAGGCTAATTTCATTCTGAATGATGCTAAAAACCAATCTGAAGATATTTTAGTAAAAGCAAATATTAGAGCTAATGATGCTGTAGAAGAATTAAAAAAAGAATACGACTCAAAAGAAAAAACAGAATTAGATAGAGTAAGATCTAGTATTGCATTAAAAAGTAGAAATACTATACTTAAAGCAAAACAAGAATCAATAAGCTATATATTTGATGAATTGTATAAAAAGATTAAAGGACTTCCTTTAGACAAAATGAAAGAATATATACTTAAAACATTAAGTGGAAGAACTTTAAAAGAAAATGAAAAATTAGTATTACCTAAAGAATATGAAGGAATGGATTTAGGAATAGAATATGTATTAAGTGATAAAATAGATACAGGATTTTTAATTGAAAAAAATGGAATTTATGAAAACTATACTTTGGAGGCTTTAATTGAACTTAAAAAAGATGAAATTGAAGCTCAAATACAAGAAAATATATTTTTCTAGAGGGGGTTTTTGATGATAGACAGAATGAATTATGTTCAAACTGCAGCCAGAGTAAAAGTAAAAGAAAAAAAATTACTAAATAAAGCAAAATTAAATCGTATGATAGATGCAGACAGTGCATTAGATATACTTAAAATATTAAGCGAAACTGACTATAGTAAAAGTATGGCAGGTGTAAGCGATAATAATTCATTTGAAGAAATTTTGAAAAATGAATCAGAAAGAGTGTATAAGTTTGCAACTGATGTAGCTAAAGATTGTCAAGATTGTGTTAAAGTATTTAAGCTAAAAGGTATATTTCAAAATTTAAAATTAACCTTGAAGAATAAGATAAAGGGTGAAAGTGTAGAAGAAATTGATGAAGAATACCTTGGTGAATATGATTTAGCAATGAAAGAATACGAAAAGAATAAAGATGTACAAGCTGCGGTTATACTACTTGATAGATTGTATTTTGAAAGATTAGAAAAGCTTTGTAAGAAGTTAGATCTTGAAATATTGAATGAATACTTTAAACTTAGTCTTAATTCATATAACTTATTAACTTTTTTAAGACTTAAAAATCAAAAAAGATCATATAAATATGCAAAGTTCTGTATATTTTTTGATGATGACTTGTTAAGAATATATGAACAAGATTCAAACTATATTGCATCATTGGAAAAATATTTCGATGATAAAAATATGTGGTCTTTATACCAAAAAGATCAAAAGATATCAGTTATAGAAAAGGTATTGGAAAATAAGGTTGTTGAATTAATAAAAAAATACAAAAATATCAATTATGGTATAGAACCAGTAATAACATATATACTAGCAAAAGAATATGAAATGAAGGCTATTAGATTAATAATGACAGGTAAGATTAATAAGATACCTAATGAGGTAATAAAAGAAAGATTGAGGGAAATTTATGTATAAATTAGCAGTAATTGGTGACAAAGATTCAATAATTTCCTTTAAAGTATTAGGTGTTGATATATATCCTGTAGATTTTACAGAAGATACTGAAGAATTAGCTAACAATATTAAAAAAGTAATAGAACACCTAGTATATAAGGGATATGGAATAATATTTATTACTGAAGAATATGCAAAATATTCTAAAAATGTAATTGATAGATACAAAGGACAAACACTACCTATGATTACATTGATTCCAAGTAATAGAGGAAGTTTAAATATTGGAATGAGTAAAATTGATGAAAATATTGAAAAAGCAATAGGTACAAATATATTATAGGAGGAAAGTTTTGAAAGTCGGTAAAATAGTAAAAGTTTCAGGACCCTTAGTTGTAGCGGAAAACATGGACGAAGCAAATGTGTATGACGTTGTTAAAGTTGGGGAAAAGAAACTTATAGGTGAAATAATAGAAATGAGAGGCGATAGAGCTTCAATCCAAGTCTATGAAGAAACAGCTGGAATAGGGCCTGGAGAACCTGTAATTTCAACAGGAGAACCTTTAAGTGTTGAATTAGGACCAGGATTATTAGAAAATATGTTTGATGGTATTCAAAGACCACTAGATATGATTAGAGAACAAGTTGGAGACTTCTTAGAAAAAGGTGTAGAAGTAAAGCCATTAAATAGAGAAAAGAAATGGACATTTAAGAAATTAAAAAATGTTGGTGATAAGGTAAGTACAGGTGATATTTTAGGAGTAGTACAAGAAACTGAAGTAATAGAACATAAAATAATGGTTCCATATGGAGTTGAAGGTATTGTTGAAGACATTAAAGAAGGTGACTTCACAATAGAAGAAACTGTTGCTGTAGTCGCAGGAAAGAATATATGTATGTTACAAAAATGGCCAGTACGTCGTGGAAGAAGATATAAGAAGAAGATAAACCCTACAGAACCATTAATAACAGGACAAAGAGTTATAGATACATTCTTCCCAGTAACTAAAGGAGGAACTGCCTGTGTACCAGGTCCATTTGGATCAGGTAAAACTGTAGTACAACACCAATTTGCAAAATGGGGAGATGCACAAATAGTTGTGTATATCGGATGTGGTGAACGTGGAAATGAAATGACAGACGTTTTAATGGAATTCCCAGAAATTATAGACCCTAAGACTGGACAATCACTTATGAAAAGAACAGTCTTAATTGCAAATACTTCAAATATGCCAGTTGCAGCCCGTGAAGCTTCAATATATACTGGTATAACAATAGGTGAATATTATAGAGACATGGGATATTCAGTTTCAATAATGGCAGATTCAACATCAAGATGGGCAGAAGCATTAAGAGAAATGTCAGGTCGTCTAGAAGAAATGCCAGGGGACGAAGGATATCCAGCATACCTTTCATCAAGAGCAGCAGAATTCTATGAAAGAGCAGGAAAAGTAGTATGCTTTGGTGAAGGAGATAGAATAGGAGCATTAACAGTTATAGGTGCTGTTTCACCTCCAGGTGGAGATATATCAGAACCAGTATCACAAGCAACACTTAGAATAGTTAAGGTATTCTGGGGACTAGATTCAACATTAGCATACAGAAGACACTTCCCAGCTATAAACTGGTTAAATTCATATTCTCTATACCAAACAAAAGTAGACGAATGGATGGATCAAAATGTTTCTAGTACTTTCTCTAAGAGAAGAAAACAAGCTATGAAACTATTACAAGAAGAATCAAATTTACAAGAAGTTGTTAGATTGGTAGGTAAAGATACATTATCACAAGAAGATCAATTGAAATTAGAAGCTGCTAAGAGTATAAGAGAAGACTTCTTACAACAAAATGCCTTCCATGAACAAGATACATTTACATCATTAGATAAACAAGATAAAATGTTAACTATGGTTCTAGATTACTATAACGAATCAGTAAAAGCTCTAAAAAATGGTGTATATCTTGGGAATCTATTAAATTTACCTATAAGAGAAAAAATAGCAAGAGCAAAATATGTAGATGAAAAAGAAATATCTAAGTTAGATGATATTATTAAATCAATACCTAAAGAAATTGAAGGTTTAATTAGTGCAGTTAAGGAGGAAGTATTATGATAAAAGAGTATCAAACAATTAAAGAAATTGTTGGTCCTTTGATGACTGTTACTGGTGTAGAAGGTGTAAAATACGAAGAATTAGTTGAAATAGAAACACAAACTGGTGAACACAGAATGGGTAAAGTCTTAGAAATTGATGGAGATAAGGCAGTTGTACAACTATTTGAATCAGCAGCAGGAATTAATATGAAAAATTCAAAAGTTAGATTTTTGGCAAAACCATTAACTTTAAGAGTTTCAGAAGATATGATAGGTAGAGTATTTAATGGATTAGGAAAAGAAATGGATGGAGGTCCAAAGATAATACCAGAAAAGAAATTAGATATTAATGGTATGGCAATAAATCCAGTATCAAGAGACTATCCATCAGAATTTATACAAACAGGAGTTTCAGCTATTGATGGATTAAATACACTAGTTCGTGGACAAAAATTACCAATATTCTCTGGAAGTGGACTACCACATGCAGAACTTGCAGCACAAATAGCAAGACAAGCAAAAGTATTAGGAAGTGGAGAAAAGTTCGCCGTTGTATTTGCTGCAGTTGGTATAACTTATGAAGAAGCTGAATTCTTTATAGACGACTTCAAAAAGACAGGATCTATAGATAGAGCAGTATTATTCATAAACCTTGCAAATGACCCAGCAGTTGAACGTATTGCAACACCAAGAATGGCACTAACTTGTGCTGAATACCTAGCATTTGAAAAAGGTATGCATGTTTTAACAATAATAACAGACTTAACAAATTATTGTGAAGCTTTAAGAGAAATATCAGCAGCCAGAAAAGAAGTACCAGGTAGACGTGGATATCCAGGATATCTATATACCGATTTATCAACACTTTATGAAAGAGCTGGTAAAATTAAAGGTAGACCAGGTTCAATAACACAAATACCTATACTAACAATGCCAGAAGATGACAAAACACATCCAATTCCTGACTTAACAGGATATATAACAGAAGGGCAAATAATCTTAAGTAGAGAATTATACAAGAAGAATATTATGCCACCTATTGATGTATTGCCATCATTATCAAGACTTAAAGATAAAGGAATAGGGGACGGTAAAACAAGAGAAGACCATGCAGATACTATGAACCAATTGTTTGCTGCTTATGCAACAGGTAAGGAAGCTAAGGAATTAGCAGTAATATTAGGGGAATCTGCATTATCAGATACAGATAAATTATTCGCAAAGTTTGCTGAAAGATTTGAAGAAGAATATGTAGGTCAAGGATTTGAAGAAAATAGAACTATAGAACAAACATTAAATTTAGGATGGAAACTATTAAGAATATTACCTAGAACAGAATTAAAGAGAATTAGAGATAAATATCTTGAAAAATATCTTGATAAAAAGGAGGATTAGTTAATGGCAAAGCTAAATGTTAATCCAACAAGAATGGAATTAAGTAAGCTTAAAATTAAACTGGTCACTGCTATAAAAGGGCATAAATTATTAAAAGATAAACAAGATGAACTTATGAGAATTTTTATTGAAATGATAAAAAAGAATAAGGAAGCAAGATCTAAAACAGAAAAAAAAGTTGAAAAAGCTTTAAAGAACTTCCTTTTAGCTAGGGCAATAATGACGGATGAATCATTTAATGAAGCAGTTTGTATGCCTAAGATGGAATTTAAAATAGACGTATCAAAGAAAAATGTTATGAGTGTTAGAATTCCAGTTTTATCACTAGATGAAAATTTGAGTAATCCAGATTTAACTGATATATATCCATATTCATATGGTAGTACATCAGCAGAATTAGATGATGCAGTTTATGAATTGAATAGTATAATGCCAGATTTAATAAGATTAAGTGAATTAGAAAAATCTTGTCAATTAATGGCAGATGAAATTGAAAAGACAAGAAGAAGAGTAAATGCACTAGAATATATGACTATACCTCAATTAGAAGAAACAATCAAGTTTATACGTATGAAGTTAGATGAAAATGATAGAGCAAGTACTATACGGTTAATGAAGGCTGGAATAAATTAAAAAAAGGAGCAGAGATGCTTCTTTTTTTATGGTTTAAGTTTTGTAATAGGCACAACATATATTCCGTCTTTTCTCTTGTACACGTAAGGTGCGTTTGCACATAGTATTAGTAGGAAAGATGGTTTTTTCATACGTGTTGTATCTATCTCTATAATGATAAATAGTCCCATCTAAAAAGTCTGCATATATTCTTAAATCTCTAATACATAAATTTTCAAATAAAAATCCCATAGTATTTAAGTCATCTAATAAATCTTGTGGTCCAATTCCTATATAAATATTTTTTTATTTTTCATTCCAGTATTTGGCTGTTTTTCATTCCAGTATTTGGCCGTTTTTCATTCCAGTATTTGGCTGTTTTTCATTCCAGTATTTGGCTATAATTTTTTTAAAAAAATTGTTTAAAAAACATTTGACAAAACAAATAAAAGGTGCTAACATACAATTGTTAGCAGATAAAGATGTTGAGTGCTAATTAAAAAGGAGTGATATATATGGATAATAAATATACAGAAAAAGCTACATTGGCGTTGTCAGAAGGTCAAAATTTTGCTAAGAAGTATTCTAATTCAGAGTATAAGGTAGAACATTTACTATTAGCATTAATTGGACAACCACAAGGCTTAATACCTAACATATTAGAAAGAATAGGTTATGATGTAAATAAATTACAAAAAGAATTAATGAATAGGATAGATAAATTTGCAAAGGTAACAGGAGGTAATTTGAGTGTAAGCCAAGAATTATCTAATGTTATAGTTGATGCACAACGATATATGGAAAAAATGGGAGACCAGTATATAAGTGTGGAACATTTATTCTTATCTATAATGGATAATACAAAAATATTAAAAGAACTAGGTGTGGATAGACAAAAGTTTGTTAGTATCCTAGAAAAAGTTAGAGGAGGACAAAAGGTTATGAGTGAAAATCCAGAAAATACATATGAAGTACTAGAAAAGTATGGTAAAGATTTAGTAGAACTTGTAAAACAAGGTAAGATAGACCCCATTATTGGACGTGATGATGAAATACGTAGATCAGTTCAAATATTATCAAGAAGAAATAAAAATAACCCAGTATTAATTGGTGAACCTGGTGTAGGTAAAACAGCAATAGTTGAAGGTATTGCATGGAGAATAGTAAAAGGTGATGTTCCAGAAACATTAAAGGATAAAAAGATATTCAGCCTAGATATGGGTGCATTAATTTCAGGTGCTAAGTATAGGGGTGAATTTGAAGAAAGATTAAAAGCAATAATAAATACATTGGAACAATCAAAAGGTCAAATTATACTATTTATAGACGAAGTGCATAATATAGTAGGAGCTGGTTCTAGTGAAGGAAGCATGGATGCTTCAAATCTTCTAAAGCCTATGCTTGCAAGGGGTGAAATAAAGGTTATAGGTGCTACAACATTAGATGAATATAGAAAGTATATTGAAAAAGATGCAGCACTAGAAAGAAGATTCCAACCAGTATTAGTTGAAGAACCAACAGTTGAAGAAACAATTTCTATACTCCGTGGTTTAAAAGAAAAATTTGAACAATTCCATGGTGTAAGAATAACAGATAATGCATTAGTAGAAGCTGCAAAGCTTTCTAGTAGATATATTTCAGATAGATTCTTACCAGATAAGGCAATAGACCTATTAGACGAAGCTTGTGCTAAGTTAAAAACAGAAATAAATTCTATGCCAACAGAATTAGATGAATTAACTCGTCAAGTAACACAATTAGAAATTGAAAGACAAGCCTTAAAGAAAGAAGAAGATGAAGCTAGTAAGAAAAGATTAGAAGACCTTGAAAAAGATCTTGAAGAAAAGAAAGCTACTCAAAAAGAAATGTTAGCTCAATGGGAAAAAGAAAAGAATAAAGTAGTAGAAATTAAGAAATTACAAGGTGAATTAGAAAAAGCAAAACTTGACTTAGATGAATATAGTACAAGAAATATAGACTATGAAAAAGCAGGGCAATTAAAATATCAAATAATACCACAAATAAAAGAAAAATTGGAAGCTTTGAAGAACAAGAATGAACAAAAAATGGTAAGTCAAAAGATAACAGAAGATGAAATAGCAGAAGTTATAGCTGCATGGACACATATACCAGTTACAAAACTTATGCAAGGTGAAAAAGAAAAATTATTGAATCTTGATGAAAAGATAAAAGAAAGAGTAGTAGGACAAGACGAAACAGTTAGAAAAGTTTATGAAACAATTTTAAGATCACGTGCTGGATTAAAAGATCCTAATCGTCCAATAGGTTCATTTATCTTCTTAGGACCAACAGGTGTAGGTAAGACATATCTTGCTAAGACATTAGCATACAATCTATTTGATGATGAAAGCAATATGATAAGAATTGATATGAGTGAATACATGGATAAATTTAGTACATCAAGATTAATAGGTGCTGCTCCTGGTTATGTTGGATATGAAGAAGGTGGACAATTAACAGAAGCTGTTAGAAGAAAACCATATTCAGTAATATTATTTGATGAAATAGAAAAAGCTCACCCAGAAGTATTTAACCTATTATTACAAGTATTAGATGATGGTAGATTAACTGATAATAAGGGTAAAGTTGTAAACTTTAAAAATACTATAATAATAATGACATCTAACTTAAAAGAAGAAGATTTGAAACATTACTTCAAACCAGAATTTTTAAACAGGGTTGATGAAATTACAGTATTTAATAGTTTAACTAAAGATAATGTTGCTAAGATTGTTGAAAAAGAAATTAATGAATTGAATAAATTATTAGTTGATAAATTTATTACAATTAAAGCAGATAAGAATGCTATAGACTATATTGTAGATAATTCTTATGACAAAGAATATGGTGCAAGACCAATTAGAAGATATGTGCAACGTAATATAGAAACAGATTTATCAAAGATGTTATTAGAAAACAGAATACCTAATAATTCAACAGTTGTTATTGGTGTTAAGGATAATAAGTTGGAATATAGTGTTAAGTAAAAACGTTAAAAATGTGTATGGATGTATCTGTACACATTTTTTTGTAAATATAAATAAAAAAAGAAAAATGTTTACATAAAAAGTAAATAAGAGTATAATAAACTAATCAATAGAAAATAAAAGAGGTAGAAAATGAAGCTTAAAGAATTTTTGTTGTACGTTGTATTGTTTATAAAAAAAGTAATATTTATATGTACTTTAATAGCACCAATGTTTATTGTAAATAGCCTATTTTTAAAAGATATAAAATCAATATGTTTTTTTATAGTAATTCAATTTATACTATATATTATTGATGTTATCTTTGGATATCTTTCTGAACTTTTTATGGAAAAACATTTAGAAGAAAGGAAATTAAATTTAATAGATACACTTATTGATAAAATAACAAAACAATCTAATGATAAATTTAAGTATAGAGATAAATATATATCATGGATAATAAATGATATGAACATTTTAAAATATGAATATTTTAAACCAAAAATAGAAATATTCTTTTTAATTTTTGAAATAGTTATATATTTACTAGGATTGATATATTTTGGAGTTGCATTTTTTATCGTAAATATATTAGGAACATTATTAATTACCATATATACAAGCAGCAAGTCTAAAAATTATAGTAATGTAAATAGTGATATTTCAAAACTATCTGAAAATAAGACAAAATTTATAACTAATTTATTTGAAAATATATTTACTTTTTGGTTTTCAGGAGATATGAAAATCTTTAAAGAAAAAAATGTGGAATATAATGAAGTGTTTCTAGGTAAAATGAAGAAAGTTATAAAGCCATTATATATTTTTTTAACACAAAAAAATATACTTTTGATACTGATTCAAACTATAAATATAATACTTGCAATTTACTATATTTATAAAGGTAAAATAAGTTTAGGAGCATATAGTGTTATAGGTAGCTTTTCAGGATATTTAACTAATACCTTTAATCTAATTATTCAAAACTATGTTTCAATAAAAAAATCTAAAGAAGTACTTAAAAGATATGATGAAGAACTTATTAGTGAAAAACAAGGAGAAGTTGTTTTATCTGATATAGATACAATAGAATTTAAGAATATATTTTTTAAGGATGTATATAATAACTTCAATTATACCTTTGAAAAGAATAAAAAATATTTGATTATAGGAGAATCAGGCTGTGGTAAATCAACTTTAATGAATTTAATATTAAAAAATATTGAAGATTATACAGGTGATATATATATTAATAATCATAAATTAGAGGGCATAAATAAATATTCGATATATAAAAATATTGAATATATGAATGCAGATAACTTTATTTTTTATTCTACTATAGATAATAATATTAGTATGTTTGATGATGAAATAAATAAAAATAAGGTTAATAATATATTAGAAAATTTAAATTTAGAGAATAGAAGTGAAGAACTTACTGAAAATGGTGTATCTTTAGGACAAAAACAAAGAATAAATTTAGCAAGAGTCTTATATATGGATAAACCTATTATCATATTAGATGAAGCGACATCAAATTTAGATAAAAATAATAGAGAAAGAATAGAAAATATGTTCTTGAATTTAAATAAAACAATAATATTTATAACACACTATTATGATGAGAAATTTATAAAAAATTTTGATGAAGTACTTTTACTAAAAAGAGGTGGTAAATATGAAAGACATATTGTTTCAAAATGAATATATAAAAAAACTAAGATTAAAGAATTTTTTAATCTCAATCTTATACGTCATACTATCATTGATTAATGCATTAATACCACTATCTTTAATTAAAGTATTAGATTATATAATACAAAAAAAGGTTAAATTTGCAATTTTTGCAATGATAACAGTATCAATACTGTATATATTACTTGTATGCCTTAAATCACTAATTGAATACAGTTCAGTTGTTGTAAAAGAAAGAAATAAAATAGAGATAATAAGGGTTTTAATTAATAAAATTTCAAAGCAAAAAACAAGTTCAATTGATACAAATAAATATTTGTCATGGATATTTAATGATGTGGAAAGCATAATAAATTTGTATATTACAAATTTATTCAATCTATATGCATGTATATCAATGCTAATATTCTCTATGATATCAATATTATATATAAATAAATATATTATGGTTTTAGTTATTGCACTATCTATAGTATCTTTAGCTATTCCTAAAATTTTTGTTAAAAGATTAAAAATTGTTCAAAAAAAATTAAATGATTCTCAAGAAAAGCATTTATTTAAAATAAAGAATTTTTTATTAGGTATGATATATTTTATATATAATAATAAAAGAAGTAAGTTTATCAACCTAATTAGAAAAGAAAATTTAAAATTAAAAGAAGCAACAATATTAAATTTTAAAGAAAATGATATATATGAAAGTATTATGAATTTATTTAGTGTATTATCAAAATTTTTAATCAGTGCTGTTATATGTATCCTAATATATTTAGGTAAGGTTAGCTTTGGTACATTTTTTGGAATTGTAAGTATATATAATAATTTTTTAAATTCATTTTTAACTTTATCAGGAATTGTTGGAAGAATAAAGGTTGGTAAATCTATATTCGATAAATTTGATCTAGAAGTTTTAGAAGAAACTGAAAATAGAATAAAAATAGATAAGATAAATAGTATTAGTATGGAAAATGTATCAGTTGCTAATAAACTTAAACCATTAACAACATCATTTCAAAAAAGTAATAAATATAGTATTGTTGGAGAATCTGGTAGTGGTAAAACTACATTAATAAGAACAATATTAGGTTTTGAAAAATATGATGGTAATATTTTAGTAAATGGTATAAATATTAAAAATATAGATATGAAAAATGTATATAATGAAATTGACTATGTTAATGATGATAAAAATATATTGTTAGGAAATATATATGAAAATATATCGCTATTTAAGCAATATAATAAACAAAAGATTGATAAGATATTAAATCTTTTAAATTTAACTCATTTAAGTACCTATGATATTTTATCTAATGATAAGTTGTCAACAGGAGAAATTGCTAGAGTAAAATTAGCAAGGTTGATATATGATGATAAGGATATATTGATTTTAGATGAAGCTTTAGCAAATATTGATGTAAAAAATAGAGATATTATTAATAATTATTTATCTACAACAAATAAAACTATTATTGAAGTAACACATCATTTAGACGAAAAATTAAAATATAATGTGATAGCATTAAAGTAAAATACAATTCTGCAATACTTATACCTTTCCAAGCAGTTACGATACCATTGATTTCACTATTTGGTAAAGAACATATGTTAAATATAGTAGGTTTAATATTTATGTATTTAGGATTTGGTTCAAGCTTATCAATTTTTTATACCACTACTTAAACCAAACACAGTAACAGCTGCTATATTAAATACTATTTGGATTGTGAAATAAAAATGGCGAGAAAAAAACTCGCCTTTTTTTTATCACCATGCAGAATTAATTAATACTTCTTCGCCGTATCCACCATTCATTTTTTGAGGGTTAGTTGAGTTGTAGGCACGTTGTACTCTAATACCCCTTATACCAACTTCTCTTGCAGCTAGGATATCGTCATCACTGTCTCCATAGTGTATAGCTACATCATGTTTTTTTATGTAGTATGATTTATCATATTTATATCCACCAGTTGGTGTATCTCTTGTGTATTCAACATAAACTTCGTATGGAAGATTAAAGAATCTCTTTAAAGTTCTTGATAATCTAGTTGAAGTATAGTTTTTTTGACCATGAAGTGGAGTTCTACCTGTTATGAAGAAGATTCTATCTCCTCTTTTTAAGTGCATATTTATTAAATCTTGTGCAGATTTTTTAGGTATAGAAAGTTCATCTCCACTTTTTGAAACAAAGTCCCAGAACTTTTGATTGTATAAATAGCTTACTGGATTTTTAGAATCAGTTTGGAAGTGATCTTGACCATATCTAAAATATCCACTAGAGTGAACTAGAGTATCATCAATATCAAAACTTACGTTGATAGGTGGTTGACCTTTTAAACTGTTTTCAATATCTTCTACTGAAACGAAATGTACTGCCTTTTGCACATTGTCAGTTGAATAAAAACCTTGATGTGTGTAAGGTACTTTTGGACCTTTAGCCATAGCTAAAGTAGCTAATGTTAAGAATAATAAACTAACTTTTTTCATATATATCCTCCTATATTTAATATGCAATAAAGTGTACCTCAAAATTGGGAGATGTCAATATATATTATAAAAAAAAGATTAATTACTTAATCTTTAAATGGTAATATGGTTGGGCTGGCTGGATTCGAACCAACGCATGGTGGAGTCAAAGTCCACTGCCTTACCGCTTGGCTACAGCCCATCAACTGACAAACAAAATTATATAATCAATAATGATATTTGTCAAGAATATTTAAAATAATCCAGGAATCTTAAGACCACCTGTAACTGTTTCCATTTCAGATTCAGCTAATGCATCAGCTTTAGCTGTAACTTCTTTAATAGCAGTTAGGATTAAATTTTCAAGTTCTGAAGCATCTTTTTCAGATACAGCTTCTTCTAATATTTCTTTACTTATTTTTATATCAACTAATTCCTTTTGTCCGTTAGCTTTAACAACTATTTGTCCACCAGCAACAGAGTGTTCAATGATCTTATCTTTTAAATCATCTTGAATTTGAAGCATAGCTTCTTGCATTTGTTTTGCTCTTTTGATTATATCTACTTGACTAGTAGATGAACCAGCAGATTTTATCTTTCTTACCATAACTCCTCCGATTAAAAAAAAAAGATGGTGGCGAGGGAAGGATTCGAACCTTCGAAGGCTGAGCCGGCAGATTTACAGTCTGCTCCCTTTGGCCACTCGGGTACCTCGCCAGTGGTGCCGCTTATCGGAATCGAACCAATCACCTACTGATTACAAGTCAGTTGCTCTACCAAATGAGCTAAAGCGGCATATTAATGGCGGAAGTGACGAGACTTGAACTCGCGACATCTTGCGTGACAGGCAAGCACTCTAACCAACTGAGCTACACCTCCGCGTATGGTGGTCACAATTGGGCTCGAACCAATGACCCCCTGCTTGTAAGGCAGGTGCTCTCCCAACTGAGCTATGCGACCATATATTGTTTGGTAGGGCCTAGGAGAATCGAACTCCTGTTGCCGGGATGAAAACCCGATGTCCTAACCACTAGACGAAGGCCCCAAACCTTGTTCCCCTTGGAACAAGATATATAATATCAAAAAAAAAATGATTGTCAACAATTTTTTATTAAAAAAATTATTTTATCCATTTGACCATCTCTTCCTTGTAGGAAATATGAGGTCTTCTTTCTTCTGCCTTATACCCAATAGCCATGATAGAAATTGGAATTAGATTACTAGGCAAGTCTAAAATTTCTTTTGTAATTTCTTCGGCATTATCATTATCTAATATACCCATCCATACAGTTCCAAGTCCCATATGCGTAGCCATTATAGCTATATTTTCTAAAGATGCTGCACAGTCTTGTATTAAAAATGTCATATTAGGATCTTTTGATTTATCACCACATGCTAAAATTGCAACTGGTGCAGTTTCAAAAGCCTTACCATAAGGATGTTTTAAGAAAAATTCATGTAAGACATCTTTGTTTTCAATGACATAAAAAATTCTAGGTTCTTTTTTATGTGCAGATGGAGCAGCAATTGCACCTCTTAATAGTTCTTTTATAGTATCTTCATCTAAATTTTGACTAGTAAAACTTCTTATGCTTCTTCTATCAAAAATTTCTTTCATATTACCACCTCTATTACTTATTGTATCATTAAAAAACTAGAAAAAAAAGGATATAAATGATATAATGTACATATTAATATAAATAGGGAGAAGAGTATGGAAAATAAAAATTATGGTTCAGATGACATAACTGTCCTTGAGGGATTAGAAGCTGTTAGAAAAAGACCAGGTATGTATATAGGAACAACATCATCAAGAGGTTTACATCATCTAGTGTGGGAAACAGTAGATAATAGTATAGATGAAGCATTAGCTGGCTATTGTGATACTATAATTGTTAGAATGTTAGAAGATAATTACATAGAAGTTGAAGATAATGGACGTGGTATTCCTATTGATATGCATAAGACTGGTAGACCAACACTTGAAGTAGTAATGACAATACTTCATGCTGGTGGGAAGTTTAATGACAAAAATTACACTTACTCAGGTGGACTACATGGAGTAGGAGTTTCTGTAGTTAATGCGTTATCAACAAATTTGATTGCAACTGTTACAAGAGATGGAAAAATAGTAAGACAAACATTTTCAAAAGGTAAGCCTACTACAGATTGTACACAAATAGGTACAGCAAGTCTTGATAAACATGGGACAATAATCAGATTTAGACCTGATGAAGAAATATTTGAAGAAGTTCTATTTGAATATAATATACTAAAAGAAAGATTAAAAGAACTAGCATATCTTAATACAGGATTAAAGATAATATTAAGAGATGAAAGAGATTTAGAAAGCATAAAAGAAGAAGTATTCCATTTTGAAGGTGGAATAAAAGATTATGTTGGAGAATTAATTAGTGATGATAAGGTAATATCACCAATAATCTACATGAAAGATAATGCAAAAATAACTGGTGGTAAGATTGTTGAAGTTGAAATAGCTCTTGCTTATAGAGAAAATACACAAGCAATAGTGGAACACTCATTTGTAAATAATATTAATACATATGATGGTGGTACACATGTTCAAGGATTTAGAACAGCTTTAACAAGAACAGTTAATGATGTTGCAAAGAAATTAAATTTACTAAAAGATAAAAAAGATGAAAATCTACAAGGTTCAGATGTTAGAGAAGGTATCGTTAGTGTTATAAACATAAAATTCCCTGAACCACAATTTGAAAGTCAAACAAAATCAAAATTAGGAAGTAGTGAAGCTCAATCAGCAGTTTCTAGTGTAGTTAATAATAAATTAAAACTATACTTAGAAGACCATCCTAAAGAAGCAACAGCTATAATAGAAAAGATGATAATATCTAAAAAAGCTAGAGAAGCTGCAAAAAATGCAAGAAACAACATATTAAGAAAAAATCCATTAGAAATAGGGTCACTACCAGGTAAGTTAGCAGATTGTTCATCTAAAAAGAGTGAAGAATGCGAAATTTACATAGTCGAAGGAGATTCAGCTGGTGGATCAGCTAAACAAGGAAGAGATAGAAAAATTCAAGCTATACTACCACTTAGAGGTAAGATATTAAATGTTGAAAAAGCTGTATTACATAAGATGCTAGAAAACAATGAAATAAAAGCTATGGTTACAGCATTTGGTACTAATATAGGTGATAATTTTGATATTTCAAAATTAAGATATGGTAAGATAATAATAATGACAGATGCTGATGTTGATGGAGCACATATTAGAACATTGATGTTAACATTCTTCTTTAGATATTTAAGAGAATTAATTAATCAAGGTCATATATATATAGCACAACCACCTTTATACAAAGTACAAGTAGCAAAGAAAATAAAATACGCATATTCAGATGACGAATTAAAGAAAATAACAGGTGTTTTAGAAGAAGAAAGTAAAAAATATACTATACAAAGATATAAAGGGTTAGGAGAAATGAATCCTGAACAATTATGGGAAACAACTATGGATCCAGAAAATAGAACATTACTTAAGGTAACATTAGAAAATGCAAGTTATGCAGACAAGATGTTTAACATATTAATGGGAGATAAAGTAGAGCCAAGAAGACAATTTATAGAAGAACATGCAAAACATGTTAAAAACTTGGATATTTAGGAGAAGATAATGAACGAAAATGATGAAAATAACAAAAGAGTAGACGAGGTTATGGACACGTCTAAAAAGGAACAAGAAATCCCTATATTCATAGAAGATGAAATAAAATCATCATATCTTGATTATTCTATGAGTGTCATAGTTTCACGTGCATTACCAGATGTACGTGATGGTCTTAAGCCAGTGCATAGAAGAGTCTTGTTTGCTATGAATGATATGGGAATGACATACAATAGTCCATATAAAAAATCAGCAAGAATTGTTGGGGAAGTTTTAGGTAAGTACCACCCACATGGTGATACTGCTGTATACAATACAATGGTAAGAATGGCACAAGATTTTAATAGTAGATATATGCTAGTTGATGGACATGGGAATTTTGGTTCAGTTGACGGAGACTCAGCAGCAGCTATGAGATATACTGAAGCAAGAATGGCAAAGATTGCTAATGAAATGCTTTTAGATATCAATAAAAATACTATAGACTTTAGAAAAAACTTTGATGAAACTCTAGATGAACCAGTTGTATTACCAGCAAAATTACCTAACTTACTAGTAAATGGTACAACAGGTATAGCAGTAGGTATGGCTACAAATATACCTCCACATAATCTAGCAGAAGTTTGTGATGGTATAGTTTCATTAATAGATAATAGAGATATAACTATAGATGAATTAATAGAACATATTAAAGGACCTGACTTTCCAACTGGAGGTATAATAAATGGTAAACAAGGTATTTATGATGCTTACAGAACAGGTAGAGGTAAGGTACAAGTTGCAGGTAAGGTAGATATACAAACAAATGCACATGGTAAATCAAGCATAATAATTACAGAAATACCTTATCAAGTTAATAAGGCAAAGCTAGTTGAAAAAATAGCAGAACTATACAGACAAAAGAAAATTACAGGTATAACAGATATTAGAGATGAATCAAATAAACATGGAATAAGAATAGTAATAGATGTTAAGAAAAATGAAGAACCTGAATTAATCTTAAATATGCTATATAAATACACAGATTTACAAACAACATTTGGTGTAATAATGTTAGCGTTAGTTAATAATGTGCCTAAAGTACTAAATTTAAAACAAATACTATCTAAGTATCTAGAACATAGATATGAAGTTGTAGAAAGAAGAACTAAATTTGATCTTGATAAGGCTAAGAGAAGAGCTCATATTTTAGAAGGATTTAGAATAGCATTAGATAACATTGATGAAATAATTAAATTAATTAAATCATCTAAAGATGCTAATATTGCAAAAGATAGATTGATGAGTGAATTTATGTTCTCAGAAATACAAGCTAAATCTATACTAGACATGAGATTACAAAGACTAACAGGACTTGAAAGAGATAAGATAGAACAAGAATATAGTGAATTACTAGCACTAATTGAGGAGTTAGAAGAAATTTTACAAAGTTCAGATAAGAAGTATGAAATAATAAAACAAGAAGTATTAGAATTAAAAACTAATTATGGAGATAAAAGAAGAACAGAAATACAAAATAAGCGTAATGAAATTGATGCAGAAGATTTAATAAAAGAAGAAGATGTAGTTGTAACTATAACTAACAAAGGGTACGTTAAAAGAATAACTACTGCTTCATATAAGTCACAAAGAAGAGG
This sequence comes from Sneathia vaginalis, assembly GCF_000973085.1. NCBI lineage: Bacteria > Fusobacteriati > Fusobacteriota > Fusobacteriia > Fusobacteriales > Leptotrichiaceae > Sneathia > Sneathia vaginalis. The sequence goes on from NZ_CP011280.1 coordinate 321,460, forward strand.
TGGAGTTGGAGTAAATTCAATTAACACAGTGGAAGATGATGAAGTAAGTGACATATATACAGTTAAAACTCTAGATAGATTATTAGTCTTCACTGATAAAGGTAAAGCATATAGTATAAAAGTATATGAAATACCAGAAGCAAGTAAACAAGCAAGAGGAAGATTAATTAGTAATATAATAAATCTTGGAGAAAATGAAAATGTAAGTGCAATACTTAATACTTCAGGTTCAAATGAAAATTCACAAATTTTAATAGTTACAAGAAAAGGTATAGCTAAGAAGATGGATATTAAGCTATTTATGAATATTAATAAATCAGGTATAAGAGCAATAACTCTTAAAGAAGATGATGAATTAGTATTTACAGATATATGTAGCGAAGAAAATGAAGTGTTTGTTGCAACAAAGAAGGGTCTTGCTATAAGATTTGAGTCTAAAGATATTCGTGCTATGGGACGTAGTGCAAGTGGAGTAAGAGCAATTAAATTAAATAAAGACGATATAGTAGCAAGTGCATGTATTGTAGATAAAAATAAGAAAAATGAAGTATTAACTGTAACTAGTGAAGGTTATGGAAAAAGAACTGATATAGAAGAGTATAAGGTTCAAAATAGAGGTGGAAAGGGATTAAAGAACTTTAAGATAACACCTAAAACAGGAGATATAGTAAGTTCTATACTAGTAGATGATAGTGTTAAAGAAATAATGCTAATAACTAAAGAAGGAACATTAATAAGAACAAAAATAAATGAAATTTCAAAAATTAGTAGATCTACATCAGGAGTTAGAATTATGAAACCTAAGAATGATGATGTTGTAACTTCAGTTGCATTAGCACCAGAAGGAGAGGAAGAAAATGACTAAAAAAAGATTTCTATTTCTATTAACTAGTGAAGAGGAAATGGAAAAAGCAAGTAAGTTTTCAGAAGCTGTAAGAAAAAAGCTAAATGATGTTGATGTGATAGCTCTTTATGTTAAAGATGTTATGAAATATGAAATGTTTTTAAATAACATGAATGGTTATGGTATACAAAGTCCAGCATCTATGGTTGTTGAAGAATACAGAGAAATAGAGACTAAAGTGTATGAAAAAATAAAGAAAAAAGCTGTAGAATATTTTGATAAAGTCTATAGTAAAGAAGGAGACACACACGAAGTCTTATTAGAAGAAATGAAGGCATATGATGCACTAGTAGTTGTTAAATCTGAAGATTTAACACCAGCTATGAAAAATCTTTTAAGAGATCACTATAAACCATTAATAATTTTAGGAGATAAAAAAGAATATTCAATAGACAAAATACTTATGCTAAATGATGGAGGATATAAGGTAAATAAATCTATATTTGCCTTCTTCCACTTGTTTGGTGAACAAAATATTGATGTATTAAGAGTAAATATAAATGAGACAAATAGATTAACTGAAAGATTTGGAAATGTTTGTAATGTAATAGATGAAACTAGTGATGATGTTTATTCTACAATAATGGAATATGTACCTAAATATGATATGGTAATTATTGGAGAATTAAGATTTACTGTTTTATTTGAAAGATTAACAGGACAAACTGGTATAAAAATAATTGAAAATACAGATACTACAATATTTATGGGGTGATTATTTTGGAAGATAAAAATTTACATGTTAAATTATCTGTAAAAGTTTTTGAGACTATAATTTCATGGTTATTAGGTTTTAATTTTTTAATAGCAATATTGCTATTTTTCAAAGGTTTAAAAATATTTAATATGTTACATAAGAGCTTAACATTAAGCTCTTCATTTGTTGATTTAGTAACAGTTTTAGTTAAAAATGATGGTGAATTAAAAGGCTTACAAAAACTGATGGAAATTTATCACATTTTCACTATTATAACTGTAATAGTGGTAGCGATATTTATAATAATAAGGCTTGCTAGAAGAGAACAAGATAAATTACTTAAATTTATGTATATAATAATGATAAGCTTTATAATCTTTGCAAACTTTTTAATATATTTAACTAATGACCTATTTTATGCATTAAAGAGCATAAATGAAAGAATATATACACAAGAATTATCTAAAGTTTTGCACCTTTTACAAAAAATGCAAAATATTAAAGATACAAGATATATAATATTAATTACGTTTGGAATAACAATGCTATTAGGTTTAGTATCAATAATAGTATATATATATGAGGTTGTTCAAAAGAAAGATGAAGTATTTTTCCCAAGACTAAATCGTTTCCTATACTTACTACCAATACTAGTGTTTATTGTATTAGCGGTATCAAGATATACTGTAATTAAAAATTCAAGTGTAATAAAACCATTTGATTACTATATCCTAGGATATGACATAGATGAAAAGAATAACATAATACCTGTGTCTTATGTTAATAATAAGAAAATAGAAGAAAAATACCTAGATCCATATATAGCTAATTTCCTAGAAAAAGGATTAGCATTTGATATACAAAAAGAAGATAGAACTTTAGAAAAAAATAAGAGTATGAAAGTTTCAATTTCATATAATGTAGATCAAGCCAATGAATTGGGATTAAAGATAAAAGGTATAATAGGTTATGTAAAGAATAAGGATAAACCTGAACTGCTAAAAGATGTTAAGAAATTAAATAAAAAGTCACTCTTACACTTATTGAAAAAATATGAAATTAAATATATAAATAAGAATAAGAATGATGATATGTGTGGATATTATTATGGCACTGATAGAAATAATAATATTGAAGTGTTTGTCATATCAAAGGTAAATACAGATACTATACCATTAAAATACAAACTAAGAATGCAACCTACAAATAGTGTCTTTGTATATCAAATACTTTATTTAGGTAATGTATTTATAAACCAAAAAGGAGATGCTATGGGCTATACAGCTATTAATAACGAAAATGGTGTCTTATACGAAGGAGATAAACAACTAATTAATGAATATTTAAAAGAAAGTAAGATATCAAAATTTTAGTAAGAAGGGATAAAAATGGAAGATAAAATTACAAAAATAGAAGAACAAATTTTAAAAGAACTAAAAAATGTAATTAGTCTTGATAAGTTAAATGAAGTTAGGGTAAAAGCCTTAGGTAAAAAAAGTGAATTTAGTATGCTTTTAAAAGAAATGGTTAACCTTAGTGGAGATGAAAGAAAAGAATTAGGTAAAAGAATAAATGAAACAAAAAATTTAATCAAGGATAGAATTGATGAGGCAGCACTTAATATTAAAGAAAATATAAAGAAAGAAAGAATTAAAAGAGAAAGTATAGATATTAGCTTGCCAGGTAAAAAACAAAATCATGGAAGCTTACATCCAATTACAAAAACAGTTTTGGAAATTAAGTCTATTGTTTCTGAAATGGGATTTGATATATCAGATGGACCAGAAGTTGAATTAGTGAAATATAATTTTGATGCATTAAATATACCTAAAACACACCCTTCAAGAGAAAAAACAGATACTTTCTATATTACAGATGAAGTAGTTCTAAGAACACAAACTTCACCTATGCAAATTAGATATATGCTAGAACATAAACCACCATTTAGAATGATTTCATTAGGTAAAGTATATAGACCAGACTATGATGTCTCTCATACTCCTATGTTCCACCAAGTAGAAGGTTTAATGGTTGGTGAAGATGTATCATTTGCTAACTTTAAAGCAATGTTAGAATTAATAGTAAAAAGAATATTTGGTCAAGAAAGAAAAGTAAGATTTAGACCTCATTTCTTCCCATTTACAGAACCTAGTGCAGAAATGGACGTAGAATGTGGTGTATGTAAAGGTAAAGGATGTAGAGTTTGTAAAAACAGCGGTTGGCTTGAAATTTTAGGTAGTGGTATGGTTAATCCTAAAGTATTAGAAGCTGGAGGAATAGACCCTAAAAAATATCAAGGTTTTGCATTTGGAATAGGGCTTGAAAGAGTAACAATGCTAAAATATGGTATAGATGATTTGAGAGCATTTTTTGAAAATGATATTAGATTCTTGGAACAATTTTAGGGGGTATTAAAAATGTTAATTTCATTAAATTGGTTAAATGAATATGTAGATATAAAGGATAAGAGTACTAGCGAATTAGAAAACGCTTTAACCATGATAGGACAAGAAGTAGAAAAAATTGAAGTTAAATACGATTACTTAAAAACAGTAGTAACTGCAAAAATTGTAGAATACAGTAAAGTAGAAAATTCAGATCACTTAACTTTATGCAAAGTAGATACTGGTGATGAAATATTACAAGTAATATGCGGAGCACCTAATCATAAATTAGGAGATATAGTATGTCTTGCTAAAATAGGTACAAAATTAGATGAAGATTTTGAAATAAAGAAGGGTAAGATAAGAGGAATTGAATCTTACGGTATGCTATGTTCTATGAAAGAATTAAAGTTAGGTGAAGAATCTGATGGGATAATAATACTTCCTCAAGACACAAAATTAGGTGTACCTTTAAGTGAATATTTCGGTAAGAGTGATACAGTATTTGAATTAGAAATTACTCCTAATAGACCTGATTGCTTATCATATTTAGGTATAGCAAGAGAATTGAGTGCTTACTACAACATAGAACTTAAAAAACCACAAATTAGTATAAATGAATGTAGTGAAGATATAGACTATAAGGTGAAGATTCAAGATCCTACATTATCAAATAGATATTTAGTTAGAATAATCAAAGGAATACAAGTTAAAGAAAGTCCTGAGTGGTTAAAAGATAGACTTGAAGTATTAGGAATTAAGAGTATTAATAATATAGTGGATATATCAAATTATGTAATGTTAGAACTAGGACAACCTAATCATATATATGATTTAGATAAATTAGCAAGTAGTCTAGAAATTAGAAGAGCAAACGATAAAGAACATTTTGTTTGTTTAGATGGAAAAGAAATTGACCTAACAAATGAAGATATAGTTGTAACTTCAAATGATAAGCCAGTTTGCCTAGCAGGTGTTATGGGTGGTTTAGATACTAGTGTGACATCAGAAACAAAAAATATATTAATTGAAACAGCACATTTTGAAAATATAATGGTTAGAAGAAGTTCAAGACGTCATGCTATCTTCACAGAATCATCATATAGATTCGAAAGATGGGTAGATACAATATCACTTGATAATGCTTCAAGAAGAATAGCACAATTAGTAGAACAATTAGCTGGGGGCAACTTACAAAAAGGCTATGTAGAAGATTATACTCATAAGCCAGAATTACCTACATCAACTTTAGAATTATCAAAATTAGCTAAGTTTATTGGTAAAGTAGTTCCAAAGGATAAAGTTTTAGATATATTTAAAAAGCTTGAAATAAAGGTAGAAGATAAGGGTGAACAATTAGTATTAACACCTCCATGCTTTAGATCTGACTTATTAGTCCCACAAGACTATTATGAAGAAGTAATAAGAATGTATGGTTTTGATAATATAGAAAATATATTACCTAAGTTAGATATTAAAAAAGATCTATTAATGGATAATACAAAATTAAATTGTGATGTAAAATTAATACTAGCATCATTAGGATTAAGAGAAGTAATAAACTATAGCTTCATACCTAAAGTAGCATTTGGACAAATAAAATGTGATGAAAAGGATTTAATAGAAATTTCAAATCCAATAACTGAAGACTTTGCAGTAATGAGACCTACATTTATGTATAGTTTAATAAAAAATGCAGTAGATAACTTTAATAGAAGTGTGCAAAGAATACATTTCTTTGAAGTAGGTAGAGCCTTTGTTGAAGGAAAAGAACTTACAAAAATAGGTATAATATTATCTGGTACAAAACAAAAGGATATATATAACGCTGAAACACAATATGATTTTTATGATATGAAGGGAATAGTAGAAGAACTATTTACTAGATTAAATATAAAGTCATATACAATTACAAGAAGTGAAAATAAGAGCTTACATGGTGGAAGATCAGCAGATATTTATGTAGGTAAAAATCTTTTAGGTTCATTTGGACAAATACATCCAGACCTAGAAGAAACATTCAATTTAGAAGGTAAGTCTACTATATACTGTGAACTAAACTTAGATGAAATGAAGAAATATATAAGTAAAAACTTTAAATACAATACACTAAGTAAGTATCAATTAGTTACAAGAGATATTGCATTTGCTGTAACAGAAGATACTATGGTAGGTAATGTTATTAAATCTATCGAAAAAATAGATAAGTTAGTTAAAAAAGTTGAATTATTCGATGTATATAAGGGAATAGGTGTAAGCAGTGGATATAAGAGCTTTGCTATAAAAATATATATGATAGATAATGAAAAGACTTTATCAGAAAATGAAATAAATAAAGTAATAGAAAAGATAAAAAATAAGGTAATAAACCAATATGGTGCAAGCGTAAGATAGAAGGTGAATAGTATGAAAAAAATATTATCTAGTTTAGTGTTGATATTGTCTATTATGGCATGTTCAATGGGGCCTAGAAAGGTATATTTATCAAATGGAGAAATAAATACATTTGCAACTAAGAAAATTAATGTTTCTGCAAATGCAATAGTTGGTAATGTAAGGTTAAGAAATAATAATACTATGGTTAAAAATGGATACATTTATTCAGATATAAACTATAGTTGTAAGATACTAGGTGGAGCTTTAGCTAATGTTGAAGGTATTGTGAAGATAAAATATGAATTAGAAGTAGTGGATAATAAGTTGTTTATAAAATCACCAGAATTACTTTCAATAAAGACAAATAATAATCTAATACCAGATTCAACTGTTAGACAAGCAGTCTCTAGTATTGTAGTCAACACATTAGAATTAAAAGAACTACATGACTTTAGAGAAAATCATGTTGTAGTAAAAGATATTGTAATAGGATCAAATAATATATTATTAGTAACGGAGTAAGTAAATGGAAAATAACAAGTGGGATTTAACCTATATTTTTAAAACAGACAAATTATGGAATGAAAGCTTTGATGAAGCAAAGGAAGTAATTAAAGATATAAAAAAATATGAAGGTAAAATTACAAAGAGTTTAGAAGGATTTAAACAATTTTTAAAAGAAAAGGAAATAATAGATTTAAAAGTTGAAAAACTATACATGTATGCACATTTAAATCATGATGCAGATACAAGTGTTTCAAAGTATCAAGAAATGTTTTCTAAGATACAATCATTATATGCAAAATATTATGAATATTGTTCATTCATTGTAACTGAAATGAAGGATAATAAAGATAAGATAGAAGAATATCTAAAAGATGATGAATTAAAAGAATATAGACAACATTTTAAAGAAGTATTTTTAAGATTCTCTCATGTATTAAGTGAAAAAGAAGAAAAAATATTAGCAAGTTTTTCTGAAATATCACAAGCACCATATAATATATTTACATCATTAAATGATACTGACATCACTTTTAAAGATGTAATGGGAGAAAATTTAAATGATAAGAATTTTACAGTCTTTTTAGAATCAAAAGATAGAGAAAAAAGACGTATTGCTTATGAAAATCTTTATGAAGGATACAAACAATTCAGTAATACATATGCAAACATTTTATCTACAAATGTAAAAATGAATAATTTAAACGCAAAATTGTTAAAATATGATAGTGCAAGACAACAATCAATGCTTCAAGATAATATAGATGAAAAGGTTTATGATAATTTAGTAGAAACTGTTAATAAGAATCTATATAGACTACATGAATATATGGAATACAGAAAGAATATACTAGGTTTAGATAGACTTAATATGTATGACTTGTATGTCTCAACAGCAAAGAATTTTGATGTAAGCTATACTATAGAAGAAGCTAAAGAAATTATGTTTGAAGCATTAAAACCTTTAGGACAAGATTATTTAAATATCTTAAAGAAGTGTTTTGATGAACATTGGATAGACTTTACAGTTAATGATAACAAGATGGGTGGAGCATATTCTAGTGGAGGATATGAAACTAAGCCATATATACTAATGACATGGAAGGATAATTTATCTTCACTATTTACATTAGCACATGAAATAGGGCATAGTATACATTCATATTACTCAAGACATAATCAAACATATATTAATTCATCATATAAGCTATTTTTAGCAGAAATTGCATCAACAACTAATGAAAATCTTTTAACTAATTATCTATTAGAAAAGTATAAAGATAATAAGGAAGCATTAATCTGCATATTAAATGATCACTTAGATGGATATAAGGGAACAGTATTTAGACAAACACAGTTTGCAGAATTTGAACAAGAAATACATAAATTAGATAAGAATGGTGAAGCTCTAACAGCTAAAAGATTATGTGATAGTTACAAGAAAATAAACGAAAAATATTATGGTAATAATGTAATAACAGATGATATGATATCATATGAATGGGCAAGAATACCACATTTCTACTATTTCTTCTATGTATATCAATATGCAACAGGATTTAGTTGTGCTGTATATTTTGCAAATAGTATATTAAATGGTGGAAAAGAAGCTGTAGAAAGATATATAAACTATCTAAAAGCAGGATGTTCAAAATTCCCACTTGAAATATTAAAAGATGCAGGTGTTGATATTTTAAACGGAACAGTAATAAATAAAGCGTTGGAAGAGTTTTCTAACAAATTAGAGGTATTGAAAACATTGTGATACTATGTTATAATGAATAAGAAAAATTAAGAAAGGTGGATTACACAAATGAGTAATATTAAATACCAAACAGTTATTGAAGACATTTATGCAAGAGAAATCCTTGACTCAAGAGGAAATCCTACAGTTGAAGTAGAAGTTTACCTTGAAGGTGGAGCAATGGGTAGAGCTTCAGTTCCATCAGGAGCATCAACAGGTGTTCACGAAGCTGTTGAATTAAGAGATGGAGATAAGAGCAGATACTTAGGTAAAGGGACATTAAAAGCTGTTGAAAATGTAAACACAATAATAGCTGAAAATGTAATCGGAATGGATGCACTTGACCAAGTTGCAATAGACGAAGCTATGATCAAATTAGATGGAACTCCAAACAAAGCTAAATTAGGAGCTAATGCAATTTTAGGTGTTTCATTAGCAGTAGCTAAAGCAGCTGCAAACCAATTAGGATTACCATTATATAGATACTTAGGTGGGGTTAATGCTAAAGAATTACCAGTACCTATGATGAACATATTAAATGGTGGTGCACATGCTGATTCAGCAGTAGATGTTCAAGAATTCATGATACAACCAGTTGGAGCAAAAACTTATAAAGAAGCTTTAAGAATGGGTGCTGAAGTATTCCATCACTTAGGTAAATTATTAAAAGCTAATGGAGATTCTACAAATGTAGGAAATGAAGGAGGATATGCACCTTCTAAGATAAATGGAACTAAGGGAGCATTAGATATTATATCTAAAGCTGTTAAAGATGCTGGATACAAACTAGGAAAAGATATTACTTTCGCATTAGACGTTGCTTCATCAGAATTCTATGATACAAAGACTAAGAAGTATGTATTCAAAAGAGAAGGTGGAGAAAAGACTGCTGAAGAAATGGTTGCATGGTTCGAAGAATTATGTAAAGAATATCCAATAGTTTCAATCGAAGATGGATTAGCTGAAGATGACTGGGAAGGATTCAAGCTAATGACTGATAAATTAGGTAAGAAATTACAAATAGTTGGTGACGACTTATTCGTAACTAATACTGAAAGATTAGCTAAAGGTATAGAAAAAGGTGTTGCTAACGCAATCTTAATTAAATTAAATCAAATAGGAACATTAACAGAAACTCTAGATGCAATAGAAATGGCTAAGAAAGCAGGATACACTGCAGTTGTTTCACACAGATCAGGAGAAACTGAAGATGATACTATAGCAGACGTTGCAGTTGCAACTAACGCAGGACAAATTAAGACAGGTTCAGCTTCAAGAACTGATAGAATAGCTAAATACAATCAATTATTAAGAATTGAAGACGATTTAGCAGGACAAGCTATCTACAAAGGATTAAAAGCTATATATGTAATTAAATAGTAATTTATATTAAGCAAGAACAACTAATAGGTTGTTCTGCTTTTTTTATAGAAAAAATTAATTTTTTATGGTATAATTTTAATATTAAAATGAATACGGAGGGACTAGAATGTTTGAAATTAAGTTACCAGATGGTAGTGTGAGAAAATGTGAGCAGGAACTTACTGTTTTAGATTTTGCTAAAAACCTTTCTATTAGCTTATCTAAAAAAACAGTAGGAGCAATATTTAATGGCGTGCAAGTGGATGTATCTTACACCTTAAAAGAAGCTGGAGAACTGAAATTAATCACGTTAGATAGTGAATTAGGAATTAATATCTTAAGACACAGTACAACACATATTATGGCACAAGCTGTAAAAAGATTATACCCTAATACAAAATTAGCAATAGGTCCAGTAATTGAAAATGGATTTTACTATGATTTTGATCCTGAAAAGCCATTTACAGATGAAGATATACAAGCTATAGAAAAAGAAATGCATAAGATTATCAAGGAAGATTATAAGTTTGTAAGACATATGTTTAGTGTAAATGAATTAATAGAAAAGTATGAAAAAGAAGGAGAAATATATAAGGTAGAAATATTAAAAGGACTAGATTCTGATGAAGCTAGTGCATATACACAAGGTGAATTTTTCGATTTATGTAGAGGTACACATTTACCTTCAACAGGATATGTTAAGGCATTTAAACTAATGAGTAAAGCTGGTGCATATTGGAGAGGTAAATCAGAAAATAAGATGCTACAAAGAATATATGGTGTAGCCTTCCCTACAAAAGCTGAATTAGATGCATATTTAAATATGTTAGCTGAAGCAGAAAAAAGAGACCATAGAAAATTAGGAAAACAATTAGGATTATTCTTCCTAGATGAACATGGTCCTGGATTCCCATTCTTTTTACCTAAAGGTATGACTTTATTCTTAAGATTACAAGACCTATGGAGAAAAGAACATATAAAGGCAGGTTATAAGGAAATTAGAACACCTAATATGCTTGATAAAGAATTATGGGAAATTTCTGGACACTGGAAGAATTACAAAGAAAATATGTATACATCTGAAATAGATGAAAAAATATTCGCTATTAAACCTATGAATTGCCCAGGAGGGTTATTAACATACAAGAGTGAATTAAGATCATATAAGGATTTACCATTAAAATTAGCTGAAATGGGACATGTACATAGACATGAATTCTCAGGAGCATTACATGGTTTAATGAGAGTAAGAGCATTCACTCAAGATGATACACATATATTCTGTACAAAAGATCAAATAGAAGATCAAATTAAAGAAATAATAAGTCTGTATGATAGATATTATAAGCTATTTGGATTTGAATATAATATTGAATTATCAACTAAGCCTGAAAAAGCAATAGGTGATGATGCACTATGGCAAACAGCAGAAAGTGCCTTAGAAAGAGCATTAAAAGCTGCAGGTAAAGAATTTAAATTAAATCCTGGTGATGGAGCATTTTATGGTCCTAAGATAGACTTTAAGATGAAGGATTCATTAGGTAGAATTTGGCAAACTGGTACAATACAATTAGACTTTAACCTACCAGAAAGATTTGATGCAACATATATAGGTGCAGATGGTGAAAAACATAGACCTGTAATGTTACATAGAGCTTTATATGGAAGTTTAGAAAGATTTATGGGTGTATTAATTGAACACTATGCAGGAGCATTCCCAGTATGGTTAGCACCAGTACAAGTTAAAATAATGTCAATTTCAGAAGAACAAAAAGAATTCTGTACAAACTTATATAACAAATTAATAGATTTAGGATTTAAGGCAGAATTAGATGTAAGAAACGAAAAGATAGGTTACAAGATTAGAGAAGCTAATTTTGTTGAAAAAGTACCTATTCAATTAGTAATTGGGAAAAAAGAATGTGAAACAAACAGTGTTAATGTTAGAAGACATGGTCAAACAGAAACACAAACTATGGGTATTGAAGACTTTATTTCTATGTTAAGTAAAGAAGTAGAACCAGAATTTTAGTATAAGAGGGGATATTATGTATTACGATATAGATCAACATGAGATAAGAAATATAGTTGATAAAAAAATTAAAGGTAGTTTTTTATATATGAGTATAGCTTTAATTGTTACATTCTTAACAGGCTATTTTACAGTTACAAATGAAGCAGTAAGAAGTACTAGTTATACCCTATTACCATTATTTTTAATATTACAATTTGTACTTCCTTTAAGTATGAGTTTGTTTATTTATAAGGCGAATGCTACTATATTAAGAGTAATGTTTGTAATATATTCAATATCAACAGGTGTTATATTATCATTTATTGCAGAATATTATACATTAGGAAGTGTTATAAGTGTATTATCAGGAACAATAGTATTGTTTTTAGTCCTAACAATTTATGGATATACAACAAAAAGTAACTTACAAAGTTATACAAGTTTCTTATTTGTTGGATTAATTTCAATAATAATAATGTCTGTAATTAATATGTTTATAGGAAGTAATACACTTGATTTACTATTATCAGCACTAGCAGTAGTAGTATTTGTAATTTATACAGCATATGATACACAAAGAATAAAAAATACTATTATATCACTTTCGTATCAAGGTCAATTAGATTTGTTAGATAGGGTAGAAATAATTGGAGCATTATCACTATACCTTGATTTTATAAACCTATTTATATACCTTATTAGAATATTTGGAAGAAGAAAAGATTAATATATAAAGGTGGGATTAACTAATGGAAGGATATTTCAGTTTAGTATTACATGCACATTTACCATACGTACGTCATCCAGAATACAAAGAGTTTTTGGAAGAAGATTGGTTATATGAAGCAATTACGGAAACATATATTCCGTTCTTAATGATGTTTGAAAGATTACATAGAGATAATGTTGAATTTAATATAACATTAACTATGTCTGGAACATTAGCAAATATGTTAAAAGATGATCTATTAATGAGTAGATATTTACGTCATATGGACAAAATGGTGGAATTATGCGAAAAAGAATTAGATAGATTAAAAGATCAACCAGCATTTTTAAAAGTAGCAAGACATAATTATGATACATACAGAAATGCAAGACAATATTTCTTAGATTGCAATAGAGACTTAGTATCAAAATTTAGATATTTCCAAGATCTAGGGCATTTAGAAATTATACCAGTTACAGCAACACACGGTATGCTTCCTATGATGAAAGATTATGATAAGGTTGCAAATGCTCAAGTTTTACAAGCAAAAATAGATTACATGGAACATTTTGGAAGAGAACCTAAGGGTATATGGCTTGCTGAATGTGCATATTATCCAGGACAAGATAAGTATCTTGCTGAAAATGGAATAAGATACTTCTTAGTTGATGCACATGGTATAATGCATGCAGACCCAAGACCAATATATGGAGTTTATGCACCAGTTTATACAGAAAATGGTATTGCAGCTTTTGCAAGAGACCTTGAATCATCAGAACAAGTATGGAGTTCTGAAATAGGATATCCAGGTGATGGAACTTATAGAGAATTTCATAAAGATGCAGGTTATGAATTAGACTATGACTATATTAAACCATACTTACATAGTGATGGTGTAAGAAGAAATATAGGTATAAAGTATTTTGCAATAACAGATAAGAAAGGTACATATAAGGCAATATATGACCCAGAAGCAGCGTATAACAAGGCAAAACAACATGCATATGACTTTGTATTTAATAGATCAAAACAATTAGAATATTTAGCATCAAAAATGAAACATAGAAAACCAATAGTAATATCACCATATGATGCAGAACTTTATGGTCACTGGTGGTATGAAGGTCCAATATTCTTGGAATATGTATTCCGTGCTATGCAAATTTCAAACTTTAAGAGCATAACACCTAGTCAATACTTAGATAAGTATCCTATGAATCAAGTTGTAAATGTTAGTATGTCAAGTTGGGGAGCTAATGGATACTTTGATGTTTGGGTAGACGGATCAAATGACTATATTTATCGTCATTTGCATAAGGCTGCCGAAAAGATGTTAGAAATTGCTACATATGAACCAATGAATGATGTAGAAAGACGTGCAATGAATCAAATGGCAAGAGAATTAATGATGGCACAAACATCATGCTGGCCGTTTATAATGTTCACAGGAACAATGGTAGGATATGCACATAAGAAGATATCAGACCACACAAATAGACTGTTCAAACTATATGAAGATATAAAACACCATAGTGTAGATGAAGAATGGTTAAGAGAAATTGAAAGTAGAGATAATATATTTAGAAATATAGATTATAGAATTTATAGAGGATAAAATGAAAGAAATTTATTTAGATAATGCTGCAACTACTAAAGCTAGAAAAGAAGTTGTAAACTATATGGTAGATTGTATGGAACATAGCTATGCAAATGCAGATTCTATACATAATTTAGGCTTAAGTGTAGCAAAAAAAATAAATGAGAATAAGAAAGTTTTTGAAAAGTTAGGACTGCCTAAAGATAGTATATATTTCACAGCAGGTGGTGGAGAAGCTAATAATATATTAATTAAAGCTGTTTGCAACAAATTTAAAAAGGGAAGAATAATATCAACACCCATAGAACATCCGTCAATTATTAAAACATTAGAAAGCTTAAAGGGATTTGATGTTTGTTATTTGAAAGTTGATGAATATGGTAGAGTAGATGAGAATTCTCTAAAAGAACTACTAAATGAAGATACAATACTAGTTACTATTGCCTATGTTAATAGTGAATTAGGAACTATACAAGATATACCAAAATTATGTAGAATTACAAAGGAGAAAAATAAGGATATAGTTTTTCATACAGATTTTGTGCAAGGCTTAGGTCATGTAAAGGTAGATTTTAGTAAAATACCTGTTGATGCAGTTAGTTTTAGCTCTCATAAAATATATGGACCTAAAGGTGTTGGAGCTATATACATATCAAAAAAAATAAAGTTACAACCTGTTGTTTATGGCTCAAATAGTGAAAATGCATTTGTACCAAGAACATTAGCGAATGAACAAGTTCTAGGCTTTTTAAAAGCTATTAGTCTGTTAGATGATCTAGATATTGAACACCTAAGAGAAATAAAGGAATATACTTTAGAAAGATTAAAAGAAATACCTAATATTAGAATAAATTCTCCAGAATTTTCAAGCCCTGGTCTTTTAAATGTTTCATTTATTGGAGCAAGGGGAGAGATAATAATGAATTACTTATCAAGCATGAACATATATGTATCTACGGGTTCAGCGTGTTCTGTAAAGAAAGGTCCTAGTAGTGTAATAAAGGCAATAGGACTTGAAGATAAGTATTCTAGTGGAGTTATACGTCTTAGTTTTGGAAGGTATAACACTAAAGAAGATATAGATGAGTTCATAACTCAATTAAACATAGTATTGGGAATGATAAGGAGTGTAGCATAATGCTATATTCCTTATTTTATTTTACCTTATTTTGAAAAAAATTTTCATTTTTTTCAATTTCTTTCTTCATTTTTTTCATTTTATGTAATATAATATATTGAGGTGATGGTAATGTTATCTAAGCAAAGACAAGATAAAATTCTTGATATACTTAGGGAAAAGGGTAAAATAAGTTTCACAGACTTAGCAAAAAAGCTTAATACATCATATGCTACAATCAGGCGTGATTGTGAAAATTTAGAAAGTTTTAATTTAGTTACACGTATTTCAAAGGGTGTAGAACTAAATGAATTTAAATATGATATAGATATTTCATATAGACAAGTAAAAAATATTTCTAAAAAAAGAAAAATTGCTAAAAGGGCTGCAAAATTCTTGAAAAGAGGTAGTTTCATATTTTTAGATTCAGGGACTACAGTTAATGAATTAATACCATATTTAAAAAATTTAGATATACGTGTTGTTACAAATGGTATTATGCACTTGCCTAAATTGATAGATAATAAGGTGGAGACAATTTTGGTAGGAGGTAGAGTCAAACCTACAACAAGAGCTATAGTCAGTCCAGAAGCTATTAAGCAAATAAAGAGATACAGATTTGATTATTGTTTTATGGGTGCTAATGCAATTAATGAAGAATTAGGATATATGACTCCAGATCCAGATGAAGCAGAAATTAAAAGAGCAGTTATAGAGAGTTCAAAAGTAGCATTTGTTCTTGCAGAAAAATCTAAGTGTGATAAGATTTCAAATGTTAGATTTTCTGAGTATGATAAATGCATATATATAGGGGAGGATAATGATATACACAGTAACGCTTAATCCAGCATTGGATTATGATATTTATACAAACAAGATACAATTAGGAGAGCTAAATGATTCTAATAAAGTAGAGTTTAGAGCAGGTGGTAAAGGTATTAATGTGTCTATAATGCTAAATAATATAAATGAAAGATCGATAGCATTAGGATATATAGCAGGATTTACAGGCGAATATATATTAAAAGATTTAAATGCCCAAAATATTATGAGTGATTTCATAAGTGTAAAAGGTAATACAAGAATAAATATTAAGTTAAAAAGTGAAGAAGTAGAAACAGAAATAGCTGGAATTTCACCAGAAATAACTAGAGAGAATTATGAAGAACTTCTTTTGAAAATAAAGAGATTGAAAACTGAGGATATTTTAGTATTATCAGGATCTATTCCAGGTTGTATGGAAAAAGATGCGTATAAAAAAATGGCACAAAGTACAAAAGCACAAGTAGTATTAGATACAAGGGGAGACTTGTTAATAGAAAATATATGGAATAATCTTTTAATTAAACCTAATATCAAAGAATTAGAACAAGCGTTTAATAAGAAATTAAATACACATAGAGAAGTATATGATGCTTGTAAGATATTCTTTGATAAGGGTGTAAAATACATTCTAGTTTCTATGGGAGAAAAAGGTGCTTTATTAGTAAAAAAAGGTAGAATGTTTAGTGCAAATGTACCAAGTGGTGAAATGATAAATACAATAGGTGCAGGAGATTCAACAGTTTCAGGATTTTTAAAAGGATATACAGAAAATTTAGAAGATAAAGAAATCTTGAAATTAGCAGTTGCTTGTGGTAGTGCAACAGCATATTCTTATGGAATAGGTAAGAAGGATAAAATAAATGAATTAATAAAAAATATAGAATGTGAGGAAGAAATTTATGAAGATTGACGCATTATTTAACAAAAAGCTATTCATACCAGAATTAGGGTCGGCAGATAAAAAAGATGTTATAGAAAAAATGGTTGATAAGCTATATGAAAATGATTGTATTACTTCAAAAGAAGAATTCTTAAAAGAAGTATTAAAAAGAGAAGAAGTAGCACATACAGCTTTTGAAGGTGGAGTAGCAACACCACATGCAAAAAGCTCTGTTGTAAAAAAAGCTAGTGTAGTAGTAGGTATTAGCCATGATGGTGTAGATTTTAGTGATGGTGAAGAAGAAAAAAGTAAGCTATTCTTCTTAATAGCTGTACCAGTAGATAATCCTAACTTACATATAGATGTACTAGCAAAATTAGCAGGTTTAATTGAAGATGAAGGAAGAATTAATAATATATTAAATGCTGATAATTTTGAAGAAGTATTAAAAAATATACATGAAGAAGAAAAAGAAGTAAGTGTAGAAAAAAATAAGGGATATGTAGTAGCAGTTACAGCTTGTCCAACAGGAATAGCACATACATTTATGGCAAGAGATGCGTTAATAAAGGCAGCCAATGAAATGGGTGTAGAAATTAAAGTTGAAACAAATGGAACAGATGGAAGAAAAAATGAAATTACTAAAGAAGATTTAAAAAGAGCGAAAGGTATAATATTAGCGATTAATAAGTCTGTTGACGAATCTAGATTTAATGGTTACAGAGTTATTAAAGTTGGTGCTAAAGAAGGTATTAGTAATTCAAAGAAATTAATACAAGATATTTTAGATGGAAAAGGTGAAATTGCAGAATTTAAGGCTGAAATAAAGGAAAATTCAAATAGCAAATTATCAGAAAGTAGTAATTTGTATAAGCACTTAATGAGTGGTGTTTCATATATGTTACCTCTAGTTGTAAGTGGTGGTATATTAATAGCATTAGCATTTTTAGTTGATACATTAACAGGAAATGGTAATGCAGGTTCTAATTTTGGATCAGTTAATATTGTAGCTAAGACATTAAAAGAAATAGGGGGAACAGCATTTGGATTATTTGTTCCTATACTAGCAGGTTATGTTGCATATAGCATGGGTCAAAAATCAGCATTAACAGCAGGACTTGTAGCAGGTGCATTAGCAGTAAGTGGTGGTTCAGGATTCCTAGGAGCATTAGTTGGTGGACTATTTGCAGGTTTAATTGTTAGTTGGTTAAATAATGGAATAAACAAGGTGTCTGAAAAATTCAGAGGTATATATTTAATCCTTGTAATACCAGTAGTCAGTGTATTAATTACAGGTCTAGCTATGACATTTATACTAAACCCAATAGTTAGTGTTATAAACAAAGCGATGATAGACTTCTTAAATAATATGAATTCAGGTTCAAGAATTATACTAGGTTTAATAGTTGGTGGAATGATGGCAGTAGATATGGGTGGTCCTATTAATAAGGCAGCATATGTATTTGGTACTGGTACTCTAGAAGCTACAATTGCAACAGGTGGAAGTTCAGCTATGGCTGCTGTAATGGCAGGTGGTATGGTTCCTCCATTAGCATTAGCAATAGCAACTACTATATTTAAAGAAAAGTATTCAAAAGAAGAAAGACAAGCAGGAATATCAAACTATATAATGGGATTATCATTTATTACAGAAGGTGCAATACCATTTGCAGCAGCAAATCCATTAAGAGTAATACCAGCTTGTGTTATAGGGTCAGCAATTGCTGGAGCAATAACAATGTTCTTTAACATTAAAATACCTGCACCACATGGTGGAATTTTAGTAATGTTCTTATCTACAAATATTTTACTATATATTTTAGCAGTATTAGTAGGAAGTATAGTATCAGCAGTTATATTAGGTATATTAAAGAAGAAATAAAAAAAGAGAGTTGTTGCAAAGTGACTAATTTTTCATTTTGTTAAGCTCCTATAAAAAAATCTCTCAAAATTTTCGGGAGATTTTTTTGTACAATATATAATATATTTTACTTTATATTATTTTAATGATATAATATACGAAAAATATAAAGAGTGAGGTTACTATGATAAAAATTAATACAAAACTTGTATTTAGCATTACATTATCAGTTATATTATCATTTTTCACTATTTTTGTCATATATTTAAGAAAAAATATCTTTGATTATCTTATACAAAAAGATAACAGGATATTTAAAGCACTTTTAATTTTGTTTGTATCTATGATATTTTTAGAAATATTTAAACTTATACTAAAATTAAATAATGCTAGAATAATAAAAGAGTGGAATTTAAATTTGAGTAGTAATATTAGTAAAAAAATATGCAATTTACCATATAAAGAATTTTCTGATGCATCATCATATATTTCATGGTATACAAATGATTTACCTTTGGTTAGTTCATATATTTTTCAAAATTATATAGAGGTATTTAACCAAGTTTTATTTACAATATTTTCAATAGGTTTTTTATATTATATTAATTATATTTTAGCTATTACTTCTATTTTATTTCTAATAATATTGTATTTTACAGGTAAAATATTTGGAGATAAAATAGGTAAATACTATCAAAGATATGCAATAATGCTTCAAGAATACAATAGTACTATAAGCAATTTCTTGGAGGGCTTAAATATATTAAGTTATTTTAATAGAAAAGATTTCTATAAACAAATGGTATATAAAGAACAAGACAAGATAGAAACTCAAATGTATAATATAAAATGCTTAACAGCATTTTCTGATTTGTCATTTGCAGGGACTAAAGGTTTTTTAGAATTAGTTATGTTTGTAGTTACAATTTATTTGATATATATAAATAAAATAAGTGCTGGTAATGTATTAGTTACACCATTTATCCTTTCTACTTTTTTAGATGCTGGTATGAAATTAGCAGATATATATATACAAATTAAATTTTCTAAGGATTTAAAATCAAAATTAGAAAAATATGAAAAAAATGAATTAATACTTTATCCAAATATGAAACATAAGATAGAAATAAAAGATGTGTCATTTAAATATGGAGAAAAAGAAATATTAAAAAAATGCAATATGCTTTTTGAAAAGAATAAGAAATATGCAATAGTAGGTAAAAGTGGAAGTGGTAAGTCTACAATATTGAAGTTAATTTTAGGTATATTAAAACCTACAGAAGGATATATATACGTAGATGACCAAATACTTGATAATAAAAGAGATTTAGATTTCTCAAAAGAAATTTCATATGTAAGCCAAGAAGTATATATGTTTAATTTAAGTATTAGGGAGAATTTAACTTTAGGATATGAATATACAGAAGATAGTATAGAAAAGGCATTAAAAGAAGCAAAGGTGTATGAAAATATTTGTACTAAAAATGATAAATTAGAAAGTAATTGTAATGAATTATCTGGAGGAGAAAAGCAAAGAATATCGTTAGCAAGAGCCTTATTAAGAAATACTAATACGATAATATTAGATGAAGCAACATCAGCTGTGGATAAGAAGACGAGCAAAGAAATAGAGGATATATTACTAAGTAAAGAAGATAAGACGGTAATAGTAATATCACATCATTTAGATGAAGAAGATAGTAGAAAATTTGATATGATTATAAAAATATAATAAAAAATATACATATATTGGAGGTAAAAAGATGATCAAGTATATAATGAAAAATAAAAAATATTTATTAATTAGTGTACTTTTTTATTTTTTGAGCTCTGTTTTTAATATATTAGTATCGTATTCTATGGGTTTTTTTACAAATGCATCATTAAAAAAAGAATTAAATATTGTTATTATTTGGGCTTTAATAACATTATTATCAATAGTTATTTCAAATTTTTTTCAGGGGATTACAATATTTTTTAGAGGAAGATTTTCATCTTATGCTATATTAAATTTAAAAAATGAAATTTATAAAAAGATATTAAAAATAGAAAACAATAAGGATGTAGATAATTATTTTTCTATTATTAATGCTGATATAGAAATATTAAAGAAAGATTATTTTGAAGGGATTGTATTATTTATATCTATAATTATAAAGATAGTTATATCATGTATTGCGATTTTAGCACTAAATTTTGAGATTTTTATATTATTTATAATTATAACAATTCCAACGACATTTTTTTTACCATTTTTAAAAAAGAAACTTTCTTTAAAAAAATCAAAAATGAGTAAAAATAATTTTTTATTCACAAAAGAATTGAAAAATTATCTTTTTGGTAATGATGTAATAATTCAATTTGATAAAAGAAATAATTTCATTTTACGATTACTAAAAATTGATAAAGACTTTGAACTTTCAAAAGAAGAAAATAAAAATTGGGATAGTAATGTCAGTCTATTTTCAACAACTTTAGTAATGGTGTCTCAAATGTTTTGTATGATAATAGGAGCATATTATATTTATTTAGGAAAAATAGAGATAGGTACTATGATAACAACTACACAGTTATTAAATTATATAGTGCTTCCAATTTCTTCATTAAATAGTAATTTTGTTAAAATAAAATCCACAAAAAAAATAATAGAAAAAATTGATAATATTTTAAAAATTAATGAATTAAATAATCTTGAAAATATAGATGGAGACATAGAGTTTAAAAACTTTAGTGTAAAGTTTGATAATAAAATATTATATAAAAATTTTAATTATAGTTTTAAAAAAGGAAATAGATATTTAATTCGTGGTGCAAGTGGAACAGGTAAAACTATATTAATAAAAAGTTTATTGAAAAGAAATAACAATTATTATGGAGAAATATTTATTAATAATAAGAATATAAAGGACTTATCACAAAAAAATATTTTAGATAAAATTATTTATGTATCACAAAATGATTATATTTTTGATGTAGGTGTATCTGAAAACATTAAATTATTTGATGATTTTGAAGTATCTGAAATAATAAAAGAATTAGAAATAAAGACGAATATAAATGATATAGTAGAATTATCAGGTGGAGAAAAACAAAAAATAAATTTAGCGAGAGCTTTTATAAGAGAAGCCGATGTATATATTTTTGACGAACCTACTAATTTTTTAGATTATAAAAGTAAACAAAAAGTTATTGATAAAATATTCTCATTAAAAAATAAGATAATTTTAGTTATTTCTCATGACACAGATAGAAGTTTTATAGATAAATTTGATCATATAATAGAATTAGGGGATATCAATTAAATTTTTTACAAAAAAAGTGCCAAAATTATTTGACACTTTTTTAAGTTGCCTACTACGTTTTAAATTTGCAATAGCCCTTATCTTATTAATTTTTTCCCATCAAACAAATTACCAATTACAATAGCTAAAGCACCTAGTGCTTCAATATTTGTTGGTAAAAGAGAATTTTCAATGGTTGTATTTTCAAATATTTCTTTATCTATATTTCCTTTTACATATTTAGTTATTGTGTCCTTCATAAAAGGGTGATTTACAAATACATCGCCTGCAAGTACTATTTTGCCTATATCTAGTATTCTTATTACATTACTTAAAGAAAAGCCTATTTGCTCACACACTTTATCCATAACTTCCTTATACGGGCTCATATTCTTATCAGCTTTTGAAAGGACTTCATTAATATCAAGTTTATCAATATCTATTTCTTCATGTCCAGAAAATTTTTCTATAATATTAGAATTTTTACAGTATGCTCCTAGTGTATTATTGTTATCGTTAAATATTTTACCCAATTGACCAGCTGCAAAATTTTGCCCTGAATAAATTTTCTTATTGATTAATATGGATGCACCTATGCTATTATGCATATATACTAATAGTGCGTTGTCTATTAATTTAAGAGAACCAAAAAGAGACTCAGCTTTTAAAATTGCACGTATATCATTATCAGCAACACAAGGTATTTCAAAACTGTCTTCTATATACTGTGCTATATTTATATTGCAATTTTTAAATATACTAGATTTTTTTACAATACCATTGTTTGAGTCGACAAGTCCAGGCATAGTAATACCTATACCACCTATATTTTCTTTTCCATATTTTTCAAGAACATACTCAATTTCTTCAACTAACATTTTTATAAATCTTGCTTGTAATAAATTATTAGCTCGTTTTCTATTTCTTGTCTCAATCACTTCACCATTAATATATGCAACAGATAAAGATATGAAATCTTCAGATAAGCATATGCCTAAGATTTTCTTGTAATCTTTATTAATAATTAAACCTCTTCTAGGTCTACCACCATTTGATGGTAAAATTTCTTCTTCCTGTAATATTAAATTTTTTGCTACTAGTTTTTTTATTATTTTAAATACTGCTGGTGCAGAAATTTCTAATTCAGAAGCTAATAGTGTTCGGCTCATATTGTTGAATAATAAAATATGATTTAATGCGTTGTAGTCATTTAGATTAAGCTTTTTATTCATAATTCCTCCAAGTATAAATTATAAATTATTAACTAAGTTAATAATATACTATTTTCACTTTAAATACAAGGTTTTTATTACAAAAAAATAAATATTGTGCTAAAATATACAAAAGGAGGAGAGATATGGAGCCAAGACAAGTTTCTGAATCAATAGAAGTATCAATGATGTTAACGTTTGTTGGTGGATTTCTTGAAATATATTCATTTATTTTAAAAGGTCATGTCTTTGCAACAACCATAACGGGTAATATTGTAATGATGTTATTTAATTTATCTAACAAAAATTATGCAGTATTAATAAAATATATTTTCCCTATAATAGGTTTTGCATTAGGTATAATTATATCTATAATAGTTAGAAATAAATTGTCTGGTAATAAATTACACTGGAGATTATATGTATTATTTATCGAAACAGTTTTAATATTCCTTATATACATCTTAAGGGCTAAAAGTGTTATGATAGTAGATGTTTGTTTAATATCTATGTTAAGTGGAATACAAATACAAACTTTTACTAAAATAAAGAAGAGAATGTACATGTCTACAATGTGTACAGGAAATACTAGAAAGCTTATACAACATTTAGCCTATAAAGATTATGAAAATGCAAAAATATTTGGATTAATAATATTTAGCTTCGGTACTGGAGTTGTATGTGGTGGATATTTGATAAGGTATTTAAAAGAAGTATCTATATTATTAATGCTAATACCTATATGGATTTCAGGATTTTTAGTTCATAAAAATTGAAAAAAAACTCTCAATCTTAAAGATTGGGAGCTTTTTTCTATAATTCAGAACAATTATGATGAACTTTTTGTACATCATCATTGTCTTCTAATTGATCAATTAATTTTTGTAGTCTTTCTTTGTCACCAGGAGTCATATTTTCAACTTCTATAGTTGGGACATAAGAAATATCAGAATCAATAAATGTAAATCCTGCTTTTCTTAATGCATCACAAACTGAATCAAAGTTTTCAGTTGGTGTTGTGATGTAGAAACTATCATCGTATGTAGTAATATCTTCCATACCAGCATCTAGTGCAACATCCATAATGTCATCTTCAGTTATATCATCTGTTTTTTCTATTTCAATGACACCTTTTCTGTTAAACATATATGATACACAACCTGGTGTTCCAAGATTTCCACCAAATCTGTCAAATAAGCTCTTAACAGATGAAGCAGTTCTGTTTCTATTATCAGTTAAGATTTCAACTATTAATGCAACACCACCTGGTCCATATCCTTCATAGTTAAGTGCATCATATGAAACACTACCATCAGCACCAGAACCTTTTTTTATAGCTCTTTGAATGTTGTCATTAGGCATATTAATGCTTTTTGCTTTTTCAATAGCATGCTTTAATGCTACGTTATAATCAGGGTCAGCTCCTTCTCTTGCAGCAACAGTAATTAGTCTTACATATTTTGTAAAGGCTGCTGCTCTTTTTTTGTCTTGAGCTTCTTTACGACCTGCTATTGTACCGTGTCTTCCCATAATTTCCTCCAATAAAAAATATGATTAATTATACCACAAAATAAATGACTTGTAAAATGAGGATGTAATAGTTTAAATTTAATTTTACTTTCTATTTGATATTTTTTTTAAATAGTGTATAATATTATTGACAAACAGGGGTGCTGTAAAAAGCTGAGATTATACCCTTAACCTGATACAGGTAATACTGACGTAGGGAGTTTATGTATTTTTTTATTGCATTTTTTTACTCTCTTCAGAAATGAAGAGTTTTTTTTAGGAGATAGGTATGAAAAAGATTAAAAACTATAGCTTGGTTATACTTTTACTAATAATATGGGAAATATTATCTGATATGCATATAATATCAGAGTTTTTACTACCATCACCATACCAAGTTATACTGGCATTTATACATGATTTTAATTTACTTATGAAACACACATATTACACTTTAACAGTTGCATTTTTAGGTGTGTTTATAGGGATAGTGTTAAGTTTTGTATTAGCATTAGTTATGGATCTTTATCAACCTGTATATGATATATTTTATCCCGTAATTATCTTAACTCAAACAATACCTACAATAGCAATAGCTCCTTTATTAATAATATGGCTAGGCTATTACATGAAACCTAAGGTAGTTTTAGTAGTTTTATCTACATTTTTCCCTATAACAATAGCGTTGTTAAATGGATTTAAAGCAGTAGATAAAGATAATATTAACTTATTAAGATCTATGGGAGCAAATACATTTCAAATGTATAGATATCTAAAGATACCAACAAGTTTAAGTTATTTTTTCTCTGGACTAAAAGTATCAATGTCATATTCATTAATATCAGCTGTAATTGCTGAATGGCTAGGTGGATATTACGGTCTTGGGGTATATATGACAAGAGTAAAAAAAGCATTTGCATTAGACAAAATGTTTGCAGTAATATTTTTCATAACTTTTTTAAGTCTACTACTTATGTCTATTATAGATGTATTAGAGAAGAAAATAGTAAAAAATTAGGAGGAAGGCATGAAAAAGAGATTGTTTCATTTACTAAGTTTATTAATTATGGTTTTAGGATTTGTAAGTTGTGGAGCAGCAAAACAACCTGAAAAGAAATTGGAGAAGGTAACACTAGTATTGGACTGGGTACCAAATACTAACCACACTGGTATATTTGTTGCAAAAGATAAGGGATATTTCAAAGAAGAAGGAATAGATCTTGAAATAGTACAACCAGCTGAAGATAGTTCTGCAACAGTAGTAGGAGCAGGAAAGGCTGAACTTGGAATATATTTCCAACCAAATTTAGTTAAAAAATTATTGAAAAATACACCAATTACTGCAATAGCAGCAATATTACAAAAAAATACTGCTGGACTTATGTGCTTAAAATCATTAGGAGCTAAGACACCTAAGGATTTAGAAGGTAAAAGATATTCTACTTGGCAAGATCCTATTGATGATGCAACAGTAAAGACATTAGTAGGAGATAAATTACAAGAAATACCTGGTGAAAGTACAGATGCAACAGCTGGTTTAGTTGCTAATCAATATGATTTCATTATTGTATATAGCAATTGGGATTTAATTAATGCAAGATTAAAGAAAGTAGATGTAGATTTCTTCCCATTAGCACAATATGAACCAATATTTGACTATTATACACCAGTTTTAATAGCAAATAATGACTTTTTAAAGAATAAACCAGAAGTAGCTAGAAAAGTATTAAAAGCATTAGAAAAAGGATATAGATTTGCAGTAGAAAATCCAGATGAAGCAGCAAATATTCTAATAAAGAATGCTCCAGAAGGAAATCCTGAATTGATAAGAGAAAGTCAAAAGAGTATAGTTAAGTACTACTTAAATGAAAAAGGTGAATGGGGTAAAGTAGATATAGCTAAGTGGGATAGATTCTACAATTGGCTATATGAAAAGAAATTAATAGATAAAAAACTAGATAGTGGAGCTGGAGTAACAAATGAATATCTTGGACATTAAAGATATTAGTCATAGTTTTGATAATAAGAAGAATACAATAGAAGACATATCTTTTTGTGTAAAAAAAGGAGAAATTGTTGGGATAATAGGTCCTAGTGGAGTTGGAAAATCTACGTTGTTTAATATAATAGCGGGGTTAATAAAACCAACTAGTGGTAAGGTGTTTTTAGAAAATGAAGACATTACTGGTAAGACTGCAAAAGTAAGCTATATGCTACAAAAAGATTTACTTTTGCCTTTTATGACAGTTTATGAGAATATTGCCCTGCCATTAACAATAAAAAAGGTGAATAAGAAAGAAATAGAAAAGAAAATAAATGAAAATTTATCTAAGTTTGGTTTAGAAAATTTGTGTAACAGATATCCTAAAGAATTATCAGGAGGTCAAAGACAAAGAGTAGCTTTACTTAGAACATATATGTTCAGTGATAAAATAGTTCTTTTAGATGAACCATTTTCAGCACTAGACTATATCACCAAAGATACAATGTATAATTGGTTTTTAAAGCTAAAAAAGGAATTAAATCTAACCTGCCTATTAATCACACATGATATAGACGAGGCAATACGTTTATCAGATACTGTTTATGTTATACAAGGAGTTCCAGGTAAATTTGTTAAAAAATTTGATATACAAAAAGATGAAAAAAGTATGATGGAAATAAAGAAAAAAATATATGAAGTTATTAAACAAAAAATATCTTGGTAACGATTTTATCGTTACTAAGATTTTTTTTTTATTTTCATTTAAAAAAGAAATGTGATATTCGTTAAAAAGATATTAAAAAAATTTTTTGTATTCTGTAAACTATTAACAAGGAGGTGATATAAATGGATAAAAAAGATTTTTTAGAACATACAGATCTATTTGAAAATAGGATAAAAAATGAGCTAGATAAAGGGCTTAGTCATTTAAAGGAGCTAATAAACAACGATACAAGTATACCTAATATATATACCTGTGTACTAGAAAAAGATAATGAAAAATATTCATATTTTCTTTTTCCTATGGTACAAGATGTTGATGATTGTGTATATATAAAAAAAGAATACTATGAGTTAGAAGATATAGAGGGTATGACATTTATTGGACAATATATATTAGGAAGTGAAAAGTTTAAATTTAAATTTATTCTAGAAAAAGATGAAAGATTTAATGAACAGGTAAATATATTGTATAAGTCCTTTATACTATCAAATCTACCATGGCAAAGTTTTGATAAAAGATATATTAATAGAATGTATAGGGTGAAAATATTAGAGGATATAGACTATTTAGAAGATAAAACAGATGCAATTATTGATTATGGACTTGGTGATGACTATGTTTTTAATATGAATATATATTGGAATATAGAAAAGATACAGCAAATAAGCAAAAAAAGTTTAACCATACTAGATGACATTTCATATCTATACACATTAGACAAATCTAATATTGACTATTACCTATTACATGAAGATGAAAGGTACATAGATGATGTATTAAATTATGAGGATAATGTTAAAATATTTAGTACAAAAGATGATTTATACTGCTTTAATATATTAAGGGTTACCAAATTTGATGAGAGGTTCATATCAAACTATACGGTTAATAATTTAAAATTAAGAAATATTGTAAGTTTGAAAGATATAGTAAAAATATTTAAAGTTAATTATGGTATAACTATAAAAGACTTATTCTATTCAAATGAAAATCTATCACATCTAATTATTCCAGATTACAACAAACAAATTTTGAAATTAAAAAACAGTTACCTATATTTAAAATTAGAAAAAATACAAAATTATGATGATGTTATTCACTTAGTAAATTATTTAAATAATAATTTAACGACATACGAGGTAAGAGTATATGGCTAGTAATTTTTACCCGTATTTGTGGTACATATATTTAAAGAAAATAGAAAACATACAGTATGAGGGATATATACCATATTTTGAGTTAAGTTTATCAGGATTTAATAGTGGTAAAGATGTAGCATACGTTAATTTACCTATGTTAAATATGTATTTAGATAATGAAGAGTATAAGGCATTATACGATTTTTACATTAAACTCTTAGCATATATTAGATATAGTATGATGAATAATAGACTGTCTTTATCAAGAAGTGATAAAAACTATATCATTTCTAAATGGAAGTATAAGTCAAGATATATAAAAGACAGTATGTATGTGTTTTTTGCATGCCTTAGAAACACTTTTTCAAGCTATATGGTATATAGAAAGAATAATATGTTCTACATCATCCTAGATTACAATAAGGATAAAAATATATTGGATATAATGGAAGAGATAATAGATAATTTTTTACCTATAGGAATTGAATGTAAGTATTTTTTTAATAATTTTCTTTTTTTAGATATAGAAGAATTTTCATTTTATGAAAGGTGGATAAGTCTATGAAATATGAAGTAAAGATGGATAATCTTTTAATAGAACATAGCGTAATAGAAAATGTAGAAATAAATATTATGCAAGATATAGAGCAGAGCTATATAAACGATAAAAACAGAATACAAGTTTTGGTTGAAGGTAAGATTTTTACTAAAGATAATGGAGTGGTTAAAAGTAAGGATTTAATATCGGACTTAATTAAGTTAAAAGATAAATATTTTGATGTTTTTGTTAATATAGATGATATGAGCTATCTTTTTCCTAAGTTATACATCTACAAGCTAACACAGAAATTCTATGAAAAAGATGCAACATTTAAATTGTATTTATTACAAAAATTTTTAGGGGATAATAAAGAAATTGTGGTGAATACTAATGAAAATAAGGATAGATGATAAGGAAATAAAAGAATATACAATAAAAGAATTTAAGTTGAGTTCCGAATTCAATAAACACACCAAAATATATTTAGAGTTAGAAATATTAAATTTAGAAAAATTACAAGGTAAATCAATAGAGATTGAAGATAAAACAAAATATTTTACAGGAGTAATTTATGAAATATATACTTCAAAATTTGGTATAGATGGGAAAAGGGCTAGTATAATAGCGTATTCTAATACTAAAAAATTAGATGAAGTTAAAAAGTATGAAATATTTCAAGATGAAGATATTACGTACCTTGATATATTAACTAATATAATGAAAGATTATAAAATAAAGTATATGTATTCTGATAGTTTAAAAGTAAAAACAAATAGGCTATATATACAATACGATGAAACTGACTATGAATTTTTAAAAAGAATACTCTATGACATACAAGAAGTTGTGTATACTAGCTATAACGGTGTAGTAGTATTTGGTATAAAGGATATTTCAAATATATCTATAAATAATATTTTAGAAAATGGAAGTAAGAATAAGAATAGATACTATATGACAAGGGATGAAATGTATGTAGTTGGTGATAAATATCAGGGTGAATATATATGTAAACTTGAAGTAGAACAAAAGAAGAATATATATTTTAGTAAGGTTGAATTTTGTAAAAAAGGTGTGTACAAATATATCCCAGTTAAAAATATTAAAGGTACGTTTATAGAAGCAAAAGTAGTGGATGTAGTAGCAAATAGAGATGTTGCAGCTATGAGGGTAGATTTCTCAAGAAGCATTAAAGATAAGAGTAATAATAAGAAAATATTAAGTTTTGCAACACCATATTCAAAGTCTAATACAGGATTTTTCCCAGCACCAGATGTAGGGGATATTGTTGATGTGTACTTTCCATCAAATAATGAAAATGATGCAAAAGTTGCGTTTTGCATTAATAATGAAGGAAGTAATAGATTTTGTAGTGATGATAAGAGGAATTTTACTAATGGTAAAAGCACTATTGAGATAGAGGATAATAAGTTTAATATTGATGCAAGTGACATCAATATTAAAGCGAATAATAAGGTTAATGAGATAAGTAATGGATATATTGCCATAGAGTCTAAGCAAGATTTACAGCTATATGCAGATAATGTAGATATTGTTTCAAAAAAAGGAAACATAGAACTAAATAGCAGTAGCGATGTAAAAATTAAGGGTAGTAAGATATATAACAATTGAGGGATATATGAAATTAAAAAAATTTGAAAATGAAAATATACCAGAAGAGATACATGAATTTTATGATGATATGTCGACAAAGTATTTAAAATCAGACTATTCATATGGTAAAGCAGAAAAAGGACATATAATTTCAGAAAAAATAGGCAGATACAAAATGAAAAAGGATGAAATATACTTAGTAGAACCTAATGTAGACTTAAGTTATTTATTGCATTGTGAAGAAGGTCGTATAAAACAAGATGAGATAGTTATAAAATACGATAAATATGTACTATTAAAGGAACTAAAAGATATATTAGAAAAATATGTTGATGATGTTTTTGAAACAATTGATATGGAATATATTGAGGATAATAAGACAATTGAAGATGCAAAGTTTATGAAGAATATAATAACGGTTAGTGCAGCAGGAATATTAATTGCTTGTCATATATTTGGTATAAGAAAGGTAAAGAAGCTATTTTCAAAAAAAGCAATCTATTGTAAGGATAAAATTCCCATAACCCACTATATAGATGACAAGATGAATTATGACATCACATATATAACGGGAGAAATAAAGAAAAAGAAGGTAATTCCTAATGTTAAAGAGGAAGATGAGATAAAAATAGATACTGGTGAAGAATTTATAGGTCAAAAGTCTACAAAAGATTTAAAAGAACAACTAGCAAAAATATTAGAGACTAGTGAAAAAATAAAGAAAATGTTTGAAAAGAAAAAAGAAGGAAAAACAAGAAGAAAAAGTAGAAACACCAATAAAACAAGAACAACCTCAACAACCTCAACAATCTCAAGATAATTCTAAGATATTAGATGAGCTAAAAGAGTATATAAAAAAAGAGAATAATAATAGTAATAATAACCATAGATTAGTTAATGATAATAAAGAAGTTGATGAAATATTACAGAAAAAATTTGATAATGAGTATGGTGATAAAAGGTATACAAAATATTTTGAGGATACAACTAATGCAAAAGTAGATAAAAAAGATAAAAAGAATTTAAATGAAGTTTTAAGAGCTGTTGATAAGAAGAATAAGGAAATTGTAAAACAAGAGCATTTTGATGATTATAGAGAATTTTTTAAAAATGAAAATAATGTTAATACTATAGATTTTTTATACAACCTTTGTATGCGTTCTAAAGATCCACTAGAAGAATTAGAAAATGCATTGTGTTTTCTTTCTTGTAAGTATGAAGGTGAAGGGATAATAAAAAATATAGGGACTATAGCTAAAAACATATTTAAATCTAAGGCTAAGGAAGCTATTGTTAATAAGATAAGTGATGTAATAAAAATACGTATACCTAAGGAAGAATTTAGTGAGAGACACTTATTAAAAATGGGTATAGCTGATGTGGATGATATAAAATTAAGCTGTAAGAGCTTACCATTAAAAGAATATCCTAAAACAAAATACTATAGATTCTTAAAACTTTTTAAAGATGAGGACTTAATAGCTAAAAGCTATAGTATAGATAAAAAAGGTAAAAGGAAGTATAAAAGGGCAAGAAGACTATTAGATAACATATTGATATGTCTAATTAAAAGTATAACTAGGGTAGAAAGTAAGTATTTAGATGAATATCCAAATGATAAGCAAAATATTTTAAGAAACTACTTATTAGCCCTAGATGAAAATGAAAATGGTTTAACTTATGAAAATTATAGCTTCTTACATTCAATAAAACCATTTAATATATCTGAGGTAATATTATCATTACTTAAAAGTGATAAATCATACAGGGAGTACTCATTAAGAAAAATATCTGATTTTATGTATGATAAAGAGTACAAAAGTTATTTAAAAAATACGACTAGTGTAGATAAAATAAAGGGTAAGTTTCCGACTAGAAGTTCTCTAGAATACAATATGAGGTTAAGGTCTAGCTATAATATATACAAGTTTTATGAAGCCCTATACACAGATAATAATAAAGCAGAAAAAGAACAATTAGTATGTTCTGGTGCAAAAATACGTTGCACGATGAGTAGTACAGAAAGTAAGTTGTTAGTTATATCATCTAAAAAATATATAGATTCAAAACCATGTGCAACTATATATGATAGGATGATAGAACCATTTAAAGAATGTCATGCTAATAAAGTTTGTGTACCTACTTTAGGTGTATGGGAAAAGAAGAAAAATATATCAATAGGTGATAAGGCAGCATTAATAAGTAATTCAAAATGTATGTGTACCTTTGGTGGGGTAATAAGTATAACAGACCCTAATCAAAAAACAAGTAATCTAAAAGAAATATCAAAAATTGATCATGATATAAAGTATAGTCTTGAGGACTATAAGGATATAAAAAATATATATTATGACCTAGAAAAAAGATATTTTAATAGATTTGCAAGATATGTGTATAGTTCATACCTACATGTAGGAAGGATAGATATACATTGTATAAAACTTTTTAGAGAAAAATTAAAGCCTAAGTATGATGATAAAAAATTATACAACGAAAATTGTATACCAGTAGTTGATAATGATATTGAATGTATAGTTAATATCTACCCGCTAGCTAAAATCATAATGGGATATTTTTATGGAAGATTAAATGATAATAGGATAAAAGATAAGTGGTTAGATGTAGGTAGAAGTCTATCTAAAGAATTAGATTTTGAAAAATTCATAAGTAAAGCTAAAAAGCAGTTACCAGTAATATATTCAGCGTATAAAGAGAAAAGTAGCCATTATCCAAAATGTACTTGGATGAAGGATGTATACAATGAATATATGAGTAGGTATTCTGGTCAAGAATTAAATGATAGGGTAAGAATGTATCATAAAGAAGGTGGAGGAATAAATGGAGATATGAAAACACCGTGGTGTGCTTCATTTGTAAACTTTATTCTAAAAACTGGTTTAAA
This sequence comes from Sneathia vaginalis, assembly GCF_000973085.1. Taxonomy (NCBI): domain Bacteria; kingdom Fusobacteriati; phylum Fusobacteriota; class Fusobacteriia; order Fusobacteriales; family Leptotrichiaceae; genus Sneathia; species Sneathia vaginalis. The sequence goes on from NZ_CP011280.1 coordinate 355,339, forward strand.
ATCACCCTCATCACAGTGTTTTTATTCAAAAGAGGGTAAAAAATATTTTAATAAAATAAAGAAGGGTAAATTCGGTGCAATATTAGTACTAAATTATGGGAATGGTAGAGGTCATTGTTCCTTTATAGTCACAGAAGATGACAATGGTTATTTGTGTCTTGGAGGTAATCAATCAAAAAAAATTAAAAAGAGCTATTTTCCTAAAAATAAAAGAGTACAAGGAATATATTGGCCAAAATAGGAGGAAAAAATGAAAAAAATATATTTATTATGTCTTGTGTTATCAAGCATAAGTATCGCAGAAGGAATAAAATATGAAACTTTAGATGAAGAGAAAAAATATGTAATAGATACAAGTGATAAATTAAGAGATTTACAAATTAAATCTATTAATTATGAATTATCAAATTTTAATGTATCAAGTGAAAAAACAAGTGGTGAAAATTTCCTAGAAAGTATAGAAGATGAAAATTCTAAATATGAAATAGGTAATAATACATACTTTATAGGTAACAAAGATGAATACAACATAAATACAAAATTTAATTTTGGTAAAGTATTTGACTTTGAAGGTAATAATGCCACATTAGGTCTAAATATGGGCTATGTTAATGGTAAAATAAATAATAATAAATTAAATGGAGTAAATGTAGGTATATATGCTAAATCATATATGCCAGATTATAAGTTAAAAATTAACACAGAGCATAAATTTAATTATACTAATGTAGAATATGAAAAAGCATTTAAACAAAATTATTTAGGTGTATATGGAGGTATAGATATTAGAACAAGCTTAGGTAGCACATTTTTTGTTGAACCAGGAGTAAGAGCAAGTTATACATTTAATTTAGATTCTAATGTTTTAGATCAAAATGAAGATAAGATAGAATTAAAAAAAGGAATAAATGCTAGCATAGGAGGTTTAGCAAGAATTGGATATATTTTTGGTAAAGAAAATAAGTTTAAATTGTCTTTAGGATATTCACTAGACAAAAGATTAAATAATTTAAACAAGTATAATATATTTAACAAAAATGTTGAAAAACCAGCAAACAACTATATTACACATGATGTAGATATGCAATTTGATGTTAATTTAAAAGAAAAACATAAATTTTCTTTATCTGTAGGTAAGAATACAGGAGGGTATAAGGGAGGCTTATCATATAATTATATTTGGTAATGTAAACTATTTTAAACTAACTGACAGTCCTAAATCCTTGTAATTTACTTTAAAATATTGTAAAATAGAATTCTAGTAGTTAAAAGCTATATGAAGTGAGAGAAAGGAGTGTCATAGTTTGGAAAGTGAAACATTGCTGAAAATACAAAATTTAAATACAGGTTTTCGTATTAAAGATAATTATTACAATGCAGTAGATGATGTGACGCTTGATTTGTGCAAAAACGAAGTTCTTGCCATAGTTGGAGAGTCAGGATGTGGTAAAAGTACATTAGCTACATCAATAATAGGTCTACACGATCCAAATATCACTAAAGTAGAAGGTAGTATTCTATTTGAGGGTAAAAATTTAGTTGGTCTCGATGAAGAACAATATAATAAAATTAGAGGTAATAAAATAGGTATGATTTTTCAAGATCCTTTATCTGCATTAAACCCTCTTATGAAAATAGGTCAACAAATTGAAGAAGGATTATTATACCATACAAAATTAAATGAAAAAGAAAGAAAAGAAAGGGTATTAGAATTAATAGAAAGAGTTGGAATTCCTAATCCCCAAAGAGTTATAAATAGATTTCCACATGAATTATCAGGGGGTATGAGACAAAGAGTAATAATTGCAATTGCCTTATCATGTAAACCTGATATATTAATAGCCGATGAACCAACAACAGCTCTAGATGTCACAATACAAGCACAAATTCTTGATTTAATTAAAGAATTGGAAGATGAAATAGGGGCTGGTATTATTTTAATAACACACGATTTGGGTGTAGTTGCTGAAATGGCTGACAGGGTAGCAGTTATGTATGCGGGTGAAATAGTTGAACTTGCTGATGTTAATGAATTATTTAAAAATCCTAAACATCCATATACAAGATCACTATTAAGCTCTATACCACAATTAGATAAAGAAACTGAACATTTACATGTTATACAAGGTACTGTTCCATCATTAAAGAATTTACCAAGAAAAGGATGTAGATTTTCAGAAAGAATACCATGGATAGCTAAGAGTGAACATGAAGAAAATCCAGTGTTACATGAAGTATCAAAAAATCATTTTGTAAGATGCACATGTTACAAAAATTTCCACTTTGATAATGGAAGTGATATAAATGAGTAATATAGTAATGGAAGTAAAAGGACTAAAGGTACATTATCCAATTAGAGGAGGCTTTTTCAATAGAATAATAGACTATGTTTATGCTGTTGATGGTGTAGATATGGTAATAGAACAAGGAAAGAGTTATGGACTTGTTGGAGAATCTGGTAGTGGTAAGTCTACAATAGGTAAGTCAATAATAGGATTAGAAAAAGTTACAGAAGGTAAAGTGTTATACAAAGGAGAAGAAATATCATTAAATAAAATTAAAAGAAAGTCATCATATAGAAAAGATGTACAAATGATATTCCAAGATTCAATGTCATCATTAAATCCTAAAAAAAGAGTTCTAGATATTATTGCTGAACCTTTAAGAAATTTTGAAAGATTGACACCAGAAGAAGAAAAGAGAAAGGTTATAGAACTATTAGAAATAGTAGGTATGACAGAAGATACAGCATATAAGTATCCATTTGAATTCTCAGGTGGTCAAAGACAAAGAATAGGTGTTGCAAGATCTGTAGCAACTAAACCTAAATTAATTATAGCTGATGAACCAGTGTCTGCATTAGATTTATCAGTGCAAGCACAAGTCTTAAATTATATGAAAGATATACAAAAACAATTTGGTTTAAGTTATATATTTATTTCTCACGATTTAGGTGTAGTAAAACACATGTGTGATGAAATATACATTATGTATAGGGGAAGATTTGTTGAAAAAGGTATAAAAAAAGATATATATACAGATCCTAAACATATTTATACAAAGAGATTAATTGCGGCTATTCCTGATATAAATCCAGAAACTAGGGATAAAAATAGAGAATATAGATTGTTAGTTGAAAAAGAATACAAAGAAAAAGAAAATGTGTATTACGATAAAAATGGTAAAGTATTTGATTTAATACCATTAGATAAAACTAACAAAAATGAAACACATTTTGTCGCATTGAAAGAGGTGAAATAAAATGTGGAAAACAACGTTAAGAAGAATTTTAATTATGATACCTCAAATTGTAATACTAAGTATATTAGTCTTTATATTAGCTAAAATGATGCCAGGAGATCCATTCTCAGGATTAATAGATCCTAACATATCACCAGCTAGAATAGCAGAATTAAGACAATCTTTAGGATTAAATGATCCTTGGTATATACAATATATTAGATGGATAAGAAACTTATTCCATGGAGACTTGGGTATAAGTTATACATATAAGTTAAAAGTTACAACTTTAATAGGACAAAGAGGATATAATACATTTATATTATCATTATTCAGTGTTATCTTATCATATGCTATATCTATACCTTTAGGTATATTAGCAGGTAGATATAACGGTTCTAAATTTGATAAAATTGTAATATTATATAACTATATAAGTTATGCAATACCAACATTTGTATTATCAATACTAATGCTATGGTTATTTGGATATACTTTAAGATTATTCCCTACATCAGGGTCAGTTGATTTAGGAATAAAACCAGGAACGTTTGGATATATTATAAATAGATTCTATCATATTCTATTACCATCAATAACATACGCTTTATTAAGTACAGTAGGAACTATACAGTATTTAAGAAACGAAGTTATAGATTCAAAACAAATGGATTATGTAAAAACAGCTAGAAGTAAAGGTGTTCCAGTAAACAAGGTTTATACAAAACACATATTTAGAAATTCACTATTGCCAATTGCAGCATTTTTTGGTTATACTATAACAGGTTTACTTGGTGGATCAGTATTTATTGAAACAATATTTGGTTACCCTGGAATGGGACAATTATTTATATCATCAATTAGTTCAAGAGATTACAGTATTATAACAGCATTAATATTAATGTATGGTATCTTAACATTATTAGGAACATTACTATCAGATATAATTCTAAGTATAGTAGATCCTAGAATAAGAATAGAGTAGGAGGGCAAAATGGAAAAGAAAGAAAAAAAAGAAATAACCAAAGCACCTACTGGATTTGAAATCATAAAAAGAGAGTTCATTAAAGATAAGATAGCATTAGTGTCACTTATAATACTTGTAGCATTAATTTTAATAATATTTATTTCTTCAGCATTACTTAATCAAGATGAAGTAATGACTGTAAGCTTATTAGATAAGTATGCAAGACCAGGAGAAGGTTTCTGGTTAGGAGCTGACTCAGGTGGACGTTCTATTTTAGGACAATTAATAATAGGTGCAAGAAATTCTATAATTATAGGATTTTGTGTAACATTTATTTCACAAATTATTGGTATATCTATAGGTTTAATATCTGGATACTATGCAGGTAGAGTAGATAATATAATAATGCGTATTATAGACTTTATTATAATCTTACCAACAACAATGGTAATAATTGTATTTATAACAATAGTACCAAAGTTTACAGCATTTAAGTTTATACTAATACTAACTGCATTTATGTGGGTAGGAACAGCAAGACTTATTAGATCAAAAGCATTATCAGAAGCTAGAAAAGACTATATAAGTGCATCAAAGACATTAGGAACTAGTGATATTAAGATAATGTTAACAGAATTATTACCTAATATTAGTTCAATAATATTAGTAGATTTAACATTGACTTTTGCAGGTAACATAGGTATAGAAACAGGACTTACATATTTAGGTTATGGGTTACCACCTGCAACACCATCATTAGGTACATTAATAACATATGCATCAAAACCAGAAATAATTTCATCAAAATTATGGGTATGGTTACCAGCATCATTATTAATTTTAGTGTTGATGTTATGTATAAACTATGTAGGGCAAGCTTTAAAGAGAGCAACAGACGCAAGACAAAGATTAGGATAGAAAAAATGAGGGTTTTTAAATTCCCTCATTTTTTAAAAATCTACTAAAAGTCTATTATCATTTATAGTAATATCATTGATAGGTAATAATTTTGTTAGTGAATGTTCTTTAGTGTTGTATATACTCTTTTTTTCAACAATAGGGTATATGCTATTCATTAAAGCAGTTGAGATGAAGTTAGATTCAGGCATGAATTCATGCTTACCATCAGTTATTTTAACTAATTTAACTTTATCTAAATAAATATCATTTGTCACATTATCAAACCTAACATTAGATTCAAAATACATATTACCTTTAAACTTTTTAAGTAGTACACTAGCTGTATAATCAGTTTTTAATTTAAATTTATTATCTTCTATCTTAATTTCAGGATTAAAGACTTTAATCTTGCTTCCGTACTTTGCTTTTTCAACAGGGAAAATTTTTTTAATCCCATAGTCAATTGCAACATTTGGTATTGCAACTGAAAAGGCAAGTGAAACGAATGGAAGAATAATAAATAATAGAATAAATTTCTTCATAATTTTATCACCAACGAATATTATACCATATTGTGTTGAAAAAAAAAGCAAAAATTAGTAGAATATATGAAAGAATGGGAGGATAAGTATGTACAAGGTAGAAGCAAAAACTAATACTGGCTTTATTGTAAAAGCAACAACAGAAGATTTCCTATACGAAATGGATAAGGACAAAAAATTAGGAACAACACCTGTTGGTTATGTAGTAGTAGCACTTAGTGGTTGTGCATTAATGTGCGTTAGAGGATATTATTTAAGAAAGGGTATAAAGGATATAGAGATAAAATCTAATCTGGAATACGATGGAAGCTTTAAGTTTGATATTGAAATAGACAAAGAGATAACTGAAGTGGAAGCTAGTGAAATTAAAGAATATATTAAAAAATATTGTACAGTATCGCAAATGTTAAATAAGGAAATAAGCTATAAGATTATAGGAAAGTAAAATGGATATAAAAAAAGTTGATATACCTTTGAATCCAGGGGTATATATGATGAAAGATAAAAATGGTGAAATAATATATATAGGTAAGGCAAAGAATCTAAAAAATAGAGTTAGTTCATATTTTACAGGTACACATAACACAAAAACAATGGAACTAGTGAAAAATATAGAAAATATAGATTTTTTCATATGCAATACAGAATTAGAGGCATTTATACTTGAAAATAATCTAATAAAAAAGCATAAACCTAAGTATAATATTTTATTAAAAGATCAAAAAACATATCCATATTTAAAAATAACAAAAGAAGAATTTCCAAGAATATTAGTTGTTAGAAGAGTGAGCGATGATGCGTATTATTTTGGCCCATTCCCTAATGTTAATATGAAGGAAGTTGTAATGAATTTAAAAAAAGTGTTTAAATTAAAAGATACTAAGGTTAAAGTAGTAAATAAAGATGGGAAAGAATATATAGACTACCACATAGATTTATCAAATGGCCCTAGTTTTTTTAAAAAGCCTGAAATAAAAGAAGAATATCAAGAAAATGTAAGACAACTATTACTATTCTTAAATTCAAAAAAAACTGACGTTCTAAAATATCTCGAAGAAAGAATGGAAAAATTCAGTGAGAATTTAGAGTTTGAAAAAGCAATAATAGAAAGAGAAAGAATAAAAGCATTAAAAAAGCTTTTGGCATACCAAATAACAGAATCTACAAGGGAAAATGATGAAGACATTGTTACAATAGATAAAAATGATAAGAAGCTATTCATATGCATATTAAGTATAAGAAATGGGAAATTAATTTCCAAAACATCTAAAGTAATAGATATATTAGTAGACAATGACTTGATAGACAGTGTTATAGCAAGATATTATGAAAAAATATTGGCACCTAAAACTGTTGTATTAGATGAGATGTATGAAGATAAAAAAGATATATTAGAGGGTTGGTTTAAAACTGAAAAGAATAAGAATGTTAGAGTAGTTTTTCCTAAAAAAGGACGACTACATAACTTATTAAAACTAGCAAATTTAAATCTAGAAAATGAGAAGAGCAGATATTTTAACGAAAAGAGGAAGTTAAATGCAATATTAGAAGATTTAAAAGAAATGCTAGACCTACCTAAATATCCAAGAATAATCGAAAGTTACGACATATCAAATATACAAGGTGTAGACAGTGTAGCAGGACAAGTAGTGTTCGTTAATGGTAAAAAACAAACGAAGATGTACAAGAAATACAAGATAAAAACTGTTGTAGGACCAGATGACTATCACAGCATGAAAGAGGTGATTTTAAGAAGATTGAATCATCCACCATATCCTGATCTAATATTATTAGACGGTGGTAAAACTCATGTTGGTGTTATACGAAAGACATTAGCAAAAGAAAATATATACATACCAGTTTTTGGTATGTATAAGGACAATAAACACAGAACATATGGATTGTGCGATGATGAAAGAGTATACGATTTAAAAGGCAATGAAAAGTTATTTAATTTAATAACAAGTTTTCAGGATGAAGTTCATAGATTTAGTATAACTTATCACAAACTATTGCGTTCAAAAAGAGTACTAAAAAGTAGGTTAGATGAAATAGAAGGCATAGGACCTAAGAGAAAAAAAGAACTATTGAAGAATTTTAAAACTGTAGATAATGTATTCAATGCAAGTATTGATGAGTTAAAAAAATATGTTCCAGAGAAAATAGCAAAGGCTATTTCTGAAAATTAAATTGTTTTTTTTAAAATATTAGGTATAATTAGTTTGAATAAATGAATGGAGGATAGTATAAGGTATGAGTGACTATATTTTAGAAATGAAAAATATACGTAAGGAATTCTTTGGAGGTAAAATAGTCGCAAATGATGATATAAATCTTAAAATCCGTAAAGGTGAGATCCATGCAATAGTAGGAGAAAATGGTGCTGGAAAATCTACACTTATGAAAATACTTAATGGATTATATGATTTAACATCGGGTGAAATTTACTACAAAGGTGAAAAAGTTGATATATCTACTCCTACAATAGCAGCAAAGCTAGGAATAGGTATGGTTTATCAACATTTTATGCTAGTTGAAACGCTAACAGTAGCTGAAAATATGGTATTAGGGTTTGAACCTAAAAAAGCAAAAATTCTATTTGACATAGATAAAGCAAGAAGAGATGTTAAAGAAGTTTCAGAAAAATATGGGTTAAATATAGATCCAGATGCTTTAGTTGGAGATTTATCAGTTGGAGTTCAACAAAGAGTAGAAATTTTAAAAATACTATTTAAAGGGGCAGAATTATTAGTATTTGATGAACCGAGTGCCGTTCTAACACCACAAGAAGTTATAGAACTATATGGTATTATGAGAAACTTAATAAAAGAAGGAAAGACTATAATATTCATAACACACAAATTACAAGAAGTATTAGACTTGTCTGATAATATTACTGTAATAAGACGTGGAAAAGATGTAGGTGAACTAAAAACAAGTGAAGCTACAAAAGAAACTATAGCCAATATGATGGTAGGAAGACAAGTATTATTTAATATAAAGAAAGAACCAGTAAAAATAGGGGATACATTAGTTGAAGTTGACCATATATGTGCAAAAAATGACCTAGGAATAGATAAAGTTAATGATATAAGCTTTAGCATTAGAAAAGGTGAAGTATTAGGTATTGCAGGTGTTGAAGGTAATGGTCAAACAGAATTAATAGAAGTTTTAGCAGGATTAAGAAAATCAAATTCTAATAATGGTAAATATACTATTGATAATGTTAGTGTATATAATCAAAAACCTAAATTTATACGTGATTCAGGATTAGCACATATACCAGAAGATAGACATAAAAGAGCTATTATTAATGAATTTACAGTTAAGGAAAATTTAATATTAGGTGTATTAGAACCATATGTAAATAAAGGTATATTAAATTCTAAAAAAATAGATAGAGCAGTAAAAGAATATATTCAAAAATATGATATAAGACCCACAGATCCAAGCGTAATTTATGGAGGATTGTCAGGTGGAAACCAACAAAAAGTTGTTATTGCAAGAGAATTAGAAAAAGAAAATAAGTTTATAATAGCAGCACAACCTACACGTGGTGTAGATATAGGGGCTATTGAAATGATACATAATACTATCTTACATGAAAGAACAAAAGGGAAAGCTATTTTATTAGTATCAGCTGAATTGTCTGAAATAATGGCACTAAGTGATAGAATAGCTGTTATGTATTCAGGTAAATTAGTTGGAATTCTAAATAGAGAAGATGCAACAATAGAAAAGTTAGGTATACTTATGGCAGGGGGAAAAATAGATGAATAAAAAATTAAAGGATGCATTATATTCACTACTACCATCACTATTATCTGTATTAGTAGCATTAGTTATAGGGGCTATAATAATATCAGCAAGAGGTGTAAATCCACTATTAGCGTATGGGAGTATGTTTAAAGCAGCTCTATATCAAACATCAAGGGTGTTTAGATTTAATGGTTTAGCAAAAACATTAGTATTTGCAACTCCATTAATGTTCTCATCTCTATCAGTATTATTCGCATTTAAATGTGGTATGTTTAATATAGGTGTACAAGGACAAATGATGGCAGGAGGAATAGGAGCAACAATAGTAGGTCTATATTGCCATAATATGTTTGGAAGTTTAATAGTAGCCTTATTAGTAGCCATATTATTTGGATTCTTATGGGCAGGTGTAGCAGGATTATTAAAATCAATATTTGGAATAAATGAAGTTATTAGTACAATAATGTTAAACTATATAATAATGCCATTTCAAAATTATCTATTAACAGGGCCTTTAAAAGATCCAGTTTCTGGTAATACACAATCAGCACCATTATGTGATGCTGTTAAATTACCTACACTATTTAAAGATATTACAAAACAATCATTAAATATAGGTTTCATAATAGCGATAGTATTATGTATTTTAACATATTACTTCTTCAAGAAGACATCATTAGGATATAAGATAAGAGCGGTAGGATATAATCCAACATCATCAGAAAATGCAGGAATTAATCCTAAAGTAATATCATTTATTGCAATGGGTATTGCAGGCGCAATTGCAGGATTAGGTGGAGCAGAAAGAATATTAGGAGGTTCAACATTCTATATTTATACTGATGGTATAATGGGAGAATTTGGATTTACAGGGATAGCTGTTTCATTACTAGGTAAAAATAATCCTATAGGTATAATATTTGCATCAATATTCTATGCAACTTTGGAAATAGGTGGACAAACACTACAAATAAACTATAAGTTAGATAAAGAAATAGTGTATATAATACAAGCACTAATTGTAATATTAGTAGCTGCAGAAAATATGTTCTATTATTTGTTAAAGAAGAAAGAAGGTAAGATGTAATATGGATACTTTAATATTAATTATAAAACAAGCAATAGTTATAGCACCTCCTATTTTAATAACAGCAGTTGGAGCATGTTTATGTGAATTATCAGGAGTAGTAAATATAGGACTTGAAGGTATGATGTTAACAGGAGCATTTGCAGCAGCATGTGTAAACATCTTCACTGGTAATCCATACCTAGGTATATTTGTTGGTATAATAGTAGGTGGTTTAGTTTCATTAATTCATGCTGTAATTAGTATCCATCTTAAAGGAAATCAAATAGTAAGTGGGGTAGCAGTAAACTTATTTGCTGCATCAACTACAAGTTTTTTAATCAAAGTAATATTCCATGTTGCAGGGTCTACAGATAAGGCAAAAAACGGGGCTAACAGTATGGTAGTATTGACTTTTGTATATGTACTTGCGATTATAACATACTTTGTTGTATACAAGACAGTATTTGGATTAAGATTAAGAACAGTAGGAGAACATCCATTAGCTGCTGATACAGTAGGTATAAATGTATATAAATATAGATATATAGGTGTAATATTATCAGGTATGTATGCAGGACTTGGTGGTTCATATATGTCAACAGTAATATTACAAAACTTTATAAAAGACATGACAGCAGGTCGTGGATTTATGGCGTTAGCTGCAATGATATTCGGTAAATGGAATCCATTAGGAGCAATATTAGCATCATTATTGTTCTCATTTGGTCAAGCATTCTCTAATAATGCAAAGGCACTAGCATTACCTGTGCCACAACAATTTATAGAAATGATACCATACATATTAACAATATTAGTTCTAATAGGATTCGTAGGTAAGGCAAGACCACCTAAGGAAGATGGAAAACCATACGAAAAATAATTGCAATTAAAACTATTTCAAGGTATACTTTATTAGCTAAATATTTAATTAATAGGAGGAAAGTTTAATGAAAAGAATTTTAGCATTTATTGGAACAGTGTTAACAATGATAACACTTATTTCATGTAATCAAAAACAAGAAGCAAAAGCAGAAGTCGCTGCTCCTAAGAAAGTTGCTATTGTTTATTCAACAGGTGGTAAAGGGGATAAATCATTTAACGATTCAGCATATCGTGGTTTACAAATGGCAAAAGAAAAGCTAAATGTAGAATTTAGTGAATATGAACCAAAAGACCCATCAGCTGAAGCTCAAAATCAATTATTCCAATACGCTGAACAAGGTGATTATGAAATAATTATAGGTGTTGGATTCAACATGAAAGACGCACTTGTTGCAGCTGCTAAAGCGTTCCCTAAACAAAAATTTGCTTTAGTTGACGATGAAACACCAGCATTACCAAATGTAGTTTCATTAATGTTTAAAGAACAAGAAGGTTCATTCTTATTAGGTGCATTATCAGCAATGGTAACAAAGACAAATACAATAGGATTTGTTGGAGGATGTCAAGCACCAGTTATATGGAGATTCCAAGCTGGATTTGAACAAGGTGCAAAATATGTAAATCCTAATATAAATGTATTACCAGTATTCATTAATGGAAATAATCCATTCAATGACCCACAAACTGCTAAGACTTTATCTGAAACATTAGTTGGTAAGAAAGCAGATATCTTATTCCAAGTTGCAGGTGCATCAGGAGCTGGAGTATTCCAAGCTGCTAAAGAAAAACACGTATATGCATTAGGTGTTGACTCTAACCAAGATGGTGAAGAACCAGGAGTAATCTTAACATCAATGGTTAAACACGTTGATAATGCAATATTCGCAATAATAAAAGATACACTTGAAGGTAAATTTGAACCAGGTGTAAGACGTTTCGGATTAGCTGATAACGGTGTAAGTACAACTGACTTTGAATTCACTAAAGATGTAGTAACTCCAGAAATTCAAGCTAAATTAAAAGAACTAGCTGAAAAGATTAAATCAGGAGAAATAAAAGTTACAGATCAAGTAGCAAAATAAGTTAAGTTTAAGTAGAAAAGCGTAATGCTTTTCTACTTTAAAAAAACAGCTTATGCTGTTTTTTTATTCCATATTAAAAGTGAGGGTAATAAAAATGAGGATAGTTGATATAATTGAAAAGAAAAGAGATAATATTGAATTAACAAAGGAAGAAATAGATTTTCTTTTGGATGAATGTCAAAAAGGTAATGTACCAGATTACCAATTATCAGCTTTCTTAATGGCAACATATTTTAACGATATGACAGATAAAGAGCTAGTAGAATTCACAAAAAAAATGAGAGATTCAGGAGATATTATTAGTTTTGATAAGATTAATAAATTTTTAGTTGATAAGCATAGTACTGGAGGAGTAGGAGATAAGGTTACAATAGTTTTAGCACCAATAATAGCTGCTCTAGGAATGGCAACAGCTAAATTGTCAGGTAAGGGACTTGGACACACAGGAGGAACTATAGATAAATTTGAATCAATAGAAAACTTTAGATTCTCAGAAACTAAAGAACAATTGATGAATATTGCCAATAAAACAGGTATAGGTCTTATGGGTTATAGCGATAAAATAGTACCTCTTGATAAAAAAATATATTCATTAAGAGATGTAAGTGCAACAGTTCCATCAATCCCCCTAATAGCAAGTAGTATAATGAGTAAAAAACTTGCAATAACATCTAATATAATAATCCTAGATGTTAAAGTTGGTGACGGAGCATTTATGAAAGATTTAAACCATGCAAAAGAATTAGCAAAAAGAATGATTACAATAGGTAAAGGTGCTGGTAGAAAAACAAATGTAGTTCTATCAAATATGGATGAACCTTTAGGTAGAAATATAGGTAACGCTAATGAAGTTATTGAAGGTATAGAAGCACTTAAAGGTAATATAATGCCAGATTTAAAAGAAGTAGTATATACAATTGCATCACTTGCACTTAAAGCAAAGGGAGAAATTGAGGATATAAAAAAAGGATGGCCTTTAATAGATAATGTAATAAAATCAGGTTTAGCTCTTAAAAAATTGCAAGAGTTCATCATAGAAAGTGGAGGAAATGGAGATCTAGTTAATGACTATACTCTTTTACCGCAAGCAAAGCACAAGTTACAAGTTAAAGCAGATAAATCAGGTTATGTAAAAAGAATAAAGACAGAAGAAATAGGTAAGGCAGCTATGGTAATAGGTGCTGGAAGAGCAACAAAAGAATCAATAATAGATCATGCAGTAGGTCTTAAAGTAATTAAGAAAGTTGCAGATAAAGTTGAAAAAGGTGAAGTTATATGTGAAATAGAATATAACGATGATAAATTTGTTGAAGATTCAAAAGCATTAATATTAGATGCATATGTAATAACAGATGAAAAGGTTGAAAATCCAAAAACAATTTTAGAAATAATAGAATAGGAAGTAATATGGAAATAAATAAATATATAGATCATACAGTTTTAAAAGCTACTGTAAGTCCTAAAGAAATAGAAAAATTATGTAGTGAAGCAATAGAATATAAATTTTATTCAGTATGCGTAAATGGGTGTTATGTAAAAAAATGTAGTGAAATATTAAAAAATACAGGTGTTAAAATAGCAGCAGTTATTGGTTTTCCATTGGGAGCAATGTCAACTAAGGCTAAAGTTTATGAAGCAAAAACTTGCATAGAAGATGGAGCTTCTGAAATTGATATGGTAATCAATGTTGGTATGTTAAAAGCACAAGAATATAGCTATGTCGAAGGGGAAATAAGACAAATAAAGGAAGCTATAGGAAATAATGTATTAAAAGTAATAATAGAAACTTGTTATTTAACTGACGAAGAAAAAGTTAAAGCATGTAAGTTAGCACTTAATGCAAATGCAGACTTTGTTAAGACTTCAACTGGATTTGGTACAGGTGGTGCAACATTTGAAGATGTAAAATTAATGAAAGAAACAGTTGGAAATAGAGCTAAGGTTAAAGCATCAGGTGGAGTTAGAACTTATGAAGATGCAGTTAAGTATATAGAATTAGGAGCAGAAAGACTAGGAACATCATCAGGTATAAATATAGTAAAAAAAATAGGAGGTAAATAAATGGCAACACCACATATAGGAGCAAATAAAGGAGATATTGCAGAAGTAGTATTATTACCAGGAGATCCACTAAGAGCAAAATATATTGCAGAAACATTTTTAGAAAATCCAGTTTTATACACTAATGTTAGAGGTATGTTAGGATTTACTGGAACATATAAAGGTAAAAGAGTTTCAGTACAAGGTACAGGTATGGGAGTACCATCAATAGGTATATATGTTAATGAATTAATAACTGAATATGGTTGTCGTGTACTAATGAGAATAGGTACAGCAGGATCAACAAACAAGAATGTAAAAATTAGAGATGTTGTATTAGCTATGGCAAGTTCAACAGATTCAGCAATTAACAAGATAAGATTTAGTGGTAAAGATTATGCACCATGTGCAGATCCAGACCTATTTATAACAGCATATAATATTGCAAAAGAAAGAGGAATGAGTGTAAAAGCTGGTAACATTTTAACTAGTGATACTTTCTATAATGATGATGTAAATTCATGGAAACATTGGTCAGATTTTGGTATCTTATGTGTAGAAATGGAAACAGCACAATTATATACACTAGCAGCAAAATATGGAGTTAAGGCTTTAACATTATTAACAATAAGTGATTCATTAGTAACAGGAGAACAAACAACAGCAGAAGAAAGACAATTAACTTTCAATGATATGATAATAGCTGCACTAGAAACAGCTCTTAAATTTTAAAAGAGGTGATATATGTCACACACAGATTATATAAAAAAGGCAAACAAATTACTTTGTAGAGCCTATGTACCATATTCAAAGTTTCCAGTTTCAGCAATAGTTATTGACCAAGACGGAAATGAATATGAGGGTGTAAATGTTGAAAATGCTGCATATGGACTTTGTTTATGTGCAGAACGTAACGCAATAACAAGTGGCGTTACAAAAAATTTGAAAAGTATAAGAACTATATATATAACAGGAAATACAAATGAACCCATTAGTCCTTGTGGTTCATGTAGACAGGTTATAGCAGAATTTAGTACAAAAGATACTAAAGTAATATTGGGTAGTTCAAAAACAGATGAGTATAAGGAAATGGATTTAGAGACCCTAATTCCTTACTATTTTTCAAAGAATAGTTTAGATGAAATAAAATAGCTAGTAAATTCTAGCTATTTTATTTTATCATTGTTTAATTTAAAAAAAATTGATATAATCTATATAACATAGAAAAAAAGGAGACAATTATGAATAAACAAGCTATATTACACATACAAGATTCAAATTATGCATACCCTAAATCGGTTGATAAATTTGTTGTAAGACTAAGAGTAGCAAGAAATGATGATATTCAAAAAGTAATTATTGAATATGGTTGTAAGTACACATTCTATGATGTGCGTTTTGAAAAAGAAATGAAGATAAAATACAATGATGAATTGTATTCATACTATGAAGTAGAACTAAAATTAGATGATCCAAGACTAGCATATGTGTTTAGAATTTATGACAGCTCTAATGAAATGTACTACTATTTTGAAGAAGGATTAAGTAAGGAGTTTGATTATAAGAATAGCTTCTATAATTATTTCCAATATGCACATATAAATGAAGTTGATATAGTAGAAGAAGTTGAATGGTTTAAGAATGCAGTATTTTATCAAATATTTGTAGATAGATTTAATAGAGGTAAGAATAAGAAAGACTTTTCATATATAACTATGCAAAAGGAAGATACACCTACACCACACTCATTTTATGGTGGAGACTTAGAAGGTATATATGATAAAATTGAATATTTACACAGTATAGGAATTAATGCCATATACCTAACTCCAATATTTAAGTCTATATCAAATCATAAATATGATATTATTGACTATGAAAAAATAGATGAACATTTTGGTAATGATGAAATATTTATTAATCTTGTAAAAAAAGCTCATGAATATGGAATAAAGATAGTTATTGATGTTGTATTTAATCATTGTAGCAATCAACACAACTACTTTAATGATGATAAGTACTATGACTACTTTAGAAGAACAAAAGATGGATATATGACTTTTGCAGACTGTGAATATATGCCAGAATGGAATGGAAATAACCCTAAAGTAGTAGACTACTTAATAAGTATTACAAAAAATTGGATAAGAAAATATGATATAGATGGTCTAAGATTAGACGTGGCTGATGAATTACCACATGAATTTTGGAGACGATTTAGAAAAGAAGTTAGAAATGAAAAAAATGATTGTATAATAGTTGGAGAAGACTGGCATGATTCATATACATATTTACTAGGAGATCAATTTGACAGTGCTATGAATTATGCGTTCACTAAAGCTTGTGTAGACTATTTTGCAACACAAAAGTTAGATGAAAAGGGATTATCAGACAGACTTAATATGTTACTTATGAGATATAGGGAACAAAACAACAAGCAATGCTTTAATTTATTAGATTCACATGATAAAGAACGTTTCTATACACAGGTAGGTAAATCAAAGAATAAGCTATTAGCAGGACTTAATTTATTAATGTTCTATCAAGGTGTTCCTTGTATTTATTATGCAACTGAACAAATGATGGAAGGAGAAGGAGATCCTTACTGTAGACGTGCATTTGATTGGGATAAGAAACCTGAACAAGAAATACTAGATATATTAAAACTTAGAAAAGAAAAAGTTTTAGTTGATGGAGATATACAAATTTATGAAAAAGATGGTAAATTGTATGTAAAAAGAACTTTAGATGATAAAACTAAAACATTAGTTATATCAAAAAATGGTGAAGAATTTAATGTAGAATAAGGAAGGCAATATGAGAAAATATTTAATATTATTAGCACTAATATTTTCATTTTTTAGTTTCTCAAATATAGGATACAACGATTATGTTGGCTATTGGGTAGGCAGTGTTGAAAATGAAAAGCCTGATTTTGAAATAGTTAAAGAAAATAACGAATACTATCTTGTAGAATACGCATTTGTTAGAGATAGATTAGAAAAAATTGCTGACAAATATTTACTAGCTAAAGTAAAAGACGGATTAGAAAATAAAGTAGGTACAGAAGTATATTCATTTGAAAATGCAAGAAGTGAAATACAAAAAAACTATGTTGATATTAAAGTTGGAGAAAAAGTCCTAGCACAAATATTTGATGGTAAGAAAAACAATCCAGAGTATGTATTTTATTACAAAAAAATGGATGAAAAGAAAAGACAAAATTTTGAAAGAGAAAAAACAAAAGCAAGAATAAAATACGAATTACATACATTTTAATATAGCACCTGTATAGGTGCTTTTATATTGCCATAAAATATGATATAATCTATAATAAAAGTTGAAAGAGTGGATATATAGTGAATAGAAATAAAAAGATAGAAACTATAAAAAAGATTATATATATAGTTGTAATTATATCCTTTATTTTTTTAGTTAGAAAGAAAATGATATATGCATATGATTTTGTTGTAGAAAATGTGAATTTTAGATTAGTAAAGTACAAGGATAACCTATACCAAAGTGCTATTAATTTTAGAACTAAAGTTGACATGGTTTCAAATAGTGATAAGTATATAGAAAATATAAAGGACTTACAAAAAAAAGTTGAAGAAAAAGAATTTGTGGAAAATAAAGCAAGGGCATTAGAAATTGAAAACTTAAACTTAAGAAGTACACTAGAGTTAAAACAATTTTTAAATTTAGATACAATAGCATGTGAAGTTAAGTTTTCTGATATAAAAGACGATGACACCTTATACTTATCAAAGGGAAGCGATGATGGAATTAGGTTAAATCAAGTAGTAGTATATAACGGGAATATGATAGGTAAGATAACAAAATTAGATAAGAATTGTTCAGAAGTAACCTTATTAACAAGTAAAGACTCTAAAGTTGGTGTAATAATCAATAATGAGTACTTATGTATTTTAAGGGGTAATGGTAATGGTACATTTTCAGTTAAAAACTATAACACAGATATAGATATTAATGGTAATAATAGCTTTGAAATAAAGACCTCAGGAGTAAGTGATATAATCCCTAAGGATATAATGATAGGAAATTATTATCTAAAAAATAAAGAACAATTTAAGCAAACAAAAGAGTTAATATTTGAACCTACATATAAGTACGCAAATATACGTATAGTATTAGTAGTTAAAGGGGTGAAATAATAGTGAAAAAGTATTTAGTTTGTTTTTTAATTTCAAGTTTTACTATGGCAAATTTTTTGAATACAAGTTTTAGAGCAAAGATATTAGAAAGAAGTAATAGAACAGAAAAAGAATATGTTTTGCAGTATAAGCCAAATAATATTAAGGTAGAAGTCTTATTTCCCTCTACAAATAAAGGTGAGATATATACATATAAGCAAGGTAAAAAATACATATATTATCCTAAATTAAACCAAACTGTAGAACAAACATTATCCAATTCATCAAATGATATATTTAAATTATTAGGTGAAATGAGAGGGATTAATAAAAGTACAAGAAAAGGTAATAAGGAATATATAGTTAAAAACGGGAATATAACAAAAATTATTTGTGGTTCATTAGTAATAAATGTTACGTATATAAATAATATGCCGATAAAAATTAATATACAAGATGGTAAAGAAAAAGTTGAATATTTATGGAGTTATTAAAAGATAATGCACTAGTATTAAGTAGAAAATACTATAATGAATCAAATATACTAGTCACTCTATTTACAAAAACTTATGGTAAAATTTCATGTATTTCATATAGGGGAAGGGTAAGCAAGAAAAAAGAACTTTATGCATTAACACCAACTAGCTATATTTATACAGAAATAGAAAAAAATGGTAGTAAAACTAGCTTAGTAGACTATAGGCTATTAAAGAATGTAGATACAAGCAAGAGCATAGGAAAAGTTGAACTTTGTCTATATATAGTATATGTATTAGATAAAATACTTGAGTACAATCAAGAAGAAAAAGAATTGTATGAGAGAATAGAAAAAATATATGATTACATAGAAGAAGTAGATGAAAAAAAAGTTGAGTCTTTAGAGTATGTGTATAAGTTTATATCTCGTTTTTTAAAGAGAATATTGATAGATTTGGGTATATATTTTGAAGGTAACTTTAAAGAAACAAGAAATATTGAAGATAAAGTGTGTGAATATGAAGGATATATTAATACATATTTTAATATTGATTTAGATTATAGGAAAATAATAACAAGGAGAGTATATAAATGAAAAAGATTACAGATTATTTAAAGGTTGAAACAGTTAATTTGAACTTAGAAGCAAAAGATAAAAAAGCAGTTCTAAAAGAACTATTTGAACAACTTCAAAATAGTAGCGAAATAACAGATAAGTCTAAATGTTATGAAGATCTATTAGAAAGAGAAAAGTTAGGAAGTACAGGTATAGGTGAAGGATTTGCAATACCACATGCTAAGTCAGATTTTGTAAAAGAATTAATAATGACAGTAGGTATTTCTAAAAATCCAATAGAATATGATGCTGTTGATGGTAAACCAGTTAATATATTCTTTATGTTCTTATCACCAAATGAATTATCACAAGAATATTTAATTTTACTTGCAAAAATATCAAGATTTATAAGAGAACCTAATTTTAAATCTGAATTATTAAGTGCAAAATCAAAAGAAGAAATAGCTGAAATTCTTTTATCAAAGGAAGAAGATTAGATGAGATGCATTTTTTGTAAAAGTACAGATACTAGTGTAGTAGATTCTAGACTAGTTGATGATAATAGGATAAAAAGAAGAAGGGAATGTAGGGTTTGTAAAAAAAGATTTAATACTTATGAAGAAGTAGAATTTCAACCCATAACAGTAATAAAAAAAGATAATAGTACAGCACCTTTTGATAGAAAAAAAATTTATAACGGAATAACTAGAGCTTTAGTTAAAAGAAAATATAATGCAAATGATATAAGGGATCTTGTAGCAGATATAGAAATAGAAATAAGAGAAAAATACAGTAAAGGGATAAGAAGCACTGAAATAGGAGAATTAATTTTAAAACATTTATTAGATATAGATGAAGTTGCCTATGTTAGGTTTGCTTCTGTGTATAATAAGTTTGAAAATTTAGATAGCTTTATTGAGATTATAAACAAAATAAAAAAAGACAAGGGGTAGAAAATGAAAAGAAAGGATAGAATAATTCTTTTAATTTTATTTGTATTGTTTTTTGCAATATTTTTGCTACTTCCAATAATAAGAAGACAAGTTTTAATAGCTAACGAAAAATCAAAAACAAAAGTTCTTGAAAAGCAAATTGAAGAACAAAAGAAGATAAAAGAAGGTTTAGAAAAAGAAATTAAAGATTCTGGAAATTCTGAAAATATTGAAAAAATTGCAAGAGATCAATTGAATATGTCTAATGATAAAGAAAGAGTCTATAAATTTGTTGATGACGATAAAGGGGATAAAAATGGAACAAGTAAATGAAATCTTAGAAAAAGTAAAAAAAGAAACAGTGGATACAAATATAAAGCATACATTTAGACTTTCATTTATGTATAGCCTAAAGGCTATAGTATTTTTAGTGATAATTATAGCACTTTTTGTTTTGAATATAGCAAAGTTTTCTAAAAAGCATATGTTACAATATGCTATACTAGTTGTAATAGTAGTGTATATCATATACTATATATATAAATTAATAAAATACAGAATAGTAATTGATGAAAATATTTTGATATATGAAAAAAATAGAATAAATTTAAAAGATATAGTTAAATTGCAATTTATGAGAACAAGAGTTGGTGGAAGTAAATATGATAATTGCATAGCACTTCTTACTAAAGATAAAAGATATATTATACGTCTTAATATGGAAAAAAAATACTTATTCATAGCATTATTGATGAAAATTACAAAATTGAAGGTTGAAGTATAATGATAGAGTTATTTATAGCATATAGACATATAAAGGAAAGAAAGTTTCAAACATTTATTTCAATAATATCAGTAGCATTATCATTGATAGTATTTATAGTTTCTCTAACAATATCAAATGGATTAAAAGAAAATATGATTAATTCATTATTAACTTTGAGTCCACATATAAGTATAAAGTATACTCCCAAAGTTGAGGGAGACTATAAGCAAATCATAAAAAAAGTAAAAGAACATGGTGCAAAGACAACGGTATCTAATGTATATGTTCAAGGATTTGTTAAGTATAATGATAATAATTATATGCCTATAATTCGTGCAACAGAAATAGATAAGTTGAACTTAAATTTAGTTAAAAAAAATAAGGTAAGTGGTATAGATTATGCATATATAGGTCAAGAAATGGCAAAGGATATGCATATTAAGATTGGTGATGATATAAGCATAGCATCATTAAATGGTAGAGAAATTCGTGTAAAAGTTCAAGGATTCTTTAAGACTGGTTTTTTAGCTTATGATAGTAATCTTGTAATAATGCCTTTAGAAGTTGGACAAATTTTAGAGGAAACAGGAGATAATATTAATAGCTTAGATGTTAGAGTTGAACATCCTGGAGACATAAAGAGTTTAAATGAATTGAAGCAAAAAATTAACTCAATTGATGATGATATACAGGCAACTACATGGGCAGATGAAAATGAAAACCTACTAGCTGCTGTACACTTTGAAGAGTTTATACTAATTCTTATACTTAGTATGCTATTTTTAATTTCAAGCTTTATAGTGTCTATAATATTAAATATATTAATACGTGAAAAAACAAGTGATATAGGTATATTAAAAGCTTGTGGATATACAAAAGGTATGATAAAAAGAATATTCATAATAGAAGGTAGTATGTTAGGAATAGGGGGTATAATTTTATCAGCTATTCTATCACCGATAGTATTAAGAGTTATACAAATTATATCTAAAAATTATTTGATAAAAACATACTATATCTCAAATTTGATTATAAAAATAGATATAAAAGAAGAATTATTGATATATGCCATATCATTTTTAATAATTTTACTAGCCTCATATCTACCATCTAGAAAGGCAGCAAAATTAGATGTTACGGAGGCGATTAGATTTAATTTATGAACTTATTAAAAATAGAAAATTTAACCAAAGAATACAAGACAAAGGTAGAAGATATAAAAATATTTTCTAATATAAATTTAACGATAGATAAAGGAAATCTAATATCTATACAAGGTAAATCAGGTAGTGGTAAGACAACATTATTAAACATTTTAGGACTTTTAGATACTAAATATGATGGCAAGGTAGAGTTTTTTAATCAGTCTTCATATAAGAGTCTTGAAAAATTAAGAGCTAAAAATATAGGGTTTGTCTTCCAATTTCACTATTTATTGCCAGAATTCACAGCACTAGAAAATGTTATGTTACCAGCATTAGCGATGAAAGAGTCTTCAAAAAATGAAATAAGAAAAAGAGCAATAGAGTTACTTAAATTAGTTGATTTAGAAGATAGAATAAATTTTTATCCTAATGAATTATCTGGTGGACAAAAACAAAGAGTCGCTATAGCAAGAGCATTAATAAATAATCCTAGTATTGTTTTAGCAGATGAACCAACAGGGAATTTAGATGAAGAAAATAGTAAAAAAATAAATGATTTATTCATTAAATTAAATAAAGAAAATGCACAGACAATAATATTAGTAACACATAGCCAAAATCTTGCAAATATTGCTAATAAAAAATATATATTAAAAAATAGAGAATTAGTAGTTGTAGAATAGTTGAAATAGGACTATAATATATTAGAAGCAATTGAAAGGAGTGTTATTATTATGAATGTAATAGTAAGTGGACAACATCTAAAATTAACAGATGCTTTAAGAGAATATGCAATTATGAAATGTAAGAAGGTTTTGAAATATTGTAACAACATTACAGAAGTTAAAGTAATGCTTTCAGTTGAAAAAACTAAATCTGAGGGAGCTGTACATCATGCAAGTGCTACAATATATGTTGCAGGTAAAACAATAAATGTAGAATGTAAAGATAAAAGTCTTTATTCAGCAATTGATGCAATGCTTGATATAATGGTTAGACAAGTAACAAAATATAAAGAAATAAAGAATAAAAAATAATAGGGGTAAACATGGAAAGTAAATTAAATCAATTTTTAGCTGATTTATCAGTGTTAGCAAAGAAAGTGCAAAATTTTCATTGGAATATAACAGGTAGAGGATTTTTCTCTATACACGCACAATTAGATAAAATGTATGAAGATTTAAATGAAGTTGTAGATGAAGTTGCAGAAAGAATATTAGCTATAAAGGGTAGACCTTTATCTACATTAAAAAGTTATTTAGAAATCTCAAAAATAAAAGAAGGAGAAAATAAATCTATAACAATAGATGAAGCTCTAAAGACTTTAATTAGTGATTTTCAATTTATAGTTGATGAAGCTAAAGAAGTTAAAGTTTGTGCAGATAAAAACAATGATTATGGTACATCAGCTATGATGGATGAATATATAATAAAATACGAAAAATTATTATGGATGTTAAATAGTTTTGAATATTAAAAATAATGGGTTTAACCCATTATTTTTTTTGTTATAACCTCAACTAAACTACTAGGAATAAATTTAATTAATTTTATCATTAAGTAATTTGTTACTCCTGGGATAATAACTTTTTTACCCTTTAAAAGACCATAATATGCACAAAGGGCAACATCATATGGCTTCATGGCAAATATGTTTTTAAATACATTAGGAGTAAATTTAAAGTCCTTTGTAAAATTAGTTTTTGTAGGACCAGGACAAAGACAAGAGATTTTAATAAACTTATTTGAGTTTTCTCTTCTTATTGCATTAGTGAATGATAAAACATATGCTTTTGTTGCATAGTATACTGCCATTTTAGGACCACACATAAAACTTGCAACAGAACCTACATTTAGTAAATATGACTTAGTAGTAGTATTTTTATTCTTTTTTAAGAAGAAGTAGCTAAGACTTGTTAGAGCCTTAATATTAAGGTCTATCATATCTTGAGACTTTTTTAAGTTAGAATCTACAAAATCACCTAAGTCTCCAAAACCTGCATTATTTATCAGACAATAAAGAGATTTATTATCTGTTTTTTCTTTTAATTTTTCTAGATCTATTCCATTTATTAAATTCATTTCTAATATATCAATATTAGCCCCATTATTATCTAGAAGCTTTTTAGTCTTTTCAAGATTATTAATATTACTTGAAATTAAAAGAAGATCTATATTAAAGCATGAATATATTTTAGCTAGTTCCAAGCCTATTCCACTGGTTGCTCCAGTTATAATACATAAATTTCTCATAAAACACCTCAGTTATGATTATAGTATTTTTTTTTATATAAATCAAAGTTTTATGTTGAAATAAATTGGGAAAAAGTATATAATTTAATAAATAATGTTGGAGGTATGATGATGTCAGTATTTAAAAAATTCTTTACGTATACAGATGAAGAAGGGAATAATGAAGATATAATTGAAAAATCATTAAATAAAGAAGCAGAGAATAGTGATTTTATATATAACGGTGTTAACATATTAAAACCAAAATCATATGATGAAGATTCAAAAAAAATTGCAGAAATGATTAAAAATAGTAATATAGTTGCGTTTAGTTTAGAAAATATGTCAAGAGAAGAAGGTCAAAGATTAATTGATTATTTAAGCGGAGCATCATATGTTCTAGGGGGAACTATTGTTGCTATAACAGATAAGGTATTTGCTTCAATACCAGCTGGTGTAAAAGTAAGAAATAACTAAATTAAAAAATTATTTATAGGGCTTATTTCATAAGTCCTATTTTAGAGAGGAATATAATGTTTATAGATGAAAGTGTAATAACAGTAAAATCTGGAAACGGTGGTGATGGTGCAGCAACATTTAGAAGAGAAAAATTCGTGCAATTTGGTGGACCAGACGGCGGAGACGGAGGAAAGGGTGGCTCTATAATCATACTAGCTGACCCTAATATGAATACGCTATTAAATTTCAAAACTATAAAAAGAATAGAAGCACAAAATGGAAGTAAAGGCATGGGTGCTAAATGTGCAGGTAGAAATGGAGAAGATGTAATTATTAGAGTTCCAGTTGGAACTATGATAAGAGATTATGAAAGTAATAAGCTTTTACTTGATATGAATAAGGCAAATGAACAAGTAGTGTTTTTAAAAGGTGGAGATGGTGGAAAAGGAAATGTACACTTTAAAAATTCCATAAGAAAAGCACCAAGAATTTCTGAAAGTGGTAAACCAGGAATAGAATTAAAAATAAAGCTAGAATTAAAACTATTAGCAGATGTAGCTTTAGTAGGTTACCCTAGTGTAGGTAAGTCTTCATTCATAAACAAAATATCAGGTGCAAATTCAAAAGTTGCAAGCTATCACTTTACTACATTAAAACCAAAGCTTGGTATAGCAAAAGTTGATGAAGATCATTCATTTGTTGTAGCAGATATACCAGGTTTAATAGAAGGTGCACATAAAGGTATAGGTCTTGGAGATAAATTCTTAAGACATATAGAAAGATGTCGTGTAATTATTCATATAGTAGATATATCAGAGATTGATGGTAGAAGTGCTATAGAAGATTATTTTAAAATAAATGAAGAATTAGAAAAATATAGCAAAAAATTAGCA
The DNA here is from genome assembly GCF_000973085.1 of Sneathia vaginalis. NCBI lineage: Bacteria > Fusobacteriati > Fusobacteriota > Fusobacteriia > Fusobacteriales > Leptotrichiaceae > Sneathia > Sneathia vaginalis. Next base: position 381,434 of record NZ_CP011280.1, read on the forward strand.
AGTAAACCTCAAATTGTCGTGTTAAATAAGATAGATATGCTATATGACGATAAAAAAATAGAAGAATTCTCAAAAGCTATAAACAAAGAAGTACTAACTATGTCTGTAATTGCAAATGAAGGTATAAGTGAGGTAATAAAGAAAGCTTATGAGCTTTTATGCAATACAAAAGAAGAAGAAATAGAAGAAGTAAGAGACTTAGATACTGTGTTATCAGAAGTAGTAAAAAGAAAAGAAGACTGGATTATTAAAAAACTTGAACCTAATGTTTATGAAGTGTCTGGACAAGTTGTTGATAATGTATTAAATAAGTACGTCTTTATAGGTGATGATGGAATTATACAATTCTTGCAAGTTATGCGTCATATAGGAATGGAACAAAAGCTAGAAGAAAATGGAGTCAAAATAGGTGACACCATAGTTATAGAAGGATATGAATTTGAATATGTATAATGCGATAGTAATAGCAGGACCAACTGGAGTTGGTAAAACTGAGTTATCAATAAAACTTGCAAAGTTATTAAACGCAAGAATTATTTCAGCTGATGCATCGCAAGTGTACAAGACGCTTGATATAGGTACAGCCAAGATAACTGAAGATGAAAAAGATGGAGTAATACATTATTTAATAGATGAGGTAGAACCAAATGAAAAATATAGTGTGGGACATTTTTATGAAGCTGCCAATAAGATATTAAATGAAAATAGAGAAGTTCCCTTTTTAATCGTAGGTGGTACAGGGCTATATATCAGTTCTTTGACTGATGGTTTGACCATGATGGATAAAGTTGACTATAAAAAAAGAGAAAAGTTAGAGAGTATGACTCTTAGCGAATTACAAGACCTTTTAAGTGAAGAAGAAAAAAAACAAATAGATATTAAGAATAAAGTTAGAGTAATACGTAAAATTGAAACAAGAGGGGTTGTGTATAACAATAAACTTGGTAATGATAGAAAATTTTTAAAAATATTTCTAACGAGAAATAGAGCTACATTATATGATAGAATTAATAAAAGAGTTGATATAATGATGGAACAAGGTCTTTTAGAAGAAGCAAAAAAAGCATATAATGTATATGGTGATAAAATACATTGTATAGGGTATAAGCAATTATTTGAATATTTTAAGTCTAATGTAAGTTTAAAAGAGGCTATCGAAAATATCAAAACAGCTAGCAGAAGATATGCTAAAAGACAATTTACATGGTTTAAAAATAAAGGATATATTGAGTATAACCTAGATGATGAAAGTATAGATAAAATTATAGAAAAAATTAGGAGGGATTATGGAAATTAAGAATTATTTATCTTTAGATAATATAGTATTTAAAATTAAAGCAGATAAGAAAGAAGATATTATCAAGGAATTATTAGAAAATTTTTCAAAAAATGATGATGTAATAGAAGAAGGTAAATTTGATGTTGTACTAAATGACCTATATGAAAGAGAAAATTTATCATCTACAGGTATGCAAGATGGTATTGCTATACCTCATGCAAAATCAAGTGGTGTAAAAAAAGTTAGCATGGTAGTAGCAATAGATAAAGACGGAAAAGATTTTGCATCATTAGATGAAAAGAAGTCTAAAGTATTTTTCTTAGTTGTCGCTCCAGAATCAACTAAAAGGGAACATTTAGATATTTTATCTGTAATATCAAAATTATCTTTTGAAGAAGAAAAATTAGAAAAATTAATTAATTCAACTGATAAACATGAAGTGTTTGAAATACTAGAAAGTCTTTAAGGTGTAATATGGAAGGAAGAATTATACTAGCAATAGCAGGAGGAACTGGATCAGGTAAAACAAGTGTAGCAAATTTAATAGTTGAAGATTTAAAAAAATTTGGTACTAATGTTAGCTTATTAGAACAAGATTCATATTACAAAGATCATCCAGAATTGGATTATGAACATAGGTCTAAATTAAATTATGACCATCCAGATGCTATAGATTTTGACTTATTGATTAAGCATATAAAGGAATTAAAAGAAGGAAAAGATATACAAAAACCTACATATGACTTTACTAATCATAGAAGAACAGATAAGACTGAGCTTATAAAATCAGAACCAATAATAATAGTTGAAGGTATACTTATACTTACATTGGCAAAGATGCGTAACCTATTTGATATGAAAATATTTGTTGATACAGATGATGATATACGTTTATTAAGACGTATAGAAAGAGATATGAAGGAACGTGGAAGAAGTTTTGAGAATATACGTAATCAATATATAGAAACTGTAAAACCTATGCATCTTGAGTTTGTTGAACCAACAAAAAGATATGCAGATGTAATAATACCAAGAGGTAAATCTAATGAAGTTGGTATTAAAATGGTAACAAGTAGATTAAAGTATTTAAGTAAAAAATAGAGGATAAAATGAATGATATAAAATATAAATTTGAGACAGAATATGGAGAATTTTATCTAGTCGAAAATTCTAAATATGATGAAACTATGAAATATCCAGTATTTGTTTCAAAAGATTTAAAAGATTTTGGTGAGGTAGTTTTATTAAACTATCCCTTGCCAGTTCTAAAAACAAAAAATGAGGAAGTGATAACTCATTTAAAGAAAGCATGGGATGAAGGTTATAGCGATTTTTTAAGTGATATAGTTGGAAAGAATAACTTTTCACATATGTATAAAAGGGGCGATGACTTTTATTTAATTTTGAGAAATAAGGACTTTCAAATACAAGATACTTGTAATCTTGCAATATTTTCAAAAGGTGTTAATGAAATAGATGAATTAGGAACTATGGAAATTACAAAGAAAATATCAAGTGAGATATTAGAATTAGATCAAAATTTACAAAGTTGTGGATCTTTGGATTTAATTTTAGAATTATTAGAAGAAAATACAGATATGAAAAAGTATATTGAGTTTATAAAAAAGAACATTAAAGAAAGCGATATGGATGACTTATTCTTCTTTGATGAATACATATATGAGTTATTCTCTAAAAAATACATGGAAGTTTTAAATGATGTTGCACCATATAAGCATGATGGATTTGGAATAAAGGGTGTAGAAAGATTTGTAGATAGGGTATTAAAGAATGAATATAATGACGAATGTAAGTGTTGTAACGTTTGATTTAGATGGGACTTTAGTTGATACATTACCATCAATAGCAAATGCCTTTAATGAAATATTAAAAGAATATGGTTATGAAATATTTAGTGTAGAAAAGTATATGGACTTTATAGGCAATGGCTTTGGTGTAGCCTTTGATAGAATAAGAGAAGTAAGAAATATAAAGGAAGATAAGGAGGAGTTCTTATCTAGAGTACGTGATTACTATAACCTCAACTACTTAAAAGGTGCTAAAATATATGAGGGTATGGATAAATTACTTACATATTTAGAAAAAAAGAATATAGTTCTTGCTGTGATAACAAATAAGGATCAAATAACAGCCGAAAAATATTGTAATACCTTATTAAATAAATGGAAATTTAAATATATATTTGGAAATCCAGAAAATAATGCATATCCACCTAAACCTTATCCATATGGGCTTAAAATGATAGTAAAAGATGGATATAGTATAGACGAAATTATACATATAGGTGATATGATAGTTGATTATACAATGGCAAAAAATATGGGTGTAAGACAAATACACTGTAATTATGGCTATGAAAAAAGAAACTTTGAGTTTGAAAATTGTGTTGATAGAGCAGATGAGATAATAGGTATAATAAAGTGATAAGATATTGTATTAGAAAATTTTGTGATTACTATATAGAAAAAATAGATGAAAATCTTGAAAAAGAGGCTATTAAGATATTAAATGATGAAGAGCTAAGAATATATTTTAATATGGACTATTATGATAGATGGCATGGTCTATTAGTATACAGTATAATGAAAAAAGTTACGACTGATAGAAATTATTTAATATTTAGTATACTACATGATTGCGGTAAAAAAAGAGCATCATTTTTATTAAGAATAATACATAAGTTAGGTTTTGTAACAAGACTTAAAAATCATCCTAAGATAGGTTATGATATGTTGGAAAAGATTAATAAAGATGTTGCTATTTTAATATTACACCACCATGATAAAAATACTAGTGGGATGCTAAAGGTATTTCAAGATATTGATGATAGGAGTTAAAATGTATATAGTTGAAAAAGGTGATGTGGGTAAAAGAATTGATAAATATTTAAGTGAAAAATTAAATATTTCAAGAAATAGGGTAGCCTTATCACAAGTTTTTTCAAATGATAAATTAGTTAAGCCATCATACAAGGTATGTGAAAATGATAAAATTACATATGAAATAAAGGAAGATGAACCTATTGTCATAACTAAAGAAGACAAGAAGCTTGATATAGTTTATGAAGATGAATATCTTGCTATTATCAATAAGCCATATAATATGGTTGTTCATCCATGCAGTAGTTTTAGAGAAAATACACTAGTAAATGCATTGTTATCCAATTTTAAAAGTTTATCTAATGTAGATCCACTAAGACCAGGGATAGTTCATAGATTAGATAAGGATACTAGTGGCATATTAATAATAGCTAAGACAAATGCTTGTCATGAAAAATTGGTTCAAATGTTTAAAAATCATGAAATACATAAGACATATCTTGCTATACTAAAGGGAAAATTAAATAAGGATAGAGTAGAAGTAAGAACATATATAGGTAGAAGCAAAAAAGATAGAAAAAAGATGAGCTCTAATACTGATAATGGTAAACTTGCAATTAGTATTTTTAAACTAATAAAGGAAAATGACCTATACTCATATGTGAAAGTTGAGATATTAACTGGAAGAACGCATCAAATAAGGGTACACGCTAAAGAATTAAACCACCCCATATTAGGTGATCATGTGTATGGTAGAAATGATAAGTTTAATAGACAGCAATTGCATGCATATAGTGTGGAGTTTATACATCCATTTACAAATGAAAAAATGAAGTTTAGTGTGGATATTCCTTGTGATATGAAAGAAACATTAGAAAAGGTGAAATTATGCTAGAGTATAGAGATGTAATAGGTGTAGATGAAGCAGGGCGTGGGCCTTTATTTGGACCAGTTGTTGCTGCTTGTGTATATATATTAGATACTGATGATGAAATTTTTAATAAAATAAATGATTCTAAGAAGTTAACTGAAAAGAAAAGAGAGCAGATATATAAGGAATTGATAGTGTCAGATAAAATACAGTATGCTATAGGTGTTGCAAGTAGTGAAGAAATTGATAATATTAATATATTAAATGCTACTTTTTTAGCAATGAATAGGGCATTAGAAAAGCTTAAGATAACAGATAAAAAAGTTTTAGTTGATGGTAATCAAAAAATAAGAGGATGTAAGTTAGAGCAAGATTTTCTTGTAAAAGGAGATTCTAAAGATTTATCCATTGCCACAGCATCAATAATAGCAAAGGTTTATCGTGACCACTTACTATATGACTATGATGAAAAATATCCCTTATATGGCTTTAAAAATCATAAAGGTTATGGTACAAAAGCACATTATGAAGCTATAGAAAAATATGGGATATTAAAAGAACATAGAAAAAGTTTTTTAAAAAAAATATTAATGAAGTGATAGTATGAAATTAAATAGATGTATTAAGTGTTCAAATGTTGAACATGTAATTAAGAGTATATATTTACCAACAAAAGACATAGATGGTTGGATAAAAAATATTTTACCAACATCAGAGCTGTTTTACATTAAAATATGTAAAAATTGTGGATATACAGAAATATATTGTGCAAAATTAGTTGATAGGGATACTGAACATGGGAATATTTAGCTTTTTATTCGATAAACATGAATATGAAATTGGTAAAACCAAGTATGAACAAGTAAAAAAACTCGCACATTTTTATTCTATTGAAAATGTGCATTTTTCTATGTACTATAACGACTATTTTAGAGATATGATATATGAGCTAAAGTATAAAAGAAAAAAATATGTAGCAACAGCTATATATAGTATAATAAGGTCACAAGTTGAATTTGTTGTGGAAAGTCAAAAAATTGAATATATCATATGTGTTCCTACAAGTAAAGAGAGGATAAGAGATAGAGGCTTTGATCAGGTGGAATTAATTTTTGAAAAATTCAATTATCCCTTCTTAAAAATCAAAAAGATAAAAAATACAAAAAAGATGTCTAAATTATCCAAATCATATCAGAAAAATCTAAATATCCTACATAGTTTCGATGTTAAGAATTTAAATTTAAGTAATAAGACGGTATTAATAGTAGATGATATTATAACAACAGGGGCTACTGTTAATGAGATAAAAAAGTGCTTAGAAAAAGAATACAAGGGGATAAAAGTGTTATTCTATTCAATAGCTATTTCAAGAAAATTTATAAAATCTTTAATTGCAAAAAACCTCTGAAATTAGTATAATAGAATGGTTATCTATAATTAAAAGGAGATAAAAAAATGGACAAAATTTATGAATATATAAGAAGAGATATGGCATTTAGTCATGCAATAACCTTATTGAGTTGGGATTTAGAAACTGAAGCTCCAGTTAAGGCTATTGATGGTATAAGCAATACAATGGAAGTTTTAACACAATTACAGTATGAAAACTTTGTTAATGATGAATTTAAAAAGATGCTATATGATTTAGATGAGGATAAATTAAGCGAAATTGACAAAAAAGTAGTGAAAAAATTAAAAAAAGATGTATTTGAAAAGATGAGTAAGATACCTAAGGATGAATATGCAAAATACAGTTCACTAGTAACAAAGGCAACTCAAAAATGGGAAATAGCTAAGAATAAAGAAGACTATTCATTATTTAAAGATTATCTTCAAGACTTAATAGACACTAATAAGAAATTCATTCTTTATAGAGGCTACAAAAAAAATCCTTATGATGTTCTATTAGATGACTATGAAACAAATTTAACAGTAGAAAAAGCAGATAAGTTTTTTGATTTAATAAGAAAAGAATTAATACCATTTATTAAGGAAATAAGAAGTAAGGATACAACTAAATTAGAGGATATAAAAAAGAGATTTTACTCTGTTAAATTTAGCATAGAAGAACAAAGAGAAATATCAAAAATATTATCAAACATTATGGGGTTTGACTATGATAAAGGTGTAATAAAAGAAAGTGAACATCCATTTACAACTAATATGAATAATAAGGATGTTAGAATAACAACACACTATTATCTAGATGATGTATTATCAAGTATATATTCTACTGTTCATGAAACAGGTCACGCTATATACGAACAACAAGTAGATGATAAGTACAATGATACTGGTATATTATCTGGTGGTTCAACTATGGGTATACATGAATCACAATCTAGAATTTATGAAAATGTCATAGGTAAAATGAAAGAGTTTACAGATTTAATATATAGCTTATTAGAAAAATATAGAAAGCTTAATATATCAAAGGATGAATTCTATCTTCTAGTTAATGAAGTTAAAAATCAATATTATAGAACAGAAGCTGATGAAGTGACATATCCTATACATGTAATGATTAGATATGAAATAGAAAAATATATATTTTCTAACATAGATACTAAAATCAATGCTAGTGATTTAGAAAAAATGTGGAACGATCTATATGAAGAATATTTAGGTATAAGACCTAAAAATGCAAAAGAAGGAATATTACAAGATTCACATTGGGCAGGAGGAGCATTTGGATATTTTCCATCATATGCAATAGCAAGTGCATATGCATCACAAATCTACCACGCATTAGAAAAGAAAGTAGATGTAAAAAAAGCAATAGAAGACAAAGACTTTAAGAAAATAAATGATTTCTTAAGAGAAGGTATACATCAATATGGAAATTCTAAAACACCAGAAGAATTAATTAAATTATGTACTGGTGAAGAATTTAATCCAGAATACTATATCAAATATTTAAAATCAAAATATGAAAGAATATATAAGTAGGTGATAAAATGGAAAAAGTTAAACAATTTGCACTAGATATGATGAAGTTCATTGACGAAAGCCCTAGTGTTTATCATGTTGTAGAAAATGCAAAAGCCTTATTAGAAAAAAATGGCTTTAAAGAATTAGATATATGTTCCAAATGGAATATAGAATTAGGTAAAAAATATTATGTTAAAAAGACCAATTCAACAATATTAGCTTTTACTACACCAAATAAATTAGATGTAAAAAAAGGTATAAAAATATTTGCATCTCATACAGATAGTCCAAGTATTAGAATTAAGCCTAAAAGTGAAGTAGTAACTAATAATATGTTAAGATTAAATACTGAAGTATATGGAGGGCCTATACTATCAACATGGTTTGATAGACCCTTATCAATAGCAGGAAGACTATTAACAAGAAGTCAAGATGCATTCAAACCAAAAGTATCATACATTAATTTAAGTGATATAGTTGTTGTTATACCTAATTTGGCAATACATCAAAATAGGGATGTTAATAACGGACATAAAATAGACAAGCAAAAAGAATTATTACCCATAATTAGTCTAGTTAATGACACATTAGAAGCTGATAATTACTTATTAAAAACTATATCTAAAAAGTTAAATGTAGATATAGAAGACATATTAGACTTTGACTTAATGCTATATCCATTAGATAAAGGTAGACTTATGGGTGTAAATGAAGATATGTTAACTAGTACAAAGCTAGACAATCTTTTATCAGTATATACAGGTTTAATGGGAATAATAGAATCAAATAATGATTCAGAAAAAATAAATGTATTTGTTGGATTTGATAATGAAGAAATAGGAAGTTCAACAAAACAAGGTGCAGATTCAAATTATCTAGCACATATATTAGAAAGAATAGTATATTCATTAGGGTATAATAGACTAGATTACTTAGAAATATTAGCGTCATCATTTATGCTATCAGCAGATAGTGGACACGTAGCACATCCATCATTTATGGAAAAATTTGATATTACAAATCAATGTACAATGAATAATGGTGTTTCAATAAAGTTAAGTGTTAATCAAAGATATACATCAGATGGATATTCTATGGCAGTATTAAAAGAAATTGTAAGAGATAAGGATATTAAGTTACAAGTATTTGTAAATAATTCTAATGAAATAGGAGGTACTACAATAGGTCCTTTAAGTGCAAGTCACTTAGATATAGAAGCAGTAGATTTAGGAGTGCCTATTTTATCAATGCATTCTATAAGAGAAATGTGTGGAACATATGATGTCTTTTATTTAAAAGAGATTGCAAAAGAATATTTTAATAGATAGGGGGTATAAATTGGAAAAAGATTTAGAAATAATTGGTATATCAAAGTCTTTTGAAGGAGATAAAATATTAAATAATATAAATTTAAGTATAAGAAAAGGTGAATTTTTCTCTATACTAGGTCCATCTGGTTGCGGTAAAACAACTCTACTTAGAATGATAGCAGGGTTTATTTCACCAGATGAGGGAGAAATTAGGGTTAATGGTGAAAGGATAGATGTATTAGAACCTAATAAGAGAAATGTTAATACGGTATTTCAAAATTATGCATTATTCCCAAATATGACTATATTCGATAATATAGCCTTTCCACTAAAACTTAAGAAAATGAAAAAAAGTGAAATAGAAAAAGAAGTAAATAAGTATTTAGACTTAGTAGGTTTGAAAAAGCATAAAAATAAGTACCCCGCATCATTATCTGGTGGTCAAAAACAAAGAGTTTCTATTGCAAGAGCTTTGATAAATAAGCCAGAAGTTTTATTGTTAGATGAACCACTTTCAGCATTAGATGCAAAATTAAGACAAAGATTATTAATCGATTTAGATACAATACATGATGAAGTAGGTATAACATTTGTGTTTGTAACACATGATCAAGAAGAAGCACTGAGTGTTTCTGATAGAATAGCTGTTATGCACAATGGAAATGTGTTACAAGTAGGAACTCCAAATGAAATTTATGAAACTCCTGCTGATACTTTTGTTGCAGACTTTATAGGAGAAACTAATTTTATTAAAGGTAAAATAAAGGAAGTTTATGATAATTATGCAATAGCTGAGTCAAATGAAATAGGAGAATTTAAGGTAGAACTTGATAAAAATGTTAAAGTAGGAGATATGGTTAAATTAACTTTAAGACCTGAAAAGATTAAAGTGGATAATAAGCCACCTAAATTTAATGAAAAGTATAAGGTATTGCAAGGTGTAATAGATGAAGTAATCTATACAGGGTTTCAAAGTAAGTTGTTTATAAAAATTGAAGGAAATAATAGAATTATTAAAGCCTTTGACCAACATAGAGAATTCTTAGAAGAAGATGAATTATTCGAATGGAAAGAGAAGGTGTATTTCTACTGGAACTATGAAGATGCTTATCTTGTAGAGGTGATGTAGATGCATAAGAAAAATTTAAAATTACTATATTACCTTCCATTAACAATATGGATGAGTATATTTTTTGCAATACCAACAGGTATAATAGTATACTTTAGCTTTCTAAAAAAAGCTGCTTATGGTGGAATAGAAGGTTATACAACATTCACACTAAAAGCATATAGAAATCTATTAGATCCACAATTAGTAAAGGTGTTAATAAAGACCTTAAAAATATCTGTACTTATTACAGTTATAGTAATAATTTTAGCACTACCTACTGCGTACTTTATTTCAAGATCTAAGTATAAGAATTTATGGCTATTATTAATAATAATTCCATTTTGGACTAACTTTTTAGTTAGAATATTTGCGTTAATAGGTCTATTAGGTAATAATGGGTTGATAAATAAAGCATTGATGTGGATATTTAAATTAACTAGTCCTATACCTATGCTATACAATCAAAGAGCAGTAGTGATAATAAGTGTATATATATTGATGCCATATGCAATTTTACCTCTGTATACATCAATTGAAAAATTTGATTTTTCTCTAATAGATGCTGCAAGAGATTTAGGTGCAAATAAGTATCAAGCACTATTAAAAGTATTTTTACCTGGTATAAAAGGCGGTATAATTACAGCAATAGTACTAACATTTATACCTGCAATAGGGTCTTATGCTGTTCCAGATATAGTTGGAGGAACAGATGGTATTATGCTAGGTAATATTATTGCAAATAAGATGTTTGTTCTTCGTGATTGGCCATCAGCTGCAGCAATATCAACAATATTTATACTAATAACAATAGTTGCAATGTTCATAAATAAAGGTGGTGAAATTGATGAATAACGAAAAAAAAGTGATATCAACAATATTTTTTGCACTAGTAATGATATTTTTCTACTTACCCATAGTAATGTTAGTTGTTTTATCATTTAATGAATCAAAAACATATATGTGGACTAAGTTTTCATTAAAATGGTATAAAGATCTATTTTTAAATTCACCACATTTATGGGTAACTTTTGGAAGAAGTATAATAATAGCACTTAGTTCATCAGTGGCATCAGTAATTATTGCAACATTAGGTGCAATAGGTATAAAGTGGTATAACTTTAGAATGAAGAATTATGTTAAAATATTAAGTTATGTTCCATTAGTATTACCTGATTTAATAATAGGGGTATCATTATTAATATTTTTTAACATCAATAGAACAATACCACTTGGGATGTTAACTATATTTATAGCACACACAACATTTAATATACCTTTTTCTTTGTTTATAATAATGTCAAGATTAGATGAATTTGATTTTTCTATTGTTGAGGCAGCAAGAGACTTAGGTGCTACTGAATTTCAAGCATTAACTAAGGTAATAATCCCAACTATGATGCCAGGAATAATATCAGCATTCTTGATGTCATTAACATTATCATTAGATGATTTTGTAATAACAAGCTTTGTTACTGGAACAAATTCAGATACTTTACCTATACAAATATACTCAATGCTTAAATTTGGAATAACACCAACAATAAATGCACTTTCAACAATCTTAATAATTGGCACATTAATTTTATCAGTATCTAGTACAAAACTACAAAAATATTTATTAAATTAAAACAATAGTCATTCTCTTTTTAAAAAATTATAGTATAATATATTAACACTATATTAAAGAGGAGGACTTTATGTTCGGTTATTTACAAAAAATTGGAAAAGCCTTGATGGTTCCTGTTGCAGTATTACCTGCAGCGGCAGTTCTTATGGGAATAGGTTATTGGATTGACCCTGTTGGTTGGGGTAGTAATTCACAACTTGCAGCATTTCTTATTAAATCAGGAGCAGCAATAATAGACAGTATGCCTATATTATTTGCAGTTGGTGTTGCTTTTGGTCTTTCTAGAGATAAAAATGGTGCTGCAGCTTTAACAGGACTTGTAGCATTTTTAGTTGTTACTACATTACTTTCAACTAATGCTGTTGCACAACTTACAAATACTCCAGTTGAAAATGTTTCACCTGCATTTGGAAAAATAAATAATCAATTTATAGGTATTCTATGTGGGGTTATATCTGGAGAATTATACAACAGATTCTATAATATTGAATTACCTAAGTTTTTAGCATTCTTTAGTGGTAAGAGATTTGTTCCTATTATTACATCAATTGTAATGTTAGTAGTGTCATTTATTTTACTATACGTATGGCCAGCAATTTACTCAGCATTAGTTAGTTTTGGTATAAAGATTGCAACATTAGGACCTGTAGGTGCAGGGATTTATGGATTCTTTAATAGACTTTTAATACCAGTAGGACTACACCATGCATTAAATTCAGTTTTCTGGTTTAACGTTGCTGGTATAAATGATATAGGAAGATTCTGGGGATCACCTGAATTAGCATATGCCGATTTACCAGAAGCTGTAAAAGGAGCTTATCATGTTGGTATGTATCAAGCAGGATTTTTCCCTATTATGATGTTTGGTCTATTAGGAGCTTGTGCAGCATTTATTAAGACTTCTAAGCCACAAAATAGAAATAAGATAATGTCAATTATGGTGGCAGCAGGATTTACTTCATTTTTCACAGGAGTAACTGAACCTATAGAATTTGCATTTATGTTTGTTGCACCAGTACTATACTTAGTGCACGCAATCTTAACAGCTATATCAGTGTTTATAGCAGCAAGCTTTAATTGGGTAGCTGGATTTGGGTTCTCTGCAGGGTTTGTTGACTTTGTATTATCATCAAGATTACCAAATGCACATAAACCATACATGCTTATACTTTTAGGAATAATATTCTTCGTTCTTTACTATGTAATATTTACTACTTTAATAAGAGTATTTAATTTAAAGACACCAGGTAGAGAAGATGATGAAGAAGGTACTGAAAAAGTAAGAAAAACAAAATTAAATCATAATGCATTAGCAACTGCTTTAATACCATTACTTGGTGGTTTGGAAAATATAGAAGAAATAGATTGTTGTACAACAAGACTAAGATTAACAGTTAAAGATAGTTCTGTTATAAACGACAAAGAAATAAAGAAACTAGTTCCTGGTATATTAAAACCAAATAAAAAAGCAGTACAAGTAATTATTGGACCTGAAGTAGAATTTGTTGCTGATGAAATTAGAAATTATATTGACAAAAAATCTATATAAAGTTAAAATAGAAGTGAAGATGGATTTATCCATACTGGTAATTTCTATGAATACTGAATGAGAGTTTAAGCGTAATGATAAGTACGTCAGACATAGAGCCACTCAATTTAAAAATGAGTGGTATTTTTTTAAGGAGAATTATGAATTTATATATATTTTCAGATGAATCTGGTGTATTTGATAAGAAACACAATGTTGTTTTTGTGTTTGCAGGAATAGTATTTACAGATAAGAATAGTGTTCTAAAGAGTATGAATAAGTACATCAATGTAGAAAGGCATATAAAAAGGAAGTTAAATATGCCAAAAGATATAGAGCTAAAAGCAACTATGTTAAATGAAGATAATAAAAGAAAATTATTAAGATCTATAAAGTGTGATAGAAGATTTTTTGTTGTCATAAATCAAGAAAAAGTTTTTGATAGGATTTTTGATGATAAAAAAAGTAAACAAAGATACTTAGATTATGCATACAAGATGGGAATAAAAAGAATGTTAGAAAAAATGGGTGTTGATTTAAGTCAAATCCATAATTTATACATTTACTGTGATGAACATACAATTGCAAGTAATGGAGTTTATGATTTGAAAACAGGTATATATAGGGAATTAAAAATAGGGACAGAAAATTTTGAATATAACTTCATAACTAAGCCCATATTACCTAATTTACAGACAGTAACAGTTACATATTGTGATTCTAAAGAAAATGCCCTAATTAGATATACAGATATATTAGCTAATAGACTTTTTAATATATTAAGAAGTAATAAGGTCGTAGAAAACAAAAAAGATATAATAACAAGGTTGCCGTAAAACACTTGACAAACTCATTATTAATTTTGTATAATCTTCTTTGTACGGCAGCATGGTCGAGGGGCTTAGGCAGAGGTCTGCAAAACCTTTTACATCAGTTCGAGTCTGATTGCTGCCTCCATAATTAATTTAAGATTGTTAATCAATCTTTTTTTATTGTAATTTTATCATATACAGAATATTTTTCTTTTTTACACTTAAAGCCCAATATCTTTTCTATATTAACATTAAATACACTTTGCATTATTCTTTTTTTAATATCTTTATCTTTTTCAACAAGACTATTTAATAGTGCTTTTGTATCTCTTCTTTTACTATCAAGTATACCCTTAGCAACTTCACAACCGCAAGCCATGGGAGTTAAGTCTATGTATTTAACAAACCTTCTTATATCCTTTTCTTCAACATAAAAAAGAGGTCTTATTAACTCTATATCAAAATTATCTGAGTGTAGTTTAGGTAGCATAGTTTCAACTTTTCCCATATAGAACATACTCATAACAGTTGTTTCAACCACATCATCCATATGATGACCTAGTGCTAGTTTATTACACCCAAGTTCCACAGCGTGTGAATAAAGACTTCCACGACGAAGTCTAGCACACATATAGCAAGGTTTTTTAGGATCCATTTTTTGAGCTATTTTAAATACATTATCATCATATATATGACAAGGTATATTCAAGTTTTTTACATTTTCTTTTAACATTTTAAGATTTTCTTCTGTAAATCCTGGATTCATTGATAAGAAAACAACTTCAAAATTAACTGTACTAACTCTTTTTAATTCTTGAAATAATTTGGCTAGAACTAAAGAGTCTTTACCACCAGATATTGCAACAGCAATTTTATCTCCCTCATTAACTAAGTTAAAATCTTTTAATGCGTGAATAAATGGAGACCATAAAACTCTTTTAAATTTTTTTTGTAGTGCTCTTTCAACATCAATTAAAGGTTTCATAGTCGTCCTTTCTTTAAGAATTCAATTACAGGATCGTTATCCTTGTCTCCTCTTATTGTTTCATAATCAAAATATGTATAGTAAACTTCATATGAATTATCTTCAAATATATTAAATATTAATTTAGCACCTACAGGATATTTTTCTATTGATCTTTCATTAGGTTCATAAGTAATACCTAGTTTTGAAAAAATTAATGATAGATTAGAGTCATGTCCCACTATTAGTGAAAATTTATTAGGACTATATAGTTCTGCTTTTAATATCTTATCATATACATTTCCATTTGCATTATCTTGATAGTACTTATCTGAGAAAACGCAGTCTAAAAACATATCTTTAGCTCTTGACATAAATTTTATGTCTTTTATAAACTGAGAACTTTTAAATATTTTATCTTCATCAAAACCTTCATAATATTTAAGTATGAATAAATCACAAATATCGGTTGCAATTTTTAAAGCACCACGTATATGTAAGAATTTATCATCGTCAATAAAGAAAGTTGTTTTTTTATCAGAAATAGTACCTTTTTCTACACCAAGTAGTTCTTCCATCTTTGTATATACAGGTAAAAATTCTTTGTCTATAATAGGACCTTTTTCTTGTAATACAGTTTTTTTGTTGTCAAATAAAAGGCAAAAGTCCAAATCCATTTGCTTAAATCCACTAAGTCTTGTATTAATTTGAACATCTTCATAAGGCATCATTCCTAGAGCAATGCATCTTGCTGTAAGATATGTACGTCTCATTGAATTAGAAAAAATACTATCTATTTTTTTACCTTTAAAAAAATCTCTAAAATATATACCAAATTTATGCTCTAAAAGTTCACCTCTTTTAGTTAGGATTCCCATTTCATCGTCTGAAAAGTCCCAATTAGTAATATCGTGTCCAAAAAGATCAATAAATTGTTGTTTGTAAATTAATGGATAACGTAGACCGTGTCTACTGAATATAACAGTTTTTTTAATATCCATGAGCCCTCCTTCTTGATTTTATTGTACAAGAATTATATCTTTTTTACAAGTAATAACTACAATTAATGCTTAAATAAGTCAAGCATTAATGAAATTTATAGTTCCATTAATTAAATATATTTTACAACCCATGTAAATAGTAGTATAATGCACATATCAAAAAAAATAAGGAGATATACACATGAAAAAATTTTTAAGTTTAGTAATCGCATTGTTATTAACTTTAACAAGTTGTGGATCAAAATCGAACAACAATGAAATACTTGTTGGTGTACCAGAACCTTTAACAGGAGAATATGCACAATATGGAAATTCAATTAAAGAAGGAATTGAATTAAAGATTGCTGAAATTAATGAAAAAGGTGGAATTAATGGGAAGAAAGTAAAGGCAATTTATCAAGATACAAAAGGAGATGTACAAGAAGTAGTAAATATATTTAAACAAATGGCAAATCAAAAAGTTGATGTCGTCATCGGGGAAGCAATTTCAGCTAACTCATCTGCATTAGCAGAATTAGCACAAAAAGCAAAAATACCTATGATAACTCCAGCAGGAACTGCAATGGATATAACAAAGGATAGAGACTATGTATTCAGAACTACATTTACAGATCCATATCAAGGAGAAGTGTTAGCGAAATACTTAAAGAAAGAAGGAGCAACTAACGTAGCTTTATTAACAAATAATGGAAGTGACTATTCAGTTGGTGTAGCAAATTCATTCAAAGCAACAGCTAGCAAAGAAGGTGTAAGTGTTACAGAAGAATGTTATACAAACAGTGATAAAGACTTTAAGAGTGTATTAACAAAATTAAAGAATATGGGTGTTAAGACAATAGTAATACCTGACTACTACAACACAATAGGATTAATATTATCACAAGCAAAAGAAGTTGGATTAGAAGCACAATACTATGGTGCAGATGGTTGGGACGGAATACAAGATAGCTTCGCTAAATTAGCTGATGGAGCAGTGTTCTCATCACAATTTACATCTGATGATACTTCACCAGCAGTACAAGAATTCATAAAGAATTACAAGAAGAAATTTAATAAAGAACCTCTAATATTTGCAGCACTTGGTTATGACGCAATGACTACAATAGAAAATGCAATAAAACAAGGTGGAAATTTAAGAGATGCATTAGCTAAGACAGACTTAGAATTATTAACAGGGCATATAAAATACGATGAAAATAGAAACCCTAAAAAGAAAGTAAGTTTTGTTCAAATAAAAGATGGAAAACAAGTATTAAAAGAAAAATTCGGAGATTAAAATGATTAAAAATTTAATAGATCAGACTATAATAGGTCTTCAGACAGGTAGTATTTATGCATTGATAGCATTGGGATACACCATGGTATATGGAATTGTAAAACTTATAAACTTTGCACATGGTGATTTGTTAATGGTAGGTGCATATGTAACATATTATGGCGTAGAAAAAGGTTTACCTTTTTCTATTGCCATTTTAATATCAATAATTTTTTGTGCTATTCTAGGAATATTAATAGACTTTTTTGCATATAAGCCATTGAGAAATGCACCTAGAATGTCAGTATTAATAACAGCAATAGGAGTCAGCTTCTTATTAGAAAGCGTAGCATTGATAATATTTGGAGCAGCACCAAAGGTTATTAAACATGAATATATACCTAAGTATTTTAGCACAACAGATAGCATTAATATATTTAATTTTTCAGTAAGTTATTTATCAGTAGTAGTAATTCTAGTATCAGTATTATGTATGGTATTATTACATCTATTCATAACTTATACAAAAATGGGTAAAGCAACAAGAGCTGTTGCACAGGATAGTGATGCAGCTAATTTGATGGGTATAAATTCAAATTTAACTATATCATTAACATTTGCAATAGGTTCAGCATTAGGAGCATTAGGTGGAGTTATGTATGCTTTAATGTATCCTAGAATAGAACCGTATATGGGTATAATGCCAGGGCTTAAAGCCTTTATAGCCGCTGTATTTGGTGGAATAGGAAGTATACCAGGTGCCATGTTTGGTGGATATATGCTAGGTATGATAGAAACATATACTAAAGCATATATATCAACAAGTTGGGCAAATCCTATAGTATTCTTGTTGTTGATAATAATATTACTTGTTAAACCAAGTGGAATATTTGGTAAAAATGTTAAGGAGAAAGTATGATGAAGTTAAAAATTAAAGATAGTTTTATTGTAGGAGTATTACTTATTGCTATTTATGCTTTTCTTTACTTAACAATAATGAATGAAGGTGTATTTAGCTATAAGGCAGGAATATATATTAATATATTAATAGCAATACTATTTGCAGTAAGTTTAAATATTACAGTAGGACTAATGGGACAATTAAACCTAGGTTTTGCTGGGTTCATATCAATAGGTGCTTATACAGGTGCAGTAATTACAAGAGCAATGAGTAATGTAAATATTAATGATAATATTAAATTAGTAATTGCATTAATTGCTGCTGGTATAGTAGCAGGTATATTCGGTGTTATAGTCTCAGCATTGACTTTAAGATTAAAAGGAGACTATTTAGCAATAATTACACTAGCTTTTGGAGAAATGGTTAGATATGTAATACAAAATATAGACTTTTTAGGTGGTGCAGCTGGATTTAAAAACATACCGATAATTACTAATTTTACTAATACATATATTGTAACAATAATCAGTTTAATTATTATCATCCGTCTTATGACATCAGGATATGGTAGACTTGTATTATCAATACGTGAAGATGAAATAGCTAGTGAAAATATTGGTATAAATACTAACATGGTAAAGATATATGGATTTTTCATATCATCATTTTTTGCAGGAGTAGCAGGTGTACTATTTGCACATAATTTAGGGGTATTATCACCAGATAAGTTCTCTTTTGTATATTCAATCGAAATATTAGTTATGGTAGTATTTGGTGGAATAGGAAGTATAACAGGATCAATAGTTTCAGCATCCTTCATCACTATTATTAACGAACTATTAAGACAAGTTTCTGAATATAGAGTATTGATTTATTCAGTTGTCTTAATTATGATAATGATCTTTAGACCTGAAGGGCTTTTAGGAACAAGTGAATTAACTTTAAAAAAGATTAAGGAGAAAATACGAAAATGTTATTGGAAGTAAAAAAAGCTGGAATAAAGTTTGGTGGATTACAGGCTGTTAGTGATGTTGATATAGAAGTAGATAATAATCAGCTAGTAGGATTAATAGGTCCTAATGGTGCAGGTAAAACTACAATATTCAACCTTTTAACAGGTGTGTATACAGCTGATTCAGGGAGTATTTGTATAAATAATACGGATATTACAAAGAAGAAAACATATGAAATAGTGCGTTTAGGATTAGCAAGAACATTTCAAAATATACGTCTATTTAAGCATTTGACAGTTTTAGAAAATATTAAAATGGCATATCAGTATAAGGTGAAATATTCAAATCTAGATGCAATATTTAGAAATAGAGAATATAGAAAAAGAGAAAATGAAGCTACAAGAAAAGCAATTGAGTTGTTGGATATATTTGATATGAAAGATTTGGCAGAATTTAAAGCAGAAAGCTTATCATACGGACAACAAAGAAAACTAGAAATTGCAAGAGCGTTAGCAACTAAACCAAAATTGTTACTTCTAGATGAACCAGCAGCAGGGATGAATCCACAAGAAACATTAGAATTAATGAATATTATTAAATTAATAAAGGAAAAATTTAATATTTCAATACTATTAATAGAACATGATATGAAATTAGTCATGGGTATTTGTGAAAAACTTTATGTTTTGAATTTTGGTAAGATAATAGCACATGGAACACCACATGAAATTCAAAATAATAAGGAAGTTATTAAGGCATATTTAGGAGAATAAATGAAGTTATTAGAAGTAGAATCAATGAATGTATATTACGGCGGTATTCACGCTGTTAAAAATCTTACCTTCTATATTAATAAAGGAGAAATAGTGGCACTAATAGGAGCAAATGGAGCTGGTAAGACAACTACATTACAAACTATTTCAGGTTTGTTAGTTCCTAAATCAGGTCAAATAGAATTTAAAGGTATAGATGTAACGAAAGTGAAGGCACATAAATTGGTTGAGATGGGCGTATCACATACTCCAGAAGGAAGAAGAATATTTACAGAATTAACAGTTTTAGAAAACCTAGAATTAGGAGCATATACTAGAAGTAATAAGGAAGCAAAAGAAAGTATAAAAGAAATGTTTGAACTCTTTCCAAGACTTAAAGAAAGAAAGAATCAATTAGCAGGTACTATGAGTGGTGGAGAACAACAAATGCTAGCAATAGCAAGATCATTAATGTCAAAACCAGAACTATTATTACTAGATGAACCATCTATGGGATTAGCACCTATACTTGTAGAAGAAATATTTAAAATTATTAGAAAGATAAATGACTTAGGTGTTACAGTCTTACTAGTAGAACAAAATGCAAATCAATCATTAGCAATTGCTAATAGGGCATATGTACTAGAAACAGGTGAGATAGTAATGGAAGGTACAGGTAAGGAATTACTTGAAAATCAAGATATAAAGAAGGCCTATTTAGGGTCTTAAGAAGGAATAGTTAGTTCGCTAACTATTTTTTTTACGTAATCGTGCTAAATTAAATTGATTAATTTAGGAAAATACAGTAAAATATGGAATGTAACAAAAATAATCGTGCGTTAATCGTGCGAAATTCATAGCACGATTGCTATAAAACCCAGTAAAATAGGGAAAATAATCGTGCAATTTATTAACTATATATTTTTTATAACATATGTTATAATACAAACAGGAGGTGATTATGAAGAAATATATAATTTTAAGTATGATAATTTCTTCAATAGCAGTATCAAAAGATATTGAAGGTAGAGTTAATATAGGTGCAAGTGCAAGTTTTGGAATAGAAGGTTTATCTAGTATTAATATAGATAAAATGGGTACTATACAAATGTTCAAAACAAAGGTAGATGCACCAACTACAAATAATTTACAAAATTTTGTAGATAGTATAGAAAAAATTGATAATAAGGAAAAGAATAATAACAATAGCAATAGCAATAATAGTAGCAATAACAATAATAGTAGTAATAATACTACTACATCACAAAAACCTAATAAAAAGGTAGAGCCAAAACAACTTTTAAAAAAATTAATACTAAGAGGTATACAACTAGATTCTACATTATTTGATGGTTACATTAAAATGAATAAAATAGGTACAACTTTAGGTGCGAAAGTTTATGGTAAAACTAGTAGAATAGGTGAAGATATTAATATATACAAGGTAGGAAAAGCTAAGGTATTTTTAAATATAGATAATAATAAGTTTAAGAGCAATAATACATTGTATATAACAGGATATGATAAGAAAAATATAGGACTTGATAAGTATAGAGTAGAAGATAGTGCTGAAGACAAGTCAAATATGCAATTTGATTCAGATGGAGTTATTAGTCCATTTGAAACTAAGGTGAAACCAGAATTGGCATACAGGGTGAGTTTAGGTAAAAGAAAAGAATTCTTACTTGCACCAGGTATTTCAACAAATTTAATTGATAATGATAAATACAGATTAAATTTAACAGCTAATTACTATATCTCAAACTATAAGGCAGATAAATTTGATATAGATGAAGTTAAATATGATCTCCAAGATTTAGCACCAGGGAAACAAGAAGTTGAATATTTCAAAAACTGGGAATTAGGAAAAGAGAGAAATATTGAAGAAGGTATACTAGATGGAAATAATGGTTCAATTCGATCAATTGGTCACCCAACAGGAGCACTATATGGTGAAAGTGTTGTTTCATATGCAATGAATAAGGCATATGACTACCTTATTAATAATTCAGGTAGTGCTGGTAAAAAAATAGATGAAATAGTAAAAAGAATTAGAAATGAAAATGGCAAAGCTAGTTTAAAAGATATTACCTCCTTAGCAAGCAAACAAAGTCAAGAACAATTAATTAGTTTAAAAAATGATTTTCCTAAGATGTATGAAACATTTTTAAAAGATGCCCTATTAGAACTAGGTGTAACACCAGGAAATAGAGAAATATCAAGCTATCATCTAAAACAATATATACCACCACATTCATTAGACTACATACTACCACAACAACAAAATACAAAAGAAGTAAAGGTACAAGACAGAAGTGCAATTACAGAAGGTGAAAGTGAGAATAGTAATAAGTTTGGTGAATTAGAGTATTTATTCCCACAACAAAAATTAAAGGGAGTTACAAGTATAGTTGAAAATGTTAAGTTTATAAACTCTGTTGAAGATTTAACTAAAATATTCGAAAATATAAGACCTAGTATTGAATATTTTGGAAAAATAAAAAATAATTTATTTATAGAAGGAGCAAATGGTCTCATATCAGGCGAATTGAAACAAAACTTAAAAAAATTAAAAGATGAAACTGTAAAAAATAGAAAGAAAATAAATGAAATATTAGATGAAAGTGTATCATTATTAAAAACAATGAATAAAGAGATGTATAATAATAAAAATAAAACTATAAATAATACCATAAATGAATTAGTAAAAACTAAACAAAATATTCAATCAACAATCAATGTTATTAGTGGAAAGACATTTAAAGATGTAAAATGGTATAATGTTTTAAGTGTTATAAGTGATGTAAAAAATTTTATTGAAACAATATTTTCAATGAGAGATGTTGATAAAAACTATAAAGCCAATATCGAAAATGTTGTAGGTGAATTTGGAACCAAAATGGTTAAAGATGCAACAGACATAATCTTTGAACCTGAAAATGTTCCTAACTTTGATATGCTTCTAGGTCTTAATATAGTTAAGAGTGAACATGATGCTGTTAAGTATGATTATGAAGCTAAGATGTTGAAAAAATTAAATGAACCTAAATATGCTGTTCATAATGGTGGTGTAGGTCATGGGTTAAATATTAATCTTAGATATGATAATAAGGTGAAGCCTATTTACCTAAATACTAATGTTGATATGTTACATTACAGTAATGTAAATAATCATATGAATAGGGTGGCACTTTCTAATGAACTAGGATATACACCAAATAAATTTGATTTTGTAGCTAAAACAGATTTAGCGTATAAAGATATTAAGCTTAATGATTTGGCGTATAGTAAACTTAATGCAGACTTAGATTTATCATTGAAATTTAAGTTACGTTCTCGTAATTCTAAGTGGTTATTAAGACCAGGTATAGAATATGTTGGTAATTATGAATATGTTAATACAAAAAATAGTGTAGAACCTGTTGAAATATTTAAACGTGATAAAAAGGGAAATTTAATTGATAAGAAGAAAGGTAATTCTGTTGATATTACTAAAGAATCAAGATACAAGTATGGAAAAAACTTGAAAGAAGAATTTCAAACTCAAACAGTTACACATAGTAAAAAATGGTTGAAGCCTACTCATACAATAATACCAAGTGTAGATCTAATATATACACCTACAAAAAATATTGATATATCATATGGAGTTATTGTTCCTGTGAAGTTTATAGGCAAAGATTTTGATGGTATTATGATAAAGAATAAGGTGGGAGTAGGAATAAAATTTTAAAAAAAGGCAACTTGCCTTTTTTTTATAGTCTTTTTTTGATATAATATATTAAAGACTGATACAGATACTGAAAAAAGAATTTATTCTTTTAGCGCCAGGGCTAGAGATAGTTGACGAGGACAAAGTTATCGAAATATTCGGCGGATGCTTTGCGGAATGTCTATTCCGATAGGATATTAATTATTCATAGACATCAGTCATTAAGGAGGAATACATATGTGCGGAATAGTAGGATATTTCGGAGACAAAAAAGCAAGTGACATAATTCTTGATGGATTATCAAAATTAGAATATAGGGGTTATGACTCAGCAGGTATCGCTGTAATTAGTGATGGAGAAATTAAATCAAGAAAACACAAAGGTAAATTAAGTGTTTTAGTTGAAAGTTTAAAAAAAGAAGATATATTTGGTCATGTTGGAATAGGTCATACAAGATGGGCAACACATGGTGCACCATCTGATGTAAATTCACATCCACATTTTAATAATGACAAGAGTATAGCTGTTGTACATAATGGGATAATAGAAAATTATCAAGAGTTAAAAAAAGAATTGGAAGAAAAAGGTGCAAAATTTGTTTCAAGTACAGATACAGAAGTAGTTGCACATCTAATATCATTGTATTATACAGGATCACTAAAAGAAGCTGTGTATAAGGCAACAAAGAGACTAGAAGGTAGTTATGCATTAGGAGTAATTTGTAAGAATAATCCAGAAGAATTAGTTGCTGTTAGAAAATCATCACCATTAATCTTAGGTTTAGGTGAAAATGAGTATTTTATAGCCTCTGATATACCAGCAATATTAAAATACACAAGAGAAGTTGTGTACTTAGAAGATCATGATTTGGTAGTGATAAATAGAAGTGGTGTAAGTATATATGACGAACAAATGAATAAAGTAAAAAGAGAAGTTAATCATGTAGAATGGGATATACAAGCTGCAACTAAGGGTGGATATGATTTTTTTATGGATAAAGAAATACATGAACAAAAAGAAGCAGTGAAAAATACCATAGAAAAAAGTTTGTTAAACCTTAGAGAAATTAATATAGATTTTAGTGATATTGATAAGATATATATAGTAGCATGTGGAACTGCATATAACGCAGGTACAATAGGTAAGTATTACTTCCAAGAATACTTGAATAAGCCAGTATATACAGATATCGCATCAGAATTTAGATACAATAAGCAATTTATAGACCAACACACCCTAGTTATACTAGTAAGTCAATCTGGAGAAACTGCAGATACTTTAGCAGTGTTAAGAAAAGTTAAAGAACATGGTTGTAAAGTCTTAGCAGTAACAAATGTAGTTGGTTCTACAATATCAAGAGAAGCAGATAATGTATTCTATACATTTGCAGGTCCAGAAATTGCAGTTGCATCAACTAAAGCGTATACTACACAAATAGTATCATTATACTTAATTGCAAGATATTTCTCTACTACAAAGGAAGAATATGAAGATGTTCTTAAAGAAGCAGTTAAAATATGTCCTTTAATTGATGAAGTATTAGAAAAAGAAAAAGATATCAAAGAAATTGCAAGAAAGTTTATTAACGCTAAGAGTATATTCTATTTAGGTAGATCAATAGACCATGCATTAGCAAATGAAGGAGCATTAAAGCTAAAAGAAATTTCATACATTCATGCAGAAAGTTTTGCAGCTGGTGAATTAAAACATGGGACTATAGCATTAATTGAAAATATGACACCAGTAGTTGCAATAATGACGCAAAAAGACTTGTATGACAAGATGTTATCTAATATACAAGAAGTTAAGGCAAGAGGAGCATATATTGTAGCAGTTACAAATGACAATGAAAAGATAAAGTTTGCAGATGACACAATACAAATACCAGAATTTTGTCAAATGTTAACACCAATATTAGCAGTAATACCATTACAAATACTTGCATATTACACATCATACCTAAAAGGTTATGACGTAGATAAACCAAGAAATTTAGCTAAGTCAGTTACGGTGGAATAATGAAGTGGGAAGATATATTAAAAGATGAGTACAATAAGGAATATTTTCTAAATCTAAAAAATTTTTTAGAACAAGAATACGGAAAATATACAGTATTTCCTAAAAAATCTGATATATTTAAGTCATTAAAATTAACGGAATATGAGGATACAAGGGTTGTGATATTAGGACAAGATCCATATCATGATGATAATCAAGCAAATGGGCTAGCATTTTCTGTTAATGATGGAATAAAGTTACCACCATCATTAGTGAATATATATAAGGAGATAGAGAGTGAATATCAGTGTAAAGTAAATAGAAGGGGTAATTTAGAGTATTTAGCAAGACAAGGAGTCCTACTATTAAACACGGTATTAACTGTAAGAGCACATAATGCAAATTCGCATAAAGATATGGGCTGGGAAATATTTACTGATAAGATAATTGAAAAATTAAATGAAAGAGAAGATCCAGTGATATTTGTATTATGGGGTAATAATGCAATAAAAAAAGAAAAGTTGATAAATAAGGGAAGACACTATGTGTTAACTGCAGCACACCCAAGTCCTTTATCAGCATATCGTGGATTTTTTGGCTGTAATCATTTTAAGAAGATAAATGAAATATTAAGATATTTGAATAAGGAAGAAATTAAGTGGACATAGGAAGGTAGAAAAATGTTTGAAAACGTTGAATATACATTATTACAAAAAGGAAAAGATTTTGAATTTAAGTCAATAGAATATGATTCAAGAAAAATTGAAAAAGGTGATATATTTGTTGCTATGAAAGGTTTTAATACTGATGGTAATAACTATGTAGAAAAAGCTATACAAAATGGAGCTGTATGTATATTAACTGATGAGAAAGAGCATGATGTAAAAAAATATCCAGATATCACTTTTTACTATATCCCAGATTTAAGAAAGCATTTGGGTGTAATATGTGCTAATTTATACAACCATCCAGAAAAGAAATTAAAGATAATAGGTGTAACAGGGACTAATGGTAAGACAACAAGTACATATATATTAGAAAATGTATTACCTAATAGTTCAAGAATAGGTACTACAAATTACAGAGTTGGTGATAAATATTATGAAGCACATAATACAACACCTGAGTCTATGGATATAATAAAGTTGATGGATGAGAGTGTAAAAAAAGGTATAGAATATTTTCTGATGGAAGTAAGTTCACATGCACTTGCATTAGGACGTGTGGATATGTTGAAGTTTGATGGTGCGATATTTACTAATTTAACACAAGACCATCTAGATTATCACAAAACATTTGAAAACTATTTCAAAGCAAAATGTCATTTAATAGACTTATTAAAAGATAATAGCAAGATAAGCGTCAATATTGATGACAAGTACATTAAGACTATTAAATCAGATAAGCTTAATACTTTTGGAGTAGAAAATGGAGATATACGTGGTAAGGTAATAAGCTATACAACAAGTGGAATGAATGTAGAGATAAAGGTAAAAAATGAAGTAAAAAGATTTCACACAAAATTAATTGGAGCATATAATCTGTATAACATATTAGGGGTTGTATCTGTTCTTGTTAATTTAGGAATTGATTTCTCATATATAGTAGACAGAATTTCAAAAATGGAACCAGTGGTAGGAAGATTTGAGCTTATAGAAAACAATCTAGGAGCAAGAATAGTTGTAGATTATGCACATACACCAGATGGTTTAGAAAATGTTTTAAAGACATTAAAAGGTATAACTGATGGTAAGATGTATGCAGTATTTGGTGCAGGTGGAGATAGAGATAAAACAAAACGCCCTATAATGGGTAAAATTGCCTGCAAATATGCTGACTATATCCTAATAACCTCAGATAATCCTAGAACAGAATACCCTATTAGCATTATGAATGACATAGAAAAAGGAATAATAGAGGCAAAATATACCAACTATACTAAAATTGAAAAAAGAGAAGAAGCTATACAAAAGGCAGTATCCTTACTAAAAAGTGGAGATTCTCTAATAATAGCTGGTAAAGGACATGAAACATATCAAATAATTGGTAAAACAACAAGATATTTTTCAGACAAAGAAGAAGTAAAAAAATGTTTAAAATAAAAAGAGGTGATTTTTAGTTGAAAAGAGTAGCAAAAATTTTTATGGTAGCTATGTTATTCATTGTTAGCTTCTCATGTGGGAGTAAGAAAACAAATGAAGTCAATATTTACACTTGGACGTATTTCATTCCTGATGAAATAATACAAGGTTTTGAAAAAGAAACTGGTATAAAGGTCAATATTAGTTATTATGACAACAATGACACGCTATTAACCAAGTTATTTACAGGAAGAACACAATACGATATAATATCCCCATCTACAGATTATGTTGATATTTTGATTAAAAAAGGCTTATTAGAAAAACTTGATAAGAAAAAATTAGGGGATACATTTAAAAACTTAGATGCTGATAACCTAAATCTATATGAATATGCTAAGGGTTATGACGATGGGTTAAATTATTCATTACCATATGGTTTTTTTGCGACAGGTATTACAGTAAATACTAAGGTATTAGGTAAAGATTTTAAAAGAGATTTAAGTATTTTTGAAGATGAAAAATACAAGGGTTCAATGACAATGTTAGATGATGGACGTGAGGTTATAGGAATGATACTACAAAATCTAGGGTATCCATCAAATTCTAAAGATGATAAACAATTAGAAGAAGTAAAAAACATTTTATTGAAATACAAGAAGAACTTAGCTAAGTTTGATAGTACAACATTTGGTAAATCATTAGCAACAGGAGAATTTGTTGTTTCACATGGATATCCAGATGTGTTCTATGAAACAAATGAAGAAGAACAAAAAAACTTTATGTATTTCTTACCTAAGGGAGCTATGATGTATATAGACAATATGGCTATACTAAAAGAAGCACCTAATAAAGAAAATGCATATAAGTTTTTAGAATATTTATACAGACCAGAAAATTATGCAAAATATGTTGAACTATTTAGACAAGTACCAGTAATTAAGGGAACAGAAAAATATACTAATGTAAAACCAATTGTTAGTGCTAGTGAAGTAGTTAAAAATGCTAAATTACCATTAAGTCTTGATGAAGAAGCAAAAGAAAAACAAGATAGAATATGGAATGAGGTAAAGTTAGCAAAGTAGATATATGAAAATGAAGCGAAGTGAAAGCTTCATTTTTTTTAGCATCTATTTTCAAAATAAATAAAAACGAATAAAAAAGTTAAGAAACTACAAGTGACTAAAAATAAATCTACAAACAAAAGAAAGCGTTGAGTTTTTAATATGTTAACAAAGAAAATAAAAAAAAGTTTAAAAAATGTTGAAAATAAATGGGGGGGGGTAAAATTTGTTAAGGAGATGATATTAATGAAAATATTTTCAAGATTTAAAGCAAGAAAAAGTATAATTACAGCTTTATTAATAAGCTCTTTTTTAAGTAGTAGAATAGGATTTGGTGAAGAAAAGAATAAGCCATTAACTGAAGCTGAAAAAACTCAAGTAGAAGAAGTTATAAAGCAATTAGGAATAGAAAGAGCTAAAACTTTATTTGACTTATTAATCAAAAAAAATGAAACAGATAAAGTAAGAGAAATCATAAAAAAAATAAATGAAGTAGAAGGAACAGATGAAGAAAAAAAGTAAAAAAGGAAGATATTATTGAAAAAGGAGAGGGGCCATTTAGTAGTAATATATTAAAGGACATTAAAGACACTGAAAATAATTCAATTGTTAGAATTTATCGATCAGGCGTGATAGAAATTGGAAAAGGAGCAAGTATGATAAATAATGTTGCTCTTAATAATGATGGTATATTAATAGGTACAGATGCAAAGGTTGACGGATATTTAGGACATCCAGGAAGTATAGCTATAGGTAAAAGTGCATATGCAGAAACATTTTTTGGTGTAAGAGAGCAAATATTAAACTTTAAAAGAACAACATTTAATAAAACTGGATATAACGCTGCATATCCGTATGATATAGATAAAATAGATACTCCTATTGCTATAGGTAGAAATAGTTATGCAAGTTCAGGTAGTGTTGTTTTAGGACAACATACATATACAGGCAAAATTGGTGATATAAATATAGAATCAATGAAAGATGGTGCCAGCAATAGAGTTAAAGGAATAGGAATATATTCTACAGTAGTTGGAACAAACAGTTTTGCTAATGGGACATTATCAACTTTATCGGGAGCTTATTCGATTATGACTTCACAATATGAAGGAGAAGATAATGAAGGTGTTAATTTAGGAAAGGGTGTTGCTAATCATAATCTAAATTTAGGGGCATTAATAAACGGTTCATTAAATAGTATAGAATCTAATGAAGGTGCTAATGGTGCAGAAATTGATAAATATTCAGGTATAGCAAATTCTGTTGTTGGTTTTGCAAATAGAGCAAACAATTCTAATGGAACTATGATATTTGGTGCAGGTAACGAAATAACAAATTCTGTTGATGAAATAGGTAACTATGATGTATGTGGACAAGATGTAGAAAAATATCCTAACTCAGTAAAAGAATTAGCCGAAAATTTAAGAAAACAATATAGTGATGGTAATGTAGGAGGTTCAACTCTAGTATTTGGTAGTGGAAATAAGGTAGATTATGCGAAATATGCTAATATAGCAGGAAGTAAAAATACGATAACAGGAACTAAAGATAAAAAATCAGAAAATAATATAGTAAATGGTAATGATAATGAAATTATCGAAGCATCAAATAATATAGTTTATGGAACAAAGTATAGAATTAAAAAGAAAAGTCCTCAAACTCAAACAAGATCTACACAAGATACTGGAACACAAACAGAAGATCCAAATGGAAATATACTATTTGGACATAATGATGAATATGTAGATATAACAGTAAAAAATACTATTGCAATAGGAGGTAATATTAAGCCTAATTTAGATAATTCAGTATATTTAGGTACAAAAAGTATGGAATCAAAAGAAGCTAATACATTATGGAGAAAAGAAAATAGAGATCGATCATATAAAGGTTATGCAGGCTTTGACCATATTGGTGGTATAGTTACAGTAGGTAACGATACATTAACACGTGTTATACAAAATGTAGCACCAGGATTAATATCAGCTACATCAACAGATGCAATTAATGGTTCACAACTATATAAATATGTTGCTAAGCAATCTATAAATGTAAAAGCAGGAGATAAAATTATAAACGTTAAATTGGGAGATACTTTAGAGTTAAAAGGAAATGGTATTGATATATCAGTAGATGATAAACAACCTCAAACAACACAATCTAATACTACACCACAACCAGCACCTTCTACATCACAAGAACATACAGCAACCTTTGAAGCAAAAGGAAATGTTGGAGGTTCAGATACATTTGGGTATAAGTATAGAGATGATAAAGGTAAAGAAACAGAATTAAAAGAAGGTCCTGATGGTAAGCTATATACTGATGAATTTTTACAAAATAATGAATACAAGAATAATAAATGGGTTAAAAAAGGAACAACAGAAGATAGTATACTTAAAGATAACCGATACGACAAAAACAATGAAAAAGTAATTTTAAGCACAAAATATGGTAAGATAATTACTGATGTAGCTGATGGTATCAAAGCTAAAGATGCAGTAAATGTAAGTCAATTAAATGCTGTTAGAACAAAAGTAGAAAAGAATACTAGTGATATACAACAACTACAAAAAGATGTTAAAGAAGTAGATAAGAAATCAGACCTAGCTTTAGGTGGAGTATCAAATGCAGTGGCTATGGCTAATCTACCACAAGTAATGGGAGATAAGAAGTTTAATTTAGCTGCATCTTATGGATATTATGGTGGTTCTCATGCAGTAGCTATTGGATTTAGTGGAACAAATGACAAGCAAAACTTTATCTACAAATTAAGTGGATCAGTAAATAATAAGGGAAATCTTGCCTTTGGTATTGGTGCTGGAGTAATGCTTGGAGAAGTTAATAATAAGGATAAGAAGATTGAGGACTTAACTAAAGAAAACAAAGAAATTAAAGAAAATTTGAGAAATCAAAGTGCTGAAATACAAGAGTTAAAAGAAATTGTAAAAAGATTAATGAGAAAATGAGGCTGTAAAGCTTCATTTTTTTAAAAATTTCTTGTATAATATAAAAAAAAGGAGGTATTTTTATTTTAAAAAACAAAATATACAGAATATTTTTACTATCAGATGTTTTTTCTATAATGGGGAGGACATTATTTGATATAGCGTTTTTGATATATGCTTCTAAATTTGAAAATGCTAAACTTGCAGTTAGTATTGTATCCATAATTACAACATTACCCTATGCCACAGATTTTATACTAGGCTATATGGCTGATAAGGAAGACAAGAAGGTAAGTAGACTTATACATAATAAAGTGTTGCAAACAATCCTATTTCTAGCATTTTCGATAATAGTATTCTTTAAGCCTAGCTGGTACGTGTTTTTTGCCATAGTCTTAATTAACGTAGTAGCAGATGTATTTGGAGGGTATAATTCATATTTATCATTATCTATATATTACAAGATAGTTGAAGAAAAAGATCTAGAAAAGGCTTTTGCTTTTAATAATTCTATATCTACAACAGTTTCATTGGTTTCTAAGTTTATGGGAGTTATGATTATTGAAGTTATAGCATACAATTATTCTGTATTTGGGATAATAAATTCCTCTTTGTATTTTGTAAGTTTTTTACTAATGTATATTAATAGAAGTAGACTTAAAAGTGTAAAGTTTAATATAAAAAAGAAAGAAAAAATAACAGCTAAAAGATTTTTAAAAGATACTATAGAAAATTTAAAGATTATAAGATCAAATAAAAAGATATATAGATTTGTACTGCTATTTGCAATACTTAATCTATATTCTTCAGGAATGTATGCAATCTTTTTATTAGTAATTTTAGATACTCCTAACTTATTAGTAGGTAATTATGCTAATACATTAACTGTTACACAAGCTCTAGAAACAATTTTTATGATAGTAGCAGGTGTATATATTATACCGATTTATAGGAAGGTTGATATAGTTAGGATGACATTTATTGAAATAATATTTTTCATACTTTATGTATTAAATATACTATTTTTACAAAATGTATATGCCCTATTAATACTAGTTAGTATCTCTGGTTATTTAGCAGGTGTATCTAATCCTAAATTAACAACATTCCTATTAAAAGAAGTGCCTGAAGATAAACAAACATCAATATTTAGTATATATGGAACTATAGTAACATTAACTGTACCTTTAGGTACGATAATATTTACATTTTTATCTAATGTAATAGGAAATATGTTTACAATATCTATACTTTTAGCAGTATTAGTATTTTCTCTTTTATACACTTACACTTTCATTTTGAATGAAAAACAAAAATATTCTCCCAAAATCTGAGAGAATATTTTTTTTTAAAATTGTATAACTTCAAAATATTTAGAATTTAAGAAATCTAGGGGCATAATAATATTGCTTTTAGGTAGACCTAAAACATCAACATTTGTAGTATCTTTAAAGATTCTGTATACAAAGTGTGAGCAATATGTAAGTCCTAAATCCATATCTAAAGGTATTAGAGGGAAATATTTTTTAAATAGGTAGTTGTCATATATATCAGTTAACATCTTACTTCTAATATCATCGTTAATATATTTGTATCTTAATAGTACAAATTCTTTTTTCTGATTATTTAAAAAGTAAAATGGAAATTCTCTTAGACCTATTTTCATACTAGGATAGTCCACTATCTTATTACCCTCTACCACTATCATACAGTGACCCCATCTTGAAACAAAAGTAGCGTTACTTGGTTTGTAGAGTATAATATCACCAACTTTTGCTATATTTGAAATTTTTTCTATATTATCAGTAGAATGCCAATCAATAGAAAATGAAAAAATTGAGAGTAAAAATACTAATAAATATTTTTTCATACAATCACCTATTTTAAAAATCTATCTGCAAGTAATAGGGAAATTTTCTTTTCGCCTATAATAAAGTCTATTGTTAGACTCTTATCATCAATCTTTTTTATAGTCCCACGACCATAAGCTAAATGATTTACAGTTTGTCCCACTTTAAATGTTGAAAAAGCAGTCTCTACTGTTTGTTTCTTATTCCTTACAGGATTAAAGTTTTCTATTATGTGTTCTGATACATTTTCTGTATTTTTCTTAGCATTTACATGTTCTATATATTTTTTGTCCATATCATAGTAGAAATGAGAAACAGATTTAAAGTTTTCTGTTAAACCATTAAATGTTCTATTTTTACAATAACTTAAGTATAGTTCTTTTTTTGCACGTGTAATTGCAACGTAACAAAGTCTTCTTTCTTCTTCAAGACTACTAATATCATTGAGGTTAGAATTAGTAGGGAATAAATTAGATTCAAAACCAGCTAAAAAGACTGTGTTAAATTCAAGACCTTTTGAGCTGTGTATAGTCATAAGTTTTACTATATTATCTTCATTAATACTATCTGTTGTACTAGATAATGATGTGAAAGTTAAATATTCATCTAGTGTAAGATTTTCATCAACTTTTTGTGCTTCTTTTATTGAATTTAATAATTCATATACATTAGCTCTTTTTTCATCAGGATTATCAAGTGTAGCAACATATTCTAAATAGTGAGTTTTTTCGATAATTTCTTGCATTAAACCACTTAACATTATATTATCTTTTTTATCGTATAAGTCACTCATTAAGTTATAAAAATCTTTTACTTTACTTGTATTATCATATTGCATAGCATCTAATAGACTGATACCGTTATCCCTTGCAAAAGATATTATTTTTTCTTGTGTCTTACTTCCGATTTTTCTTTTTGGATTTGAAATACAACGTTCAAAACTAACAACATCCTCAGGGTTATTTAAAAACATAAGGTACGATAAAAGGTCTTTTACTTCTTTTCTTTGATAGAATGATAATCCTCCATATACCTTACAATTTATACCATTTCTATTTAGTTCTTGTTCTAATACACGTGATTGAGCATTCATTCTGTAAAGAATTGTGAAATTACCATATTTTTCTTTTGATTCCTTTATTATTTCACAAATATGTCTTGCTTCATCATAGGGGTCTGTTGCTTCATAAAGATTAGGTAATTTACCAGTATCATTTTTTGTCCATAAAGCCTTACCAAGTGATGATGTGTTTTTAGAGATAACAGAATTTGCAAGATTTAATATGTTAGATGTAGATCTATAGTTTTGTTCTAATTTTACTATCAATGCATTTGGGTAATCTTTTTTGAAATTTAATATGTTATTTATATCAGCACCACGGAATGCATAAATACTTTGATCTTCATCACCTACGACACATAGATTTTTGTATTTTTTAGCTAATTTTGTCACGATTTGATATTGTATATTGTTTGTATCTTGGTATTCATCAACCAATATATATTTAAACTTATTTTGTATTTTTTCTAAGACAGTATTGTCATCTAGTAAGGCTTTACAATTTAATAGTATATCTGTAAAATCCATACAGTTGTTTTTTATCAATGTTTCTTGATATTGTTTTAGGACTTCATAGAATTCTCTATTATCCTTAATTTTTAAGTCTATTTCATTTTCAAAATTTTTAACTGTAACGCCATTTTCTTTAGATTTTGAAATTCTTGTGTAAAAGCTAGAAGGTGTTTGTGCATAGTTTAAATTTTTTACGATTTTCTTAATTAAACTTTTTGAGTCATCAGCATCATAGATATTGAAATTACTTGTGAAACCAATGCTTTTACCATAGATTCTAAGCATTCTAACTGAGAATGAGTGGAAAGTAGAAATTATCATCTTATTAGCATCTTCGCCTATTAAATCATGAATTCTTTCTTTCATTTCATTAGCAGCCTTATTAGTAAATGTAAGTGCTAGGATAGATTCTGGATCTATATTGCATTCTTTTACCATATGTGCGATTTTGTATGTTACGGTTCTTGTCTTACCACTACCAGCTCCAGCTAGTATAAGGGAAGGTCCATCTATTTTTTCACTAGCTTTTCTTTGCATGTCATTTAAATTGTCTAATATATTCATCTTTCACTCCTAATAAATAATAGAGATTATACCATATTTTAAATAGACATTAAAGTAGCTATATGGTATAATTTAACATAATAAATTATGGAGATAAAATCATGGAATTTAACTTTTTTGGTAATAAATTTGACATTAATATACGTCATCAAGAAAAAAATATAGATAGAATTAGAACTAAAAAAATTTATGATAAATACAATTTTAGAATCTTTATTCTACTAGCAATATTTGTGTTTTTTTCTATAATTTTTGTATATTACAAAACAAAAACAGATTATGTTATAGGGACACCAGCAAAGCGTGATGTTATTGCATACAAGACTATTACATATGAAAAAGATATTTTAGATAAAGAAATAAAGAAGAAGATATTAAAAAATACTAAACCAGAATATGATAGACATGATGATGTTGCTAAAGCTGAAGTAGATAAGTTTTCTAAAGTGTTACAAAATTTAAGTTTAGTAGATTTAAAAAACGTGAATGAAGTCCATTTATTTATTAAGGAAAATAACCTAAATATTTCACCAGAAGATCTGATAAGTGTTGGAATTAATGGTGGTAATAAGTATCATATATATTTGATAGATATATTGAATAAAATATATGAAGAAGGTGTAATAGATAAAGACGATTTAACAAAGATTTTATCTAAAAAACAAATAGTTTTAGATGACTATGAAAAGAATTTGATTAATAATTTCATAGAACCTAACTTAATAATTAATGAAGAAGAAACTAATGCTAAAATAGATGCAAATATACGGGCATTGAAGAATAATACTATTACAATCAAAAAGGGAGATTTCATACTGAAAAAAGGTGATGAAATAAGTGAAAGTAAGTATGAACAATTAAAACAATTAGGTTTAGTTTCTAATTATGAAAGAAACTTAAGAAATGTATTTAGCATCATATATGTAGTTATGATTTCTATTTCTTTTTATGTAGGTGGTAAAAAGTTCTTAAGTAAGGGTATAAACTCAAAAGGATTCTATCCTATGTTAATAAGTTTTGTACTAGTAAATGTACTATACTTATTAACAATAAATAAATCAGACACATTATTATACTTAGTACCTTTTGCAACGGTGTCTATAATATCATCAATGTTAACACAGGATAAGCAATTTTCTATTGCAGTTTCATGTATGACGAATATTTTACTTGCACCTAATTTAGAATGGTTTTGTGCAATGACAATAGTTTCTATTGTTAGTATATACAATAATATTAAATTAACAAATAGAATGGAATTAGTAAAAAATGGATTTAAGATAGGAGCTATACAAGGCCTATTTGTACTAATATATGCAGGGGTATATAACTATGGGATTAAATATTTAACCATCTTATTAACCTTCTCAATAATATCAGGATTTTTAACTGGTATGATATGTCTTGGTATAATACCATATTTTGAAAATGCATTTTCTATACTAACAGACATTAAATTACTAGAAACTGGAGATTATTCATCACCATTACTAAAACGTCTATTGCTTGAAGCACCAGGGACATTTTATCATAGCATAATGGTAGGAGCATTAGCTGAACAAGCAGCAGAAGCAATAGGTGCTAACCCTATACTAGCTAGAGTTGGAGCGTACTACCATGATATAGGTAAATTAAAAAGACCAGTTTATTTCGTTGAAAATCAAGGAGGACTTACTAATTTACACAATGAATTAAAGCCTTCATTAAGTGCATTGATATTAACATCTCATCCTAAAGATGGATATATACTAGGTAAGCAATATGGATTACCTAAAGAAGTGTTGGATATAATAATAGAGCACCATGGTACAACTATGGTACAGTATTTCTATTATAAGGCAGTTGAAATAGGTGAAAACATTAATGAAACAGACTTTAGATATGTGGGACCTAAACCTAGTACAAAAGAATCAGCAATAGTAATGTTAGCTGACACAGTAGAAGCTGCAGTAAGGGCATCTTCTGATAAAAGTAAAGAAGGTATTGAAAATACTATAAGATACCTAATTAAGTATAAGATAGATGATAATCAATTAGATGAATGTGATATAAAATTAAAGGATATTGAAGCAATAATACAAGCATTCTTGAAAGTATTAAAAGCAGCTTATCATGAAAGAATACAATATCCAAAAATTAGTAGAAAATAAAGGAGTTAATATGTTAGACTTAGATATTACTTATGACGTAGATGAAGTGTTAGAATATTATGATGAAGATAGAATAAGAGAATATGTGGAATACATATTAAAAAATGAAAAAGAAGATTTTAATGATAAGACATATTATGTATCATTTATGCTAACCAATAATGAAGTTATTCATAAGATTAATAAGGAATATAGGGGTGTTGATAGACCAACAGATGTAATATCATTTGCATATAATGAAACAGAAAATGTAGGACCAGTTGAAGTAGTAGGTGATATAATAATATCTATCGACAAGGTAAGAGAACAAGCGAAAGAATATGGTCATAGTGATAAAAGAGAATTCTTTTATTTACTAACTCATGGTATGTTGCATATACTTGGTTATGATCATATAAAGGATGACGAAAGAAAAATTATGCGTGAAAAAGAAGAAAGATATTTAGATGCGTATGAGTATAAAAGATAATAAATCAAAAAAAGCTTCAAGAATAATAGAAAGTTTTAACCATTCTATAGATGGTATAATAGAAACAATAAGAAGTGAATCACATATGAGGTTTCATATATTCACTGCAATAATTATAATAATCCTAGCAATGCTATTTGATGTAACAAAGGCAGAACTATTAATTTTAATTTTAACAGTTTCCCTTGTCTTTATAACCGAAATAATAAATACTAGTATTGAAAGGACAGTAGACTTAGTCACTGAGAAAAAGAATCCGCTAGCAAAAATAGCAAAAGATTCAGCAGCAGGTGCTGTTATGATAGCGGCAATTTCATCTTTATTAGTAGGGTATATAATATTTTTTGATAGGATACTAAAGTTTGTTGTGACAACACATCATATTGCAACATTAACAGGTAGAATATCTAACATATCATTACTAGTTATTGCCTTGTTATGCATAATAGTAGTTAGTGTTAAGGCTATTTACAAAAAGGGAACAGCACTAGAAGGTGGTATGCCCAGTGGACATGCAACTTTAGCTAGTTCGTTTGTTGTAATAATTACATTTATGACAACAGATATTAGAGTAATATTAATGGCTTTAGTCCTATACCTATTAGTCTGTCAAAGTAGAATAAAAGCAGGTATTCATACATTTAAGGAAGTTTTAGTAGGTAGTATAATAGGATTTAGTATAACTTATATAATATTTTTAGTATTAATAAAATTAGGAAGAATATTTTAGGAGGAATAATGGAAGAAATTTTAGTTTATGGGCACAGAAATCCAGATTCTGATGCAATATGTACAGCAATAGCTTATGCAGAACTTAGAAATTTAACAAATAAGAAGGATGAAAAAGCAGTAGCTGTTAGAATTGGTGATGTTAATGAAGAAACAAAATATGCATTAAATTATTTTAATGTAGAAGCACCAAGATATGTTGAAAATGTAGCAGGTAAGAAGATAATAATGGTTGATCATAATGAAAGAACACAAACAGCTGATGGATTTGAAGAAGCAAAAGTTCTAGAATTAATAGACCATCATAGAATAGCAAACTTTAAAACAGATGAACCTTTACACGCAAGAGTTGAACCTTATGGATGTACTTCAACTATAGTATGTGAAATGTATCAAGAAAAAGGTGTAGTACCATCTAAAAAAATGGCAGGTATGATGCTAAGTGCAATAATATCAGATACACTATTATTCAAATCACCTACATGTACAGAACATGATGTTAATGCTTGTAAGTATTTAGCACCTATTGCAGGAGTAGAATTAAGAGAATATGGTATGGATTTACTAAAAGCAGGTACTAATTTAGGTTCTAAGACTGAACATGAAATACTTAATATGGATATGAAAGTATTTGAATTAGATAAGGGTAGATTTGGTATAGCACAAGTAAATACAGTAAATGAAGAAGAATTATTAGCTAAAAAAGATAAATTCCTAGCTGAAATCAAAAAAATGTTAGAAGACTTAAACTTAGAAGGATTTATGTTTGTAATAACTAACATATTATCAAATGATTCAGTTGCTATAGTAGAAGGTAATAAAGTGGATATTATAGAAAAAGCATTTGATAAAAAGGCAGTTGCTAATACATTTAGTTTACCTGGTGTAGTATCAAGAAAGAAACAAATGGTACCACCTTTAACAAGAGCTGCAAGTAATAACTAAAAAAAGAACTGTTACTATTTAGTAACAGCTTTTTTTGGATAAACAAACATAGTTATTAAGAATAATATGTAGAATATATATGTTGGTAAATTAAAGTACTTAATGATTAATAGGACCACTGCAAGAGGTATAAGACCTATTAGTATTTTCTTGTTACTTAATTTATGAGGTTTTTGTATATATGGTGTTATTATTATAAACAGCAAAGTCAAAATACTTATCATTAAATCATCCTTTATAAGCATAAACTCTGTACCTTTTGTATATTTAAATATTGAGAGCAATAAGGAAATTAAAGCTATAACAAATAGGTTACCTTTATTTAAACGTATAAATATTAACCCTATAATCAAACCAATAATTACATCAGTTGGTGTATGTACACCAAGTACTAATCTAGATATTGCAACTAAAAATGGTATAGCATACAATATATTCCTATTATACTTATTAGCTAAAAATCCAAATACAGACATAGATCCTTGTGAATGTCCACTAGGGAATGAGTATCCAGTAGCAGTCTTTAATGCAAATTTACTAGGATTAATATTTTTGTATATTGTAAAAGGTCTAGGTATACAAAAAACTAATTTTGCAATTTGCGACACATTTCCAGCCATAAGTGTAGTTTTAATTAATTCAATGCCTACAATAGAATTTTTCCAATAGACTGTACAGATAATGAATAAAAGTACTTTAGTATCACCTAACAAGGTGATGTAGTCAAAAATT
The DNA here is from genome assembly GCF_000973085.1 of Sneathia vaginalis. NCBI lineage: Bacteria > Fusobacteriati > Fusobacteriota > Fusobacteriia > Fusobacteriales > Leptotrichiaceae > Sneathia > Sneathia vaginalis. The sequence goes on from NZ_CP011280.1 coordinate 422,384, forward strand.
TTAATGATTCTTAAAGCTTTAAAAAGCATAAGTATTTGGTATTCCATATTTTTTTCTCCTAATTAAGTTATAGTATATTATAGCCTATTATTATACAATATACAAAAATAAAGAGGAAAAATGGTTGACAAGAAAATCAAAAAATGGTAGTATATTCTAGTGCAACGGGCAGATGTCCGAACTGGCTAAGGAACCGGTCTTGAAAACCGGCGAAGATGTAACAGTCGTCTGGGTTCGAATCCCAGTCTGCCCGCCAGTGGTGAAGTGTTAGAGTGGCCGAATATGCTCCCCTGCTAAGGGAGTGTCCAAGTAATATTGGATCGAGGGTTCAAATCCCTCCTTCACCGCCATTATATGTGCTTCTAGCTCAATGGATTAGAGCGTCTGGCTACGGACCAGAAGGTTACGAGTTCGACTCTTGTGAAGCACGCCACTTTGTACCGTGAGGTACTTTTTTTTTACTGGAGGTTCTATGATACAGGAAATATGTATAAAGGGATTAAAAATATTACAAAATGTAGATTTACAATCAGTAACGCTAGATTCTTTAGTTTTAGCTGACTTTGTAAAGATTAATAGGAAGGTAAAAAATATATTAGAAATAGGAAGTGGTAATGGAATAATATCAATGCTGTTGTATAAAAAAACTAGTGCCAATATACAAGGGGTTGAAATCTTAAAAGAGTCATATGAATTAGCAGTAGAAAATATGAAAGCTAATAATATGGAAATTGAATATATCAATGCAGATATAAAGGAATATTCTAAAGGTCTACATCAAAATTTTGATGTTATCGTATCAAATCCACCGTATTTTATAGAAAAAAATGAGAATCAAAAAAAGAAAAATATTTTAAAACAAATAGCAAGAAATGAAGAAGATTTAAAGATAGAGGATATAATAGAAATATCGAATAGATTATTAAAAAATATGGGACATCTTTATCTAGTATTTAGAGTAGAAAGATTAGATGAAGTTCTAGAATATATCTCTAAAACTAAATTAGTTGCTAAAGTTTTGAAATTTGTGTATACTAAAAATACAGATAACGCTTTATTAGTCTTAATTGATTGTATAAAGTCGGGTAAAAAAGGTTTAATTGTAGAAAAACCTTTAAATATATATAACAAAAAAATTAAAAATGAAATATATGGGATATAACGTGCTTCTAGCTCAATGGATAGAGCAGCTGGCTTCGAACCAGAAGGTTACGAGTTCGACTCTTGTGAGGCACGCCATTTTTTTTAGTAAAGGAATAAAATGAAAAAAGGCGATATAATTAGTATAAAAATAGAAGGTATTAATGAAAGAGGAAAATCATATGGAATTATTGATAATAATAGGGTTTTTGTCAATATTAATGCTGCAAAAGACCAAATTGTTGAGGGAAGATTAAACAAAACAAGAAAAAAGAGATATGAGTTAAATGATTGTAAGATAATAGATTATGCTAATAGAAAAAATCAAATATATCAAGAATTAGAAAGACAGTGTGGAGGATGTAATTTTCAATATTACACCTATGAAGAACAACTCTATTTAAAAAAAGAAAATATTAAAAGATTGTTAGATCAGTGTATAAAGTATGAATATGAGTTTCAAGAACCTATACAAAGTGTTGAAAAACAAGGGTATAGAAACAAGATGGAATTTAGCTTTGGGAATGAATACCTAGATGGTCCAACAATTTTAGGATTACATAAGCAAAATAGTTTTCATGATATAGTAAATGTTAGTGGTTGTAAGTTGATGGATGCTAATTTTAATATGATATACAATAAAATAGATGAAATTTCAAAGAAATTTGGTTTAAACTTTTATCATAGACTTAAGCATGTAGGCTACTTAAGAAATTTAGTTATAAGAAAAGGTGAAAATGATATCTTAGTAAATCTTGTCACAACAAGTGATATAGACAGAAAAATAGAAAAAGATTATCTAGAAGAATTAAAAAAAGAACTCCTTATTTTACCCTTAAAATATGGGTATAAGATAACTGGTATACTACATACATTAAATGATGGTTTACAAGATATGGTAGTTAGTGAAAAAGAAAATATACTTTATGGTAAAAGAGATATATGCGAAGAGGTATTTGACTTAAAATTTGAAATTAGTCCTTATAGTTTCTTTCAAACAAATAAAAAGACAGTTGAAAAACTTTATTCAAAGGTAATTGAATATATAGGTCAAAAAAAAGATAGAGTGGTATTCGACCTATTTAGTGGTACAGGGACTATAGGACAAATAGTGTCGAAAAACTGTAAGAAGGTTATAGGTATAGAAATAGTTGAAGAAGCAGTGGAGAAGGCAAAATCAAATTGTGTATTAAATAATATACAAAATTGTGAGTTCATAGCTGGTGATGTGTTTAGTAGGTTAGAAAATCTAGAAATCCCTGACCTATTAATACTAGATCCACCAAGAGGTGGTGTTGGTGAAAAAACAGTTAAAAAGATTGTAGAGTTTTATCCAACAGATGAAATAATATATGTTTCTTGTAATCCAAGAACATTATGTACAGATTTGAAACAATTTCAAGAGTATGGTTATACTGTGAAAAAAGCATGTATAGTTGATATGTTCCCATTTACTAATCATGTTGAGACGGTAGTATTGATGTCAAAAGTTGCATACAGTGCGTAAATAAGGGCTTATTCATAGGATATCATTAAAGGTATCGTTAGCTTTGAGTAAGTCTTATTATTTGAGAGAAAATAAGGTTGAGTGGGAACATATCCATAGCCTAGAGTTGACACTAGAGAATGGATAACAAGAAAAAATGCACCCAACTAGAAATTTGATAATTGCAAAATAGCCTAATGAACATTATAATTAGATTAAAGAATAATTATGCTAAAATATTGTGGGGAATCTCTATGAATGGAAGAAAACATATGGCTGAAAATGTAACTGTAATACAGAAGCAGAGAGTTATAAAAGATTATGCTGTTTGGATATATGATCGTGTAAGTACAAGCCATAAAGCCCCAATGGATAGTTTATAGGCACAAATATAGGGATTAACGAGACTAGCGGTTGCACATAGAACATGGTTTGTGGCAGATGTTTTTATTGATGCTGCATATGCTAAGACAGGATCAAAAAGATCAGAAATTAATAGAATGATAAATGAGTGCAAGTATGGAAATTTAGATATTATTCTTATTAAAAGTTTTAGCCGTTTTGGACGTGATGCTAAAGAAGGCTTAGAAGCTATTAGAAGAATACGAGTAGCAGGGAAAAGAATTATATTTGAGAAAGATAAGATAGATACAGAGACCGTTAAAGATGAATTATTGATTAGTACAATTGAAACGTGTGAAATGACTGGAGAAGCGAAAATATACGCTTGGGCTTAAAATGCAGAGCCGAGGATGGAACATCAGGACTATATAATAGAGCCTGTTACGGCTAACAAAAAAGATAAGAATGGAATGCTTATAATTGATGAAGAAGAAGCAAGCATTGCTAGAAGAATTTACGACTAGTATCTTGGAGGATATAGTATTGGTGGAATTATAGATAAACTTGAAGAAAAGAAAATAAAGACATTTAAAGGTAAAGAACGATGGAGTAAAAAAGTGATTGAATCTACACTCATACGAGAAAAATATACAGGTGATGTGGCAATTGCGAATTCAGGAGGATCGGAGAATCGTTATTTGAATAAGAATCATCACGAAGGGATAATTTCAAAAGAGCAATTTAAAGCAGTTCAACTAGAAATGGAACTTCGTAGTAATGTTGAAATTGGAGAAGATGGAAAGTCTCAAAGAAAGAGTAAAAAGTATAGTGCGAAGAAAATAAAATGATAGGAGAAAATATATGAGAGATAAATATTCTAAGTCTAATATTAATAATGTTTCAGGGAATATTTTTAATGGTCCAACTAATATTTTAGCTGGTAATAATTATTCTAAGGAAGCTGAAGAAGATAAGGTTGTATTATATACACCAGAACCTGTTTGGAGAAGTCCGATAACAATGGCAATACTTTCATGGATGGGATTTATACTTTCTTTAATAGAACTTTTCCAAATGTATAAAATATTTGAGCCCTTAATCAATTTAATAACTAATAAGAATATTAAGTTAGATTCAAATAATATTATTTACTTCATAATTTTTTCTGTAATATTGATACTTCTTGTGATAGTCATATTTTTAAAGAATATTACAAAAAAAGAAACTAGACATCCATTATTCTTTAATTATGCAATAAGCGGTCTTGGAAGGAAAATCACAATAGAAAAAATTCATATTGACAAATGTCCTATATGTGGTGGAAAAATGAAATACTTCAATAAACCAGTAGAATGTATAGATGTACTAAATTCAGATGGGAAAATAAAACGTAAGGTTACAAAAAGAGTGCCTGCATTACAGTGTAAAAGAAATTCAGAACATTGGTATAGAGTTGATCCAGCTGAAGACAAGTTAAGATAGATTTTGCAAAAATAACTATATTATTATTTCTGTTTTATATAAGGAGATATGAGGAAATGAATATGTATAAATTTACTGCACTTAAAATATTACATGAAGATATGAAAATCAGAAAAGAGGAAAGGGCAATATTTCCATTTACATATAATGCTAAAGATTTTAGCTGTCTATTTTTAACCGATATTAACCCAATGAGATTGTACTTATCAACCTTGGGGAATAATCCGATTGTTTTTGAAATTGAAATTGATGAAAAATATTGTGCAAAACCTTATTTAGATGATTATAAAAAACTTGTTGAATATTTAGAAATTAAATACGACCCCAATCATACTTTTAAACCGATAGATTTTTTTGAAGCGTTAAATAATAAAATTCCGAAAATGTTTCAACGAAAGCCGAATTATTCAGATGTAGTAATGGTAGTGTCAAAAAGAAGGGTTGTTGAGGAAGCATATAAAATCTATTTTTGTGGATGGAGAAATAATCCTACAGGATATAATGTTAGCGATATGAATATAGAAAAAACGAGAAATGCGTTTGGAGATAAGGTAGCGGCTATATGCAAATTAAAAAATGTTAGTTCATGTTGGACAGATATTTCTAGTGATGAATCTTTGAAAAAAATTAATAATTTATATAGCATGTAAAATCCTAATCAAAAATTATGGATATTAAACGACAAAACCATTATAAATCTTGAAAATAAAGTGTGTTTTATATAAATGTACAATTTGTTAAATAGTCTAAAAATTCATGTCGAGACGGTTGCATTGATGTCAAGGGTTAAAGGGTGATAGGCTCCGTGAGAACTTATCCACGGTGGCTTATAGAAAAAAGTGTGAGGGTTGAGTGTTCAATTTAGATGTCAGAAAGATAAATTTGAAATGGAAGGTTTTTATGACGGAAAAAGAAAAAATGCTTCATCATAAAATGTATGATGCCAATTATGATGAGGAACTAAAGATGGATAGGATAAAGTGTAAAGTGCTTTGCCAGAAATATAATAATCTTCCAGTGGACGATTTTGATGCGAGGGAAAGTCTTATAAAAGAAATTATCGGAAAGACTGGAGACTCCATTCTTATTGAGCCTGACTTCTGGTGTGACTATGGATGGAATATAGAAGTTGGAGAGAATTTTTATGCAAATCATGGTCTTGTGATTTTGGATGCTGGGAAGGTTATATTCGGGAACAATGTCTTTATTGCTCCTTACTGCGGATTTCATACATCAGGTCATCCGATAGATTATGAAAGAAGAAATCAGGGTTTTGAATATGCATATTCGATAACTGTCGGAGATAATGTATGGTTTGGCGCAGGTGTTCAAGTTATGCCAGGGGTTACTATCGGGAATAACGTTGTAATTGGTGGTGGAAGTATAGTTGTCAAAGATATTCCAGATAACTCTGTGGCTGTCGGGAATCCATGTAAGGTAATACGTACGATTACAGAGGAAGATAAGATTAGAAATTGGGATATATGATTGACGTTTTTCAGTTATCAATATTTCTAAAAGGAGGAAAACGGCTGAGAAAGGATAGCTTCTTGATAGTGGAGATCTTCCAATGTTCCCTGATGATATGAAATTCATTGATGAGTTTCTATACGGAGAGTTTGTTTATTAAAGTCTTAAGGAAATTAGCTAGTATTTGAATACTAAATATTCAAAAGAAACTAAATAGCACTTAAGAACCTCGCGACTTCAGTCGTGAGAGGTTCAGAGAGGTAAATAAATAATGGATAAAGATAAGATGGTATTGCAGAATACAAATGTGGGAAAAGATAATCATCGGTTTGATGATATTGTTAAGATTATTGAAGGCGTAAAGGATCGTGCTTATAGAAAAGTCAATGAAGAACTGATTTTGATGTATCAGGAAGTGGGAAAGTATATAAGTGAGAAAAGTAAAGAAACAAGTTATGGATCAAATTTTGTGGAAAATGTTGCTGATTTTTTTTCTGAGAACTATCCTGATCTAAAAGGGTTTAACCGTAGAGGACTCTATAGAATGAAGCAATTCTATGAGTTATATAAGGATGATTAAAAAGTGTCAACACTGTTGACACAATTGAACTGGTCTAATCACTTAAAAATAATGTCTGGTTCAAAAAGCAAAGAAGAAAGAGAATTTTATCTCAACTTAGCTGTAAAAGAAAATTTAACACATGTGAATTAGTAAGACAGATGGATAGTGGTTATTATGAGAGATATATGCTTTCTAATGGTGAGAGGTTGCCTGCTATACAAAAAGCAAAGCAAGAAACACATAATTTGTTTATGGATAGCTATGTGTTGGAATTTTTTGATGCTAGATTTTAATATATCTACAACATTTTTAATTATTTAAAACTGTCAAACTCGGGAAAAGTTTACTAAAAAACAATAAAATTATATTTGAAAAAAACAAAAAATAATTATAGACCATTTATATATAGAGGATAGTAAATGTGCCGCTATCGCCCTTGCAGAAATGTAGGTATGGAGAAGTGGAAAAAGGCAGACCCACCTATATATGATAAAAATGATTGCAATCTAAAAGCACCCTTAGGGGTGTTTTTTAGTTAATTAGGGAGGTATAAATAATATTAAATAAAGACTTAATAAGGCAAATATTACTGTATATTGAAGAAAACGGAAACGACAAAATGCTAGTGTACAATATTGAAATTGATATATATACAGATGAATAGATTAAGTACTATTTTAAGCGATTGCTAGAAGCTGTATAGGTAAGAAAGTCCTTGTCTATTAGTTAATTTTTCTATGGTATAGTACATGAAATCACCCCACAAAAAAGGAAAGTACTTTCAAAAAAAATGCATAATGTTTATGCATGCTCGTTAGTATTTTGATCCTCTAATTTTGGAAAAATTTACGATAAATAAAAAATTTGACAATTAAAAAAAACAAGGTATACTCTTAATAAGAGTGCACGGGCACAAGGAGATGAATAATGGTTACAATTAAAGAAATCGCTAAAAAAGCTGGGGTTTCCAGAGGAACAGTTGATAGAGTGATAAATAATAGAGGTTCGGTTAAAAGTGAGACTAAAGAAAAAATATTAAAAATACTTGAAAAAGAAAATTATAAGCCTAATATATTTGGGAAAATGTTGGCTAATAATAAATATAGTAAAAAAATGATAGGTGTAATACTAAATTCAAAAGGAAATCCATTTTATGACCAAGTTATAAACGGTATTGAAAATAAGAAAGAAGTTTTAGAAAATTTTGGTTTTGAATTATTATATGAATTAAAAAAAGGATATGATGTAAAAGATCAAATTAATGCAATTGACAAAATGATTTTAAATGAAGTACAAGGTCTTATTATAACACCTATAGATGATAAAAAAGTGATTAATAGATTACAAGAAATAAGTAAAAAATCTATTCCAGTTATTAATTTAAATATAGATATTGATAATGCTGATAAGTTAGCATATATAGGATCTGATTACAAAAAAACTGGAAATGTTGCTGGTGCGTTATTTAATATTTTTTCAACAAAAAAAATATATAAATTACTTGTTGTAACTGGTTCTAAATTGGTGTCTGGACATAGAAATCGAATAAATGGACTAAAAGAATATTTAGAAAAAAATGATAATGGCATTCAAATTATAGATATTATAGAAAATGAAGATAATGATGATAAGTCATATAAAATGATTAATCAGTATATTCAAAAAAATAAGGATTTTGATGGTGTGTTTTTCTCAGCAGGTGGTATTGAGGGTGGAATAAAAGCTTTAGAAAAAAACCATATATTAGATAAAATAAATATTATAACTGTGGATTTGATTCCAATTGTTGAAGAATACATAAAAAAAGATAAGATTTCAGCTACAATTTGTCAAGAACCTTTTAAGCAAGGTCAACTAGCTGTAGAAGTGTTATTAGAATATTTAATTATGAATAAAGTTCCAATTAATAAAAGAATAATTATGACAACTGAAATTAAAATTAAAGAAAACTTATAAAAAAAATTTTAAATAAAAATGTGTGCGAGCACAAGAAAAGGGGTTGATTATGAAATATTTTTCAAATATTGAAAAGGTAAGTTTTGAGGGAAAGGGGACAAAAAATAGATTTGCATTTAGACATTATAATCCTAATGAAGTTATAATGGGTAAAACAATGGAAGAACAACTTCGTTTTGCTGTTGCTTATTGGCATACAATGAATGGTACAGGAAGTGATCCATTTGGTGATGGAACATATATTAGAAATTGGAATGGAAGAACTCATATGGAAACAGCAAAAAATAAAGTTAATGCTTTCTTCGAATTATTAGAAATACTTAATGTTAAGTATTTTACATTCCACGATATTGATATTGCACCACAAGGTGAAAGTCTTAAAGAATTTATGGATAATATAGATGAAATTACAGACTTAATTAAAGAAAAAATGGATAAGACTGGAATTAAATTATTATGGAACACTCAAAATCTATTTACTCATCCAAGATTTATAAACGGTGCTGCTACATCTAATAATGCTGATGTATTTGCATATGCTGCTGCACAAGTTAAGAAAACTATTGAAGTTAGTAAAAAATTAAATGGTGAAAATATCGTATTTTGGGGTGGAAGAGAAGGTTATGAATCTCTATTAAATACAGACTTAAATTTAGAGCTAGATAATATGGCAAGATTATTAAAAATGGCTGTTGATTATGCAAAGAAAATAGGACATAAAGTTCAATTCTTAATAGAACCTAAACCAAAAGAACCAATGACACACCAATATGACCATGATGCTGCAACTACAATAGCTTTCCTATATAAATATAATTTAATTAATGACTTTAAATTAAATTTAGAAGGAAACCACGCAACTTTAGCTGGTCATACATTTGAACATGAATTAAGAACAGCTAGAAGTTATGGACTTTTAGGTTCAATTGATGCAAACCATGCTGAGACAATTTTAGGATGGGATACAGATGAATTTCCTACAAATATATATGATACAACACTTGCAATGTATGAAATTCTGGAAAATAATGGATTACAAAAAGGTGGAATAAACTTTGATGCTAAAGTTAGAAGAACATCTACTTCTATGGAAGACTTAGTTTTAGCACATATAGCTGGTATGGATACATATGCTAGAGGATTAAAATCAGCGGCTAAAATGAAAGAAGAAAAATTCTTTGATAGTATTATTCAAGAAAGATATGCTAGCTATAAAGAAGGAATAGGTGCTAGCATCGTTAGTGATAATGAAAATTTAGAAACATTAACAGATTATGCTATGAAAAATGGTGAAATTGAAAATAAATCTAATCATTTAGAATATATTAAGTCTATGTTAAATGATTATTTAGTATAATTAGGAGAAATATTTTATGAGTTATGTACTGGGAATTGATTTAGGGACAAGTTCTTTAAAAGGTTTAGTTTTAAATAAAAATGGAGAAATTGTTGAAACAGAACAATATTCTTATCCACTTATTCAAGAAAAAATTGGATATAGCGAACAAAATCCGAAATTTTGGGTAGAAGCTTTAGAAAATGTAATCAATAATTTATCAAGTAAAATATCGGATTTTACTGAAAACCTTGAAGGAATAAGTTTTTCAGGGCAAATGCACAGTTTAGTCCTTTTAGATAAATGCGGTAAAGTTTTAAGAAATGCAATATTATGGAATGATGTTAGAACTACTGCTGAATGTAATGAAATAATGAAGGATTCTTTAAAACTTTTTGAAATTACTAAAAATAGAGCTCTTGAAGGTTTTACATTGCCAAAAATAATGTGGGTACAAAAAAATGAAAAAGAAATATGGGATAATGTAAGACATATATTATTACCTAAAGATTATCTTTCATTTTGGTTAACAGGTGAATATGTTACTGATTATTCGGATGCTTCAGGGACTTTATTACTTGATTTAAATAAAAATGAATGGTCTTCTTATCAATTAGAAAAGTATGATATTCCTAAAGAATATATGCCAAAACTTTTAGGATCTTATGAATTAGTAGGAACTATAAAAGCTGAATTAAAAACAAAATTTAATTTTAAGAAAAATATAAAAATATTTGCTGGAGGTGCTGATAATGCCTGTGCTGCACTAACAACAGGAATATATGATGAGAATAAGGCTATGGTAAGTATAGGAACCTCTGGAGTATTCTTAACACTAGAGAATAATGTTGATAAAGAATATAATGGAAAGTTACATGTTTTCAATCATGTTATTAAAGGATTATATTACTCAATGGGTGTTACATTATCAGCTGGTCATAGTTTAGAATGGTTCAGAAAAACTTTTGCTAAAAACAGTAACTTTAATGAATTGTTAGAAAAGATAGATGAAATTCCTGCTGGTTCAAATGGCTTATTATTTACACCGTATATAGTTGGAGAAAGAACTCCACATATTGATGCTAACATAAGAGGAAGTTTTATTGGTATAGATACTAGTCATAACTTAAATCATTTTACAAAATCAGTTGTTGAGGGGATTACATTTTCTTTAAAAGATAGTCAAGAATTGATTAATGAAATAACAAATAAAAAAATTAATGAAGTTATATCAATAGGTGGGGGAGCAAAAAATAAAAAATGGCTTCAATTACAAGCAGATATATTTGGTTTAAATGTTAAAACAGTTTCAGTTGAACAAGGACCATCTTTAGGAGCTGCTATGCTTTCTGCATTAGGATTATCTTGGTATAAAAATGAACGTGAATGTATAAAATCATTAATAAATTATTCAAATAGTTATACTCCAGATAATGATAAAAAAGAGAAATATAAAAATATATATGGAATATATAAAAAAATATATGATAATACAAATTTAATTTGTAAGGAAATAAATAATAAAGGAGTAAGAAATGGTAACAATAAAGGATAATTGCATTGTAAAAACATATGATGAAGAGTTATTAATAATAGAACCATGGGGTGAAAACTCATTAAGAGTTAGATCTTTCTTAGATCAAAAATATGTGGATAGAAAGAATGCTTTGACTGAAAACTATTCTAGTAATTACCCTAATTTATTAATTTATAAGGAAAATGATAAAGCTGTTATTGTTAATGGTAAGATTAAAGCAGTTTTAGATCATAGAGATAGAATAAGTTTTTTTAATGATAAAGATGAATTAATACTTAAAGAGTTTATAAGACTAAGAGCTGTTAAACACGATGACGGAAGTGAAGATGTAGGAACGATTGAAATAACTAAAGATTTTAATTCTACTCTAAAATTAAAATCTAGGGAATACAGATCAAATTTTGATGGTTCGAGTTTTAATGTAAAAGTTAGATTTGAAGCAAATAAAGAAGAAAAAATATATGGTATGGGTCAATACCAACACGAATATTTAGATTTAAAAAATACAATGCTTGAGTTAGCACAAAGAAATACACAAATGTCTGTTCCATTTTATATTTCAAGTAAGAATTATGGGTTCTTATGGAATAATCCTGGAATAGGGAAAGTAACTTTTGCTAAAAATTTAACTGAATGGGAAATGTTTGGGACTGATTATATTGACTATTGGATAACAGTTTCTGATGATTCTAAACAAATAACAGAACAATATACACAAATGACTGGAAGAGTTCCAAAAATGCCGAAAAATTTACTTGGATTATGGCAAAGTAAATTAAGATATAGAACAGATGAAGAAGTTATTAATATAGTAGAAGAATACAAAAAAAGAGATATACAATTGTCAACAATTGCTATAGATTACTTCCACTGGCCAAAGCAAGGTGAATATAGATTTGATAGAGACTACTGGAAAGATCCATCTGGAATGGTTAATAAATTAAAAAATGAATATAAAGTAGAACCTATTATTTCAATATGGCCTACAGTTCAATCAGATGCCTATAATTATAATACTTATCTTGAAAATGGCTATTTAGTAAAAGTTAATAGAGGTATTAGATTAACAATGCAAATACAAGGAAATACATTATATCTAGATACTACTAAAAAAGCTGCAAGAGATTATGTATGGAGTTTAATTAAGAAAAATTATAAAGATATTGGTATCGACTACTACTGGGTAGATGTGGCAGAACCAGGATTTGCTGTATATGATTTTGATAATTATAGATATAGTAAAGGAACCGCTTTTTACTGTGGTAACTTATATCCAAATAAATATTTAGAAATGGTTTATGATGGTAATAAGGATTCTAATGAAGCTGTTGTAACATTAGTACGTGGAGCTTGGGCTGGTGCTCAAAAATATGGAGCGTTAGCTTGGTCAGGTGACATTGATTCTAGTTTTAAATCTTTTAGAAATCAAGTTAATACAGGATTAAATATGGGAATTGCTGGAATTACATGGTGGACAACTGACATAGGAGGTTTCCATGGAGGTAATCCAGAAGATGAAGAATTTAGAGAATTAATAATAAGATGGTTCCAATATAGTACTTTCTCCCCAATTTTAAGAATGCACGGGGATAGATTACCACATAGTAAACCTTTGTCAAATACTGGTGGTGGTTGTATGCCAACTGGAGCTGGAAATGAAATTTGGTCGTATGGTACAAAAGTTGAAGATATACTAACAAAATATGTTAGAATAAGAGAATTATTAAAGGATTATTTAGATAATCTAATGCAAGAATCACATGAATTTGGTTATCCGATAATGCGTCCTTTATTCTATGAATTTAAAAATGATAAATTATCTTGGGAAGTTGATAATATTTATATGTTAGGTGATAGTATTCTTGTTTCTCCTATACTTTATTATAAAGATAGAAAAAGGGAAGTATATTTACCTGCCGATGAAAACTGGATAGACTTATATACTAACAAGGTATATAAAGGTGGTAAAAAATATATTGTTGATGCAGGTATAGAAAAAATTCCTGTATTTATAAGAGAAAGATCAAAAGATAATTTTAAAGAATTATTTAAATATATTGAAAAGAATATAAATAAATAATTATATTGGAGAAAAAATGAATAAACAGAATCGATATAAAATAAGTAACAATTCATTTTCTGCAATAAATGATAAAGAAATATTAATTGTTGAAGAGTGGGGAGTAGATGCTATTAGAGTCTACTCATCACCTAAAAATAAAAAAATTAAAAATGAATTTGGAATTAAAGAGTTAAAAAAAAATGAAAATTCAAATTTTAAAATAATACAAAATGGAGATATTATTGAATTTATAAATGGCAATTTAAAAGTTGAATATAAAGATAATAAATTATTTTTTTATAATAAAAATCAATTAATTCTAGAAGAATATTCAAGAAAACAAAGTAATGTTAGAAGGACTATTGGAATAGATGATGATGTTAAAATAGAATATAAGCCATCATATTCATTAAATATTTCACCAAGGGAATTTAAAAAAAATTATAAGGATTCGTTTGAGTCAATACAATTATTTGAGACTGATATAAACGAGAAAATTTTTGGAATGGGTTCTTATGCAGAGGAAAATTTGAATAAGAATTTAGGAATGTATGAATTAATGCAAAGAAACTCACAAACTACAATACCTTTCTATATTTCAAATAAAAATTATGGTTTTTTATGGAATGGTTCATCGATAGGTAATGTATCATTTAATAAAAACTATAAAAAATGGGTAAATAATAATACCGAATGTATAGATTATGTTGTAATTGTTGGAGAAAATCCAAAAGATATAATTGAAAAATATACTTTTATGGTTGGTAGAGCACCAATAATTAAAAAAGAATTATTAGGTCTTTGGCAAAGTAAACTAAGATATCAAACAACTAATGAAGTTGAATCAATATATAATGAATACTTAAATAGGAAAATAAAACCTTCAGTAATTGTTATAGATTATTTTCATTGGACTGAAGATGGAAATTTTGAATTTGATGATAATTATTGGAAAGATATAGATAAATTGTCAAAAAAAATGAAAGAAACTAACACTGAATTAATGGTTTCTGTTTGGCCAACTGTTAGTAAAAATTCAAAATATTATAATTATTATAAAAATAATAAGATGTTATTAGAACCTAGAGATAATAAATCAAAAATATTTGATAATAAAGATATTCTTGACTTCTATAATGACGAAACAAAAAAATTCGTCTCAAATTTATTAACAAACAATTATAAAACCAAGAATATTAAATTATTCTGGGCAGATCAAGCAGAACCTGAAATGAATATATATGAGCAAAGAGAGTATAATACTTCAAAAGGAAATTTTGAAAAAATGGCAAATAGATATCCTTATGAGTATTTAATGACAATACCTAGAGAAGAAGGATATCCAGTATTAATAAGATCTGCATGGTTTAATTCACAAAAAGAAGGAAGTCTTGTTTGGTCTGGGGATATAGATAGTTCATTTAAATCTTTAAGAGAACAAATACAAATACTAATTAGTATGGGACTATCAGGAATCTCTTGGAGCACAACAGACATAGCAGGTTTCCATAGTGGAGATTCAACTACACAAAAATTTAAGGAATTAATGATTAGATGGTTTCAATTTGCTGTATTTAGTCCAGTTTTAAGAATGCATGGGGATAGACAACCTCATAGTCAAAAAATTGGTAAAACAGGAGGAGGAGTAAGAACAAGTGGATCTAGTAATGAAATTTGGTCATTTGGAACAGAAGTTGAAAGAATCTTAACAAAATATATTAGAATTAGAGAAAAATTAGTTGATTATATATTTAAATTATATGAAGAAAGTACAAATTTTGGTTATCCAATTTCAAGAAGTTTATTCTTTGAATTTCCAAATGATAAAAAAGCTTGGGACGATAGACTTTCGTATATGTTCGGAAGTGATTTACTCATAAGTCCTGTTATTGATTTTGAAATGAAAAAAATGAAGGTTTATTTACCTGATGGAAATGATTGGATTAACGTATTTAATAATAAAGTTTACAAAGGTGGTAAGGATTATATAATAGAATTTAGTTTAGAAACTTTACCAGTATTTTGTAAAAAAGATAGCTATTTAGCTAAAAAAATAAATTATATTTTTAATTAAAATGAAAGGATATAGATATGGGAATAAAGTTAGCAAGAATTGATGAAAGATTAGTACACGGTATAGTTGTAACTCAATGGACAAGTACAACAAATGCACAAAGAATAATGGTTATAGATGATGTTGTAGCAGAAGATGAGATGAGAAAATCAGCTATGAGAATGAGCAAGCCATCAGGAGTTGGTATGTCACTTATTAATGAAAAGACAGCAATAACTAATATTAAAGCTGGTAAATATGATAATCATAATGTTTTATTAGTTGTTAATAATGTTGAAGTATTAGTAAGATTGGCAAAAGAAGGTATTAAAATACCTAAAGTTAATATAGGTATTATGTTAGATAGACCTGAGCGTAAAAAATATGAAAAAAGTTTTGCAGCAACAGAAAATGAATTACAATTATTAAAAGAACTTGAAGATATGGGAATACCAGTAACTTATCAATTTGCACCTTCTGATAAAGAAGTATCATTAAAAGAATATTTAAAATAGGAAAAGGAGATTAAAATTATGCCAAGTATTTTACAAGATATATTAATTATATTACTTCCAATGTATGCCTTAATAGATAATCGTGGTATCACAATAGTTAACCACTGGCCAGTAACAGTTGGGTTCTTTGCAGGGTTAATAATGGGAGATTTACAATCAGCATTAGTTATAGCTGGAACATTTCAATTAATGAGTTTAGGAGTAGCTGCTTTAGGTGGATCATCAGTACCTGATTACGCTCTTGCTACTGTAGTTGCAATATATTTAAATGCTAGAACTGGAGCTACAATAGGGACAGCTGTTGCTATTGGATTACCAGTTGGTATAATAGCAATAAATCTAGATGTATTAACAAGAACATTAAATTCATTTGTTTCTGAAAAGGCAAAACAATATTTAGAAAAGAAACAATTTAAAAAGATGCAAAATGTTAACTTTATAAGTGTATTCTTTGTTTCTATGCAAGCATTTATTCCTATGATTATACTAGTTGTATTTGGACCAACAGCTGTAGAAAC
This sequence comes from Sneathia vaginalis, assembly GCF_000973085.1. NCBI lineage: Bacteria > Fusobacteriati > Fusobacteriota > Fusobacteriia > Fusobacteriales > Leptotrichiaceae > Sneathia > Sneathia vaginalis. Next base: position 438,843 of record NZ_CP011280.1, read on the forward strand.
TATTATAAAGATAACACCTGATTGGTTTACAAATGGTTTAAATATTGCTGGAGGAATGCTACCAGTAGTTGGGGTTGTAATGTTAATGCGTTATATGCCTACAAGTCGTTATATTTGGGCATTATTAATTGGGTTTGTAATTGCTGCGTATATGAAATTACCAATATTAGCAATTTCTATAGTAGGATTTGCATTAGGAGTTTATGTTTACAAAGATATGATATCTAAAAAGCAAATGGTAACAAATAATACCGAAGCAGTTTATGAAGGAGGAGTTGATTTTGATGAATAATGGAATAAAATTATCTGAAAAAAATAAAAAAAGAGCCGTTTGGAAATTTTCTTTCATAGGTGCTAACAATTTAAATTATGGGACTTTAATGGGGACAGGTTATGCTTGGGCTGTTGCTGATCCACTAAGAGAAATATATAAAAATGATGAAGATTATCAAAAAGCAATGAGAATGGAACATGAATATTTTAATATTACACCATATATGGGACCACTTGTAATCGGAGCAGATTTAGCAATGCAAGAAAAAGAAGGACTAGAATCATTAAATGCTGTAAGATCTATTAAAACTTCATTAATGGGACCTTTATCTGGTATTGGAGATTCATTATTATGGGTATTATATCCTACAATAATGGGATCAATTGCAGGTTATATGGCGTTAGATGGGAATCCATTAGGTGCTATAATATGGATGTTATTGAATTTAACGCTAATACTTTTAAGATTAAAATTGTTTGAAATTGGATATAATTCAGGTGTTAGATTAATTACTGATTTATCTGATAAATTAAGTGCAATAACAGAAGGTGCTTCAGTAATGGGGTTAACAGTAGTTGGAAGCTTAATTGCTACTGTTGTAAGAGTAAAATCTCCTATTGAGTTTAAATTTGGAGAAGTCGTTTTAAATCTACAAACTGGTATTTTTGATAAGATTTTACCTGCATTATTACCAGTTACTTTAACTGGAATAGTATACTATTTAATGGAAAAAAGAAAATGGGGATTCTTAAGAGTTATACTAACTATAGTTGTATTCTCATTAATAGGATCATACTTTAAAGTTTTAGGAGCGTAGCTTTATGAAAAAAATTATTGTTGCAAGTCATCATAAGCTTGCTAATGGATTTAAGAACACATTAGAATATATTTTGCCTAATACAGTTGAAATAATTGACATTAGTGCTTATTTAGAAAATGTTTCAGTTGATAAACAAATTGATGAAGTATTAAGTAATTTTACTAAAGAAGAGCAAATCTTTGTATTTACTGATATACCAGGAGGATCTGTTAATCAAGCTTTTATAAGAAGATTAAACGATTATAATATAGAATTAATTTCTGGAACAAATTTATCAATTTTAATTTCAATAGCTACTCAACTTGGGGAAAAAAATATTGATAAAGATACTATTAGAGAAGAAATAATAAATGCTGCTAGTGAAATTGTTTATGTAAATGATAAATTAGCAAGTCAATCTTTAGATGAAGATGACGAATAAAAAAAAATAGGAGAATTTTATGTATATTGAAAAGTATAATGATTTTAATCCTTTGGCTAATCCAAAATCGATTATTATTGGAAAAGGATATAGAATTACCTTATTAACATCAAAATTAGTAAGATTAGAATATTCAAAAAATAATATTTTCGAAGATGCTAGAACTAAAATGGTTATAAATAGAAATTTTCCTGAGGTTTTATATGAAATTTATGAAGATGAAAACTCTCTTAAAATTATAACTAAAGATATAACTCTTAGATATAACAAAAGAGAGTTTTCTCCTTATGGACTAAGTATAGAATTAAACGGGAAAACAAAACATCCTTACAAAGAGATTTGGCACTTTAATGATAAATTAAGTAACCTTGGTGGAACAAGAAGAACACTTGATTTTATAGATGGAGAAGTTGAATTAGATGATGGAATTTTATCAGAGTATGGAATTAGCGTAATTGATGATTCTAACTCTCCAATACTTCTAGAAAATGGATGGTATGAGGATAGAAATTCTAATGAAATAGATTTATATGTTTTTGCTTACAAAAGAAATTATAAGGAAGCATTGAAAGATTTTTTCTTGTTAACAGGACCACAACCAAAATTACCTAGATATGCTCTTGGAAATTGGTGGAGTAGATATTATCCATATAATGAAAATAGTTATAAAGATTTGTTAGAAAAATTTGAAAACGAAAAACTACCATTTTCTGTTGCTGTATTAGATATGGATTGGCATTTAGTTGATATTCCTGAAAAATATGGAAGTATTTGGACAGGTTATACTTGGAATCACGAGTTATTCCCGGATCCTAAAAGATTTATTGATTATATTAAAGAAAAAGGCTATAAAATAACATTAAATGTACATCCGTCAGCTGGAATAAGACCGTTTGAAATAATGTATAGAGATTTTGCTAAAGCTATGAATATTGATCCTAATAAAGATTTATACATTGATTTTGACCATAAGTCAAAAACATTTTTTGAAAATACATTTAAATATTTATATAAACCAAATGAAGATATTGGAGTTGATTTTTGGTGGATAGATTGGCAACAAAGCCCAACAAAAATAGATGAAAATAAAGATCCATTATGGGTATTAAACCATTATCACTATAATGATAATAAAAAAAATAATAATATTGGATTAACTTTCTCAAGATATGCTGGACCAGGAAGTCATAGGTATCCAGTTGGTTTTTCTGGAGACACTGTAATAAGTTGGGAATCTCTAGATTTTCAACCATATTTTACATCTACAGCATCTAATATAGGTTATGGATGGTGGAGTCATGATATTGGTGGTCACAGACATGGTTATAGGTCAGATGAATTAACTTTAAGATGGATACAGTTTGGAGTATTTTCTCCTATAAATAGATTACATAGTTCAAATTCTGAATTTATAGAAAAAGAACCATGGAATTTTAAAGAACCATATAAAACAATAATAGTAGAATATTTAAGATTAAGACATGAGTTGATTCCATATACATATACTATGAATGTTATTGCAAATACTGAAAATATTCCATTAATTAGACCTATGTACTATGAATATCCAGAAAATAAAGAAAGTTATAAAGTAAAAAATCAATACTATTTTGGATCTGAACTTCTAATTTGTCCAATTACTAAGAAAATAAATGAAGAATCAGAAATGGCTGAATTCAAAGCATGGTTACCTAAAGGAAATTGGTATGATCTTCAAATAGGGTTAAAGTATAGTGGTAATAGGAATATCACTATAAATAGAGGTATAGAAAACTTAGGTATATTTTTTAAAGAAGGGTCAATTATACCATTAGCAAAATTAAAAGAAAGAATTAATAATATTGATAATCCTGAAAATCTAAGAATTATTATTGGTTCTGGAGATGATGGTGAATTTAACTTAATAGAAGATAATAAAGATAATCTATCAAATGTTGAATCAGTAACTACAAATTTTAAATATTTAGAAAATGATAGTAAAATTTTAATTCATAAGGCTGAAGGAAATATAAATGTTATTCCTAGATATAGAAGTTTTGAATTTAATATATATGGAAAAAAAATAAAAAAAGTTATGATTAAAATTAAAGATAGTATTAGAGAAATAGGAACAGAATATAATTTTAAAAAGAATATAACAAGTTTTATAATTAGGGAAATACCTATAAATGAAAATGTTGAAATTACTTTTGAATATGATGAAGCTGTTTTTGATTCAAAGACTCAAAAATTAGATATTATTAAAAAGTTTCTTAAAAAATCACAAATGAGTAATGTAGATAAAGATGAAATATATAAAATTTTAGTAGCTAATAAAGATTATAAAACAACTATATCTGAAATTTTAAATTACGATACTAGCTTAGCAATAAAAAATGTTTTATTAGAAATTATTTTAGCATAAAAAATTCGATTTTTGGGTTTGTCAAGTAAATTGTGTAAATTTTTTTATTTCATATAAATTTTATTTATAGTGAGACTAAATATATAATGTATTCAAAATCTATGAGAAGCATTATAGGTCTCACTATTTTTAATATTTCTCATATTTTAAGGGAGTGTATAATTTACACACTTTATTATACACTCCCAAAAATCATTTTTATGTCTTGTTTATTGGTACATGTTCTTTTTAAATAGGATGTTTTAATAAATAATAGCGAATCTACTTTTCATATTTCTGTTGTACTCCCCTATAATAACAATATTATTTTCTTTATATATAAAATTATTATTTTTTCTAATAAAATTAACAATATTTAAGTATAGATTTTCTTTTGTATTGTGTTGGTACATATCAGGATTGATGATAATATATTCAATTATATTTAACGTAAGTTTTATAAATTTATTATTTAATTTTTTACAATCTTTTATTGATCTTAAAATCATATCCCTTTTATTTTCATAGACATTTTCAATATAAATAATAGGTTGTTTATTAAATTCTTTAAGTTTATTATTAAAATTATTATTATATAAGTCATTGTTTATAGTAGTTTTAATATCTAGTTCTTGTAATAAAGCGTACTTAAAATTATTTTCAACAAATGTTTTACCGTATTTTGATATAGATTCTTTTAAATATTTGAACATTATTTCTTTATCTTCTGTGTTAAGATTTAAATTATGGATCATTCTTGAAGTAGAAATTTCAATTAGTGAATCATATTTATTCTTAATAAAGAAAATAATAGAAGTAATATTTCTTTGATTTTTCTTTTTAACCTTTATATATTCAATGTTTATATTTTTATATTTCTTTATTTCATTAATAGATTTTTTTAAAATATTTTTTTCAAAATCATAAAATCTAGAATATTCTTTATTAATAGACAAAATATCTTTTAATAGAGATAAATCTATTTCAACAATATTGTCAAAGATATGATTATCATAAAGATATGTATAAAGATTAAATGTATGATTTTTAAATAGTATTCTATTATCAAATCTTGCTAATTTAAAATCGTTGTAAGAATCATTAAAGATATTTATTAAATCTTGAGATATTTTAATACTAAAAATATTATTTCTATAAGAAAAACTAGAAATTATTCTAATAATTCCCTTATTTTCAAAATTCAATTTTGAGGATTTATAAATAAAATATTTTTTTGAAAAATTTATAAAAAAGTTAAACCAATCATTATCAATATCTAATTTATATTTAGAATTTAATTTTTCTTCAAGAAGTTCAATATAATAAGTACCATATCTAATATTTTTAATGATATTTTTAAATAATTGAGACTCAATTTTATTAAAATTTTGATTAAGTTTTATATAATCATCAGTAGAAAAAAATTTTTTTTTATTCATTATTATATATCTCCTTTTATATTTTTTTTATAAAAAGACGAAAAAAAATATGTATATTTTCTTCAGCAAATTTATATTATTAATATTATAACTCATTTATAAAAATAATCAATAATTGTAAAAAACGAAAAAAAATTAAAATTTTACTTTTTAAATTTTTGTTGTAAACTTCTATAAAAGAGGAGGTGATTATAATGTTTGGAATAGTTGTTATTGGTCATGGTAAATTTGCTTCTGGAATAACAAGTAGTTTAAATTTATTAATTGGTAAATTAGATAACTATGTAGCAATAGATTTTTTAGAAAATGATGATATAAACACATTAGAGATTAAATTTAAAGAAAATCTTATCAAGTTAAAGGATTGTAAAAAAATAGCGATATATACAGATTTAAGAGGAGGTACTCCATTTAATATTGCTATTAAAGAAAAAATAATAAATGAAAGGTTAGAAGTAATAGGGGGAGCTAATTTAACTTCAATAATATCTTTTGCTATGGGAAGACTTTTATCCGAGAATTTCAATGAAATGATTAATAATAGTATTATTGAAGGAAGAGAAGAACTCTTGATATATAATAATATAATTGAAAACAATAATTTTGAAGAATAATTTAAAAATGTGTGTGTGGGGGAGATTATTATGAGTTTATTACAAGCTTTTCTAATAGGGATATTTGCCTATTTGGGTTGTAAACGTACGCCATGGTTTTTTGGGATAACAGGTGGTTGGAATATGATTGGAAGACCTTTAGTTGCAGGTTTGATTGTTGGAATAATTTTGGGCGATGTAACTAATGGTATAATTGCAGGTGCTATGGTTCAAGCATTATTTATTGGACAAATAACACCTGGTGGTGCTATGCCAGCTGATGTAAACTGGGCTTCATATATTGGAATACCATTAGCGTTAGCTGCTGGTGGTGGAGGAGCTGAAGCTGTTGCATTATCAGTACCATTAAGTTTATTAGGATTAGGAGTATTTAATTTTATAATGACAATTAATACTTATTTTCCTTTATTAGGTGATAAGGCTGCTAGCAAAGGAGATGGAAGAGGTATTCATAGAGCAACATATTTAGCGGCAGTACCAAGTGCAATTTTAAGAATAGGTTCAGCATTTCTAATTTGTTATTTTGGAACACCTTTTGCAGAATCATTAATTAGTGCAATGCCATCTCAAGTACTTCATTTCTTTGAAGTTGCTGGAAGAATGTTGCCAGCAATTGGATTTGCAATGTTATTAAAACAATCATTATCCAAAACTTGGATGATAGTATTATTTTTATTAGGTTGGGTATTAATGATATCAACAAGTATGACTATAACAGCTCTTGCGACATTTGCTTTAGCAATAGCATTTATATTTGTTAAATCTGAAGGAAATAGCCAAAATATAGTTACTAATGTTGATAATAATACATTAAATGTGGAGGATGATTGCTATGAAGACTGATGAAAGAAAAAAATTAACTAAAAAGGATATAAGAAAAGCTGCATGGTCATATATTTTCTTTGGACAAGCAACACAAAATTTTGAGCGTATGATGGGACTTGGATATTGCCATGTTATGGAACCAATACTCAAAAAATTATATAAAGATGACAAAGAAGAATACATAAAAGGATTACAAAGACACATGCAATTTTTTAATACAGAGTCACAATTAGGTTCAATAATACCAGGTATTACAATTGCAATGGAAGAGTCAAGAGCTAATGGAGAAGATGTTTCTGAAGAATTAATAGTAAATACTAAAAACGCATTAATGGGGCCTTTTGCAGGTATTGGTGATTCTATGTTAATAGGAACTTGGAATCCTATTTTACTTAGTATTGGAATGGGTATGTGTATGTTGGATGGAAACCCAATGGGTCCAATATTTTTCATGATAACATGGTTGCTTTCAGTACTTGCTTTACAATTATATCTATTCCACAAAGGGTATGAAATGGGAATAGGTCTTGCTAATGAATTTTTTAGTAATAAAGAATTAGCTAATAAAATTTCAAAAGGTTTAACAACGGTTGGTCTTGTTATCATAGGTGGTGTTGCAGCAACAACCGTTAGAGCAAAAGTTATTTACTCATTTGTTAGTGGAGAAATGAAAATACCATTACAATCACAAATATTTGATAGAATAATGCCTACTTTATTACCGCTAATAATAACATTAGTAGCATGGTATTTAATGGATAAAAAGAAATATAAACCAACAAGTTTAATTTTATTTGTTATAATATTTGCAGCGATTATGGTTCTTTTAAAAATAATGTAAGGTGATTTGATGGAAATAGTTAATATAAGAATAGATGATAGATTAATTCATGGCCAAGTTGCTACAGTATGGATTAAATTTACAAAAGCAACAAGAATTATGGTTATAGATGATGAAGTTGTTAAAGATCAAATAAATAAAGAAGCCTTAAAAATGGCTTGTCCAAAACAGTGCAAATTATCAATATTAACAGTTGAAAAAGCAGTTAATAATATAAATGAGAGCAAATATGATGGTGAAAGAATTTTTGTGATTGTAAAAGGGCCAAAAACATTATGTAAATTATATGATGCTGGCTTTGATATTAAAGAGTTTAATATAGGAAATATGGCTGGCAATTTAAATACAAAGATGTTAGTAAAATCAGTAAGTGTAAGTGAAGATAACATAAAAGATTTTTTATATTTAGATACTAAAGGTATTAAAATAACAGCACAAATGGTTCCGTCTGATGAAAAAATTAATTTTATAAAAATAATAAAGGAAGTATAGTGATGGAAAGTATAAAAAAAATAAATGAATTTGGAGAGTTTATAATAAACTATAATAAAGAAATTATTGCTGATGGTGAATTAGAATGGAATATTAGAATAAAGTTAAATAAATCTTTAAAAAAAGGTACTAAATTTAAAATTACTTTCCCTGCATATGCTCATCAAAGATCAATAGAATATGTACAAAATATAGACTATTGGAAACCACATTTTATATATGCATATTTTGATTATGAGAAATCTAAGTTAAAAACAAAAATAGAAAAAATAAACTCTGAATTTTCACATGTTTTAAGATGGCCTGATAGTACTAGAATTGCTATTGTTGAAGCAATAACAGATTGGGCAAAAGATGATATCTTAAATATTTATTATGGTGGTATAAATAGAATGTGGTTAAAAGGTTATGCTCCAGCAACAAGATGTATGAATCATGTTACATTTAAAAATGGAACATATTTAAAATATAAAATTGAAATAGCTGAATCTGGAAATGAAGAGTTTAAACAATTAAATGTATTTCCTGAAATTAAAGTAATACCAGATAAAGAAAAGTATTTACTAATTAAAACACCATTAGTAATTGAAAAAAATAAAGAATATGAAATAAAATATATGTATAGTGATAAATTTAAAAATCCAATTTGGGATAATAAAGAGTGTCCAAAATTAATGTTGAAAAATTTATTAACAGGAGAAATATCTGAATTGGTTAATAATAAATTTACAGTTTATAACTCTGGTTATTATGAAGTTGATGCTATTACAGATTTAATATGCGAGAAATCAATAAGTGTATGTAAGGATAATCAAAAAAAAATTTACTTTGGAGATACCCATGCTCATTCAATTTTAACACCTAATATTAAAGACAATAATAAAGGCGGTTGTGTGGATGATGCCTATGAGTTTGCAAGAGATGCTAGGATGATAGATTTCTTAGCCTTAGTTGAACAAACATTTTTATTCGATGAAAATGAAAGACAAAATGTAACAAAAAAAATCTGGGAAGTAATGGGAAAATATTCAAATATATATAATGAAGATGATAAGTTTGTAACATTTCCTGGATTTGAATTTCATAGTCCTAGAGGAGATACTGTTGTAATTTTAGGAGAAGATATTGAAAATTTCGAATACCCTAAAGGTGCAATTGACATAGGAGATATATGGGACAAATTTAAAAATAAAAAATATTTATCAATTCCACATTTTCATCGTTATTGTGGTGGAAGACTTCATAAAGATGAGCAAGATCAAAAAAATACAGGATTTGATCTAAAAAAATGGGAAAGAAATGATGAAGCTGAGGTTTTATGTGAATTCTACTCAGGTCAATGGGGAAGATTTGAATATCCTAAAAATCCAATGCTTTTAAAAGCTATGTCAAATATTGATGATAATACGGTGACATCATTTTTAAATAGAGGTAAAATGTGGGGAGTGACAGCTAGTAGTGACGACCATGATTTAATGCCAGGTCATGCAGGTTTAACATTTGTATATTCAGATAAATTAAGAAGACCAGATATTTTTAATGGATTGAAAAGAAGAAATACTTATGCTTCTACATATACAAGAGTTTTTCTTGATTATAGAATTAATGAAGTCTTGATGGGTGGAATATTAAAATATGATGAGATTAATAAATTAAATATAAAAATAAACTTAGTTTCTCCTGTAGAAATTAGGACTTTTGAACTTATTGTAAATGGTGAAATTTTTATTGAAGATAATGTAAAAAATCAACTTGATAAAAGAGATATTGAAATTGATAAAAAAGATATAGTTAAAAATAGTTATATTTATGTTAGATATAAACTAGAAGATGAGAATATCATAATAAGTAGTCCAATTTGGATAAAATAATAAAAAATAGGAAAATTCTAAAATTTTTATTAAAGGGAGTGTATAATAAAGTGCATAAATGGGTTTGTCAAGTAAATTGTGTAAATTTTGTAGAGTATAATTAATGATGCAACACTATAAAAATTTAATTGAATATAATAAAATAAGCGTGTAGAAGGAAATTGACGTTTCTTTTACTTCACGCTTTTTTTTGTGTAAAGTTAAAAGACTGTATAATTAAATAACGAAAAAGTATAAAGAAATAGATAGATATGCTATCATATAAAAATCAATATCATGAAAGGAATATCTATCTATATGAATAATAATAACATAAAAACAAGAAAAAAATAAAGGCATAACTATTTTAATTATTTACAACTGTCAAACTCGGGAGTTGAGGTTTCATGATAGTTGATTTTCGGCTAAAAAAACAACTAATAGTTTCTTGAAAGTTAATAAAGTTAAGTGATATAATACAAATAACATAAAGATAACGTAAGGAGGATTTAAAATGGAATTTATTAGAGAATATTTACCAATCTTAATACCGATAGTTGTTTTTGAAATTGGGCTTATGATTTACGCATTGTCCCATATATTAACACACAACAAGTTTAAATTTGGGAACAAGGTAATGTGGATTGTTATAGTTGTTTTTATACAAACTATTGGTCCTATTTTGTATCTAATGATAGGAAAGGATAATGAATAATGTATGCTCTTAAAATAGAAAATCTATCTAAATCTTTTGGATGCCATAATATTTTGAATGGACTGTCTTTAGCTATTCCTCAAAAAACTATATTTGGATTTTTGGGCAAAAATGGTGCGGGTAAGACGACAACAATGAAAATGATTTTGGGATTTTTGAAAATTGATGAGGGATCTATTGAAGTATTTGGTGAAAAAGTAAAATATGGTCAGACAAGCACAAATAGGTTTATTGGTTATTTACCAGATGTACCTGAGTTTTATGGTTATATGACACCGAAAGAATATCTTAAATTATGCGGTTCAATAACTGGGCTTAATAATGATGAGATAGTAAAAAAAAGTAATGAATTATTAAAATTAGTTGGACTAGATGGAGTTGACAAAAGAATACATAGTTTTTCTAGAGGTATGAAACAACGTTTGGGAATTGCACAAGCTCTTTTAAATAGTCCTAAATTATTGATTTGTGACGAACCTACTTCGGCTCTTGATCCGGTGGGCAGAAAAGAAATATTAGAGATCATTAGAAAAATAAAATCAACAACGACGGTTGTTTTTTCTACGCATATTTTATCTGATGTTGAAGCAATTTGTGATCATGTTGTTGTCTTAGATGGAGGTAAAAACGTATTAGACGGCTCAATAGATGAGTTGAAGAATATGAAACGTACAAATGAAATTGATATAAGGTTTAAATCTATTGATGAGTTGAATAAGTTTAAAAACAACAATGTTATCTCGAAAATGAATTTTAAAGAGGAAGAAAGTACGCTTAGTTTTTTAGAAGTAGATTCTGAAAAGAAAGCGTTTGAGATATTATCTGAACTTCATAATGAGAATATTCTCCCTCTTGAGTTTAGTGTGAAAGAGCCAACACTAGAAAATATTTTTATGGAGGTAATTAAGTCATGAAGATATTTTTTTCACTGATAAAAAAAGAATTAATTGAAAATATTAGGACAAAAAAGATGCTGGGACTTTTATTGTTATTTATATTTATTGGATTTATAAGTCCACTTACAGCAAAACTGACTCCTCAAATCCTTCAAGCTATTGCAACTGATGGCATTGATATCAAGGCTAATACTCCAACAGAAATTGATTCTTGGGTACAATTTTTTAAGAACGTCAAACAAACAGGAATGCTTGGCCTTGTGATATTGTTCAGTACACAAGTTACGAATGAGATTCAAAAAGGAACTTTAATAAATTTGCTATCAAAGGGATTACCAAGATATCAAGTAATAATATCAAAGTGTTTTTTTAATACAATTATGTGGATTTTTTCATATTGTATTTGTTTTCTTGTAGCATTTGGATATACAAAGTATTTTTTTGGGAATACATTTCCTATTGAGAATATACTCATGGCAGTATTTCTTCCACTAATTTTTGGAATATTTTTGATTTCACTTGAGATACTAGGCAGTGTCATTACTGAAAATGTGATAGGCACATTATTATTCGTCACAGGTGGTGTAGTGATACAATTTCTTCTTTCTCTAAAAGAAGAAATTGTAAAATATATGCCGATTGCCTTAATTGGGAAGAATGTAGATATAATTAAGGGGATAGTTTTTAATGACTATTTCATACCTATTTTTACAACCTGTGGTTTAATCATTATTTGTATTATTAGTTCTATTATTGTATTAAATAAAAAGGAAATATCATAAAAGGAGTGTCATATATGTTGAAAATTGCGGAGAATATTTATCGAAGAAGAAAAGAAAAAAATATAACACAGGAAGAATTAGCTGGCTTTATGATGGTTACAAAAGCTTCTGTTTCAAAATGGGAATCTGGACAGAGTTACCCAGATATTTTATTGTTACCAAAGCTTGCGACATTTTTTGACGTTACAGTAGATGAATTGATTGGTTATGAACCTCAATTATCACTAGAACAAATAAAAAAAATATATGAGGATTTTTCAAAAGAGATTACAAAGGGTGGAATTGATGACGTTATTAGGAATATTAAATTGACAATAAATCAATATTATTCATGCTTTGAATTGCTTTATTATATGGGGGAATTGATAGTTAATCTATGCGATTTGGTTGGTGAGATAGAAAAAAAGCAGGAATACTTAAGATATGCAAATGAAATATTTAAAAGAGTAATTGACCAATCTAAGAATAATACATTAACTAAAAAAGCACTAAACATGAAAGGGGTATGCCTTCTTCAATTAGGACAAGCAAAAGAGGTGATAGAAATATTACCTTCATCGGAGGAATTGCTCTTATCAACAGAATGCTTGCTTGCATCTGCTTATCTACAAACTCAAGAGGATGAATTTGTGGATGCAAAATTACAGGTGTTCATTCTAAAAAATGTTGTTGAGCTAGTCACCTTATTGCTAATGAAAAGCAATCTTAAAAATGATAATTGGCGTGCAACTTGTAAAAAAATTGAAGATTTAATAGAAACATTTAACCTGGTAGAAATTAATGTAGCTATGGCTTTGAATTTTTATTTAACCGTAGCTATGCATTATAACAAGGATAAAAACTTTAATTTAGCTAATAAGTATATAGAAAAGTACTTACAAATTCTTTTGGAGAGAGGAAAACAATCTTTTGAAATCAAAGGGGATCAATATTTTAATGAAATTGATAACTGGATTGAAGATAACTTGCTTTTAGGAGGTAAGCCTAGTAGAAATCATGAGATAGTTTATAGGTCATATTTAGATTCTGTAATTAAAAATACAGAATTGGAGAATTCAATTGATTTTGATAGTACAAAAAAACTAATAGAAAAAGCAAAAGATATAATTAGTTATTAAGTATTCAATTCGGAGGACTTATTATGCCTATGTGCAGAAGTCCTCCTTTTTTTTGTCTAATATGTCAATGGACAAAGGAACATAAAAGCAGATAAAGAAAAGTCTACTGATGTGGAAATACAAATACTTAGAGTATGTATGATAGCAGAGGAATTTTGTTTATGTAGATACATATTTTTAAATATGGATAATTGAAATAAGAAAAGTTTAGGGAATTAATACCTCAAACTTGATAAAAATAAAAGTTTAGGGCATAATGTAATCAAAAAAAGAAGAGGATTAAGACAAATTACTGATGTAGAATTACTTAGAAAAATTATAATATTTTTAGCGGATAATATTGGAAATACTACCTCTCTTAATTTGGTAAGCAATACACTTGTATCTGAAAATATGATTCAAAATCGTGAAAGGCAAGGTAAACCAGCAACGAAAACTATTGCATCATATGTAGGAGCATTGAAATTAAAGCTACCGCAATCCCACTGGCTTTAGACGGGTGGGTTAAGGTAGCAAAAATTATGATTTAATGGTACAATAATTGGCATTATGGGAACGTGGAAATCAAAGAATAGGCATAAGTATTTATTGCAGTATCACATTATTTTTGTATGCAAGTATAGAAATGCCGAAATCAATGTCGGATGATATCAAGCAGTTTTCTTATGAGATATGCAAGAAGCATAATATAATCATAAAATATATGGAAAAAGCATACAGAATATCTTAAGAAACATTTTTGGAAAGAACATACATTTTGGACTGATGGATATTTTGCTTGTAGCAGGGTAGAAAGGCAGGTAAGCTGAATGTTAAAAGCATATAAATATCGGATTTATCCAAGTAAAGAGCAAGAAATACAGTTGGCAAAGACATTTGGCTGTTGCCGTTTTGTATATAATCAAACCCTTGCATATAGAAAAGATGCTTATGAAAAAGAAAAAAACTCTATCAGTAAAACAGACTGTAATAATTATTGCAATAGAGAGCTGAAAAAAGTTTATGAATGGCTGAAAGGAGTAGACAAATTTGCTTTAACAAATGCGATTTATCATATGGATAGTGCTTATAAAAATTTTTTCAAAGAGCATGCAGGTTACCCAAAGTTTAAGAGTAAACACGATAGGCATAAATCCTACACAACTAATTTTACAAATGGGAATATAACTGTAGATTTTGATAGAGGAAGAATAAAGTTGCCAAAGTTAAAAAAGATAAAAGCAAAAATTCATAGGAATTTTGCAGGGCAAATAAAATCGGCAACTATATCACAACTGCCGAGTGGAAAGTATTATGTAGCAATCTTAGTAGAAACAGAGAATGTAAAAAAGCAGGAGACAAGAGGTAAAATAGGTTTAGATTTGGGGATAAAGGATTTGTGTATTACATCAGATGGGAGAAAATACGAAAATCCAAAGACAATAAAGAAGTATGAGAGAAATCTTACAAAATTTCAAAGACAGCTTGCACATAAAATAAAAGGGAGCAGGAACTATCAGAAAAAAAGAAAGCAAATAGCATTATGCCATGAGAAAATAACAAATACCAGAAAAGATTATCTTCATAAGATTTCAAGTGAAATAATAAGCGAAAACCAAGTGATTGTTTCAGAAAACTTGCAGATAAAAAATATGATAAAAAACCATAAATTGGCTAAGTCTATAAGTGACGTTTCATGGTATGAGCTTACAAGACAGCTAGAGTATAAAGCAAAGTGGAACAATAGAATATATGTTAAGGTAGATAGTTTTTACGCAAGTAGTCAGTTATGTTCTTGTTGTGGTTTCCAAAATAAGGAAATAAAAGATTTATCCGTAAGGCAATGGAAATGTCCAAATTGTGGGGAAATACACGATAGAGATGTCAATGCCGCAAAGAATATATTAGCAGAAGGATTAAGAAAAATAGCGTAATAAAAAAATATAGGGTAGGGACTACCCGAATTAACGCCTGTGGAGATAGTAGGTTACAAGGTAGCGAAGCAGGAAGCCCATAGGCTTTAGACTATGGGTAGTTCACTTGTTAAGACGAGGGTTTGATGTAGCAATTGGGAAAATTAACAATTTAGAAGTCGATTTTATTGTCACAAATGCAAATGAAAAAATGTATGTTCAAGTAACAGAAAGCATGAAAAATGAATCTGTAAGAGAAAGAGAATTAAAACCGTTACAAAAAATCCATAATAATTATAAAAAAATGGTTATTACTCTAGATAAAGTTATTGATGACGAATATGATGGAATTCAGTCTATTGATATAATTGAGTGGTTGTTAAAGTAAGATAATGTAGTTATAAAAATTAATATTAGGGAACTTTGACTTAGTTCTTTAGTTCCTCATGGGTGTATTGTAAGTGGAGTGAAGGAATATGATTAATAAAGGAGGGCTTATGAAATTAATTAGACCAGATAAGAAATATATTCAAAGTTATATAGAAGCAAATGAAGAAGATGAAATTTTTAGACCGTATGCAGAAAGACGTTTTAGAAACTATGAGACAATTATAGAAAGTTCATATAATATGGAACATGGTATAAATTTACCTATAAATTATGTTAGATCTACTACATTTTGGTTGATAGATAATAAAAAATTTATTGGTGAAATTAATATTAGACATGAATTAAATTCTTTTTTACTTAACTATGGTGGCCACATAGGGTACGAAATTAGACAATCTGAATGTATGAAGGGCTATGGAACAAAAATGCTTTCTATGGCACTTATATATTGTAAAGAGACTTTGAATCTACATAAAGTTTTGATTACATGTGATGATGACAATATTGGATCAATAAAAGTTATAGAAAATAATGGCGGAATTTTGGAAAACAAAGTGAAAAATATATTACCAAGAGGGAATGTTACAACAAGAAGGTATTGGATTAATATATAGGAAAAAGTATAAAAATATTAAATAAGAGGTGTAAGAAGTGAATATTAAAGATGAACTATTTTCATTACAGGATATTTCATATGGAGATTTCCAGTCAAAATTGATTCCAGGAATTTCTAGAAAGAGTATTATAGGTGTTAGAGTTCCGGAAGTAAGAAAGCTTGCAAAAAGACTTGTAAAGGAAAAGGAAGTATCTAAATTTTTAAAAGAACTACCACATAAATACTATGATGAAAATATGCTTCATGGACTTATTCTTTCTGAAATGAAGGACTACGATATATGTATTACTGAAATAGATAAATTTTTGCCTTTTGTAGATAATTGGGCTGTTTGTGATATTATGTCGCCTAAGATTTTTAAGAAGAATAAGACAAAACTTTTGAAAAAAATCAAAGAATGGTCTTTATCAGAAAAGACATATACTTGTCGTTTTGGAATTGAGATGTTAATGTCTTACTTTCTTGATGATGATTTTAAGCCTGAGTATTTAGAAATACCAACTTTTATTCATAGCAAAGAGTATTATGTTCAAATGATGGTTGCGTGGTTTTTTGCAACGGCTTTAGCAAAGAAATGGGATGATAGTATAAAATACATTAAAGATTATAGGTTAGATACAATAATTCACAATATGACAATACAAAAAGCATGTGAGAGTAAACGTATTACTCCAGAACAAAAAGAATATTTAAAATTACTCAAGAAGTGAGAAAAGAATTGAAAAAAATTAAAAACTGGGTATAATTTAGTAATATATTTTTTTCGATTTGGAGGTTTTTATGAAAAAACTTGAATTTGGACTTGTTCCTAGATTAATTATTGCAATCTTTCTAGGAATATTACTTGGAACTTTTGTGCCTTTAGGTTTTGTAAGGGTATTTAAAACTTTCAGTACATTTTTTGGAAGTTTTTTATCATTCTTTATTCCTTTTATGATTATAGGGTTTGTTGTAATAGGGATTGCTAGATTGTCTGAAGGTGCGGGTGTACTTTTAGCATTGACAGCAGGTATTTCATATGTGTCTACTATTATAGCTGGACTATTCTCATACACAGTAGCATCAAATATTTATCCAAGCTTAGTATCAAGTGAATTAGTTAAAAGTTTACAAGATACAATATCTAATAAAATGATGGTAGTTTCACCATACTTTACCATTCCACTTTCGCCTGTACTAGATGTTACAGCAGCAATAGTGTTTTCATTTATGGTTGGAATTACAATAAGTTACATGAGAAAGAAAAAAACAGGTGAAACAACTTTTAATTTATTTAATGATTTTGAAATGATAGTAACAAGAATATTAAAACATTTTATAATCCCATTATTACCACTACATATATTTGGTATAATTTGTGAGTTGTCATATACTGGTGAAGTTTTTGCCATTATTAAACTATTTATCAAGATATACCTATGTATTTTTGCTATGCACTACATATATATGTTAGTTATGTTTAGCATAGCAGGAGCAGTATCTAAGAAGAATCCTGTTAATTTAATAAAGAATCAAATACCAGGTTATCTAACAGCAGTTGGAACACAATCATCTGCTGCAACTATACCAGTAAATATACAATGTGGATTAAATAACAATACATCTGAAGAAATAGTTAATTTCGTTGTTCCTTTATGTGCAACAATACACTTATCAGGATCTATGATAACAATAACTAGCTGTGTAATGGGTGTATTAATTATGACTGGAATGAATTATTCAGTATCACTAGTTCTTCCGTTTATAGCAATGTTAGGAATTGCAATGGTTGCTGCCCCTGGTGCACCAGGTGGAGCTATTATGAGTGCATTACCATTCTTGTATATGGTTAATATAGATTCAAAAGGAGCTTTAGGAGCTTTACTAATAGCGTTGTATATAACACAAGATAGTTTTGGTACAGCAATAAATGTATCAGGTGATAATGCAATAGCTATTTATGTAGATGAGTTCTATAAGAGATTTATAAAAAAAGATAAGTAGACATATGACTATAGGCTATTAAAGCTTATAGTCTTCTTTTTTTGTTTAAAAAAATTATACCGATTAGACTTGTTTCATTTAGACATTTATGCTCATATTGTATTGTAAAATAGGATTATTAGTGATAGAATTAGGCTAATCAAGTTAAATAAGGAGTACTGATGGAAAATAAGATTTTAAATGTTAAAGATTTGATTAATGCAGGACTATTTAGTGTCCTAATTTTATTCTTTACTTTTGTGTGTGGAATGGTTGCACATTCTCCTGTAACAATGCCATTTTTACCATTTTTAATTGGTGTTGTAACAGGACCAGTATATATGCTATATTCAACTAAAATCACTAAACCAGGTATGATAATAATACAACAATTTGTTTTAGGGTTAGTATTTTTAGCAACAGGTCATGGAATATTTGTAATAGGAACTCTTATGATATGTGCGATAATAGCAGAATTTGTTATAAGAAAAGATAATTATACAAATTTAAATGCAAAAAGAATAGCATTTAGTATTACTCCTATGGGTGTAATAGGTAATTTTGTTCCACTTTTAATTTCAAGAGATAAAGTTTACCAAAGATTGGTAATGCATCGTGGAGTTGAGTTTGCTAATAAGTTCATGAATGCTATGTCATATAAAGTAATAGTTCCTTGTATTTTACTAGCATCAGTAGGTGGATTTATAGGTTGCACTATAGGTATACATTTATTGAAAAAACATTTTGTTAAGGCAGGTATGTTAAAGGAAAAATAATATGAAGCTAGATTTTAGAACAAAATTTTTTATGACCGTAGTTATATCATACGTAGCTATGATGGAACAGGTTTTATTTAGAAATATGTATTTAATGCTAGTAATATTATTTGTACCCTACATATTATTTATGTTATCGGGATATATTAAAATAGCTTTGAAGGGAATAATACTAACAGTTATTTCCTTCATTCTTCATATATATATGTTTAATATACAAAATTCAATACTTTTAAGTGTGTGTCTATTTATGAATACAGTATTTTTAAGTATAATTCCTGGTATCGCTATGGGAAGTTATTCTGTTATGACTACAGATATGGGTGAGGTTATAGCTAGCATGACTAAAATGAAATTTCCAGATCAGTTAATAATACCTATTTCTGTTATGGCAAGATTCTATTACACAATACTAATAGATTATGGTCAAATAAAAGATGCTATGTTTTTAGATGGTCTAAGTGTTAAAAAGTTAATATTTCATCCCTTAAAATTATTTGAATATAAGGTTGTTCCTCTTTTGATGTGTATAACAAGAACAGCTGATGAGGTTACAATTTCTGCTATTACAAGAGGACTTGAAGTAGGAGGTAAAAGATCTAGTATTTATGATGTTAAATTTGGAATTGTTGACTATGTCCTATTATTCTTAACAACTAGTTTATTAATTTATCAGATAGGAGGTCAAATTGCTTAGTATAGAAAATTTAAGCATAAAGTATGAAAAAAAGACTTTGTTTACTGGATTAAATTTAAATATTAACGAGGGAGAATTAATAGTTATAACAGGGAAGTCAGGTTCAGGTAAGAGTAGTTTATTAAAAGTGATAAATGGGATAATACCTGAATTCAATATAGCTAGTGTAAGTGGTAATATTAGATGTAATGACATTGATATATTAAAAGAAAGTATGACAAAAAGATCAAAATATATATCAACAGTTTTTCAAAATCCCAAGACACAGTTTTATTGCATCAATACAACTGATGAAATAGCATTTGGATTGGAAAATAGGAATGTTAGTAAGGATGAAATAGAAAGTACGATAAAACATTATTCAAAATTATTAAAAACAGAAGATTTAATGGATAGGGATATATTTAAGTTATCAGGTGGACAAAAACAACTAATTGCGATTAACGCTTGTATGTGTATGGATAATATTATATACCTATTTGATGAACCTAGCTCATCTTTAGATGAATCTAGTGTCGAATGGTTAAAAAATACCTTGTTATTATTGAAAAAAATGGGGAAAATAGTAATTATTGCAGAACACAGACTATACTATTTAAAAGACATAATGGATAAGTTGTTAATAATACAGGATGAAAAGATAGTAACTTATACAAAAAAAGAAATACCTTTTATAGACTTTGAAAAATATCAATTAAGAAGTTTTTCTGATTTAAGTATAGACAGAGAAGTAAAAGAAATAGATCTACATAAAAAAAGAGATATAAGGGACTATGAAGGCTTAGTTTGTAAGGACTATTATATTTGCTATAACAAAAATGTTGTTATAGATACAAGTATTTCATTAAACAATGGCACTTTTTTTATAACTGGAAAAAATGGTGTAGGTAAGACAAGTTTTGTTAGAAAATTAGCGGGCCTATTAAAAAATAAATATGGTCAAACTTATTATATGAATAAAAAAATAAAAAAAGAGTATGAATATATTTCTATGGTTATGCAGGACGTTAATTATCAAATATTTACAGATTCTGTGTGGTCAGAAATTTCTATTGTAAGTGAAAACAAAGAAGAAAAAATAGAAGTACTAAAAGAATTTGATTTATATGATAAAAAAGACTATCATCCACAAATATTATCAGGTGGTGAAAAACAAAGATTAATGATAGCTAAAGCTATTGTTAGTAAGAAACCTATTGTAATATTTGATGAACCAACTTCTGGTCTTGATAAGATTCAAATGAATAAAATTATACGATATATAGAAAAAATGAGGAAAGATAATAAACTAATATTAGTTATAACGCACGACAAAGAACTAATAAAATTTTGTGATGGACAAATTCTTCGTTTCGTATAATGAAACAAAATAAATAAATATATTTTTTCTTGTAAATAATGATTGTCA
This sequence comes from Sneathia vaginalis, assembly GCF_000973085.1. Classification (NCBI taxonomy): domain Bacteria; kingdom Fusobacteriati; phylum Fusobacteriota; class Fusobacteriia; order Fusobacteriales; family Leptotrichiaceae; genus Sneathia; species Sneathia vaginalis. Next base: position 460,054 of record NZ_CP011280.1, read on the forward strand.
TAAGCACGATTATAGCTATATTCATGAAAGAATATATTTTTTTTAATAAATAATAAATAAAATATTATTGATAAAAAAATAAAAGAGAGTACAATATAAGTGTAAAGAATATTAATATATGAAAGGAAGGGCGAATATGGACGCTTGGAGAGGATTTAAGACCGGTAAATGGGACAAAGAAATAAATGTCGCAGATTTTATTGAATTAAATTATACTGAATATACAGGAGATGGAAGTTTCCTAGAAGGACCAACTGATGCAACTAAGAAATTATGGGATAAATTAATGCCTATGATTAAAGAAGAAAGAGAAAAAGGTATCTATGATGCAGAAACAAAGAAACCATCACAAATAGATGCTTATGGTCCTGGATACATTGAAAAGGATTTAGAACAAATAGTAGGACTACAAACAGATAAACCATTAAAAAGAGCAATCTTCCCTAATGGTGGATTAAGAATGGTTAAAAACAGTCTAGAAGCATTTGGTTATAAATTAGATGATGAAACAAATGAAATTTATACTAAATACAGAAAGACACATAATGACGGTGTTTTCTCAGCATATACACAAGATATTAAATTAGCAAGACACGCAGGTGTTATAACTGGTTTACCAGATGCATATGGAAGAGGAAGAATAATAGGTGACTACAGAAGAGTTGCTTTATATGGTGTTGACTACTTAATTGAAAAGAAACAAGAAGACTTCGATAAGATAGATGGAAATGACATGACAGCTGATATGGTTAGAGATAGAGAAGAAATATTTGACCAAATAGCTGCATTAAAAGCATTAAAGAGAATGGCTGAAGGATATGGATTCGATATTTCTAAACCAGCTACAACAGCTAAAGAAGCTATACAATGGTTATACTTTGGATATTTAGGAGCTGCTAAAGACCAAAATGGTGCTGCCATGAGTATGGGAAGAACTTCTACATTCTTAGACATCTTTATTCAAAGAGACTTAGAAGAAGGAAGAATAAATGAAAAACAAGCACAAGAATATATAGATCACTTCATCATGAAGTTAAGAATTATAAGATTCTTAAGAACACCTGAATATGATGCATTATTCAGTGGAGACCCAGTTTGGGTAACTGAATCAATCGGTGGTATAGGAAGAGATGGAAGATCATTAGTTACTAAGAACTCATTCAGAATTTTACATACATTATATAACTTAGGACCAGCTCCAGAACCAAACTTAACAGTATTATGGTCAGAAAAATTACCTAAACCTTGGAAGAAATTCTGTGCTCAAGTTTCAATCGATACATCATCATTACAATATGAAAATGACGATTTAATGAGACCAGAATTTGGTACTGACTATGGTATCGCATGTTGTGTATCACCTATGACAATAGGTAAACAAATGCAATTCTTTGGTGCCAGAGTTAACTTACCAAAAGCATTATTATATGCTATAAACGGTGGTAAAGATGAAGTTAAAGGAACTCAAGTTACACCACTTGGAGAATTTGAACCAATTAAAGGAGACTACTTAAACTTCGAAGAAGTTTGGGAAAAATATGATAAGATGCTAGACTGGTTAGCAACTACATATGTTAAAGCATTAAACATCATTCACTATATGCATGACAAATATTCATATGAAGCATTTGAAATGTCATTACATGATTCTAAGATAAAGAGAACAGAAGCATTTGGTATCGCAGGATTATCAATTGTTGCTGACTCATTAGCTGCTATTAAACATGGTAAAGTTAGAATTATAAGAGATGAAAATGGTGTTGCAATAGACTATAAGAACGAAGGAGAAGACTACGTTCCATTCGGTAATAACAATGACGAAACTGACCAATTTGCAGTAGATATAGTTAAGATCTTCATGAACAAGATAAGAACACACAAGATGTACAGAAACGCAATACCTACTCAATCAGTATTAACAATAACTTCAAATGTTGTATACGGTAAGAAGACAGGTAATACACCAGATGGTAGATTAGCTGGTAAACCATTCGGACCAGGTGCAAACCCAATGCACGGAAGAGATACTAGTGGAGCAGTTGCATCATTAGCATCAGTTGCTAAGATACCGTTTGAAGATGCAAATGATGGTATTTCATACACATTCGCAATTACACCAGGTACTTTAGGAAAAGATAGAGATGAAAAACAAGAAAATCTAGTAGGATTATTAGATGGATATATGCATCAAACAGGACACCACTTAAATGTTAACGTATTTGGTAGAGAATTACTTGAAGATGCTATGGAACACCCAGAAAAATACCCACAATTAACTATAAGAGTTTCAGGATATGCTGTAAACTTTGTAAGATTGACAAGAGAACAACAATTAGATGTTATAAACAGAACAATATCTGACAAGATGTAGTTATATTATATATTTAGGTGCAAGATTTCTCTTGCACCTTTATTATAAGGGGTGAATATTTTATGAAGGGTTTTATACATTCGTTTGAAAGTTTTGGAACAAAGGATGGACCAGGAATAAGATTTGTATTATTTATGCAAGGTTGCCCTTTAAGATGTTTATATTGTCATAATGTGGATACATGGAATATTAAAGATAGAAAAAAGATATTGGAACCAGAAGAAGTATTTCACGAAATTGAAAAAGTTCAGGGATTTATACGTACAGGTGGTGTAACAATATCAGGTGGAGAACCACTTGTTCAACCAGATTTCATAAAAGAAGTATTTAAATTATGTAAAGAACACGGTATTCATACAGCTTTAGATACATCTGGATATATTTTTACACAAAGAGCAAAAGAAGTATTAGAATACGTTGACTTAGTATTGCTTGATATCAAGCATATAAATCCTGATAAGTACAAGATATTAACATCTGTAAATTTAGCACCAACATTAAAGTTTGCAGAATATCTAAAGGAAATAAATAAGCCAGTTTGGTTGAGATATGTATTAGTGCCTGGATATACTGATGGCGAAGAAGATCTCCATAAATGGGGAGAATATTGCTCAAAATTAACAAATGTACAAAGAGTAGATGTATTACCATTTCACCAAATGGGAGCACCCAAATGGGAAATGATGAAAAGGGTTTATGTCTTAAAAAATAATCCTACACCAACTCCAGAACAAGTAAGAAAAGCTGAAGATATATTTAAATCTTATGGATTACCTGTAAGATTAACCAATAGATAAAAAAATCGTCTTTTACGGGACGATTTTTTAAATAAAAGTGTTGAAAAATATGCGTATTTTGTGCTAAAATTATATATATAGAATATAGGAGGATTTAAAACATGGAAATGAAGTATAACTATAAAGATTTCGGTTTAGTTAATACTAGAGAAATGTTTGCTAAGGCAAATAAAGAAGGATATGCAGTTCCAGCTTTCAATTTCAATAACTTAGAACAATTACAAGCTATAATTGAAGCATGTGTTGAAATGGGAGCACCAGTAATTCTTCAAGTTTCATCAAGTGCAAGAAATTATATCGGTAGAGACATGATTCCTTGGTTAGGTAGAGCAGCAGTTGAATACGTTAAGGCAGCAGGTTCAGATATACCAGTTGCATTACACCTTGATCATGGTCCAAGCTACGAAATAGCTGAAGACTGTATTTTAAATGGTTTCTCATCAGTTATGATAGATGCATCTAAATATGATTATGATGAAAATGTAGCAATTTCAAAGAAAGTTGCTGACTTTGCACATAAATATGATGTAACAGTTGAAGCTGAATTAGGAGTTTTAGCTGGTATAGAAGACGAAGTACACGCTGAAGAACATATCTTTACTCGTCCAGAAGAAGTAGAAGATTTCGTATCTAAGACAGGTGTAGATTCATTAGCTATCGCTATAGGAACATCACATGGTGCATACAAGTTCAAACCAGGTGACAATCCACATATAAGATTAGATATCTTAAAAGAAATTGAAAAGAGAATACCAGGATTCCCTATCGTATTACACGGTTCATCATCAGTACCTCAACAATATGTTAGAATCATAAATGAAAACGGTGGTAAGATCGAAGATGCTTTAGGAATACCAGATGAACAATTACATATGGCATCTAAATCTGCAGTTGCTAAGATAAACGTAGATACAGACGGAAGATTAGCATTCACAGCAGGAGTTAGAAAAGCATTTGCTGACGATCCAACAGTATTTGACCCAAGAAAATACTTAGCTAAGGGTAGAGAATTCATGAAGAAATACTATAAAGAAAAGATAGTAGATGTTTATGGAGCTGAAGGAGCTTACAAAAAAGGTAAAGAAAGAAAGTAAGATAAATAATTGAGTCGCTTATGCGACTCTTTTAGTATAAGGAATAATAATGTTAAAATATATATGTGTATTTTTAATATCAATGGTTCCATTGATAGAGTTAAGAGGTGCTGTTATTTACGGTGTAGCACTTAAATTAGATATAATGAAAATAATGATAATTTCCGTTATAGGTAATATGCTAGTTGTACCAATAATATTCTTGTTTGCAAGAAGAGTCTTAGAATGGGGTAAAGAATTTAAATATACTAGTAAGGTATTTAAGTATTTTTTAGAAAAAGGGCATAATGCAGGTAAAAAGTTAGAATCTAGTTCAAAATACGGTGTTTATGTTGCCCTATTTTTATTTGTTGGAATACCATTACCAGGTACTGGAGCATGGACAGGTACTTTAGCCGCAAGCTTATTAGATCTTGATTTTAAAAAGACAGTAATCTCAGTTCTATTTGGGGTAGTATTAGCTTTTTTAATAATGAGCTGTGTTAGCATAGGATTTAGAAGTTTAATATGAGAAGTTGGTGTAAAAAGAGTGAAGAAACTATTAATTATATATTTTTTGTCTATTAATATATTTTCAAATACATTGAATTTAAAAGAGAAAATAAGGCAAAGTTTTTTGAATTTTGATACTGATATACAGTTTGTATTTACTGAGAATATATCACCTAATGAGATAGATTCAGATGTAGAACAAGTGATGAAAGAGGATGATATAAAGAATCTTTTAGTTAGTACTAGTATAGAAGTAAAGGAAAATAAAGAGAATATACGTGCTAATATACATGTTAAATATTCAGTAAAAAAAGAAGACTACATATTAGCAGAAAAGAAAATAGATGAGTGGGCTAAGAAGAATATCAAAAAAAATATGAGTGATTACGATAAAGCCAAGACAATACATGACTATATTATACAAAATATTACATATAGTAGTACTGGTAAATATGATACTAGAACGTATATAAGTGGTATTTTAGATAAAAAAGCTGCTTGTGAAGGATATGCAAATTTATTCTATAAATTAGCAAAAAAATCAAAGTTAGAAGTTAATATATTAGCAGGAATGTCTAGAGGACTAAGACATGCATGGAATCAAGTAAAAATTAATGGAAAATGGTATAATGTGGATGTAACATTTGATGATCCATTAGGAGATAGAGGTAATAATTATTCATATTTTTTAAGAAGCAATAAGTACTTTTCTAAAAATCATGAATTAACAGATAAAAGATTAAAACCTGCACCATCAGATTATGATAGAAAGAAGATAATAGGTAATTATATAGAAAATGAAAAAGACCTTATTAAATATATAAATAAAAATATTCGTAAAGGTGTAATAAAGATAAATTATGGTGGTACTTTTGACTTAAAGAAATTAAGAGATATTATAAGTCAAGGATATACAGTTAGAAAAGTGATTTTTGATGATTATGAATACATTGAAATAAATTTAAGAGGAGATGTTTCTAAGTGAAGAATAAGCGAAAATGGATACAAATTAGTATGAGATCTCTTTTATTTTTTGTTATAACAGGTATAATATGCGGTTTTGTAATAACAATGTATAAATTGGGTATAAATCATTTTGCAAAATTTATGCTATCCTACTTAAAGGTATGTAACAAGACAATATATGGTAAGATATGTTTTGTTTTAACCTTTATTGTATTAGGTACAGTAATATATTTTATGAATAATTTAGATTCAATGATAAAGGGTTCTGGAATACCAGTAGTATATGGTATTATAGACGCTAAATTTAAAGTTAATTGGAAAAAGACTTTGGTGTATAAATTTGTATCAAGCGTATTAACAGTTGGATCAGGTATGACATTAGGAAGAGAAGGTCCATCTGTTCAAATAGGAGGGCTTGTAGGAGAAGCTGTACATAAGCTTTCAAAAGAAAGTGAAGAAGATGAAAGATATTATGTAGGTGCATCAGCAGGTGCAGGGCTTGCAGTTGCATTTAATGCACCAATAACAGGGGTTCTTTTTTCAGTGGAAGAAATATTTAAAAAGACTAATAGAAAGGTGTTTTTAAGTGCATCTGTAATAGTATTTTGTGCAGTAATAACATCAAATCTATTGTTAGGTAATCACCCTACATTAGTAGATATGCCAAAAATTGCAGCATTAAATATGCATACATACATTTATGTTGCACTAATAGGGATATTATCTGGTATTTCAGGTGTGTTGTTTAATTATATAATAATAGACAGAAAAGATGTATTCAATAAAGTATTACCTTTGAATAAATATTTTAAGTTTTTAGTTCCCTTTGTTGTAACTGCAATAATATTATTAATTGATGGTACAACATTTGGAGCAGGTGAACATTTTTTATCTATGAATATGTATGGTAGTTACTCTATACAAAAAATAGTAGTGTTGTACCTATTAAAAATATTCTTACTTTATTTATCATTTGCAGTAGGAGTTCCTGGAGGAAGCTTAGTTCCTTTATTGGTAATAGGAGCATTACTAGGTAATTTTTATGCAAGTATTTTATGTACTTTAGGTATAATACCACCTAGTATGGTAATAGTATTTGTAATGCTTGCAATGTGTGGACATTTTTCTTCAATAGTAAGAGCACCAATTGCTGGAATAATACTAATACTTGAAATGACTGGTGGTTCATTTGAATATCTATTAAGTCTTGCAATAGTTAGTTTACTAGCATATACAATAGCAGAAGCTTTAGGTAAGAAGCCATTCTATGAAGACTTATACGAAAGAATGCTAGGAAATAGGTAAATAATTTGGGCATGCAATGGCATGCTTTTTTTTGTACAAATTATTTCCAAAAAAACAGTAAAAAAACTTTCATAAAAAAGTGATAAGGTTTATATATTGAAACTTAGTTGTTAATGAATATAATAGTATAAAAGAAGGTGAGAAAATGATTTTAAATGAGCGTGAAATAAAGATATTAGAAAAATTCTATAACAAATCAGAACTTAGCATATATGAGTTAGCAAAAGAATTTAATGTATCAGAAAGAATGATACGTTATAACATAGATAGAATAAATGATGTATTGAGCTTTATTAGGATATCACCTATAAAAAAATCTTCTAAAGGTACAATAATTTTAAATATAGAGGGTAAAGAAAACAAGATATTGGAGATAATAAAAAAATTAGAACCTTTGGATAAAAATAAAAAAATAACAATTATACAGTGGTTAATCTTATTCTCAAAAGAAAAAATAACAATAACTTATTTAACAAAATATTTTGATTTATCAAGGGGTACAATAATAAATTACCTGAATGAATTAAAGAAAAGATTAGAAGTAAAGGGAATAAAAATTGAAAATGATAATGGTCTTTATTTAAAAGGGGATAGAGAAAATTTAGAAAATTATAGATTCAATATATTGTTTGATGATATAAAGTACATTTATAAAGAAGATGATAATGAGATTTCTGTAAAGTTAAATGAAATAATATTTCAAAACATAGACAAAAATACATTTAAGTCCATTAAACAATTTATAGATGAGATAATAAGTGATTTTAAATTAAGTGTTAATGATATAAATTACAGAATTTTATTTACTCGTTTTCTAATTATATTTATCGAAAAATCTAAAAGTACAAAAGAGTATGTGATAAAAGAGTCTGATAAAAAATATGTTTTGAATAAACTAAGATTATTAAATTTAACTAGTAAAGTAACAAAACAAATGCTAGAGCAAATTATAGATCTTGTAGCATGGATAAAACAAAGTGATAATTATCAGGAAAAAGATGTGAATATAGGTGTAGTTGTTAAAAATATAATTAGTCAGGTAGAAGCTAAGATAAATAAGAATATAACAAAAGATAAATTATTATTTGAATTTTTATTACAACATGTAAATGCATTAATTAACAGAATAGATAACGGATATATGCTTGATGTACAAACGTTAGATGAAAGCTATAAAAAGAAAGATGCTTTCTTCTATATTATAAAAGACTCTATGGGGTTATTAAATAATGTATTAAATAAAAAAATTGATGATGATGAAATACACTTATTAAAGATACATTTTTTAGCATCAATAGAACGTATAAATAGATTAGAATTAAAACCTGTAGAAGTTGCGGTTATAACATCATTTGGAAGTGGTAGTAATAAAATATTAGTAGATAATATACAAAATAGATTTTATATAAAAGTATCATATGTAGGATCTATATATAACTTTAATAAGGCTTTAAAAAATAATTTAAATATTAAATATATATTGACTACAGTAAAATTAGATGAAAAAGAATATGAAGATAAAATTATTGTTAATATAAGCCCAGTTATAACTGAAAAAGAAAGGCAAACATTACTTAAATTAGGTTTTAAGAGCAATATTAATAAAATACTTCTATCAAACATAGTAGATATAGTAAGAAGAAGTTCAGAGAAATTAGATTATGAAAAATTTATATCCGAGTTATTAAATAATTTTGGCGACAAGATAGTTAATGATATAGAAATATTAGACGAGTATGAAAATATTTTAAAAGAAGAAAATATCATATTTAACTATGATGCAAAAGATATTTATGATGCCTTAGAAAAAGGATGCAGCTTATTAGAAGGAGAATTTACAGATAAGAGTTATACAAAAGATATATTAAGTATATATGAAAAAAATAATTCACATATCATTCGATATAATGGCTTGATATTACCACATACAAAGAATAATAATAATGTTCATAAGACGGGAGTTTCAATAATAAGTTTAAAAGAACCTGTTAATATAAAAGAAACGGGTGAAATGATAGATACAGTAGTAAGTTTTTCTATAAAAGATGAAAAGAAATCATTGGACATTATTAGTAATTTAATAAATATGGTATTTAAGAGTGAATTTAAAGAAATACTTAATGAGAAAAATAAATATAAAATAGTAGAATATTTAAAAAATTATAAACTATAGAACAGGAGATTGGTATGTTATTTAATAAAGAAGATATATATTTTAATGTAGAAGCAGAAAATAGAGAAGACCTAATTAGAAAAATGTCCAAAATTTTTAAAGAACAAGGATATATTAAAGATGGTTATGAAGAATCATTAATTGAGAGAGAAAAAAATTATCCAACAGGATTAAATTTTGAAAAGTACTTCGTTGCAATACCTCATACAACATATTCATTAATAAATAGTCAAAGAATAGTGTTTGTTAGGTTAAAAAATGAAGTTGAGTTTGGAGAAATGGGTACAAATGAAAAACAATTAAAAGTTAAAGTAGTCCTATTCCTATTAATCAAAAAAGGTGAAGAACAAGTAACCGTCTTATTAAACTTAATGAAAATTTTAGGCGATGAAGATTGCTATAATACACTAGAAAAAAGTGAAGATAAAGAAGAAGTATATAACATATTAGTAAATAAATATGGAAAATAATAGGAGGTATATATGAAAAGAATAGTAGTAGCATGCGGTTCAGGAATAGCAACATCACAAACAGTTGCATCAAAGATTAATTCAATGTTAGAAGATGATGGGATTAGTGCAACAGTAGAATCTGTTGATATAAAGGCATTAGAAAATATTATATCACAAGTTGATATTTATGTAACAATAGTTCCAGGATCAGAAACATATGGTAAGCCAACAATAAATGGTATTAAATTTTTAACAGGTCTAGGTATGGAAGAAGAATACGAAAAATTAAAAGAATTAATTGCAAAGTAGAAGAGGAGTATTTATGTTAAAACAAGTAGTAGACTATATTTTAGGACTAGGTCCAGCAATATTTTTACCAATAATTATGATAATAATTGGTATAATAATCAGAATGAAAATTAAAAGAGCAATTTTAGCAGGTATAACTTTGGGTATAGCATTTACTGGTATGTCATTGATACTAGGTTTCATGTTTGAAACAATAAGCCCAGTTGCTGCAAAATTCGTTGAAACAACAGGTATACATTTAAATACAGTAGATGTAGGATGGGCACCAATGTCAGCAATAGCTTGGGCATGGCCATATGCATTATTAATGTTCCCTATTCAAATAGTTATTAACCTAATACTATTAGGATTTAACTTTACAAATGTATTAAATGTAGATATGTGGAATGTTTGGGGTAAAATTTTTACAGCAACAATGGTTATAGCTATAACTCATAGCTTAATATTAGGATTTGTAGCTGCAGTTATACAAATAATATTAGAATTAAAAACAGCAGAAGTTACTCAAAAGAGAATATATAAAATAACTAGTATTCCTGGTGTAACTTGTACACACTATATGACATTACAATGTGCAATGATGGAACCAATTAATAAGGTATTAGACTTAATACCTGCAATAAAAAACAGTACATTTGATTCAGAAAAATTAAAATCAAAAATAGGTGTATTTGGTGAAAATTCAGTTATGGGATTCATAATAGGTGGTCTATTTGCATTGGTTGCAAGATACTCAGTAAGTGAAACATTACAAATAGCAATTAAAGTTTCTGCATCACTAGTTCTATTCCCTATGGTAGCAAAATTATTCATGCAATCATTAGCACCAATTGCAGATGCAGCAGGTGCATACATGAAGAATAAATATAAAGATAGAGAAATATATATAGGTCTAGACTGGCCATTCTTAGCAGGGCAAGCAGAATTATGGGTTATCTCTATCTTAATAGTACCAGTATCAATAGTACTAGCATTAGTATTTTCAAAATTAAATCTAAATACAATATTACCTCTAGCAGGTATAGTAAATGTAATAGTTGTTGTACCAGCAATGATCGTTAGTAAAAAGAATTTAATAAAGATGTTCATATTAAGTGTAATATTTACACCAGCATATCTAATAGTATCATCAAGTTTTGCACCTTATGTTACAGAACTTGCAAGACAAGTAGGAACTATTGATATACCAAGTGGACAAATGATTAGTTACTTTGGTGTAGAAGCTCCAATATTTAGATGGGTGTTAGCAAATGGCTTAGCACTTAGATGGCAAGGATTATTAGGTGTTGTTATATTTATAGTCCTATACGCAGTATTCTATATCACAATGAGAAAGGAAAATGAATGAACGAAGAATTAAAAAAAGAATTATTAGAAGTTGCAAGACAAGCACAAAGAATAGGCTTATGTAAACACAAATCAGGTAATTTTAGTGTTAGAATACCTGGAACAAATAAGCTATATGTCACACCATCTGCAATTGATAGAGAAGAATTAACTGAAGATGATTTATGTATAATGGACTTAGATGGTAACGTTCTTTATCATAAAGAAGGAGTTAAGCCATCAAGTGAAACTATGATGCATTTGGAAATATATAAAGAAAGAGAAGATGTAAAAGCTATAGTTCATACACATTCTAAAATGGCAACAGCATTTGCTGTATTAGCAAAACCTATACCAGGTGTAATATTCGAAGCAGCAACATTAGGTTTAAAAGAAGGTTATGTACCAGTTGCAAAATACGCAAGACCTGGTACAGTTGAATTATCTAAATCTGTAATAGAACCTATAAGAATATCTGATATGGTATTATTAGAAAAACATGGAGTTGTAGCAGTAGGATGCGATATAAAAGATGCATTTTTAAAAGCACAATATGTAGAAGAAATAGCAGAAATATACTATATGACATTAATGATAAATAAAGGAGTTGAACCGCCAAGATTTTCAGTTGAAGAATTAAACAAGTGGAAATATCCAGAAAAATTTTCAAAATAAAGAGGTTGTGTGATGAAAAAAATAATAAACAAAAAGGAAGACTACGTTAAAGAATTGGTAAATGGAATAGTAAAAGCTCATAGTGATAAAGTAAAATTATTAAACGATGACTTTAGAATTTTAGTTAAAAAGGAAAAATCACAAGATAAAGTAGGGCTTGTAACTGGAGGTGGAAGTGGACATTTACCATTGTTTCTAGGTTATGTAGGAGAAGGAATGTTGGATGCCTGTGCTATAGGTAATGTATTTGCATCACCATCAAGTAAAAAGATGTATGAAGCAATAAAGTACGTTGACTCAGGGAAAGGTGTATTATGCGTATATGGAAACTATGGTGGAGACAAGATGAATTTTTCTATGGCAAGAGATGAAAGTAGTTTTGATGATATTGAAGTTGAAGAAGTAATAGTTAGTGATGATATTGCTTCATCAAATGATAAAAAATCAAGAAGAGGAGTCGCAGGATTAGTATATGCATATAAGATAGCAGGGACATTAGCAAAAAAAGGATATACTTTAAAAGAAGTAAAGTCTAAAACAGAAAAAGCGTTAGAAAATATTAGAACTATGGGTATTGCACTAACACCATGCATAGTTCCAGAAGTAGGAAAACCTACATTTACCATCTTAGAAAATGAAATGGAAATAGGTATGGGTATACATGGTGAAAAAGGAATTAATACTACTAATATGAAAACAGCAAAAGAAATTGTTGATATTATACTAAATAAAATAGAAACAGAAATAAAATTAGAAAAAGGAGATAAAATTTCTGTATTAGTTAATGGTTTAGGTGCTACATCATTAGATGAGCTATATATAGTATATAATGAAATATATGATAGATATAGCAAAATAGGTGTTAATATATTAAAACCACTTATAGGTGAATATGCAACTTCAATGGAAATGGCAGGATTATCAATAACAGTATTTAAGTTGGATAATGAAACTGAAGAATTACTTTTAAGTGAAGATGAATTAACATTTATGAAATGAGGCATAATAATGAGCGTTGATATAAAAGAAATATTTAAAAAAATTTATGGCAATATACATACTAATAAAGAATATTTAATTAAATTAGATCAAGAATTTGGAGATGGAGACTTAGGTTTAACTATGGATGAAGGATTTAATGCAGTATGTGATTATGTACAAAAAAATGAAATAGCTGATAAAGGTATATTATTTAAGGATATAAGCAGTTCATTTAACGAAGCAGCACCTTCATCATTAGGAACAATAATTTCTATGTTTTTCATGGGAATGGCAAGGGAATTAAAAGGTAAGACTGATCCTACAAAGGAAGAATATATATATTCATTACAAAAAGGATTAGAATACTTGAAATCTAAAATAGATACTAAATTAGGTGATAAGACAATTTTAGACTCATTAGAACCAGCTATTGTAGAATTTAATAAAACTAAGGATAAAATAAAGGCATATGAAAGTGCAAAAGAAGGAATGGAAGAAACAAAAAATATGATTTCTAATCAAGGTAGAGCAAAGTATCATGGAGAAAAAACATTAGGTCATATAGATGGTGGAGCTTATGTGTCATACTTGGTATTTAAGAGTATTTCCGAATAAAAAAAGCTAGGATTAAAATCCTAGTTTTTTTTTCCAAATTATTTATATAAAAGGGCTTATGGACTAAATAAATGCTTCAATAATATATCTTAATACAAATATTATTGCTAATATATAAACAACTAATGATACTTGTTTTCCTTTTCCAGTTATTAATTTAATAATAGCATAAGAAACTATACCGAATACTATACCATTTGCAATAGAGTATGATAAAGGCATCATAATTATTGCTAAGAATGCTGGTAGACCTTCAGTGAAATCAGAGAAGTCTATTTTCAAGATATTACCTATCATGAAAAGTCCAACAACTATTAATGCTGATGCTGTAGCACATGGAGGTATGATTGCAAATATAGGTTCAAATATTAGAGCTACTATAAACAATATAGCTGTAACTATTGCAGTTAAACCTGTTTTACCACCTTCAGCAACACCAGCTGCACTTTCAACGAATGTAGTAACAGTTGAAGTACCAAGGCAAGCACCTATTGATGTACCTATTGCATCTGCAAGTAAAGCTTGTCTTGCTTTAGGTAAGTTACCATTTTCATCTAACATATCAGCTTTTGATGCAACACCAACTAATGTTCCTACTGTATCAAATAAGTCTACGAATAAGAATGCAAATATAGCAATAACCATATTAAATGTTAATATATTATGAAATTCAAACTTAAAGAATATTGGTGATATACTTGATGGTAAACCTATTATTGAACTAGGTAATTTTGTAACACCAAAAGGTATAGCAAGTAAAGTAGTAATTAACATACCTAATAATATTCCACCAGGTATTCTTTTAACTAATAGGAATAAAGTAATAAATATTCCAAAAATTGTAAGTATTGCAACAGGGCTCATAATATTACCTAATGTTAAAGGTATACCCTTTGCAGGAACAACTAAACCTGATTGAATTAAACCAATGAAGGCAATAAATATACCAATACCAGCACTTACTGCATTCTTTAATGACATAGGTATAGAGTTAACTATAGTTTCACGAACCTTAGTCATTGTAAGAACTATGAAAATTAAACCTTCAATTAAAACTGCTGTTAGTGCAAATTGCCAACTTAGACCCTTACCAAGTACAATAGTATATGCAAAGTATGCATTAAGTCCCATACCAGGAGCAAGTGCGAATGGATAATTAGCATATATACCCATAACTACGGTAGCAATAAAAGCTGAAATAGCTGTTGTAGTAAATACAGCACCATGGTTCATACCAGCATCAGATAATACTGCAGGGTTGACTATTAAAATGTACGCCATAGTCATAAAAGTTGTGATACCTGCTAAAATTTCAGTTTTAACAGTAGTGTTATTTTCTTTAAGTTTAAAGAAATTTTCTAAAAATGTTTTCATAAAACAAATCCTCCTATAGATCTTTCTTAAAAAAAAACTCAAAAGGAAACTTGTCCACTAAATATAAAGCCTAGAAGGGTAGGCTTCAAGCGAAACCTACCTCCTAGGCTTTTATCCTTTAGGTGTAGTGCAAATATATATGCACCTGTGTCGCTCGGTCACATGAAAGAACCCTAGACACACTTTCTCTTTTGAGTTTATTATTCATTAACAAGTAAATGATAGCAGAGAAAAAAGTATTTGTCAAGGATAAATAAGTAGGTATTAAGAATTTGCAAAAAATAGCATATATAGGTATATATATGTAATAAAAATTTTAATACCTATTAAAAAGTTTCAGATTGTGAAAAACAACTAGCTTTTATTTACGATAAGATATATAATATTAAAAAAAGAAAAAGACGAGGTAAACATGAAATACAAGATAAAATCAAATGGAAAAGCACTAATACCTTTTATTATTTTCATAGGAATGTATCTTTTTACAGGATTTTACTTAACTTATTCTGGAGAGAAGTTAGCGTTTTACAAAGTAAATTCCCCTATATTCGTAATACTAGGTATAATATCAGCATTTATACTCTTTAAAGGAGATATATCAAGTAAATTTAATAATTTAATAAAGGGTTGCGGAGATGAAAATATTTTAATAATGTGTCTTATCTATCTATTAGCAGGAGCATTTGCAAGTGTTACAAAAGCAACAGGTAGTGTAGAATCAACCGTTAACTTAGGTATGAGTATTATTCCAGTTAAATATTTAGTTGCAGGAATATTTTTAATGGCATCATTTATATCTATTTCAACAGGTACATCTGTTGGAACAATAGTAACTGTTGGACCATTAGCTATAGGTTTATCTGAAAAATCAGGAATATATTTACCATTAGTATTAGGAGCTCTAGTAGGTGGAGCAATGTTTGGCGATAATTTATCAATAATATCAGATACAACCATTGCAGCAACAAGAACACAAAATGTTAATATGAGTGATAAATTTAAAATGAATTTAAAAATTGCATTACCAGCAGCTATAATAACATTTTTGATATATATGTTTAGTTTAAATAATATAAATACTGTAAATATTGGTTCTGTAAATTATAGTCTTATTAAAGTAGTACCATATATATTAGTATTGGTACTAGCGGTATCAGGAGTAAATGTTTTTGTAACATTGACTATAGGAACAGTATTTTGCGGGATTATAGGGATTAGCACTAATGTATTTGGTGTAGTTGGATACTGTTCTAAAATATATGAAGGCTTTAATAATATGTTTGAAATCTTCTTATTATCTTTTCTAACAGGAGGTTTAGCATATATGGTTAGAAAAGAAGGAGGTATAGACTATATCATAGAAAAAGCAAAGAAGTGCTTAAAAGGTAGTAAAACAGCAGAATTAGGTATATCAGCTTTAATTTCAATTCTAGATATTGCAGTGGCTAATAATACAGTTGCTATAATAATAGCAGGGCCTGTAGCAAAAGAAATATCAAATGAATATAATGTGGATCCAAGAAGAGTAGCATCGTTATTAGATGTATTCTCATGTGTATTCCAAGGTTTAATTCCATATGGAGCACAAATATTAATAGCAACAAGTTTAACAAAGGGTATGCTTAGTCCCTTTGCACTAATACCATATTTCTGGTATCAGTTTATACTAGCAGTTTTTGCTATTTTATCAATCTACATACCATATTCTAATTTAAAAAATAACTGAAAAAATTAAATTAATTATTAAGCTATATAAGTAGAAGGTTATAAACCTTCTATTTTTTTATACCCTAATAAAGTTTATTGAAAAAAAAGTCTTATCGTGTTAGTATCTTAAAAGAGGTGTTAAAAGATGAAAAAAATATTAGTTTATTTATGCATGTTAATAAGTTTTACAGGGTTTTCAAAATTAAGAGTTGGTATAACAATGTTACCATATTATTGTTTTGTATCAAATATAGTTGGAGATAAAATGGATGTAGTTCCATTAGTGCCAGCAAATGTTAATGCACATACTTATGATGCAACAGCACAAGATATTAAGAGATTAAATACAGTAAATGTTGTAGTTGCAAATGGAGTAGGGCATGATATGTTTTTAAACAAAATGTTAAGAGCAACTAAAAAAAATATACCAGTAATTAATGCAAATAAAAGAACAACACTTATGCACATAGCAGGGCAAAGAAGAAGTGGTATAGTAAATCCACATACATTTATTTCAGTTACACAAAGTATACAACAAGTAAATTATATCGCATCTGAATTAGCAAGAATAGATTCAAAAAATGCAGGATATTATAGACAAAATGCTTCAAGATATATAGCAAAATTAAGAAGTATAAAAACAGAAGCATTAAGAAAAGTTAAAGGTAAATCAAGAAATATTAGAATTGCTACAACACATGGAGGATATGACTATTTATTAAACGAATTTGGTCTAAGTGTTACTACTGTTGTAGAACCTTCATATGTTCAAAGTCCAAGTTTGACAGATGCTAAGATAGCAATTAATAAGATGAAGTCAAATAAGGTTAAAATACTATTTGACGAACAAGTTTCAAACCATAAATTAGCAAATACTATACAAAGAGAAACTGGTGTACATATAGCTGTATTAAATCATATGACAAATGGAGCATACAAAAAGGATGCATTTGAAAAAGCACTTAGAGAAAATATGAATGCAGTATGTAACGCAATACAAAAGGTAGCAAAATGAAAAAAACAAATGCAATGAGAATTTTAGATTCTAAAAAGATAGCATATGATGAAATAGAATATGACACAAGTAAAGGTATATCAGGTGTTGATGTTGCAATAAGTACAGGTGAAAATCCTGCAAATGTTTACAAGACACTAGTTACATATTCAAAAGATAAAGAATACTTTGTATTTGTAGTTCCAGTAGGTTGTGAATTAGATTTAAAAAAGGCTGCAAATGTAGCGAAAACAAAAAAGATTGATATGTTACCACAAAAAGAACTATTAAATCTTACAGGATATGTACATGGAGGTTGTTCACCTATAGGAATGAAAAAGCTATTTAAAACATTTATAGATATAAGTGCCAAAGGCAAGGAATATATATTTGTTAGTGGTGGCAAGGTAGGACTTCAAGTAAAGATTAATCCAGATGATATATTGAAAGTAACGAATGTAAAATATGAAGATATAGTAAAATAAGAAAAAATCTCCCAATTTTTTGAGAGATTTTTTTATAACCCTTTTTTTGTTGCCATATATACCCTATAACCCTCGCATATATTAAGGCAAAAAACTTCTTGGAATATATTTTTTAATTCTTTTTCAGTTGATTTTGCTCCATGCTTTGTCATAATAACACAGAAAAATACTCCATTTTCATTTAAGTGTTCATAGCTTTTTTGATATAGTTCAAATATTAGCTTTTTACCAGCTCTAATTGGAGGGTTAGATATAATCAAATCAAAAGTATCAGAAATATTTTCATAAAGATTTGATTTAGTAATATTAAACTTATTAATATTGTTTTTTTCTAAATTTACACTAGATAAATCAAGTGCACGTTCATTAATATCAGATAGTGTAATAGTGCATGTAGGATAAAATGTCTTTATTATAGTCCCAACAACACCATATCCACAACCAATATCAAGTACACTAAAGTCTTTATTAGAATAATTTTTAATGATTTCTTTTAATAAGATTAGTGTACCTAAATCAACATGATTTTTTGAAAATATACCATTATCAGTTGTAAAGATAAAATCTTTATCTAGAAAATTTAAAAATATATCTTTTCTTTTTGAAATTGTATCAGGTTTTTCACTGAAGTAATGTTGCATTATTTTTCCTTTCTCATTAAAAATCTTTTTTCATTATCAAAATATTCATTATCTAAGTTTTTTGTAATCTTAAATCCTAAAGAGCTATATAGCCTTATTGCATAAGTATTACTACAAGTAACAGTTAATTCAAAAATTGAAATATCTTTTAAGTCAGAAAACATAAAGTTCATTAACATTCTAGCATATCCCTTATTTTGAAATTTTTCATTTGTTGATACACCATATATATATGCTATATTATCTCTAGAAAAAATAACTTCAATTACTGAAATAATATCTGTATCATTAAAAATTGCATAAGTACTACCATATTTTGTAAAGGGCGATATATTGTATTGTCCAACACCAGCAGTTCCAAATATTTTTTCTTCATACAGATATATTCTTTTAAGAATATCCCTATCAAGAGTAGCATCTAATTTTTTAATTATCATAACATACCTCTTTTAGGTATAGACCATTAGGGGATAATATTTTTTTAGGTCCATTACCTATACCGTTAAGCTTATTTATTATAGTTTTTTCATCTTCATATATGCAAGAAGCTACAATTAGTCTTATCATAGATTTTAAAAAACTATTACCTTTTATTATAATCTGAAACTCATCATTAATTTTTACACAATTAGCAGAATAAATCTTTCTGACTGGATTTTTTTGGTCTTTATCAGATTTAGAATAAAGTGTAAAATCATGTTCACCAACAAATAAAGCTAGTTTTTTATTTATTTTTTCAATATCAATATCTTTTCGTATTTCAGATATATATGAAGCTTCAAAAGGTGATATATCATCAATATATTTTAATCTATATAAATATGTTCTGTAAGTAGCCATATATCTAGAATTAAAGTCTTTATCTACAATATCAATGTTATAGACCTTTATTTTACCATAAAGAGCTTTATTAAGTTGCTTTTTAATAGCAATAGGAGGGATAGTTTTAGATATTTTAAAATTTGATACTTGCATTAATGCGTGTACACCTCTATCAGTTCTTCCAGAGCTAATTAAGTTTATTTTCTCATTGAAAACTTCAAATATTACTCTTTCTATTTCACCTTGAACTGTAATCTTATTCTTTTGTCTTTGCATACCATAGAATTTACTTCCATCATAAGAGTATACCATCCTTATATCCATCTATCCAACCACCCATTCTTTTTAGGTAAGCCTAACACCTTATTTCCTTTATTTATACTAATTTTCTTTTTTGCTATGTTGAATAAGGGAAGATCAGATAAGCTATCAGAGTAAAAGCAAAGCACATCAAAACTTCCTAATTCATTTAATCTTTTTAGTTTTTCATCTTTTTTACAATTTTTTCCAATAAGAGTAAAGTTTGAATATTTTGTTGATATTAATATATCAAAGCCTAATTTTTTGTAAATGGGTTCTAGTAAAAAATCGGGAGATGCAGATATTAGGATTAATAAGTCGGCATCCTTCCTATTTTCCTTTATTTCTTCAAAAAAATATGGATAAATATTTTTTATTTCATTTTCCCAGAATAAATTAATATCATTTTCTATATCCATTCCTTTAAATATACTAAAAAATATATTTTTTACTTTTTTTAAATCCTTAATATTAAAAAGTATTATGGTAAGGTTTAATATGAATTTTGGTATAAGGTATCTATGACGTTTTAAGAAAAAAAACATAAAAGCCATGCTTGTTTCCTTACTGTATATTGTTTTATCAAAGTCATAGATTATAGCCTTTTTCATTACAGTCCTCCATCATTGTTTTAAAGTCTAGTTTTTTTAATTCATGTAGTATATCAGAATTTAATGTATATCTTGAAAATATATCTTTTTCTTTCTCTTGCATGTATAAGACTTCATTTATCATTATTCTATCTTTTATTAATTTATTATCATTTGAACAAAGTAATCTTTGAGATACTATCATCACAACAGAATCTAGTAGTAAATATTTAGGAATTGACATATCGATAAGTCTTGCAAAACTTGTAATACAATCATTAGTATGTAGAGTTGCAAGTACAAGGTGACCAGTAAGAGCTGCACGAATTGCAATTTTTGCTGTTAATTCATCACGAATTTCTGAAATTATTATTATATCAGGATCAGATCTTAGTGAACTTCTTAAAATACATGGAAAACTTAAACCTATTTCTTCATTAACCTGTACTTGTATTATACCATTTACCTTATTTTCTACAGGATCTTCAATTGTTATTATCTTTTTATTACCTGTATTTAATAGATGTGTAAAGGATAGTAGAGTGGTAGACTTACCACTACCTGTTGGACCAGTTACAAGGATTAAGCCATGTGATTTAGATAATGCCTTTTTTATCTTACTAATATTATTTTCATTAAATCCCAATGTTTTTAATGATATATCTGATAAGGTAGAATTTAGTATTCTAATAACAACATTTTCACCTGTTATACTAGGCATTACACAGACTCTTAAATCGTGATTTTCAAATGTAATATTACCATCTTGTGGTAACCTTTTTTCAGCAACATTCATTTTAGCCATTATCTTTATACGTGATATTAATTCACTCGCATTGTTTAAAGTATTATCTAATTTTATTACCCCATTTACCCTATATTCTATGAGGCATTTTCCATAATAATCTTGTATGTGTATGTCACTTGCTTTTAATGCAATTCCTCTTCGAATTATATCATTTGCTTCTAAAATTATATTGTGAGTTATAAAGACATTGCTAGAAGCAATGTCTTTAGTTGTAGTATTTCCCATTATATACCCCCGTTTAAAATTGTTATTTTTTATTCAAAATTTCTTTTAATAATAATTCATTTTGTGCTTTAACTGAAGAAAATAATACTTTTTTTATTATATTGTAGAACTTAAGTTGTTGTTTTTGATTTTCAACTTCTTTTATCATAGATTTAATTTGTAAAACTAAGAAATCTTGTTCTTCATATGAAAGATTAAAAGTCTTTAATTTTTCTCTTTTTTGTCCTTTTTCAACATGTACTTGTTTTCTTATATAATCAAAAAAGCTTTGAATATTAGGTAAAACTGCATTGTTAGCTTCCATTTGTTTTTTTAGTTCAGTTATAACTTGATCTAGGTATCTTTGTGAACCTTTAGATAGGTGTACTTCTATTTTTCTTTTACCTTTACCAATTTTTTGAACAGCAGAAGCCATTTTCATTTGTTGTTTCATGTTAAATACGTCCATGTCGTTAATTTTGTTAGCATTAACCATTTTCATTAGTTTCTCCTCCAATCTTAAGTATTTCTTCAAAATTAATTTGGCCTTGTCTTATCAAACTATATTTACCATCAAGATATGACACTATTGTTGAGGGAATGCCAGATAAATTTTTATCTGTTGTGATTATTAGAGGAACATTTTTTAAAAGTTCATCTGATATATTGCTAATATTTGTGACAGGGGGTTCGCCAGATATATTAGCACTAGTAGTCATAAGTATTCCACCAACTCTTCGTATAATATCTCTTGTTAAGTCATTATCAGGTATTCTTATTCCAACAGTAGGACCTAGTAAGTCAACAAATTCTTTTTTTGTCTTACATACAATACTTAATGCACCTGGTAGAAAATGTTTGATAAGATTTAAGTCAATATCGTCTGTTAATTTAAAAAAATCATTATAATCAGATACTAAAGCCAAAATCTTTTTATTTTTATCTCTTTTTTTTAAGAGATATAGTTGTTCTATTGCTTTTTTTGTAGGTATTGCACCTAAACCATAAACAGTATCAGTTGGTACTATTATACAACGACCTTCTAGTAATAACTTAATACCATCTTCTATCTTATTTTTATTCATTTGATTCATCTATATCATGAGGAAGAGCAAATAGGTCGCTTATAGGTTCTTCATTATATATTCTATGTATAGTTTCAGCAAACATAGTGCTAGCAGAAACTATAGATAATTTATCAAATAATTGTTCTTCTTTTAATTGAATTGAATCAGTTACAATAATCTTTTTAAAAGCAGAATCTTTTAGTCTTTGTACAGCTTGTCCAGAGAATACTGGGTGAGTAGCACATGCATAAACTTCAGTAGCACCAGCTTCTTTTAGTGCAACAGCAGCGTTACATATAGTACCAGCTGTATCGATTATATCATCTATTATTATTGCTTTTTTACCTTCAACGTTACCTATAATATTCATTACTTCACAAACATTAGCTTGTGGTCTACGTTTGTCTATTATGGCAAGTGGTGTATGTAGCCATGTAGCAAGATTTCTTGCTCTTTTAACTCCACCAACGTCTGGAGATACAACTACAGTATCGTTAGGCGTAAATCCTTGGTTTATAAAATACTTTGCAAATATAGGTAAAGCTTCCATATGATCAACTGGTATATCGAAGAATCCTTGTATTTGTTTTGCGTGTAAATCCATTGTAACAACTCTTGTTGCTCCAGCGGTTGTTAATAAATCTGCTACTAATTTAGCTGTGATTGGTTCACGAGGACTAGCTTTTCTATCTTGTCTTGCGTAACCATAGTATGGAATAACTGCTATTATTTCAGAAGCAGAAGCTCTTTTTAATGAGTCTATAAACACTAATAATTCCATTAAACTTTGATTTACTGGTTTTGAAGTTGATTGCACTACGAATACTTTACAACCTCTAACAGTGCAATTGGCTTTAACAAAAGTTTCTCCATCAGCGAAACTTATGATATCTCTATCACCAAGCTTAGTACCCAATTTATCGGCTATTTTACTTGCAAGTTTAGCACTAGATGTACCAGCAAAAATTTTTATTTCGTGTTCTTTCATCTTTTCTAACACTCTCTTTCTATTTTTTATTAATTATAACTTGTCTTGCACGACCAAATGCTATTTTATTATCATCTACATTTTTTGTAATTACACTACCTGCTGCAGTTAGAACATTATCTCCAACTTTTACAGGTGCTACAAATATTGAATTACTTCCAATAAATGCATCTTTTCCTATGAAGGTCTTATTCTTATTAACACCATCATAGTTACATGTAATAGTTCCAGCACCTATATTAGTATTTGCTCCTATAACAGAGTCTCCTAAATATGTTAAGTGTCCAGATTTTACACCTTCATTAAGTGTTGAGTTTTTAACTTCAACAAAGTTTCCTATATGCACCTTCTTATTAAGAACAGTTCCTTTTCTTAAGTGTGCAAAAGGACCTATTGAAACTTCGTCTTCTAAAATAGAGCTTTCAATGACGCTATTATCAATTTTAACATTATCTTTTATTGTACTATCTTCAATTCTTGATGAAAATATTGTACAGTTTTGCCCTATAATAGTTTTTCCTTTTATTATTGTATTTGGGTAAATAGTAGTATCACATCCAATAACTACATCTTCTTCTATGTAAGTATTATTAGGATCTATGATATTAACACCATCTTCCATTAATTGATCTAATTTTTTTAAGGTTAATATCTTTGATACAAGAGCTAAGTCTTTTTTAGAATTAATTCCTATCATTTCATTTTTATCTTTAAGTAATAAGCTATCAGATGTATAACCTAAATTGTTTAATATTTTTATAGCATCAGTTAAGTAATATTCGCCCTTGCTATTTTTATTATCAATTTTATCAATAACATCAAGTAGTGCCTTAGTTTTAAATAAGTAAACACCTACATTAATTTCATTAATTTTTTTAATATCTTCGCTTGCTTCTTTCTCTTCTATTATGTCAACGACCTTGCCCATATCATTTTTTATTATTCTACCATAACCCATAGGGTCATCTAATTTACAAGTTAAAAGTAAACAATCAAGATTATTTTTTATAAATTTATCTTTCATTTTTTCTATTGTGTACTTTGATAATAAGGGACCATCACCATAAGTTACTAGAACTAAGTCTGAATCTTTGAATTTGTCTTTTGCTATTTTTATAGCATGACCAGTTCCGAATTGTTCTTCTTGAACAACGTAGTCATATTCTGGAAAATCTTTTATAATCTCCTCTTTCTTATAACCCAATATAAGTAGAACATCACCAAAATCTTTAGTTGTATTAATAACTTTTTGTAACATTTTTTCGCCATTAACTTTATGCAATACTTTAGGAATACTAGATTTCATTCTAGTACCTTTTCCAGCTGCAAGAATTATTGATAACATATTTCCTCCAAAAAAAATTATTTCATATATTATACCATAAAATTATACGAAATTATAGAGAAAAACCATCTATAGTTTCTTTTAATATTTTTTTAGATGCATCTAATTTTTGAGTTTCTTCTTCGTTTAAATCAGGACAAATCTTCATTATTTGACCTTGTCTACCTACTATATTAGGTACTGAGTAGTAAACATCACTAATAGGGTTGTAAGTAGAAATAGTTAAGATAGATTTTTCATCTCTTAATATTGCTTCAACTATTCTTCTAACAGATATTCCTATTGCATAGTTAGTATATCCCTTTTTATTAATTATTTCATATGCAGCATTTTTAACGCTATTAGTTACTGATTCTTTTAATTCATTTAATTCAACATTTTCACGTTTACAATATTCGTCTATAGATAAAGGACCAATACTTAATGCAGACCATACTGGAAATTCACTGTCACCATGTTCACCTATCATGTAACCATGAACACTTTTAGCATCTATATCAAAAATTTGTGAAAGTGTATATTTTAATCTTGAAGTATCAAGAACTGTACCACTACCTATAACTCTAGTTGCAGGGAAACCTGATAACTTGTATGTAAAGTAAGTTAAAACGTCTACTGGATTTGCAACTACTAATAGGATACTGTTAGGTGAGTATCTAACAATCTTAGGAACCATTTGCTTAAATATTGATAAGTTTTTACCAATAAGATCTAGTCTTGTTTCACCAGGTTTTTGACCAGCACCTGCTGTAATAATTACTATATCAGAATCAGCAGTATCTTTGTAGTCACCTGCTGTTATTTCAACAGATTTCATAAATGCAGCACCATGTGCAATATCTAAAGCTTCTCCTTGTGCCTTATCCTTGTTAATGTCTACAAGTACAATGTGAGATGCAAGCCCTGATTCAGCAACTGCTAATGTAGTAGCAGATCCAACGAATCCTGCTCCTATAATTGATACTTTGTTTGTTTTTCTCATACTCATATATGTTCCTCCATTTTTAATATTGTGTTTGAAATCTTTTTTACTATTTGTAAGTCGTGCGATATGAAAATAAATGTTGTCATATATTTTTCATTAAAAAACTTTATTAATTCTATGATTTGCTCTTGTATAGTTAAATCAAGAGAAGCTATAGGCTCATCACAAATTACAAGTTTTGGTTTTAATATCATAGCAGCACCGACTATAACTCTTTGTCTTTGACCACCAGATAGTTCACTAGGATATCTATCTTTAAAATGAGTTAATTTTAAAAATTCTAACATTTCATCAACTCTTTTAGAAATATCTTTCTGCTTATTAACTATTAATGGCTCAGATAAAATCTCATTAACAGTCATTTCTTCATTTAGTGCACTATATGGATCTTGAAAAATCATCTGTATATCAGATATTTTGCGTAAATTAAGGTCTTTATTCTCAAATAGAATTTTACCAGAACTAGGCTTAATAATACCTAATATAATTTTTGCAATGGTGGATTTTCCAATACCAGATCTACCGACTATAGAAAAAATTTCGCCTTTTTTTACTTCAAAAGATAGGTTTGAAAATATAGTTTCATGACCGTATCTTTTTGACACATTTTCTAGTTTTAAAATCATACTACCACTTCAAATTTTACAATAAAATAGTTAAAAAATCTAGTGAAAAGCTAAATATATATGAAAAAAAGCTAGTTTTAAGCTAGCTTTTAATAAGTTTTCTCATACACTGAAACCTTTAAATGAATTTAAGAGCATTTTCATAGTCAGGTTCATCAGATACTTCGTGTAGGTATTCTGTATATATAACCTTATTGTTTTCATCAACTATTATTACTGAACGAGTTAAAATACCTAATTCTTTAATATATGTTCCAGTAGCCTTTCCGTAGTTCTTGTACTTTACATCACTTAAAAAGTGTATATTTTCATTTATATTAGTATAAAGCTTTGTAAATACAAATGGTAAATCAAGCGATATAATATAGCACGTAATCCCTTTATCTTTAAGATAATTTTTAAATTTTGATATTTCAGTAGAACATGTATCTGTAACAAGCGACGGGATAGTTAAAAAAATTCTTTTTCCATGCGTTTTATTTAAAGTTACTTTATTAAAATTACTATCAATTAATCTGAAATCTGGGAAATCATCATCAACTTTTAATTTTGTGCCTGTTAATGTAACAGGGTTACCCAAAAATTCTACTTTCATTATTTCTCCCCTTTACTTTAATTTAAATATTTATTAAACCAATCTACCATATTTTGTAGTCTTGATATTCTAGCTTTAGGCTTACCACTTCTTGATAATTCATGGTTTTCACCTTTAAATACGACCATTTTAGCATCTATCCCCATATCAAGTAGAGCCGTTAACATTTGGTATCCTTGATCTATAGGGCATCTATAATCACAGTCAGAATGAATAATTAATAATGGTGTCTTGCACGACTTTATGTATTTTAGTGGCGAGTGATTCCATAATACATTGAAAAAGTTTTCGTCATTAAATTTTGTCTTGTTTTGATCGTCGCTGAAGTAATACCCTATATCACTTACACCATACATAGATATCCAATTTGAAATAGACCTTTGTGTTACAGCACATTTAAATCTATCTGTATGAGTTACTATCCAATTTGTCATAAATCCACCATATGAGCCACCAGTAACCCCTATATTCTCAGTATCTATACTATACTTTTCTATAACCGCATCTACAAAGTTCATAAGGTCTTCATAGTCAATAGAACCATATTTTCCACGTATATCTGCAAATAAGTTACCACGACCTGATGAACCATGAGGATTAGTGTACATAACAATGTATCCAAGACTAGTTAAAACTTGCATTTCATGATAGTAAATAGGTGAATAAACTGTCATTGGACCACCATGTATATCTAATATTGCCTTATACTTCTTGTTTTTATCATAATTTTGTGGCAAGAGTACAAAGCCTTTAATTTTAGCATTGTTAGAAATAAAGTCTACTTCATTCGCCTTAGAAATATATCTATTTTTAAAGACCTCATCATTAAATGAAGTGATTTTTTCTAAATTAGTTCCCATATATATTTCAGCTATTTTACCATCTACAAAAGATAGTGTATAAAGTGTGTTGTCTATATACACATAACCATCAATAGAACCCATAAATTCTAGTATCGTAGTAATATTCTTATTTGAATACAAAGAGAGCCTAGTATGGTTTTCTACAGTTTGTACAAAGTAAAAGCTGTTGTCAGTATAATTAACAAGAACAGTTTCATTATGACCTAGTCTTGCATCACTTCCAGTTGAATTTCCATAGTCTATATCTTCATTTATCTCAATATTAAGTTCGTGTGTTTTTCTATCTAAGTAGTATACCTTTTCAAGTTCATTTATACCAAATTTTTTCATATCTGAACCGAATAAAAGGATAGAGTCTTTTAGATATTTACAAGAATTAAATGATATATCTGCACAACACAAAGTTGTAGTTATATTTTTTTCTAAATCATATTCATATACATTAGAGTATAGTTGCATTTTATTCTCAAAAATATTACCAAGATAAACAACCTTCATACTATTTTTATCAATATCAAAATCTATAACATTAAAGTTAACATCTTCTGAAATTTTTTTTAATTCATTAGTTGTACTATCATATACAAAGAGTTGGTTTCTCTTGTAGTTAGTATAAGAAGCACCATTAGAAAAGAATGGTATTTGTTCTATAACAACACTAAAATCTTCATCTTTTTTTAATGTCTTTTCAATTGATAAAATATATTTTGTATCTGATATTTTTTTAATACTATTTACTGGATAGGGTATGCTAAATATCTTTTTAGATTCACCTTCACCTAGCGTAAGGTTATAGAATTGTGTGATATTTTTATCTTTTTCATCATTTTTTGAGATTAATAAACTTTTGTCGGTTAGCCAACCATGAAAATTAAAAGATTGCTTTTCAATTAAGCATATATTTTTCTTATCTTTATATATATAAAGGCTAGTATCATACGTATTCTTATCTAAATTAACATTTTTTACTATATATGCAAAAGCATCTTTTTTAGGATTTGATTGTAAACCAGAAATATATTTAAAGTCATTAAGTAAGTCTAAATTAATATTTTCCATATTATTGCCTCAAATAAAGAATAATTCTTCAAATTTGTAATCTAAAGCTCTACAGATTAATAAAGCTAGCTTAGCAGATGGATTAAATTGCCCATTTTCTATGTAACAAATAGTTTGTCGTGAAACACCCACAATATGAGCTAATTGTTCTTGAGATATCTTTTTCTCAACTCTAGCAGACTTTATGCGATTTTTTAAAATCAAATCATAGTTCAATGTAATCACTCCTCGTTTTTTTACCATAATTATATTATAAATACAAAAAATTTTCAAATTCTTTTAAATGTGTGATATAATTTATTAAGAATGGAGAAAAAACGTGATAGAGAATTTTTTAGAAGCTAGCATTTATGCAAGAGAGCTTTTTATTGACGATGAAGAAATACTAAGTATTAAAGAAAAAGCATTAGATGATAATGTCCCTATAATAACCGATGAGGTATTAGCGTACATGATATATATGATAAAGTTATTAAAACCTAAAAATGGGTTGGAAATAGGTACAGCAGTTGGTTATTCAACATACTATTTATCAAAATATATGAAGACAACAACAATAGAAATTGATGAAGAAAGATATAATATTGCAAAAGAAAACTTAAAAGGTAGAAATGTAGATATGTATCTAGGTGATGCCTTAGAAGTTTTACCTAGTATAGATCAAAAATTTGATTTCATTTTTATTGATGCTGCAAAAGGTAAGTATAAGGATTTTTTCGATCTTTGCTATGAGAAATTAAGCGATAATGGTCTCATATTTATAGATAACCTATTATTCAGAGGTTATGTAACAGGGGATGAGTATCCTAAGAGATATAAGACTATTGTTAGAAATTTAAAAGAATTTGTTAAATATTTAAGGAAATATAATTTTGTGCTATTACCATTTGGTGATGGTGTAGGATTAGTAAGAAAGGATGAGAAATGAAAAATAAAATAAAAATTTTATCTTCAATAGGGATATTAATGTTTTTAATGTCTTGTTCTACAACAAAACCTGATTTAGTAGAAATAGTAGGAAAAAGAAAAACAGAAAATATTTCTAATTTAGAAAATAATAGAATATTAAATGATAAAGAATTAGAAAGTAAGGTATTTGACAGAAAGTATAGAAATGTTAATAAGAATTTAAGAGGTGTGTGGGTTAGTACAGCATTTAATCTAGATTTTCCACATACAACTCCATATAATATGCAAAAACAAAAAGAAGAAATAGATGAAATAGTAGCAAATACAAAAAAATGGGGATTAAATGCAATATTCCTACAAGTTAAACCTTTTGATTCTGTAATATACCCATCAAAAGAACATCCATTTGATAAAAGTATAACAGGGTATAAGGGAGCAGATCCTGGTTATGATGTATTACAATATTTCATAACTAAAGCACATGAAAATGGAATAGAACTACATGCATGGTTAAATCCATACAGAGCAACTCCTACAACAGACTTATCTAAAGTTTCTAGTAAAAATGTAGCTAATTTACACAAGGATTGGGTATTTAGTTATGGTGGAAAATATTATCTAAATCCAGCTAAAAGAGAAGTTGTTGAAAGATTATACAAAAATATAGAAGAAATTGTTAAAAACTATGATGTAGATGGACTACATTTAGATGACTACTTCTATCCTTACCCATATAATGGTGAAAAATTACCAGAATTTGATAGAAAAGAATTTGAAGCACAAAATAAATATGCAACAATAGGAGATTTTAGAAGGGCAAATGTCGATGAATTAATAAAGAATTTATCAGTTTCAGTACATAAAATAAAGCCAAGACTATCATTTGGTATAAGCCCATTTGGAATTTACAGAAATATTTCTAGTGATGAAAGAGGATCATTTACATCTGGACTTCAAACATATGATACACTATACGCAGATGTAGTTAAATGGATGGAAAATGGATGGATAGATTATGTAGCACCACAAATATATTGGAAAATTGGAAACAAAGCAGCCGATTACGCTACATTAGTTAATTGGTGGTCAAACATTTCAAGAAAAACTGATACTCCTTTATACATAGGAGAAGGTGTATATAAAGAAGATACATGGCCAAAAGGTGAAATTAAAAGACATGGAGAATTTAGAAAGAAAACTCCTAATGTAGATGGATACATACTATTTAGATATGGAGTACTTAAGAAAAACCCTAGTATAGTAGAGGATATACGATAATGGACTTTAAATTACATTCAAAATTTAAACCCACAGGTGATCAGCCTAAGGCTATAAAGTTTTTATGTGAAAATTTAAAAAATGGTATATATGAGCAAATCTTGTTAGGTGTTACAGGTAGTGGGAAGACTTTTACTATTGCAAATGTAATAGAAAAGTTAAATAGACCAGCATTAATCCTAGCACCTAATAAGACTTTAGCTGCACAGTTGTACAATGAGTACAAAAAGTTTTTCCCAGAAAATGCAGTTGAATATTTTGTATCATATTATGACTATTATCAACCAGAAGCATATATACCAAGCACAGATACATATATAGAAAAAGATTCTAGTATAAATGATGAAATAGACAAGCTACGTCATGCTGCAACAGCAGCACTATTAAATAGAAGGGATGTAATAATAGTTGCATCCGTTTCTGCTATATATGGGTTAGGTTCTAAAAAGGCATATAAAGAAAACTCTATACCCATTGATGTTAGTGTTGGTATAAAAAGAAGTGACTTTATTAAAAGATTGATAGATTTAAGATATGAGAGAAATAATGTAGTCTTAGAAAGAGGTAAATTTAAGGTTAAAGGAGAAGTAATAGATGTTTTACCTCCATATCAAGAAACAGCCTATAGATTTACTTTTTTTGATGAAGACTTAGAAAGTATTTCTGAAATAAATGCAATAAGTTGTAAGAAAATTAAGAGTGTAAAAAGAATTACAATAATGCCTGCTACACACTATTTATCAGTTCTTGATAAAGAAGATATATTTAATGAAATAAAAGATGAGCTAAAAGATAGGGTTAACTTCTTTGAAAAAGAAAACAAGATATTAGAAGCACAGAGAATAAAGCAAAGAACTGAATATGATATGGAAATGATAAAAGAAATAGGATATTGTAAAGGCATAGAAAATTATTCAAGATACTTAAGTGGTAAAAATCAAGGTGAAGCACCTGATACATTATTAGAATATTTCCCAAAAGACTTTCTTCTATTTATAGACGAATCCCATATTACAGTACCACAAATAGGGGGTATGTATAATGGAGACCATGCAAGAAAACAAGTTTTAATAGAAAATGGTTTTAGACTACCATCTGCTTTTGATAATAGACCACTAAAAAAAGAAGAGTTCTTTGATAGAATAGGTCAAGTTGTGTATGTTTCAGCTACACCGAGTGACTATGAATTAAGTCATGCTAAAAATGAAATAGTTGAACAGTTGATAAGACCTACAGGTATAACAGAACCTAAGATAATTATTAAAAAAACTAAAAATCAGGTTGATGATTTATTAGATGAAATACAGTATGAGATAAAAAATAAGAGAAGAGTACTAGTTACAACTCTAACTAAAAAAATGGCTGAAGAATTAACTTCATACTATTTAGAATATGGTCTAAAAGTTAAGTATATGCACTCAGAAATAGATACAATAAAAAGGGTGGAAATAATTAAGGGACTAAGAAAAAAAGAGTTTGATGTATTAATTGGTATAAACTTATTAAGAGAAGGTCTTGATATACCAGAAGTAGGACTTGTTGCAATATTAGAAGCAGATAAAGAAGGTTTTTTAAGATCTAGAAGATCTTTAATACAAACAATGGGTAGAGCAGCAAGAAATGTAGATGGGCGTTGTATACTTTATGCAGATATAATGACAGATTCTATAAAAGAATCGGTTAAAGAGGTAGAAAGAAGACGAAAGTATCAAGAAGAATATAATACAAAGAATGGAATAATACCTAAAAATACTATTAATAGTGAAATAGACTCTCTAAATGGTATTATTGAACAGGAAGACACTAAGCAAGAATTTAATAGTATAGAAGAAATAAATAGTCGTATAAAGAAATTAGAAGTGCGTATGAAGGAATTTTCAAAAGATTTAGACTTTGAAAATGCAATAAAAGTAAGAGATGAAATTAAGTATTTAAAGAATGTATTAATGGAGTTGATGTAATGGAAGTATATACAGTAAGTCAAATTAATGCTATTATAAAAAACTATGTAGAAAGCAATGAGTTTTTTAGAAGTGTATGTATAGAAGCAGAAGTATCAAATATTACATATCAATTAAAACATATGTATATGAGTTTAAAAGATAGTAATGCTAGAATAAAATGTGCTTGTTTTAGTTATAGATATAATGATATACCACTAGATCTAAAAGAAGGAGATAAAGTTAAGGTATATGGTGATATAAATGTATATTCAGTTGATGCAAGTGTACAAATAATAGCTAAAAGAGTAGAAAAACAGGATATGCTGGGTGAGTTATACAAAAAATTAGAACTATTAAAAAAAGAATATCAAGAAAAAGGGTATTTTGATGAAGGTATAAAAAAGAAATTACCTAGTTTTCCTAGAAGAATAGGAGTTGTTACATCAGACACAGGAGATGCTATAAGAGATATTATTAGAAATACACATAATAGAGATCCTAAAGTAGAGATAATTCTGTACCCAGCAAAAGTTCAAGGTAAGGATGCAGAGTATAGCATAGCAAGAGGAATAGAGTTTTTTAATAAACATAAAGAATTAGAAGTTGAATGCCTAATAATAGGAAGAGGTGGAGGAAGTATAGAAGATTTATGGGCCTTTAATGAAAGAGCTGTAATAGAGGCTGTTCATGAATCAAGTTTACCTATAATTTCAGCAGTAGGACATGAAGCAGATAACTTGTTATCAGACTTAGTAGCTGATAAAAGAGCTTCTACACCCACACATGCACCTCATTGTTTAATTAAGAATAGAAAAGACATAGATGAAAAATTAAATGAGTATAAAAAGAGATTAGATAATTTATTAGTTCAAAGAGTAAAATTAATGAAAACTAGGTTAGAAAGTATAGAACAAAGCTATATAATACAAAAATTCTATGAAAACACTATTTTAAATAGACAACAAAGACTAGATGAAATTAATTCTAAATTAGATGATAATATCTCAAAATATTTATACGAAAAAAGAGTTTTACTTGAAAAGATAAGACTTAATACAGAAAAGTATGATAATATGAGTATATTAAAAAGAGGGTATACTGTAACTTATGTAGACGGTAAACTATTAAAAGAAACGAAAGTTAAAAAGGGGAGCATTTTAAAGACAGTTAGTTCAAACGATGAAGTTATTAGTGAGGTGAAATAATGTATAAAAGAGAAGGATATATTTCATGGGATGAATATTTTATGGGATTAGCTTTTTTATCAGGAAAAAGAAGTAAAGATCCTGTTACACAAGTTGGTGCTTGTATAGTTAAAGATAAGAAGATTATAGGTATAGGTTATAATGGTTTTCCTAAGGGAAGTGATGATGATGAATTGTCATGGGGTAAAACAAGTAATAATATTTTAGATACTAAATACCCTTATGTAGTTCATGCAGAATTAAATGCTATATTAAATAGTATAATGAAATTAAATGGAAGTACTATTTATGTAACACACTATCCATGCAATGAATGTGCAAAAGCAATAGTGCAATCTGGAATAAGTAAGGTTGTATATTATTCTGATAAGCATAAACATCACGAGTTAACAAAGGCTTCTACAATAATAATGGAAAATGCAGGAATAGAAATACAAAAGTATGAAGAAAGAGATCAAGAAATTTTAATAAAATTTTGTGATTAAAAAAATCTAGAAAACACTAGATTTTTTTTGATATGTGTGATATACTGTAAAAGTTGCATACATATGTAACGTTTTTATATTATATGATTCGAGGTGATTTAATGGCTAAACAAGATGTTCTAGAACTAGAAGGAGAAATATTAGAAGCTCTTCCAAATGCTATGTTTCAAATAAAACTTGAAAACGGGCATACAGTGTTAGGACATATATCAGGTAAAATGAGAATGAATTACATTAAAATTTTACCAGGTGATAAGGTAACTGTAGAAATATCACCGTATGATTTATCGCGTGGTAGAATCGTATACAGAAAAAAATAAAGGAGGTTTTCAGATGAAAGTTAAAGCATCTGTTAAATGTATTTGTGACAAATGTAAGATTATTAAAAGATCTGGCGTTGTTAGAGTAATATGTGAAAACCGTAAACATAATCAAAAACAAGGATAGTAATATTAAAGAACATTATTGATAATTTTTATACATACCTAGTAGATATAAAAATTGTAAAGATATGTTTGGCCGTAGAGCTTATTCTTATCGCTGATTATTTAAGGTAATAAGGCATATTGAAGAAGGTAATATCGAAATTAAAGGAGGAAAAAATTTGGCTAGAATAGCAGGAGTGGATATACCAAGAAACAAAAGAATTGAAATCTCACTTACATACATTTTTGGTGTAGGTAGAAGTACTTCAAATGAAATATTAAAAAAAGCTGGAGTAGACAAAGACATTAAAGTTAAGGATTTAACTGAAGAAGATTTAGGTAAAATCAGAAAAATAATGGATGACTACAAAATTGAAGGTGAACTAAGAAAAGAAATTAGACTTAACATAAAGAGATTAACAGATATAAAATGTTATAGAGGTCTAAGACATAAAATGGGATTACCTGTAAGAGGTCAAAAGACTAAGACAAATGCAAGAACAAGAAAAGGTCCAGCAAGAATGGCTGTAGCTAAGAAGAAATAAAAGGAACAGGAGGAAAGCGTAAGTGGCTAAGAAAACAGTAGTTTCAAAGAAGAAAAAAGCAAAAAACATACCTAATGGTATTGCATATATACATTCAACTTTCAATAATACAGTTGTTACTATTACAGATACAGAAGGTAAAGTAATAGCTTGGAAATCAGGAGGTACTTCAGGATTTAAAGGTACTAAAAAAGGAACTCCATTTGCAGCACAAATAGCAGCTGAACAAGCAGCTCAAGTGGCTATAGATAATGGAATGAAAAAAATCGAAATAAAGATTAAAGGGCCTGGATCTGGAAGAGAAGCTTCAATAAGATCTATACAAGCAACTGAATTAGAGGTAACAAGAGTAGTAGATATAACTCCAGTGCCTCACAATGGTGCAAGACCACCTAAGAAAAGAATATAATTTAGGGTAAGGAGGAAAATAAACAGATGGCAAGAAATATGCAACCAGTTCTAAAGAAATGTAGAACACTTGGATTAGATCCAGTAGCATTAGGAGTAAATAAAAAATCAAATAGAAATATTAGACCAAATGCAAATAAGAAATTAACAGAATATGGAACACAATTAAGAGAAAAACAAAAGGCAAAATTCGTATATGGAGTTATGGAAAAACAATTCTACAAATTATATGAAGAAGCAACAAGAAAAGAAGGAGTTACTGGTGAGTTACTACTTCAATATCTTGAAAGAAGATTAGATAATGTAGTTTACAGATTAGGTTTAGGGTCAACAAGAAGACAAGCTAGACAATTAGTAAACCATGGACATATATTAGTAAATGGTAAAAAAGTTAATATTGTATCATATAGAGTAAAACAAGGAGATGTTATCGAAGTTAGAGAAAGCTCTAAAGATTTAGAAGTAATTAAGGAAGCAATAGGTAAGAGAACTATACCTGGTTGGTTAGAACTTGATGAAACTAAAAAGATTGGAAGAGTTTTAGAAGATCCAACTAGAGATGTAGTTGATTTTGAAGTTGATGAAGCAATGATAATAGAATTCTATTCTAGATGATAGTTTGTGTAGTTAGTTTATTAAATCAATGCAAGGAGTGATTTAGCTTGTTAAATATAGAAAAGATAGCTAAGAATATTAAGTTAACGGAAGAAAAGGTAAATCAATACTCAGCAATTTACACATTAGAACCTTTATATAGAGGATATGGTAATACAATAGGAAATGCTTTAAGAAGAATTTTATTATCGTCAATACCTGGATCTGCTATAAAGGGTATTAAAATAGATGGTGTTTTAAATGAATTCACAACTTTAGATGGTGTAAAAGAAGCTGTTACTGATATTATTTTAAATGTTAAAGAAATAATAATAGAGCTTGATGAACCCGGTGAAAAAAGAATGTCGTTATCAGTTAAGGGTCCAAAAGTTGTAACTGCAGCAGATATAAAAACAGAAATGGGAATAAATATAATAAACCCTGATCAAGTTATAGCAACTTTAACAACTGACAGAGAATTCAATATGGAATTTTTAGTAGATTCTGGAGAAGGATTCGTAGTTTCAGATGAAATTGATAAAGAAGGTTGGGAAATAAATTTCTTGGCAATTGATGCGATATATACACCAATAAAAAAAGTAAATTATATAGTAAAAGATACAATGGTTGGACGTGTAACTAATTATGATAAGTTGATACTTGAAATAGAAACAGATGGAAGTGTAGAAATACATGATGCACTATCATATGCAGTTGAACTATTAATAACACACGTAAATCCATTTACAAATATTGGAAATTCAATGTCTAAATATAGAAAAGATGACGAAGAAGAAGAATTAGTTGCACCAAGAGGTGAAATAAATTCTTATGCAGATTTAAGAATAGATGAATTACAATTATCTGTTAGAGCAAGTAATGGTTTAAAGAGAGCTAAAATAAATACTATAGGAGATTTATCTAAGATGAGTTTAGCTGAACTTGAAAAAGTTAAGAATCTAGGTAAGGTATCACTAAAGGAAATTATTGAAAAGCTTAAGGAATACGGCTTTAACATCGAATAAGAGATTGGAGGGTAGACAGTAGATGAATCATAGAAAATCATACAGAAAGCTTGGGAGAAGAACTGATCACAGATTAGCAATGTTAAAAAATATGACAATTTCTCTAATAAAAGCTGAAAGAATCGAAACAACTGTAACAAGAGCAAAAGAATTAAGAAAATTTGTAGAAAAATTAATAACTTTAGGAAAGAAATTTAATTCAACTGATGAAGTTGCAAAACAAATACATTTAAGAAGACAAGCATTTGCATTTTTAAGAAATGAAGAAGCTGTAGTTAAAGCATTCAAGGAAATAGCACCTAAATACATGGAAAGAAACGGTGGTTATACTAGAATAGTTAAGACTGATGTTAGACGTGGAGATTCTTCTGAAATGGCAATAATCGAATTAGTTTAATTATACAAGTGCTTCGAATGAGGCACTTTTTTTTGGGGGAATAATGCAAGTAAGTATAAGAAATATTGAAGAAAGTGACAGATCACTTTATTTACAATTTGCAGATACCTTCTATAATTCTAGTGCATGTTTACACACAGTGCCAGCAGAAAATTTTGAAAAATCATTTAATTTTATGCTACATAGCAAAGTATACGCAGAACTATTTATGATAGAATGTGATGATGAGGTTATAGGTTACTGTATGATATCAAAGACATATTCACAAGAAGCTGCATCTATGGTCCTATTAGTAGAAGAATTGTACATAGTAGAAGAACATAGATCAAAAGGTGTAGCAACAAAAGTATTTAAATATTTATTTGATAAATATGGAAAATTTGGAAGAATTAGACTAGAAGTAGTGGAAGATAATTATAGGGCAAGAAAGTTATACGAAAGATTAGGATTTGAATATCTTAACTATATGCAAATGATAATTGATAGATGAAATATAAAAAACATAGCGATGATAAAAAAAGTCGCTATTTTTTTTGTAAAAGACTTGATTTTTAAAAAAAAATGTAGTATAACTTTACTAGGTGGATAAAAGTGGTGAATTGTGGAGGAAGTAGGTGATGACGATGCTATTTATGGGTGAATATAATTGTAAGATAGATAGTAAGGGAAGAATAACATTTCCAGCTAAGCTAAGAGAACAATTAGAAGGTCAAAATTTCGTCATTACTAGAGGTCTTGATAAGTGTATAGACCTATTCCCTATGGACAAATGGAATGAAAAAATGAAAAAATTAGAAAACATTAAAACTACTGACATTAAACAAAGAACCTATGTTAGATTTCTTTTATCTGCAGCCACTGAATTAGATTTTGATGCACAAGGTAGAATAAATATACCTCAATCATTAAAAACTTATTCTGAACTAGAAAAAGAAGTAGTCGTTATAGGTCAAAATGGTAGAATGGAAATATGGTCTAAGAGTAGATGGGATTCATTTATGAGCGATTCACTAGAAAATATTGCAGATATTGCACAAGAGCTTGACTTATAGGAGGAAGAATGTATCATAAACCAGTACTTTACAATGAAGTTATGGAAAATATTGTAAATGATAAATATATGACATATGTTGATTGTACACTAGGTGGTGGAGGACATTCTGAGGGCATACTTAAAAGAAGTAAAGGCTATTTAATAGCGATAGATCAAGATAGCGATGCAATAGAATATGCTACTAAAAGACTTAGTGAGTATAAAGACAGACTTAAGATATTTAAGAATAATTTTAAAGATATTAAGTATGTAGTATATATGGCAGGATATGAAAAAGTAGATGCAATTTTGATGGATATTGGAGTTTCATCATATCAATTAGATGATGCCAAAAGAGGATTTTCATACAAGTATGAAGCAAGGCTAGATATGAGAATGAATAAAGATTTAAAAGTTTCTGCTTATGAGGTAATTAATGATTTTACTGAAAAGGAGATAGCTGATATCATATTCAAATATGGACAAGATCCTAAAGCAAGAAGAATTGCAAAATATATATGTTTTGAAAGACAAAAGGGAGAAATAAAGACAACTACACAATTAGCGGATATAGTAATTAGGGCAGTTGGTAAAAAGATGAAAAAACATCCTGCTAAAAGAACATTTCAAGCATTAAGAGTATTTGTTAATAGTGAATTAGATGTATTGAAAAAAACAATAGATGATGCGATAGAATTATTAAATCCAGGTGGAAGGTTGTTAATAATTACATTTCAGTCATTAGAAGATAAGATAGTAAAAGAAAGATTTAGATATTATGAAAACCCATGTATATGTCCAAAGGATATACCTATATGTGTATGTGGCAAGAAACCTATGGGAAAGATAATAAATAAAAAGGCAATATGTGCATCAGAAAAAGAATTAAAGGAAAATAACAGGGCACATAGTGCACAATTAAGAATATTTGAAAGGATTTGAGAGTTATGTATAGAACTAGAACAATAAATAGGGTAAGAAGTAGAAAAGTATTAAGGGTATTTGGTGTTGCAGTACCAGCAACAGTACAAGAAATAAGTGTTAGTGTACTATTAGTATTATCATTTACTGTAGTTAATATTTTTTCATACTCTTCACTATATGCTAGTGCTAGACATAATGAAATGCTAAAAGAACAATTGGTAGCACTTAAAAAAGAAAATTCTAGTTTAGAAGAAACTAAGGCAAATATGGTTAATATTAAAGAAATACAAAATAAGGCAGAATCACTTGGCTTTGTTCATAATAATTCTGTTAACTATATTAAGTAGATTTCAATATCTACTTTTTTTTTACTCTCATTGTTCTATACAAGGATTATACAATAAAAAAATTCCATTGTCAATAAACTTTTTAATAAAAAGTTTACTAAGAATAAATAGCAAGAAAAGACTAAAATAATGTACTTTTTTAAAATTCAAGATATAATAAATATGTAGGATACAAAAACATTGAAAGGAAGTAAACAGATGAAAAAGTTTGGTTTTGCTATAATATCTCTTTTATTAGCATCTAATGTTTTTTTTACAAACATTTCATATGCAGATAATGTAGCTAATACTCAAAGTATTACTAATAATAAATCTACAAAAATAGAAGAAGGATATATTAGAATACATTTTGAAAATATTAAAAATGGTACAGGTTTATGGATTTGGGGAGGTGTCGATAAACCAAGTAATGATTGGCCTAATGGTCAATTAAAGTTTGACTATAGTAAAAAAGATGCTTATGGTCAATATATAGATGTTAAAAAGAGTGCTAAATTACAAGATATAGGCTTTATAGTCTTAAGTGGAGGTAATAAGGTACACGAAAATGATAAGACTATAAAATTACCTAGTGAAAAAATAAATGAAGTTTGGGTTGATAGTAACTTTAATGTACATCTAGATGAACCACTTAAAGAAAAGAATATATTTAGAATATACTATAAAAGAGCTGACAAAAATTATTCTAAGTTACAACTATGGGCATGGGACGATGTAGATGTTAAATTAGGTGAATGGCCAAATGGACTAGATTTTAAGCAAGGTAATGGACAAATTTATGTAGATGTAAAATTAAAAAAAGATGCTAAAAAGATAGGATTTTTAATACTAGATAGAAAGAAAAAAGATGATAATTGCAAAGTCTTTAGTGATGACTTTAAATTTGAAGATGTAGAAAATACAAAACAAATATTTATTAAAGATTTAGATAAAAATATTTACAATAACCATTACTATATCAGTGATGTAAGATTATTAAAAGTTACTCAATTAAGTGAAGCTAAACTTAATTTAGCCTTTACAACATTAAAAAATACTGGACGTGAAGATATTAAGGATAAGTTAAAAGTATTTGATAAAAATGGTAAAGAAGTTAAAATAGATGATATTGATATAGAAGGTAATAACTGTGTAATAAAGGGTGAATTTAATGATAAAACTGGTCCATACACAGTAAAATATGATGATAACAGTATCAAATCTGAAAAAGGTTGGCAATTTAAAGATAATATGTATAGCTATGATGGACCATTAGGAACATACTTATCTAAAAATGGTAGTGTAGTAGATGCGTATCTATGGTCACCTAGTGCTGATAGTGTAAAAATATTAATATATGATAAAAAAGATGTAAATAAGTTAGTTGAAAGTGTAGAACTTGAAAAAGGTAAAAGAGGAGTATGGCACAAAAAATTAACTTCAAATAAGGAAATAAGTAATTATACAGACTATTTATACAGCTATGAAATAACTAGAGGTAATGAAAAGGTAATGGCATTAGACCCATATGCAAAATCTTTAGGAGCATGGAATAAAAGCAGTAAGCAACAATTTGCAAAAGCAGCCTTTGTAAATCCAGATAAAATTGGTACTAAATTAAATTTTGCTAAAATAAAGGGATATAGAAATAGAGAAGATGCTATAATCTATGAAGTACATGTAAGAGATTTCACTTCAGATAAGAACCTTAAATTAAAAGCACCTTATGGTACTTTTAAGGCGTTTATAGAAAAATTAGACTACCTAAAAAAATTAGGTGTAACACATATACAATTACTACCAGTTTTAAGTTGCTATAATATAGATGAATCAAATAGAAAAAGATCAGATGATTATTTACAAAAGAAAGCAAACTATAACTGGGGATATGATCCACAAAACTACTTCTCATTATCAGGAATGTATTCAACTAATCCAGATAATCCAGAAACACGTATAAAAGAATTTAAGGATCTTGTAAATGAAATACATAAAAGAGGTATGGGTGTAATATTAGATGTTGTGTATAACCATACAGCAAATGTAGATATTTTTGAAAACTTAGAACCAAAATATTATCATTTTATGACAAAAGATTCTAAGCCAAAAACAAATTATGGTGGTGGAAGATTAGCAAGTACACACTATATGACAAGAAGACTAATGTTAGATTCAATAAAATATTTAATGAATGAATACAAGGTTGATGGATTTAGATTTGACATGATGGGTGATCATGATGCATTAACTATGGAAAAAATAGCAGATGAAGCTACAAAGATAAATAAGAATGTATTGATTCTAGGAGAAGGATGGAAAACTTATGTTGGTGATGATGGTATAAAAGTTAAACCATCTGACCAAGGATTTGTGAATGAAACAAATAGTGTTTCAGTGTTCTCAGATGATATTAGAAATGCTTTAAAATCAGGATTTCCTGATGAAGGTAAACCAGCATTTTTAACAGGTAAAAAAGAAAATATTAATAGAGTGTTTAATAATATTAAAGCAAATCCTACTAACTTTTTAGCAGATGATCCAGGAGATGTAATTCAATACATAGCAGCACATGATAACTTAACTTTATTCGATACAATAGCTGTATCAACTATGAAAGATCCAGGCAAGAAAGAAGATTTTGCTGAAATAGAAAAAAGAGCCTTATTAGGTAATATGATAATATTAACTTCACAAGGTATACCATTTATACATGCAGGACAAGAATATGGAAGAACAAAGCAATATAAAGTAAATGTACCAGATAAAAATTCAATAGAAAAATTATTCTATGTACAAGGATTTAAATATCCATGCTTTAACAAAGATTCATATAATGCACCAGATGCAATAAATCACATAGATTGGGAAAGAATAAAAGATAGTAGAATGGTTCCATATGTAGAAGGGTTAATAAAGATAAGAAAATCAAGTGATGCATTTAGATTAACAACTAAGAAAGATGTAGATAAAAATGTTAAATTAATTGCAAATAGAACAACTGATAATGCAATAGGTTATGAAGTTAAAGGAAAGAAAGATATCTTTGTTGTATTTGTTAACGCAGATAATGTAGAAAGAGAATTTAAATATGATAAGTTAAAGAATGCAAAAGTATTAGCTGATCAAAATAGTGCAGGTACAACTAGAATTATTAGTCCAAAAGGTGTAAAAATTAAAGGCGATAAGATTATACTAGCACCATTAACAGGAACAATATTAAAAATTAAATAAGTATACTGGAGAGCAACTTTTTTTTAAAAAAGTTGCTTTTTAGTAAAAAATATAGTAAAGTATAGTAAAGTAGGTGATATAGTGAATATAGGGGAAAGAATAAAGAAAATACGTAAACAAAAGAAATTAACACTTGTAGAATTGGGTGAAAAGATAGGTTTAAAAAAATCTACAATTTCACGTTATGAAAAAAATGACATTAATATACCTAGTGATAAGCTAGAAAAGATAGCTCATGCATTGAATGTTAGTCCACAATATTTATTAGGCTTTGAAGAAGTGCAAAATGATATTGATACAAGTATGTTATCAGATAGTCAATTAAAAGAATTAGATTTAATATTATCAACTAATAATATTATGTTTTTTAAGGGGAATAAGAGTAGTAAAGAAAGCTATGAAATGCTAAAAAACTCTATTACTAAGGTATATATTAATATGTTGAAGGATAATAACGAATTATGATAAAAGAAACTATAGAATTTTCACTGGAGTATAAAAAGGCTCACGGTAAAAGTATAGTAGGTATATTAAAAGATGAGGGTGTAAGTATAATAGAAGATGAGATAGGAGATATAGTTTCATATACTATAAAGATTAGGGATAAAAATATTATTGTAATAGATGAGAATTTAGATGAAATAGAGTACAACTTTGTTTTATGTCATGAATTTTATCATATACTAA
This sequence comes from Sneathia vaginalis, assembly GCF_000973085.1. Classification (NCBI taxonomy): domain Bacteria; kingdom Fusobacteriati; phylum Fusobacteriota; class Fusobacteriia; order Fusobacteriales; family Leptotrichiaceae; genus Sneathia; species Sneathia vaginalis. The sequence continues at coordinate 504,478 of NZ_CP011280.1, forward strand.
AGCATGATGAAGTAAATAGATGTTTTAGTAATATTATGGGTACAGACAGGTTTGAAATAGAGGCTAATATTTTTGCTACCATATTCCTTAATCTAGAAAATTTTATGGATAATAGTACTAGAATTAATAGGACTATAAATTCAACTATATCAGTAATTAAGAATGCAGTAATTTAGCATTCTTTTTTGATATTAGTTTGAAAAAAATATAATTATTTAGTATAATAAGTTATAACTGTTTAGGAGTAAAAAGTTGAATAAAAAAATATTTTATATAGTTGAAAAAAATTTAGATTGGGTAATATCAACAAGAAGACATTTACATGAATACCCAGAATTAAGTGAAGAAGAATTTAATACACAAAAATATATAATTGATTTCCTTGAAAGTTATAATATTGAGTATGAAAAGATAGCTAATACAGGAATATATGCTCGTATAAGAAATGGTAAAGGACGTAAATTAGCATTTAGAGCAGATATGGATGCACTTCCATTAGTAGAAGACAATAACCTAGAGTTTAAATCTAAGAACAAAGGAGTTATGCATGCGTGTGGACATGATGTTCATATGGCAGTACAAATGGGGGTTATAAAATCATTAGTAGAAAACAAGGATTTATGGAAGGGTGAAGCTCATTTTTTCTTCCAACCAGCAGAAGAAACAGTTGGAGGAGCTAAAAGAATGCTAAATGAAGGTGCAAATAGAGAAAAAATTGATAATTTAATATCTTTTCATAGTGCACCAGAAATTAAAGCAGGGAAGATAGGAGTAAAATACGATAAATTACACGCAACATCTATGGTATTTACTATGGATATATTAGGTAAGGCAACTCATGGTGCATTACCTTTTAATGGTATAGATAGTATAGTAGTTGGTGCAAAGGTAGTTGACTATATTCAAACAATAGTTTCAAGAAGAATAGATGCAAGAGATTGTGCTGTAATAACTGTAGGTAAGTTTGAAGCAGGTACTGCTGAGAATATAGTAGCAGACAAGGCAACTCTTACAGGTACAGTTCGTACCTTAACACAAGATATGAAACAATACATATTAAATATATTTAAAACAGATTTAAAAAAATTTGTTGAATCTTTTGGTGCAAAATTAGAACTTCATATACGGGATAGCTATGCACCTGTTATTAATAACAAAGAATTTACAGATTTTTTGTATAAGAATGCAGTAGATATTTTAGGAAAAGATAATATTGAATTAATTAGTGTTCCAAGAATGGATGTAGAAGATATAGGGTTCTTCCTAGAAGAAATACCAGGTTCATTTTATAGACTAGGTGTTGCAGGTGATAAGTTTACTGAATTACATACAACTAACTTTATGGTCGATGAAACAGCTCTAAGAACAGGCTTATTAATACAATTAAAAAATGCATTGGAGTATCTATGTTAAAAGTAAATGATGTAATAACAGTAACTATTGAAAAAATTGTCTTTGGTGGTGAAGGTCTTGCTAGATATGAGGATATAGTTGTGTTTGTACCCATGTCATGTATAGGAGATAAATTAGAAGTTAAAGTAATATCAGTTAAAAAAACATATGTAAGAGCTTTAATTCAAAAAGTGTTAGTTCCATCAGAAGATAGAAAAGAACATAATAAGATAAGTTTTGAAGAAAATTCTGGTTGTGATTTTAATCATATAAAGTATGAAAAGCAATTGGAGTATAAGGATATTATGCTAAAAGATATGCTAAAGAGTATATCAAAACTTGATGTATCTAATATATATGAAAATATTATAGGTGCAAGTAATGTAACGAATTATAGGAATAAAGTGGCAACACCATTTTTTGTGCAAGATGGAAAGATAAAAGTAGGCTTTTACAAAAGAAAATCGCATACAAAATTTAGCATAGAAGAAGATTATTTAAAGTCTATAGTTGCAAGTAAAATAGAGGAAATAATATTAAAAGAATTAAATGATAATAAGTTTACAGTATATAACGAAGATACTGATACTGGTTTTCTAAGATGCCTTATAATCCGTAACAACACTAAGGGCGAAGCTATGGTTTGCATAGTTGTAAATAAAAATAAGGAACTAGATAAATTAAAAGTAGTTTTAAAAAAGGTTTATGATGAGGTAGATTTTCTTAAATCTGTTTATGTGTCTGTAAAAAATCAAAAGAATAATATAATACTTGGAGAAAAAAATATACATTTATTTGGTGATGAATATATAAGTGAAAATATATTTTCAATAGACTTTAAAATTTATGTTGATTCATTCTTCCAAATAAATATAGAACAAGTTAAAAAGCTATATAAGCTTGCAATAAGTTTTCTAGATAATACATCTAATGTTATAGATGCTTTTAGTGGTACTGGAACTATAGGAATGATATTAGCTAAAAATGTAAATAAGGTATATTGTATAGAAAGTGTTAAAAGTGCAGTATTATCTGGAAAAAAGACAGCTAAAAAGAATGATATAAAGAACATAGAATTCATATGTAATAGAGTGGAAAAAAGTATAGCTAGTATTTTAAGTAAAGATAAGATAGATAGTATAGTTTTTGATCCACCTAGAAAAGGTATAGAAGAAAGTGTAATAAAAGAGGTATGTAGTAATAATATTAGGCAAATAGTCTATATATCATGTGAACCATCAAGATTTGCACGAGACTTGAATATCTTTAGACAATTAGGATATGAATTAAAAAGAATTGCTTCAGTAGATATGTTTCCTAATACACATCATATTGAAAGTGTAGCATTAATAGAAAAAAAGAAAGAGGATTAAAGTGATTAAAGTTATATTATTAGTGTTTTCATATATTTTAGGTAGCATACCTAATGCATTATGGATAGGTAAAGTATTTAAAAAAGTGGATGTACGACAATATGGTAGTGGAAATGTTGGTTCAACTAATGCAGCAAGAGTATTGGGATATAGATATGGTATTATGACTTTAGTATTAGATATATTAAAGGGACTAATTCCAACATATTTGGGATATAAGTTTGGAGGTAATATAGGAATACTATGTGGAATGTTAGCGATAATTGGGCATACCTATTCTATATTTTTGAAATTTAAAGGTGGTAAGGCAGTTGCAACGACTGTTGGTGTTTTTATCGTAATATCACCATTTTCAATATTAACACTATTAGTTGTCTTTTTATTAGTTACAATAATAAGTGGATATGTTTCGCTAGGATCTATGGTATCAGCATCTTTACTTTTTATAGCAGTTTATTTATATAAAGGTAATATTTATGAGGTTATTTTTTCCTTGTTAATAGGAATTTTAGTTATATATAGACATAAATCTAATATAAAGAATTTATTAGAACATAAGGAAGCAAAATTTTTTGATAGGGTGAAAAAATAAGGAGTAATATGGAGAAAGTTTTAACAATAGGTGCTGGAAGTTGGGGAACAGCATTAACAATATTATTAGCTTCTAAAGGGTATGAATGTTATCTTTGGGAGCATGATGAAGAAAATAGAAAATTGTTGCGTAAGGATAGGGAAAATAAGACATTTTTACCAAATCATAAATTATTAGACAATATTCATGTAATAGATGATTTTAATGAATTTAGTGATGAATGTTCTGTTATTTTACTTGCTACACCTACACAATTTATTAGACCAGTTTTAAAGAATTTAAAGAAGTTAAAACCAGGTAAGATAATAGTAAATGTAGCAAAGGGTCTTGAAATTGGTAGTTTAAAGAGAATATCAGAAATAGTAAGTGAGGAATTAAAAGAAAAAAATTATCATTATGTTCATTTTGCAGGACCAACACATGCAGAAGAAGTATCAAATAAGGTGCCATCAGCGATAGTATCAGTTTGTGAAGAAGAAGAAATAGCAAAAAAAGTACAAAATATGTTTAGTACATCATATTTACGTGTATATACAGGAACAGATTTAATAGGAGCTGAGCTTGCAGGAGCATTAAAAAATTGCATTGCAATAGCTGCTGGTATATCAGATGGTTTAGGCTATGGAGATAATACAAAAGCTGCACTTATGACAAGAGGTATAGGAGAAATGATGATTATAGGTAAGTTCTATAACGCAGATCCTAAGACCTTCATAGGATTAACAGGGTTTGGTGACTTAGTTGTAACTTGTACAAGTAAATACAGTAGAAATAGATATTTAGGTGAAAAGATTGGTAGTGGTATGAGTGTAGATGAAGTCATGGGTCATATGAAGATGGTTTCAGAAGGTGCATATACAATAAAGGCTTTAAAGGAAATTATAGAAAAGAATAACTTAAGAACGCCAATTTTTATTGAGTTATATAACATATTGTATAATAATCAATCTACATCAACAATAACAGAAATATTTATGAATAGAAATTTAAGGTCAGAATTCTAGGAGGTTATTATGGAAGAACAAAATGAGTTAAATTTAATTTCCTTATATCTATCAGATTTAAGAAAACATGATTTACTCGATAAAGATGAAGAGCTTGAACTTTTAAGACGCATAAAAGAGAATAATGACGAAGAGGCGAAAAATAAGCTAATACTATCGAATTTAAGACTTGTAATTTCAGTTGCAAAAAAATCTTCTGGTAGTGGATTACCATTAATAGATTTAATAAGTGAAGGAAATTTAGGATTGCTTAAAGCAATTGAAAAATTTGATTGTAATAAGGGTCACAGATTTAGTACATATGCTGTTTGGTGGATAAGACAAGCGATAAAGAAGTCTATAATCAACATGGGACGTGATATTAGAATACCGTCATATAAGCATGAACAATTGGCTAAGGTTAATAAATTAATAAATGAATATACAACAGAACATGGTGAAAATCCACCTGTAGAGTACATAGCTAAAAAGTTAAATTTAAAGACAAGTAAAGTTGTACTTCTACTTAATGAGTTCCAAGATGTAATATCATTTAACGAAACAATAGGTGATAATATCTTCTTAGAAGATGTAATAGGAAAAGAAGATGATGTAGAAGATAATATCATTAAAGAAGAACAAATACATGAAATGCGTGACCTATTGGAAACAATATTGACAGATAGAGAAAGAGAAATTTTAGAATTAAGATATGGATTAAATAATACTAAGCATACTTTGAAAGAAATAGGAGAAATATTAAATATTACAAGAGAACGTGTAAGACAAATAGAAAAGAAAGCAATAACAAAATTAAAGCGTCACCTTGAAAAAGATAAAGGAGTGGAAGATGTTAGATATTAAAGTAAAAACTAAAGATTTTTTACGAGCTATAAGGATAGTTGAAAATGCCATAACTGATGATACTAAGGGTGGTATATATATTGAAACTACTGAGGATAATAAGTTAGAATTTAAAGCTATAGGGTATAATCTATTTATTAAATGTTATTGTGATGCTTTTATTATAAACGAAGGTAAAATATTAATTAAGCATAAATTAATAGAAGAATTCTTACGTAAGGTTAAAGATGAAGAAGTTGAAATAAAAGAAGAAAATAAAAAGATTAAATTAATCACTAGTGATAGCGTTTCAAATTATAGTCTGATAGAATATGAACAAACACAAGATATAGATATAATAAATGGAGTAGAATATACATTAGATAAGAAGACATTATTAGAAAATATAGAAAATACTCAATTTGCAGCTTCATCAGATATTGAAAAGCCAAAGATTAATTGTATTAAATTTGATGTTGAAGAAAAAACATTAAAATTAGTAGCAACTGATTCATATAGATTAATGTACAGAGAAGTTGAAATTTTAGAAAATGACACTAATGAAAATATTAGTGTAAGTATACCATTAAAAATTACGCAAGCATTACTTAAGATATTTAGAGAAACAACTTTAAATAAAGTGATATTTAGATCAGAAGGGACTAGAGTATTATTTAAACTAGATGATATAGAAGTAATAACAAAAGTTACTGAATTGCAATTTCCCGATTATGTTGGTATACTAAATAATGTAAAGGTGGATAAAAAAGTTAAGATCAACAAGTCCGATTTACATACAGCATTAGAAAAGGTTCAAATATTTGTAAGAGATAAAAAAGAAAAGAAAGACGTAGCAGAATTTTTGTTTACAGGAGATAAGTTAAGAATTTCAGGTTTTGGAGAATATGGTAGCACTAGTTCAGATGTGTTGATTGTTAAAGATTGTCCAGATATTAAAATTTATTTAAATGTTAAGTTCATAATTGAATATTTAGCATCTGTAAAAAATGCAGATATATTAGAAATTAATATGTCTGATGAAATATCAGCAGTGTTAATAAAGGAAGATGGTAATAAGAACAATAATGTATACTTAACAATGCCGCTTAAAATTTAATTTGAAAGGAGAATATATGTTTAAGTTTGGTAATAAGAAAGAAGATTACAAAGAAATTGCTGACAAGATTGTAAAGGGTTTAGGTGGAAGAGAAAATATTATCACAATTGACAACTGTGTTTCAAGATTAAGATTAGAATTACATGAAACTGCTAAAATCAATAAAGATGAATTGAAAGATGCAGGTGCAGTTGAAGTAATAGTACAAGATAAAAATTCAGTTCAAATTATTATTGGACCTAAAGTACAATTTATCGCTGAAGAAATGAAAAAGAAGGAATGTGCATGTTCTTCAAAAATAGAAACTGAATCTACAAGTAAAAAGGACTTTTCTGAAATAGCAAGTGAAGTAATAAAAGGATTAGGTGGAAAGGAAAATATTATTACAATTGACAACTGTATAACAAGATTAAGAATGGAATTAAGAGATTCTAACTTAGTTGATAAAGTAGTCTTAAAACAAGCTGGAGCAGTTGACACTGTTGTAGTAGACGAACATTCAGTACAAGTAATAATAGGGTCTGATGTACAAGAAGTAGCAGATGAAATGAGAAAACAAATATAAAATATAGCACAAGCGTGCTATATTTTTTCTTGATATGTTAGGGGGCAAGTAGTTGAAAATAAGAAGAGTAGTCCTATTATTAATAGTTATATTATTTATTTGGCTAATGTTGCCATATAATATATTAATACTAGGAAGTGACGCAAGAACTGAAAATTTAAAAGGGTCAAGAACAGATGGAATAGTTTTAGTAAAGGTTATACCTTTATTATTTACAATAAAAATGGTTTCTATACCAAGAGACTCATATGTAAGTATCTATGGTAAAGATAAATATGATAAAATAACACATGCTTTTGCTTTTGGTGGTAAAGAATGCAGTATCAAGACTGTTGAGAATTTTTTAGATACTCGTGTAAACTATAGCGTAGTATTTAGATTTGAAGATATAGTAAATATTACGGATATATTAGACGGTGTTGATATAGTATCAAACCATACATTTGTGCAAGACGGATGGAGTTTTAAGAAAGATCAAAAATATACAGTAAAAGGTGATAGTGCCTTAGCGTATGCAAGACATAGAAAATCAGACAGTGATTTTAAGAGAGAAGAAAGACAAAGACAATTAATGAAGAGTATAATATTCAAGTTAATAAGTCCAAGTGGAGTAAAAAAGATACCTAATGTATTTAGTTATGCATACAATAATATGCAAATTAGTTATAATCCTTTAAAGATTTTACCATCATTTTTAGGTTTATTTAACATACAACAATACGAAATAAAAGGAGAATCTACTAGAAAGAATGGAATATACTACTTTGTACCAAGCGAAGATAGTGTAAATGACATAAAAAGTAAATTTAAAATAATGATATAGGAGGATTAAGGATTTATGTATAAATTAATTGCAACAGATATGGATGGAACTTTATTGACAAATAAAAGTTTGATACCTGAAAATAATAAGGATGCTATAATAAAAGCACAACAAAAAGGATGTAAGTTTGCATTGGCTAGTGGTAGACCTATAGAAGCAATGAAATCTTTTGCAAAAGAATTAAAAATGAAAGATTATGAAGGATATATAGTAGCATTTAATGGAGGTCAAATATTTGATTGTAAGACAGAAGAAACAATATTCTTAAAGGGTCTATCAAGAGAAGATGTAATCTATTTCTATAATTTAGCAAAAAAACTTGGTGTAACAATAGTTACTTATATAGATAAATTTATTTATACTGATTGTATTAATGAATATAGTAAAATAGAGTCAAGAATAACAAAACTAGAATTAAAGGAAATAGAAGATATATATAAACTTGATTTAAGTGCAATTGTAAAATGTATGTTTATATCATCTGAAAGTAAGATAAAACAATGCTATGACAAATTAGCAAAAGAAATAGGTGATAAATACTATCTAGCAATATCAGATCCACACTTTATTGAAATAGCTAATAAAGATATAAGCAAAGGGGTAGCAATAAAAAAATTATGTGATATAATAAATATTAATTTAAACGATGTAATAGCTTGTGGAGATTCATACAATGATTTAGCAATGTTAGAAGAGGTTGGTTTACCTGTTGCAGCTGGTAACTCTAATGAGGATATCAAGAAAAAATGTAAATATACAGCAGTTACTAATGAAGATGGTGTTCTAGCAGATGTTATAGATAAATTTATAATCTAATTTTAAGTAGTGTGTATTATACTAATCCTTGCAATTAAGAAAAAAATATGATACACTTTACAAGTAAAATAGATAGTTGGAGGCATGATGATGAGAAAAACAATTATTGCAGGAAATTGGAAAATGAACAAAACTTGTTCAGAAACTAAAGAGTTTTTCACAAAACTTTTACCACTTGTAAAAGGATTAGATAGAAATGTTATAGTAGGTGTTCCATTTACATCACTACAAACTGCAGTTGATATGACAAAAGGTAGCATAATTAAGATAGCAGCAGAAAATATGAACCCAAAAGAAAGTGGAGCATATACTGGAGAAGTGTCACCTTTAATGTTAACTGATTTAGGTGTAGAATATGTAATTTTAGGTCACTCTGAAAGAAGAGCATACTATCACGAAACAGATGCATTTATTAACGAAAAAGTTAAGTCAGCTTTAAAACATGGACTTAAACCAATATTATGTATAGGTGAAAAATTAGAAGAAAGAGAAAAAGGAATAACTAAAGACGTTGTAAAAGAACAAATAGTTGAAGGTTTAAAAGGACTAAGTTCTGATGAAATGTTAAATGTAGTTATAGCATATGAACCAATATGGGCTATAGGAACTGGTAAAACAGCAACTCCAGAAATGGCTCAAGAAGTACATAAATTTATAAGAAACCTATTAGAATCTCTATACTCAAAAGAAGTAGCAAATGAAGTTACAATACAATATGGTGGTTCAATGAAGCCATCAAATGTTGTTGACTTATTAGCTCAAGAAGATATAGATGGAGGATTAATAGGTGGGGCAAGCTTAGACCCAGAATCATTTATTGAGCTTATTAAAGCTGGTAAATAGGAGGATATATGAACGGTTTATTCGTAGCATTCATGGTAGTTTTATCAATTATACTAGTAGCTGTAATATTAATGCAACCAGATAAAAGTCAAACTGTTGCTAAGACTGAAAGTATCTTAGACCAAGAAAAAGATGGAATAGAAAAATTTACAGAATATGTAGCAGTATTATTTTTAGTATCAGCAGTAGTTTACAGCGTTATTAGATAAAATAATTTTTAGGAGGATACAAAGAGATGTCAAAGAAGGAATTTGTAGAAGCATACGCAGCTAAAACAGGTGAAAGTAAAAAAAGATCTGAAGAATTAGTAAATGAATTTTTACAATTAGTAGAAGAAAGTTTAGTAGCAGGTAAGGATGTACAATTTGTTGGATGGGGAACATTTGCAACTAAAGATAAAGAAGCAAGAAAAGGAAGAAACCCTAAAGACGGTACAGAAATTGAAATACCAGCTAAAACAGTTGTTAAATTTAAAGTTGGTAAGAAATTAGCTGACGCAGTAAGTGCAAGATAAGTGAAGTATTCGGTGTAATTAAATATTTTTGTAATTATGCCGATTTTTTTTATATAAGGAGGAAATATTGAAAGAGTTACAATCATATTTTAAGGAGAATATTTTTAAGCAGATAAGCTTATGTTTTTTCATCTTTTTAAAAGCATTCCTATTCATCTTTAAAACAATGTTAGGTATGTTTATACTAAATAATGTTTTAAAGAAGGATTTAAGGGGGACAGTCTTTTATATTGCAATAGAGTTTTTTGTAATAATACTATCTGCCATTATTGATTATGCATATCTTGTATTAAGAGAAGGATATTTAGAAAATATAAAATTATCTATTATTAATGATCTTTCCCATAAAATAATTAATCAAAAAAACTCCAAATTAAAAGAAAAAGAAAAGTATATATCATGGCTAGTAAATGATATGAATAGTATAAAAGAAGAATATTTTAAAAATGTATATATATTTTTATACGATGTTTTAATAGTTCTTTTTACTGGAAGTATGATATTATGGTTTAATATATATATTTTCATATTTAACTTAATAGGGTTTGCATTAATGTTTAAATTTTCAGATAAATTGTCTTCAAAAATAGAAACAATACAATATGACATTTCAAAAGAAAAAGAAAAAAATGTTAAGTATGTTACTAATTTATATGAAAATGTGTATAAATTTTTCTTTGAGAATAAAATAAAAAATTTTGCAGATAAACAAAATGAATATAATAATAACTACCTTAAAGTATATTATAACCTAAACAAAAAATTTCATTTGGTAATAAGTGAACTAACAATATTAAGTGTTTTAATACAGATACTAAATGCTAGTATAACTACTGTGTATATAATAAACAATAAACTCCCTATATCAGCATTTTTCCCTATTTGTACATTTTGTGCATATTTTTGTAACACCATAAATGAAATTGTAGGAAAATATATATCATTAAAAAATTCTAAAAAGGTTTATGAAAAATATGATAATGAAATAGAATTAGAAGAAAGCTATGATAAAATATCAGATATATCTATTATAGAATTTAAGGATGTTTGTTTAGATGGAATAATAAATAACTTTAATTTATCACTAAATAAAGGAGATAAGTGCTTAATAATCGGGGAATCAGGTAGTGGTAAATCTACAATAATAAATCTATTATTAAAAAACATTTCTAATTATAGTGGGGAAATTTTAATAAATTCTAAGGATATAAAAAGTGTTGATAAATATTCGATTTATTCTGAAATTGAGTATATAAATTCAGAAAATTTCATTTTTTATTCAAATATATATGATAATGTTTCAATATACGATGAAAATTGTGATAAGGCATTAGTTAATAGTATTTTAAATGAACTAGAAATTTCTACAATTGATAAAGAAGTAAAAGATGATAATTTATCATTAGGTCAAAAACAAAGATTAAATCTAGCTAAGGTATTCTATAATAGAAAAAATATAGTAATATTAGATGAAGCTACCTCAAATTTAGATGAAAAAAATAGATATAATATAGAAAACAAGTTAATTAATTCAGATAAGACTTTAATTTTAATAACACATCATTATGATGATGAATATTTAAAACAGTTTGATAAGGTAATATATTTAAAAAAAGGTGAGGTAGTACAATATGAAGGTGAATAAAATTAAGATTACATATTTATCAGTTATATATGCTGGAGAATCATTAATTAAAGCTATTTTGCCCTTATTTTTTGTAAATATATTCAACTATATTGTTAAAAAAGAATATAAGATGGCAATGATTTTACTTGTTATACAACTTATAGGATACATAATGTATGTAATATATAATAATGTGTTAAATAATACAGATGCTAAAATAAAAGAAGAAATTAAAAATGAAATAAAGTATAACTTAGCGTTGAAAATAAATGATCAAAAAGCAAAAGATATAGATTCAAATAAGGTATTATCTTGGACTATAAACGATGTTGAGGATATTATTAATAACTATATAGGTGGTATATGCGAAATAGTTGGTTGTATATCATTAATAGTATTTTCTGTTATAACACTAGTATACTATAGCTACATACTATTTTTAGCTTGTGTAATACTTTCAATATTTACTTACTATATCCCTCAATTATTCGTTAAAACTCTAGAAAAGAAACAAAAAGATCTTAATACTGCAGAGGGTATATATTTAAAGAAGATAAAAAATATATTATACGGTATCATGAATTTTATCTATTCTAATAAGCAAAATAACTTCATTTTTGCAATAGATAGAACTAGTACTAAGTTAAAAGAAGAATACCTTAAAACATTCAAGTTTAATAAGAAGTATAATGTCTTTATTAATTTTGTTATTGCACTATCCAATGTAATTCTATACTCCATAGTATATATAATGATTTACTATAACTACGTATCTTTAGGACTATTTACAGCTATAACAGATGTATTTAATAATTTTAATCAGTCAATAATTTCATTTTCTTCTTTGATTGCGAAAATAAAGGTAGGTAAGTCAATATTAAATAAATTTGATAAAGAATTAGTATGCGATTTAGTAGAAAAGAAGGATGTTAAAAAGATAGATAACATTACCTTTGATGATTTCGGTTTAAACTTTCAAGAAAGAACTATTATTAAAAATTTTTCATTTAAAATTAATAAAGATGAAAAATATATAATTTTAGGTAAAAGTGGAAGTGGAAAATCTAGCTTAATTAAAAGTATTTTAGGTCTAATAACATATGACGGTATTATTAAAATAAATGACGAGGATATAAATACATTTAATATGAAAAGCATATATAATAATATTACATATATAAGTGATGAAAATAAAATAATATATGCAAATATTTATGATAATATAGCTCTTTTTTCAAAATATGATAAAAAGAAAATGGATGAAATATTAAAAAATTTAAAATTAGAACATATAGATAAAGATAAGACCTTAGATGAATCAATTCTTTCAACTGGTGAAATTCAGAGAATAAATTTAGCTAGAGTTTTATACAATCAAAAAAATATTTTAATTTTAGATGAAGCACTAGCTAATATAGACGCTGAAAATAGAAATAATATTATTGAATATATAAACTCAAAACCTTTAACATTACTATATATAACCCACCATATTGACGATAATATTAAATATGATTATAAACTAAAAATACCCAATCTTAATTAGATTGGGCATCTTTTTTTATTAATACTTTTTGAATCTTCTTATTCTTTACCTTTAGCACTTTAAAGCAAGCACCATCTATGTAGATGTCATCGATATTGGCATTATCATCAGGGATGTAGCCTATATGCTCTATTACAAGTCCTCCAACAGAATCATAGTGTTCAGAGTAGAAATCTGTCTTTAAAAAGTCATTTAAGTCATTAATTGATAAATCACCATTTACAAGATACTTATTCTTCCCTATTTCAACTATATTATATATCTTCTTATCGTATTCATCCGTAATATCACCTACAAGTTCTTCTAGTAGGTCTTCTAGTGTTACAATTCCTGAAACACCACCATATTCATCTATTAATATTGCCATATGATTGTTGTTAGTCTTCATTTCCATGAATAGTTGACTTACTTTTTTTGTATCAGGTACAAAATATGCTTCTTTCATAAGTGATTCTGCAGTAACAGATCTATCTTGTAATAGAAGTAAATCTTTAATATGCAGTATACCTATAACATCATCAAGGTCTTCGTCATAGACTGGGACTCTAGAGTATGTAGTAATATTTTTTTTACTCAATAAGCTTTCTATTGTTTCATTTTTTTGTATTGCAAATATATTAGGTCTTGGAATCATGACTTCACGAGCAAGTAATTCATCGAAGTCTATAATATTTTCCATCATTTCTTTTTCAGGTTTTTCTAAATTACCATTATTTAAAACAGCAATCATTTCTTCTTTACTTAAATCATCGCTCTCCTTATTTTTACTAAATCCTAGAATAAATACCATAGCATTTGTAGATACAGTTAGTATAAATATTAGAGGAGTAAAAATTATTGAAAATATATTTAATATTCCAACTAATGATAGAGAAATTCCTAATGATTTTTGTAAACCTATTCTTTTTGGTACTAATTCACCTAGAACTAATGAAAGATATGAAAGTATAAGTGTTACTATAACAACAGATAATTCACGAGCATAAGGTAAATTAGTTAATGAATGTTCTAGCTTGTTAGATAAGCTAATAGCAGCAGATGCTGATGCAAAGAAGTTAGCAAGTGTTATTGCAACTTGTATTGTAGATAAAAGTTTACTAGGACTTTCTATCATTTTAAGTAATAATTTTGCTCTTTTATCTCCATTTTCAACTAGTGCTAATATCTTGTTTTTATTCACCGAGAATATTGCAATTTCTGCACATGAGAAAAATGCATTAACAAGTATAAGGAAAAATATTAGCATCAATTTGGGCACTATGTCCAATGTGATCCCTCCATTAATATTGATACAAATATTTTACCATCAATTTATTTATTTGTAAATTCAATATATAAATAAAGTATTACTTAGGATGCTTTTTTTTGAAATAAAGTGTATAATATACAAAACGAGAATGGGGTGAGAGTATGATACCAGTAATAATAGATACAGATCCAGGTATTGATGATGCAATAGCTATAGCACTTGCAATTAAGTGTTCTAAACTAGATATACGGTTAATAACAACAGTAGCAGGTAATGTAGGTATAGAAAATACAACAAGAAATGCATTAAATTTAGTCAGTTTTTTTGGTAGACCAGATATACAGGTTGCGAAAGGTTCTAGTAAGCCACTAATGCAAAAATTTGTAGATGGAAGTGAATTTCATGGTAAAAGTGGACTTGGAAGTATAGTGCTAAAAGAATCATTGAATAAGGCAAAAGATAATGCGGTAGAAGAAATGAAAAATGTGATATTAAATAGTAATGAAAAGATTAGTATAATAGCTTTAGGACCATTAACAAATATCGCCTTACTATTAAAGTCGTATCCAAGTGTAAAAGAGAATATTGAAAAGATAGTATTAATGGGTGGAGCTATTGGAAGAGGTAATATGAGTCCATTAGTTGAATTTAATATAGGGGCAGATCCTAATGCAGCTAAGATAGTATTTAATGAAGGTATTGATATTACTATGATAGGTCTTGAAATGGGTGATAATGCAAGAATTAGTGAAGATGATTTAAAAGATTCAAAGACAGAAATAGGTAAGTTTTGTCATCAAGCAATAGTGGATTATAGGGGAGGGAAAGTAGGTAAAATGGCATCAATTTATGATGCAACAGCAGTAGCCTATTTAGTTAATCCTAATTTATTTAAAACTAGAAAGCTTTTTGTGGATATAGAAATACAAGGACAGTATACAAGAGGAGCAACAGTAGTAGATTTAAATGGGGTGTATAAAAAAGAACCTAATACTACAGTCGCACTTGAGATAAATAATAATGAATTTAGAAATTGGCTTATAAAAAAATTGTCGCAATAGCGACAATTTTATTTTATATAATTTTCAGGTTTACAAGGTTTAATATTCCAAATATCATTTGCATATTCTTCAATTGTTCTGTCTGAAGAGAACTTACCAGCATTTGCAATATTCTTTAATGCCATTTTAGCCCAATTTTCTTTTTGAGCAAAGGCTTTAGATATTTTAGCTTGTGTAGCTCTATATTGTGGGAAGTCTTTCAAGACATAGTAAACATCTGGTCTATTTCCATCTACACCATAAAGTATAGAATCACGAATTTCTTTGAATAATCCTGTATGATTATCATCATATGTACCATCTGTTAATTGGTCAACAACTTTTTGTAGACCATCTACAACATAGTATTCTTCCATAGGATCATATTTACCATATTCATTTAATCTTTCAACTTCATCAGCTGTTAGACCGAATATAAATTCATTTTCTTTACCAGCTTCTTCAACTATTTCGATATTAGCACCATCCATAGTTCCTAATGTAATTGCACCATTAACCATGAATTTCATATTACCAGTACCACTAGCTTCCTTACCAGCTGTTGAAATTTGTTCAGATATATCAGCAGCAGGGAATATTCTTTCTGCTAATGAAACTCTATAGTTTTCAAGGAATACAACTTTAATCTTTCCATTGATACTTGCATCATTATTAATAACTTGTGCAATAGAGTTTATTAATTTAATTATACCCTTAGCTCTTCTATATCCAGGAGCTGATTTAGCAGCAAATATGAATGTTCTTGGATATACATCTAATAAAGGATTTTCCTTTAATTTGTTGTATAAGTCCATTATATGGAATACATTTAGCAATTGACGTTTGTATTCATGTAATCTTTTAACTTGAATATCAAATATTGATGTAGGATCAACTTCAATACCAGTTGTATCTAGTATATATTTTGCTAATTTTTTCTTGTTATTTAACTTGATTTCCATAATATCATGTAGGACTTTTTCGTCATCAATATATTTTTCTAATTTCTTTAATTCACTTAAGTTTGTTATCCACTTATCTGAACCAATTAATTTTGTAATATATTCTGATAATTCAGGGTTTGCTTTTAATACCCATCTTCTTTGTGTAATTCCATTAGTCTTGTTTTGGAATTTATCAGGGTATAGTTCATACCAATCTTTTAATTCTTGATGTTTTAATATTTCAGTATGTAATGTTGCAACACCATTTACAGTATGTGATGCAACTATTGCAAGCCATGCCATTTTAACTTGCCCATTAGAAATTATACTCATTCTATTTATTCTATCAAAGTCACTAGGATATTTTTCTCTTAATTCATTTACAAATCTTCTGTTGATTTCTTCTATTATTTGATAAATTCTAGGTAATAGAGGTTGAATTAATGAGATATCCCATTTTTCAAGTGCTTCTGATAAAATTGTGTGGTTAGTGTATGCAAATACTTTTTTACAAATATTCCAAGCTTCATCCCAACCTAATTTTTCATAGTCTAATAATATTCTCATAAGTTCAGGTATTGCTACAACTGGGTGAGTATCATTTAATTGTATAGCAATTTTATCACTAAACTTATCAAAGTTATTACCATATATTGATTTATATCTTCTAACTATATCTTGTAATGATGCTGATGTGAAGAAGTATTGTTGTTTTAATCTTAACCATTTACCACTTCTTTCAGTATCATTTGGATAAAGAACTCTTGATATATCTTCAGCTTCTATTTCTTTTTCTGATGCTGCAAGATATCTTTGAGCGTTGAATAGTTGTAAATCAAATCCTTCCATAGATTGTGCTTCCCATAATCTTAAAGTATTTACAACACCATTTCCATATCCTATAACTGGAACATCATAAGCAATAGCTTTTACATTTTCAGTATTAACTCTCTTGTAGTATTCTTTTCCAACTTCGTCTTTATGGATTTCTACATTACCACCAAATTTAACTTCAAATGTTCTATCAAGTCTTTTTATGTCCCAAGGAGTACCAAATTTTGTCCAATCATCAGGATATTCAACTTGGAATCCATTTTCTATTTTTTGTTCAAATAAACCATATTTATATCTTAAACCATAACCATGTCCTGGTAAGCTAAGAGTTGCTAATGAATCAAGGAAACAAGCAGCTAATCTACCAAGTCCACCATTACCAAGTCCTGTATCCATTTCTTTATCTTCAATTAAGCTTAAGTCTATATTAAGATCATCTAACACTTCTTTAATAATCTTATCATATTGTAAGTTTATTAAATTATTTCCTAAGTATCTACCCATTAAAAATTCTGCTGAGAAGTAGTACATTTGCTTAACTTGTTTTTTAGCATAAGTCTTTTTAGTGTTGTACCATTTTTCAACAACGTCATCCATAACAGCACTTGAAACAGCGTAGTAGATTTCATAATTTTTAGCTTCTTCAAGAGTTTTCCCGTATTGACGTCTTAGAGCTAATTTAATTTTTTCCTTTAATTGCTCTTTAGTGATTTTTTGCATTATATTTACCTCCGAACTCATTGTAATACATTTCCAAATTCAATGTTATACTTCCGTCTTAAATATTCTAACATTTGTAAGCCTAAAAAGTCAATATCTAGTGAGTATAAAATCTCAGAAATGTTTTTATCTATTAGAATACTACCTATTATTTTCTTAATGTTTGTAATGTTTTTTGAATTAAGACCAGCTGGCAAGAAAATTCTTACTTCTCTATCACTAATTTTCTTTATGGTAACAAGGTTTATATTCTTATCTTTCATTTTTAATAAGGGTTCTAGCAAATATCTTTGGTTTTTAGATTCTATATATGTATCATAGTAATTTCTATAATGAACAATGTCTAAAAAATTAAAATTAGGCATGAAAAGACAAGAGTTTTCATTGACTTCTTCATTAATGTAAAATTTTAGATTATATATATTGTGATCTATATGTATTTTATATATCTCATATTTTTTTATAGCAGCATCATTTTCTTTTAGATACTTGAATATATTTTCAACATCTACATTTTTATCGACCTTATAGTCCATTATAAAGTAGGTGTATAAGTCGTCATCTAATATATCAGGTGTATAATTATATGGATTACCAAATTGTAGTAAGTATCTAAGTATAGTTCTTCTAGATAAGTAAAAATATGGTACAGTACTATCTAAAGTTAGTTTTATGTAGTAGTAGTTTTTAGACTCATTTTTTTTATTTAGTATATCTTGTATATTTTTTGTAATAGAATGAATTTCATTTTCTATATTAACTATATTATTCTTTTTTTCATTTACACCAGTTTTTAAGTAGGCGATATATAGATTTTCAAATGCTTTAAAACATTTAAATATATTATTCTTGTACTCATAATATGTCTTTTTATTTCTATCGATAATAGAAAAAATCTTTTTTAAAAGGCTTATAGTATCAATATCGTAAATATTTTTTAAAAAGAATGTATCATTTTCCAGTTCATTTAATTTTTTAACACAAAATTGAAAGTCTTCTTTTTCAATAGAATTAATATGTAGTAAAAATTCTAAGATTTCTTTTATAATAGACAGATCTTTAGATATAGTATTTGATATTTTGTTATCCATATTACCTTCTTTCTAGATATGATGCAAGATTTAATATATACGCTTTTTTAGTATCTTTTAATAGACATTCACCTATAAAGTTATTATTATCGTTTTCTATAGGTCGTACAAATATCTTTTCTTCATAAAGTACATCGTTAACTAAAAGTATGAAATTTTGCAATTTTATACAAATTTGTATAGCAAATTTTGGGTTAGTAACTGAATTTAAAATTGGCATCTCAAATGAAGAAATTTTAAAATACTTTACGTTATTTATTGATACAACATTATTCTTATTATATTTAAATACATTTATTACTTTAGTCTTATCTATTGCAAAATATCCTAGAGCTGTTTTTATTATATAGCAATTAAGTGTTAAAAAGTTAAGTGGAAGTTTTGTTACTATATTTGAATCTTCATCTATGTATAAACGCCCATCTTTTGATTCTATAATATGCTTATAGTTCAAAAATGATAATTCTAGTTCATTTTCTTTTATAGAATAGAAGTCATTTTTTGCAATATTAGTATATGCAAGATTGTATTGTATATTAGGATTGTTGATTATTATCTTTATCTTGTTAAAATCTTGTATAAAGTTAATAGAGACTATAAATTCCTTTTTTTCTATATTTCTTTGTCTTTTTTCATTTTCTTCATGTATAAAAGCATAAAGTAGGGATATAAGAGAGGGTTTAATAGCAAAAAATAGTATTTTATCCATAGTAATAGTATTGTTAATATCATAGTTAAGTTGAAAGTCTATTCCAAAAGTTTTTGCATATTCTACCAAACGACTTTGTATATTTTGTAGTTCATTTGTAACATTAATCATACGTAGATTAAATGTTTCATCTTTTAGATAATACTTTGTTAGTGAAAGGTTTTTAATAAGTCTATAATACTCATCTTTTTTATCTTTACGAATAAATCTACTCATTTCTTGTAAGTCTTTTCTAATGTAGAAAAGTTTGTCTATATTATTAACCAGATTATTTATCTGTGATGAATTTATTGAAAACTCATCTTTTTTACTTTCAACTTCAGATAATTTTATTAGTATGTAGTCTAGTATAAAGTCAAAGTCTGATAAAAATTTTTTAATAAGTTCATCAATATTATTACCATCAAATGAAATGATAAACTCTAGAAAACAATTTATTTTATCGGGAACATAGTCATTAAATGATACATTATTATCTAAAAAAACATATTCCTTGCTTATAACATTAAAAGACTCCTTTATATTCTTAAAGAAGTCCAATATATTTATTTTTTCTATATCATAATCTTTTTTGAAAGTTATGGTTAATTTGTAAAGCATACTAACCTCCAATAATAGTAAACAAATGGTATTACGAATAGTGCACTGTCAAATCTATCAAGGAAACCACCATGTCCACCAAGTATAGTACTAGAATCTTTTACATCTAAATCTCTTTTTATTTTTGATTCAAACAAGTCACCAAAGACAGCAACGATTGTAAGTAGTATTGATAAAATAGCTAAATTAGTTCCAAAAAATATTTTAGGTACAAAATACTTAAATATGTAGCTAATTATTAAAACTCCAAAGAATCCCCCTATAACCCCTTCTATAGACTTATTAGGAGATATTTTTGTGAATTTATGCTTTCCTATTCTAGAACCAACTAAGTATGCAAATGTATCACAAGCCCAAATAGAACAAAAGGCGTATGTAATAATTAAACCACCAAATTTAAATTGTTGTATTTTTAGTGCATAAGAGAATAGTATAGGTATATACATTATACCAAAAAAAGTTAATGATAGCTTTTCGGTAAATTTTTTCTCATTATCTATTAGCATACCAGAAACTGCTACAATAAATGCTGAAGCTGTTAAACTAACTTTTGTCATAAAATTAAAATACACTAATATTGGGAATATAAAGCAGATTATAAGTCCAGGATAGAAATATACGTTTTTTTGTTTCTTTAAGAACATATTATATAATTCATATAAAGCACAACAAACAACAATTTCTGTGAAAATTAGAAATAGTATTTTACTGGAAAGCAGTATATATACTAGCAAAGGTATAAAAAGAAAAAGTAAAATTCTATTTTTTTTCATTACTTAAACCTCCAAAACGTCTGTCTCTTTTCTGATAAGAATAAATAGCTTTTAAGAATTCTTCTCTACCAAAATCAGGCCATAAACAAGGTGTAAAGTAAAGTTCAGAATATGCAATTTGCCAAAGCATAAAATTACTTATTCTAAAATCACCACCAGTTCGTATAACAAGATCAGGGCTATTTATGTTATTGTACATTCTATTTGATAAATCATCTTCAGTTATTTTTGTATAACCATCGTTTAATAATGAATTAACTGCATCAACTATTTCGTGTCTACCACCATAATTAAAGCAAATATTTAGTGTAAGTTTTTCGTTATTTTCTAAATACTTACATGTACTTTCTATGGTTTCTAGTAAATAGCTAGGGACTTTTTCTTTTGAACCACTAACTAAAAGTTTGATACCTTGTTCATTCAAAGTTTCTTTTTTGTTAACTAAGTAATTTTTAAATAAAAACATTAATGTATTAACTTCAAGTTTAGGTCTAGACCAGTTTTCAGTAGAAAAAGCATAGACATTTAAAGTTTTTACACCTAATTCTATACAGATTTTTATAATATTTTCAAGTGCAATTACACCTTGTTTATGTCCTTCGGTTCTACTATTTTTATGTAGTAACCCCCATCTACCATTACCGTCCATAATTATAGCTATACTAGTTGGTATTTTTAAATTTTCCATTATCTCACTTCCTCACTGTAGTATAGCAAAAAAATATTGAATTTGCTAGTTGAAATATGATAAAATGCAATATAAGGGGTTGTATGTAGTAAGTAATTTTGGAATCCTTTTTCAAGGCTTGCAATGTTATTTACTACGCCCCTGAAAGAAGGAGGAAAAATGTTTGAAAATGAAAAAAATTTCGAAATTAAATTAGGAAACGAGGTATTAAAAGTTAATACAGGAAGAATTGCAAGACAAGCTGGAGGAGCAGTGCTATTAACTTGTGGTAAGACAACAATATTAGCAACTGCAACAAGATCAAAAGATGTAAAACCAGGTCAAGATTTCTTTCCACTAACTGTTGACTACATTGAAAAATTTTATGCATCTGGTAAATTTCCAGGAGGGTTTGTAAAAAGAGAATCAAAGCCATCAACAGAAGAAATATTAATTTCAAGATTAGTAGATAGACCAATAAGACCACTATTTCCAGAAAGCTTTTTAAATGCTGTTCATGTAGTTATTAACACTGTTTCATATGATGGAGTAAATATGCCAGAAAATCTAGCAACAATAGGTGCATCACTTGCACTAGGTATTTCAGATATACCATTTGAAGGACCAGTTGCTGGAGTTACTGTTGGATATATAGATGGAGAATATGTATTAAATCCAAATAAAGAACAACAAGAAGTAAGTAAAATATATTTATCTGTTGCAGGTACAATGGATGCTATTACCATGGTTGAAGCATGGTCAAATGAAGTTAGTGAAGATGAAATGTTGGATGCTATAATGTTTGGTCATGAACAAATAAAGCAAATATGTAAGGGACAAAAAGAGATAATAGATGAAATAGGTCAAGAAAAACTTGAAGTTGAAGAAATTAAATTTGATGAAAAAGTTGTAGAATTTCTTGATGGTTATGAAAAAGAACTAAAAAAAGCTATATTAGTTCCAGGTAAATTAGAAAAACAAGAAGCAGTAGATAATTTAGGTGAAGAATTGCTAGGAATTTTTAGAGAAAAAATGGCAAGAGAAATTGCAAATGAAAAAATGCAAGAAAAAGAATTATCGGACATAATTGACCAATTGTTAAATAAAGACAATGAAAAGAATTTAGAATATTATGAACAAGAATTTGGTAAATATTATCATGAAATGGAAAAAAGAATAGTTAGAAACTTAATAATTTATGAAAAATATAGACCAGATGGAAGAAAAATAAATGAAATCAGACCTATAAGTGCACAAGTAGATGTTTTACCAGTACCACATGGTTCAGCACTATTTACAAGAGGTGAAACTCAATCATTAGCTACTGTAACACTAGGTTCAAAAGATGATGAACAAATAGTTGATGGTCTAGATGAAGAAAAGAGAAAGAAATTCATATTACACTATAACTTCCCACCATATTCAGTAGGTGAAGCAGGATTTATGAGAGCACCAGGAAGAAGAGAATTAGGACATGGTAATTTAGCTGAAAGAGCATTAAAAGCTGTTATGCCAACAGAAGATGAATTTCCATATACAGTAAGAGTTGTTTCAGATATTACAGAATCTAATGGTTCATCATCACAAGCATCAATTTGTGGTGGATGTCTTGCATTAATGGCAGCTGGTGTACCTATTAAAGGAACTGTTGCAGGTATTGCTATGGGACTAATAAAGGAAGAAGATAATTATACAGTATTAACTGATATACAAGGATTAGAAGATCACTTAGGAGATATGGACTTTAAGGTTGCAGGTACAAAAAAAGGTATTACAGCAATACAAATGGATATTAAGATTAAGGGTATAACAAAAGATATAATGAAAATTGCATTAAAACAAGCACATGAAGCAAGATTTAATATTATAGACATAATGGAAGCAGAAATACCTGAACCAAGAAAACAATTAGCAGAAAATGCACCTAAGATAATTAATTTAAGAATAGATCCTAGTACAATTGCTGTATTAATAGGACCAGCAGGTAAAACTATTAAGGCTATTATCGAAGAAACTGGTGTAGATATTAATATAGAAGATGATGGTAGAGTAAGCATATTTGGAAAAGATATGGATATGATGAATAGAGCTCTAGAATTAGTTAAGAAATATACATTGACTGTTGAGTTAAATAAAGAATATGAAGGTAAAGTTGTTAAACTTGCTAAATTTGGTGCCTTTGTTGAAATAGCACCAGGTAAAGAAGGACTATTACATATATCAGAAATTTCAGATAAGCACGTAAAAAATGTTGAAGATGTATTAAAAGAAGGACAAATTGTAAATGTTAAGGTTATAAACATTGAAAATGATAAATTTAGCTTAAGTATGAAAAAAGTAAATAAGGAGTTGGAAGCTGATGACATTAGCAAATAAGTTAACATGTCTTAGAATGATTTTAATAATACCATTAATTATTAATGCTTCACTAAGATTTAAATTAAATTTTCCTTTTTCAATTATTTTTGCTATACTAACCCTTATAATCTTTGTGGTTGCATGTATAACAGACTATTTTGATGGAAAAATTGCAAGAGAAACTGATACAGTTACAGATTTTGGTAAATTAACAGATCCAATAGCTGACAAACTATTAACATTCTCTTTCTTATTCGTAGCAGTTAAATATGGTAAGTTAAGTTCATTAATTGTTTTAGTTATGTTAATAAGAGAAATAGTAGTAACATATGAAAGATTACAATTAGCTAAGAATAATTACGGTGTAATGAGTGCATCTATGTTAGGAAAGATTAAAACAGTAGTTGTAATGGTAACTATTGTATTAATAATAATATTACCTGCATACAAGGTAGTAAATAATATATTGATGATACCAGCTATGATATTAACTGTAATATCAGGAATAGATTATCATATTAAAGCAACTGAGTATTTAAAAGGAGAGATAAATGGATAGTAAAATATTTAAATTGATAGATTTAATACTATTACCAGTATTTATAGTAATGTTAGACTTTGTATCAACATATACTATATTCTCATCAACAAGAATAATTGTTGGAATTTTTACAATCCTATACTTACTTTATGCTGGTGTTGTATATGTATTAGAAGAAATGAATATTTTACAAAGAAATATTGTTAATTTCTATGACCAAATGCTATACGACTTATCAGATAAGGTGATTATACTTTGTATATTATTACCTCTAGTTGCTATGAAAAAAGTATGGTTATTTGCATATTTTATACTAATTGCAACAATATTATTAAAATTAGGTAAAAAAGTCCTATTAGCCAATAATGGAATAGAAGTAAAAGATGCGTATACTAGAATAAATATAGGGTTTGGATATTTAGGAACAATACTAGTACTTTTAACACCATCAGTATTAGGTATAACTACATTTTATATAATTCCATATATTTTAATTAACCTATTAGAAACAATACAAATTTTTAGAGAAAATTGAGGAGATATAGTTGAAATATTTTAATTTAGATAAGAATAAGTGTTTAGAAGAACTTGTAACTAATGAAAATACAGGTTTAACAAGTGATGAAGCCAAGCTTAGATTAGAAAAATATGGGTATAATAAGCTGGAAGAAGAAAAGAAAAAATCTATACTTAAACTTTTATTTGAACAAATAAATGATGTAATGATTTATGTATTGCTAGTTTCTGCTGTCATTACTGTAGTAGTGAATAAGGAAATAACTGATGCAGTAATTATCCTTATAGTCGTTTTAATTAATGCTGTAGTAGGTGTAGTGCAAGAGTTAAAAGCAGAAAAGTCATTAAATGCTTTAAAAGAAATGACTAGCCCTAAGGCTGTTGTTTTAAGAGATTCTAAATTAGTAGAAATTGAGTCAAAGTACTTGGTTAAAGGAGATATAGTATTATTAGAAGCTGGTAGAGTTATACCAGCTGATTTAAGATTAATAGAAACTATGAGCTTAAAAATAGATGAAAGTAGTTTTACTGGAGAATCAGTTCCAGCTGAAAAAAATGCTGATGATATTTTAAGTGAAAATACACAATTAGCAGATATTACAAATATGGCTTTTATGTCAACATTAGTAAGTTATGGTAGAGCTAAAGGTGTAGTAGTTAAAACAGGTACAGACACACAAATAGGTCATATAGCAAAACTGTTACAAGTAAAAGAAGAACAAACACCATTACAGAAAAAAATGAATAAATTAGGTGCATATCTTGGGTATATTGCGATAATAATATGTATATTAATATTTGTAATAGGAACAATACAAGGTAGAAATATTGTTGATATGCTAATAACTTCAATAAGTTTAGCAGTAGCTGCTATACCAGAAGGTTTAGTCGCTATAATCTCAATAGTTTTAGCCCTTGGTGTTACAAGAATGTCTAAGAAAAATGCAATAATTAAAAAGATGCCTGCTGTTGAAACACTAGGTTCTGTTAACTACATATGTTCAGATAAAACAGGGACATTAACGCAAAATAAGATGACAGTAGTAGATACATTTACTTTTGATAATAGTGAAGACATGTTAATAAAATCTATGGTATTATCTTCAGACGCAACTATTATAGACGGTAAAGAACTTGGAGATCCAACAGAAGTAGCATTAATTGCATATGGTATAAAGAATGAAAAGATAAAAGAAGAATTAGAAAAAGAAGAAAAAAGAATAGATGAATTTAGCTTTGATTCAGATAGAAAAATGGCTTCTACTTTAAATACTGTAGATAAGGGCTATGTTGTATATGTTAAGGGAGCATTAGATAGCTTGCTTAAAGTATCAACTAAAGTTCTAATAAATGGTAGAGAAGAAGAGTTGACAGAAGATATAAAAGAAAGAATAGTAAATAAGTCAAATGAGATGTCTGACAAGGCATTAAGAGTTCTGGCAAGTGGATACAAAAAGACTGATAAAAAAATACCAGCTTCAGATTTTGAAAAGGATATAGTATTAGTAGGTATAGTTGGTATGATAGATCCACCAAGATTAGAAGTTAAAGACTCTATAAACAAAGCTAAAAAAGCTGGTATAAATATAGTTATGATAACAGGAGATCATAAAAACACAGCTTTTGCAATAGCAAAAGAATTGGGTATAGCAAGTAATATAGATGAATGTATAATGGGTGAAAAATTAGATGAGTATACAGATGAACAAATGAAAGAAATTGTAAGTAAGTATAAGGTATATTCAAGAGTTTCACCATTACATAAGGTAAGAATTGTAAAAGCACTAAAATCATTAGGTAATATCGTTTCTATGACAGGTGATGGTGTAAATGATGCACCTTCTTTAAAAATAGCAGATATTGGTGTAAGTATGGGTATAACAGGTACTGATGTAGCTAAGGGTGCTAGTGATATGATATTAACTGATGATAATTTTACAACAATAGTAACTGCAATTAGTGAAGGTAGAAATATATACAATAATATTAAAAAGGCTATAATCTTCCTATTGTCATGTAATTTAGGAGAAGTTACTTCTATTTTTGTAGCGACAATATTAAGATGGCCATTACCACTTATTGCAACACAGTTATTGTGGATAAATTTAATTACAGATACGCTTCCAGCATTGGCATTAGGTGTAGACCCAGCATCTACAGATGTTATGTGTGAAAAACCAAGACCACAAAATGAACACTTTTTCTCACATGGGGCATTACTTAGAACAATAGTAGGTGGTATGTCTATAGGGATATTAACTTTATTAGCCTTTTATATAGGTCTAAAAGAAAAGGGTATAGACTTAAATACATTATCGGACATTAATTCTATACCATATAGTCACTTAGCGTATGCAAGAACAATGTCGTTTATAGTCCTTACAATTTCTCAATTATGTTATGCATTTACAATGAGAAGTGATAGAGAAAGTATAATAAAGGTAGGAATATTTAAGAATAAATATTTAAATATTTCGCTAATTGTAGGGATAGTATTACAAATAGCCTTAACTGAAATACCATTTTTAGCTGAAGCATTTTGTGTTACAAATTTAAACTTCTTTGATTTTGATATTGTAGTCCTATTTGTAATAATACCATTAATATTAAATGAAATAATAAAAAAGGTTCAAAAAGAAAGATGAGAAAATATATATTTATTGCGTCACTAATATTTTTCATAGTAGGTTGTAAAAAATATGATGATAAAAGTGATGTACCAAAAGATGATAAAAAAGTTGTTCCAGTTGAAATTTTAAAAAATGGAAATATGGAGTCAAAAGTAGTCGAAAGTTTAACTAATGACAAAAAAGAAGAAAATGTTGAAAGTAAGAAAACAGAAGAAGTTCCAACAAATGACAAAAAAGTAAACTTTTTAGATCTTGCAAAAACTGGAAATTCTGAGGCAATACTAATGTCTATTAAATACTATAAGGACAAAAATAATGTCAAGGAAATGGAAAAATATATAGATTTAGGTTTAAAGAAAAATATAGATGAGGTTTTAAAATTAAAAATAGTAGAGTTATTAAACAAGAATATGCTTGATAAGGCTAAGGTGTATATAGATAAATTAAACGAAAGTCCTAAGAAAAG
This sequence comes from Sneathia vaginalis, assembly GCF_000973085.1. NCBI lineage: Bacteria > Fusobacteriati > Fusobacteriota > Fusobacteriia > Fusobacteriales > Leptotrichiaceae > Sneathia > Sneathia vaginalis. Next base: position 532,650 of record NZ_CP011280.1, read on the forward strand.
AGACTATCTTGCAATTTATTACTACAAACTAGCTGCTAAATTTAGTGAAAAAAACGATCATCAAAAAGCATCATATAATTTTTCAAAGGCATATGAAAATGGTATGAAATCAGCTTCTTTGTATACTGCATATGAATATGTAAAGTTAAGAGATATAAAAAATGCTAGTAAATGGTTTGAAATTGCTAATAGCAATGGGCAAAAAGAAGCTAATTATGAGCTAGCCGTTATAGCATATAACACTGGGGACTTTCAAAAAGCAATCAAGCACTTAAAAGAACAATATGCTAGAGGTAATAAGGAAGTCGCTATAAGCATAGGAGTTTGCTATGCAAATATTAAAAATTATGATGAAGCAAATAAATGGCTAAATATTGCAGTAAAAAATGGAGATGCTAAAGCAAAAAGATTTATTAAAGAAATAAATAATAATAGAGAAGGAAGTTATAACGTTGAATAAATGGATATGTTTTTTAGTCATATTGTCTACTATTTCATACTCTAAATTGAGATGTGACCTATATGATAAGAATAGCTGTAAATATACTGAAGGCTTATCATATCTAAAAATGGAAAATAATGATATATATTTTTCATATCTATTAGCAGATAATGATAAAATACTAGTAGGTGATAATATAGATAAAAAAATACCTTTAGCATCATTAACTAAGATGATGACAGCAATAGTTGTAATGGATAATGTTAAAAATTTAGATGATAAGGTTTGTATTACAAAAGAGGTTTCACAAATACCTTATGGTGTAAAGCTAAAAGAAAATGAAGAATACACAGTATATGACTTATTAAGACTAATGCTAATTAGATCAACTAATGCAGCAGCTAAAGCGTTACAAGACTATGTTTCTCCAAACTTTATAGATCTTATGAATAAGAAAGCAAAAGAAATTGGTTTAAAAGATACTACATATTTTACATCATATGGTTTGCCACCAAAATATACAAATACGGGTATGGATGTTGGTAGTGCAAGAGATATGTATGTATTATCAAAATATTTAATAAATAATTATCCGATATTAAAAGATATAGTGTCAAGAAAGTATGATGAAGTAGGAGATAAGAAAATAAAGAATACCAATAATTTACTAGGTGTAATAGAAAATGTAAAGGGTATAAAAACAGGATTTCATAATGCTTCAAAGTATAATATTTGTATTTACTATAACAACAATCAAAAAGAACTATATGAAATAATATTAGGTTCAGATAAACCAAGTCATAGAATAGATTTGACAAGGGCTGTATTTAAAGAATTAGGAGGATTAAAATGAGACCATATCTATTTAGAATAGGAAGTTTTGAATTAAGGATATATAGTCTTATGTATATATTAGCGTTATTCACAGCAATTTTCCTTGCAAAAAGAGATGATGTCGCTATAAAAAGAGGAATAGATGATCCAAAATTAGTAGAAGATTTTGCATTTACTGCCCTATTTTCAGGCCTTATAGGTGCTAGAATATACTATGTATTACTTAGATTTGAATACTATCGCAATAATCTATTAGATATACCAGCTGTATGGAAAGGTGGACTTGCTATACATGGTGGTATAATAGGTGGATTAATAGGTATAATGATATTTAGTAAAATAAAGAAAAAATCTTTTTTTGCACTAACTGATATGTCAGTTTCTCCCCTTATACTTGGGCAAGCATTAGGTAGAATAGGAAATTTTGCAAATGGAGAAATACATGGTGTACCTACATTTACACCATTAAAAGTAATATTTACTGGTACTTTTACAAAATGGTGGCAAATGTATAATAGCTTACCTTTAAAAGAACAAATGAAGTTTAAACCAGTCGTTCCATGGGGTGTAGTATTTCCTGAAAATACTTCAGCAGGTATGGAATTTCCTACTTGTCCATTACATCCAGCAATGCTATATGAATTAATCCTTAATCTTATTGCCTTTTTCCTACTATGGTTCTATTTTAGAAAAAAAGGATACAAAAAAGGGATATTATCATTCATATACTTAATAATGTACGCAGTAATTAGAATATTTGTAAGTACATTTAGAGCAGAAGATTTAATGCTTTGTGGTATAAAGATGCCATATATTATTAGTATAATAATGATAATAGTAGGAATAATAGGAATAAGTGTAATAAATAGAAAAAAATCGGAATAGTATTAAATATTATAGAAGTATATAGGAGCTTTTGCTCCTATTTTTATTGCATTTTTAGTCATTTTATGATATTGTAATGGTAAGTAATTCGTTGGAGGGATCACACTATGTCTTCATTACAAAGTTTAGACAGAGCATTATGTATACTAGAAGTAGTATCGCAACAAGAAACTATAGGTTTGACTAAGATTAGCATAAAAACAGGGCTTAATAAGGCAACTGTATTTAGAATAGTAAAAGCTTTAAAAGAAAATGGATATATAAAACAACTGCCTAACAAACAATATGCACTAACATTTAAAATGTTTAGATTAGGTAATAGAGTTGTACAAAGATTTGACTTCATAACTCAAGCAAAACGAATAATTACAAAACTTGCAAATGAAATTGAACAAGTTATTCATCTTGTAATACAAGATGGTTCTCAAATTTTGTATATAGATAAGTATACACCATTAAAAAATGGTGAGGTGATGAGTCAAACAAAAATAGGTAAAAGAGCACCAATGTACTGTACAGCATCAGGTAAAGCAATACTTGCATATTTACCAGAAGAAAAAATTAGAAAAATTTGGAACGATACTGAGATAATAAAGTACACATCAAGAACAATTACTAATTATGATACATTGCTACAAGATTTAAAAAGAATTAGAAAGAATGGATATTCTACAGAGTATGAGGAATATAAGCTGGAGGTATATTGTATAGGTGTACCACTACATACATTAAGTGGCGAAATTGTAGGAGCTATTAGTATATCTATACCATTAGACGATACCAAAGGTAAAGCGTACTATGTTGAAAAATTAAAACAATGTAAGGAAGAAATATCAACTATAATAGAAGGATGATCATTATGTTACAAAAAGATGCATATGAAATACTTTGTGAAAAATGTAAATTAAACAAAGAATTAGATATGAACAAAATAGAAAAAGCATATATTCTAGCAAGAGAAGCTCATAAAGGACAATATAGAAAAAGTGGTGAAGAATATATTATACACCCTTTGGAAGTTTCTCAAATTTTAGTTGATTTGAAAATGGATACTGATACGATAGTAGCGGGACTTTTACATGACGTAGTTGAAGATACTTTAATTACGATAACAGATATAGAATATAGTTTTGGGAAAGAAGTTGCACTTTTAGTAGATGGTGTAACAAAATTAAGAAATTTACCTAAAAAGCAAGGTAAACAAATTGAAAATATACGTAAAATGGTTGTTGCAATGTCAAAAGATATTAGGGTAGTCATAATTAAATTAGCAGATAGACTACATAATATGAGAACATTGAAATATCAAACACCAGAAAAACAAATAGAAAAATCAAAAGAATGTCTTGATGTTTTTGCACCTATTGCACATAGAATAGGTATGTCTAAGATAAAATCAGAGTTAGAAGATATTAGTTTTAGATATTTAAATCCAGAAGCATACTATGAAATGAAGGAGTTAGTTAATACTAAAAGAGCTGAAAGAGTAAAGATAACTAATGAAATTATAGAAGTAATAAAAAAGGAGCTTGAAAAATATCATATTAAAGCTGAGGTAACTGGTAGACCAAAACATCTATATAGCATATATAAAAAGATAACAGAAAAGAATAAAAAATTTGCTGAATTGATGGATTTGATAGCAATTAGAGTAATAGTTGAAAAAGATGAAGAATGTTACATGGTTCTTGGAATAGTACATGGTAAATTTGTTCCAGTATCAGGTAGATTCAAAGACTATATCGCAGCACCAAAGACTAATGGTTATCAATCTATACATACTACAATAGAGTATACAAAAGACCAAAAAGTCGAAATACAAATCAGAACAAAACAAATGCATGAAATTGCTGAAGAAGGTGTAGCTGCACACTGGAAGTATAAGGAAAAGAAAACTAAGGATAAAAATGAAAAATATTATCAAGCTGTAAAGAAGATAATAGATGGTAATTTTGCCCATGAAGTAACGGGGGAAGTCCTAAATGAAACCATATTTGTCTTTACACCTAAGGGTGATGTAATGGAACTTGATAGAGATTCAACAGCATTAGACTTTGCATTTCAAGTTCATACACAAATAGGATATAGGACAATAGGTGCTAAAGTTAATGATAAGATAGTGCCACTAGATCAAAAGTTAGAAAATGGAGATAAGGTAGAAATACTAACATCAAAAGCAACTAACGGTCCAGGAAAAGACTGGATTAATATGGTTAATAATAATAGCTCTAAAGTTAAGATAAAAAAATGGTTCAAAGATTTAGAATTTAAAAACAAAGTAAAAGAAGGACAAGAGCTATTAGAAGAAGAATTTTCAAAGATAGGATTGAAATTTAAGGAATTAGAAGATGATGAAATAGTGTATTTATACATGAAAAAGTATAATATATCTACTATTGATAATCTGTACTATAAGTTTGCAACAAATAGTCTTAATTTAAATACTTTTATTCAAAAATTTAAACCTAAAAATGACAATACTGACTATGAAAATATTGTCGAAGAGGTTATAGAAAACGCAAATAAATATGCAACAAAAAATGAAAATAAATCTGGTGTTAAAATATCAGGTTCAGACAATACTATGTTTAATTTTGCAAAATGCTGTAATCCATTACCAGGTGTAGAAATTGCAGGATATATCACAAAAACAAGAGGTATTGTTATACACAATAAGGAATGTAAGAATATTATTGAACTAATAAAAAAAGATCCAGATAGACAAATAGATGTATATTGGGATGAAAAACTTTTACAAGTTTCAAATTGCAAATATGAATATTCATTCCAAGTTAAATCAATAAATCGTGAAAGTTTACTTTACGATATAATTAGAATTATTAACGAACATAAGTTAGATATAGTCTTTATGCAAACTGTTTCTAAAGAAGAAAATGGACAGAATTATGCTGTAATGACTATTAGAATAATGATAAAAAATAAAGATAATTTTGAAAAATTAAGAAAGAATCTACTATCTATAAAAGATGTAGTAGAAGTAATATAGGAGAGTTATGTTACCAGTAAGATACGAATTATTATACTCAGATGGGAATGCAAGATGTGGAATAATACATACACCACATGGAGATATTAAAACTCCAATATTTATGCCTGTTGGAACACAGGCGACTGTTAAAACAATGACACCAGAAGAATTAAAAGAAATTGGAGCAGAAATAATATTAGGAAATACCTATCATCTACATTTAAGACCAACAGATGAATTAATTAATACATTTGGTGGATTACACGAATTTATGCATTGGGATAGACCTATACTAACTGACAGTGGGGGATTTCAAATATTTAGTTTGGCAGTTAGAAGAAAGTTAACAGAAGAAGGAGCATATTTTAGCTCACACCTAGATGGTTCAAAGCATTTTATCTCACCAGAAAAATCTATAGAAATACAAAATAATCTGGGGAGTGATATTATGATGGTGCTAGATGAATGCCCACCAGGGTTATCAACAAGAGAATATCTAGAACCCTCTATTAATAGAACAGTTAGATGGGCTAGAAGATGTATAGATGCAAATAGAAATAAGGATAAGCAAGGTCTATTTGCAATAGTTCAAGGAGGTATATACGAAGATTTAAGAGACTATTGCTTCAATGAACTATATAAAACAAATGACGATTTTTCAGGGTATGCAATAGGAGGATTAGCAGTAGGTGAACCTACAGAAGATATGTATAGAATATTAAAATATATTACTCCTAAGTTACCAAAAGATAAGCCAAGATACCTAATGGGTGTTGGAGAGCCTCTAGATATGCTAGAAGCAATTGAACATGGTGTAGATATGATGGATTGTGTTCATCCTTCAAGAATAGGAAGACATGGTACAGTATTTACAAAATATGGTAGATTGGTAATAAAGAATGAAAAATATAGTAGAGATCCAAGACCACTAGATATTTCAGATAACTATGTATGTAAAAATTACACTAGAGCATATATTAGACATCTATTTAAAGCTAATGAAGTCCTAGCACAAAGACTTGCAACATACCATAATTTATGGTTCTTGTTAAACCTAGTAAAAGAAGCTAGAAAAGCCATAGAAGAAGGTAGATTTAAGGAATACAAGGAAGAATTTATTAAAAACTATACTATGGGGTCTAATAGTGACTGGATTAAACCTATTGTAAAATAATGAGGAGGGAATATGATAAATAAAGAATTATTAGAAAAATTTGAAGGTAAATACCTTGGAAATGAAGCAAACTTAGTAATACAAGATGCAATTACTAATGTTGGTATAAATGAAGCGAGTTTAAGAAAAGAAGTTGTAAAAAAACATGAATTTGTCTTTTCAGATGAAACTAAAAAAGGTGAAATTACAAATCAAAAAAGATCAGGAAGATGTTGGATGTTCTCAGCATTAAACGTTCTAAGAGTTAATACTATGGAAAAGTTAAATGTAGAAACATTTGAATTTTCACAAGCATATTTACAATTTTTTGATAAAATTGAAAAGGCTAATACATACTTAGAATATATTATTGAAACAAAAGATTTACCAGTAAGGGATAGATTAGTTGAACATATTATGAGTATAGGTGTATCTGATGGAGGATATTGGAGCTTTTTTGTAGGATTAGCTACTAAGTATGGTGTAGTACCAAAAAGTGTTATGCCAGAAACTTTCCATTCATCAAATACTGATATATTAAATGAAGTATTAGATGTTAGATTAAAAAGAGCAGCTTGTTTAATTAGAAAAGCAAAAACATCTGAAGAAATATCTAAGATTAAAGATGATACTCTATACCAAGTATATAATATTTGTGTTAAAGCATTAGGAATGCCACCTAAGAAATTTACATATGAATATAGAGATAAGGACAAGAAATTTGTTAGAATAAAAGATGTTACTCCTAAAGAATTTATGGAACTTTATGCAAAAGATGATTTGTTAAGTAAGGTTGAATTGGTAGCAGATCCTAGAGAAGAACATTTGAAGGGAAGAATGTATGAATTACCATATAGTTGTTCAGTAATAGAATATGGTCCAAGTAAATTCCTAAATGTAACTATAGACGAGCTAAAAAAAGTCACAATAGCATCAATTAAAGATGGTGCACCTGTATGGTTTGGTTGTGATGTTGGACAAAGTTCAGATAGAAAATTAGGTATATTAGATAGTGAACTATACAATTATGATAAAACATTAACTCAATTAGGAGAATTTTCTAAGGTAGATAGATTATTAAACTATTCAGCATATATGACACATGCTATGACTTTTGTTGGTGTAGACTTAGATGATGAAGGTAAGCCATTAATGTGGGAAGTTGAAAATAGCTGGGGAGATGAAGTAGGTAAAAAAGGTATATTCTCTATGTCAGATAAATGGTTTGATGATCACAATTACTCAGTTGTTGTAGATAAGAAATATATTTCAGATGAATTTAAAGATGGATTGGATAAGGAAGTAATAAAATTAGATTACTTTGATCCATTAGGTTAATATATTAAATTAGCTAGTAAATGTAAGTTTGCTAGCTTTTTAGCATTTTTTTGGAGGTAATGATGGATATTAATAAAATAATTGAATTTAGAAAAGAATTACATAAATGTCCTGAGATTGCACATCATGAAGTTAAAACACAAAAATTAATTAAGGATTTTTTACGTGCTAATACAAATGTTGAAATTGTAGAAGAAGATGGATGGTTTTATGCCAAAATGAAAGGTTTAAATCCCACTAAGACTATTGCTTTTAGATCGGACCATGATGCTATTATGAATTCAAAAAATGAAATGTTTCATGGTTGTGGACATGATGGTCATACAGCAATTATGTGTGGAACTATTATGGCACTAGAAGAAGATAGACCTTTCAATAATGTGATATTTTTGTTTCAACCAGCTGAAGAAAATGGTGGTGGAGCAAAATTATGCGATAAGTTATTCAAAGATAATACCATAGATGAAATATATGGTTTACATAATATGCCTAATTTCAAAAAAGGTGTAGCATATTACCGTAAAGGATGTATACAATGTGCATCATTAGGTCTTAGAATTAAAATAGACGGTATACAAACCCATGCATCAGAACCTGAAAAAGGATTAAATCCCAGCTATGCAATTTCAAAAATTATTGAAAGGGTTAAGCCTTTATCAAAGTATATTGGATTTAAAAGTAGTAAATTTGAAGATCTAGATTTTGAATCTTTAGTATTAGTTACTATCATTAATTTATCTATGGGTAAACTTAATTTTGGTGTTTCACCTAAGAGTGGTGAAATATCATTAACTATACGGGCAGCAAGTGATAAAGATATGAAGAAAATAATTAAAAAGATTAAAGAAATGAAAGAAGATGGCTATAGCTATACATATGAAATATATGATGATTTTCCAGAAACAAATAATGATGTTGACCTATGCAACAAGACTTTAAAAGTATTAGATAAATATGGTGTAGAGTATATGCAAATGAGTGAGCCTATTAGAGCAAGTGAAGATTTTGGATACTACAAGAAATTTTGTCCATCACTATTTTTCATGTTAGGAACAGGAGATGGTCCAAGTATACACAATGAAAATTACAAATTTAATGACGATGTAATAGAGGATGGAATAAGGCTATTTAAATGTATTGCAAAAGGATAAAAATGTGACCTAGAATTTTTTAAGGATTCTAGGTCATTTTATTTATTATACATTGTAATATTTATTCAAATGTTTACAAAAACACATAAAAGTGTTGAAATAGGGGGAGAATGGGGTATAATATGTGTAAGGAAAAAATAGGAGGAAAATATGAATAAGAAATTTGAATTAAAAAATATAAAAAATGAATTTCCTTTAATGAAGACATTAAGATTTGAATTAAAACCACAAGGAGATACATTAAAAAATTTTATGGAATCTATTTATGACGAAGATAAAGACTTGTATGATAGTAGTTTTGAAGCAAAAAAAATAATGACTAAATATTATTTAAAAGTTTTAGATGAAATCTTATCAGAAATAAGTGTTGATTGGAAGAAATTATACAATGATTTATTAAATAAGGAAAAAAAAGAAATAGATGAATTATTACAAAAAGAAATTGAGAAAAAATTTAAGGATTATCCAGGAATTAAAAATATATTTTCAGGGAAATGTATAGAAGATATAAAAGAAAGCCCAGATTTTAATGAAGATGAGAAAAGAAAAGTAGAAAAATTTGATAAAAAAACAACATATTTTACAGCATATTTTAAAAATATAAAAAATATATTTACAGTAAATGGTAAAAGTGCATCAGCAATTTATAGAATAGCAGATAATTTTAAAAAATATTCAAAAAATGTTGAATTATATGAAAAATTAAAAAAAGATGAAAAAATAATGAAATATTTAAATGAAAATAAATTTGATGAAAAAACTATGGATAATTTATTTGATGTAAGTAAATATAATAGTTATTTAAGACAGGTAGATATAGAAAAATATAATACTTTATTATCAGGTTATTCGAAAGAAAACGGTGAAAAAGTTAAAGGATTAAATGAATTAATAAATGAAATACATGTTTAATGCTATAATTCGTTTATTTACTGTATCAAATAGAATTAATCAAAAATAAAAGTTCTAAAAAAGTTCTATTCTAGTTCGTTTAGCAAATCTATTATCTTATCTGTCTTATCGTTATAAAAGTGTGCATAAGTACTTAATGTTATTTGTGAATTCTTATGACCTAATCTCTTACTTATAGCCGTAATTTCTACGCCTTTTTTTATTAAAAAGCTAGCATGCGAGTGCCTAAATCCATGTAAAGTTATTTTATTTAAGTTATATTTATTTATTTTTCTTGCTAAAAAATAGTTGTATGGGCTTGAAAGACCAAAAATATATTCTTTTTTTGGATAATTCTTGCTTATCATATCTTTTAATATTTTAATGCAGAATTGTGGAATGGTAACAATTCTTATACTAGACTGATTTTTAGGCGAATTTGATTTATTCAAAGAAATTCTTGTCTTATTTATATTGATTGTACATTTATCGAAATCTACATCTTCCAGTTTTAATCCTGATATTTCACTCGGTCTAGCACCAGAATAGAATAATAAATTAAAGTATGCTCTTTGTAATATTTTGTTTTCTTTTATTAGAATTTCATCAAACTTCTTAAAATCTTCTAAAGTCCATATTTCTTTTTCTTTTTTTGTCGTCTTAATATATTCGTAGTCAAAATCATTCATAACATTATATTGCAAGTTATAGTATGTCTTAGCATATTTGAATAATAGGTTTAATTTTGTTTTAATCATCTTTTGGCTATAGGAATACTTAATTGTATCTAATAACCTTGCAATATCACTATTAGTTATTTTGCTTATTGGTTTATTCTCAAATTTTGTCCTAATTACTTTGTTAAATGTCTTATACATATTAAATGTATGGAATTTAACTCTTGTTTTTTTGTAAGCTAAAAATTCATCAACAACATCAAAGAACATAGTATCAATAGCACCTGTATGCATGTTGATATACCTATTAGAATATTCACTAGCCTCTTTTTTAGTTTTAAACCCTCTTTTTTTTATTTTTTTGTTCTCTCCGTTATACTGTTTACAGTAAAAACTAACTTCCCAGTTGCCTTTTTCTATCATTTTAAAGCTTGCCATTTTTTTATACCCCACATTCTTTCAAAAAAATGAAACTCCTATACTTATATATATAGGAGCAATTTTTATTACTTATTTTCTTTTGTTAACTCTTCAACTATCTTAATTAGTTTATCTTCATAACTGTATATATCTTCAAGTGAATTTAATTGTATTTTTTCTTCGTATTTTTTCTTTTTTTCTTCACTTTCCAAAGGAAAACTAATATACATCTTAGAACCATCTAAGTATAATCTACATATCCACTTAGTTACTCTATTGTTAAGCAATACACCAAAGTATGAAACAGTATCTTTATATGTTATCTCATCTGAATTTATGTATTTTCTAAGTATTGACTTGATGATATAAAAAGCTTCTAATTCTTCACTTGTAGTTATAATTTGCTTTTTATTTGAGTTTGCCACTTCATCATTGCTTGGTGTTTCATTGCTAGTTGCACTATTTTCGTTGTCTGTTGGTAAGTTAGAGTTTTGCAATGCACTTTCAAATTTCTTTCTTGCAAAATCGTTTATAAATGTTTTAAAAGTTTTCTTGAAGATTGCTTTCATGCTCTCTACTTTTAATTGTGTCATTTTTTGGTCACATATCTCTCTGCCCATTAATTTTATAAAGTTATCATCTGGTGACTCTAGTTGACGATTAAGGAAGCTTATCATACTATTTGAATATTTTAGGTTTTCTGCACTATCAAGTATTGAATCTGTGTTATATGATGTTTTAGTGAACTTTTTAAGTTCTGCTATTTTGTCATCTGTTAGGTCGTTTAAATCTATTATTAAGAACGGTTTGTTATCCATAATATTTTTTTCATCTAAATCTGTAAAGAATTTATATATTATACCATTAGTAAGTATACCTATCTTAGCATTTGTAACATTGAAGTATCTTTTAAGTTGAACATCATGATTTTCTAATGTGTCATTTTTAGCTTTAGCTTCAATTAATATTTCAATGTTCCCATCAATCTTAAGTGCATAGTCAACCTTTTCACCTTTTTTAGCTCCTATATCAGCTACATACTCTGCTACTACATCATCAGGATTAAATACATTATAGCCTAATATGTTCAAAAATGGGGCTATAAAGTACATTTTAGTTTGTTCTTCGATGTAGTCTTCTTCACTAATCTTTTTCAAATTTTGAATGTGGGCGAACAATAATTCTTTAAATTCCATATTTTTTTCTCTCCTTATTATATATATATTTCTTTTACATTGTTTTAGCTAAATCACAAAACCTAAAATTACAATGAATGTAATTAATAGCTTTCTGAACATCATCATTGTTGTCACAGTCCCTATATTCATACCCTAAAAAATATGTGGCAAATAGATTAGCTTGTGTTTCAAGTTTATCTGTCTTAAGCCCTAAGTTACTAAATGTTCGCATGTTCTCATCATGTAGCAATATATGTGCTAACTCATGAGCAATTACAAAGTCTTTATTGTTTTCGTTCACTACAGACGGATTTAAGAAGATATAAAAGGTATCATACATCTTAAAATTGTAAGCATATACACTCTTATTTTCTTTCATATCTTCTATATACTCAATCTTAATATTATGTTCTCCATTATTGATTAATGCATTGATATTACTATTATATTCATTTTTAAGTCTTAGTGTGTATTCAATTAATTCTGACATCTGCATATTATATCACTTCTTATTCTTCTTGTGGTATTCTTCTCTTGCTTGCAAGAATGCTTTAGTTATAGCGAGTTTTAATGCTTTTTCATCGTTTTCGCTTAAACCACCATTCTTCATGAACATTATATTATTCATATCAAGAAGAGATTTTAATTCTTTTTGTTCTTCTGAATTAAGAAAGCTAGTGTCAATAAAATAAGGGTCATTGTTGATTTTAGGCTTATTATCTTCTAGCAAGTCTGATATGTTAACACCTAAGGCTTGGGCGATAGTTTTTAATTTATCAAAAGGAATGTCGTTGTTTCCTTTTTCAATCTCAGTTATAGTGCTTCCGCTACGATAGCCCACTTTTTTTGCAAGTTCTACTTGTGTCATTCCTAAAGATTTTCTAAATTTCTTTATTTTTTCGCCTAACATAATATCACTCCATTCGTTCTTATACTAGATTTTACTATATTTTTAAAAGAAAATCAAAAAAAATAAAAAGAAATATAAAAAAACTCATTGACAATGAGTTTTAAATATGGTATCCTTATATCAGAAAGGGGGGAGAGATGAAAAAACAAAATAAAAAAGAGATGTCTGAATATGAAAGACAATCTCTTATACAACAAAAAAAATCAAATTATATTCAAATAATAGCACTAATTATTCATATGCTACTAGTGATATTACAGATTATAATTGCTAACTATAGAGCTTAAAGCTCTGTAGTTAGATACATTATATATAATTTTAAATGAAAAGTAAAGGAGTGAATAAAATGAAAATATTGATTATATTAGTTGTTATAGTTTTAATTTTAAGTATATGGTGTATATATAAACTTTTAAAAATAAATAAAAATATAGATGAATTATTGAAAAAGTAATAAATAGAAAGGAAGCTATGAAAAGTTTAATGTTTAATTAATACATCAAATATTTAAAAATGGTAAGAAGTAAAGGGGTGTAAAATGCTAATAAAATCTATATTAATTATATCACATACAATTCAAATTATATTAGCAATATATGGAATAGTATTAATACATCAAATGTTTAAAAATATTAAAAAGTAAAGGAGTGAAATTGTTGGAAGAAGATATTAATTATAATGAACAATATATAATTGAAAACCATGAAAATATACAGAAAACAATAAACGAAACAATGAGGATACTAATTAAAAATAAAGTAGACTTAAACTTTAAGCGTTATTATTTAAGCCTACTAGAGCAAACAATTAATGATTATGAAACTTGGTTAGTTAAATAGTTTCATAAATTCAACTGTTTCTTTTAAATTTTTACAAAATCTTTTAATTGTTGTATTACTTTCATAAAATAGCATACCATCTAATGTTAGACGAGCATATTGATAAAACCTATATTTTTCAAAATATGTTTGATTTAATGCTTTTGAAACTATTATACCTTCAATATAATTAGCTTCAATAAGATTATGCAAATATAGACCTAGTTCATGCTCAGTTATGTTTAAAGATTTTAAATCAAAATTAATAGGTTGTTTATTTTTGTAACCATTATCTATGATTTTTAAAATTTTGTAAATATTCGTGGCATGTCTATCAAAATAAATTTTACTCCATGAATAAAAAATATTAGCAAGTAATACAAAAATAAATGGAGCACAAATATTTAAAAGTATAAATTGCAACATACTATATTACACCTCCTAACTTGTAAAGTTAGTAAATTATATCATAAAAAGAAAGGAGAAAGAATGAAGTACAAATACCAAAACCTTAAAGACACTATAAAAGAAAAGGGCTATATGCTTGAATATATAGCAAGAGAATTAGGTATATCGCCTATAACATTAAATTCAAAGATAAAAGGAACTTGCCCTTTTAAACTGCCAGAAATGTATAAGATTATAGACACATTAGATTTAAAAAAAGAAGATATTTTAAATATTTTTTTTGAAATTAAATCTCACTAAAAATGAGGAAAGGGAAACTAAATGGAATTAAATATATTTGAAGTTATAGGTTTAATTATAGTAATTCTAATATTATTTATGTTTTTACTGCATGTAGTAGGTTATTTAAGTGAATTAATATGTAATGCTATAGAAAGAGCATTTAATATATTTCTGGATACTAAATGCTTTTATATGACTTTCGTTTTATTGTTATTAGCGTTTTGTATATTAATTTTAGTAACATGTGCATTTATAACCGATACTTACACCATTACTTTATAACTATCTTTTTTTAATTTAATTGTACCATAAAAAAAGGAAAATAAAGGAGAAGAAAAATGAAAGAAATAATCGAAAAAAGAAACAAAGACGCAATAACAAGCTTAGAACTTGTAGAACAAATTAACTTATTTAGAAGTAAAGATGGAAGTAAAGCAGTATTAAGACATGATACTTTATTAGACATTATAAGAGATGAGTTTTCAGAAGAAATCTCACTCCAAAAAATTCTGGAGTCAAAATATAAGAATGAGAGAGGTAGAGAATATCCAATGTTCATTCTAACATTCAGTCAAGCAAAACAAGTGCTAGTAAGAGAAAGTAAAGCAGTTAGAAAAGCAGTTATTAAATATTTAGAAGAACTAGAAAAACAATTAGAAATAAAAACATATAGCTTGCCACAAAACTACGCAGAAGCATTAAGAGAATTGCTGACACAAGTTGAAAGCAACCAAAAATTAATTAACAAAATAGAAGAGGATAAACCAAAAGTAATATTTGCCGAAGCGTTGGAAGTATCAAAAACAAGCATTTTAATTGGGGAATTAGCAAAAATAATGAAACAAAACGGTATAAATACAGGTGGAAAAAGGTTATTTGAATGGTTAAGAGAACATTCTTATCTTGGGACTAGAGGAGAAAACTATAATATGCCTACACAAAAATCAATGGATTTAGAACTCATGGAAATCAAAAAGTCTACATCTGTAAATCCAGATGGGAGCATTAGAACAAACACAACACCTAAAATTACAGGCAAAGGTCAAACATATTTTATAAATAAATTTTTAGATAAAAATAAAGGAGAATTAAAATGCTAAGCACAAGAAAAGAAATAAAATATAAGGTTGTAGATGGCAAGAAATACCTAGAAGATGAATTTATAAATATTAACTTCATTATGGAAGATTTAGATTGTAGTACAGGTAAAGCATACGAGATTATAAAGAAAGCAAACAAACTATTTTTAGAAGAGAATAAAATTAGATTTATTATGAGAGGTAGAACAACCTTAAGATATTATTATAAGTTAAATGGATTAAGTGGACAATTTATTTAAAAAAAGGAGAAAATTATGAAAATGGGTAAAATTATGGAAACATTTAAATTTGAAAATAAAGAAGTAAGAATAAAAATACTAGATAATGAGATTTGGTTTGTTGCTGCAGATATTACAGACATTCTCGGATATGATTTTCCTAGTAAAGCTATCAGAAATCATGTAGATGATGAGGATAAAATATTAGACCAAAAAATTGATTTGATAAATGAAAGTGGATTATACAATTTAATTTTCGCAAGTAAGTTAGTGATAGCTATGAAATTCAAAAAATGGATAATATCAGAAGTTCTATCAAAATTTAGGAATTACGGGAATGAGGAAACATACAAACAAACCCAAATAGATGGTTTAATTTCTGAGTATTACGCTCACTATGTGGAATATTTAAAAAAAGACATAGATGAAAAAAATAAATTAATTAATGAAAGTTATGAAATTATAAAAGGAATTAAAAATACATATTAACAAACCTAGTTAAAATTTATGTTTTATGGAGGAGAAAATTATGAAAAAAAATAAATGTATAGACATAGATAAATTAATTATTAGAATACTAAGTTTAGCTTTATTTGTAGCAATAGTAATTTATATGAAGAATGACCCAGAAACTATACCAGCAAACGCTAAAGATTACATAACAGATAGAGGATTTATAGGCTTTGTGGGAATGTCAATATTACTATTAATTAACATAACTAAAAGACATCTATATATAGAATTGTAAGAGGTGAAAAGAATGATAATAGCATTAGACAAAGAAGAGTTGAAAGAAATATTACCAAATAAAGAAGTTGAAACATTGGACTTTGTTAGCCAAGAAGATTGGCACAAGCTAAGAAGTAAGGGCATTGGTGGTTCGGATATAGGGGCTATTCTAGGAGTTAACAAGTATAGAAGCTTAGTTGATGTATACCTAGACAAAATAGAAGGCAAAAAAGTTGAAGACAATAACGCTATGTTTTGGGGTAGAGTACTAGAACCTATTATAAGAGCAGAGTTTCAAAAAAAACATAGTGAAGAGTATCAAACATATTTAGTACCTTATTCTCTTAAATATGGAGTGCTAAGGGCTAATGTTGACGGATTAATATATAACAATCAAACACAAAAATGGGGTGTGTTAGAAATTAAAACGGCTAATCAGTTCACTACTAAAGAATGGGGTGACGGAGTTGTACCTCAAAGTTATTATGCACAGGTTATGCACTATTTAACAGTTACAGGCTTAGACTATGCGATTATAGTTGTATTAATAGGTAGAAGTGATTATAGGGAATTTTATATCGAAAGAAACGAAGATGAAGTGAAAGCTATAAAAGAAGTTGCCGAGGATTTCTGGGATACCTATATAATACCTCAAAAAATACCTGCACCAGATGGTTCAGATAGCTATTCAGAATATCAAAAAGAACTATTAGCTAAGTATGAAACATTTAGCAATAGAGTTGAATTAGACGATGATATGAATAAATTATTAGACGAATCAGAAGAGAAAAAGCAACAAATAAAAGAGCTTGAAAAAGAAGTAAAAGAAACAGAACAAAAGATAATGAATATAATTATCGACAACCAAGCAGACCTTGCAGAGAGTGAAAGATACAAAGTTAAGCTTGTAACTCAAAACAGAACAAAGGTTGACCCAAAGTTCAAAACAGAGCAAAAAGAATTAATAAACAAATATAAAGAAATTGAAGAAAAATATAGAATAAAATACAAAACTAATTTCTTAAAAATTTCAATGATAGGAGAATAAAAAATGGAAAAAGCCAAAAATAGCTTATTAGCTAAAAAAGAAAACACAGTAGCAACTGCTAAAAAGCCTAGAACAGTTGTAGACCTAGTACAATCAATGCAAAAACAATTTGAGATTGCATTGCCTAAACACATAAATTCAGAAAGATTTGTCAGAATTGCTATAACATCAATCAGACAAAATCCAAAATTGGCTAAATGTAGCCAAGAAAGTTTGTTAGGTGCATTGATGACCTCAGCACAATTAGGTCTTGAACCTGGAATACTAGGTCAAGCATATTTAATACCTTATGGGAACAATGTACAGTTTCAAATTGGGTATAAGGGTATGATTGAACTTCTAAGACGAAGTGGACAATTAAGCGACATATATGCGTGTGAAATTCGTAAAAATGATGACTTTCAAATTACTTTAGGACTTCACAGAGATATTAAACACAACATTAACTTTAATGAAGACAGAGGAGAGGTAGTAGGTTATTATGCAGTAGCAGTATTAAAAGATGGTGCAAATTCTTTTGAATTTATGACTAAAAAGCAAGTAGAAGAGCATAGAAAAAAATTCAGTAAGGCAGGTAATAACTCACCTTGGGAAACTGATTTTGACGAAATGGCTAAAAAAACAGTTATCAAGAAGTTACTAAAGTATCTTCCTGTGTCTGTAGAATGGCTAGAGAACGTTTCTAAAGATGAAAAGGTATTAACAGTAGCCACACCATCACAAAATTCAAATATGGACGATTTAGAGCCTGTAGAATTAATTTCAGAAGAAACCACAGAAGATAATTCAGATAATATTCAAACTGTAGATTGGTCAACAGGAGAAGTAATTGAAGATGGAAAAGAGGTGGAAAAGAGTGAATAATGTAACTTTAATGGGTAGATTAACAAGAGACCCAGAACTAAAAAGAACAAGTAAAGATAATTCTTATTGTAACTTCACACTAGCAGTTAACAGACCTAAGGTTAAGGATAATCCACAAGAAGCAGACTTCATACCATGTGTTGCATGGAACAAAACAGCAGAGATTATTGAATCATGGTTACAAAAAGGCGACAGGTTAATAGTAATGGGTAGGCTTAATGTGACAAAGAATGATGATAAATACTACACGAACGTAATCGTAGAAAAAATTAATTTTATTGACACTATAAGAACAAGCAAAGAGAAGAAATCAGAAACATGGACAGAACCAATAGAAGATGATGGGCTTGATGAAGGCTTTCCATTTTAACTAACTTGAAAGGAGTTGACTTTAGGTGCTTGATAATAATAAGCAAGAACCCTTTTACCAAGTGCCTAAAGCATTTGGGAACTTGTTAGAAGAAGGCAAAATGTCTTTAATAGATATTTGGATTTATACCATTATGTACGATACATACAAAATAACAACTTTAAGAGATAAACAAGGGAATAAGTACATAAAAATTAGCTATGAAACTTTAATGAAAAAATTAAATATTAATAGCAAAAAAACTATAAGTAGGAGCATTAAAAATTTGGTGAATTTAGGATTTATTAAAGTCGAAATTAATAAAGGTAAATCCACAAAATATTTTATAAAGTAGTTCCTTTAGGGAACAACCGCTAGTTCCTTTAGGGAACAGGTAGTAGTTCCTTTAGGGAACTATAATAAGAATATAATTAATAATAATATATTTAATAAGAACTAAGACTAAACACATATATATTTTTAAAGGGAGAGAGTAAGTCTATATATAAGTGTACTTAGTATAGAATATATATATTATATAAGTGCTTAATTATACTTAGAGAATATATTATATAGGGATTTTCCCTCCCCCCTTAAAAACACAAAAAGGAGACAAAATTGTTAGAAAGAAAAGACTATGAAGAGTGTATAAAATTCTTAGAAATCAATTTCAATAAAAAATACACAACCCAACAAAAAGATATGATGTACCTAGTGTTTAGTAAGCTAGATAAAAAAACATTTACAAATTGCATAATTAAGACATTAGAAACACATATATTTAATACACTACCTAATGTAGCAGATATATACCAACACACACAAACAACAGAAAGTACTAAAAATTTAATATCACTTAAAGTTCAAAACTACATACAAAAAATGGCAACTAAGAGTTCATACAATGTAGCTTGTGATATGCCCATAGTTCATGCAGTCATTGAAGAACTAGGAGGACTTGAGTATTTAGGGTGCACCACCTTAGAAAACTTAGATATCATCTTAAATACCAAAGTTGAAAAATTAGTTAAAGCCTTAGCTGATAGTAAGCTATACAACTTAAAGCTGATACTAGGCAAAGGTGAAACAGATGAATTATATATCTATGGAGACAAGGAGAAAACTAAAAATTGGATAAGTAGCTATTTAGCTAAGAACACAGATTTAATCGAAAGTCAAAAGCAAGTAATTAAATTGCTAAATAAAAACAACATGCTAGAAGATAGAGTGCTTCAACTAGAGAACACTATCAAACTTTTAGGAGGTGGTGAAAATTAAAATTAGTGAAGATTATATATATATCAGGGGTAATGTACCGAGTAGCAAAAATTCAAAACAATGGACTGGGAAAACACTTATAATGAGTGAAACAGTACGAAAATATAACAAAAACTATGGCTATCAATATGATGACCCAGAGAATATAAAAAAATTTAAAAAGATGATAGAACATGAAATAAAGCCTTTAAAAATTGGATTTTACTTCATCAGAGATAGCCGTAGAAAGTTCGATTATGTGAATATAGCACAATATCCATTGGATATGATGGTTAAGAATGGTTGGATTGATGATGATAATGCAGAAGAAGTGATTCCGATTTTTCTAGGATATAAAGTTGATAAATTGAAAAGTGGAATGATAATCAAAATATGCAAATAGCTAAAATTCAAAAATTCAAACGATAAGGTGCTTTAAATTGAAAATAGGTATAATGTATAGGCTAGTATGCTAAAAATTAAATGTAGGTATCAAAAAATGAATTTGGTGTGATTTTGGATAAAAATAGAAAGGCAGAAAATGACAGTTAGAGATTGTGAAGGACGAAAATTTGAATTTGAAGAAAAAAATGTTGAAAGTATAGAACCATATTTTCAACGAAACGATAAAAAAGTAAGATTTTTAAAAATAAACTTTTGCAAAAGAATTAATGGAAAAACAAATGTAACTTTAATAGATTACCACAATGAAAATTTAGACGATATTGTTTCGAATTTATTAAAAGAAATGAATTGTTTATAAGAAAAGGAGAAAAAATATGACATATGAGAATTTTAAATATGAAATTAGAAAACTAGGATTATATTTTTGGATTTCAGATGAGATAATCAAAGTTGGAATTGTTAAAAACACGAATACAGATGTGTGCAATGATGAACTTGAAGAATTATGCAGTATTTGTACAAAAGAAAGATTTAGTTTTTATCAAAATCATAGATTTTATAAATTAGATAAAGTTTTACAAGAAGAGTTGTTTGATTTAGTTAATGAATTAGCTAAGACACCTTTAGACCAAAGAGGTGAACTAGAATGACATATGAAAAATTTAAAAAAGAAATAAAGAAGTTAGGGTTAAAATGTACATACGGAAAATATTCAGTTCAGGTATATTTAACAGAAGATGAAGTTCAAGCTATTGTTGATAAAGATAAACGATTTGTTGCTACTATATATTTAACTTCATCTTTAATAAGTGATGATGTCAAAGATAAATTATCAGATTTATGTTTTAAATTAGCTAGAACACCAATTAATGAAAGGGGTAAATGGAGTGACGTATAAAGAATTTGGAGAAGAAATTAAAGGAATGAAATTAAGGTATAGAGTTTTTGGTGGTGTGATTGAAGTGCTTTTAAAAACAAACGATACATTAGTAGCCATTGTTTCTATAAAGTACCAATATGAGGGTAGTACATTTTTTGTTTCAACACTTAATGAAACCAAAAGAAATAAATTAGCACATGTGTGTTGGGAATTGATAAAAACATCATTAGATGAAAGAGGAATAGTAACTTTAGATTAAAGGAGAAGAAGAAATGAAAATAAAAAAATTACATGAAAAAGCAGTAGTGCCACACTATGCGACAGAAGGTAGTGCAGGTTTAGATTTAACAGTTATAAGTGACAATGACACTATAGTTATACCATATCAAAGCACTATGCTATGCAGAACTGGACTAGCATTTGAAATACCTAAAGGATATGTAGGACTTGTATATATTAGAAGTTCAATAGGCTCTAAGCTTGATTTAGTGCTATCTAATCAAGTAGGAGTTATTGATAGTGATTATAGAGGGGAAGTAATGTTACCACTTAGAAACTTAGGTAGAAGTGCAAGAGTTATCGAAACTGGTACAAGGATTGCCCAAATGGTAATAACACCTATTAATCAAGTAAATATTGAAGTTGCATATGAACTATCAGAAACAAAAAGAGGAGTTGGTGGCTTTGGAAGTACAGGAAAATAAACATAAAACAAATGGTGAACAATTATATGACAGTGAAAAGTATGCAGAATGGCTACTCAATTATATATGGGAAGAGGGGAAGTATAACCTAGATAAGCTAAGCGACAGTGATTATCATAAGCTAGAAGACTTTTTAGCGGATAACATATATAAATTATTAGACACCTTAGAAAGAGTTGATGATTGATGTTTTATAAGTTAGGAGAAACAATATATGTTAATAAAGTGTTCTATATCCATTGTTCCCATTGTGATAACTACATAGATATGTGTGATAAAGGTATATGGCACAATGCAGACTATATGTGCAATTTCTGTCTTAAATATTTTACCATTAAGCTAGGAATTGAGGTATTAAAATGCGAAAAGTGAAGCCACAACAAAATAAAATAAAAGAAAAAATAATTGTCAAAAAAGTTAATGAAAATAAGCCCACATATATATTAGCTAAATGCTTACTAGAATTACCATTAGCCATCAAGAGAGCATTTAATGTGAGTAGCAAGGAAATATATGATTATGTAAAAGATAATAAGAAAATACCATACAAAAGTGAAGTTTTAAAGGAAGAATGGTATGCAGGCTTAGAAGTTTGTATGAATAGATGGCTTAAACTCACAGAGAGATTAAAAATAAAACGAGGAATGTTAGAAATTGCTAATAGTAGCTATGTAACAGATGAATTTGTGAAATGTGTTAGTGTCAATGTAGCTTACGTTCAAGAACACTTTATAAAAGAACGATTGACAAAGATTGATGATGACCCATTAGCCCACGCAGTTACATTAATAGCGTTAATATCAACGATTCAACAAATACTAGAATATAAAAATTTAGAAATGGAGAAAAAAGACTTAAAATATATGAGATGGCTGACAAGCACTTATACTGATATGTTATGTGGTGTACTACATGACATAGATAGCTATCACGGATTCTATTTAACCACACAAATCAAAAAAAGCAGTTAAATACAGGAGGAATAAACTTGACTGAAAAGGACAAAAAAGAATTCGTAAAGCTTATAAATGAAGAGTTTACAAGATTGGAATATGAAAAGAGAATGAAAAACAATGCACTTACTTTTGAGGATATTGAAGATACAATATCACTATTACCAAAGCTAAAAACAATGTTAAAAAACAATGAGTTGCAATTAGAAGCAGTTAAATTAGGATTAAATCAAAGTAGTTTAAGTGGAGATATGGAAAGAGTACAAACTTCAATTAATTTAGAAACACCCTTAGAAAAACAAGAAAACATAATAGAGAAGTTAAATCTTAGAATCACAAAACAAAAAATATTGATTGAAAGGATTGAAAATGCTTTATCTATTGTGTCTAATGATGAATACTACAGTATAATTGAGATGAAGTATTGGAAGAAGTACACAAATAAAAAGATATCTGAAGAATTGCATATAAGTGTCGATACACTTAAAAGACAAAAGAACAGAATGATTAAAGAGATAAACATTGTTTTTAACAAGAGTTTTTAAAAGGCTGGAATAAATTTCCAGTTTTTTTTATACTTTTATACTGATTTTGCACTCTTTTTGCACTATTTACACTCTTTTTTTTCTTATTAATATAAGCTATAATAGTATCGTGGTAATCAATAGTTCGTGTGATGGACGGACAGTACTTATTTTAACTTTTTTTAATTTAAAATTTTATATCATTTTTTAACGTTGTTTTTACTCCCTTAGCCCTCATTCTAGGGGAGTTTTTATTTTACATTTTTTTGAAAGGTGGTGATAAAATGCTGAAACTTACTAAAAAACAAAAACTTTTTTGTGAGTATTATAAATCTACTCATAATGCTACTGATAGTGCGATTAAGTCAGGATATAGCAAAAAGACAGCATATGCTATAGGCTGTAATTTATTAAAGAAAATTGAAATACAAGAATATCTCAATAGCATTACTGAAAACAGTGATAATACAAGAATAATGAACATGGAACAAATACAAGAGTTTTGGGCAAGTGTAGTTAATGACAAAAAAGCTAAGTTAACGGATAGACTAAAGGCAAGTGAATACATAGCTAAGAGTAGTGGTGCTTTTATCACTAAAACAGAAATTAGTGGAAAAGTAAAAACGGAGTCAGAGAACAAAGTAAGTTTGCTATCTACCGAGGACTTAAAAACATTAGTTGATGGTATCAAGGATAGTGAATAGCTTATGACAGTTAAGATAACAAATGAGTTAAAAAAAGAAATAAGAAAGCAAGCTTTTATAGAACTTGCAAGAAGGGACTTTTGGTACTATTGTAAATTGTTCGATAGTAAGAGAAGTCCTTTTTACTTAGAAGATAGATATTTTTTGAAAGACTTATGTTATAGGTTGCAAAGGTTCGTTGAAGAAGATGATAGCAAGATATTAGTAGTTAACATGCCACCAAGACATGGTAAGAGTAGAACTGCTACATTGTTTGTACAGTGGTTGCTTGGTAAAGACCAACACTATTCAATTATGACAGGTTGTTATAATGAGTTGCTATCTTCACAGTTCGCTAAGCAGGTAAGAGACGTTATAGCTACTGAGGTAACAGAAGGAATTATTGTGTATAACAATGTCTTTCCTAATACCAAAATAAAGTACGGTGAAGCTAGTATGAATAAATGGGCTTTAGAAGGGAATACGATACCTAACTACTTAGCAACAAGTCCAACAGGTACTGCTACAGGGTTTGGTGCGAGGTTAATTATAATAGATGATTTAATTAAAAATTCAGAAGAAGCTTTTAACGTGACAGTTCTGGATAAACAAATTAGTTGGTTCACTAACACTATGCTATCAAGACTTGAACAAGGTGGAAAGATAGTAATTATAATGACGAGATGGGCAACTAACGATTTAGCAGGATTTATACTAGATAACTATGAAAATGTTGAACACATCAATTATAAGGCAGTCAATGATGATGGTACTATGCTATGTGATAGCTTACTATCAAGGCGAGAATACGAATTTAAGGTTAAAAACATGGATAAGGCTATAGTGTATGCTAACTATCAACAAGAACCGATTGATATACAAGGTAGACTTTATAAGGACTTTAAAACTTATTCTAGGCTACCTGATATGCCTAACAGAGGTATTAAATCTTACTGTGATACGGCAGATACAGGGGAAGACTACTTGTGCAATATCATATATATGGATTATAAGGATAGTGCATATATATTAGATATTATCTACACTAAAGAGCCTATGGAAGTAACAGAACCACTTGTTGCTAAAGCATTAGCTAAATTTAAAGTCAATGTTGCTATGATTGAATCTAATAATGGTGGTAGGTCGTTTGCGAGAAATGTTGATGTAAAAACGAAGTTGCAAGGTAATATTACAACAGTTGTTAGATGGTTCCATCAGAGTGCTAACAAGCAATCAAGAATACTGTCAAATAGTGCATGGATTTGTGAGAATGTTTATTTTCCTACTGATTGGGAGAATAGATTTCCAGAATTTGCAAAAGACATTAAATCGTACCAAAGAGAAGGTAAGAATAGACACGATGATAGTGCAGACGCATTAACAGGAGTTGCAGAACAATTAAACAGAACTGAAAACTACAGTTTTGAAGATTAATAATGGAAAGTTGGTATTATGCTAGAATTTATTAAAAATTTTTTTAAAGGAAAAGGAAAAAATGAAATGAATAAAACGAAAAATAAAGAAATGCCAAGGAAAGAAATAGAAGTATTAATATCAGATTTTATTAGTGGTAAAACCTTAAGAGATATGAATATAGCATACAACTACTACCTAGGCAATCAAGATATATTGAATAGAAAAATATATGGATTTGACAGAAATGGTGACAAAATAGAGATACCTTTTGCACCTAATAACAAGGTTGTAGATAATCTTTATAGAAGATTTTTAGACCAAAAAGTCAATTACTTATTATCTAAAGAACCTACATTCGTAAGTGAAAACGATGAATATAATAAATTAATTAAAGAAGTGTTTAACGATGAGTTTTTAAAAACTCTTTTTTTATTAGGTAAAAATGCATATAAATACGGCTTATCTTGGCTATATGTATACTATGATAAAGATAGTAAGTTAAACTTTAAGATATTCGATTCAAGGGAAATTATACCTATATGGATTGATAACGACCATAAAGAACTAGATAAGGTAATTAGAATATTTAAAACTAAGAAATTCAATGGTAATTCATATGAAGATGTTACGAATGTTGAACTATACACAACAGATGGAATTAAACGATACACATACGATAATGGTAAGCTAAGTGATGTATTAAGTGATGAGCCTTATATGATACTAGATAACAAGGCTTATAATTGGGCTAAGCTACCCATTATTCCATTCAAAGTAGATGAAACAGAACAACCACTAATCAACAGAATGAAAACATTACAAGATAATATTAATTTGACTATTTCAGACTTAAGAAATGAATTGTCTAATACAAATTATAACAAGATTCTTGTACTTAAGGAGTATGACGGTGAACCAATGTCATTCAGAAGAAACCTTAACACTGCAGGATTTATTAAGGTAGCTAGAGATGGTGGAGTTGAAACATTAGACATGGAGATTAACATTGACAAGTATAAAGGAACATTAGAAGAACTTAGAAACTCACTAATATCTAATGCTAAAGGATTTGACACTAAGAATGATAGATTAGGTTCAAATCCTAATACAACCAACATTAAGGTAATGTATACGGACATAGACCTTGATTCTAATGGAATTGAAAGAGAATTTAAAACATCAATTAAAAAGTTACTTTGGTTCATCAACCAACACTATATGTTGCTAGGAAAGGGGAATTTTGAAGATATATCACTAAATATTGTGTTTAATAAAGATATGCTAATCAATGAAAATGAAGCCATAGAAGAATGCATAAAATCATTAGCAGTTCTTTCAAAGAAAACTGTTATATCTCAACACCCTTGGGTAACTGATGTTGACCTAGAGATTAAGCAAATAAAAGAAGAAATGGAAACTACAGACGATTACGATGATTACATACCAAAGCCAAAGCAAGCAGACAAAGAAAACGAAACAAAAGATGGTGAATAACCATGGATATAAAAAAGTTTCAAAAATATTGGCATGATAGAGCAATAGAAGAAGAAAAGAAAGTATATGAAGTAACTAAAAAGCAAATAGAATTACAAGAAGAACTGTATACAAATGCTAAAAGGAAGATAGATACAACTATTAATTTTTATACTAATAAGTTCATGAAAAACAATAAAGTTGACTACATAAAAGCCAAAGAATTATTAAGTAAAGATGAATTGAAAGAGTTTAGATGGACATTATCCAATTATATAAATAATGCTAAAAAGAAAGATTTACCATTACAAGAGTATGTAAAACTTCAAAAACAACTAACTAATTCAAGTTTAAAACATAGAATAGATAAGTTAGAAGCAATGAAACATGAAATTAATATGCAGTTGAACGAACTAGCTAAAACTAAAGAACTTATGGTAGAAGAACACTTATCTAAAGTGTATGAAGAACAATATTATAGGAACTTATACAACAATGCGATTGCAACAAATAAAAGCAAGTACATATCAAGGCTAAATCCATCACAGATACAGAATGTAGTTAGAAGTAACTGGCTATCTGATGGTTCTAGTTTTAGTAACATCATATGGAAGAACAAAGAAAAGTTACTAAATGAAATGCAGAAAACAATAACAGTTGGAATAATATCAGGTAAGACACCTTACAGCTTATCAGAAGACTTTGCAAGGGTAATGAATGTAGACAAGAGCAGAGCAAGAGTGTTGTTACAGACTGAAAGTGCAAGAGTAAGAAGTATGGCAGAAATTGAAAGCTATAAGCAGATGGGAGTTAGCAAGTATCAGATAATAGCAACATTAGATGATAGGACTTCCGATATATGTCAAAGTATGGATATGAAGGTATTTGATACCAAAGAATATGAAGTTGGAGTTACTGCCCCACCTTTCCACCCAAATTGCAGAAGTACCAAAGCCCCATATTACGATGATAGCCTAATTACACAAGATGGAAGAATAGTGAGAGACCCAGAAACTGGCAAACAGTATACAGTGGGTAATATAAGTTATTCTGAATGGGTAGAAAAATATGTGAAAAATCCAGAACAATTAAAAGGTTACGGACAGTATGCAAGATATAAGAAAGTTTTAGGAGATAAAGCACCTAATTCATTTGATAAATTTGTAGATATGAAGTATAATAATAGTAAGAAATACAATAGTTTAAAGGCATTGTATAAAGACACGAAAGAATACAATTATACTGTTGATTTATTTAAAAATCACGGAGTACCTGATAAGTATATCCCCCAAACATTAAATAAATTTATAGACATTAAAATAAATGACAAATTAGAATATGAAGGTATTAAATTTAGAAAAAAATTATTACTAACAGATTATGCAAATAAATTAAAAGAACAACAACAATTAAAACATAAATATTTATCAAAGCAATATAATAAGGAATTATTAAAAAATCCACCAGTGAATAAAT
Source organism: Sneathia vaginalis (assembly GCF_000973085.1). Taxonomy (NCBI): domain Bacteria; kingdom Fusobacteriati; phylum Fusobacteriota; class Fusobacteriia; order Fusobacteriales; family Leptotrichiaceae; genus Sneathia; species Sneathia vaginalis. The sequence continues at coordinate 561,105 of NZ_CP011280.1, forward strand.
CATATTTTAAAGATAGTGATAAAATGACTGATAATGAATATAAAGATAAAATTAGAGAGTTGCAAAAGGAAATAAGAGGAAAAGGTGAAATATTTGTAAAACACAACAAAAATTCTTATGAATATATTGAAAATTATTCTCACAATGGTGATATAGGAGAAACTTGGGATAGAATAAAGTTAAAATATTATAGCACTAAAAAGACTAGAACAATATATTCTAAGAAAGGATATCATGTGTATCCTGTATATTAAAAAAGGAGAAATATATGTTAAAAGATGAATTATTAAAAAATATAGGTAAAACTATGAATGTAAATACCAAAATAAAAGCAAAATATGAATATAAAAACCTTAAATTAGTTAAAGTATATTATGATGAGGATTATTATGAAACATGGTTAGCAAGATTTGATTTAGGCACATGTGGTTTAGAAATTGAAGTAGATGATATAGAATCAATAGAAATATTAGATTAGAGCAACTGTAAAAGGTTGCTTTTTTTTTAGCTAATTAAGGAGGGATAAATGATATTAGATAAAGACTTAATAAGGCAAATACTACTGTATGTTGAAGAGAATGGAAACGACAAACTGCCTGTATATAATATTGAAATTGACGGATATACAGATGAAGAGATTAAGTACCATTTTAAACGATTATTAGAAGCAGATATTATTAATGGAGAAGTTGTAGGACTTCAAGGCAACAAGATTAGGTTTAATTGTTTAACTTGGTATGGTCATGAATACTTAGATAGCATAAGAGATAAAGGATTGTGGGAAAAAGTAAAAAGAGATATAGAGGTTTACGGTGTTAAAAGTGTTACTTTAGATATAATAAAGGCATATGCAGAAAAAATAATTAAAGAAAAATTAGGAATATAAAAATTGTCTTTGTGGCTAGACATTAAAGAAGCCTTTTTTTAGTACATACAAATCATAAATAATACTAGAACTCACTAGAATAAAAAAGAAGAAAGGAATGATGAAAGTATGAAAGAAGAAATATTGAAACTAGGAATTGAAGAAAAGGTAGTAGACGAATTACTAAAAATAATAGGAAAAAATACAGTTCCTAAAAATCAATTTAATGAAGTGAATGAAGTGAAGAAGCAACTAGAAGAAAAGGCAAAAGATTATGAAACACAGTTATCTAAGCTAGCTAAAGATAACAAAGGTAATGAAGAATTGCAAAAACAAATAAAAGAACTTCAATCACAAAATGAAGCTAAGGAAGAAGAATACAAGACTAAATTTAATCAATTAAAACTTGATAATGCACTAGAATTAGCTTTAACCAAAGAAGGAGCAAGAAACAGTAAAGCAGTTAAAAGCTTATTGAAACTTGACTTGCTAAAAATGGACAATGACAACTTAATAGGCTTATCAGAACAATTAACAAAGTTAAAAGAAACTGATGGCTATCTATTCAAAACAGAAGGAAAAGAGGGAAAACAAGCTACACCTCAAGGCTTAGAGCCTAAAGTAGCTAATGGCAAGGACAATTCAACCGTGGACATGAACAAAATGACCTATGATGAATTGTGCGAATATTATAATCATAATAAATAAAGGAGAGTAGAAAATGGCAGAATTTAATTCAAAAACATTCAATGCAGAAGCATTCGGAAAATACATGGAAAGAATACCAGACACAAAGAAACAAGAATTATTAAGAGCTGGAGTATTCACAGGAGATAAGAATATAAGCGATACATTCGCAACTCAAACAGGACAACACTATGCAGTAATACCAATGAAAGGATTGATAGGTGGTACACCATTAAATTATGATGGTAAGACTGATATAACAGCAGAAACAACAAAAACATATACACAAGGTGTAATAGCACTAGGTAGAGCAATGGCTTGGTATGAAGAAGACTTTTCATATGATATAACAGGTGGAGTAGATTTCATGGGAAATGTTGCTTCACAAGTTGCAATATACTGGTCTAATGTGTATCAATCAATGTTACTATCAATACTAAAAGGTGTGTTTGCAACTAAAGATAAGGAATTTGCTTCACATACTTACGATATATCAGACAAAACAGGTGAAGAAGCTAAGGTAGGTGCAACAACTTTAAACTCAGCAACTGCTCAAGCTTGTGGAGATAACAAGAACAAGTTCGATATAGTTATAATGCACTCTGTAGTTGCAACAAACTTAGAAAATTTACAAGTATTAACTAACTTCAAAGTTAATGACGCTAACGGAATGCAAAGAGATGTATCACTAGCTTCATGGAACGGAAGAACTGTATTCATTGACGATTCAATGCCAATGGAAAAGGTTGCTGGTGGTTCTACAGGACAAGATACATACAAATACACAACTTACATCTTAGGTAGAGGAGCATTTAAGTTCGCAGATTTAGTAGTTAAAGTGCCAAATGAAATGTATAGAAATCCATTAGTACACGGTGGAAAAGACCAACTAATAACTAGAAGAAGATTTGTAATAGCACCGTTTGGTTTCTCATTCACTAAGACTGATACAGTTTCTCCATCTGACAAAGAACTAGAAAAAGGTGATAACTGGGCATTAGTTAAGTCAACTGATGGAGATAAGATAGATGTAAAAGCTATACCTATCGCAAGAATAGTATCTAAAGGATAATGTGAACTAATATGGATAAGGAAGATATACTAGCTAAAGCTAAGGCAGGGCTAGTAGAATACAATATAAATTATAAAAACGATAATTTTTACTTTGATTTAATTGATAGTGTGATTAAAGACATACTAGACTATATAAATCAAGATGAGTTGCCTCCTAACATTATATATATAGTAGTCGAAAGATTGAAAGGGTATATATTAGAAGATACCCTTTTAAACCTTTCTAAAGACGAAGTAAAAAATATATATGGGATAAAAAAAGAGGATAACAACACAATATCTAGTGTTAAAATAGGTGGAATATCTACAACATTTAGTGATAAGTCTAGTGAATCATCAAAACAAATGCAATACTTCTCTGACTTAAAAAAACAAGTCATAGAATTAAAAGATTATGGAATTAAGCAATTATCACGTTATAGAAGAATAAGTTGGTGGTAATTATGGATTCAATCACTTTAAGATTAGTAAAAGATACACTTGATAAAAGTTATAAAGATACGGCAGATGTATTTGTTACATCTTCACAAGAAATAAATGGCATAACATATGACGATATAGAAACAAAATTAAACCAAGAACCTATTAAGTGTTTGCTTGACTATAACAATAATAGAATTGCAAAAGGTGTAGTTTTGACTTCCGAAGTTGAGGCTACACTCTTTTTAAACAACGATATAGATATACCTTTAAATTCTAAGATTGTAATAACAAGGCTAAAACAGGTGTATCAATATAGGAGTATAGCTATAGCAAGAAAATACGAAACACACCAAGAGATAGATTTAAAGGCTATTGACATAGCTTAATTTTAAAAGGGAGGTGTTAATATAAGCTTCAACATTAATATCAAGGTTGATGAAGAGTTAAAAAAACTGATAGCAAATTCAAGCAAGATTGAAAATAGCCTAAAACAAGCTAGTATAGGCTTAAATAAAGAATTAACCGCTAGAACATATGCAACAGTCAAGAAAAAAACACCAGTAGGAGTATATAACCCTATACAGGTTAATGGCAGAATATACAACGGTGGTAGGGTTGGTGGTACACTGCGTTCAAGTTGGCAAATGTCAACAACACAAACAAGTGGAAGTATAACATCTAAGATATACAACAATACAGAATATGCTGAATATGTTGAATATGGACACAGACAACAAATAGGTAGGTTTGTACCCCAAATAGGTGCTAAACTTAAGCAACCGTTCGTTAAGGGTAGCTATATGCTAACTAAGTCATTAATTGAGATTAAGCCACAAGTTGACACGATAGTTCAAAAATACCTTGATAGAATTAAGTTTTAAAATAAGGTGAAAATATGAATTTAATAGAAATAAAAAGTAATCTTGCACAATATATAAAAAGCAAGAATAAGGATATAACAGTATATTCAGAAGATAAAACACAAGGTATTAAATACCCTTGTATGTTTATCAATTTAATAGAATCAAGCAATTTGAAGATTGCAAATATAAATTATGGTAAAGTGTATACACTTGATTTAATATATATAGAACAGGCTATACCTAGAGATAATTATTCAAGCATTGAAGATATATTGAATAAAATAAAGATAGATAATGATAGTGTATACATTGAACACCAAGAAAGTACAATAGTTGATAAGGTACTACATCACCAAATAGAAGTTACAGTAGTTAATGACAACTTAAACAACATAGAAACTAGCAATCCAACATATAAGTTAGTAGTTGATACACTTAAATCATTAGGCGACAATGTATTTTATCAAGTAGGTAACTTAAAAGAATTAAAAAATGGTATATTCGTTGTTGAACCTACAAGTGTTGAAACAAGCAACACTTCAATCAATGGTAAAAAAGAATATACACGAAACATAACAATCAGATATGCAACAACTAATGAAACAATTATAAATTCTGATGTTGCTAGTATCTTAGAAGATAAAATTGATATTTTATTGAAAAAGGTATTACAAACAAACAAAATTATCAAGGCTAATTATGAGTTAGAATTGAATAATATCAGTGGAGAATATAAAGGTATACCAGTTGCTACATATCAAGCAAATTTAGAAATTGTAGAAAGGAAGTAATAGAAAATATGGAAACAAAAGTATTATTAGGAATACAAACTGAAAAAGGTAAACCATCTGAAACATTAACAGTGTTACCTTTCACAGACTTTGGAGTTAAACCTGATGTAAATAAGATTGAATCTAAGGTATTATCTAGTGGTAGATGGACTAAGGACGCATTCGCAGGTAAGCAATCCGTTGCAGGTGACCTAGGAATTGAACCAACAATAGATTCATTAGAATTATTGCTACAAATAGCAGGATTTAAAAAATCTACTGACACATACAAAAGTGGTTCATTCGACAAGTATGCAACAATAGTCAATGACTTTACTAATGACGAAATGCATTTAAAATTTGAAGATTGTTTAGTTAATACTATAACAATAACTGCACAACAAGAAGCCTTTTTAAATGTAAAAACATCAGTAATAGGAATGAAATCAAGTGCAAATGATGGTAAATTTAATGGTACATCTGAGGAATTAAAAGATAAGGATTATCCTTTAATCTGTTATGGTGCTAAGCTAATATCAGAAGATAAAGACGAATCAGCAACAGTAGAATCAGTTGAAATAACAATCAATAATTCACTTGAAGGTAAAGGTGGATTAAACACTAGATTTAACACTAAGATAGTACAAAATGGTAGGGGTTCAGTAGAAGCTACTATCAACTTTAATGCATTTGATAAATCTAATTACTTGAAAGCAATGAAAATGTTAACAGACAATTCATCAATTAAGTTACAATTAGAATTAAAAGAATCATTGGAAGAATCAAAAGGTAGAAAAATGACAATTGAATTGCCTAGGGTTAAGATGACAAATGTAGAACTAGGAGATTTAGAAGGGGCAGGAACATTAACAAGAACAATGTCAGCATTACCTGTTAATGGAGATCCTATAACATTCAAAATTGAAGGAACTGAAGTAGCACAATAAGTAGGTGAATAAATTGGAAAGTAAAAAAAATATACCACCATTAAAAGATAAGGCAGTCACAAGCACTGCCTTTTTTGGTGATGAATTAAGCAATGGAATACTAGTTGAGTGCATAGCTAGTTTTGGGAATATGATGAATTATAGAAATGCACAAGTACAAAAAATAAGAATGGAAGCAAAGGAAGATGGTGTACCATCAACAGTAATTGAACCATATAATTATGAGTTCACAGAATCAAAAGAATATAAACTGGTATTTGCCCAAACAATGAAAATTATTGTAGATGGCAAAGAAACAGACAAAACAAAAGAAAACTTTAATAAAGTACTAGACAGAGAAAAGAAAGTGTTTTTAAATGCTTTAACAGAAATATTAGAAAAAAGTGATGATGTGGGTTTTACAATATCGCAACTTACAACAAATTAAAAGAAAATTACTATAAAGCATATAAAATAGGCAAGAAAGGGTTAAAGACACCAAACAAAATATATGAATTATACATTGAAGATATATCAAGATATATGAGATATTTTAAGTTTGATGGATTCAATGGAAGTTGCAACTTGCAATTTCTACCTTATAGTAGAAGTTATGATGAACACCCTTATTGGTTAATAATGAAGTTGGAAATTATACTAGAAACTATAAATAAAGTAAATATGGAAGAGAACAAAAAGGACAAATAGAAAGGGGGTATACATAATATATGGCAGATAAGAATTTTGGTGTTGAATTTAGAACAATGTTCAAAGGTGGGGGTTCAACACAATTCAAAAAAGCATTAGCAGACATTGAAAAGCAATTAAAAGAGGTTGAAAGCCAAAACAAACAGTTCGCAGAATCATTGGTCGATATTGATAAAAAAATGCTTAAGGTAATATCAACAAATGAAAAACTAGCAAGTAACATGCAAAAAGTAAAACCACCTAAAGAGGCTACAAGTGGTGTAGAGGGTTTAAAGCAATCATTTGATAATTTAAGTAATGCAGTTAAAGGATTTTTAGCTTTAGAAGTAACAAGAAGAGTGATTGAAATAGGAAAGGCTTGTCTTAAGGCTAGTTCAGATATGACAGAATTACAAAATGTTACTGACCAAGTATTCGGTGATATGTCAAAAGAGGTACAACAATTTTCAGAGGATATGGGAAATGCTATGGGTCGTTCAACCTATGCACTTCAAAAGTATACATCGGATATAGGTTCAATATTCAAGGGATTAGGTGGAATATCAGAAGAATCAACAAAGAAGATGAGTGAAGATTTGGCAGCCTTAGCAGTCGATATAGGTTCATTCAAGAATATTGCAGATGACCGTGTTTTTACAGCTATAACCGCAGGAATAGTCGGAGAAACTGAACCACTTAAGAGATTAGGAATAGTAATTAACGAAAATGTTATGGCAGAATATGCACTAACTAAAGGAATAAAAGAAAACTGGGAATCACTAAACCAAGCAACTAAAGCACAATTAAGATACCAAAAAATAATGGAAAGCACCTCATTTATGCAAGGTGACGCCGCCAGAACAATTAACACATACGCTAACCAACTAAAAGTATTCCAAGCGAACACACAAGAACTATCAAAAGCAATAGGGGATAAGCTTGTTAAATCATCTAATGGTTGTTTAGGAGCAATTAATGACTTGACGGAAGGATTAACTAGATTCTTTAGTAAGAAGTCAAGTGCAGACTTCGTTAATGAAGCAATAGGAGAACTTAATGATGTTAAAAGCTTGTTATATGAATATAAAGCACTATCCGAAAGCCAAGTGAAGAACACTAAAGATAGACAAAGAATGCATGCAATAGTTGAGCAATTAAAAGCAACCTACCCTCAAGAAATGGCAAATGTTAATGCATTAACAACTAATTATTATGAGTTATCAAGTGCTATAGATAAAGTTACAAATTCGATTGAAAAGAAGATGGAAACCGCAGAGCAAGATTATTTCAACACACAAAGGTTAAATAAGCAAAAAGATACAATAAAAGAGTTGGAAAAATCTGCTAAGCTTGTAAGTGGAGCATTAGATGAAATCACAAAAGAAATTAACACTAGAGTGCCAGAACTAAAAGTTAAGTTTAATGCTGATGATTTCTTGAAAGAAATTAAGAATGGAACAGTTCATTCACTAGAAGATTACATCAGGAATAAATTCCCAAAAGAAGCAGAAAGGGCGTTAAAGCAACTTGATGGTGGATTATTTGGTGGAAATAGAAAATCAGTCCGTGATATTAACTTTAGTGTCATAACTTCTGAATTACTAACACAATCCGAAATCTTAAAAAGATTTAATGGAAATTTAAAGGAAATTGATTCTAATCAAAAGTTGGTATCAGCTAATAGCAAGAGTATGTATAACTCACTATCTAAGTCACTTAACTTTAGCAATGAGATTGCACAGCAAAACAACAGAAAGATAATTGAAGAATCAAGAAGGGCAGAGATTGACAGAGCCCAAAAGAGTGGTCAACTTGTAACAACTATACATGACGCAAAGAATAAGACAATAGATGTAGTGGTTGGTAATGACATAGGGCTATCATCTAAGGAAACCTTAGAAATACTTAAAAACCGTGGATTTATTGAAATGTTTATTAAAGGTGTTAAAACAACCTTTAAACAATTAAATGACGGAAGAATTGAACAGTCAACAAGTAATGCTAGCAACAAGCTAGGATATAAGGTTGATAGTCACGGAAGATATGTAAGAGATGAACAAAAAAAGATTATATCAGAGAAAGATTTTTTAAACGAATTAAAAAACAATCTAAAGAAAGAAACACCAAAACCACCTGTTGGAACTAAGGGTTATGGTCGAGGTTCAACTGGTGGTGGTGGACATGGTAAGTCATCATCAGGCAAAGGTGGTGGAAGTGGTAAGGCTAAAGGCAAAGAAAAGGAAAAAGACAAATGGGAGCAAATGCTTGATAACTTAGAGAAGAGTTTGAAAGATTTATCTACCCCTTTAAATACTAAAATCACACCTAAAATAAAAGAAGTTGCAGAACAATTAAGAAAAAAGCAAGATGAATTAACAGAATGGCTTGTATCAGTAAGTGAGATTAAAGGCTTTGAAGCGACAAAAGAGAAGATAAAACACCTTGAAGACCAACTAAAAGTAGCAGTTGAACTTAAAGATTCAAATAATGTCGAAAAAATAAGGGCAGAAATCAACAAGTTAAAAGTTGAAAATGTTTTGCCTGAACTTTTTGGGTCAATTAATAAGGAACTAGAAGAGAAGATAAGACAGGCTCAAGGTATGAACATGAAAGCCGACACAAAAGATATTGAAACAACAAGAAACAATATTGAAAAGTATAAAGCAGAGAAGATGAAGTTGTACAAGTCACAACTTGAAAATGGCAATTTAAGTCAGTCAGAATATATAGATAAACAATTAGAATTGCACAAAGAAATAATTGAAATATACAAAAAATACACAGATAAAGCAGGAGAAATTAAAGAATTTATCGAACAAAAGCAATTAGAAGTGCAACAAGTTACCGATAATATACAACAAGGTGTATTTATTGCTAACATAGAAAATGCTATCAATAACGGTTCTACAGAGCAGTTAAGAGATGGAATTGTCAAGGTATATGATGAAGTCTTAAACAAGATACAACAAGCAATAATAGAAAGTGCTAAAAACTTAGATACTAAAGAGTATTCAGAAGCACAAAAGCTATTAAGTTCTAAAGGCGAAGAGTTCAACAAGATAGCTAAAGAAATTAGTGAAACAGGTTCTAAACAATTAAAAGCATTATTAGAATTAGTTAAGAATTTATTTGACTTAAAAGAAGTTAGAAAAGCTAAAAATTCATTAACAACATCAGAAAAAGCATTGAAAGGGCTTGATGTTGTAGGACAAACAATAAAATCTATATCAAGTTCTATGAATGGTAAAGGTAATGAACTGCTTAATGGTGTATCTAAGATGATTGATACTGCAATATCTATATTCAATAACGTGCAAAAGGCAATGCAAGCTAAATCAAGTGGTGATATGTTTGGAATGTTTGGTTCAATAGGTGGAATAATAGGTTCAGTAGTCGGAGTTATAGGTGGAATATTTGGTTCTATATTTGGTGACAATGGTACAACACGTGTTAACGAAGAGAAGAGAAAAGCAATAGATAAGTATAATGAAGACATTATCAAGACTAACAACAACTTAAGAAGTTCTATGGACAACCTAACGCAAGAAATGAAAACATTCGGTAAGACTTTAATTCAATCATTGTCTAAGAATACATCGAACGAAAACTTAAAATTAAGCCAAGATATAGTATCAGAATTAGTTAGAACCTATGCTAATAGCTTTAACCCTAACGTAAGCACTACAATATCAAGAGAGAAGTTAACCACTTCATGGTGGGGATTATCTAGTCACAGGGAATATTTAGGTACGGAAACTGAACAAAGAAGACTAAGAGAGATATTACATATACCAGAATTTGATAATGCAAGTGATATAATGCGTTGGTACAGAAATAATAGAAATTCATCATATAGTGGTAATTTCTATGATCCATCAGGTACTAGAACAGGATTATTTGGTTTATTTGGTGGAGATAGTTTTTCACACAGTCTGGTAGGTACTAATTTTAATCAAGTTTTAAATATGCTACCTGCATTCGCTAATTCAGTTAATGCATTGCAAAAATTATCGGCTAACATTAAATCTTATGGAGTGCTAGAAAGCTTTGAAGGTGTATCTGTCACTACTGCAGAAGATAAAAAAGACCAACTAAGAACAATGTTTAGGAAGTTAGCAGAAGCAAGTGGGCAAAATTATCTTGAAATGGCAGACAAGATAGAACGTAAGCTAGATGAACTAATAAAAACAGATGATGTAATAGTAACTGCGTTTGATGATGTTAGAAATGGGATAACAACACAACTAGCCCAAGGTAATAATATAATAGATGGCTTAGCTACTGCATTGCAAGGATACTTCAACAAGATTAGAAACAACATAGCTAAAGTTAAGTATGACCTAGAATTCAGAGACATGCAAGGCTTTGAATCTAACTTTATTGAAAAATTTAGAAAAGTGTCAGAAGAATTGAAAAAGATAAGACTTGAAAATGGTAAGACATTGAAAGACTTAAATCCTAAGGTTCTGGACTTTAGAGACCAATTCAGGCAATTAAACAGAATAAGCAAAGTGTCTACAGATATGCAGAATATCATCAAGGAATTAAGAAGACAAGCAAAAGAAGAAGGATTGTCAGAAGAGGTAATAGACAAGATATTGCCTTTAGGTAAAATTGCAGATAAGGTTAAGAGTATATCGGAAATGATTAAAAATGCATTAACAGTAGCAATAGATACTAATTCCTTTGACCAATTCAGTATGAGCCTAGGAGATAGCTTATACAAGAGTGTCAAAGAATCTATAATAAAAGCCTTTGTTGAAACTACAAAATTCCAAGAATTGTATAAAAGGTATATGGACACAGAAGAGTATGACAAAGAGATACAAAAAGCTAAAACTATGCGTGACGCATATAACAGCATTCAAAAGCAACTAAAGAAAGCAGAATTAATGCTTAAGGCAGAAGGATTAGGATTCAGAGAAACCAATGCTAGTAATGGTGAATATCTAGGTGGATTAACTGCTAGACAATCACTACCTGCAACAAGCAAGCTTTTAAGTGGTAGTGTTGGAGAGATAAGCACAACAGTTAATATATATAACAACGGTTACTTATCAACTGACAGTAACAAGTTCATAGATGATATGACTGACCAAATAATTAAAAAGATTGATGAAAGAAAGAAAAAAGAAGTGTAGATAGCAGTATTAGATGTTATCTACATTTTTTTACATTTTATATGAAAGGGGGTCATTAGAATTGATAAAAGTAAATGAAGAATATATGCAACTTACTAAAGATGAATACAACAATTATCAACATAAGTATAAGATTATTAACTTAACACGTAATAAGATGAACCTAGAACCATTGCTAATAAGCGAAAGTTTGAGAGTTAATAGGTTCTTAAGAACTGCAAGAGGAACATTGACACCAAACAATGTTAAGCTACAATTCGAGGGTAAACAAGGTAATCAACAAGACTTTTTAGTTAAGGATTTCTTAAATAGATATAAGGACTTTCCAAACATGAGATGGAAAGACATAATAACAGTTGAATTTATAGAAGAATATTTAATAAAAAATCAGGATATTATAGAAATAATTGATATATTCAATGGAAAAGAAATTACAATATTTAAAGGTCAAGTAAGAGAAGTAACTAGAATAGATACAGATAACAGAAGAACAATAGATATAACTATAGAAGATAATACTATAAAAGGTTACGAAAATACATTTTCAGAGGAAAAAGTGTATGAAAACCATTATATATCTAACAACAACGAAAAAGATAGGTCAATATTGCACATTCTATCAAAAATGATAGGATTCATTGATGATGAATTGCATATAGCAGATGTTAAATTCAAAAATGGTGAATATATCACAATTCCATTAATTAAATGTGAAAAAGGTAAAAAGATAATGGAAGAGATTGCAGAGATAGTAAGAGCAATATATGGTAATATATACACACTTCCTAATGGTGAACTTAGAATAACAAGTGACCTTGATAAGTCTTACATAGAAGATACTAAGATAACAATAGGAAGTAAAGATGGCAATTATCCTGTATTAAGTTTTATTGAAAACACGGAAATACAACCAAAAGAAAACAAGGTTGAAGTTAAGTATAACAATGTTGTTAAACATGAAAGACAAGCAGTATTCGTGCTTAGTGGTCAAAATGCAGTTGTAAGTGAAGATGACGCAAAAGTTAAAATTCCTAAGAATAGTGAAGGTAAAGAATGGTGGAAGATTGAACTTAATAATGTAGTCAACATTGAAAGAACACCACAAATAGTAGCATACAAAATTGAAAAAATTACTGTTGTAAAAGAATTACCACCCAAACCAAAACCACCAAAAACTGAGAAAAACAAAGTCAAGGAATACGTCAAAACACATACATTAGGTGAATTATCACGCAACGAGGAATTACTTGATTATATGTATAATCACAAGAAAGTTTTAAAACCTGCAACACCAGGAAGAGGTGGCAGTCCTAAAGATACAATAACAGGAGAGTTTATATTCCTTGAAGCTAATCCTAAGTGTTTTATAGCAGATGGTAATAGATATAGAGATGGAACGGAAATTATAAAGGGATTAGGTAACATAGGTGATTTAGGTAAAAAGTTCGCACTATTTAAGAGTTGTAGAAAAGTATGTAAATCACTAAGAGTTGACCATGACGAAGATGATTATATATACTACTTTGATTTAGGAGAAGATGAAATTGTAAACAATGAAGATACAGGAGTGTTAGAGCCACAATTTGAGACTAAGGAAGAATATATAACTAAGGAAGTGGAATATACTGATTATGAATTGTTATGGGAAGATAACGGATTAAATGCTAAGCTAAGATTTAATAATAGGAATGACTATGATATATTCATTAAAGAATTTAAGATATATGGTAACCCTATTACTAATTTTAAGGATAATTCAATATTATATACCGAAATAAAAGGAATAAAAGACTATAACCTTAAACAAGTAACGAACAAATACATCAATAGCAAAGAATTAGCAACAGAAATAGCTAAGCACACATACTATAATGAGTGCAGAACATATTCAAGAGTTAAGTTACAAACTAATAATATGCCATTCTTATCACTTGAAGATATAGTACACCTTGATTATAACAAATATAAGGGAGATTATCAGATAATAGCTATCACACAAACTGAAAGCTATACAGAATTACTATTGAAGTTATACAGAGAATATCAAGCATACGCAGAGAACTTTATAACAGAGATTATAGCTAAAAACAATAAAGACTTACTAGAATCTAAAGTTAATATAACTAAAGAAGAGAAAGAGAAAATATCAGAAAATGATAAGGCTATAAAAGAATTAAAAACAATAATAGAGGATTTAAAAGCTAGCACTAATACTAAACTTGATAAGATAGCCGAACAGATGAGTGCATTTACAAGTTTTTTAGAAGAGTATAAGAAGATAGAACCTAAACTTAACAAGATTGTAGCAAACTTTAAAGAAGTTGACTATATGACTAAGAATGAAGTATTAACAGCACTGCAAAATGTTACAAACAAGAAAGAATTTGATACATTATTTAATTCAAAGAGAATTAAAAGAATGATAGTTAATAATCAAGACTTAATGCTTGCGGTATCAAAAAATAACAATATATTAAATGTTATGTACGATAACTATAAAAAGATAAATAGTGGTGCAAGACAAAGTGTAAGTGGTGGTAAGTATATCATATTAGAAGTATCATCTAACAATGCTTACAGTAGTAGTTATGGAGAAACAAGAAGAAACGGTTCAACTTTAAGTGATTGGGGTAATTACAAAGGCAAATTCCAGTATTTCAAGAATTATCCAAACTATGTAGATTACATAAGAAACGATACAGAAAGTGATGACTGGGTATATTATTATGATTTTGAGATTTAAGGAGGTATAAATGGAAGAAAATAGACATATATTCAACAACTTGACACAAGTAGAGAAGATAAAACCTAAAATTGATAATCCGATAATTGTTGAAGATGTAACATACAATTTTAGTGACTTGATAGAAAATGAATGGATTTCACACTTCCCACAATATTCTCACAGAATGCGTAGCACATTCGTTAAGGGTGCAGGGATTGTAGATGAACACCTAGCTAATATCAATCAATGCTTGATACAGTTAGAAGATGAATTATATAGGGTGTATGACAAACTTAGTGATGATAAGAAAGCAGAAGTAACAGAGTTCATAGAAGCTAGACAAAATGAAGTTAATGAGTTCATACAAGCAAGAAAAGACGAGGTAGCAACCTTTATTAGTGACAGAAAAACAGAAGTTGCAGACTTTATAAAAGATAGAAAAAACGAAGTTGCAACATTCATAAGTAACAAGCAACACCTTGTTGATGAGTTCGTGCAAGCTAGGCAGAATGAAGTAGCAAACTTTATCCAAAGTAAAACTAACGAAGTATCAAACTATATTAGTCAAAAAGAAGAACAAATAACAAGGTTCATAGGAAATAAGGATAATGAAATAAATAAAAGAACTGAAACTTTAGATGATTATACCAAGAACCTAGAAGGTAAGATTGACCAATTCAATCTAGTTATACAAGGTGGAGAAGCAACAGAAGACAAGCTAGGACTTATAAGGTTAAGTACAATAAGTGAACAAGTGCAAGTAGCAACAGTTGAGAACTTAAAACAAGCACTAATAACACCTAACTTCAAAGATACAACACCAGTAAAATGGAGTGTTAACATTACAGTAAAATATTGTGGAAAAGAAAAGAAAATAGTAGCAGATAACCTAGATAAAAATAAATTAGATTATGTGTTTAATAGTTCTAATTATTCTGAATTTGCAAATTATCACCCACAAACTGAAACAATAAAAAGAGCAGATGAAGAAGTAAAAAATGTAGATAAAGTCATATACTTAAAACTAAAGCAAGTGACTGTAAGATGGCATGTAACAAGTGAAGATGGCAAAATAAACAAAACAATAGAAGAAGTAGTACCTACACAAAATAGTCCATTTCAATATAAGTTTGACCCAACAAAATTTACAGAATTAGCAAAATATGAATTGGCAGGTGGTCTTGATTATGTAAGTATAGATGAAAATAGTGAGAAAAGCGAGAATAACATATACTTAAGGTTGAGAACAGAACACCCAGAACTACACCCAAGCCCACAGGATATACCAACACCACCTGTACCAGAACCAGAGCCAGAGCCTGACCCTGAAAATCCATCGGGGGGGGGTATGAGTTCTACGGATAAACCAAAAGAAAAAACTTTAAAAG
Source organism: Sneathia vaginalis (assembly GCF_000973085.1). Classification (NCBI taxonomy): domain Bacteria; kingdom Fusobacteriati; phylum Fusobacteriota; class Fusobacteriia; order Fusobacteriales; family Leptotrichiaceae; genus Sneathia; species Sneathia vaginalis. The sequence continues at coordinate 576,654 of NZ_CP011280.1, forward strand.
AAAAACTACTAGACGAAATTAAAGATGGAATAATAAAATCTTTACCTTTAAATTACAAAGGAAGAAAGTATTCTGTGGGAATACTGGAAAGTGTCGAATTTCAAAATTTAAATACTGATGATAATATAATAGGTGCTAAATTGAAATTTGTCGGAGATAAAAAAAGTAATATAACTTTATTAAAAAATAATGGTAGTAAAATTGCTTATTTAGATGTAGAAGTTCGTGATGATAGAAAAAGATTTGAACTTAATTTTAACACATATAGCACAGCATATGAAACAACATTTTTATTAGCTAAAGTTTCTGAATGGTCAAGTATAAATTTATTATTTAATTCGATAGATTGGTGGAAAAAAACTGATGAATTTGCTAGAGTGAAATATCCTGTTATAGAAAAGATGGAAGATAGAATAATATCAGCGTTTAGCAACCAAGACATTGGAATCAATACTGAATATGGAAAAGTATTGTGTGAATGGTTCTGGAATTTAGTCGATACAATTGGAGCACGAGGGAAATTTGAAAATTATGGAAATGAAAAAGGAGAATTAAAAGATTTCTTTGATAAAATGGGTGCGTTAATTCGGAGATTTTCAGATGATTTAGTTGATTTTCCAATATTAAAGTATGTTTCACTTCGCTTATTGCCGTTCCATATATATGAAGAGATAAAAGAACCAGACACAGATGACGATGATAGACCATAAAAATATTATAAAGAAAAGGAGAAAAGAACATGAGTAAAAAGATAGAATTAGGCTTACTAGCCAAGAGCATAAAGGCAATACTAGGGCAAGACAAGAATATTAAGATTTTAAATGGGAAGGATAGCATAAGCATAAAAAGAGATGATATATTAGTGTATGACGATGGAAACCAGTTCTACTTTTATAAAGTAATAAGAGATGGTAGCACATCACTCCCAACATCGTATTACTGCGAAAAATTAATATTAGGAGAAGGTGGCTTAAAGTGGGAAGAATTTAAAAAAAAAATGCAGAAAATTACGAACCTCCTATCATAGTTAGTGATACCTTTGATTATATATTATTAAGAATTAATCATGCTACAGTATACGAAAATAAAATAGAGTTTAAATTCTGCAACGGTAAGGTAGTGACATTTATGACTGACCAAACAGAAGATATTGATTTATTCAGTGGAACAAGGGAAGTAAGAAAATGCACCGTGAATAATGACGGTAGTGAAAATGAATGTAGAGTAGAAAATGAAATAAGCCGATGGTCTTATGAATTTGAGGAGCTTTTAAATGCAAGCAACAGTAGTGCTTATACACATTCAAATTCTCCTGTTGGAAGACTTTTTAAGTGGGGTGGTGGATATACATTATATCAAATATACATTTTATTTAGGGATAAATATTATGGCGAATTCCAAAACCCTAGACCATTTATAGAACTACACAGTAAATGTAGATATCTAACAAGTAATGAAGTCACACTCCATACTTATGCAGATAATTGTGGGTTTAGTTCAACATATATTCCTAATTATATGCCTTTTCCAAAAGGGTTAGTCAATAAGGACAAAGTTTTAGAAGAAATACTAAAAAGAGATTAGAAATAAGTATTAATAATTAAAGAAAGGAGAGAACACACATGAAATATGTATATAGAAAAGACAAATTGCTAAGTTCAGTGTATGATGAAGTGCCAGACGATGTTATAATCAATTCATATTCAAATGAAAAAGACAAAACACCTGTAGTAATAACTAATGTACACTATGATAATCCTGTTGTAGATAAAGACACAGGACAATTAAGAGAGAAAACAAAGCTAGAATTGTATAATGATGGATTGTACAAGCTAGGATATAATGAATTATTTAAAGATGGAGAAATAAAGACAGTAGATTTAGACCCTTACCACGTTATAGAAAATAACCAAATTGTATTTAAGAAAACTGAACTTTTGAATAAAATTGAAAATGAAATTCACAGAAAAGAGCAGATGGAGAAAGAGAAAGAGTTTGAATTTAAGGGATATATGCAACCTAACAGAGAATTACAAGACCAAACAAGCTTGCTTAAGGTTATATCATTACTTAATGCAACACAACAAACGGAGTTTAAGGATTGGAAGATGTATGATGATAAAGGCAAAGAACATTATGTAACACTAACAATTCAAGAGATGATGAAGTTAGCATATATAATGCAACAACAAACTACAAGAGCAATGAGAATAGCAAGCAAGCTAAGAGAAAAGGTTGAAAATATAACAGACGAAAAAGAATTAATGGAATTTAATGTAGAAAAGGAATGGGCAAGCAACAATGAAGATAACAAAAATTAAAATTGTATTCTACAAAAGTAATTATAGGTGGTGGAGTAGACTTATTAAATGGTGGACTAATTCTAATTACTCACATTGCGAATTGTATGTGAACGATAGATACTTACTAGGTATATCAGATGAACAACAAGTGAGAATTAAAAGATATGATTTATCCCCTGAAAAATGGGATAGTATAGACTTAAAAATTGATGATAGGCTAGAATGGATAGTTAATGACTTCTTTGAACAGACACAAGGTGCAAAATACGATTGGAAAGCTATAATTCTATCTAATATCTTCAATAGAAGAAAGCAAGATAAAACAAAATACACTTGTAGTGAATGGATAAGTGAATTGTTAGACTTGAGGTATAACATTTTTCAACCAAAACGATATTATATGCTAACACCACAAGATGTTTATGATGTGTTTAAGAAAATGACTTCACAGAATAAGCGAGGTTGAAAGTTTCAAGGTATAGGCGATAGTTTATACCTTTTTTTATTAAAAATTAATTATACGTTAATTTTACACTAATCGTGCGTTAATCGTGCTAAATATATTTTAGAACTCAATAAATAAAAGGATTAATCGTGCATTAATCGTGTGAAAACAAAAAAAGGAGGTAATAATGGACTGGATAATCGAAATAAATGGCAAGAAGTACAAATTAGTACCACTTGATAACAAGAAAGACCCTTTTGATAACATTTTTAATTATATTTTAATGGTTGAGGGTAGATATTCTAACAACCCAAATGATAGAGGTGGAGCTACTAAATATGGAATAACCGAAAATGTAGCTAATGCATATTATGGATATAAGGTAGCAAGTCTAACTAAAGAACAAGCTAAAGAAATATATTATAAAGAATTTTACCTTAAGAATAAGCTAGATAAAGTAGCAAGTGATAAGGTAGCATTATCAATATTCGACTGGCTAGTTAATAGTGGTGTGTGGGCAATCAAGAAAGCCCAACTAACATTATGCAATTTAGGATATAAGGTCGATATAGATGGAATTATAGGTAGAGATACACTTAATAGCTTAAATTCAGTTAATGTTAATGATTTTTTAAATGAATATCATAGGATTCAAAAATTATTCTATGAAGCAATAGTATACAACAACCCAAGTCAAAAGGTATTTTTGCAAGGTTGGATTAATAGATTAAATAACAAAATTAAATATATAAAGGAGATGTAGTATTATGAACAAGGGAACAGTATTTGGAATTATTTTTACAGTTTTAGGAGCAATATTTGGAGCATTACTACCTAAGTTAAGGGAATTAGTTAAAAAAACACCAACTGAGTTAGATGATGTAGCATTAGAAGTCGTGGTGTTTGTTGAAAAACTACTTAATGGAGATAGTGGAGAGTCTAAAAACCAAAGAGCCAAAGATTTAATTGAGGCTAAACTAGGACAAACAGTTAAAGAAAAAGTCTTAGACAAGGCAGTTGAGAAAGCAGTAACAACTATGAAGGTAGCAGAAGCACAAAAGAAGTCATTAGATGAAGTTGGTAAGAAGGGGGAGTAGTTACCCCTTTTTATTCTAATGAGTTAATCAAGAATATTCAAAGGGATTATTCAAAGACAATGATGTATGGTGACTTAGGTATAACTAACACAGGATTTAAAGTTGAAAATACATCAATTAGTGCAAGACTAGGATTTAGCAAATATTTTTAAAAAAATTTTTGACAAATTATAAAAGTATGCTATAATTATAGTGTAAAAGATAAGAAGACCTCATTTTTTATAATTTCTACTATTGTAGATACGCTTTCAGGTCTTATATTTTTTTAAAAACTATCTTTTGGTTAATCCTTAGGGATTAACTTTTTTTTATACTCAAAAAAAAGGAAAGGAGAACACAGATTGACACCAGAAGCAACAATTACAATCATAGAAAATAAAGGCATAGCAGTTGTTATATGTGGATTAGTGATATTCCTAGCATATAAGTATTTTGCTGGTGTTTTGGAAAATAGTAATGAAACAAACAAAGAAATATTAGAAACATTAAATAAAATAAACAACTTCTTAGTTAATGGATATTGTAGAGATGAAGATTTAAACCTATTAATCAAATTAAGGGGTAGGTATGTAATTTTGGAATACAAATGGATAATAGTTAAATATGTTTTGAACAATCATATTAAACAAAATCTTGAAAAAATTAAGTTGGAACTTAAGAATTATGCAGACAGTTCAAGTAATAGAACCTTGGAATTATTAAGCAAAAAAGCAAGTTATCAAGAGATAAAAAAAGAAGTCGAAAGGATTAATGGCATTTTAGATGAAATTAACGAAATTATATTTCCTATTTTTGAGGATATGGCAAAACAATCTTTAACATTTGATGAAAAATTAGATATAATAAGAACAATAGAAATACATTTTGATAAGATAGAAAGTTTATTTTTATCAAAATTAGCAATATAATAAAAGCACTCGATACTTTCTTTAAGTAAAGAGTGCTACTTTTTTTATTTATTATATTTTCTTTTCCATTTCTTTAATTCCTGCTAGTAAGATTTCTCTGTTCTTAACCCCTAAATTGTTTCTAATATCTTCTATTAATTTTAATTCATTAGCCGTAACCCTAATAGTTATTGACTTAGATAGCTTTTCATCTGGACTTAAATTCTTCCAAATATCCCAAGTCCTTTTACTTCCTTTTTTCATTCTTCACCTCCTAATTCATTTATTTCTTTGTGATAAAATAAAAAACGAGCTTAAAGGTGAATCAATGCTCAGCCTATAGATTTTACTCTATAGGCTTTTTTATTTTATCTTAATCTTATAATTATAATGCCTTAATATATTCTTCATTGATTTTATCTTTATATACCTTATATATATCATAGCAGTCAACTAAATCTTCTAATCTATCAGAACTTATATAAGTTGTATAATCATCAATTTTAATATATTTATCACCTAGGTCACACATATCTAAGTCACAATCTGATTTATCAATTGAACGATACCATAATGGTTCTAATTCTTTAATACTTAGCTTATCTAAGTCATACATATAGTTTTCATCTATTTCACATTCCTTATAAATATCTTGTACTGTATCTTCATCCAAGTCATCTTGCAATAATTTAATTTCAGTAGTTAGAAAGTATTTATATTCTTTACCTTTTGTTGTAATTATATAAAACATACAATCAAAATCAAAATCGTCATGTAAGTCCATTTCGCCTAGTTTAAGATTTTGTATGTATTGTTTTACAAATCTTAAATAGTTTTCGTCTTTTTCATCTTTCAAATAATCTAAATCCTTTAATTCTTCTTTAGTGTATTTCATGTGTTTTCCTCCTAATTTTATTTATTCAAAACTTTTTTCAATCTATCACTGACATAATTTAAAGCAAAATCGTTTATCTTCATTGCTTGTAACATAAATTCTTCATTGTCACATAATTTAGAACTTGCATATTGCATTAATAATACATCATGTTTTATCGCTTCTAGTAGAATGTCTTTGTCACTTTTCATTTGACGGTTTGCATATCTTAATACTAACGGATTGCTTTTAATCGCTTTTAAAACAAATTCTTTATTGTTATATAATCTTTCACTAACATATCTTAATGCAAATTCATTTTCGCTTACTGCTTTTAAAGCTATTTCTTCATCATCTTGCAAATCTTTACTAGCATAATTCAATGCACCCCCACAATGTTTTATAGCTTTTGAAACTACATCTTTATCATTTTGAAGTTTCTTGTTCAAGTATTCTAGTGCATTACCATTTGTTTTAACTAATTCTAAAGCAAAATCTTTATTATCTTTTAATCTATTACTAACATATGTTAGTTGCCAAACATTCTTTTTAGTTGCTAATAAGACTACATCTTTGTCATCTTTCAATCTATCACTTGCTTCACTTATAATATTATAATTTTCAATTGCTAATAGAACAAAATCTTTGTCATCTTTTAATTCATCACTTGCATACTCAAGGACATTATCAATAACTTTAAGTGTTTTCAACATGAAGTCTTTATTACTACGTAATCTTTTACTTGCGTATTTTAGTGCGTCTTCGTAATTTTCCGCTTCTAATATAACTTCTTCATCATCTCTTAATCTTTCGCTTACATATTCTAAATTGCTTCCATCAATTTCAACTGCTCTTAGTACAACCTCTTTATCATCTCTTAATTTGTCACTTACATATTTTAGACTTAGTCCATCATTTTCAATTTCTTTTAATACTTGTTTTTTAGTCATATATTTTTCCTCCTCATCTTTTATAATCATATGATACAACATAAATTATAAAATGTCAAGCGTTTTTATGAAAATATTTTATTTTATTTTTTTAGCCTTGATTTTACTAGGTTAGAAGACTTAAAAAAGTTCTATTAAAGTTCTATAAAATCAAAGAACTGCTAAAAAGTTCTAAAAAGTTCTAAAATAAACAAAAAGAAAAACCAATAAATATCAGTATTTAAAAATATATGTTAAATTAATCTATTAATAAATGAAGTAAATCAAAAATATAAATCTAAACTGAATGTATTCAATTCTTTATACAAGCAAATTTTGACTGAAGAAGATACAAAATCATTTGTTGATGAAATATTATTAACACCTGAATCTGTAATAAAAACAATTGATAATTTTATAGATAGTATTATTATGAATGATATTGAAGGATTAAAAGAAGAATTCTTAAAAATTAGTTTAGAAAATTTTGAAGGTATATATATATCAAACAAGAAATTAAACGAGATTAGTAATAGAAAATTTGGGGATTATAATTCAATTAATATGATGATTAAACAGTCTATGAATGAAAAAGGTATATTAAGTAAGAAAGAAATTAATGAATTAATTCCAGATTTAGAAAATATAAACAAACCAAAAGTTAAAAGTTTTAATTTAAGCTTTATTTTTGAAAATTTAACAAAAGAACATAAAGAACTTATTATAGATTACATAAGAGAAAATATATGTAATGTCATAGAAAATGTAAAAATAACTATAGAAAAATATAGAAATATTGATAATAAAATAGAATTTAAAAATAATGCAGAAAAAGTTTCTAAAATAAAAGAAATGTTAGAATCAATAAATGAATTGTGTAAACTTATAAAAGAATTTAATACTGATGAAATTGAAAAAAATAATGAATTCTATAATATATTAAATAAAAATTTTGAAATTTTTGAAAGTTCATATAAAGTTTTAAATAAAGTAAGAAATTTTGTTACAAAAAAAGAAGTTATAGAAAACAAGATGAAATTAAATTTTTCTAACTATCAACTTGGAAATGGATGGCATAAAAATAAAGAAAAAGATTGTAGTATTATTTTGTTTAGAAAGAGAAATAATGAGAGATGGATATATTATTTAGGTATTTTAAAACATGGAACTAAAATAAAAGAAAATGACTATTTGTCAAGTGTAGATACAGGATTTTATAAAATGGATTATTATGCACAAAATTCATTAAGTAAAATGATACCTAAATGCAGTATTACCGTAAAAAATGTAAAAAATGCTCCAGAAGATGAAAGTGTTATTTTAAATGATAGCAAAAAATTCAATGAACCTTTAGAAATAACACCAGAAATAAGAAAGTTGTATGGAAATAATGAACATATAAAAGGAGATAAGTTTAAAAAAGAATCTTTAGTAAAATGGATAGATTTTTGTAAAGAATTTTTACTTAAATATAAATCATTTGAGAAGGCAAAGAAAGAAATTTTAAAGTTAAAAGAAAGTAATTTGTATGAAAATTTAGAGGAATTTTATTCTGATGCAGAGGAAAAAGCTTACTTTTTAGAATTTATAAATATAGATGAAGATAAAATAAAAAAACTTGTTAAAGAAAAAAATCTATATCTATTCCAAATATATAATAAAGATTTTTCTGCGTACAGTACAGGGAATAAAAATTTACATACTATGTATTTTGAAGAATTATTTACAGATGAAAATTTAAAAAAACCAGTTTTTAAATTAAATGGAAATACGGAAGTCTTTTATAGAATAGCTTCATCTAAACCTAAAATAGTTCACAATAAAGGAGAAAAATTAGTAAATAAAACATATTTAGATGATGGCATAATAAAAACTATACCAGATAGTGTATATGAAGAAATTTCTGAAAAAGTAAAAAATAATGAAGATTATTCAAAATTACTAGAAGAAAATAATATAAAAAATCTTGAAATAAAAGTAGCTACTCATGAAATAGTAAAGGATAAAAGATATTTTGAAAATAAATTTTTATTTTATCTACCAATAACTTTAAATAAAAAAGTATCAAATAAAAATACTAATAAAAATATTAATAAAAATGTTATAGATGAAATAAAGGATTGTAATGAATATAATGTGATAGGTATAGATAGGGGTGAAAGAAATTTAATAAGTCTTTGTATAATAAATCAAAATGGAGAAATTATACTACAAAAAGAAATGAATATTATTCAGTCATCAGATAAATATAATGTCGATTATAATGAAAAATTAGAAATAAAATCTAAAGAAAGAGATAATGCTAAGAAAAATTGGAGTGAAATTGGAAAAATAAAGGATTTGAAATCAGGGTATTTATCAGCAGTAGTTCATGAAATAGTAAAGCTCGCTATTGAGTACAATGCCGTCATAATATTAGAAGATTTAAATAATGGCTTTAAAAATTCAAGAAAAAAAGTTGATAAACAAATATATCAAAAATTTGAAAGAGCTTTAATTGAAAAATTGCAATTCTTAATATTTAAAAATTATGATAAAAATGAAAAGGGAGGACTTAGAAATGCATTTCAATTAACACCAGAATTGAAAAATATTACTAAAGTTGCATCTCAACAAGGTATAATAATTTATACTAATCCAGCATATACTTCTAAAATAGATCCTACTACAGGTTATGCGAATATTATAAAAAAATCAAATAATAACGAAGAATCTATAGTAAAAGCTATTGATAAAATATCTTATGATAAAGAAAAAGATATGTTCTATTTTGATATTAATTTATCAAATAGTAGTTTTAATTTGACAGTAAAAAATGTTTTAAAGAAAGAATGGAGAATATATACTAATGGTGAAAGAATAATATATAAAGATAGGAAATATATTACATTAAACATAACTCAAGAAATGAAAGATATTTTAAGTAAATGTGGTATTGATTATTTAAATATTGATAATCTAAAACAAGATATATTAAAAAATAAACTACATAAAAAAGTTTATTATATATTTGAATTAGCAAATAAAATGAGAAATGAAAATAAAGATGTTGATTATATTATATCTCCAGTATTAAATAAAGATGGAAAATTCTTTATGACACAAGAAATTAATGAGCTAACTCCGAAAGATGCCGATTTAAATGGTGCATATAATATTGCACTAAAAGGTAAATTAATGATTGATAATTTAAACAAAAAAGAAAAATTTGTATTTTTAAGTAATGAAGATTGGTTAAACTTTATTCAAGGAAGATAAAAAAATGGAAAATACAATAAAAATATCCAATTTAAATGATTATATTTTTTGCCCTATCTCCATATATTTCCATAATTTATATGGAGATATGGACACTATAATGTATCAAATGGATTATCAAATTAATGGTAAATTTGCTCATAAAACAATAGATACTAATACATATTCTACAAGAAAGGATGTAATAACATCATTAGATGTGTATTCAGAAAAGTATAACTTGACTGGGAAAATTGATATTTATGATAAAAGTAAAATGATATTGATTGAAAGAAAAAATAAAGTTTCAGAAATTTATGATGGATATATTTTTCAATTATATGCACAATATTTTTGCATGATTGAAATGGGTTACAAAGTTGAAAAACTTCAAATATATTCAATAAGTGATAATAAGAAATATGACATTAAACTACCTAAAGATGATGTTAAAATGTTTTCTAAATTTGAAGAGATTGTAAATAATATAAATTTATTTGAAATGGAAAAATATTCTCCGAATAATAAGAGTAAATGTGAAAAATGTATATATTCATTTTCGTGTGATAGGAGTCTTTTATGATAAGCTTTCCAATATTTAATTCAAAAAAAACTATTTTTGTTTTTTCAACTGAAGGAGATAAAATAAGTATTTTAAATTCTAATATTGTTATAAAAGATAAAGACTTAAAAGTTAAAGTTCAATGTAGTTGCTATAATATATTTTGTATATACATTATAGGGGATACAACATTAACCACACCATTAATTAAAGCAACTAAAAAGTTTGGATTTCATATAGTTTTAATGACAATTACATTCAAAATATATTCAATTATTTCTTTCGGTATAGAAGTTAATACTCAATTAAAGAATAAGCAATATTTGTATGATAAGATAGATATAGGCAAGATGTTAATAATTAATAAAATTGAAAATCAAATTAGTATATTAAAAAGTTTTAGAAAAAAATCAGATGAAATGAAAAAAGATATAAAGAATATGGATAAAATACTTATGAAGTTATCTGAATTGTATATAAAAAATAATGAAATAGAATTAAGTAAAATAAATATTATTATGGGATATGAAGGAAGTGTTTCTAAAATATATTTTAAGTATTTATTTGAGGATTTAGATTTTTCAAAAAGAATGCCCAGAATTAAAGCTGATTATATTAATAGTATATTAGATATAGGATATACAGTACTATTTAATTTTATAGATTCAATTGTATCGATTTATGGATTTGATACTTATTTTGGGTTTTTACATAGACAATTTTATATGCGAAAATCACTAATATGTGATTTAATTGAGCCATTTAGACCGTTAATTGATTTACAAATAAAAAAATCTATACATTTAAAGCAGTTTAGTAAAAAAGATTTTAAAAAAATTGATAATAAATATATTTTAAAGTTTGAATGTAATAAAAAATATATTAAAGTATTTTATAAATTACTAGATCAAGAAAAAGAATATATATTCTATTTTATACAAAGTTTTTATAGAGCATTTATGAGAGAAAAAAGTATAGAAGAATATACCAAATATATAATTAGGAAATAAAAGTATGGTTATAATAAGTTATGATATATCAAATGATAAAAAAAGAAGGGTATTTTCAAAATTTTTAGGTAAATTTGGACACAGAATTCAGTATTCTGTGTTTGAAATTGATAATGCACAGTCAGTTTTAAATAATATAATTTTAGAAATAAATAATAAATATAAGAAAATGTTTGACCAGTCAGATTCGGTTTACATATTTAATTTATCTAAAAATTGTAAAATTTTTAGATATGGATATGCAGAAAATGATGAAAAATCAATACTTTTTGTCTGATATGTGCTATAATATATTAGTGCTTTCAAAATTGTAAATCAAGGTGTTAATATTTTTAAAATGCGAAAAAATCAAATCTCTCAAATGTAAAAAAAATAGGTTTGCAAATATGTGTCTTGTAAGCCAAGTAATTATTGATGGATCACATTAGAGGATTTGAAAGCATCTTTTAATTTCTACTATTGTAGATCAAGGGTGGTACAACAGATTAAATAATATTTGAAAGCATCTTTTAATTTCTACTATTGTAGATCCTTTAATTCTTTTACAAAAGTTAATTATTTGAAAGCATCTTTTAATTTCTACTATTGTAGATAGTTGTTTTCACATGTTGGTATATATATTTGAAAGCATCTTTTAATTTCTACTATTGTAGATCGATATAATCTACATAGTTTGGATAATATTTGAAAGCATCTTTTAATTTCTACTATTGTAGATAAGAAATGTTGCTTGCTCACATTCAAATTTGAAAGCATCTTTTAATTTCTACTATTGTAGATAGTTGTTTTCACATGTTGGTATATATATTTGAAAGCATCTTTTAATTTCTACTATTGTAGATTATATCCGTTGTGTTATTGTCTGGTAGTTTGAAAGCATATTTTAATTTCTACTATTGTAGATGAAGAAGAATTAATCGTGCGTTAATCGATTTGAAAGCATATTTTAATTTCTACTATTGTAGATTAGAACATATTAATCGTAGTTGCACAGATTTGAAAGCATATTTTAATTTCTACTATTGTAGATTGGAATAAATAATGCAACAATTGTAATATTTGGAAGCACATTTTAATTTCTACTATTGTAGATTAGTATCATATCTTTATACTTACCATCATTTGGAAGCATATTTTAATTTCTACTATTGTAGATGGGAAACTAATGCTAGCAATGGTGAAATTTGGAAGCACATTTTAATTTCTACTATTGTAGATATATGTATTTTGAATATTAGGTATCTTGTTTGGAAGCATATTTTAATTTCTACTATTGTAGATAGAGTAGTGTAATTTATGAATAGGGGACATTATTATAAATAGTTATAATAAATATGATATAAATGAATATTACATTGAAAATAATAAATATTTAAAGGGTAAAATCATTAAAATTACTAATGATAGATTTTAAAGTGTAGAGTTGTTAGAAAAAGCAAAAGATAATATTTTTAATAGTTGGAGTAAATTTGCATTAGAATATCACACAGATTTTAGGATATATATAAAGTAACTTTTTCTAAAATTATTGAAGTGTATAATAGAGTGTGTAAATTATAGAAAATAATTTACGTACTTTATTTTTATTTAAAATAATATATATTTTTTAGTTTGACAGTTTTTAAGGATATAAATAACATATATTCTAATATTTATTATAGTTATAGCTTTTTTTGTTTTAAAAAAATGTGGTCATTTTCCTCTAATTTTTAATTAAATGTATAATGAATAAGATTGTAAAAAATTATACTGAAATTGATAGGAATATCAAAATATAATGTAAAAGAATAAATATGAAACAGAAGAAAATTATGTGGAAAAAACATATCATTTAGGTTTGTAATTTAGTTAATGGAGATAAAGTTAATGTGGAAAGATAGATTTGAGAAAAAGATTTTAGACAGAGGATATAGATACTATTTAATGAGGAAAGTTGAATTTCTTGAAGAAAAAGATGAAATATTGAAATTTATAGTGATTGGGACAAAAGAATATGAAGTTGTAATTGATACATATCATAGGAAAACTACTTGTAATTGCCCTTACGCACTTGGTGGGAAAAATTGTAAACATATGGTTGCAAGTATTTATGAGTATAACTCAAAAGGTAAGATGATAAGTAAATATGATCTTGAAGAAAGCAAGTGGATAGTAGAAAATATATTGAAAATATGTGACTCTAATGAGTCTGAAGTTAAGCTTATGGAATTTTTAGATGATATTGAAGAATGCATTTATAATGACTTTAATAATTTAGCAGAGAATATTTTAATATTTTCTTTTGTAGAACTTGCATCATATGTAAAAAAATATAATATAAATAGTTTGATGTTAATTACAGATAAAATAATGCGTTTACTTAAAATGAGTTTAAAATATAGAAAACATAATTTACAAGTAAAAATATTGAATAAGTTATATAATAAAATACAAAATATTTATTCTAAAAATCCAATAGTCTTTTTATTCTATATATATTTAGAAAAAACTTTTACTAATTGTAGAAAAGAAGTTATAGACATACTACTAAAAAATATCAATATAGAAGAAGATCTGTTTCTTGAAATGCTTTTTGAGATATATAGTAAGTACAAATATGATGAAAAGTTATCAGAGCTAGCAAATAGATATGATAATAAAGAAATGAGCTATAAATATATAATAGAAATGGAAAAAAGAAAAGAAAATTATGTGAAAGTTATAGAATATTGTGAAAAAGCTATAAAAACATTTGAAGACAATTCGTATTTTATAGAATATATAATAAAAATAACTAGAAATATTGATAAATACTTTGATAAATATTACAATAATGTACTATTAAATTTTGATAATACAAGAAAAATATTATACGAGGACTATGAAATAATTTGTCAAAAAATATCTAAAGATAAATTAAGTGTTTTTAAAAAAAATATACTAGAATATCATTTAAAAACAGAAGCATATGTAAGAATTCTATATCACGAAAAAATGTATGAAAAAATTTTGAAGCAAAAACTAAGTGATGTATTTGAATTTGAGTATATTTACAACTATATGATAGAAAATTATGAAGACAAGTTATATTCTAAGATATGTGCTGAAATTATAGAGCTTGTAAAGAAGTCAAAATTTATGAGCGATTACGAAAATATAGCTAACACTATGGAGTATTTAAATAACTTTAAGGATGGTTATGAAAAAAGATCTCAATTAGAAAAAAGTTTATTTGAAAAATATCCTAAAAAAGCAAAATTAAAGAAAGTGTTAAGCTATATTTAATAGGTATATATGCTGATAGAATAAATCCAATAAAGGTGTATGTAGGTATGACATTAAAAGAGGTTTATGAAGAAAAACCACTTTATTTAGGATTAAAATTTGGGGAACAAAATAGTACAAATTTATTAAAAATGTTCCCCAAAGGAGTAAAAGAGAGTGTCTCAAAAAGTCTGTAATTTAAAAAATAGTAAAAATGCTATCTTTTATGATAAAATATATAAATCATAGGAGGTGGCATTTTAGTTATTCCTGAAAAAGAAGTGCCAGAATTTATCTATAATTTCTAATTTTATGAAAAATAAATGTTGGAAGAATTATTTATAAATTTATTTTGGAAAACATGAATGGAGTGCATCAGATAAATTAAATTTTTTTTAAGAATATTAAAAATAGCATCTAACCCTTATAAATAAGAGCAGATGCTATTTTTTATTAAATGTAAATAAGTATTCCCCAATACTATCTATATTATCAACCCACATTGTTTTATATTCTTCTTTTTCTTTCGTGCGATTCTAAAATAGATTCTTTCTTATCCATTATATAAATTAGCATAAACATTATTCTTTGCAAGTAATTGTGAGTGTGTACCACGTTCTATTATTTCACCATTTTCAAGTACCATGATAACATCTGAATCTATTATTGTTGATAGTCTGTGTGCTATGACAAATACAGTTTTTCCATGCATCAATTTATCCATACCATCTTGTACAATTTTTTCAGTTCTTGTATCGATATTAGATGTTACTTAATCTAGTATTAGAATGTCAAGTAAAAGTGCCTAATTCATTTGATAAATTTGTAGATATGAAGTATAATAATGGTAAAGAATATGAAGTATTGAAAACTAGATATAAAGCAACAAAGTCTTACACATTTTATAAAAAATATCTAAATAAAAGAATGCCTAAAACAATAGATGATTTGATGTCTATAATGAAAAATAGTAATCAGTATGACACATTTAAAAGGGAATATGAAACTATAAAGACAATTAAACGGAAAGATTGGAGCAAAAAATATAAGAAAAAAGTTATAAAATGTTATGATGAATTTAAAAAAGAAGGAATAGAATTAACTTGGCACGGAGCCTCAAGTGCTACAAATAGGATTGGTTTAAAAGAAATAACAAAGAAAGAAATTATAGAAACTTATAACAAACCTATTAATTATATTGAATATGATAAAAAGACTAATACTAATAAAAACGTTAGGTATTATGACTTAGTAAGGGTTATTACTAACGAAGAAAATACAGAAGTACTTACGGTAGTTAAAGATGATAAAGATAGAAGCCAAGGAATGATTAGAAGAGGAAGGTGGAAGAAAAAATGAAATTTATAGATTATATAAATAAAATAAAAAAACATTTATCTAATCCAAACAAAACATGCGATGAATATTTTAAGTTTTATATGGAGATAGATTCAAATTATCCATCAAAAAATTTAAGTTATGATGAAGAATATTTTGTAGATGATATTAGAGAAGTAACGGAATATACAGAATATTGGAATAAAACTAAACATTTTAAAAAATTAGATGAAGAATTAAAAAAAGTATTAGCTAAATATGGTTATTAAAATACATGAAGTAAAATCAATAGAAATATTAGATTAGAGCAACTGCAAAAGGAAAATTAAAATGATTTCAAGAGAAGAAATGATTAAGGCAGATGGAAAGTATGTTAATATAGACTATAAAAATGGTGAAAAATTAAAAAATGTTTATGTTATAGAGTATTTAGATGCCGAATCAGAAGAAGAAGAAAATAGTTTAGAATTAGATAAAATATTAGTATTACAATCAGAAATAGAAAAAATAGAAATATTAGATTAGGGCAACTGCAAAAGGTTGCTTTTTTGTTGTAGAAAGGAATTAGATATGGAATTAAAGTTTGAAGATATTTATGAATTAGAAAAATTAAGAAATGGCTATATTAAAGATGAGTATCATACTATTAGCAAGTTATATTTTAATCGTATGATTTTATTTATGTATTTATGTAAAGCTTACAAAAATAAAGCTTGGAAGTCTAAATTTCATGATGATAATTCTATGTTTGTTGTTGGTATAACTACACCATAAGGACTTCATCTCGTTATTTGGTGCGATTCTACGCATGAGAAATCTATTGTGTGCATTTGTTGAATTTGAAGGTAAAGAGATGGTTTCTGAACGTGATTTACAAGATTACAGTTGAACTTATTAAGCAGATAGAAATCAATATCGACTATATTCTTATGCTTGTTAAGAAGTATCATGACAGTCATTGCAAAGATAAAGAAGTGCTTGTTACAATCAAAAAGGCTATTGATGCCAGTCCAGAACTTTGTAGTAAGAAAGCATTTTTCTGGTATCAATGATGTTGAGGATGTTATGACTGAATGACATAATTATGTGTCTGAAAGAGGCTGAAACAAGGAAGTTTATTGAAAATGCCTTTTGTGATGGTGAAATTAAAACGACAGGTACGGATATAGATAGGATTATGCCCCCTATATCTCGTTTCAGTGGTGGCAACAGAACTACTAAGAATCAGGGTGTCATTTTTGGTACTTGATATAATTAGGTATAAGAAAAAGACCACACAGGAGTATTTCTACTCTTGTATGGTCGTTTCTTCATAAAAAAAATGCATAATTCACTTGCCAAATCTAAAGAATTCACGCCAATATGGATTTTCTTTACTAAAAATTTCAACTTCTTCCTTAGACATATTTTGTGGATAATCTGCAAATAAATTGTATATTTTCTTTTTATCAAATGTAAATAAGTGTTCCCCGAAAGTATCTACATTCTTCTTCAAAATATCCACAAAAAATTTCATCTTCATATTCTTCATTATTTAACATACTTTTTGTTACTTCTATTTCTCTATTATCCATTATATAAATTAGCGTACACATTATTCTTTGCAAGTAATTGTGTGTGTGTACCACGTTCTATTATTTCACCATTTTCAAGTACCATGATAACATCTGAATCTATTATTGTTGATAGTCTGTGTGCTATGACAAATACAGTTTTTCCATGCATCAATTTATCCATACCATCTTGTACAATTTTTTCAGTTCTTGTATCGATATTAGATGTTGCTTCATCAAGTATTAAAACAGGCGTATTACGTAATTTTGCACGTACAAGGCATAATAATTGTTTTTGTCCTTGAGAGAGTGTATCAGTATTACCAGATATGTATGTATCATAACCTTTTTCAAGTTGAGAGATAAAATGATGAGCACCTATTTGTTTTGCTACTTCTATGACCTCTTCTTTTGAAATAGTTTCATCTGAGTATCTAATATTATCTAAGATTGTTCCAGAAAAGAGTATACTATCCTGTAAAACAACAGTTATATTTTTTCTTAAATCAGACTTATTAATCCTTCTAATATCAATACCATCAAAAGTAATAGTTCCACTATCAATTTCATAGAATCGGTTAATAAGGTTAGTTATTGTGGTTTTACCACTACCTGTTGGACCAACGATAGCTATTTTTTGACCATATTTTGCATACATATTTATATTTTTCAATATTTTTTTATCTTTGTTATATGAAAAGTCAACGTTAATAAACTCAATGTTTCCCACACATTTTACCTTTTCATTATTCTCTAATATCCAGTATCCATCTTTTAAGTATACCTTACCTTCATCAATTTCATTGTCTAGGTCCATAAGTTCAAAGACTCTTTTAGCTCCAGCAAGTGCTGAATTAACCATACCAACTTCAAAAGAAAAGATAAATAGGGGCATAGCAATTAGTCTACTTAATAGTAAAAAACTTCCTATTGTACCTATTGAAGTATGGAATACAGTTCCAACAATTGCTATACATGCATATTGTAAGAAGTTTATTGCCCCTATAACGGGGAAGATAGTATTTGAATATATGTTTGCACTTACTATACTTTTTAACCATGCATTATTTAAACGCTTAAATATTGAATTATTTCTTTTTTCATAGTTAAATAGTTTTACAATATTTTGACCATTAACGCTTTCTTCAATGTAACCGTTTATAGATCCAATATTTTTTTGGTTTGTGTCATAAGATTTAATGCTGTATTTTGAGAATAAATATATTATTAAATACGATAGGGCACTAAAGAATATTACAACGATTGCAAGCTTATATGAAATATATATCATAATAGCTAATAGAGCAATCATTTCGACTATACCACTAAAAATATTGAACATAGAAAATTCCAAGAAAGTGTTCATGGAGTCTATATCGTTTGTAAACTTACTCATAATATCTCCATGTTCATGTGTGTCAAAGAATACAATGGGTAAATTTTGTAGTTTTTCAAAAGCTTTTTTCCTAATACCGTACATAACATCTTGTGAAAGTGGTACTGCTAGTATGATATTAAGTTCTTCAAAGCAAACAGATATTAGGTAAATCAAACCTAAAATTGCAATATATTTAGGTAAAAGATCTAATCTTTTAGGAATTAAAACTTTATCGATAATAACTTGTATTAGTTTTGTTGAATAAGTACTACAAATTTTAAAAATTAGTATAGAGATAATTATTGTAAAAAATTTCAATGGGCTTTTTTTGAAGACCATATGTATCATTCGTTTAAGAGCTTTACTATTCTTCATCAAAATTACCTCCTTTTTGTATATTGTAAAATTCCTTATATATTTCATTATTATGCAGAAGATTTTCATTAGTATCAATATTTTGTATCATACCATTATCTAATACCATAACCTTATCACAAGTTAAAACAGAAGATATTTTTTGACTTATGATAATTTTTGTACAGTTTTTACCTTTTAAGAAGTTCTTTATATCACGGTCTGTTTTCGTATCTATTGCACTAGTAGAATCATCTAGAATTAGTATAGGGCTATATTTTAAAAGACTTCTAGCGATGTATAGTCTTTGTTTTTGACCACCTGAAAAGTTAGAACCGTATTGTTCGACCGTTTGGTCAAGTGAGCTTATAAAGTTTTGAGCTCTAACACCTTTTATTGCTTCTAGAATTTTTTCATCATCTAAATCACTATTTGCTAGTTTCATATTACTATATATATTACCTTTAAATAGAGTGTTATTTTGCGATACTATACTTACTATATCACGTAAATAGTTAAGGTTTATATCCAAAATATTTTTATTTCCTATAGTTATACTACCACTAGTTGTATTGTATAGACGAACTAGTAGGTTAACAAGACTAGTTTTACCACTTCCTGTAGCTCCTATTATTCCAAGACTTTCACCTTGTTTTAGTTTAAATGAAACATTTTTTAAAACATCATGGGTTGTAGGATAATCAAAATTAACATTTTTAAATTCTATGTCAAAATTGTCTAAGCTTGTTATATTACCACTGTCTACTTCATTTTCTTTTTCTAATATTTCAAATATTCTTACAATAGATATTTTAGACATTGCAAAGTCTGATATTATATATCCACATTCAAATAGGTTACCTAATATTTGTCCTGAATATGTCAAGATACTTAGGAATAGTCCTATAGTTATTTCTTTATTTATTATCATTTTACTTGCTATTATTATCATTAAAATATTGCAACCATAACCTAGCAATGTTAAAAGTGGATAAAATGAACTTAGTGTTGTATCCAAGAATTGCAAAGTTTTAGTAATTTTTTTACTTATCGTATTAAATTTCTTTATTTCTTTTTTCTCAGTATTGTACGTCTTTATTACTTTAATACCTTTTAAATTTTCATCAATATTTTGATTTAAATCATCTGATAATTTAAATAGTATGTATAGTTGATTTAGTAATAGCTTTATCGCTAAAAGTATTAAAACGATTAATAAAGGAACCATAATAAAGAAAATTATGGATATTTTTTTAGATATTTTAAAGATCATTATAAATGACAAAAGTGCCATTATTGGACAACGTAAGGTGTATCTAATTAATGATTGATATGTGTTTTTTGCTTTTTGTATATCTTTTGTAAGTCTTGTAATAATACTATGTGTTCCAAGTTCATCTATTGTATATGACGGTAATTTTTGAATCTTTTGGAATAATTCAAATCGAAGATTAGATGCAAAACCACACGAAGCTTTAATAGCAGAAATGCTTGATGAAATACCGAGTATAAGGGATAAAAGTGTACAAATTAAAAGTTTTATGATAATAGGTTTATTAAGTCCATTATCTACTAGCTTTGACATATACAAAGGTATTAGCATTTCAAGGAAGCTTTCTAGAGTTACGAAAATGGGAGCTAGAATAGCAAAAAATTTATACTGTTTTGTATATCTTGCAATTAATTTGAGCATAAATCCTCCTTTCTTTAGTGTAGTATAGAACATTTAACAGAAAAATACAATATGAAATATATGCAAGTAAATATTGATATTTTTCAAGGTGTGATGTATAATATTCTCAATAAATCTTAAGGAGAACCAGTATGAGAAAAAGATTAACAAGAAGTAGAAAAAATAGAATGATATTTGGAGTCTGTGGAGGTATAGCAGAATACCTAGATATAGATCCAGTGATAGTAAGATTAATATTTTTATTTTTTGGTGTGACGTTATTTTTATATGTTGTTATGGCTGTTATTATACCAGAAGAAGATTATTGAGAGTTTAAAAGTCAAGGCATTTAGCCTTGACTTATATTAAATATTCAATTAATGCAATATATTCCCAGATTAATAGTTCTACATCCTTATAGAATAAATAGATAACTTGCTTTTCTTCATTTGTTAATTTAGCATCTGATGCGTTGATTACAACGTCACACATTAGTAGTGAAAGATCTGCAATATTATCAATTGTAGTCTTGTAATTAAGATGTAGATAGCTAAAATCAGTTTCCTTTATTTTAATATTTTTTAATGTATTGTATAGATTAGAATATGTTGTTAGACTTAATTTTGTTTTTTGTGATAGGAAATTAAAGTCTTGAGATTCTTTACTTTCTTTATCGCCAGTGGTTCTATATATTAGTGCCTTATATGGTAGATATACACACTTAAATATGAATAAGAATGGAATAGCATCTAAATCCATTAGTAGACCGAATAAGCAATTAATCTTGTGTGATATTTCATCAACTTGATTTTTAAATTCTATTATGTCTTTGTAATTTAGGTTAGTAACGATGTCATATATTTTGTTAATTTTTATGCTAACATCTGAATCTTCACCAAGTGAACGAATAATATTAGTTTTAAAGTCTTTAAATTCTTGTGTTTTTTCATTTCTGATAAATGACTTTATTTTTTTAGGATTAGTTAATTTTTCAGTACCAAAGTATAAATCAAAGTATAGATAATTAAAAAATATCATTATGTATTCTGCAATAGATGGATGAGTTTTCATATCCTTTAATATATATTCATCAGTTGTTGCTAGAATTTTTTCTATTAATTCACGCTTTTTTTCATCATTAGCTTCATTTATTACTGCAATAAAAGCATCTGAATAACTGTAAAAACCTAGGGAGACATCTTTGATTTTTTGATTTAAATAAGCTTTTTTAACTTGAACATCAAAATTTTCAAAATTTTTACAGTGTCTTAACTTTTCAAATGTAGACACTAAAAGATATTGGTTTAATAAATTTAATTCCATAAAATCCCTCACTTCTTCCTATAATATATAGTATAGCCTTAAAATAGACATAGTCAACGCTTGACAAACCTCATTATTATGTGTTATTATAGTTTGTTGAATTTATACAACGTCTGTATTACCAATACAAATAATTTGATTGGGAGGAATAAAAATGAGAGTACAAGTAATTTTGGAATGCACAGAAACAAAGTTGAGACACTATGTGACAACTAAAAACAAAAAGACACATCCTGAAAGATTGGAATTAAGAAAGTATAATCCAGTTTTAAAGAAATACACTCTATACAGAGAAGTTAAGTAGTAGTTAGGCCAGTAGTTCAATTGGTAGAGCATCGGTCTCCAAAACCGAGTGTTGTAGGTTCGAGTCCTATCTGGCCTGCCATTTTATTTTATGGAGTATAATATGAAAGATGAAAAGAAAAAGAATCTTCTAACTAGAATAGTAGATGAGTATAAGAAGGTAACATGGGCAAGTGCTTCAGAAGTAGTTCAAGTTACTATAATCGTTCTATTAATTACTGCATTTATTGCTATTATGATAATAATGTTTGACTTTGCATTTAATTTGATTATAAAGAATGCAACAACATTATTAAGAAGTTTAATTAAATAGAGGTGAGATGAATGAAATGCGAAAATAAATGGTATTTAATTCATACATATTCTGGTTATGAAAAAAAAGTTAGAGACGATTTGAAAAATAGAGTGAAATCTCTGGATATGTTGGATAGAGTTTTTAGAATTTTTGTCCCAGAAGAAGAAGTCGAAGAAGAAAAAAGAGGTAAAAGAGTTATTACTTATAGAAAACTATTTCCAAGTTATGTAATGGTAGAAATGAAGACAACATTAGAAGAAACAGAAAACTCATTAAATTATCATGTTGATAGTGAAGCATGGTATGCAGTACGTAATACCAATGGTGTTACAGGGTTTGTTGGTGTTGGTTCAGATCCTATACCTATGTCTGATGAAGAAGTTGAAAGAATCATGAAAATGGTTAAAACTACAGTAGTTAAAGCTTCTGAAAAGTTAGAAAAATTAAAAGTTGGAGATGTTGTTGATATTATTGATGGTGATTACTTAGGTAACACTGGAACAATATTAGAAATTTATAAGGATAAGGAAGAAGTTATGGTATCAACTCTTAATGAGAAAGCAAAGCCAATATTGAAAGTTGATCAAATTAAAAAGTAATATTTAAGTGGGAGAATATTTCAATTACCACAAAGGAGGATAATTTAAATGGCTAAAGAAGTAGTAGACAAAGTTAAATTACAAATAAGTGCAGGAAAAGCAAATCCAGCTCCACCAGTTGGATCAGCATTAGGACCTAAAGGAATAAATATTCCTGAATTTTGTAAAGCGTTCAATGCACAAACACAAGATAAGATGGGATTCATTATACCAGTTGAAATTACTGTATATTCTGACAGAAGTTTCACATTTAAATTGAAGACACCACCTGCATCAGATTTATTAAAGAAAGCCGCTAAAGTTGAAAAAGGAGCTCATAACTCTAAAAAAGAAGTTGCAGGAACTGTAACTAAGGATCAAATTAAAGAAATAGCTGAATTAAAAATGCCAGACTTAAATGCAAGTAGTGTTGAAACAGCTATGAATATAATTGCTGGAACAGCAAGAAGTATGGGAATCAAAGTACAAGATTAGTAAATAAGTGGAAGGTTTTATACCAATGACCACAGAGGAGGATTAATTAGATGGCAAAAAGAGGAAAAAGATATAACGAAATTTCTCAAAAAGTAGATAAATTAAAGATATATACACCAGAAGAAGCACTAGAACTATTATTTGAAACTAGAAGTGCTAAATTTGTAGAAACTGTTGAATTAGCAGTTAAATTAGGAGTAGATCCTAGACACGCTGATCAACAAGTAAGAGGTACTGTTGTATTACCAAATGGTACAGGTAAAAAGATAAGAATACTTGCAATAACTCAAGGAGAAAACATTGAAAAAGCATTAAAAGCAGGAGCTACATATGCTGGAGACGATGAATATGTTGCAAAGATTCAACAAGGATGGTTTGATTTTGATTTAGTTATAGCTACACCTGATATGATGCCAAAATTAGGTAGATTAGGTAAGATATTAGGAACTAAAGGTTTAATGCCTAACCCTAAATCAGGAACAGTTACAACTGATATTTCAAAGACTGTTGAAGAATTTATGAAAGGTAAAGTTGCATTTAAAGTAGACAAATTAGGATCTATACATTTACCTTTAGGAAAAGTTGATTTTGAAAAAGAAAAAGTTATTGAAAACTTTAAAGTTGCTTTAGGACAAATAATTAAATTAAAACCAGCAACTTCAAAAGGTCAATATTTAAGAACTGTTGCTATTTCATTAACAATGGGACCTGGAATTAAAATTGATCCATTATTAGTAGTAAATTATGTAACTAAATAATAAGTGATATATAGGTTAAGTCTTGTCAAAAGATTTAACCTTTTTTTGTACATTGACATTTTTAATTCTCATGTTACACTTATACTAGATGACGATAAGGAGCTGATAGTTATGAATTCATATTTTTTGGCCCTACAAGAGATGAAAGATAATTTTAATGATAAATATATAGTTATACTTGATAGAAAAAATGCAGATTTTTTGTATAAAGGTTTTGTTTCTGTAGAGAAATATGATTATGAGGAGGATGAAATATTTAAAAGAATATTTGTATTTCATTTAGAAAATGGTAATATGATAACATTTGATTTTGAAGATGCCATATATGTTAAGTTAAATAAGTTAGATGAGTACGGACTTATATATGATAATTATTTAATAATGACAAATAACTTACATAAGGAGAATATACAAAACTATATTAATTTCCAAAATATAGATTTTACAAATAATGATATAGAAAATATATTATATGAAAAAAATCAATTTTAATATTGATTTTTTTTTGTAGTAAAATTGGCTATTGATTTTAAAGAAGCATATATATTTTTAATTTTTAAACTAGGTAAGCATATATTCTTTTAAATTTACAGGGTAAAATTTTTGTGATAGTATAGGGATACAAAAATTTAAAAGGGGTGATTTGTATGAAAATACAAAAAAAACGTAATCACGGTTTTACTTTAATTGAAGTAATAGCTGTCATGGCAATCATGTCATTAATTGCAACAATCGCAATACCTAAGGTGACTAAGTACATCGATAGGGCGAATAAGACTAGGGTAATTGCAGCAGTATCAGAGCTTAATAATCATGTTTTAAGTACTGAAATAACTGAAAAGGAAGCATTGAATAATATTGCTGCTGTATTAACAAGTTATGGTGATTTAAAATCATTAAAAATTGGTGCAACAGAACAAGGTGCATTTAAATCTGGTAGAGTTACTGGTACTTTAAAATTCGATAAGGGTGTAGTAACAGCTGAAATAACAACACCTGATGAATTAAAAGGTACAGTTGGACCTAATCAAATTCAATGATACACATCGTAGATATCATATTCCATATCACATTTCTATATTCTTGCTATATGGATATAGTAAGAAGGATTATTCCAGAAAAATCATTTTTAATTCTCTTATTTTTATCAATTATTAGAATATTACTTACAAACAAATTACTTAATATGTATTTAGCTATCAGTATTTTTATATTCCCTATATTCATTCAAATGTTAGTTGAAACATATTTAGAAAAAGAAATAATAGGCTTGGGAGATATAAAGCTATTTGTAACAGTTGGTCTATTTTTTTGTAGCACTGATATTATGTTTGTATTAAAATTCTATAATATCTTATACATATTCTCAGCAATATATATATTGATATTAAGAAGAATAAGGGGGTATATTGCATTTGCACCAATGATATATTTAGCATTTTGTATATTTAATTTAGGAGTTTTATGAAAAACAAGGGAGAAATGTTAATAGAGAGCTTACTTTCTTTGGTTATTATTTCCTTAGCTTTAATACCTATTTCCAATACATTAGGTAAGACAAGTAAGACAAAAAATCGTATAAATATCGCTATAAACAAAAGAATAAAAGAGAAAAATAAGTTGGAGGAGATAAAAAGCCTTAATTATTCAGAGTTTTTGAGCTATGTACGAAGAGATAGGGATGTGACGTATAAGAAGACGAGTACAACATATTCTTTATTTACCGATGAGAGTATATATATTATTAAGGTGGGTGAATATGAAGACGTATACATACCGTAATAAAGGCGTTATCTTAATCGAGTATTTTATTGTAACACTAATATTTTTTACATTTTTAGTAATATGCTCAGTTTTTTTGAAAAGAAGCTATTTTACAAGAAATGATATAAATAAGGACATTAGTTCATATGAGATAAATAAGGTGTTAGATAAAATAGCATATATGGTTGTAATAGATAACAACGTTGAAGTAACAAGTAATAGCATAGTATTAGATGATGTAGTTTTAAAATTAGAGAATAAGGTTTTAAAAGTATATAGTAATAAGTATAGGCAAGCAGATAAACTATTTTCTTTTGATAGAAGTAATATTTTTAAAACTGAGAATAAGGTAAGTATTGAATTTGAAATAAAGGGTAAGAAATACAATAGGGTGATGAGTCTAAAATGAAAAAGAAAAATATGGGATCATCTTTAATATATATTTTAATAATGCTATCAATTTTATCTATAGTATCTTATGGTTTCTTTGAGTATGTTCATGAGAAGAATAGGATTAGTAAAATTGATAAGTACAAGATTGATAAGAATATATTGAAGAAAAGATTAATAAAAAAAGAAAAGCGTCAGGTAAATATTTTGAATAATAGAGGATATTTATCATATGTACGTTTGAAAAATAGTGGAAGTTCATATACTGATTATGGGACAAATAGGGGTGCATACTTTAATATGTGCATTGGTACAAGAGAAATTACTGAAAAAATATTAGTTTCAGGTTCAGGTGAAAATGATGAAATTGAATTTGAGGGTAACTATATATTTTTTGAAGATCCTAAATATGAGTATAAGACAAGAAGAGTAACAGATTTAGACTTTTTAATATATGATATCTACAAAAAAAGTATAGGAGGCTATACAGTACAAAAAG
Source organism: Sneathia vaginalis (assembly GCF_000973085.1). NCBI lineage: Bacteria > Fusobacteriati > Fusobacteriota > Fusobacteriia > Fusobacteriales > Leptotrichiaceae > Sneathia > Sneathia vaginalis. The sequence goes on from NZ_CP011280.1 coordinate 603,941, forward strand.
TAGAGACATCTAGTAGAAGATCATTGAGTTTACCTTTAAAAAGAGAGGTTGATTATGGGACTATTTACGCATATTATTCAAAAAGTGTTTTAGACATACCTATAAAGATAAGAGAAAAGATTAGCTTTTCAAGAAGAAGTGGTAAATTAGTCCCAATTAGTCAAGAAATTGTATATTTAGATGAGGTAAAAAATGATTAAAATATTCGCAAAGAAAGATGAGATTTTTCTAAAATGTAAAGAAAAGATATACTATTTTAAGTTAATAGAATTAGAAAAAGACTTGGAAGATATAATATTTCAGTGTAATTTAGACAAAAAAGAAAAGATTTATTTAATACTTGATTTTGAAGCAAATGAAAGCCAATACTATATCGACATATTCACTTTCTATAACTTCAAAATTAGAAAGTTAGTAGAATTTCAAGAGATATTGTCTATGTTGAATGAAGAAATAATATATTTAGGAGAAAAAAGTAGCTTACATATCAAGGATAAAAAAATTGAAAAAATAGATGTATGTTTAAGTGATGAATTTGACTATAACGGTATAAGAAGTATTTATGTAAGAAAAGAGAATATAGAAGAAATTTTCGATATAATCGAAAAGGTGAAAATAAGGAAAATATATGCCATAAATTTATTAAAAAAAGATCAGATATTAATATTAATTTCTGCTATGTTCCTTATCTCTAGCTACATAACAACAACAATCTTGTATAGTACTGATAAATTAGAAAAGAGTATACAAGCAAATAGGGTAAAAAAAGGTAAAATAGACGCAGATATATTAAATACTAAAGAGTATATAAAAAAATTGGAAAAAGAGATAAGTGAAAATGAAGTTGTACAAGATTTAAGTTTAGAAATTAAAAATACTGAATACTATACTTTAATTAAGGATATGATATCGTATACAAAAAAGGGCATAGACTTAAAAAGTATTGAATATATAAATAACACACTAATAGTTGAAGGACAAGCAGACGACTATAACAGTGTAATTAATAACTTTAAAGACTTCACTATTGATTACTTAGTAAGTGAAAATGATAGGATAGGTTTTAAGATACTAAAGGAGGGTTTAAATGACTAAGTACATAGAAAAATATATTGGTATTTGCTTTATAACACTTTCTATATTCTCATCAGTATTAATCTTCAATACTAAAAAAACAAAGTATATGACAAAATTTTTATACAACAAAAATATATTAAATAATATAAAAGCAGATGAGTTACAAATAAAAGATTTAGTAAATGAGAAAAATAGTCTTGAAACAAAAGTTATTGAGAATAATAATAAAATTTCTGACATAAAAAATAAGTTGGAAGATTATGTGATAACAGAAGATGAATTTAAAAAAATAATGTACAGTTTAGCAAGTAAAAGTGGTTTAAAATTAATTAAAATAACAAAAAAGCAACAATTTAGCAATTTTTTTGAGTATAGTTTATGCTATTCAAATGTGCAGTTAAAAGGGGATTTAAGTTCATTAGGAAGATTTTTATACTACATAAATAAGATACCTAAACATATAGATACATCTAAATTCAGTTTAAGTGTAAATCAAGACAATCAGATATTAAATTTAGGGTATATAGAAAAAAAGGTGGTGTAAATGATTAAAAGAATATTTTTTGTAATGTTACTTTTTTCAAATATTTGCTTTTCTTACACTACTAAAAAAATGGAAAAAGAAGCAAATAACATATTTATCCCTATTACTAAAGTGACGGTAGAAAGTAAGTTAAATAATAGTATTACAAAAGAATTTGTCGATAAAAATGTAGTGTATAAATTAAAAAATAAGGTTGCAAATGATGTAATACCAGTTTTAATGGGTATTAATAATGTAAAAGTTAAGGGTATTGATGACTTTTTAATATTATCAGGTAAGCAAAAAGACGTAGAAGATATTAAAGATTTAATAGAACAAATAGATATTATGAAAAAACAGGTATTAGTTAAATTGAATATAATAGATACAAGTAAAAATCTATTTGATAGAATAGGATTCAATTGGAAATTTAATTCGAATTTCTCAATAATAGGTGCAGTTTCAGATTTCTTGGCAGGTAATTTGAGCTTTACTAACTTATTAAGAAACAGTTCAAAAATATTTGATGTAAATATAGATGCACTAAAAGAAAAAGGTGAAATAGTATTAAAATCAAGTCCCAATATATTAGTAGTTGATGGTAATAAGGGAATGTTTAAGGTAACTGACGAAACTGTTCTAATAGTTAAGGGTGATAAAAAAGAAAATGCTATGTCAAGAGAAGCAGGTATAATATTAGAAGTTTTACCAAAAATAAAGCAAAATTTAGACACTAATTATGTCGAGGTAAAGATAAAAGCAGAGATTAGTAATTTTAAATCTCGTGAAACAAAAAAACAAAATGTAATAGAAACAGTTGTGAATGTTGAAGATAAGAAGAGTATATTTATAGGGGGTACCACTAACTTAGTCACAGATAAGACAATAAGTAAGACTCCTATACTAGGCGATATACCAATAATAGGTAGTCTTTTTACATATAAGAGTAAGGCTAATGTTCAAAGAGAAGTATATATGGAATTAGAAGTAGGTATAGTATGAGTGATTTTGCATTTAGAAAAAAATTTTCTGAACAATTAAGTGATTTAATTGAAGGAGATATTAACTTATTAGAAGCAATAGGAATTCTTAAAAGATCATTTAAAGGTAAAAAAAGAGAAAAAGTAATGAAGTTACAGTATCTATTAGAAAAAGGGAAAAATTTAGATGAAGCTTTTAGTTGTATTTCAACAGATAAAGAATTCTTATCGTTTGTTAAAACGGGAGAAAAAACGGGTGATCTGAAGAAGTGCTTTAAGCTTTTAAAAGAAAAATATACTTTCATATCACAATTAAAATCAGAAGTAATTTCTATCCTTATTTATCCCATCATGGTAATATTAGCAGCCATCGTTATTTTCAATGTTCTTTTACTATTAGTAGTTCCAAAATTTATAGACATATACCAAGAATTAGGGCAAAATTTACCTAAAATAACAATGGTGGTAATAAATATATCTAATTTTTTGATAAAGTATAGGTTAATGATAGCAATATTTTTTGTATTCTTATCAGGTGTAATATATTTTTGTATATTAAGACAAAAAAGTGTATTAGATAGACTGCTATACAAAGTGGGTATAGTAAGGCTGTATATACTTTTAAGTTTTACTCAAAATATGTATGCATCGTTTTCATCTGGTATAGAATTCTTAGAAGCATTAAAGTTATCAATGAATACTAATAATATAGTATTTAGAAATGAATTAAATAGGATATATAAAAGAATAGAAAAAGGTGCTAGTATAAATTATGCTTTTAATAACTCAAGCTTTTTTGACGAAGAATACAAAAGCTATATTATAATAGCCGACATGACGGCAGATTTATCTAAAACATTTAATACACTAACTGTAATATTAAATAACAGATTAAGGTATAAAGTTAAAATATATCTAAAGTTTCTAGAGCCTATATCCATACTAATAATAGCTATTTTTGTAGGACTAATTGTTTTAGCGATAATGTTACCGTTATTTAATTTGGGTGAAAATTTAATGTAAAAGATATAGCATAAAGGGGGGGATTTGCATATCTAAGACAAAAAAAGATACAATCGAAGCAAAAGAGTTTGCTATTCAAATTTATACTAAAGACTTTAAAAATGACTATATAAGTCTAACGGATATTGCTAGATATAAAAGTGATGAGCCAAGTGATGTAATAAAAAATTGGATGAGAAGAAAAGATACAATTGAATTTCTTGGTTTATGGGAAAGCTTAAATAATATGAATTTCAATTCGGTCGAATTCGACCGAATTAAATCTGAAGCTGGATATAATACCTTTACATTATCTCCAAAGAAATGGGTAGAGAAAACAGAAGCAATCGGAATTATCTCAAAAGGTGGAAGATATGATGGTACATTTGCACATACAGATATTGCCTTTGAATTTGCTTCATGGATTTCTGCTGAGTTTAAGATGTATGTAATTCAAGATTACAAGAGACTTAAGTCAGATGAAAATTCTAAGCTATCGTTAGGTTGGAATTTGAATAGAGAAATTTCTAAGATTAATTATAAAATTCATACAGATTCAATTAGTGAAGCAGATATGCTAAATGTTGCCTTATTTAACAAGAGATCTAAACAGTGGCGTGAAGAAAATCCTAACTTAAAGGGTAATATGAGAGACTATGCAAGCCTGAATGAATTACTTGTGCTTGCTAGAACCCAGCATATGTCAATTGAAAAGTTGAACAATACAGGGATTAAGAGCTTAGAAAATAAAAGTTAAAATATATCTAAAGTTTCTAGAGCCTATATCCATACTAATAATAGCTATCTTTGTAGGACTAATTGTTTTAGCAATAATGTTACCGTTATTTAATTTGGGTGAAAATTTAATGTAAAAAAATTCGTTATTTAGAAAATTAGTCTTGAATTTATTATACAAAATGATATAATAAATACAGAAATAAATAGGGTTTCAGAGATGTGTGTTCTCTTACCGAGAGTACGGGTTGGAAATATACTAGACGGACATACACGCACAGTTATACTTAATCTGGGTCTACTGTGGTAAGTTGTTGAAAAAACGGAATACTAAAAGTAAATTAAAAGACTAAATTATAGAAATATAGTTTGGTCTTTTTTGTTGTAATTTTTTAGAAAGGTAAACAAACAATGAATAAAATAAAAGAAATATATAATTGGTACAAAGAATTTAATAACAAGGAAATTGTAATACAAACAGAAAATAAAAACTTAGAAATAAAAATTAATAATAAAGCTTTGCCACATTTATTAGGCATACATTATATAGGTGTTAAAAATAAAATACCTGTTAGAGAATTAATACATAAAATAAAAACATTACATGATGAAGATATTTTTAAAGAAATATTTATAAATAATCCTAATACTATATCAAGTGTAAAAAATAGAATAAATAATTTTGAAGAATTTATGAAAAATTTAGAAAATGCAATATTGGTAGAAAATACATATGATTCTACCTTAAAATCACAACATTTTTTCATACAAACAAAAGAAAATAAAATATTACATTTAGGTTTAATAGATGCTGGTTATTCAGATATACCTGTTGAATTTGATGTAATTGATAAAAAATATCTTGAAACATTTATACAAGAAAAAACTAATAAAAGATATAAAGATACTCAAATAGTTGAACACGTTAAAAATATTTACGAATATGTAAATGATGAACTAAAATATTTTTCATTTGACACTGGAAAGCAAGAAAAACTAGACGAAGTTGCAAAGATAGATAAAAACTATGATTATCACGAAGCGTTAAATAAGAGTATTGAAGAAATAAAAAAAGAAAAGCAAACAATTGATATGTGGAGCAAATGGAAAAATAGAAGTTATGATGACGATTGGGAAAGATAATAATTAAAAGCACAATTGGAATTGAATAATTAAATTTAGTCTTGAATTTATTATACAAAATGATATAATAAATACAGAAATAAATAAGGTTTCAGAGATGTGTGTTCTCTTACTGTCAGAGCAGGTTGGAAATACTCTGAACGGACATACACACACAGTTAATACTTATATCTGGGTTTGACCATAGCGGTAGTTGAATAGCTAAAAGTAAATTAAAAGACTAAATTATAGAAATATAGTTTGGTCTTTTTTTGTTTTAATTTTTTTAGAAAGGAAAACAAATTATGAATAAAATAAAAGAAATATATAATTGGTACAAACAATTTAATAATAAAGAAATTGTAATACAAACAGAAAATAAAAACTTAGGAATAAAAATAACTAATACTGCATTGCCACATTTATTAGGCTTACAATATATTGAAGAAAAAGCCACTAAATTGATTGGAACAGATTTAATTAAATTAATTAAAAATATTGATGATGACAATGTATTTTATAAAAAAATATTAAAAAATAATTTCAAAATGTTAGAAAGTGTAAAAAATAGAATAAATAATTTTGAAGAATTTATGAAAAATTTGGAAAATGCAATATTGGTAGAAAATACATATGATTCTACCTTAAAATCACAACATTTTTTCATACAAACAAAAGAAAATAAAATATTACATTTAGGTTTAATAGATGCTGGTTATTCAGATATACCTGTTGAATTTGATGTAATTGATAAAAAATATCTTGAAACATTTATACAAGAAAAAACTAATAAAAGATATAAAGATACTCAAATAGTTGAACACGTTAAAAATATTTACGAATATGTAAATGATGAACTAAAATATTTTTCATTTGACATTGAAAAGCAAGAAAAACTAGAAGAAGTTGCAAAGATAGATAAAAACTATGATTATCACGAAGCGTTAAATAAGAGTATTGAAGAAATAAAAAAAGAAAAGCAAACAATTGATATGTGGAGCAATTGGAAAAATAGAAGTTATGATGACGATTGGGAAAGATAATAATTAAAAGCACAATTAGAATTGAATAATTAAAGTTAGTCTTGAATTTATTATACAAAATGATATAATAAATACAGAAATAAATAAGGTTTCAGAGATGTGTGTTCTCTTACTGTCAGAGCAGGTTGGAAATACTCTGAACCGTCATACACACACAGTTAAACTTAATCTGGGCATACTATGGCAAGTATTTGAAAAAATGAAATGCTAAAAGTTAATAAAGACTAAATTATAAAAATAGTTTGGTCTTTTTTTGTTTTAAATTTTTTAGAAAGGAAAAAACTATGAATAAAATAAAAGAAATATATAATTGGTACAAACAATTTAATAATAAAGAAATTGTAATACAAACAGAAAATAAAAACTTAGAAATAAAAATAACTAATAGAATTGAATAATTAAATTTAGTCTTGAATTTATTAGACAAAATGATATAATAAATATAGAAATAAATAAGGTTTCAGAGATGTGTGTTCTCTTACCGAGAGTACGGGTTGGAAATATACTAGACGGACATACACACACAGTTATACTTAATCTGGGTCTTATCATAGCGATGTTAAAAGTTAAAAGTAAATTAAAAGACTAAATTATAAAAATAGTTTGGTCTTTTTTTGCTTTAAATTTTTTAGAAAGGAAAACAAACAATGAATAAAATAAAAGAAATATATAATTGGTACAAACAATTTAATAATAAAGAAATTGTAATACAAACAGAAAATAAAAACTTAGAAATAAAAATAACTAATACTGCATTGCCACATTTTACAAAATCACGATATAAAAATTATGATAATTTACCTGATAATGCTGAATATTATAGAGATAATAACAGAAAAAGAGTTAAAATCAAATAGACCAATATTTAAAACAAAAGAATAGAACTACAAAAGATATAAATAACTAGTGATAAATTCTTATCTCTAGTTATTTTTTAATTCATTAAAGTTAAAAAATATGTTAGAATAAACATGGTGATTAAAATGAATTTATATGAAAAAATAGAACCATATAACAAAGGATATTTAAAAGTTTCAGATATACATGAAATATACTTTGAGGAATGTGGTAATAAGGAAGGATTACCTATAGTATTTGTACACGGTGGTCCAGGATGTGGTAGTGGTGAAATTGCAAGACAATTTTTCAATAAAGATAAATATAGAATAATAATATTTGATCAAAGAGGATCAGGTAGATCTAAGCCTTTTGTTGAATTAAAAGAAAATACAACATTTGACTTAGTTGAAGATATGGAAAAATTAAGAAAACATTTAGGAATAGAAAAATGGATACTTTTTGGTGGAAGTTGGGGAACTACACTAAGTTTAGTTTATGCAATTAATCATAGTGATAGGGTTTCTGGAATGATACTACGAGGTATATTTTTAGCACGTAGAGAAGATGTTGATTGGCTATACTGTGGAGGAGCAGGTCAATACTTCCCTTATGAATTTGAAAAATATATATCAGTATTAAGTGAAGAAGAAAGAAAAGATATAGTAGGAAGTTATATGAAATATTTGGGTTCTAGTGATAAAGAAGTTGTTTCTAAATATGCGAAATATTGGAACGATTGGGAAAGTAGTTGCATCAGACTATATCCTATGGAACTTCCTAGTGAAGTAACAGATTATGATATAGCAGTTGCAAGGCTAGAATGCCACTATTTCTATAACAATTCATTTATTCCTGAAAACTACATACTAAACAATGTAGATAAGATAAAAGATATTAAGACATTAATTTGTCATGGTAGATATGATATTGATTGTAGACCTAGTGGGGCTTATCAATTAGCTAAAAAAATGAATAATTGTAAATTAATATTTGTAGATGCTGCAGGACATTCATCATTTGAACCTAATATTGCAAAACAACTTATTGAATTTACAGATGGGTGGTGTTGATTATGACTATTAGAGAAAAAATAGATAAAATACATGAAATGGAAAAAGAAAGAGAAGTTTTAATACGTGAAAGTAAGACAGTAGAAGAAGTTGCATTATTAAAAAAGATGCTAGATTATACAATAGATGTGTATGGGCAAGATTCAAATAGCACAATAAAGATGTTAAATGAATTAGGTGGTACATCTAAGTATATAGGAGAGTATGATACAGGAATACACGCATTAACACAAGCAAGAGGTATAATAGAAAACAAGTTTGGTAAAGAATCTATTGCCTATGCAACTACAACTTTAAACTTAGCTGAAGTATTAAGATTTAAGGGAGATATTGATAAGTTAGAAGTATTGTATAAGGAAGTTTTAGCAATATATGATAAGTATGGTATAAAGGATAGATATGAATATGCAAGTGTTTGTAATAATTTAGGATTATACTATCAAGATACAAATCAAATGGATAAGGCTATTAAATTACATTTAATAAGTCTTGAAATATTAAAAAAATTACCAGAATACAAAATTGCATTAGCAACTACGTATAATAATATGGCAATAGCATATAGAGGTTTAGGTGAAGATGAAAAGTCTGATGAATGTATTAAGACATGCCTTAGCATATACGAAAAAGAGGTAGGTAAGGGACATGCAATGTACTCAGCAGCTATTAATAATCTAGCAGTTGCTTTCTATAACCAAGGTAAATTAGAAAAAGCATTGGAATTATTTAAAAAAGTTTTATTCATATGTGAAGCATCATTTGGAAGAGGCAGTGTAAACTATGAAAAAGTAAAACAAAATGTTGATATGGTTGAAGAAACAATAGAAATGAGAAAGAAGAAATGAAGGGAATAGATTTAGCAGAAAATAATTTTTTTAATAATATTTTGCCAAAACTTAGAAAATATGATATAAAAATATCTGCAGGCCTTATAGGCTACGGGTCAGAATGTTATGGATTTGATGATGAGTATTCACATGACCATGATTATTCAGATCAACCATGTATATGGTTAAGTAGTGAAGATTATGAAAAATATGGGGATGAATTAAAAAAACTCATATATAATGAAAAGTACGAAAAGACTAAGACGGTTTGGTCTAATGATAGAAGAGGTATATTAAATGTTGATGATTACATATACAGTTTTCTTGGAAGTACAAGAGGTCCTAAAAAAGATACAGATTATTTAAATATACCAGAATATCTATTATCATCTTTTACAAATGGTAAGATATTTATTGATGAATTAGGTATAATATCAAGTGTTAGAGAAAAGGTTAAATTTTATCCTAGAGATATTAGATACAATAGAATAGCTACAAGATGTATGAATGCCTCACGTGAGGGGTTATATAACTATAACCGTTGCCTAAAGAGAAAAGAAATGGTTGCATGTAATCAAGCATTATCTAAATTTATTGAAGAGACAATAGAGTTATACTTCTTAATCCATAAGAAATATTGCCCTTACTATAAGTGGTATCATAAAATGCTTGGAACTATAGATAAGAAGGCATATGATTTCTATACAAAATTAGTAGATGTAAATACGACTAATGATGAAAAGATAAGTGTTATCGAAAGTATATGTAGTGATATAATAGATAAATTAGAAGAAGAAGAAATCATAATACGTGTAAGTGATTATTTAGGATATTATGGACCTATTATTCAATCAAGAATAGATAATGATGAAATTAGAGATTTAGGTTTTTGGAGTGATAAATAATGGAAGAATTAGTAGATAAAATAGTAGAAATTGAATGGTCATATTTTACAAATCTTAAAAATACTGGAGGTAGAGCAAGTTGTCAAGATAACCGTGAAGAGTTTTTTTTAACAAGAAAAAGCCAATGGGAAAGCTTAAATGAAGATATATTAAAAAGTTATCTAGATGATTTGGAAGAATACAAGCGTAATAAAAGAAATCCTTTATTTGAAAAATATGCATATATGATGCAATATACGCATAAAGATGAATATGAAAAGATAAAAGAATATTTACCTAAAAAAAATATTGAAAATGAAGAAATAATCGATAAAATAGAAGCAATCATTATGAAATGGGAAGTAGAGTTTAGTGAGAAATATCCTAAAATCTCACGTGTTGCAAGAGCAATTGATACCAATGATGAAGGGAAGCTAGCATCAATTAGAACATACCTAAGAGGAGAACATAGTACTTATTCAGTAAAGACTAATACTCTTTACTACAATTACATAAGCTCATTAAAATATAATTTAGTTGAAGAAATTTATTCTAAAATAATATGTAAGAAAGGATTTAAAAGTTTAGATGAATTGGAAAATATTAATAATTAGTATATTTTTATCTTTTAATGCACTTGCAAATATAGGTCCATACAAAAATGTAGAGGATGTAGAAGATACGTATGCTAGTTCATCAGTAAATGAAAATGCAGATAAGCTATACTTAAAATTACATGGTGTTAAGTTTAAAGATATAAGGTTAAAAGAATTAAATTTAGTAGAAAAAGATGGTAGTGTTTATGTACTAGGGACTTACTTATTAACAGTTATGTATAACTATAAGGAAGCAAAGCTTCTAAGAGGGAAAACTGTATACCTATTACACCCAGTCTTAGAAGAAGATGGTAAGTTTGCACTTCCAGATCCTAAAGAATATTTTAAATTAACAACTACATATTTTGAAAATGATATTAAAGATTTTAAGTGTATAAGAAAAATTGAAAATGCAAAAAAATTAGATGATGAAACAACTAAGGAATTTCATAAAATATTTGATGATAATGTAAAAGATAATAATGGTCCAAAAAAAGATGATGATGAATCCTCAGATGTTATACTTAAAGTTTTACCATATATACAATTAGACAATGAAGGTTATGCATATATAAAGGGAACAGATAGAAAATTAACTTCTGAATTAAATCCGATAATTGAGTACTACCCTAAAGAAAAACAATCTGTAGTAGAATATGGAGACTTTATTGACGGTGTTTTTGTACCTATAGTATCAAAGATAAAAAATGGTGAAGAACAAGAATTTGGAGACTTAGTAAGTGATAAAAATGGTACTGAATATATAAAGCACACTACAATATCATATGAAAATGGTTTAGAGTATAAAAACGAAGAAATAATAGCCGAACTTAAATTTGAAGATGGAAAATTGGTAGATTGCAAAATATTACCATAAATAGAAAGGATAGATATGTTTCAAAAATTAGAAGAAGTAGTAAAAAAATACGATGAGCTAAATGCCCTATTAATGGATCCTAAGGTTATAGAAGATCCTAAAAAGTTAATGGAATACAATAAGGCATTAAACGCAATAAGCGATATTGTTGAAAAGTATAAAGAGTATAAGGCGAAGAGCGAAGAATTAGAAAATTTAAAACAAGATATTAAAGATGAAAAAGATCATGAAATGAAAGAAATAATGCAAGAAGAAATTAATTCTCTTGAAAATGAAATACCTCAAATAGAAGATTCACTAAAAATTCTTCTATTGCCTAAAGATCCTAATGATGAAAAAAATGTAATAGTAGAAATTAGAGCAGCAGCTGGTGGAGATGAAGCTGCATTATTTGCCTCAGATATCTTTAGAATGTTTACACGTTATGCAGAACGTCATAGATGGAAGACAGAAGTTTTAGATAAAAATGAAACTGGTGTTGGAGGATTAAAAGAAATTACCTTTATGATTAAAGGACAAGGTGCTTATTCAAGACTTAAATTTGAAAGTGGTGTTCACAGAGTTCAAAGAGTTCCAGATACAGAATCTTCAGGTAGAATACATACATCTACAATAACTGTAGCAGTATTACCAGAAGTTGAAGATATTACAGAAGTAGAAATTAACCCAAGTGATTTAATAATCGATACCTACAGATCATCTGGTGCAGGTGGACAACACGTTAATACAACAGATTCTGCAGTTCGTATTACTCATAAACCTACAGGTATAGTAGTAACATCACAAGATGGTAGATCTCAAATAAAGAATAAAGAAGCTGCTATGAAAGTATTAGCATCAAAATTATTTAATCTTGAAAGAGAAACACAAAGAAAAGAAATAGAAAGTCAAAGAAGATCACAAGTTGGTATGGGAGATAGATCAGAAAAAATTAGAACATACAACTTCCCACAAGGAAGAGTAACTGATCATAGAATTAAACTAACATTACATAGATTAGAAGACTTTTTAGATGGAGATTTAGATGAAATGATAGATGCATTAATTGCATATAACCAAGCAGAACTACTACAAACAGTTGGAGATGAATAATGGAAACATTGTTAGAGCTTCTAAAAAAAACTGAGACATATTATACAAAAAAAGGAATAAAAAATCCCAGATTAGAAGCTGAAAAACTTTTTGCAAAGGCACTTAATTTAGATAGAATTATGCTTTATGCAAAATATGATGAAAAATTATCAAAAGAGCAAAAAGAAATAATAAAAAGATGTATGCAAGAAGATGTAAAAGAAGAAAATGAAATAAAACAATTGCTTGATAGCTCTATTGTTTACTTAAAAAAACATAATATTAATGAGGCAGCATTGATAGCAGAATTAATTTTCTCAAATGTAATGAAAATTGATAGACTGATGCTTTTTATGAGTTATGATAAAAAATTAGATGATGATCAAAAAGAAAAAATTAGAAAAATGCTAAAAAAAATAGCAATTGATAAGTTACCCTATCAGTATATAATAAATCAACAAAATTTTTATGGAAGAGATTTTTATGTAGATAAGGGTGTATTAATACCTAGGTATGATACTGAAAATTTGGTAGAAAAAGTAATAAAAATAGCAGATAAAAACTCTATAATCCTAGATATAGGTACAGGTTCTGGAGCAATAGGTATAACTTTAGCTCTTGAATTACCTGATAGTAAAGTTCTGGCAGTAGATATATCAGAAAAAGCTATAGATGTTGCAAGAAAAAATAAGGAAGATTTAAGTGCTAAGAATGTAAAAATACTAAAATCAGATGTATTTTCAAATGTAAGTTTTCATGAATTTGATGTTATTGTTTCAAATCCACCATATATTTCAAATGAAGAAATTGAGAATATAGGGCTAGATACATATATACATGAACCACATGAAGCATTGTTTGCTAAATCTGATGGCTTGTATTTTTATTATAAAATAGCAAATGAAGCAAGAGAATATTTAAAAAATAATGGTATACTTGCTTTTGAGATTGGATATAAGCAAAAAGAAGCGGTATGTAAGATTTTAGAAGAATTTTCATATTGTGATATTAATACATACAAAGATTTAGATAATCATGATAGAGTGATAATATGTAGATATAGAAGGGGTTAGAAAATGGATATTGAAAGTTTTGATTTTTATTTACCAAAGGAATTAATAGCTCAACATGGAGTTGAACCAAGAGATCACTCAAGATTGTTAGCGTTAAATAGAAAAACTGGTAAAATAGAACACAAACATTTCTATAATTTAATAGATTACTTAAAAAAAGGAGATGTAATGGTTATTAACCGTACCAAAGTTATACCAGCTAGACTTATCGGTCATAAAGAAAACGGTGTAGTAATAGAGTGCCTATTACTTAAAAGACTGGGTCTAAATAAGTGGGAAGTACTGTTAAAACCTGCTAAAAGATTAAAAGTTGGGGATACATTAACTTTTTTAAAGGATAAGTTATCACTAACATTATTGGAAATTAAAGATGATGGTAATAGGGTAGTAGAATTTCATTATGAAGGTGTATTTGAAGCCATATTAGATGAATTAGGAGAATTACCACTACCACCATATATTAAGGAAAAATTAGAAGATAAAAATAGATATCAAACTGTTTATGCAAAAGAAGGTGAATCTGTTGCTGCACCAACAGCAGGACTACATTTTACAAAAGAATTATTAGAAAAAATAAGGGAAAAGGGTGTAATAATAGCTGAAATATATTTAACAGTAGGTCTTGGTACATTTAGACCTGTACAATGTAAAAATATTGAAGATCATGTTATGCATACTGAAGAATATGAAGTGCCAAAAGAAACAGCTGAACAAGTAAATCTAGCTAAAAAAGAAGGTAGAAGAGTAGTTGCAATAGGTACAACATCTATTAGAACTTTAGAATCATCATTAAATGAAAAAGGAGAACTAATAGCACAAAAAAGCTCAACAGGTATCTTCATATACGGAGACTATAACTTTAAAATAGTAGATGCAATAGTAACAAATTTCCACTTGCCAAAATCAACATTAGTCATGTTAATTTCAGCTTTTACAGGTAAAGATAATTTATTCAATGCATATGATATAGCTGTAAAAGAAAAATATAGATTTTTCAGTTTAGGAGATGCAATGTATATAGGAGATAATGTATGAGAATAACATCAGGTAAATTAAAAAATCGTATTATACTTTCAAGAGAAGGTAGGGATACAAGACCTACATTAGAACGTGTTAAGGAGTCAATATTTAGCATCTTATTTGATAAAATTGAAAATGCTAACTTCTTAGACCTATATTCAGGCACAGGAAATATGAGTTTTGAAGCATTATCAAGAGGAGCTAGACGGGCAATAATGATAGAAAAAGATACAGATGCATTAAAAGTAATTATTGATAATGTACAAAGATTAGGACTTGAAGATCAATGTAGAGCGTATAAGAATAATGTATTAAGAGCAATAGAAATACTAGAGAATAAAAAGGAAAAATTTGATATCATATTTATGGATCCACCATATAGAGAAAATTTAACTAAAAAGACTGTAGAAAAAATATCTTTATGCAATATTCTTTCAGATGATGGAGTAATAATATGTGAACATGGTAAGTATGAAAAAATGGAAGATACTATAGGTGAGTATGTAAAGTCAGACGAGAGAGAATACAATAGAAAAATAGTGACATTCTATAAAAAAAGAAAGTGATAATATGGCAAAAAAAGTAACATTTGAAGAAAAATTAAAAAAACTAGAAGAAAATTTAAAAAAATTAGAAGATACAGAAATAGGTTTAGATGAAGCAATTAAAATCTATGAAGAAAGTAAAAAAATAATTAGTGATGCTAATAAGATATTAGATGATGCTAGTGGTAAAGTTAAAAAAATTATTGATAAAAATAATGAGTATGAATTAGAAGATTTTGAGGATAAATAATGTTAGAATATTTTGAAAAAGAGTTAGAAAAAAGTTTACTATACTATCAAAAAGATGATGATTTGTTTAAAGCATTTAAGTATTCTTTAGAATCAGGTGGTAAGAGAATTAGACCCATTCTAGTCTTACTTGTTGCAAAGTCTTTAGGTAAAGATTATAAGGATATAGTTGATTTAGCTATTGCTATAGAATACATACATAACTATTCTTTAGTTCATGATGATTTACCAGGTATGGATAATGATTCATATAGAAGGGGTAAACTTACAACACATAAAAAATTTGGACATTTTGTAGGTATTTTAACAGGAGATGCACTTTTAACAGAAGCATTTAGTGTAATTGCAAGATCTAAAAAATTAGAAAATAAGGATGGTATAATAATCTGTTTAACAGAATGTATAGGAATGAAAGGCATGATATATGGACAATATCTTGATATGCTATACGAAAACAAAAAAATAGATATAAATACACTTAAATTAATACATAAGAATAAGACAGGTGCTTTAATTAGAGCTTGTTTTAATTGTGTGTTAATAAATTATGGTATTCAAGATGAAAAATACTTACATATTGCTGATTTATTAGGTCTAATATATCAATTACAAGATGATGTGTTTGATAGTGATAATAAAGAAGATAAGTCAAATTTTGTAAATATTTTAGGATATGAAAAAACTATAGAGATTTTGAATAAATATATAGATGAATTAAAAAGTATATTACCTAAAGGAACAGAATTAGAAGAGTTCATATTAAAAATATTAGGAAGGCAAAAATAATGGAATATATTACATTTAATGAATTTTTTAAATATGGATATGTTGCGATACAGACTACAAAAGAATCAAATGATATGAAAGATCCTGAAAATTTAAAAAAAATTCTAGATAAAGTAGGTATAAATAAAAAAAATATATATGGTACACAAACACATAGTACAAATATTTTATGTATAGATAAAGACGATAAACATGAAAATTATGATACTTCTAATATAGATGGATATATTTCTAATGATAGTTCATATACTCTAGTAACTTTTTATGCAGATTGTTTACCAATATTCTTGTTAGATCCAAAAAAAGAAGTATTTGGAGTCTTACATGGAGGTTGGAGAGGTAGTGCACATAAGATATTAGAATGTGGTGTTAAATTAATGACAGAAAAATATTTATGTGATAAAAAAGATATATTAGTTTGTTTTGGTATAGGAATATCAAAAGAAAATTATGAAATACAAAATGATACTGTAGAAATATTAAAATCTTTACTTGATTTTAATAATATGATAATATATAGAGGATCTAAAATTTATTTAGATAATATGGAGATGAATAAACAAATTGCATTAAATTGTGGTATAGATGCTAAGCACATATTTACAAATAATTATTGTACATATGATGGTAATTTCTTTTCATATAGAAGAGATAAGACAGCCAAAAGAATGGCAGCCATAATTTCGAAGAAAGGTAGTAAATGACGAATAAGGTATTTGCATTTTTCTTTACTTTGTTAATAATAGGAAGTGTTAATAATAAGCAATTAACATATACTGATATTTATACTACCATACAAAAGATTTACTATATTAAACAAAAAAAAGTTGTAAATAAAATTAAGGTAAAGTTAGATAAGTTCTATAAAAAATTCTTATGTAAGATAAGGGAAATAGTATTTACTATTTACAATTACATAGATACTTTAAACTATAATTTTAAAAATGATTTGAGAAATCTTGAATAATATTTTTTCTTTACTTTAAACAATATATAAAAGGAGAGATGAGATGTTAGAGGGAGTATTTAATAAGATGTTCGGTTTAACCGACGAAAAAATTATTAAACAAATGAGAAAAAAAGTAGCAAAAATAAATGCTGTAGAAGATACATATATAAAGTTATCAAATGAAGAATTAAAAGCAAAAACAGATGAATTTAAGAAAAGATTAGAAAATGGTGAAACATTAGATGACATATTAGTTGATGCATTTGCAACAGTAAGAGAAACAGCTAAAAGAGTCCTAGGAATGAGAGCATATGATGTTCAATTAATAGGTGGTATGATACTACATGAAGGTAAGATAGCTGAAATGAAAACTGGTGAAGGTAAAACTTTAATGTCAGCTTTCCCAGTATACTTAAATGCTTTAACAGGTAGAGGGGTTCATGTTGTAACAGTTAATGACTATCTTGCAAAAAGAGATAGAGATACAATGGGAACTATTTATTCATTCTTAGGATTAAGTTCTGGTGTAATAATTGCTAATATGGATAACAAAGATAGAAAAATAGCATATGACTGTGATATAACATATGGAACAAATAATGAATTTGGTTTTGACTATTTAAGAGACAACATGGTTCATGAAATGAGCGAAAAAGTTCAAAGAGAATTTAATTATGCCATAGTCGATGAAGTAGACTCTATCTTAATTGATGAAGCAAGAACACCGTTAATAATATCTGGTGCTGCTGAAGAAACAACAGAATGGTATGATACATTCGCAACAGTTTCAACTAAATTAAAAAGAAGCTATAAAACAGAAAAGATTAAAGATAAGAAAAATACTGTAATACCAGATGAAGACTGGGAAGACTATGAAGTTGATGAAAAACAAAGAACAGTTACTATTACAGATAAGGGTATAAAAAATGTTGAACACATATTAGGTATAGAAAATCTTTATTCACCTGAATATGTAGAATTAACACATTTCTTATCTCAAGCATTAAAAGCAAAAGAACTATTCAAAAGAGATAAAGACTATATCGTAAACCAAAAAGGTGAAGTAATAATAGTTGATGAACATACAGGAAGACTAATGGAAGGTCGTAGATATTCAGATGGATTACACCAAGCAATTGAAGCAAAAGAACACTTAAAAGTTGCAGGGGAAAACCAAACATTAGCAACTGTTACATTACAAAACTACTTTAGAATGTATGATAAATTATCAGGAATGACAGGTACAGCTAAGACAGAAGAAGAAGAATTTAGACAAATATATGATTTAAAAGTTGTTGTTGTTCCAACAAATAAGCCTGTTATAAGAAAAGACTTACCAGATGTAATATATCAAACAAAAAAAGCAAAGTATAAAGCTGTTGTTAATAAGATAATAGAACTATTTGAAAAAGGACAACCAGTTTTAGTAGGTACAGCTACAATAGCACACTCTGAAGAATTATCAAGATTACTAGATAAGGCAAAGATACCACATGAAGTATTAAATGCTAAGTATCATGAAAGAGAAGCAGAAATAGTTTCACAAGCTGGAAGATACAAGTCAGTAACTATTGCAACAAATATGGCAGGGCGTGGAACAGACATTAAATTAGGTGGAGATCCAGACTCATTAGCAGCTAAGGTATTTGAAAGAGGAACACCTGAGTATATAGAAGCTCTATCAATGTATGAAAAAGAATGTGAAGAAAATAAAAAGAAAGTATTAGAAGCAGGTGGGCTATTTATACTTGGAACAGAAAGACATGAAAGTAGAAGAATAGATAACCAATTAAGAGGACGTGCTGGACGTCAAGGAGACCCTGGTGCATCAGAATTTTATCTATCATTAGATGATGATTTAATGAGATTATTTGGTGGAGATAAATTAAAGAAAGTCATGTCTATGTTAAAACTAGATGAGGATGAAGAAATTAGATCAAAACAAGTATCAAAATCAGTTGAAAATGCTCAAAAACGTGTAGAAAGTAGAAACTTTGCAACAAGAAAGAGCTTAATTGAATTTGATGATGTAAATAATAAGCAAAGAGAAATTATTTATTCTCAAAGAGATAAGATATTAAACAACGAAAATCTAAGAGACTTAATTCTAGATATGCTATATGACAACATAGGTGATATAATTGAAGATTCACAAGGAGATACTGAAGAATTAGTTGATAAACTACATAATATCTATGCTTACGATCCAAGTTTTGATGTTAATGGTAAGAATGCAGATGAATTATTAGTTTCAATATATAATGATTTAGAAAAAGTATATAATAGTAAAATAGCATTATTTGGCGATGAATACTTTAAGAGAATAGAAAAATATATAATGCTTGAAGTGTTAGATAGTAAATGGAGAGATAACTTAAAAAATCTTGCTGAATTAAGAGAAGGTATTAATCTTCAATCATATGGTCAAAAAAATCCAGTAAATGAGTATAAGATTGTAAGTGCTGACGTATACAATGAAATGATACAATCAATTAAAAGGGATACAACATCATTCTTGTTACGTATAAAGCCACAAGAACCTAAGGAAGAAACACAACCCGAAGAAGAACAAGAGTTTGTTTCAAGAAGAGAAAAAAAATCAATGAGAAATTAGATTTAAAAATAGGAGATTTATTCTCCTGTTTTTTTATATGATTGATATTTTTCTGCTACTATGTTAAAATTATTAAAACAAGGAGGTGCATTATGAAAAATATAGCAGCATTTTTTGATGTTGATGGTACTATATTTAGAAATTCATTATTAATAGAACACTTTAAATTATTAATAAAAAATGGGTATCTTAGTAAAGATGCTTGGACTTCATCAGTAGAAAAGAATTTTGAAAATTGGTCTAATCGTGAGGGTGATTATGATACATATTTAGAAGATTTAGTTAATAAATATGTTGAGGGTATAAAGAATATAAGTGAAGAAGTGGTTAATAAAATTGCAGAAGAAGTAATTGAGAAAAAGTCTGATAAACTTTATAGATACGCAAAAGAATGTATAGAAGTTCACAGACAAAAAGGTCATAAACTTATACTTATATCAGGAAGTCCAGATTTCCTTGTGGAAAAAATGGCAAAAAAATTAGGCTTTGATGAT
The DNA here is from genome assembly GCF_000973085.1 of Sneathia vaginalis. Taxonomy (NCBI): domain Bacteria; kingdom Fusobacteriati; phylum Fusobacteriota; class Fusobacteriia; order Fusobacteriales; family Leptotrichiaceae; genus Sneathia; species Sneathia vaginalis. The sequence continues at coordinate 624,318 of NZ_CP011280.1, forward strand.
TATAAAGCAACTATTTATGTCATAAACAATGGTTCATATACAGGTGAACAAATCCCTATGTGGGATAGTTATAGCAAAAATAAGGCTATAAACGAATATGTTACAAAATATGGCTTAAATTTAAATGATTGCTATTCATATGGTGATACAACAGGAGATGTATCAATGTTAAGATTAGTAGGGCATCCATATGCAATTAATCCTGCTAAAAGATTATTGGATACAATATGTGAAGATGAAGATTTAAGTAATAAAGTAACATTAATAATAGAAAGAAAGGATGTAATTTACAAATTAAATCCTAAAACTATTGAGTACAATAGATAAAAAAAATTAGAAATGAGGTATACTAATAATGAAAGTAATGAAACTTGAAAATCATAAACCCATTGTGCCGTTATTTGCATTAAAAGTACCAGATTTTGTATATGATTTATATCAAATTTGTATAAGTAATGAAGCTTTTGAAAAGAAATTTAAGGAATATTTGAATATGAATCCTAAACGATTAATAAAGATTGTAGAAGCAGTTCAGTCAGATACAAAATCTGTATTATTAGTCGTTATATATGACAATATAGCAACAGATGGGAAAAGTTTACTAAAAAGTAAGTTAAGAACAAAAGTAAAAGATTTTAATTTCCCAGTTTTTATAGTAAATATGGACGAAAATACAAATATTGAAGATGAAATTCAAGCATTTAAAAGAGGAGGAATGTAGATTATGAAAAAAATAATGCTAGCATTTATAGCCTTAGGATTATTCACAACATCATGTACAAGTGAAAAATTTGCAGCTGTAACAGAATCATTCTTGGGTGAAAGATTATTTAATGCAACTGAAGAACAAAAGTTCGAATCTAAAATGAAGTCATATAAGTTAGAAGCAACAATAGTTACAAACAAGGGGGATATTAACCTATTTTTAAGCCCTGAATATGCACCAGAAACAGTTGCAAACTTTGTATATTTATCTAAGAGAAACTTCTATGATGATATGAAATTTCATAATGTAGTATTAAATGACCTTATACAATCTGGAGATAGTAAAGGAGATACTACAGGTACAGCAGGATATTTTATTAAAGATGAAATAACTAATGATTTAAACTTTGATATTGAAGGTGTAATTGCTATGGCAAAATCAAGAGATAATGGTCCAGCAAGCTCACAATTCTTTATTACTCTAAAAAGAAAAGAAGAATTTGATGGTAAATACACTGTATTTGGTAGATTAAAAACTAAAAATGATATTAAAGTAGCAAAGAGTATAAGAGAAGGAGACGTTATACAAGATGTACAAATAACAGGTAGAAATGTTAATGATTTCTTGAATAACTTTAAAGAACAAACAGCAATTTGGGATACAAAATATATAGGGAGATAGGTGACAATTATGAAAAAAATTTTAATGATTGGTCTATTAATACTAACATGCACATCATGTGCAACAGTAGCATTATTAGGTGTAGGAGCTGGTGCAGGTGTAGCAACAGTACTTGCAGTGCAAAATAAGGATAAAATAGCTAAAGCTTTTTCAAAGAAAGATGAAAAGAAAGAAAATGAAGAAAAGAAAAAAAGAGCAGTAGATTCAAAATATAGTGAAGAAGTAAACGAAGCATTCAAATAGTAGAGAGGCCACAGTGGCCTTTTTACTTTCAAAAAGGAGGACATATGATACAGACTAGCAATCTTTCTATGCAATATGGAGGAAGAAAGCTATTTGATGAAGTAAACGTTAGGTTTATACCAGGTAATTGTTATGGGATTATAGGGGCAAATGGTGCAGGAAAATCAACATTTTTAAAGATATTAAGTGGCGAAATTGAGTCAACTACAGGTGAAGTTGTAATACCAGCTGATAAGAGATTATCATTTTTAAAACAAGATCACTTTGCATATGAAGGTGAAACAGTTTTAAATGTAGTATTAATGGGTCACAAAAAGTTATATGATATAATAACAAAGAGAAACGAATTGTATTCTAAGCTTGAATTTACAGAAGAAGATGGAATATTAGCATCTGAACTTGAAGGTGAATTTGCAGAATTAGATGGTTGGGATGCTGAAACAAATGCAGAAAAGATTTTAATAGGTTTAGGAATAGATGAGAGTCTGTTAAACAAAAAAATGGAATCATTAATTGAAGCAGATAAAGTAAAAGTATTGTTAGCCCAAGCTTTATTTGGAGAACCTGATATACTCCTTTTAGATGAACCGACAAATGGGTTGGATATAAAGGCATGTAATTGGTTAGAAGATTTCATAATTAATTTAGAAAATACAACAGTATTAGTAGTTTCACACGATAGACACTTTTTAAATAAAGTTTGTACACATATAGCAGATATAGACTATGGTAAAGTAAAAATATATGTTGGAAACTATAATTTCTGGTATGAATCTAGTCAACTTTTACAAGAACTATTAAGAAATCAAAATAAGAGAATAGAACAAAAAAGAAAAGAGTTACAGGACTTTATATCTCGTTTCTCAGCTAATGCTTCAAAATCAAAGCAAGCAACTAGTAGAAAAAAAGAATTAGAAAAATTACAATTAGAAGATATACAAGTTTCAAACAGAAAATATCCATTTATAGATTTTAAACCAGAACGTGAAGCTGGTAATAATATGCTAAAAGTTAAGAATATTTCTAAAACTATTAATGGAGAAAAAATATTAGATGATATTAGCTTTGACATTAATACAGGTGAAAAGGTAGTCTTTTTATCTGATAATGACTTAGCAATAACAACCTTATTTAAAATATTAAGTGGCGAATTAGAAGCAGATTCTGGAACTTATGAATGGGGTATTACAACAAGTAGATCATATTTCCCTAAAGACAATAATCAATATTTTGAAAATGTAGAATTGAATTTAATTGATTGGTTGAGACAATATTCGACAGATGAACATGAAGAGTATATACGTGGTTATCTAGGTAGAATGCTTTTTTCAGGTGAAGAGGCTAAAAAAGAAGCTAAAGTCTTATCAGGTGGAGAAAAAGTTAGATGTATGTTAGCACGTATGATGTTATCTACTGCAAATGTACTATTGCTAGATAATCCAACAGATCACCTAGACCTAGAGTCTATAACATCATTAAATAAAGGATTAATTAAGTTCAATGGAACAATCTTATTCACAACAAAAGACCATGAATTTAATCAAACTGTTGCTAATAAGATAATTGATATTAAAGAAGATAAAGTGGTAGTTTCATTATCAACATATGATGAGTATATAGGATTGGAGAGTTAAATTGAAAAAACATGTAGGAAGTCTTGAAGTAATAACTGGTAGTATGTTTTCAGGAAAAAGTGAAGAATTAATACGTAGATTAAGAAGGGCAAAATACGCAAAACAAAAAATGCTTGTTTTTAGTCCGACAATAGATGATAGATACGGAGTAAATGGTATTTATTCACATAATAAAAATAATGTTAGTGCATATTCTGTAAAAGATGTTAATGAAATGACTAAGATATTATATGAAAATCCTGATACTGAAGTAATAGGAATAGACGAAATACAATTTTTTGAAAAGAATGTAGTAGATTTTTGTAAAAAATGTATAGAATTAGGTAAAAGGGTGATAGTAGCAGGCTTAGATTTAGATTTTAAGGGAGTTCCCTTCCAACCATTACCAGAATTAATGGCAATAGCAGATGAAGTTGAAAAATTATCGGCCATATGTACAGTTTGTGGTAATAAGGCATATGCAAGTCAAAGATTAATTGACGGTAAGCCGGCATATGATGATGATCCTTTAGTTGCAGTTGGAAGTGATGAAAAATATGAAGCAAGATGTAGAATGCATCATATTGTTAGAAAAAGAACAGTAAATCCAAATTTAATTGAGTTTATAGTACAATTAGATAGTGATAGTAAGAAAATAGAGGATATTAAAAGTTTATCAGGATATAATATAGTAAAGTTAGATATAAGTAAAAAAGTAAAAGAAATAAGAGAAAATATACTAAAATTACATGGTGAAGATAGAAAGATTGCTATTTTAATACCACATAGTATTTCTAGTAGAATAGAAGGTAAATATGAGGTATTAGACTTAATGGCAGAGTTTGTTAAGTGCTCTAATATTAATATATTATCAGATGATAAATTTGAAAATTTAATAACAACTTGCTCACTAATAAGAAAGTGCGAATTGAATATAAAAAATATATATTTAACATGTGATAATAAGACAGATGTTGAAAAGATTAAAAAGAATATAGGAATTATACCAATATTCATCTAGGAGGAATATTTATGAAAAAATATTTATTATTTAGTTTACTAGTATTATCAGTTAATTTGCAAGCTTCAAAAGTAGTTTCAAGTGATAAAGGTTTTTTTGACAAGATTTTAATAAAAAAAGAAGTATCTGAAAAAATACAAGGTAGATTTGATAGTCAAAACGATATAGCAGTAGTTTCAGATGAAAGTGTTGATGACATAAGAAGTAAAGAAGATGCATTAAATGGATTGAAAAAGCAAATTTCATCATATGCAAAATCTGTATTAGTTGGATACTTAAAGAAGGCTAATTTAGTTGGTGAAGGATTTAATGAATATAAAATGGCTGAATTTAGTGATGAATTAGCAACTCGTATGATACAAGAAAATAGATATGATATTGAAGGTGTTTGGGAAGATAGAAATACTGGTAAATACTATACACTAGTAAAAGTAAATAAAAAAAATATAGATGAAAAATGTAGAAAGATATTTAAAAATAGACTAGAAAAAGTAATACAAGTATTAAATGATTTGAAAGAAGGACTATAATTGATAAAAGTAAGTAAGTTATACAAGTATTACGGCAAGGTATTGGCGAATAATAATATTAACTTTACTATTAATGATGGAGAATTTGTTGTAATTTTAGGACCTTCAGGAGCAGGTAAGTCTACATTACTAAATATATTGGGTGGTATTGATGTTGCAAGTGAAGGGAAAGTTATAATAAATTCAAAAGAAATTTCTAGTATGAATGAAAAGCAATTAACTGAGTATAGAAGAGAATATGTAGGCTTTGTATTCCAGTTCTATAACCTAATGCCAAATTTAACAGCATTAGAAAATGTAGAGCTTGCTTCAGAACTAGTAAAAGATAGTATAGATGCAAAACACGCATTAGAACTAGTCGGTCTAACTCATAGGCTACATAATTTCCCGCAAGAATTATCTGGAGGTGAACAACAACGTGTTGCAATAGCAAGAGCGATTGCTAAAAAACCTAAGATACTTTTGTGTGATGAGCCTACAGGAGCACTAGACTATAATACAGGTAAGCAAGTATTGAAATTACTTTATGATATATGTAAAAAAACTAATACTATTGTTGTAGTAATAACACATAATAAAGCAATATCAAAGATGGCTGATAGGGTTATAGAAATAAGCGATGCTAAGGTAAAAGATGAATATATTAATGAAGTTATTACGCCTATAGAAAAGATAGAGTGGTAAGTATGAAAGCAATAAATAAAGATATATTGAGGGAAATTGTAAAGTCTAAAAGTAGATTTTTAACCCTAATCTTGATTGTTTTTTTAGGCTCTTTAACTTATGTAGGTTTAAATTCAACAGTATATGACATAAAAAAATCTGTAGATACGACAATTAAAAAGAATAATATGTATGATATTAGACTTGATGCACCAGCTGGTTTTACAGATTATGATATAAATTTACTTAAAAATTTTAAGGATGTAGATAAGATTGTATTCTATAACGAAACTATAGACTATGATAAAAAGATTCTATACATAGAATCAGAAAATACAAAATACGATATGTCATATTTACAAAATAAGATAATAAAATCAGGTATAAACATTAAAAAAGTCAGTTTTGTTGCACCAAAAAAGGATAGTTTAAAAAATGTTGCTGTAATATATTTGAAAAATAGTAAAAAGTATAATACTTTTAGTAAGAAATATCTAGATTATGTGAAAAATGTTAAGGAAAATTTAAATGTATTACTTGCTAAAAGACCACTTGAGCGAAAAGAAGAGATAAATAAGGAATTAGATGAAGGTTTAAATAAGTTAAATCAAGGGTTAGACAAATTAAATAGTAAAAGAGAAGACTTAATTAAAAATAGGAATAAAATTCTAATTAGTGAAGGCAAATTAAAAAAAGAAAAAATAAAGTTTTTAAATGCAAAGCAAGAAATTTTAAATGGTAAAGCAGTAATAAAAGAAAATGAAGAAAAAATAAATGAAAAAACTGCTACTTTAAATGGAAAATATGCTGAAGTACTAGATGGTTTAAATAAAATAAATCAAAATTTAAATAAGATGCAAGAAGGTCTTGCAAAAATCAGTGTAGAAGAAAAAAAGATAGATGAAAATGAAAAGAAGTTAAATGATAATTTAGGCTATTTAAGTAAGGAAAAGATACAGGAATATAGAAAAAAGATAAGCGATGGTAGAGCTAAATTAAACTTAGAAAAAGAAAAGATAAATAATACTTTGGAACAAAAAAAATCTCTAGAAGGAATAAAAGCACAACTAGAAAAAGGATTAGCTGAGTTAAAAAATGCTTCTAATACACTAGAGGATAAAGAAAGAAATTTATCAAATCAAGAAAAAGAATATAATGAAAAATATAGTGAAAATTTAAATAAATTTAATGTTTCATATGAAAAATTAAAAGAGGCTAAAATAAAGCTAGTTAAAGGTCATAAAGATATAAGCAAAGTTAAGATGGAATTGCAAAATAAAAAGAATGATCTTGATAAGAAAAAGAAATATTTATTAAAGCCAGCTTATGTAGTAGGTACAAGATATGATAATAACGCTTTTTTAACATTATATAATAATATAAGATCAACTAAGATTATGTGTTATCTATTCCCTGCTTGCTTTTTTGTAATAGGACTTTTTGTTACAGTAACTACTATGATTAGATTTTCAACAGAACAAAGAGTTACTATAGGAGTATATAAGTTTTTAGGATATAAAAATAAGTATATTATAAAAAAATTCTTAATATATGGTTTAGTTCCAACAATAATAGGACTATTTTTAGGAAGTTTAGGTGGAACAATAGTACTTCCAAAAATAATAGCACCAACATTAGTTGTTGACTTTATCCCTATATTCAAAAATATTAAAATATATTTTGTTCCTACATATTCTATTGTAATAGCCATTGCATTTATACTCTCAATAACAATAGCAATACTTGCTGTTGTAATTAAACAATTGAATGAAAAGGTTGTAGACCTTTTAACAGGTAGAGAAAATGAAAAAGGTAAGAGAATATTACTAGAAAAAAGTATATTATGGAAGAGAATGAATTTTTCTAAAAAAATACTATTTAGAAACCTACTTAAGTATAAGGGAAGAATGTTTATGACCATACTTGGAATAGGAGCTTGTACAGCATTAATATATCTAGGTATATCATTACATTATTCAATATCAGATATTACAAGATATCAATATAATAAAGTTAAAAAATATGATGCTGTTGTATATTTCCAATACGATGCACCTATTGAAAAGAAAGAAGAATATTTTAAGAATATATCTAAGTTTTCAAAGATATTTAAACTATACACTGTGCCTGTAAAGTACAGTAAAGATGGTCTTGATTATCAATTATCACATGAGTATTTGATAAGTAATAATGATGAAGACTTTTTCAATTTTAAATTAAATCAAAATGAGTCTGTTATATCAATCAAAACATCTAAGATATTACATAAGAAAAAAGGTAGTAATATTACAGTATATGATATATATAATAGACCTAATAAAATTAATGTAGATGGTGTATTTAAAAACTATATCTACCAATATATTTATACAAAAGATACAACAAAAGAACCAAATGCAGTATTAGTTAAGTTTAATAATAAGACAAAAGATATAGAAAAATTATTAGATAATGAGATAGTATATAGCATTAACACTAAGGAAGATACAAAAGAATTTTTTGAAAAACAAATTAAGAGTTTATCTAATGTAGTAGTATTAATGATAATACTTGGTGCAAGCCTATCCTTTATTGTTACATATAATCTTGGGAATATTAATATAATAGAAAGAAAAAGAGAATTAAGTACATTAAAAGTTTTAGGTTATAGAAAAAGTGAAATGTATTTGTACATCTTTAGGGAAATATTTATACTTGCCATAATCTCAACATTATTTGGCTTGTATATAGGGCGTAAGTTACATTTGTTCTTAGCACTAATGTTTAAGACATCACCTATACAACCAGTAGTTGCATTAAACTATAAGCCATTTTTATTCTCATTTGTATTATCAATGTTTTTTGTAGTCTTAGTCTGCAGCTTATTAATCCAAAAAATAAATAAAATAAATATGATAGAAGCATTGAAAGCGAGTGAATGATGGCAACTAGTTATGAACGATTAGAAATATTAGTAAAAAAAGAAGGCATAGAAAAATTAAATAAATCAAGTTGTATAATATTTGGTGTTGGAGGAGTAGGTTCTTTTGCTGCTGAAGCAATAGCAAGAAGCTTTGTAGGGAATATATCCTTAGTAGACTTTGACACTGTTGATATTACTAATATAAATAGACAAATACATGCTAATATAAATACCGTAGGTAGACTAAAAGTAGAGCTTATGAAAGAAAGAATATTAAGCATTAATCCCAATTGTAATATAAATATATATACTGAAAAGCTTAGTAAAGAAAATATAGAAAAGTTTTTTGATAAAAAATACGATTATGTAATTGATGCAATTGATGATATGGATGCCAAAATAGCTTTAATTAGTTATTGTTTGTATAAAAAAATAAATATAATATCATCAATGGGGTTAGCTAATAGATTAGATCCAACAAAAGTCTACATAGGTAAATTAAAAAATACCATAGGTTGTGGACTTGCAAGAAGATTAAGAAAAGAATTTAAGGATAAGAATATCAATGTAGTTGCATCAACAGAACACGCAATAAAACACGATAAACCCCATCCAGGAAGCGTTAGCTTTGTACCATCTGTTGGGGGATTGATGTTAGCAAGTTATGTTGTGAGAAAAATATTAGAAGAATAGTAAGTATATAATGGAGTGTATAAATTATAAAAATATTTATACACTTTATTTTAAAATAATATATTTTACTATTAATGGAAATGAAAAGAAATCATGAATTGTTATAAAAATAAGAAAGAAATAAATATAGTGAAGCAAGTAATGCAATAGCAGATGTATTCTTTAATAATATTAATCTGAAAATACCCAAGAAATGCAAGATATTCTTAAAGATATATTTTGTAAAATGTTTCAAGCTAAAGTTATGCTGTTAATAAAATAATTATTTCTTAAGGATATAGAGATAATCATATGAATATTTATTCTAATATATAGAGTAAATATTTGATGAAATAGGTGTAAAGTAACAAAATCAATATTTAATAATTGCATATTATAAGAAATTTACAATATAATTCAGGAGTATTTTTGAGCAAGAATATAGTGATTAAGGTACTTTATTTACGATAACCGAACTATACAAAAGTTAGAATAGTAATAATTAGTTATATTATATATAAAATTTATATAAATTAAAAAATATATATGAATTACTTGAAAAAACTTTTACAAATAATTTAAAAAATATATTTTTTATTTATGGTTAAAAAATAGATTATTTTTTTTTAGATAAAGTATTGATTTTTTTTTATAATAAAAATACTAAAAGTAATTTGTAGAACAAAGTATTTTTTTTATACTGGTTAATAAACTATAATATATATTTAAATAAAATAAATTGAAAAAAATAAAAAAAATGATATAATTTATAATAAAAATATAAAGGAGAGATTTTTTATGAAACAATTGAACAAATCAACAATTGATTTTTTTCAAAATGATGAAGATGATTGGTGTATAACATGTGACGCACGCGATAGATGTGATTCTTGCGACGCTACTGATTGGGGAGATAGCGATTGTGGAAATTGTGATTTTGGAAGAGAATGCAAACACATCGGTTAGTATGAGAAGTGGTGATGTTTTTGGGTACTTTTTATAAGTTAATTGAGTTTTGTTTAAAAATAAATTTTAAAAATTTTTCAAAATTATTAATATTAGTTATAATAAAAATTTTATTATTTTTTGCAACTGTATTTTTGCTGAAACAAATGATAAATTTACTTGTTGAAAAACAAGTGAATATAGTTTTTTATTATCTGTTTTACTATATTATTACATTTTTATTTTCTAAATGTATCGTTGTTTATTATGATTATATCCAACAAATATTTAAATTAGAATTGGAATATAAGATAAATAGTATATTTATAGATAAGTGTAAAAATATGTCGATGATTGACTTTGAGAATACAGAAACTTATAATAGTATCCAAAAAACACTACGTGATATTAATGTTCCATATGCAATGATTTTAAACATTTTAGATGTTATTACCAATATATCAATGTTAATTGGGAGTATAATTATTTTAGCAAAATGGAAGTTATATACAGTAATTTATTTAGTTATTGTTCCGATATGTTGTGTTTATCTAGTTTTTATCATTGGTAAAAAAGAATATGAAATGTCAAAAATTAGGATTATAAATGTTCGCAAATCTAATTATTATAGGTTTTTATTGACAGATATAAATTCATATAAAGAAAATAAAATATTTAGATTAGGAGTTTTTTTTACTAAGAATTTTATTGCAAATATAGATAAAATTAATATTAAAGATAAATTGATATTTAAATATCTATTTATTAATGGAATAATTTTTCAGATTTTAGAAACAATAATGTTATTTTTTACTGTTTACATAGTTTTGAAAGATATTATTAATTCTTTTATAACAATTGGTACAGGATATCTATATTTAAATTGTATTTTAAATGTTGTTAATTCTAGTGAAAAAATATCAAAAAACATTTCAAATTTATTAAATAAAAAACTATATTTAGATGAACTTTTTGAATTTATATATAAAAAAGACCCGAATATTAATAATAAAAAATATATTAAGATAAAGAAAATTGAAACTATTGAATTTAAAAATGTATGGTTTAAATATAGAGAGAATTTAGAATATGCAATAAAAAATATAAATTTAAAGATAAATGCAAATGATAAAATAATAATAATTGGTGAAAACGGATCAGGTAAAAGTACATTTATAAAATTATTGTGTGGATTTTATGATAATTATGAAGGTGAAATATTAATAAATGGAATTTCTATGAAAGAAATTGAAAAAGAGTCTTTGTATAATAATTTAAGTGTTTTATTTCAAGATTATATGAGGTATGAATTTAATGTTGAAGATAATATATGTATAAGTGATTTGAATGAAAAAGATAAAATTATTAATTTTATAAAAAAACTCAATCAACAAAATATTCTTAAATTTTTAGATTATAAAGGTAATATTAAATTAGGTCATAAATTTGATGATGGTTATGAAATTTCTAATGGTGAATGGCAACAGATTGCATTTTCTAGAGCAATATTTAAGCGTCATAGTTGCTTAATATTAGATGAGCCTACAACTTCAACAGATATTGATATTGAAAATAATATATTTAATATAATTAATGATATCCAAAATAATATTGTTATTTTAATTACACATAAATTATATCTTTTAAATAATAGTTATAAATGGATTGTATTTTCTAATGGAAAAATACTTAAAAAAAATGAAATAAAAAAAATGTTAAAATATAAAGAATATTATGGTAAATAGATAGAAAATTAAGGAATGATATGTATGATTATAAAAATAGAGAAATTATCAAAAAAATATAAATTAAATAAAAATTTTTCTATAAAAGATATAAATACACAAATTTGTAATGGGGTATATGGACTTATAGGTGAAAATGGTTCTGGTAAAAGTACGTTTCTAAAGACGATTGCCACAATTTTACCCATACAAAGTGGAAATATAAGTGTTGATGGTGAAGATGTATCTAAAAATATATTAGAATTTCGAAAGAAAATAGGATATTTACCACAAGATTTTGAATTTTTTGAGAGCCTGACATGTTATGAAATGCTTGAGTATATATCAACATTAAAACAAAATAAGGTTATAGAGGAAGAAATTGATAATTTATTAAGAGAATTTAATCTTTTAGATAAAAAATATTGCAAAATAAAAACCTTATCTGGTGGTATGAAACAAAGATTAGCTATATTACAAACAATTTTAGGGGGTTCTAAAATAATAATATTAGATGAGCCTACAAATGGACTTGATCCCATAGAAAGATTAAGATTTAGAAATATTATAACTTCCTTGTCAAAAGATAGAATAATTATTATATCTTCTCATATAATTTCTGATATAGCTATACTATGTGAGAATATAGGTATAATGAAAAAAGGGGAACTTGTATATACAGGATCTGTTGATAATTTAATAGAAAAAATGCAGAATAAGATATATATTAAAGAAATAAAACAATATGAAAAAATAGAAGAATATAAGAATTTAATCTCGATATTAAGAAAAAAGAATTCTTATGAAATAAGAGTGTATTCTAAGAATGAAAATACAGGTTTTATTAAAGCCGAACCAACTCTTGAAGATGCCTATTTTTATATTATGAATTTAGGTGGTCAGCTTGAATAATACGTATTTTAAGCTAGTAAAGATATTTGTTAATGAGGGATATAAAAATATAAAAAATTATGTAATATTCCATACAATACTAATTTTATTTCTACTATTTTTACAATTTTTTGATATTCATGATGTTAAAACTCAAATGTTTGCTAATTTATTTGCAGTTATTTTTATAATGATTAATTCATATTATTCATGTAAGATATTTTTTAGTGATAAGAGAAGTTGGTTAGTTTTATTTTCAAAATCAAAAGAAGTTATAATATTGTGTTTTTTAATAAATATACCTTATTTTTTATTTATAAATTTACAATTAGTTATGTTAGGTGCTAAAGCCTATATTGCTATAATGTATGGCTTGTTTCAATATTTATTTTCGATTTCATTTGGAATATTTTTAGGGGTGTATTTTAATATAATTCCTATATTTATACTGGCGATCATTAATTTTATATTTTTTAATGTATATAATGCAACATCGTATAATAATGTATTATCTGTAAATACATTTTTGTATAATCTTGATGTTCTGAATTATTCAAGTATTTTATCAATTTTATGTATTAGCATATTTAGTTTTTTATGTATAACATTCTATTTTTTTAAGGAGAAAAAATTTCTATATTTATTACTTATTCCTGTTTTTATCAATGTATTTTCCATAGGCTATGAATACTTAAGTTATATGAAAGTAAAAAAGGAAAGTTATAAAAGCTTTAATATAGATGGATATATGTGCTATTATAAAGGATTAAAAGAGAAAGATGCTAAGCTATTGGGTGAAATATTAGTATATTCTTTAGAAGAATATGACAAAATACTAGATGTTAGTGAAAAAAGAAAAATATATATAGAAAAAGCATATTTAAACGATGTATTATGGATAAGTAAGAGTAAACCAAAATCTTTTTTATCAGATAAAGATAAAGTTACTATAAATGTTTTATCTGATGCAATGATTAATTTTAATAATATAGATATTTTTTCAAAAAATTATGTAGAGGATGTTATAGATGTAGATAATTATATAAATGTACCTAAAAATAGATATCAAAGACATTTATTACAAGGTATATCAAGTGCAATTGGTAGAAATGTTGGTACTAGATTGAAATATAATAAACTAAAAAACTATTATGATTATTATTTGAATTTTTTCTATAATACAAAATATAGACCTAATAGGTTTAATTATGTATATAATGTTGCTGGATATATTTATATAAAAAATCCTGATGAATTTAAGAGACTATATTTAGAGAGTTATAAAATAAATAATGATAAAGAATTTATAGAATTATTGAAAAATAAATTTAATAATTTATACTACGATAAAGATGTTAATTATATTATAACTGAAGCATTTAGAGGTAAAAAACATGAATAGAGTAAAAAATATATTATACTATATATTGGTTTATATTGTGTTTGGTATAATAGATACAAAGTTTCATTTTATTTTGACAACAGAGTATATGTTTTCATATAGATTTATTACACATCAAATAATAATATTATTTACTATACCATATATTGTTAATAAGTATATAAATGAAAAAAATATTAGAATTATTAGCAATTATTTAAAGTTGTATATAAAAGATTTAGAAAAATATATAGGCAGAATATTGTTTGATGTAGTTTTTACAAATATATTTTTTTTCTTGATAGGACAAGTGGTATTTTTTATAATAAATAGAAATATTAATATACATTATGCGTTATTTATGATTATTGAAATATTGGTATCTATAATAATAATTTTTTCTATGTCTTTATATTTTAATAAAAATATTATAGTTTATGGAATTTATTACATTTTGTTAATATCAGGTTTAGTTGTTAATAAATGTTGGGTATCATTAGTATTGACCATAAAATTATTAGATGATAATATACTTTATTTATATTTAAGTAGAATTATAATTCTAGTATTATTTAGTTCAATGTATATTTTAATAAAGAATAGATTTATAAGAGATATAGAAGGAGATGAATTATGAAATTAATGGACATTTATCCTAAAAATGAGAAATATTATCCAAATGTTATAAAACAAATAAATGGAGAATTTTATTTATATAATTTAATAACAAATGGGATTTTTAAAATCAATAAAGAAGTTTCGAATATTATACATTATAATAAAAATATAAATATTGAAAAAGATAAAGATATAAAAACTTTTTTAGAAAATAATTATATATTAAGAAATAAAAAAAATGACGATAAATTAAATAGCATATATGATAAAAAGTTAAATAGTAAATTTAAATTTGAACCATCAGGTCTAACATTAATGGTTTCACAAGAATGTAATTTAAGATGTAAGTATTGTTATGGAGAAGGAGGTGAATATAATAATAAAGGTAAAATGACCTTTGAAATAGCAAAAAAAGCAATAGATTATTTTGTGAAAGTTTCAAAAGTAGATAAAGTTGGAATATGTTTTTTTGGTGGAGAACCATTAACTAATTTTGTGTTGATTAAAGAAATTATTGATTATACAAAAAGTATAGAGAATTATATAAATAAAAAATTCCATTTTTCTATAACAACTAATGGGACACTATTAACAAATAAAATCAAAAAATTTTTATTAGATAATAATATATTTATAACCATAAGTTTAGATGGTACAAAAGAAGTTACAGATAGTAATAGATATTATATATCAAAAAAAGGTGTTTATGATGTAATAAAATCAAATATTAATAAATTAGATAAAAAAGTAGTGGTAAGAGCGACAATAGCACCTCCAAATTATGATATGAAAAAAAGTATAAATCATTTAGTTAAAGATTTGAAATTGAATTCAGTAGCATGGGCAGTTGCAGATAATTTATTAACAGAAGAGGATTTTTATAAAATATCAGAAAGTTATAATAAATTATTAGATGAGTTATGGAATACAATAAAATTAAAAAAATATAATGAAGTAAAGAAATACAGTATGTTTATGAATAATTTGAGGAAATTCTCTAAAGATGGTATACGTATAAAAGGTTGTGGAGCTGCTAATAATATGATAGCTATAGATATTAATGGTGATGTGTATCCTTGTCATAGGTTTGTAGGATTAAAAAGATATGTTTTAACTAATGTAGATTCAAATACAAAGTTTAATGAGAAAATATTTAGTAAAATGGATTTAAAAAATTTTGATAAATGTAAATATTGTATAGCTAGGAACATATGTGGTGGTGCATGCATAAATGAAAATGTATATGCTAATTTGAGTATAAATAAACCATCTGAAAAACATTGTAATTTTACTAAGAAAATGGTAGAGAAATTATTTGAGATTTACATATCTTTAACTGAAGAAGATAAACTAAATTTATTTGGTGATTTAAAATAGGGTATTAATATATACTAAATGAAAAATTAATTAGAAAAATAATAAAAAATATGCTAAAATATGTTGAGGTGATAGATATGAAAAAGTTAATTGTGCTATTATCAACTTTAATTACAATTCTATCTTTTTCGTTTGTTAATGGGACTTATTCTGCTAAGAAAAGTAACGGTTCATCAACTTCAGAAATGACAATCATATGTAGAAATGGTAAGATAATGTCTGTATCATTTGATGAAAAGATGGCAAATGGAAATAGTTTAAAATTAAGTGACAACTTCTTTGCCAGTCAAACATTGAACTTATCACAAAGTATAAGAGAACGTAACACTATTGATGGTGTTAAAATTGATTTAGGTAATAATAATTATTCATCAGATTTTAAAGAATTATTTAGATTTTTAGAAGATAAAGCAAAAAAAGGTGAAGTAGGTTCATTTAGATTGTAGTTAAATATGGCTTTTAGTTTTTGACTAAAAGCCTTTTTTTTGCTATAATTTTCTAAGAGGAACGGTATGAGAATAGATAAATTTTTAGCAAATTCTGGTGTTGGTTCAAGATCAGAAGTAAGAAAAATTATAAAACAGAAAAAAATATATGTTAATGATGTATTAGTTAAAGATACATCATTTAATGTAGATGAAAAAAATGATATAGTTCTTTTTGAAAATAGGGAGGTTACATATAAACCATACGTGTATATTATGTTAAATAAACCAAATGGTGTAGTAAGTGCAACATTTGATAAAAAATTAAAAACAGTAATAGATATATTAAATGGTGATTACAAGACATATGAACTATTTCCTATTGGAAGATTAGATATAGATACTGTAGGGCTATTAATCTTAACAAATGATGGCAAGTTAGCTCATAATTTATTAAGTCCTAAGAAACATATAAAAAAGACATATTATGTTGAATATATGAATGAACTTAGTGATGAAGATAAGCTTAATTTGCAAAAGGGTGTAGATATTGGTGGATATATTACTAAAAGTGATGCAAAAATAGAGGTATTATCTAGTAATTCATGTTATCTTACAATATCTGAAGGTAAATTTCATCAAATAAAGAAAATGTTTAATGCAGTTGGTAATAAGGTAACCTATTTAAAAAGGGTTAAAATGAATAATTTAGTTCTAGATGCAAATCTTAATGAAGGTGAGTATAGAGAATTAAGTGACAGTGAATTAAAATTATTAAAGGAATAATTATGGTATATATTGTTAATAAGAATGATGAGCATGAATTAATTTCTATGATACTAGACTATTTAAATATTGAATATACATATTGTGAAAAGACAACTGAAGAAGTATTAGATTTAATTGAATCCAAACAATATGAGGGTATTTTTTTAGATAATAATTACAAAGATTATTTAAAAAGTAATTTTAAAAAGACGTATTATAGACTGTATAAGTATATAAACTATATTTCTTTAGAAAATGGTGATGAAATTAATCCAAGAAATACAATATATGAAGGATTTAAAGAGTTTTTATTAGATGAAAAATTTGATATTTCACAAAAAACAATATTAATTCTTGGAAGTACAAAACAAGCAATTTCAATATACAATGCTCTAAAGGATATATCAGATCCTGTTGTATATATTGCAACTATTACTGATGAATTAGATATAAAGTTAAGACCTGGGGATAGAAAAATACGTAAGATTGAAATTGTCAATCTATTAAAAGCAGACTACATTATTAATGCAACAGAGATGGGTAATGTAAAGGCAATTAATACGTGTATGTTAGAGGGTGTGAACTTAATACCAACTAATTATGCTTTTGATTTAATTACTTATCCTTTTAAAACAAGCTTATTAAGAAAATATGAATTAAAAGGTGCAAAAGTTTATTCAGGCCTTATACTCCTAATTTATAGGGTGTTAAAGAGTATAAATTGTGATGATTATTCACAAGTAAGTAAGATATATGACTATATATTAGAAAAGGAGAAATGTAGATGAATCAATATGAAAATTTAGATAAAGCAGCTAAACTTTTGGGTGCAGATATGGATAAATATTACAGTGCAAAAGAAGCGTTTTTTAAAGATAAATATATGTGCATAGCAGATTATTTAGGATATGAAGATGATGGTGAAATACAAGAATTTGCACAATTCTGGTACTATTATCTAGCCGATAATACAAATTGTTTCTTTCACAATGTAGGAGCAAAAGGTTATGTTAAGGTTATTAAAAAATATTTAAATAATAATGAGGTAAAAATGAATTATGTAGACTTTGATGATTATGGTGAAAAAGAAAGCTACTATTCAGAAACTTTATTCGATATTTTAGTAAGTGATGTAAGATACAATATGGTGGATAAGACTATGGATATTTTTGGACTTAATGTTGGTTATGAATCAATGATATATTATGTCTTACCTAAAGAAACTTTAAAACAATTAAAAGCTATGGATGACTTTATTGTTTTTGATTGTCAAAAGTTAGAAGAAATTTATGGAGAAATATATAAATTAAAAACTGAAATAAAAGATGCACCAGATGTAAAAATAGGGGACTTTGTAGAAAAGATACCAAATGAAGAAGATTCGTACAGTACCTTATTTGATAATAAGACAAGACAAAATTATACTATTGAAAGCATACCAACTGATAAAATGGAGCTTTATCTATAATGTTTAGAATACTTTGTCTTGATGGTGGTGGATCGAGAGGATATTTTACAGCAAGTATAATAGAAAATATTGAAAAAAGATATAATATAAAGGTTAATGAGTATTTTGATTTAATTGTAGGTACAAGTACGGGAGCGATAATAGCAGGTGCAATAGCAGTGGATGTTGATGCAAAAGATATTACTAGAATGTACCTAGAAGAGTATAAAAATGTTTTTAAATCATCAATACTAAAAGGTATTTTTTCAAGTAAATATGAGAGCGATAAGCTAAGAGTTTTGCTTGAGAATAACTATAAGAATAAAGATTTTAAAGATACAAAAACAAATCTTTTAATTACAGCAACAGATATATTAAGTTCAGAACCTCAAATATTTAAGTCATGGGATCCTAAAGGAGTTAGATTAATTGATGCTGTTATGGCATCAGCATCAGCACCTATATATTTTGAACCTCATAAAATTAAAGGTAAAAAATATATAGATGGTTGTATATGGTCTAATAACCCAAGCCTTGTAGCACTAGTAGAGGCTATATCTAAAAAAGGTTTTGCTAAAAAGATGAGTGATATAAAGATATTATCTATAGGCACAGGTAAGAATAGTGAAGAATTAAAAAATGAAAAAAGTGGTTTAATTTCATGGTCTAAAGATATTGTACCACTTAGTCTAAAAACTAATGTAGAGGCAGTAAATATACTAACTGAAAACTTATTAGAAAAAAATTTTTTACGTATAGACTTTTATTGCAACGATAAAATTTCAATAGATAATATACCAGAATATATATTAACAAACAGTGATAAGATTTTTGATGAATTTACAGGTAATTTAGATATATTCTTTAAAAATCAAAGTATATTTACAAGATTTATTAGCAAAATATTTAATTATGGGAGAAAGAAATGAGTGAAACTTTATACAGAAAGTATAGACCCAATAATTTTGATACTGTATTTGGGCAAGAATACATTAAAAAATCCATACAAAATGCATTAGATCAAAATAAATTAGCACACGCATATTTATTTAGTGGTCCAAGAGGTGTAGGTAAAACTACAATTGCAAGAATAATTGCAAAATCTGTTAATTGCATGAAAAATGGAATAAGTTCAAAACCTTGCCTTAGTTGTGAAAATTGTGTAAGTATAGCAGAGGGTAATAATTTAGATATAATAGAAATAGATGCTGCTTCTAATAGAGGTATTGATGAAATACGTTCATTAAAAGAAAGTATTAATTACCAACCAGTTAGATGCAGAATGAAAGTGTATATTATAGATGAAATACATATGTTAACTAATGAAGCATTTAATGCACTACTTAAGACATTAGAAGAACCACCTAAACATGCAATCTTTATACTTGCAACCACTGAAATTAATAAACTCCCAGATACTATTATTTCTCGTTGTATATGCTATAACTTCAAAACATTAAGTGAAAATGAAGCAATAGATATGATGAGAAATTGTGTAGAAAAAGAAAATATTAAAATAGATGACGACAGTCTAAAGTTAATATTTAAAAAATCAGGTGGTAGTGCAAGGGATGCCTTTTCTATACTTGAACAAATATCATCAACTAATTTTGGAGAAGATATTACAGAAGAATTAGTTAAAAAGACTTTAGGTATGGTGCCTCGTGAATATTTTGTTAAATTTAATGAATACTTGAAAAATGAACAAAAAGAAGAATTAGTTAAATTTGTTGATGAAATGTATGAAGATGGAATACAGATTGAACAATTTTTAAAAGATTTTTGTGATTTTCTAAAAGCAAATGAAAAAGATATAGACTACATTAGTTTGGTAATAACAAACATCTATTCTTCTTTAAATATATTTAAGAATGAAGACGATATACGTATTATAGTCTATATCATAATATACAATATACTTAAGGTTAAAAAGACTGTAAGTACAGTTAGTGTATCTACTAATGTTAAAAATATTGAATTTGACTACAAGAAATTCTTAAATCAATTAAAAGAACAAGGAATGTTAATACCATATTCAGTTTTATCAGAATTTAAGTTTGTTGAGATAAAAAATGCAAGTATATATATCAAACAAACAACTAATAGGGAATATACTAAAGCGATAATAAGTGACTATGAGTATAGACGCCAAATAGAAGAGCAAATATATGATATGCTAGGTGTTAGATACACACTAGAGATTATAGATAAAAAATATATGAAAAATTTTGACGGTTTCTATGACAAGGTTAGAAGTCTATTTGAAGCTGAAAAGATTTAGAAAGGATACGCAATGAAAATTAAGGTAATATTACTAGATACAATTAAGGGAATTGGTAAAAAAGATGAAATTGTTGAAGTTAAAGACGGATATGCAAATAATTTCCTTTTCCCATCAAAAAAAGGTGTACCTGCTACACCAGAAAACTTAAATAAGTTAAGACAAAAAGGTGAAAAGAAACTTAAAGATGAAGAAAAAGAAGTGAAAAAAGCCCTAGAACTTAAAGAAAAATTAGATGGTAAGTCAATAACATTGAGTGTAAAATCAGGAGAAAATGGTAAAGTGTTTGGTTCTATAGGTTCTAAGGAAATTATTGAAAAGATAAAACAAGACTTAAATTACAGTGTAGATAAAAAACAAATGCCAACAGATGTACGTATAAAAGAAATTGGTATACATAAAATAGTATTGAAGTTACATAATAAGATAAGTGCTGAAATAAAAGTTACTGTAGTAGGTGTTTAAAATGTCAGAAGATTTAAACATTGAATATATTGAAGAAGCAATACTAGGTATGATGATATCAAATTCAGATAGTATAATGCCGATAATTGAAAGACTAATGCCTGAAGATTTTACAAAAAAAATTAATGGTGATGTATTCCAAGTTATGGTAAATTTGTATAATGAATATACATCATTTGATGCCTTAGTATTAGAAAAAGAGTTAGCAAAAAATGGTAAATTAAATATATTTGGTGGGCGTAGTAAAATAGCAGAATTGCTAGAAAATGCACCAGTTGCGACTAATTTAGAAGCTTATGTTGATATATTGAAGGATAAATCCATAAAGTTAAGATTAAAAGAAGCTTGTGATAACATTGTTAGCGAGATAAATAGAGACTATAAGCAAGCAAAGGAATTACTTGATTTATCACAAGCAAAAATATTTTCGATTGAAGCTGAAAAAACCAAAGATCCTATAGTTAGCATAAAGTCATTAGGTGAAGAAAGAAGAAGAAAGATAATAGAGCTTAGTGAAACTGGTAATAAAGACATACTAGGTATACAAACTTCATTTAGTGAATATGATAAAATAACTGGAGGATTGCATGGGTCTGACTTATTAATATTAGCTGCAAGACCTGCTGTGGGTAAGACAGCATTTGCAATAAATCTTGCAATAAATGTTGCAAAGCAAAAAAAGACTGTCCTATTTTTCTCACTTGAAATGGGTAATGAACAGTTATATAATAGAATACTTTCAATTTGTTCAGGTTTATCTGCTAAGAAAATAAAGGAAAATAACTTAAATCAAGAAGAACTTTTTAAAAGTACAAAAACTGAAGAAGTAATAAAGGATTATCCTATATATATTGCAGGTGATGCTACTGTAACAGTTCTAGATATTAAAAATTATGCAAGAAAGTTTAAAATGAATAATAATCTTGACTTTATAGTAATAGACTATCTGCAATTAATAAGTAGTACATCACAAAATAAGCAAAGAGAACAACAAGTATCAGAAATTTCTAGATCATTAAAGCTATTAGCAAAAGAGCTAAATGTTCCTATACTTGCATTATCACAATTATCAAGAGGAGTAGAAAATAGATCTGATAAAAGACCAATGTTATCAGATTTAAGAGAATCTGGTGCCATAGAACAAGATGCCGATCAAGTCATTTTTTTACATAGAAATGATTATTACGAAAGAGAAGAAGATAAAGGGGAAAAAAAGGGTAATGACAATGTACAAAAGGTTGAAGTTATAATAGGAAAGCACAGAAATGGTTCAACAGGCACACTATTTTTAAGCTTTGACTTAAGTTGTCAAAAATTTAAAGACAATATTTATACACAAGGAGGGAATAATTGAATAAAGTAGAATTACTATCACCAGCAGGAAACATGGAAAAATTAAAAGAAGCATTTCACTTCGGGGCAGATGCCTGCTATATAGGTGGAGGTGCATTTAATTTAAGAGGAATGTCAGCTAATTTCAGAAATAAGGAGTTAGAGGAAGCTATAGAATATGCACATAAATTAGGTAAGAAAATCTACGTAACACTAAATATATTTGCACATAATAAAGATATAGACTATATGCCACGGTTTATAAAATTTCTGGATAGTGTAAAAGCAGATGGTGTAATAGTAAGCGATTTAGGAGTATTTAGCCAAGTTAAACAATATGGTCCTAACCTTGATATACATATTAGTACGCAGGCAAATAGTATAAATTGGGCGACCGTTAAAGCATGGCGTGATATGGGAGCAACTAGAGTAATACTAGCACGTGAAATGACTTTAAAAGAAATTAAAGAAATTAAGGATAAAGTTCCAGGAATACAAATTGAAGTATTTATACATGGTGCAATGTGTATGGCATATTCTGGTAGATGTCTATTAAGTAACTATTTTACAAATAGAGATGCAAACAGAGGAGTATGTGCTCAAGATTGTAGATGGAAGTATAAGGTAGTTGCAGAAGATCATGAGGCACATGGTGCACATGATATTATTGAAGATAAAGAAGGTACATACATATTTAATGCTAAAGACTTGTGTACAATAGAATTTATTGATAAAATAATAGAAGCAGGAGTTGACTCATTAAAAATTGAAGGTCGTATGAAGAGTATTTACTATAACTCTACTGTAACAAAGCAATACAGAAAGGCAATAGATAAATATTATTCAGGTAATTACGAATATGACCCTAATTGGAAGTATGAACTTCAAACAATAAGTCATAGATTGTATTCTAAAGGATTCTTCTTTGGAAAAACTAATGAAAATGACCAAAATTATGATACAAATATATCATATAGTCAAACTTATCAATTAGTTGCTAATGTTATGGAAGTCTTGGGAGATAATAAGTACAAGATATATATTAGAAATAAGTTGGATGCAACTAAAGAAGAATTAGAGTTAATAAGACCAAATGTTGATCCTATTAAATTCAGAATTGATGGCTTTATTAATACAAAAAATGATGAATTTACTACAGTTGTTAATCCAAACACAATTGCTATCATATCAACAGATGTAGAAATGGGAGAACTTGATTTATTAAGGATAAAATTGCCTATAGGGCAAGCTGAATCAGATATAGATACTGAAAATATTTAGAGGTAGTTATGAAAGAAACAATATTAATCATCGAAGATGAAGAAAAAATCGCAAGATTGATTGAAATGGAATTAAAATTTGAAGGATATGATGTTGAAAAAGCCTTTGATGGACGAACAGGATTAGAAAAAGCTTCTACAGGTAAATATGCCTTAGTTTTACTAGATCTTATGTTACCTAAAATGAATGGTATGGAAGTATGTAAGAGGTTAAGAGAAAAATCAACTGTTCCTATCATAATACTAACTGCAAAAGATGATATTACTGATAAAGTAATAGGATTAGATTATGGTGCAGATGACTATATGACTAAGCCTTTTTCTAATGAAGAACTTATTGCTAGAATAAAGGCATTGTTACGTAGAACAGTAACAATGGTTAAGCCAGATGTTTTTGAATATGAGGATTTAAGAATAGACTACAAGGCATACGAAGTATATAGGGGAAAAGAGTTAATAACATTGTCAAAGAAAGAATTTGACCTTTTAGACTGCTTGGTCACAAATAAAGGGATTGTACTTTCTAGAGATAGAATACTAGAGGATGTTTGGGGATATGGATATGAAGGAAACGATAACATATTAGACCTTTACATAAAATATGTTAGAGATAAAATTGATAAAAATCATCGCAGAAAATTTATACAAACTGTAAGAGGGGTAGGTTTTGTATTTAAATGATTAAGCGAATTAAATTAAAATTAGCAGATAGAATATCTGTAACATTTGTTATCTTTTTCCTAATAATCATGTTTTTTTGTGGATTTTTCGTTGTAAATTTCTTTAATTTTCAAAATAAGAATAACAACAAGATATCATATGAGAAAAAAATGGTTGAGATTAATGACTTTTTAAATAAGGTTTCAAGTTTTTCTGAAAAATACAATACAATAACACTTGAATTTAATCCTAAAATAGAAAATCAGTCAGTTGTTTATTCAAAACCATTTGAACCAGGTATAGAAAAATATGAATATATAATTAGAATAAGAAATGCAAAAAATTATGATGAAATCGCATTAAATACTTTTACATCTAAGAATACAGGAAAAGTTAATGATGTAAAAAAGGATATATCTGAAGTTAATAAGTTGATTGGTAAAAACAAAATTAATAAGAATCATCCTATACACTACAAAAAGAATGGACATATTTATGATGTAATAAGAATTAGTAGAAATATAGGTGGAAATGTATTTGATGTGTATATAGTTAAAGATGTGACAGGTGATATTACGATAATAAAAACATTAATACTTTTATTCTTACTATACACCCTTTTATCACTTGCGATAATTGTTTTCATGACTAATATATTAACATCTAAAATTTTAAAACCAGTAAATAGCATTATTAAAACTGCATCTTCAATATCAACTAACGATTTGACAGTGAGAATTAATAATACAAATACTGGTGATGAATTAGAGACTCTAATTAATATAATAAACAATATGTTAGAAAGACTTAATATAGCTTTTGATAATCAGTCTAAGTTTATCTCAGATGTTTCACATGAATTAAGAACGCCTCTTGCCATTATTAAAGGTTATGCAGAACTTATGAAACGTCATGGATCATCTACTAATGATTTAATAAATGAATCAGTTGATTTAATTATTAATGAATCAATGAATATGAAGAACTTGGTAGATAAATTACTATTCTTAGCAAAAGGAGATGCAAATACTGTTAAGATAAATATAGAAACATTTGATTCAGTTGGCTTTATCAATCAAGTGTATACAGATGCACTGTTCTTTGCTAAAGATCATGAAATAGTAATAGATAGAAATGAAAAATATACTATACTAGCAGATAGAAGCTTGCTATTACAAGCTATTAGAACAATGATAGAAAATAGTGTAAAATATTCACCTAAGGGTTCTAGTATATATGTAAATTCATCTTATGATCAAGAGAAAAAAGAAGCTGTAATATCAATTAAAGATGAAGGAATAGGTATAGATAAAAAATATTTTGATAAGATATTTGAAAGATTCTATAGAGTTGATGAATCTAGAACAAAGGATACTGGTGGAACAGGATTAGGTTTATCAATAGTTAAGAAGATAATATCTATACATTCAGGTAGTGTAGAAGTAAAATCAGAAATAAATAAGGGTTCAGAATTTATACTACATATACCATCAAAAATTCATAAGGAAAAGAGCTAGAAAAAACTAGCTTTTTTTTAACAGAAGGAAGAGATAATGGAAGATTCAAAAATAATATTAATTAATAAAAGGCATGGCATAACATCACATAAGGTTATAAAAGAAATACAAGCTAAATATGGCTTTAAAAAAATTGGTCATGCAGGAACATTAGATCCTATGGCACAAGGATTAATAGTAGCTATGAGTAATAACGCAACAAAATTATCGGACTTACTTATGAAAAAAGATAAAGTTTATTTTGTTAAGATGAAGTTGGGTAGTGAAACAGATACACTAGATAGTGAGGGTAGTGTAATTAAAAGTATGCCTTATGAAGATGTTACTTTAGATAAAATAAATGAGGCTATGAATAAATTTGTGGGTAAAATAAAGCAAAAACCACCTATGTATTCAGCAATAAAGCATAATGGGCAAAAGCTATACAAATTAGCAAGACAAAATATAGTGGTAGATATAAAAGAACGTGAAATAAATATAAACTATATCAAAAATATAAGGTATAATAATGGTGTAATTGAGTTTGAAGCCAGTGTATCAAGTGGAACATATATAAGATCATTGGTAAGAGATATTGCGTATGAATTAAATACCTGTGCCACAATGATATATTTATTTAGAGAACAAATTGATATTTTTAAAGCACCAATTGGTGATAATGTTGAAATGTATAGCATACATGACTATTTTAAATTAAATAATATAGTGTTATGTGATGAAAAAATAAAGAGTATATTAAATGGTATGACTTTAAACTTAGATAAAAAGTGTGATGATAAGATGCTACACTGCTATGATAAGAATAATAGATACTTAGGAATAGTAGATGTAATTTGTCGTGGGAAAATAAAAAGAAGTAAGTTCTTTTTAACTAGGGAGGATTATGAAAAAGATTAGAAAGGCTGTAATACCTGCAGCAGGAATAGGAAGTAGAGTATTGCCAGCAACTAAAGCACAACCAAAAGAAATGTTACCTATAATTGATAAGCCTGCTATGCAATATTTAGTTGAAGAATTAATTGATTCAGGGATAACAGAAATTTTAATTATCACTGGTAGAAATAAGGAATCTATAGAAAATCATTTTGATTATTCATATGAATTAGAAAGTATATTAAAGGAACAAGGTAAAACAGAACTTTTAAATGTTGTTGAAGAAATTTCAAAATTAGCTAATATATATTATGTTAGACAAAAAGCACCATTAGGATTAGGACATGCAATTTCAAAAGCAGAAAGCTTTGTTGGTGATGAACCGTTTGTTGTACTATTAGGTGATGACATTATGTATACTGAAAATATGCCAGTAACTAAACAACTTGTCAATAAATATTATGAAGTTGGTGGTGGAAATATATTAGGAATACAAAAAGTTGCTCACGATCAAACAAGTAAGTATGGTATTATTGATATTAAAGAACAAATTGATGATAGAACATATTTAGTTAAAGAATTTGTTGAAAAACCTAGTGTTGATAAGGCACCAAGTGACTATGCGGCATTAGGTAGATATGTTTTAAAACCTGAAATATTTAAATATTTAAAGACAATAAAGCCAGGAGCTGATGGAGAAATACAATTAACAGATGCAATATTAGCAATGACAAAGGATAATAATCCATTATACGCATATGATTTTGATGCTCTAAGATATGATACAGGGGATAAATTTGGTATGTTTAAAGCAAATGTAGAATTTGGTTTAAGACACCCTGAATTAAAGGATAGAATAAGAGAATATTTAAAAGGTCTGGTTGGTAAATTATGATTAATGTTACAGATAATATTGAAGCTAAAAAGGTAGATACATTACTTTTAAATGAATATAACTATACAGAAGATGTGCTCATACAAAATGCAGCACATTCTCTTTTTAATGAAATAGATAAGACGGTTAATAAGTATATAGTTGCAGTAGGACCTGGTAATAACGGGGCAGATGGGTTAGCATTAGCTATACTGCTACATAGTATTAATAAGGATGTAAAGATAATATGTAAGAAAAATATGTCTATATACCATAAAATTGCTTTAAAAATTGGAATACCTAGTATAGAACATGTACAAAGTTGTGATATTCTAATAGATGCATTATTTGGCTTTGGATTTAGTGGACCAGTTCAGGGGTATTATAAGGAATTAATAGATGAAATAAATGAAAAGAAGGATTATAAGATAATATCTATTGATTTGAATACAGCACATATTAATTCAGATTGTGTATTAATGTTGTCGACATATAAGCAGACGCTACTTAATTCTAGTATACCTAAAAAGGTTTTAAAAATAGGGGTAAATGAAAAGATATATGAGTGTGTAAGTAATAAATATATAGTCGATGAAGAATATATAGGGTCAATAAAAAAAGAGAAAAATGAATTTTGTAATAAGAGTGATTTTGGTAGAGTAAAGATATATGCAAAAAAAGGTGCAGCATTACTTGCAAGTCGTGCAAGTGTAAAATCTGGTTCAGGTTATACTTACCTTATTAGTGATGATGAAACAAGAAAAGCGAATTTATCATTTAATCCAGAATGTATAAATAGTGATACTACAAAATATGATGTAATATGTCTAGGTCCTAATAATGGAGTAGATTTTGATTATGCTTCTATTATATATACAAATCTAGATAAGAAAATGGTTATAGACGCTGATGCACTAACATATATTTCAAATAATTTAGAAATATTAGATAGCTTAACAGAAGACTGTGTATTAACACCACATCCACTAGAGTTTTCACGTATAAGTGGCTATGATTTAAACGAGATATTAGAAAAACCATTTGAAAAACTGGAGGAGTTTGGTAAGAAATACAAAGGAACAATTATACTAAAAGGGAAGAATAATATAATCTATGATGGTCATAAGTTCTATATTGTAAACATAGGTAATAGTAAAATGGCAAATGCAGGTATGGGAGATCTATTATCGGGCATGATAGCTTCATATTTAGCACAAGGGTATAAGACAAGAGATGCAGTAATATATGCAACTTATCAACAAGCAAAAATTGGAAGGTATTTATCAGAAAAAAAGGATACAATAAATCCAACAGATATATTAAGCCTAATAAATAATAAATAGAAGATTAAAATGTAAACTTTAAAAAGGTTTACATTTTTTTTGTTGAAAAGTTGAAAACTTTTTCAGTGTACAACCACCACGAACACCAATTTTACTTGTTCACAAAAATAAACAAACAAGTTTTCAACAACCCTTGTTGAAAAGTGTTGAAAAGTTATTTTTTAAGACGGTTGTAAATGTCAATATATAAATGTACAAAAATGTAAAAATAATAATGTACATTTTAACAACTACTTTTCTCCCTCCTTATCCTCATAATATTTTTTTATCTATAACTTTTACCTGTTATTCTAATAACATGTGAATGATGTAAAATCCTATCCAAATGTTTTATTCGTTTTTCTAATATATTTTCTTGTTTTGCTTTTCTTAATTGTTCTATTAAATTATGACATTTTATGAAAGATGTGTTTTACCTACACCACTTGATCCTAAGAATACTATATTCATATTTTTAGCTATAAATTTATGAGTAAGGAATGTGTTTATTTCCTGTCTATTTATAGCTCCAACATTAATCTTTGTATTAATCATCAGTTAATTTTAACAAAGCTTTTACAATATTCAATTATTTCAAATTTATTTCATCTATATATTCAGATAAATTTTTATTAATTGTTTCTAATTTTAAATACGCAAGATTATCTTTTAATCTTTCATAATCTATTTTTATAAAAAACTATCTCCTATCATTTTTAAATTATTTTTTGCTTAGATTGTAGAGTATAATTAATGATGCAACACTATAAAAATTTAATAGAATAGAATATAATAAAATAAGCGTGTAGAAGGAAATTGACGTTTCTTTTACTTCACGCTTTTTTTGTGTAAAGTTAAATAAAGTATTGATTTATCTATATATTTTTTTTAAACTATTTTCTAATGGAAATGCAATAGGGAAACTGAGAGATAGAAAAAAGCATATATTTTTGGTATAATTATATCAATTAGGATACAGCCTGTAAGCAAATTGTAATAGTGGTGAAAAAATAGATTTTGAACTGTAAAAATTGCACCATTGGTGTGATAATGTGGAAAAGATAAGAAATGGGAGTGGTGATAGTGGACAAAAAAGACTTGACTATCATAAGCGATAGTGAGTATTTACAAATGCTTGAAAAAATAAAAAGTTCATATAAGGATAGGCAACTTAAAGCAGCTGTTTCTGTTAATTCTGAAATGCTGAAGTTTTATTATAGTTTAGGGGAAGAAATTATAGGCTTACAGGCAGAAAGCAAATGGGGAAATGGATTTTATAAAAAGTTGAGTTCGGACTTGCAAAAGGAAATTCCAAATGTGAAAGGATTTTCTGTTACTAACTTAAAATATATGAAAAAATTCTTTGAAATGTATTCTCCACTAAATCGTCCACAGCCTGTGGACGATTTACAGATATCTGAAATTGATAGAAATTTTGAAATGATTTTTAGCGTGCCTTGGGGACATCAAAGGTATATCATGGATAGATGTGATGGCAATTTAAATAAAGCATTTTTCTTTATTTCAAAAACATTGGAAAATAACTGGAGTAGGTCTGTGCTACTTAATTTCTTGGATACAGATTTGTTCGATAGACAAGGAAAGGCAATTACAAACTTCACAAGTAATTTGCCATCAACACAGGGCAAACTTGCAGAAGAAATAACTAGAGATCCATATAATTTCGACTTTATAGCTATTAGGCAAAATTATGATGAAAAAGAATTGAAAGATGCTTTGATGGATAAATACAAAAGTTTCTATTGGAGCTTGGAACAGGGTTTGCTTTTGTAGGTAGAGAATATAGACTTGTAGTTGGTAGTTCAGAAGAATTTATTGATATGTTGTTCTATAACATAAAATTGCATTGTTATGTGGTAGTAGAAGTAAAAATTTCTGCGTTTAAACCTGCGGATATAGGACAACTTGGAACTTATGTAACATCTGTAAATCATATTTTAAAGGGTGAGGCAGATAATCAAACAATAGGTCTTTTAATCTGCAAAACAAAGGATAATATATTAGCAAAATATGCGTCTGAAAGCTCTAAAGAACCTATTGGAATATCAGAGTACCAGTTATCAAATTTAATTCCAGAAAGTTTTAAGGGAACATTGCCAAGTATAGAAGAAATTGAAAGTGAATTAAATTAGTAAAAAACCGAATGAAAAATATACACATACTTACAAGGGCGGTAGAAATAAAAACTATCGTCCTTTTTTTATTTGAGGAAAGAATGAAAATATGAGTAAAAACAAGAGATGTTATTGGTTAAAGCTAAAAGAAGATTTTTTACAGATATTCGTATGAGAAGAATTAGAAAAATATCAGCTGAAGGAACATATACGATTATCTATTTGAAGCTACTACTTTTAAGTTTAAAAGATGAAGACAAGCCATATTTTGAAAAGGTAGCTGAAACAGAAGATGATATTATGATAACTTTGCAGTATTTAGAAAGAGTAGGCTTGATAGAAGTTATAGAGCTGAAGATGAGTATTTTCTTACAGAATTACATGCATTGATAGGCTCTGAATTGGAATCAGAGACTTTTTGTTAATGGACGATTTTCTTGAAGCATAATTGAATAACCTTTTAATGTTCAAGATCACAATTTGTGACCTTGAAAGAATGAAATGGAACGACTGGAAAATAAAAAATCTAGTAGTTTTTTAGTGTTTGTAAGTAGGAGGAAAACTATATTCATGAAAATAAAAATGAACAGGATACAGGAACAAAAACCTTAAAATAGATTTGATAATACAAAAAAATTAGATAGTACGTTTGGTAATTTAAAACAAGTATCAATAAAAAAATGCCATATAACTTTATTTAGTTATATGACATTTTTATATGTGTCAATTTAAGTCCGATAATGTATCTTATGTAATTTTATCTATTCTTTTCTTAATGCTTCCATTGGTGATAACTTCGCAGCTTGTTTTGCTGGATATATACCAAATATTAATCCTGTTATTGTAGATACTATGAATGCAGACATAACGATTTTAATTTTCAGTACTGGTAAGATTTTTAATAATAAGCCAATTAATAATGATAAACTAAATCCAAATAATATTCCTATAAGTCCACCTATAATTGTTAATATTATGGTTTCGATTATAAATTGTCCGATAATTTGTTTGTTTTTAGCTCCAATTGCTTTTCTTAAGCCAATTTCTGTAATTCTTTCTTTTACACTAACAAGCATTATATTCATAACACCTATACCACCAACTATTATTGATATTGCAGCTATTGCCATTATAAATAACGAAATTTTTTGCAATATACCTGTAATTTGTTGTGTTTCTTCTTTTAAAGGTTTTATTTTATATAAATCAGTCTTAGTAGATTTAGTTTTTAGATATTGTTCAACCTCTTCTTTTGCTTCTTTTATATCCTTTTCGCTCTTTGCATTTACAAGTATTTCCTTATATTTCGTATATTTTTGTCCACTAATTAATTCAGCAGTTTTTTTAGTTAGTGTTGCACGAACTGTTCTATCTCCAAATGATCTTGAAATATCTTCTCCAATTTCCTTTGTTAGTCCGATAATAGTAAAGGTTATTTTTTCTGTATCATAGAATTTAAGTGTAATTTCTTTACCTAAAGGATTTGGACCTAATAAGCTAACAGCACTTGCTTTGTTAATTAAAATAACATTTGCACCTGTTTTCATTTCTTCATTTGTAAAATATCTTCCTTCAAGTATATTTGGTTTCATAACTTCATATGAATTCTTTGAAACTACAGAGGGGTATGTATAATTATTTGTTTTTTCTTCAACTACCATAGTATCAAGATTTATCATTGGTGCTGCTTTTTTTACTAATGATAGTGTAGAAATATTTTCAATATCTTCATCAGTAATATATTCTTTTTCAGATATTTTTGATTGATCACCACTATACTTTTCATTTATTGTTACATCAAGTACTGAATTTAGAGCTGTATTAGCATCAGCAAGCATCTTTTTTTCAAATCCTGCACCAAGAGATGATATTAATACTACTGAACCTATACCTATGATGATACCAAGCATTGTTAAAAATGATCTTAATTTAAAATTTAATAAATTTTCTATAGATAATTTTATTATTTCCAGTATATTCATTTACACACCTCTTCTTTCTAATACAGGTGTATCACTCTTTATTACTCCATCTTTTAAACGTACAATTCTTTTTGTGTGTTCTGCAACGTCTTCTTCGTGTGTTACCATAATTATTGTAACTCCACTATCATTTAATTTTTTAAATATTTCTAGTATTTCTTCTGTTGATTTACTATCAAGATTTCCAGTTGGTTCGTCTGCAAGTATAATTTTGGGGCTATTTATAAGGGATCTTGCTATTGCAACTCTTTGTTTTTGCCCCCCAGACATTTCATTAGGTTTATGATTTATTCTATCAGCTAATCCAACCAATTTAAGTAGTTCTATTGCTTTTTCTCTACGTACTTCTTTTTTTGTACCTAGATACATAGCAGGAAGTTCAACATTTTCAAGTGCTGTAAGTTTAGGTAGTAAATTATATGCTTGAAAAACAAATCCAATTTTTTCACATCTAACACTAGATAATTGATCTTCAGTTAAATCCTTTATATTTGTATTGTCTAAAATGTATTCACCACTAGTTAATAGGTCAAGACAACCTAATATATTTAATAGGGTTGACTTACCACTACCAGATGGTCCCATAATTGATACAAATTCACCTTCATTTATACAAAGATTAACACCTTTTAATACTTCAACAGATAATTTACCAGTTATATATGTTTTGGTTACGTTATTAACTGATATTATCATTTTATCTTATCTCCTTGTTTGTATATTTTTGAAGAATTATTAATTAGTTTATCATGTACAGATAATCCACTATTAACTACATAGTTTATTGTATTGTTTTTACCTAATTTAACTTCTCTTCTTTCTACTATATTTTTATTATTTAAAATATATACATATGTCTTATCATTTTCAAATTCTATATATTGTAATGGGATAATAATATTATTATTTAGAGTTAGATAATTAATTTTTGCATCAACTATATCACCAGGTTTTAATGTAGAATAATTATCTAGGCTAACTTCAACACTTGTGATGGCATCATTTGAAGTTTCGCTCTTAGTTGATATTTTAGCTATATTTTTTACAACACCATGTAGAACTTCACCATCATTTAAAGAGTCAGAAGTTATATCAACAGTTTGTCCTACTTTTAAATTTTTAGCCATATAGTTTGGAACATCTAGAGTTATTTTTAAATTTTCTGTATCTGCAATCTTATACAAAGGCTTTGTTGGGTCTATTTTATAGTTATCATCTGCATTAGCTTCTACTATTACACCAGATATAGGGGAACGTAATACACGTTCTTGTGGTTTATATCCACTACTTGCAATCTTTGAATCAATCACTGCAGATTGTAAGGCTTGTCTTGCATCATTTAATTGTTCTTTTGATATACCACCAACACTATATATCTTTTTAGCAGCTTCATAATTTTGTCTTAAATTAGGTAAAATTGAATTTGCTTTTGCTATATTTAGTGCTTGAGTGTTACTAGTATCTTTTTTGAAGTTTAATAAGACATCACCCTTATTAACAGTATCATTTAATCTAGCTACAACATTTTCTACTTCAGACATATTTGTTGAGAAAACAGAAATAACTTTTTGTGACTCTACTTTACCTGTAACATTATATGTAAAATTCATATTTGATTTATTTACTTCATAAATTTCAGGACGTGGTAATTTATTTCCTATAAGTACTTTTTTTGCACCCAATGCTATTAGAATTACAGCAATGCATGAAATAGCTATTACAGTCTTTTTTCTTTTTATCTTAAATTTCATATTATGTTACATCCCCTTCTTTAAGAAGAATAAGGCTATATTATTCTTATTTTTTAATAATTCTATTCTAGCATCATTCTCTTTTATCTTTGAATCTGTTAAGTCTTTATAGCTTATATTACCCACGCTATACTTAACCTTATTTATTTTATATATTTTTTCTTGTAAACTTAATTTTTGTTCTAATACTCTGTTGTAACGCATAAGAGCATTATATTTTTTTAGTATATCATTGCTAGTTAAAACTTTAGCCTTTTTTACATATCCCATTTTGGCTTCAGTAATATCACTACCATCTACTTTAAATGACTTATTAACTCTAAATCCTATACCGAAGTTTTTAGATTCGAAGGTATAGGTTGAGTATAGATTCATATCTGGTAAAAGTTTATGAATTCTATATTGTTTAGCTAATTCTTCTTGTATGTGATGTTTTTCGTTTTGTTCTCTGACATACTTTTCAATTTTTTCATTATCCACTTCTTTTATATCAAAGTCTTCTATATTTTCAATTGATTCATTATATCCATATTCATGCAATTGATCTAATAAGTCGTTTGCTTCATCCTTAGTACTTTCAATCTTTTCTTGGAAAGTCAATAAGTCTACTAATAAAGACTCATAATCTATTTTTGAAATCTTACCTACACTGTATTCAGTTTTAAATATTTTTCTATCACTATTAAGTTTATTTATCATTTCACTTAAGTATTCAAGTTCGTGTTTTTTAATTATTAGATTTGAATAAATATCTAAAATATTGTTGTATTCTTCTAGAACTCTTTCCTTATTTTCATAATATTCATTAATTGATAGGTATTTTTTGCTTAAAAAGAAGTCTTTTAAATTTTTGGAAATTCCTATTGTATTTGAAAGACCTTGATTATGATCTTGATTATATCCCAAACTATATGATAATACTCCAAATGTTACTGTATTTTTAAATGAAAATTTGTTATTAGTATCAAAGTCAAGATTAAATTCTTCATTTACATCATTAAAGTCATATAATTTTGCACCTAAACGTTTTTGTTTTTCATATTTTGTAAAGTTAGGTGGTGTTGGTATATTAGCTAGAGTAATATACGGAATAAGAGTAAGTGAAAAAACTATAAACCTAGTTTTCATAAAGCCTCCTTAATTGAAAATCTTATTCTTTTTAGTGATTAGATCATATCCCCAAAGTATAAAGTAAATTAGAGAAAATACTATTAATTTAAGAAATATATTGTGGAGATATGAAGAAACCTTCACACATATTAGAGAAAAAATTAGTGCTTTTCCAGTAAAAATTAGATATTTTTTTAGTGAAAAATCTATATATTGAATTTTTACAGAGACAAATAATATTAAAAAATTTATCATTGCTGAGCAAGTTGTTGCTAAAGTAATACCCACATGTGCATAATTCTTGTATAGCATATAGTCTAAGAATATATTTATTGCAATAGAAATAAATGAAGCTATAACAGGAATTTTTCTGTTTTTATGAACATAATGTGCTCTTGTTAAAAGGTGGTTTGTTGAGAAAAATAGTAAACCTAGAGAATAGCACTTAAGTATTTCTGAGGTCATTAGTATACTATTTTTATTAAATTTACCATAACCAAATATTAGTTTAATAATATCATTAGAGAAAAAGAATAATGCTACTAATGAAGGAATTATTAAAAATACAAGCATATTAAGTCCCTTTGTGAAAATACTTTTTTCTAAGTCTGTATTTTCTTTGACAACTGCTAGAGATAAACTTGGGAATATTACAACAGATAATGATATTGCAAATACTCCAACTGGTAATAGGTATAGTCTACTAGCATAATTTATTGCACTTATTGTACCAACTTTTAAATAGGCAGCAAAGTTAGTATCAACTAACTCATTTATTTGATAACCAAATATTCCAATTAATGTAGGGAACATTAGTCTAAAGAACTCTTTAACGTAAGGGTCTTTAATATTTATCGTAAACTTATATGTCTTTATTATTTTAATAAAGCTTGGAACTTGTATTAAAAATTGAAATACACCAGATAGTAAGAAACTTATTGCAAGTCCTACTATTCCTATTGTTTTGTATGATAAAAGTGTTCCAGTAATTATTGTGATGTTAAATACTAATGCTGTTGATGTAGAAACAATAAATTTTTTATGATTATTTAAAAATGAAGCAATTACTCCTGATAAAGCAATGAATATTAAGTAACCTGCCATAATTTTAAGTAATATATTAGCAGTTTGCATTCTTTGTGTATCTGTAAAACCAATTAAGTATTTAAGTATAAACTTCGAGAAAATTATTGTTATTATTGATGTTGTTAATGTAAAATTGAATACTAAATTCATTATTGAATAAACAAAATCATTAGCACTTTTTACACCAAGTTTTTCTTTTTTTTCTGTATATAGTGGTATGAAAACTGTACCAAGTGACCCCTCACCTAGTAAAGTTGTAAAAAAATTAGATATTTTTGCACTTGCAAAATATGCATCTGTTAGTCCTGTACTACCGTAAAAATATGCTACAAGTATCTCTCTTATTAGACCGAGTATTCTACTCAACATATTTATACCCATAACTATGAATCCTGATTTAAACATTAATAATCCCTTCTTATTGAAAAACTATTTTCTTCTATTATTATATCCAATAAGTTTTCTTTGTACAGTTCTAATATTGCTGTAAATAGGACAACTATACATTTTTTGGAAAACTTACCGTTAAGTAGATCTATAAAATTAGTTTTTGTGTTTATTGGTACTTTATTTATTATACTTATAGCATCTTCTTTTGTAAAATCTTCTTCTGTATCTATTTTGATACTATTCTTATTACCAACCAACTTTAAAACAATATTATTCAAGCAATCTTGTAAGTTTTTACTAGATAATATGGTATTATCATGTTCTATTATATACGAATCATAATCCATATCACCTTGTTTAGAAAAAGTTCTAAAGTATCTATCTTCATTGTTAGAAAATATTTCAGAAAATTCTTTAAATAATTTATACTCTTTTAATCTACTTTCAAGTCTTACCTTATTTTCATTAAGCGTATCTTTTCTTAGAATAGAAAAAGCCTTAATTTCAATAAGTATAGAAGCCATTTGCAAGAATTCTACTTTAACTTTCAGATTATTTTTCTCATAGGTATTAATAATATCTAAATACTCGTCTATAACTTCGCTTATACTAATATTTTGTATATCCATCTTTTTTTCTTCAATTAAGTGCAATAAAAGGTCTAATGGACCTTCAAAATTTTCAATTTTGATTGTAATCATCAGCAATAGACCTCCACATTTTTTTATCACTACTTATTTGTTCTTTTAATTGTTCTAAACTATCAAACTTTTTTTCATGTCTTAGCATTTTTAGTATAGAAATAGTTATACACTTACCATATATGTCTTCATTAAAATCTAAAATATTAGCTTCTGCTGTTATGGTATCAGTAGTATTAACAGTAGGATTTTTCCCTATATTCATTATTGCTGTATATATTTTTTCGTCACCATCTATAGTTAGTTTAACTCCATAAACACCTAGGGGTATAGATACCTTAAGTGCATTAGGACGTATATTAGCAGTGGGAAAACCTATAGTTCTACCTAATTTTTTACCATGTATTACTACACCTGAAATTTTATATGCTTTACCTAATAGCTTATTTGCAAGTTCAATATTACCTTGTTCTAAAAAACTTCGTATTACACTACTGGATGTGATAATATCATCAACTTTTATCTCATCTACTATAGTAGTATCTATTAATTTTGATAAGGTATGAATATTTCCTGACTTATTTACACCAAATGTGTAGTTATATCCACAAAATACCTTTTTTGCTTTTAGTGTGTGCATTAAAATTTCTGTTACAAATTCACTTGGTGTGTAGTTCTTTACATTGTAAAAATCATCAACAAAAATTTTATCAACTCCTAATTTTTTGATCTCATTAATTTTTTCTGTTACTGTCATTATATATTTTTTATTATTAGGTAAGGTCGAAAATGTGTATACAACAGTTTCATAACCATTTTTTTTAGCAAAATCAATTGCTTTTTTTATCAATCTTTGATGGCCCATATGAACTCCATCAAAATTACCTAAAATTGCTACTCTATCCATAAATTACCCCTTTTTTTAGGTTTATTATATCATAAAATAGATAAAATAGCTATTACACTTATATAGTAACATATAAAAGTGTGTTAGTCAATATGCTATTGAGTTTTTTTATTTTAAAGCTATAATCTTAGTGGAGGTTGGTATGAAACTTGAACACGAACATGATTTAGATCACTGTCCTTGTTGTTCTACTGGAGATTATTCAGAATTATTCTCTAAAAAGAAAAGTGAAAAAAGAACAAATTTAAGGATGGGTATCTTATACTTTATATTTATTTGTTTATCAGCAATTAATACATATATGACTGCTACAGCAATAGTTATATCTTGTATTATAATCGCATATTTTGGTATAAAAAAAGATAAGGATCATTTTATTAGAAGCCTATTTTTAATAGTATTTTGCATATTAGGTTATGTTATAAAAAAAGCTGGATAGTAAATCCAGTTTTTTTATATATTCTCTTCCTTAATTTCTGTATTATCTACATAAATAAATGGTAGATAAGTTACTATCATTGATGTCATAAATAGTAAAGTGTATAGTACTGCATATAAATTCAATGGCTTTATAAAATTAACTGCAGATATTACATAGTCATTTAAGAACATAAAGTTAGTGCCAAAGTGATTATTATATACTCTTGCAATACATGAAAGTATTAAATAAAGCACTAAAGATACATAAAGTCCTTTTTTTGTAACTTTTGCGTTTAATAATATAAATGCATAAGTAACTGCTAATATTTCTAATATATGTGTTCCAATAAAAACGTAGATGTAGAATCTATACATATATGGATTAGTATTAGGTAATATTACAGCTAATATAGCTCCTGTAAAATAGAAATAAACTATATTAAAAATTAAGTTATTATTCGTTAATAGGTATATACCAGCTAGAATTAAGCTGATATTGCAAAGGTTTAAAGGCATAGTGCTATACCAAGGTTCACGCTCAAAAACTATTCTAAAATATATGTCAAAGACCTTAGCAAATAACATAAATATTCCTAAAAGTTTTGTGTATATTCCTTTTTCAAGCCCTTTTTTTAAAAGAGGTATAAGTATTATTATAAATGAGATAAATATCCATGTAAGTAATGCATGAATATGTAAAGGTTCAAAATATCTAAAACTATGCATTAATCATAAGGTAGAATATTTAAATCTACCATCCTATGCTCTAATTTATCACAGAATTCATCATATTCATCATCATCAATTTTTGTTATGTAAATAAATACCTCATTATCTATATTAAATTTTTTAATTGTCCTAACAAGTAATTCATAAAAGTATCCAGTTATTGAGTAGTCAGGACCTATATACTTATATTCTCCAAAATGGTTTGTTACCTCGTTGTAAATAAATTCTAATGCTTCCCTATTAAAGTTAGTTTCGTACATATTTACCCCTCTTTCAAGGTATTATATCATTAATTACAATTTTTTGTAAACCATAAAAATAAGCATATAATAACTCAAGACTAGGCTTTGTTGGTAAAAAAATGTTGAATAATATTAAAAATATTAAAATAGTAAATAAAGGTATAAATATAGTGTTTATTATAAATGACAGTAAATAGATTTTTTTAAAGAAAAGGTAGTTTAAAGGCAATAATACGACTTGCATACAAAGATTTTTAACTAATATATTCTTTATAGGTATATAAATAATACAAAATGTACAAGCATAAGTAAGTATAAAGCTATACTCTGCTATTTGATATGGGTTATATATCACATTAGCTAACAAGGATATTAAAAAGGCTCTTCTACTATCAATACTTTCATATAGAATTTTTGATATGATAAGTAAAAGTATCATTATATACGCTCTTGTAATTGAAGGTGTAAAACCAACAACTAATGAATAAACAGTTAGAAAAATCAGTGAAATAAACTCTCTTATTCTAAAATTACAATATCTAAATAGTGATAGTATAAAAGAATATATTATAGACATATGTAAACCAGATATAGTTATAAGGTGCATAAGCCCTATTGCTTTAAATCTTGACTTTAGTTTGGTATCTAAATAATACTTCTCATTTAGTAATATTGCTTTTGAGAAATAGTACAAATCATTATTGAAGATTTTTCTTAATCTTCTATCTAAGCTTTTTCGCAAAAAATTAAAATAGCTTTCTCTTGTACCTATTAATTCATCATTTTCAAAATAGAGGGTATATGAACCACTACCCTCTAAATTATATAAATTGTAATCTTGCTCTTTTTTCATTAGCAATTTACCATTAATTTTTTTTACAATCACATTATCACCATCTACATATACTGATTTTGTATGAACTTCTTCGTTATTATACGTATACAGGTATAGGTAAATTGGATATATGAATATAAAAAGAAAAATAGCAAAGCTTTTAGCCTTCATGATTTAGTACCGCAAGATTTAAACCATTAGTTGTATTGTATGTTATAGTATCATAAATCTTCTTACTTTTTTTATCCTTAATGATTATTGTAAAACCTTTATCCAAGTTATTTTTCTTAGTCATTGTACGAGTAAAATTATTACTACTGTTTTTACATTCATATAAGAATACATCATCAAGTTTTAAGGTATTGTTAATATAATCGATTTGACTATTATCTAAGTTAAACCGTATATTATACTCCTTATCATCCACTAAAGACTTTTTTTGTGTATAGTTAACAGCATTAATTATCTTTGTTTTAACATTGTGACTTCTTGCCCTATTAATATTGTATGTATAATTGCTGACAATAAGGTAACTAGTTGCAACAAACAAAAAGGCTGCTAAACTAAGTTCAATTAACTTCATATTTGTCCCCCTAATACTCTAGTTTGGACAATCTTTCATAATATTCAAAACGTTTTATAGCATCATTTTTATTAATTTCTAGTATACGTTCTGCTTCACTAGGATTTTCCTTAACTAGACGTGAAAATCTATTTTCATTCATTAAGAAGTCTTGGTACTTATCCCAATTAGGACGTTTAAAATCTATTTGTAGGGGGTTTTTACCCTTTTCTATTAAAGAAGGGTTATATCTCAATAGATTCCAATATCCAACTTCAACTGCGAGTTTTTCTTCATTTTGGCTAGATAAACCACCTTTTTGACCATGTTCTATACATGGACAATATGCAATTATTAGTGATGGACCATCATATTCATAAGCTTCTTTAAAAGCTTTAATGGTTTGATTTTGGTTTGCACCCATGGAAATTTTGGCAACATAAACATTTTCATATGTCATCATTAGTGCGGCTAAGTCCTTCTTATTAGTTCTTTTACCACCAGCAGCAAATTTTGCTATACCACCAAGAGGTGTAGCCTTAGATGCTTGACCGCCTGTATTTGAGTAAACTTCTGTATCAAGTACTAACACATTAACGTTTACACCACTAGCAAGTACATGGTCTAATCCACCATATCCAATGTCATATGCCCATCCATCACCACCTATAATCCATATTGATTTTTTTAGTAAATAGCGTCTATAGTTATATATCTTAGCTAATACTTCGTTATTCATTTTTTCTTTTTCTAACACTTCGATTAATTTTCTTATATTTTCATCATTTTGTTCATTGAAGAAAATATTAAGTTCATTTTGTAGTTGTTCACTACCAATTTTTTCGTTAATTGCTTGAGATATGAGGGTAAGTGCTTCTCTTCTTACCGTTTCACTACCTTCAAATAGTCCATATCCATATTCAGCATTATCTTCAAATAAGCTTGAAGCCCATGCTGGTCCTCTACCACAACTATTTGTTGTCATAGCAGTTGAAGGTGCAGATGCAGTGTATATAGACGAACAACCAGTTGCATTTGCAACTATCATATTTTCACCATAAAGTTGTGTTAATAGTTTAATATATGGTGTTTCACCACAACCAGCACAAGCACCAGAAAATTCAAATAAAGGCTTTTTAAATTGAGAACCTTTTACTGATGCATCAGGTAATGGTGTTTTCTTATACGTTACATTCTCATATATATATCTTGCATTTTGATCTGTACCATTTTCAATTTCTTCTTCTATGGGTACCATTTCTAATGCCTTATTCTTTACTGGACATACATCAACACAGGCTCTACATCCAGTACAGTCTTCAGGAGAAACTTGTATAACAAATCTATAATTTTCCATTCCTCTACCTACAGGTTTTAGAGTTTGTATAACATTTGGTACTTTTTTTAACTCCTCATCATCTAAAAGGAAAGGTCTAATTGTTGCATGTGGGCAAACAAAAGCACATTGGTTACATTGTATACATGCCTCAGGTCTCCAACGTGGCACCATAGTTGCAATATTTCTTTTTTCTAATGCACTAGATCCAGGCATAAATGTACCGTCTTCATAGCCTTTAAATGCTGATACAGGTATTTCATTACCATGTAATGAATTTATAGGATTCATTATCTTTTGCATGAAAGTAGTTAGTTTCATTTCTTTCATAATTAATTCTAGATGTTTCCATGCAGGATTTACTTCTATTTCTTCTACCCTATCTCCTAAGTCTATAGCATCATAATTTTTTTGTATAAATTCTGTACCTTTTTTTGAATAAACATTTTTTGCAAATTCTTTCATATATTTTTTTGCTGTTTCAAAATCTAGTATATTTATTAATTTAAAGAATGCTGACTGCATTATGGTGTTAATCTTTGTTCCCATCTTTAATTCAAATGACATTTTTGTTGCGTTTATAATATACAACTTAATAGATTTTTCAGCTAATTTCTTTTTAAAGTCATCTGGTAATTTTTGTTTTATTGTTTCTTTATCATATAGTGTATTAAGTAAGAATATTCCACCATCTTTAATATTTTCTAAAAGATCATACTTTGTTAAATATGCAAAGCTAGAACAACTTACAAAACTAGGCTTTTCTATTAAATATGGTGAATTAATAGGTTTTTTAGAAATCCTTACATATGATCTGGTTAATCCACCTTCTTTTTTTGAATCATATGAGAAGAAACCTTGAACATAAAGGTCTGTATGGTCACCTAATATCTTTAGTGTATTCTTATTAGCACTTACAGTTCCATCTGAACCTAGTCCATAAAAAATACATTCTATATCTTCCTTTTCTATATCAAAATCCTTTGTAGTTGCTAGTGATTTAAATGTAACATCATCTATTATACCTATAGTAAAATCATTTTTAGGTTCATCTTGGAATAAGTTTTCAAAGATGCTCATAATATGGCTAGGATTAGTATTTTTAGATGATAATCCATAACGACCACCAACAATTATTGGATGTAAGTCGCTTGCATAAAAAGCGTTACGTATATCAAGGTATAGGGGCTCAGAAGCTCCTGGTTCTTTTGTTCTATCTAATACAGCTATTTTTTTTACTGTTTTTGGTACTACATTAAATAAATATTTTGTAGAAAAAGGTCTATATAAATGAACGCTAATAGCTCCAACTTTCATACCTTTTTTTACTAAATATTCTACTACTTCTCTAATTGTTTGTGTTACAGATCCCATTGCAATTATTATATACTCTGCATCAGGTGCACCATGGTATACAAAGGGTTTGTACTCTCTTCCAGTTAAGTCTTTAATTTTTTTCATGT
The DNA here is from genome assembly GCF_000973085.1 of Sneathia vaginalis. NCBI lineage: Bacteria > Fusobacteriati > Fusobacteriota > Fusobacteriia > Fusobacteriales > Leptotrichiaceae > Sneathia > Sneathia vaginalis. The sequence goes on from NZ_CP011280.1 coordinate 669,118, forward strand.
AATCATTAACGATATCTGGTAAATTTTCATAAAAAAGATTTTGTGATTCTCTTACTTGGAAAAAGATATCTTCAGTTTGTGAAGTACCACGTATAACAGGGTTTTCAGGGTTTAGTGATCTATTTCTAAATTTCGCTATTGCATCATTATCTACTAAAGATTTAAGGTCATCATATGAAAGTACATCTACTTTTTGTATTTCATGTGAAGTTCTAAATCCATCAAAAAAGTGCATAAAAGGTACTCTTCCTTTTATGGTAGATAAGTGTGCAATTGGTGCAATATCCATAACTTCTTGTACTGAGCCACTCGCTAGTATTGCAAATCCTGTAGTTCTTGCACTATATACATCTTGATGATCGCAAAAAATTGATAGGGCATGAGTTGATATACTTCTTGATGCTACGTGTATAACACCTGGAAGTAATTCACCTGATATTTTGAACATATTTGGTATTTTTAATAATAACCCTTGCGATGCTGTAAAAGTTGTTGCTAAAGCTCCTGATTGTAATGCACCATGAACAACAGCAATAGCTCCTGCTTCAGACTGCATTTCTATTAATTTTACAGGTTGACCGAAGATGTTTTTCTTTCCTTTATTAGCCCAATCATCAATGTATTCTGACATTGTTGATGAAGGTGTAATAGGATATATAGCTGCAAGCTCTGTGAAAGCATAAGCAATATATGCGGCGGCTTGATTACCGTCCATAGTCTTCAACTTCATTCCTCCTAACTAGGCAATTAGTTATATCGCAATAGTTCTTATACAGTTATTATATCAACATTTAAAAAAAAATGGAAGAAAAATCTTCCATTATATGTAAAGTAATATGTATGGTAGTGCTGAGAATAATAAGTATATTGATATTAATAATTTGTGTATATATATTAAATTGTCATCTATACCTCTAAATAGAATTAAAAGTATACTTACAACTACAAGAAACCCTATATTTACATATGGATAATACGTTCTTTCACATACAGTTAAGTAAAATGGTAATAATACTGATAACTTATACGTAAAGAAAGAAAAAATTATGCTTATCCACTCTATAAATAGAACAAATATAGATATATAGTTTATTTCCTTCAATTTTGAAAATAGACCTAAAAATAGTATTATTGCAAGTATAAACTTTAAAAATATTAAAAGTATTGCAATATATGTAATTATCAACATATGAATATACTCCTTTTTACACTAAATGATATCCTATGAATAATCCTACATAGTTTCCAATAACATACCCTAAAGTTCCTACTAACATAATAGGTGCTACATATTTCTTCCAACCTTTAGACATTGCCATAGCAACTGCTGTAGTAGGTCCACCAATATTAGCATTAGAAACTAATATGGCTTCTTCTAAACTAAATCCAAGTATTTTAGCAAAGAATAAAGTTACTATCATGTTTATTACAACTATTATCAAACAGAACACTAGAAGTAATGGTGAATTTTTAATAATAGATGTTACTGATGCAGGAATACCTATTACAACAAAGAATATATATATTAAAAATGTTCCTAGTTCTTGTGTACCAGATAGGCTTTCAAAGAATTTTGAAAATACTGTTGCACATAAGACACTAATTGTTGTAAGTATTAGGTACTTATTACCTATAAATAATGCAAAGCTATTATTAAAATCACCTAAGATTATATCAGAAATTTTAAATGATACTGTAACTATCACTATACTAGCAGCAAAAGATAATGCTAAGTCCTTTAAGCTAATTGAAGCTTTTTTATTCTCCATACTTATACAACTTTCTTCTTCTTTTGTATACTCTCTTTTAAAGTGCTTATTAAAGAATTTTAAGCTAGGCATAGTAATTAATACTAAAAAGTATAGTACCATTAATAGATTATCACTTACAATAGTTGCAGAAACTAGTTTTGGATCTATTTTTAAACTAGTTGATACTGCTACGAAATTTACTCCTCCACCTATATATGAAGCAGTCATTGCACCAGCAATGGAATTAAGAGAAGGAATATATTTATGTAGTAATACATATGCTACAATTGCTCCAACTGTTGTTCCTACTGAACTTAGTAAAAATATTATAATAAGGCGTTGACTTTGCTTATATATTTGTAAAAGATTACATTGAAATAAAAGTAATGGTATAGCTAGTGGTACTATGTATGACCAAACAGTATCGTATACTGTAGATTCTATTGGTATAATACCTAAGTTTGATAATGATAAAGCACAAACTAATGCAATAATAGCTCCACTAATTTTTGCTGCTACTGTGTATGTTTGTTCCAAATAAATACTTAACGCTGTTATAACGAGGATTATAGACCATAAGGTCCAAATATTATCTCCAAGTATCATGAAAAACCTCCATAAATTTAATACATCAAATGATATAATAAATATGAAGGTTTGTCAATATTTTAATTCTTATATAGTTTTTCATATAATTTTGCAGCAATATTCCAAGAATTGTCAGTATTTAAACAGTTATTTCTTAAGATATTGAAGTTTTCTTTTTGCTCAAAATATATTTTTTTGGCATATCGTATAGTGTATAGCATATCATCGGCATTGAAATTAGAAAATGTAAAGCCATTACCTTTCTTCGTTCCAGTGTCAAATGCTTTAACAGTATCTTTTAATCCTCCTGTTTCTCTAACTATAGGAACAGTTCCATATCTCATTGCTATCATTTGAGATAGTCCACAAGGTTCATATCTTGATGGCATTAAAAGACAATCTGAACCTTTATATGTAAGTAATGCTAATTCTTCACTATTACCCATATATGTTTTAATCTTATCAGGGTATTTACTTTCTAAATAGCTAAAGAAGTTTTCATAGTATTTATTACCAGTTCCTATTATTATTACAGAAATTTTATCGTGTATAAGGATATCTTCTAGCCTTGCTACTATTAAATCAATTCCCTTACCTTCAACTAAACGTGATATGACACAAATTAGCATATTGCCATTATCAGGTAAGTTAAAAGTATTTAATAATTTTGTCTTATATTCTTTTTTATTATCTATAGGCTTATAGTAGTCATAGTCTATTCCATTTAATATACCTAATATATTTTTCTTATTTGTTATCCATTCGAGTCCTTGTGCAAAGTATGGATATTTTATTTCTTTTGCATAAGTAGGGCTAACAGTATTCACAACATCTGAGTATTCTATCCCTATTTCCATAAAATTAAGATTATATCTATCTGTCATATATCCTAACTTATTGAAAGAATAATTATTAAATTTACCTTGATATAGTAAGTTATGTATAGTGTATACTGTTTTTGTAGGAATATGGTATCTTGTTTTCATAAAATATGGAAATACACCTGTTTGCCAATCATTACAGTGTATTACATCAAATTCAAGACCTAATTTAATTAAGAACTTTAGTATTGCTTCACAAAAATTAGTATATTGTACATCCTCATCAAGATCACCATAAATATGTCCTCTTTCAAAAAATGTTCTATTTTCAATGAAGTAGTAATTAATTCCATCTTGTACTAAGGTATATAGATTATATATTTCATCATGTATTTGTATGCTATTAACATATTTCATCTTATCCTTATATACCTTTGGTATTAAATCATATTTAGGAAGGAATAAGGAAATTTCATGTCCTAATCCTCTCATTTTTCTTGGCAATGCATACATTACATCAGCTAGTCCACCTGTTTTTACAAATGGATAAGCCTCCGAACATAAGTATAGAATTTTCATTTTATTGTTTCTCCGCTCTTTATTTTAGTATTACTATCTATTTTCATATTAGAATAAATTCTAATATTACGTCCGATAATTACATTATCACCCACCATAGTGTTCTTTCCTAAAACACTAAGACCTGTATAAAGTAAATCTGGCTTTTCTATATTATGTGTGTAATCGTCGCCATATCCTATTAAACTAAATTTACCTATATTTACATATTTATCAATTATAGCATAATCGATATGTGCATTTTCCGATACATAAGTTCCTTCAAATATTATAGAGTTTGTAACTGTAGATCCTACTCTAACTGTTACTCCAGGACCCAATACAGAATTTTCAACTCTACCCTCAATTTTACAACCATCACAAACCAACGAATTAATTATACTTCCAGTTTCACCTATTCTAACTGGTGCAGAATTTATACTTTTTGTATAAATTTTCCAATCTTTATCATATAGGTTAATCCCTACTTCTTCAGATTTTTTTATTAAGTCTAGGTTAGCTTCATGGTATGATTCGTATGTTCCAATATCCATCCAATAACCTTCAAAGTAGTGTGCATAAACTTTTTCATTGTTTTTAAGCATTTCTGGTATTATATCCTTACCAAAGTCAAGTTCAACTTGTTTTGATGCTAATAGATAATCCAATAAGATTTCAGTGTTAAAAATGTATATACCCATAGAAGCAAGATTACTCTTAGGTTTACTTGGCTTTTCTTCAAATGAAGTTATACGATTTGTTTCATCTGTTCCTAATATTCCAAATCTTTTTGCTTGATTTTCAGGAACTTTATGTACAGCAACCGTTAAACTTGCATCATTTTTCTTATGATTTTCTAACATTTTTGAATAATTCATCTTATATATGTGGTCACCTGATAAAATAAGTACATATTTAGGCATTTGATGACGGATAAATCTAATATTTTGTCTTATCGCATCGGCTGTACCGTGATACCACTCTATTGATCCACTAGCATTTTGAAATGGTTGTAATAGTGTAACAGATGTATCACGTCTGTCTAAATCCCATGGTTTACCTGCACCTATGTGTTCATTTAACGATAAGGGCAAATATTGTGTTAAAAGTGCAACATTATATATTCCTGAGTTGCTACAATTACTTAGTGCAAAATCTATAATTCTAAATTTTCCAGCAAATGGGACGCTTGGTTTTACTCTATTTTGTGATAGAATGTCTAATCTTGACCCTCTACCACCAGCTAAAATCATTGCAAGTACTTCCATATTATCACTCCTCACATTTAGTTTACCACATTTTTTAAAAAATAATAGACAAAATTTTGGTTTTTACAGAAAAATTTTTAAATTCTTCTGTATTCTCTATTATATTTTTATAATTGTCGAGTTGTTGTTGGTAAGTTTCTGATAATTCTGCATCTTTTTTAGTCTTATAGTCATAAATTATTATTTCATTATTTTTTCTATCAACATTCATTCTATCTATTCTAAATTTATTTCCCATACTATCTTCTATTTCATATTCATTGTATACCTCAAATTGGTCAGCAAATATATGTTCATATTTTTTTATATACTCTGTACATGCCTTATAGATTTTATCAGTTAATATTGGACCAACAAGATTAGCATATTTTCTCAAAAACATAGAATAAGCAAAGTCTATATCTTTTTTAGTCTTAATATTTTCCATGAAATAGTGTACAGCAAGACCTTTTTTTCTACTTATTTCCTTAGAAATTGAGGTGTTCTCATAATTTTTTTTCTTATACTCCGTAACACCAAAGAAATCTTTATTTGTAAACATAGCTGTACTAGTATTTTGTTCTACAATATCACTGTTTTCTATTTTACCTATTTCATAGTCTGAAAATATTCCTAGGCTTTTTTTATCTGGGATAATAATTAGGTTCTTTTTCGCTCTTGTTAGGGCTACATATATTAGGTTATAGAATTCTAACTTTTCTTTTTCTTGATAAATATTTATATATTTTTCAAATTGAGTAAGAACAATATATTTTTTCTTTTTTAAGAATATTACATTATCCTCTGTCTTAACGAGGGTAAATTTAGCAAAGTTTTCTTCACTATATTTTACAGGTACATAAACACTATCATATTCTAGACCCTTAGACTTATGCATAGTAATTAGGCTAACACCATTTTCTATACTAGCACTATCTTTTAAAATATTTTTACCCTTAGTTTTGAAGTAGTCATAAAATTCTTTTAAATTTGGATACTGATCAACTAGATTTAAAAATTTATTTATATTCAATATATCTTCATTATCATAGTTAATTCCATAACCAAATAGTTTTAAATATGTTTTTTTAAAATTATTTTTTGCTAGTTTTAATTTTTCTACTTCTAATACTTTTTTTCCATTAATTATTTCTTTTATTTGTTCTAATGTATATCCTACTAAGTCAGATCTTAAAAATTTAAATAAGGAATAACTATTAGTTGTTACTAGATAGTCAATTAAGTACATTAGATTTATGACATTTTTATCGTTATATAGCCTTATACTTTGTATAGATTCATAATGTATATTATTTTTTTCTAAATATTTTTTATATACATCAAGGTCACTATTTGTTCTTGCTAATATAGCGGTATTGGTGTATAGCTTATTTTCTACTAAGTGGTTAATAAGGTCATCGTTATTAAAGACTTTTACATAACCACCAGTTTTTTTACATAGGACCTTATCATAATTAAAATTAGGTATATCTTTAAAATAGTTATTAACATAGTCTATTATATTATTAGTACTTCTATAGCAAGTTGTTAATGTAGATCTTTTTATTGATATATCCTTAAATCTATCAGATAATATATTTTCAAGATTTCTAAATAGACTTACATCCCCTCCCCTAAATGAGTAAATAGCTTGTTTTTCGTCTCCTACTATGAAAAGTTTTTTTGCATATGTTACAAGACGTAAGATAATTTCAAACTGTATAGGGTCTGTATCTTGAAATTCATCTATCATGATAATATCTATATTTGGAAATACATCTACAGGATCTATATTATACTTATATGTATAAAAAGCCTTATCAGAAAATGTGAAATTATGATAGTTAAATTTTAATTTTTCATCAAGAGTATAGCAGATTTTAGCTAATTTCTTATACGCTATATTATATGGTATTATGACCTCGTTAATATAAATTTTAGCTAATTTAGGCACTAACTCTTCTTTGAAATATGTTTCAAATTCATTCTTTGCTCTTGATACTAGACCTGAAGTTGTAAAGTCTTCAAGCTCAGTTATATTATTAGCACTTAAAAAACTTTTAGCTAATTTTGTAAGATTAGTTTTATCACTAAGATATTGAATAATCTCACATTTTATTTCACAAAAATCTTCTACTCTTTCTCTTTGTACATTTGATAAATCATCAAGATAATTATATATATTAGGTCTATTTTCTAAGATATTATTAATTACATCATAGTATTTATCAATTTCTTTAGAGTTTTCATCTAGGTTATAGAAAGTTTTAAAAATTTTAAAATATTCTTTATTAGAGACTAAAGCATTCAATAATTTTTTTAGATATTCTACTGAATTAGTTTCTTCTGTTTCAAAGTTATATATATTATATCTAGGGCAAATAGTTTTAGTAAAAATTTTGTTAATAAAGCTATCATTTGTAAAAATTTTAATATTTTCAGAATTCTTTAACATATTTTCATATGCTTTTTTTAGATTTTTATAGTCTATTTGTGTAGACATACTAGCTAGTATATCTTCATAACCAGGTTCTTTAAATATTATTTTTTTCAAAAATATTATTATTCTTTCTCTAATTTCAGCAGTTGCTTTTTTTGTAAAAGTTATTACTAATATATTTTCAAAATTTACACCCTCATTTAAGGCTAAAAGATATTTTATAGCCATTGTATATGTCTTACCAGTACCAGCACTAGCACTTATTATATCACATTTCATAATCTGACCCCCTTAAAATATCTATTAGACCGTAGTTAATATCCTTAGCATCCATTTCTATTTTAGTTAATTTATTTATTTCATCTATACGTTTATTTAATTCTACTACTGTAATATTTTCATTTTCTTTTACACTATTTTTATTAAACGGAAAGTATAGATAGGTATCATTAATGTTCTTACCATTTAATTCATTAAAGAGTCTATATGCCATTAACTGATACTTTTGATGTTTATCAATTTTTTTATTATACTTACCTGTTTTAATATCCACTATATCTACACCATTTTCACTTTCTATTAATATATCTTGTCTTATATTAATATTTAAATTCTTATAGTCTAATAGTAGTTTTATTTCTGATAATAGGTTATTTTCCATATTATCTTTTAAAAATTTTAAAATACCACTTAAAACTGGTGTGAATAAAAGTGTGTTATATAGATTGAAGTAATCGGTTATAATATACGAACGGTATTGTTCAAGTACTTCGTCTTTTATTTTATCAAGATTATTGTACTCTTTTCTATTAATAGCAATTTCAAAGATTTTATGTACAATATTTCCTATTACATTAGCACCTATTGAAATTTCATCTACATTAATGTCTCTTATCTTATTTTTCTTTAAAAGATTTGAGAAATATATTTCTATATTCGATTCCATAAATTCATAGAAGTTGTATGCATTAATGTGTATATTATCAAATTCATTATTTAACGTAATATTATCTTTTTTTGTTAAGAATATTTCATTTTTCTCAATATTTCTAGGACTATATGCAGAATTTAAAAAGTCTATCTTTTCCTTTGGTGTATATGAAATATTTTTAATATCTATGTTAGTTTGGTAAATAAGATCTTTAAAAACAGAACAAACTTCTATATCTTCTTCTATATTTTGTATAAAAAAGAGTAAGACACTTTTTTTATTATACATTTTTCGAATATATGGATAGTACTTCTCATATTTCATATCTAGATTATTACTTAATTTTAATTTAGAACGTTGCAGATTAGAGAGTATGAAATTATTCTCTTTTTTCAATAAGTCATCTTGTAAATTAAGTAAAATTAATTCATCACTTTTTTCTACATTATTAATAGTTGAGAAAGAAAAATTAGTACTAGCTAGTTCTTTTTTGAAAGGTTTATCATTTAGATACTTGATTAATAATTTTAAATTAAATAGTTCATCATCTGATATATTAAATCCTTCAAAATCTTTTATGCTATTTATTTCTGTAAGAGCTTCAACAAAGATACTTGCTTCATCTGTATACGTATCTATTATCCTATCATATATTTCATCAAGACTAGTACTATGAATTTTATCTATTAAATCTGTGTTTATATACTTTTTAGAATTTTCCATATATGAATTAATCTTTTCTATCTCATCTTTTTTAATTTCAAAAAAATTAACAAAGTCTTTATCTAGAACTGCATAAAATATGGGATATATTAAATTATTATTTTCTAGTATATTATATATATGATTTAATAAGGTAACAGTCTTTGAAATATTAAACTTTCTATCAATTTTGTAGTCTAGTAAATTTTGCGAAACCTGCTTATATATTTTCTTATTATCAGAAAAATCTACAAGACTGATTTTTTCTTTTCTTTGAATATTATCTTGTAGGTATTGAGTTAAATATATTAAAAATGTGTCGGTATTATTAAATGAATATGCTTTAACATTATCTATTTTTTTATATGTAATATTTTTTAAAATATTATTTGTTTCATCATAATCTTCTTTACTGACATATAGGTGAAACTCTACAGGTATACCAAGATTATTTAAAATTTCTTTTTCTCTTTTCGATATATTAAAGATATTAATTAAGTAAAGTTTTGTATAGTTATTTACAATATGACAATCAAAATATTTTAAATATTTAGGACAATATTTTTTATTAGACTTCATCTTCGCATCTATTTTATATATTGTATCTATATATTTTTCTTGCCAACTATCTAATATATTAACTATATCTTCTTTTTCTATCATATTATTGTGTATATCTTGCATTAAATTATAGAAATTGTATGCAATATCTATACAGTCAAAATATTCCTTTATATTAAAAAGCTTTTTATCTTGATTATCAAGGGAATTATAGAAGAAGATAACTTCTTTTTCTTCTTTTAAATCAATCTTTTTAGTTATATGTATTCTATCAAAGAAATTATATAATTCGAGCTTGTTATTTAAAACAAGCTCAGTATTATCATTACCCTGTATATTAATTTTTTCTGTAATATCGTGGTAAATATATTCTATCATTATTCCTCCTAGAATAAAGTTTGTTGTTCTGTAAGTGATAAGTTTGTTATTATATTATACTTTCTCAATGTTTCCATTACAGAATTATTGATTCCAGCTCTTTTCATTAAATCTTCTTGAGATGTAAATGCCTTTACTTGTCTAGCCTTTACTATATTAGTAGCAGCTATTTCTCCTAATTGGTCTATGCCTATAAAGGGGATTCTAATTTTCCCATCATTTATTATAAATGACCTTGCAGCAGATTTTTCTAAATCTACTGGCAATAACTCTATACCCCTGTAATGCATTTCTATTAAAATTTCAAGTAAGGCAAATTCTGCTTTATCATTTGCATTCTTATTCGCTATCATATCTAGTTCTTTTAAACGTTCTTTTAATTTTTCAACGGGTTTAAACATTTTACTCATGGTAAATGATGAAATTTTTCTATTTAAGTAAGCAGTATAAAATTCAAGTGGATAGTATACTTTAAAGTATGCAATTCTTATTGCCATCATAACATAGGCAACAGCGTGTCCTTTAGGGAACATATACTTAATTTTTTCGCATGATTCAATATACCACTCTTTTGCACCAGATTTACGCATTTCCTTTTTGTATTCTTCCCATTGTTCTTTTAATTTTGATGGTTTACCACGTCTTACAAATTCCATAATCTTAAATGCTAAACTCTTATCCATACCTTGTAAGATTAAATAGTTCATAATGTCATCTCTTACGGTAATAACTTCACTAAGACTTGCAACATTTGCATTAATATAGTCTTTTGCGTTATTTAACCAAACATCTGTACCATGTGATAATCCTGATATACGTACTAATTCAGTAAATGTTGTAGGTTTTGTATCTTTTAGCATTTCCTTAACAAAGTTAGTTCCAAATTCAGGTATTCCATTTGTCCCTAATTCAGTACCAATCTGTTCAGGTGTTACACCTAGTGCCTTTGTTGAGGTAAATAGGCTTAATACTTTGGGATCTGTTAGTGGTAATGTATATGGACTTATACCAGTTAAATCTTCTAATATTTTTAAGGTAGTTGGATCGTCATGTCCTAATATATCTAATTTAACAAGTTGTGCATCCATAACGTGATAATCAAAATGCGTAGTTGTAGAATCTGATGTTAAATCATTTGCAGGTTTTTGTATTGGTGTAAAGTCAAATACAGACATATCATTAGGAATTACAACCATACCACCAGGGTGTTGTCCTGTTGTTTTTCTAGTACCTTCTATTAATTTAGCTAGTCTAACTATTTCAGCCATATTTTTACTTAATTCATTTTTTAGTAAGGTATCTCTAAAGTTATCTTGTATTGGTGTATTTTCAAAAACACCAAATTTTTTTATAGATTCTTTCTTTAAAAAGTCTTTTAAAGTTTCTTCATAATATTTTTTAGCGTAACCTATTGCATTATTCTTTGCTGTTGTTGAAATTGTACCAGCTCTAAATACAAATTTTTTACCAAAAATTTCTTCAGTGTATTTATGAATTTCACTTTGATATTCACTAGAAAAATTAAGGTCTATATCTGGTACTTTTTCACCATTAAATCCCATAAATACTTCAAAAGGTATAGCGTGTCCATCACGTATATATTTTGTACCACATTTAGGACAATTCTTTTCTGGTAAGTCTACACCTGATGTTTCAAGATCATATATTTCAATATTTTTACATTCCTTATTAGGACATCTATAATGTGGTGATAAACCATTAACCTCAGTTATTCCCATTAAATATGCAACTATAGATGAACCAACAGATCCTCTTGAACCAACAAGGTATCCATTATCTACTGATTTTTTAACTAGTTTTTGAGCTATTAAGTATAGAACAGCAAACCCGTTATTTATTATTGCATTTAATTCTTTTTCTATTCTTTTTTTGATTAACTCAGGTATATTTTCACCATATAGTTCATATGCTTTATCATAGGTTAATTTTTTAACCATTTCCCTGTCACCATCAATTTTAGGTGGATAAAATCCACTAGGTATAGGTTGTATTCTATCAATACTATCAGATATATCATTTGTGTTTTCTACAACTATTTCATAAGCAACATCTTCACCCATATATTTAAACTCTTCTAACATATCAGTTGTAGTTCTAAAATGGGCATTAGCGTTATACTTAGCTGCTTTAAAATCTGCATTTGCAATTTGTAATACTGATTTTGACTTATACTCATACTGATGCATATACATGGTATTTCCAACAGCAACAACTTTTTTACCTAGTTTTTTACCAAGGGTATAGAAGTAACGATTCATTTCTTGTATTTGCTCTTCGCTACTAACTTCCCCCTCTTTTATTTCTTTTTCATAGCAACTAACAGGTAATAGTTGGATATAGTCATAGTATTTTGCTTTTTGTTCTATATATTCCTTAGGAAGACCTCTAAAGTATAGTTCAACTAATTCACCAGATTCATTAAAACCATATGATGGTGATGGTGAAATTAAAAAGTCTTCTCTATTTTCTGTTAGTATACTCTTAGGTATTCTTGGTTTAGAATTACCAAAATAGTCTAGGAATGATTCACTAATTAGCTTGTATAGTGTTTTTAATCCTCTTTTATTCTTAACTAGTATTGTAGTCTTTTTTACAGGTGCTATCTTATTATCTATATGTAGATTATTAACATCTTTTAGTGTATTAGCCCCCATTTTTATTACTAGTTCCATTAAGCACTTAAAAATTTTAGCTGTAACCTCAGCGTCATTTATCGCTCTATGGTGATGTTCATTTACTACACCAAATCTTTTACATAAGGCATCAAGATTAAATTTCTTTTGATCTGGTATAGTTAATCTTGCCCACTGTATAGTGTCGATATATTTAAAATTAACATCAATACCTAATTGTCTACTCTTTTCATACATAAATCCAACGTCAAATTTTGCATTTTGTGCAACTAGTGTAGCTTGACCTATGAACTCAAGAAATTCAGGTAGTATTTGTTCTATAGTTTTAGCGTTCTTAACATCTTCATTTGTTATACTTGTAAGTTGTGTTGTAAATTCTGATAAGGGTATTTCAGGGTTAATAAATACTGAATATGTATCTATTACATCAAAATTTTTAACCTTAACAGCCCCTATTTCTATTATCTTATCATTATATGGTGACAAACCAGTAGTTTCAATGTCAAATACTACATAGGTTTCATCTTTTATACTATTATCACTTGGATTTACAACTAATTGTTCAGCATCATCAACCATAAATGCGTCTACTCCAAATATGACCTTCATATTTTCACTACTATTATTGTATAGGAAGGGAAAAGCATGCACAACACCAATATCTGCTACTGCATATGAGGTGTATCCGATATGTTCTAGCATACTAGATAATTTCTTTGGATTTATATTCGCATACATTTCACTCATATTAGTCTTAATATTAAGTTCTACTCTTTTCTTAGGTGCAGTATCAACAATTTCATGGTTTGCAACACCTGTTTTAACTATACTTTTTGTATCTACATAATATTCTCTTGTATAGGCGTCATCTTTTTTGTAAGTCCCTTTTACAGTAACAATATCTCCTATTGAAATTCCAATATTGTCGTCTATATTATAGAATTTACGGCAAGATAATGAGGTATTGTAGTCAGTGATATAGAAAGTTAGAATCTTTTTAAAAAGACCAGTTCTAGTTTTAATTTCTTTTTCGACAATATCAAATACTTCACCACTAGATTCAATAAATTTACCAACAGATAAGTCTACTATTAAAACTTTTTCAGGTTCAACTTTCTTTTTTTCAACTACTTCTTTTTCTTTTTCCCCTTGTTCTTTAAAAGTAATAGATACTTTTCTATCGGGATAAATCTTTTCAATTTTTTTTCTCAATTCAATGTCTATCATATTATCTAAACATTCTTTGACTTGTAGTTTAGAAGGTAATTTAACTATGATACCACTAATGTCAGTAATTAGTTCATAGTTTAATAGAAGAGGCACTATACCAGGTTTTTCTAATGTCATTTGTGCTATAGTATATTTAATTACGTCAAAATAGCTAGCAGTTTTATCAAACTCTATGTAATATACTGTTTTATAACTATTTTCATATTCTGATAAATAGTTAGTGATAAGTCTATTTAATCTGAAAAAGTCATCTATCTTACTAGCATTTATTACTTTAATTTTAACTAATAGTTCATTAATATGTGAGGGAATAACCTTAACGGCTACAATTTCTAGACTATCTAGTCCAAAAGCCTTTTCTATTCCCTTATATGGTCTTATTATCTTTGTTCTTAACATTATTTCAACTTCTTATCTAATAATTCAAATACATATTCTCTATCTTCAGGATTATTTAAAAAATCTCTATTATCTACATTAATTACAATTAAATCAGAAAGATTATAGTGTTTAAAGTATTCCCTATAATTCTTATCAAGATTTTCCCAATATTGTCTTGGAACTATTTGTTCATAGTCTCTTCCTCTTTTTTTAATTTTAGCAACTGCACAGTCAACTGAAGTTTCAAGATATATCATAAGTCTTGGTTTTTCTACGTGTTCTAGCATGTTGTATAAAAGTTCTTCATATATATCAAATTCTTCCTGAGTCATAAATCCATCATGAACAAGCATTTTACTAAATATTACATCACCATAAATTGATCTATCTAAAACACAAGCATTCTTTTTACTTGCATCCTTTATCATTTTAAATCTTTTATTTAAAAAGAAAATTTGTGATGTAAAACTCCATCTATTCTTGTCATGATAAAATTTATCTAGTATAGGGTTATTGACTACAGGTTCTTCATAAAGATTTACTCCATAACGCTTCGCAATTAATCTACCTAATGTAGTCTTCCCAACACCTACAACACCTTCTATACATATAGTCCCCTTCATTATTTCCTCCTTAATTTTAATACTTTCAAAAAAATCTTTGTAATAACTCATATTTTCTCCTAAAAAAAAAGCCCAATATGGGCTATTATTATCTCTTTATACTTTGATTTGTTTTAGCACCAACAGATATTAGTTCTATTTTTGTTTCTAAATACCCTTCTATATATTCTATAAATCTTCTACAATTATATGGTAAATCATCATAATCAGTGATATTACTAATATCTTCATCCCAACCATCAAATTCTTTATATAGTATATTAATTTCCTTTGCTTCATCATAATTTATTGGATATACTTGGTAAATTCTTTCATCTATTTCATAACCTATAGCTATTTTTATCTTTTTTAATCCTGTTAGTACATCTAATTTTGTCATATAAAGGCTAGTTATACCGTTTATCATGCAACCATATTTTAGTATTACTAAATCAAGCCAACCACAACGTCTTGCAGCACCTGTTGCAGAAACATATTCATTACCTCTATCACGCAAAAAATTAGAAACTTGTCCAACAATTTCTGTTGGTAAAATTCCCTTATTTACTCTTGTACTATATGGTTTGAAAACACCTATAATATTTTTTAGCTTATTAGGTGCAACCCCTACTCCAACCATAACATCTGCTACAGTTGTAATATTTGATGAAATATCAGGATAAGTTCCAAAATTTACATCTAACATCATAGATTCTGATGCTTCAAAAAGTACTTTTTTACCTTCATTGATAGCTTTATTTATTTCACTTGTAGAATCAATTATTATATTTTTTAAATTCATTGCATAATCTTCATATTTTGAATTTATATATGAAAAATCTAAAACATCTTCGTTATAGCTTTTTAGAATTTCATTCTTTTCTTTAATATTATGCAGTAACTTATTAGAAAAAGTTTCAAGTGATAAAAGATCAGCCATTCTTATGCCGACTTTCATGAATTTATCTTCATTGCATAAGGCAACATTAGTCTTTTTATTACTCAAACTAGCTAATAAGTTGTGGTAAGGCATTATTAGTTGTGCTCTACCATCGATATATAGGTTATGTATAGTCTTACCTTCTTTTTCAAGAAAAGCTATTTCATCAAACAAACTTTCTATATCTATGAACATACCTGGTGCTAATATGCATTTCCCTTTAGTATTTAATATTCCTAAAGGTAACATATCTAGTCTATATTTTTTATTATCTAAATATGCAGTGTGTCCTGCATTATTACCACCTTGATAACGTACAACATAATCAGAGTCTTTTGCTATTTCACTGATTATTTTACCTTTACCTTCATCACCCCATTGTAGTCCCATTACTACATAGGTATTAAAATTTTCTTCCATATTAAATGTCCTTAACTATGATTTTAACATTCATCTTATCTTTTTTAGAAATAGTATTAATTTGATTTCTTATTGCTGTAATTATATTACCATTTCTACCTATAATTTTACCCATACATGATTTTTGAACATCTACATATATATTAAGGTTTTTACCTTGTGTTTCTTCTTTAATTTCATATTTGTCTTTATCTTGTATTAGTTCATCTATCCAAAATGAAACAGTTTTTAGATATTTACTCATTATATTACACCTTGCCATTCTCTTTTATCTATTATATCAATCTTTATACCATAGACTCTATATATTTTTTCTAACATTTCATCAATATCATTTAAAAAATGTGAATTTGTCAGTATTTTTACTATTCCATCAACATTATCCATAGTTCTAACATTTCCTATGCCCTCATATGCTTCTGTTATCTTGTTAACTATATCAATATTTTCTCTACCTACTCTTAAAATGTATTCATATTCAGTCATAATGTAGCTCCTTAATTAAAGTAATAAAGTCATCTATACTAAGCTGTTCTGCTCGTATATTTTTATTTATTTTTGTTTCAAGTAAATCTTTATCAAAATATCCTTTTAAATTATTTACTAAGGTCTTTCTCTTATTTGAAAAAGCTAATTTCAAGAAATTAAAATATTTTTTACTATCAATTTTATCTTCATACTTATCACTTTTTCTAACAGAAAGCTTAATAAATGCAGAATCTACCTTAGGTTTTGGAGTGAAATATTCTTTATTAACCGTAAATAGGTATTCTGACTCACAAAAAAAGTTTACAGAATGTGTTAATATACTAACATCATCATTACTACATATTCTTTGAGCGACTTCTTTTTGTACCATTAAGTATATTTCATCTATTTTATCTCTATTTTCAATTAATTTTTGCAAGATAGGTGAAGTAATATAGTACGGAATATTAGCAATAACCTTTAAATGATCACCACTTATTTTAGCTTTCATAAAGTCCTCATGACACAAGTTAAAATTAGTGTAGCTTGAGAACTTATTTGTTAAATATGGTATCAAATCATCATCAATTTCATATGACGTTACACTTTTTGAATTATCAATCAACATACCAGTTAGAAATCCTCTACCTGGACCTATTTCCAATACTGAACTTGTATCTTTATCTAATGAAATTACAGATTCAATTTTTTCTAAAAGCTCTTTATCATCTAAAAAATTTTGACCATACTTTTTCTTAAATTTATGATTATTCTTTGTTTTCATGTATATCTAAAACACAAACATATGGTATGTTTCTGTATTCTTGCTTATAGTCTAATCCATAACCAGATACAAATTCATCAGGTATATCAAAGCCTATATATTGAACATCAACATCTGCTTGTCTTCTTTCTTCTTTATTTAATAAGGTACAAAGTATAACCTTCTTGGGTTCACGTTTACCTATCATTTTTAATATTTTCTTTAAAGTTAATCCAGAGTCTATTATATCTTCAACTACAAGTACATTCTTACCTCTTACACTGTGTTCAAGGTCCTTTATTATCTTTATCTCTCTAGATGTAGTAAAATTATCTCCATAACTTGAAATTTCCATAAAGTCCATAGTTAATGGTAATTTAATTTCTCTTACTAAGTCTGACATAAATACAACAGAACCTTTTAAAATTCCAACCACTACAAAAGGAGCGTCATCATCCTTATAGTCATTAGTAATTTGTTCACCTAATTCTCTTACTCTAGTCGCTATTTGTTCCCTAGAAATTAGTGTTTTAACAATGTGTTCTTCCCAATTCTTAGCCATCTTTCTCCTCAATTCCAATTTATTTTTTTAATTATATCACAATTATACATTTTTGTCATTTGAATATATTCCAAAAAAAGAGCCTTTACTCATCATGCTTCTGCACTAAGGAAGTACTCTCTTTAATGGTATATTAGCACAAAACACTAACGTGTGCAAGTATTTTTGCTAACTTTATTCTTTATTTAAATTTAAATATACAATAGCTAAAACTAATACAGTCGCAGATATCAATTGTATTACACTCAAGTAGTGTTTAAATACTAATGCTTCTACTACAACCGATGTTAGTGGATATGCTAATTCGCAAATAGTAGCATATGTAGCCTTTGTTGTTATCATTCCTTTATAGTATATTATTAACCCAATCAAACTATACACTGCAATTATTACTGTTAATATATAGATGTTTGAATTACTAAAGTACTGCTTGCATGAAGCAATAGTATTTAGTGGGAATAATAGAAGGATGAAAAATGTTATAATACTTGTAAATAGGAATCTATAAAATGTTGTGGTCAAAAAAGAATGTTTAGATACTATTTTTTTACCAAAAACTGTTGAACTACCAAACGATACTGCTGCTATGAATGAATAAATAGCTGCTTGTAAATTTTGTTTAGGTAAAGATAAAGGATTTTTAAGTCCAAATATCAATAAGTATAAAGCAACTAAAGTAATTACAAGTATAATATAGAACTTTTTCTTAGGTCTTTCCTTAAGCAGAATATATGCAAGTATAATTGCAAATATTGGTTGTGATTTTTGTATTAGTGTTACCATACTTAAACTAAAATTACTTAATTGTAATGCTTTAACTATAGCTAAAGTCCCTATACATCCTCCAAATAAGGAAATTAGTCCATAATATATGAAGTCATTCTTTTTAAAAGTTTTTAAATATTTGTATTGTCTCCAAAATAGAATTGATAGAATTATAGTTGGTACAAAATGTGACATAAATACAATAAATCTAACATCAAAAAAACCATACATAAAGTATCTAGGTGTTAAAAGTACACCATCTATACCCCACATAGTAGCTCCTATTGTAATTAAAAGCCAACCGTAGTTCACCTTACCACCTCTTTCATTAAAATATATTTTTATGATATAATAAACCATATTAAAAAACAAGGAGGAAAAATGAAATTATTTTTATTAACATTAATATCTAGCCTTATTACAGCTATTTTTGTCATTATTCTTTTAATTATACTTAGTATATTAATATTTAAAATGTCACATAATGACAAAAAAGAAGATAAGTGTAAACCTAAAAAGGCAAAAACCATATTAATTACTTTAGAAGATTTTAAATATGATACAGAAAAAAATCCATTAAAACAAAGCTCTAGTTTTGATGTACTTTATGCAAAATTAAATGATATATTGAATAATAAGAAAATAGAGAAAATAATTCTTGATATTGATAAAATGAAACTTTCTATGGTTCAGGTTGAAGAACTTTACCCCCTATTTAAAAAATTAAATAAGGAAAAAGAAGTAATTGCTATATCAACAATGTATACAAATAATAGCTATTATACAGCTCTATTAGCAAATAAGATATATCTAGAAAATACAATTAATTCTACCCTATTATTACAAGGATATTATAGAAAGATAAGTTACTTAAAAGGACTATTAGATAAAGTAGGAATAGATGTAAAAGCTATACATATAGGTGATTACAAGGCTATGGGTGAAAATTATACAAGAAAATCTATGAGTCCTAATTTAAAAGAAAATTTAACAAAAATTTTTGATGAGAGATTAAATAACTTCATATCTTTTGTAAAAGAAAGAAGAGGTGTAGATATATCAAATGAACTATTAGAAGGTGAATATTTCTTTAATTACTCTGAAAAATTAATAGATGGTAGAATGAATAAAAATAAGCTTCTAGATGATGACTATCTAATAGATATTACAAATTACAATTTTAAAGAAAAGAAAAATAAATCAAAAAATGTAATAGGACTAATTAGTCTTGAAGGTCAAATTTCTAAGAAAGGTTTATCTTTAGAAGAAGTAGAATACAAGATTGATAAGATAAATGAAATAGATAATTTAAAAGGCTTAGTAATAGAAATTGATTCTCCAGGTGGTTCTGCTTATGAATCAAGTTTGATATATAGCTATATAAAAGAAAATGTACAAGTACCTATATTTGTTTCAATGAAAGATGTATGTGCATCTGGTGGATACTTTATTGCATCAACTGCTAAAAAAATGTTTGCAAATAGTAGTACAATTACAGGGTCTATAGGTGTTGTTAGTATATATCCAACATATTCAAAATTAGCTAAAAAATTAGATATCAATTATTCAGGTTTAGAAAAAGGAAAGACACTAGAATATGGTAATCTTTATGAACATTTATCATTTGATACTATAGATAGAATATATGATCATATGAATGGTGTGTATAGAGAATTTAAAAATGTTGTAATTAAGGCAAGACATATGTCTGATAGAAGATTAGAAAATATTGCTGGAGGACGTGTATTTATTGCAAAAGATGCAAGATACAACGGTCTTGTTGATGGTATAAAAAATATAGGTGAAGTTATAGAAGAAATGCAAAAATACTTAAATCTTCCTGATTATAGACTAGTTAAAATTAATAAGAAATTTAATGTTAAAACATACATCAAATCTAGTATTCCACTTTTAAAATATGATGAGTATTTAAATAAGCCTTTACTACTATTTGATGAAACTATATATTAAAATAGGGGTCGCCCCCTATTTTTTCTTAGATAATTTTTTTAGTATCTCTTTCATTAATTTACCACTATCTCTAACTTCATTAATTTCTTCATCAGTAATGTAGTCTTCAATTTTTAACTTTACATAGCCTAGTGCTTCAAGTGCTAACTTAATTTCATTTTTAACAATATGAAGTTTAAATGTATTAGTTTCACTAGCCTCAATATCATCTAGCTTATCTTTTAGTTCTATTATTAATTTTTGAGCCTTTTTAACTCCTAATCCATTAACTTTTGATAGCATCTTATAGTCATCACTAAGAACCATACTCGAAATTTCACCTGGAGTATATACAGATAAAATTGCAAGTGCAATTTTAGGTCCTATACCACTAACAGATATTACTTTTTTAAATATACTACGTTCTGTTATAGTCTTAAAACCATATAATCTCATGTCATCTTCTTTTACATGTAGATATGTGTATAATTTTTCAAATGAGTTAATTTCATTTAAATTTTCATATGTCTTAAAAGGTATGTATAATATATATCCTACTCCATTAACATCGATGCAAGCATAGTCAAGTGCCTTTGTTACTAAATTACCACTTATGTAATCGTACATCTAAATCAGTCCTTTTTAATATTATTTTTGCTTTGTTATAGAAACTATCTGCATCTGATGATGTGTACAATACAAGTCCACCTTTATCTTCTTTTACTTGTAATTTTTCAACAGCTTTTTTTGCTGGATCAATTAGTTTAGCATTAGGGAATACTTCTAATATTACATCCTTTAAAAGTGGAAAATGTGTACAACCTAATATCATATAGTTAATATTAATACCTTTTAAATTTTCTTCTAAAACTTTTTTTGCACCAATCTTATCCATATTTTCAGCACATTTTACAAGTTCTGGTAGTGCAACCTTATTTTTTATTCTATCTTTTAAAAGTGCATCATAGGCATTTGAGTTTATAGTAGCTTGTGTTGCAATTAGTGTTATATCCTTTATATCATTTTGAATTATATACTCAGATATAGGTTTAATTACACCTATTATAGGGATGCTATATTCTTTTTCTAGTGTAGGTAACATTGTTGCACTAGCTGTATTACATGCTATTATTACTTCTGTAACATTATTTTCCAAAAAGAAATCAAATATTTGTCTACCATAGCCTATAAGTTCTTCGGTAGACTTTGTACCATATGGAAAGTTTAGTGTATCAGCAAAATATACTATTCTTTCATCTTTATACTTTTCTAGTACATATTTTAATACACTCAAGCCACCAAGACCTGAATCAAATATTCCTATTGCCATTATATCTTAAACAACTCCTTTATTTTCTTAGCAACTGCACTGTCTTTATTGTATCCAGCTTCTTCTATATCTGTTAGGAATTTTTTTAATTCTTCACTAGCATTAGACATAACATAGCCTTTTTTTACTTCTCTTAACATTTCAACATCATTAAAACCGTCACCAAATGCAACTGCTTCATCTAAGTTAAATCCTTTAAGTTCTGCTATTTTCTTTAAAGCGATACCTTTACTTGCATTTTTGCTAAAAACTTCATAACAAAATGGTAATGTAAATGCTGAATTAAATCTATCTCCAAATTTTTCTTGTAAGTGTTTTTGCAGATTAACTAATTCATCATGATTACCGAAGAAGAAAAATTTTGATACACCTTTTGTATTTATATCATTTTTACCAGAATATATGTACTTCCAACTTTCTTCAACCCATTCATTTAATCTATGACCCTTATCAATTTTATCATGTAAAAGCCATTTTTCTTCACATATTGTATTTAATATTATATCTTTTCCAAATTGCTTATAGTCTAAATTTAATATATACTCACACACATTACTATCAAGATTATATCTAAATAGTTCTTTATTATCGCTATCAAATAGTGTTGCACCATTTGATGTTATCATAGGAAGATCAAGTCCCAAATCCAATTTAACACGATACGCATCATAATACGATCTACCAGTTGCTAATATTATATTAACACCTCTATTGTATAGTTGTACCAATGTTTCTTTTGTAAAATCATCTACCTTATGATTAGTGTTTAAAAGTGTTCCATCTAAATCTGTAATTATTGTTTTGTACATTTAACCTCCTATTAATTCATTCAAAAAAATATATATACAATGCTTAATTGACACATTATTTTTCAAACTATTTTTTAAATTTGTAAGATATATTAACTTATTTATTTGTATATTCTGACTAGCAACTATTAGTATACGATTTAAAAATTCTTTTGCATAAGCCCTATCTAGTGTAATGTCACAAATATCTTGTATTACATCTAGTTTATTAATAGCATTTTCAAACTTTAAATTAAAAACAATATATCTAATTGCTAGTTCATACTTTATTTTACTAACAAGATTAGTCTTGTCATCAAAATATTCTTTAATATTTAAACTTACCTCATTGTTATCACTTATGTTGTATATAGATATATCCTTTATATCAGATGATAAAAACTCTTTTATATATCCCTCATTTCCATCAAACAAATGATATATATCCTCGCTACATTCAAACCTTTTTGGTCTTATATACATATTAATAGAACGAGAAACAATAGTTTTAGGTAAGTATTCTACTTTCTTTATTAAAAGCAAGAAATATGTATCCTTAGGTGGTTCTTCTATTATTTTTAATAAGGCATTTATAGCTTCATTTCTAATATTTTCTAAATTAAGTATAAAGACCTTGATACCAGAATAAGAACTCTTACTTGCATTTGAAATTATATCCCTTACATTATCAATTTTAATATTTTCATAGTACACTATATCTTCACTAAATATATTTAAGTTTAAGTCTTTGAAAATTTTCTTTGAAAAATCAAGGGCATAATCTTTTAAATTAACTCTTTCATCAGAGTGTAATAAATATGTGCTAGAAATCATATATTAATTTTCCTTTACTTGCAATGTTTTGATTAGTTTTTGATTATCAAACGCATAACCTCCACCTAATACTACAGCATCAAGTGGTGCTTTTGAAACAAATACTTTAACTCTAACCTCACTTGCAATTAAATCAGCAAATCCCTTTATTAATGCTCCTCCACCTGTCATTACTATACCATTTTCTAATAAATCGGCTGCTAATTCTGGTGGGCATTTTTCAAGAACTTCTTTTGCTGTATTAACTATTGCATAAAGCGAATTTTTCATAGCTTCATAGATTTCATTTTCACTAATTTCTAGACTTTCAGGAGTACCTAAGTCAATATTTAAACCTTTAACAGGCATCTTTTTAGGGTTTTCTTTAGGTAGTGCTGTTGCTAAATTCTTTTTAATATTTTCTGCTGCTCTTTCTCCAATTTGTAAGCTATACTTATTCTTTATATATCTAACTATGTCATTATCAAAAGTATTACCAGCAATTCTAATTGATCTTGATGCTATTACTTCATTTAATGATAAAATAGCAATATCAGTTGATCCACCACCTATGTCAACAACCATGTGACCAGAAGGTCTAGATATATCTATTCCAGAACCTATAATAGCTGCTCTACCTTCTTCTATAATATATATCTTCTTAGCTCCAATTACAGAATCAAATAGTGCTTTTCTTTCAACTGATGTAACTTCTAATGGTACACATATCATTACTTCTGGTTTAAATATAGCATGTCCATATATTTTAGTTATGAAATAGTTTAACATTTCTTTTGTAACATCAAGATCTGCAATTACACCATCTTTTAATGGTTTAATTGCAAGTATACTGTCTGGAGTTTTTCCCAACATTTCTCTTGCATCATGACCAACAGCTATAACTTTACGAGTTTTTTTATCTAGTGCAACTACTGATGGTTCATTTAAAACTATTTTTTCTCTTTGTCTATCATAGATTAATACATTAGCAGTTCCAAGATCTATTGATATACTTTTTTTAATTCTTAGCATTCTAAAAAATTTTCTTATACTCATTATTTGTCGCTAATATTTATTCCAAGCTTAGCTAACTCCTCTCTTATTTTATCAGATAGATTATATATTTTTTGATTTCTTAACTCATTACGAACATTTTTTAATAGAGTTATTAAATTATCAACTATATCATTATCGTCTTTTTTCTTTATTGGTAAGTTAATACCTAAGATATTCAACATTTCAACTAGTGCATTATATGCTTCTTCTACATTTACATCATCATTTAAAAGCTTATTTACACTCTTAGTAAAAATTGAAATATATGATAAGGCTTTAGGAGTATTTAAATCATCTTCTAATGAGCTAATAAAGTTAGATTTAAATTCTTTAATTAAATTATCTAGAACCTCAGGTTTAACTCCCTTGTTATATGATTTAAATTTTTCCATTGTAGTTGTAAGCCTATCTAGTGTTTTTTTAGATATATCAAGGTCACTATATGAAAAGTTTAGATTTTTTCTATAATGACAAGTTAGTATGAAGTGTCTTATTACATAGCCTTCATATTTTTCTAATACATCTTTTAAAAGCATAAAATTACCTAAAGACTTACTCATTTTTTCTGAATTTATTGTAATATAGCTATTATGCATCCAATAATTAACAAATTCAGCACCACCTGTAATACCACATATACTTTGTGCTCTTTCATTTTCATGATGAGGGAATATTAAATCTTGTCCACCAGCATGTATATCAATTCTATCACCTAAATATTTATGAATTAAAGCACTACATTCAATGTGCCAACCAGGTCTACCTTCTCCAAAGCTTGATTTGAAATATGGTTCATTCTCCTTTTTACCCTTCCATAAAACAAAGTCAAAAGGATTCTTCTTATTTTCATCAACTTCTATTCTAACACCTTGATTTAATTCGTCAAGTTTTTGTTTAGATAATTTACCATAATCTTTGAATTTATCAATAGAAAATACAATATCATTATCTTTTTTGTATGCATAACCTTTATCTATTAACTTTTGTATTAAATTTTTAATTTCATCTAAATTTTCTGTTACAGTTGGTCTTATTATCCCTGGATAAAGATTTAGTTTACTTGTATCTTCCATAAAGGCATTTATATATTTTTTTGTTATTTCTTGACAAGAACTCTTTTCTTCATTAGCTTTTTTAATTATCTTATCATCAATATCTGTAAAATTTTGTACATAAGTTACCTTATATCCCTTATATGTCAAAAGTCTAGCTAATACATCGAATACGATTATAGGGCGAGTATTACCTATATGAATATAGTTATATACTGTTGGACCACAAACATACATTTTTACTTCATTTTCTTTTAATGGTATAAATTCTTGTATAGAATTTGTAAGAGTATTGTATATTTTCATATATTTTCCTTTCTATTTTAAGGTTACAACTGTACAACCATGTCCACCTTCATTTTGTTCTGCATCTTTAAATTCTTTTACATATGGAGAAGTTTTTAAATACTCACGTATTTTTTGTCTTAAAACCATAGTTCCTTTACCATGTACGATATATACTAGTGTATATCCAGTAAGTACTGCCTTATCTAGAAAACTTTCTATATCATGTATAGCCTCTGATGCTATCATACCACGTACATCAATTTCAGTCTTTGAATCACTTCTCTTGTAAATTACTGTACCCTTAGGTTTAGTATTCTTATGTTTTAATTTAATTGCATCAGCTATAGGTATGACCATTTTTAGTATACCCGCTTGAACTTGTAAGGAAGCCTTTGTATCTAATATTTTAATTATTTTTGCAGTCTTATTTAAAGACTTAACTAGAATTTCTTCTCCTACGCTAAATCCAGTATCTTTTATCTTAATCTTACTTGGTTTACTTGATTTTTTCTTATCTTCAATTATTGAGTTATATAGCATATTTATACTTCTTTGAGTATCTTTTACATTTTGTTTACTTGCATCTTCTTGATTAATTTTTTCAATTAATGCCTTAGCTTTTGCCTGCATATTACGTATATACTCATCTGCTTTTTTAATACTTTCATTAAGTATTTCTTCTTTTTGATATTCTAAATCAAATATCTTTTTATTATATTCTTCCTTCTTTTCATTAAGTTCTTCAGTTAAAGCTCTTACTTTTTCATTTGCAAGTTCTAAATCCTCATTTTGCTTCTTTATTGCTTGCAACATTTTTTCAACTTTTTTGTTATCTTCACTGATATAGCTTTTAGCATTTTGTATAATATCATCAGATATACCATACTTTTTAGCAATAATTAAAGCATTACTTTCACCTGGTATACCTTCAATTAATCTGTATGTAGGTGCTAAAGTTTTAACATCAAATTCCATTGATGATGTCTTTATACCTTGATTATTGTATGCATGAGCCTTAACTTCACTATAGTGTGTTGAAATTATTCCATAACATCCCATAT
Source organism: Sneathia vaginalis (assembly GCF_000973085.1). Taxonomy (NCBI): domain Bacteria; kingdom Fusobacteriati; phylum Fusobacteriota; class Fusobacteriia; order Fusobacteriales; family Leptotrichiaceae; genus Sneathia; species Sneathia vaginalis. Next base: position 696,218 of record NZ_CP011280.1, read on the forward strand.
TATTTAAATAGTCGATTATAGACATAGCAAATGCTGCACCTTCTATAGGATCTGTTCCTGAACCTAATTCATCTAGAAGTATTAAAGACTTACTAGTAGAGTCTTTTAAAATATTAGCTATAGAGCTTACATGTGATGAAAAAGAAGATAAATTTTGTTCTATACTTTGTTCATCCCCTATATCTGCTAATATTCTATCAAACATTAATATTTGAGAACTTTCATCACTAGGTATAGGGATACCTGATAATGCCATAATTGAAAGTAGACCTGCAACTTTTAGTGTTACAGTCTTACCACCAGTATTTGGTCCTGTTATTAACATTAAACTACTTTTTTCATCAATACTAAAACTAATAGGAACTACCTTATCTTTAGGTATAAAGGGATGACGTGCATTAACTAATTTAAATGTACCCTTAGTTAAAATTTTAGGAACTGTGCAGTCATGATTATGTGAAAAGATAACTTTAGCATTTAAAAAGTCTAATCTTTTTAATGTTTCGTTTATACTTAAAACTTCTTCCTTTTTACCACGAATATATTCAGTAATTCTAATTAATATTTTTCTTATTTCTTCTCTTTCACGTGCCTCATATTCACGTAGTCTATTATTTAACGATACTATACCTAAAGGTTCTAGATAAGTAGTATTTCCTGTTGATGATTTATCGTGTTCTATTCCTTTTATTAACCCCTTAAAATCTGTTTTAACAGCCAGAACATATCTATCATTTCTTGTTGTTATGAACTTTTCTGCTATTGCATTAGAAAACTTAGGATCATTTATATATCCTTCTAGTTTATCTTTAATAGTTTCGTTTATTATATGTTTTTGCTTTCTAACATCTTTTAATAAAGGTGAGGCAGTTTCTAATATATTCCCATCATCGTCTATTATATCATTTAAAACAGTTTCTAAATCTTTTGTATCTATACTAGATACAAATAAGTCATAAATTCTTTTGTACTTATCACGAACGTTTTTAGCACGACTCTTACATTTACGATAAAGAATAATATCCATTCTAATATTAGAAAGATCTACAGTTTCAAGATATGAGCCTAAAATTTCAAGAGACTTTAATGGTGTATCTATATCCTTAATTACCTCTATGCTAAATCCATCATCGTACTTGTAGAAATCTATCATATCTAGCATTAGACTGAGTTCTTCTTCTAATTTTTCCTTAGAAGTATATAAGGTTAGGTCTAAAAACTTTTCTTTTGTGCTATTTAAAATAGCATAATCTATTAATTCATTTTTTATTTTATAATACTCTAGTATATCTTCATATGTTTTCATTTTTTCCCCTTTAATAAGCCAAAAAATTCTAGTATTCTCTCAAATATATTTAGTTTTCTTGTACTTGTTTTAGAAATTAAATATATTGTTGTAATTAATTTATTATTCTTACTATATATTTTAAGTTCACCCACACGTTGATTTTTCTTTATACTTCCTTTTAAGTTGTACATATGTTCTTTTATTACATAGTCAGTGTTGTAGTAATAGAAGTCTTCGTCAATTAAGGCTTCTACATACTTTTCCTTAGAGTATTTAACTCTTACTACACCATAAGTACTTCCTTTTTCTAAGTAACGTTTAACTTTATTTAAATATTCATTAGTTAAAAATTCTTGACTAGAAAATTTTTCTTTATTACTTTCATCATTTAATGATACATTTATTAGGTTAACACCATGGATATTAAATGCACCTATCATATTAAAACCTGATAACTTATGATATCCAGTTTTAAGACCAAAGTTACCATTTTCACCTAATAATTTATTACGATTATAGTAAAAATATCCATTAATATTTATCTTTTTTAATTTTGCCCATTCTATTATTTCTTTATACTTTAAAGCTTCAAGTCCCATTATACCTAAATCTTTTGCAGTTGATACATCAAGAGGCAATTGGGTATATTTTGTTGGAAGACCTGTTGGAGTATAAAAGGTAGTGTTTTTCATACCTAGTTGTTTGGCTTTTTCATTCATCTTTTTTATGAACTCATCTACATTGTTATTCGAAACATACATTGCAACTGCATATGCTGCATTATTTGCTGAATGAACAATTTCTGCTTTTAATAAGTCTTCAAGTTTTATCTTATCATTTACATCCATTTTTATGCTTGTTTCTTTAATTAAGGTCATGGGTTTTGATATATTAACATAATCTTCTAATGAAACCTTCTTTTCTTTTACGGCATCCAATGTAACCATAATATTCATAAGCTTAGTTAAAGATGCAATAGGTCGTAGTTGCTGCTCATCATATTTATATGACACAAAATTCGTATCAGTTATACTATATGCACTAGTATACGAAAACGTAGTGTATGTACAAAGTGTAAAAAGCATAGCATATATTTTTTTATTGAACATTTTAGCACTTTTCCCTTTCTTTATACTTTATAATTATTTTACCATATATTGACAGTATGTACAAGATATGCTATTATATCTTGTACGCATGGTATAGGTCGCTAATACCTAGACAGCGAAAATAATTACGGAGGTGAACATGATGTTTGCAGTAATAAAAACTGGTGGAAAACAATATAAAGTTGAAGTTGGGTCAGTTTTAAAAGTTGAAAAATTAGCCACTGAAGTTAATTCAGATGTTGTATTTGATGAAGTATTAATGATAGATGGAAAAATAGGAACTCCATTTGTTGAAGGTGCTAAAGTAATTGCAACAGTTAAAGCTCATGACAAGCTTAAAAAGGTTATCAACTTTAAATATGACAAGAAGACATACTACAGAAAAAAAGGTCATAGACAACAATATACTTTAATTGAAATAAAAGAAATACAAGGTTAGTACTAATGATAAATGTTTTATTTAAGACTTCTAATTCAAAGATTCTATCTTTTGAAATTAAAGGTCATGCTAACTTATCTAATCTAGGAACTGATATTGTTTGTTCTGCTGTTTCATCTACTACTCTAATGACTATTAATGGGATTATTGAAATACTTCATTTAAACCCTAAATATGTAATAGATGAAGGATATACTCTATGTGATTTAAGTAATACTGATGTAGATAAATGTCAAGATTTTCTAAAGTCATATTATGTATTTATAGAAGAGCTAGCAAGTGAGTATCCTAAAAATATAAAGTTTAAAGTAATGGAGGTATGAAAAATGTTATTAAAGTTAAACCTACAAATATTTGCCTCAAAAAAAGGACAAGGGTCTACAAGAAATGGTAGAGATTCTAATCCTAAATATTTAGGAATTAAAAAATATGATGGTGAATTTGTAAAAGCTGGTAATATCATAGTTAGACAAAGAGGAACTAAATTCCACAAAGGTACTAACATGGGCTTAGGTAAAGACTATACTTTATTTGCCTTAATAGATGGTTATGTAAAATTTGAAGACTACGGAAAAGGTAAAAAGAAAGTAAGTATATACGAAACTAGATAAAATAAAGCGAGCTTAGGCTCGTTTTTTTATAGGTGATTTATGAATAATAAAGAAAAAATGAAGTATATTTTAACCTTAATGGAGAAAAAATATGGTCACCCAAAGGTGTTTTTAAACTATACTACTGAGTATCAATTAATGGTTGCTGTAATTCTATCAGCACAGTGTACAGATAAAAGGGTGAATATAATTACAAAAGAATTGTTTAAATATATCAAGACTCCTTTTGACATGGAAAATATGGATATTAATACTCTAAAACAATATATTTTCTCCTGCGGTTTCTATAACAACAAAGCAAAAAATTTAAAACTAAACGCACATGAATTAATTACACGATTTAATGGTGTACTCCCACATAATATGGATGATCTTTTATCCCTATCAGGTATAGGTAGAAAAACTGCCAATGTCCTTTTATACGATCTATGGGATATTTCAGTAGGTATTGTAGTAGATACTCATGTAAAAAGACTTTCAAATGAATTAGGTTTTTCTAAAAGTAAGAATCCTGAAATAATAGAAAAAGATTTAATGAAAATTACTCCAAAAAAATATTGGGGCTTACTTTCAAAGTACTTTATACTACATGGACGGCAAAAATGTACAAGTGATTGTGAAATATGTGCATTAAAAAAGAAGATATGATATCTTCTTTTTTTGTGCCTTATACTGCAACATCAAATTTAATTACTGGATGTGACTTATACCCTATTAATCTAATATCAGAGAAAGTTAATTCGTCAAATGGCTTATCATTAATCTCAATTTTAGGTAGTGGATATTCTTCTCTTTCTAATTGTTCCTTTAACCCTTCAATATGGTTTACATATATATGTGCATCAATTATTGTATGTGAAAATTCACCTAATTCATATCCACATTCTTTTGCAATCATCATAGTTAAAAGTGAATAACATGCTAAATTAAAAGGTATTCCTAGTGCAATATCGCCACTTCTTTGTGTTAAATGACAGTTAAGTTTGTTACCTAATACACAAAATGCAAAAGTATAGTGACAAGGTGGTAATTTTGATATGGTTGCATTAGCTGGATGCCATGCACTTACAACTAATCTTCTACCATTCATTAATTCAGGATTTTTTTTCATTTCCTTTAATGTCCCTATTATATACCCAATTTGATCAAAAACTAATTGACCATTTTCTTCTCTTTTTGTGTACTTATTAGTCTCGTCTACAAATACCTCACCAGGTAAACTAACTTCTGGAACTGGATATCTTCTCCAAAATCTTCCATAAGCTGTTTCTAATTCTCCATTTTCATTTGCCCAAGCATCCCATATTTTAGACTTTTTTCTAAATTCTTTAATATGTTCTTCACCACTTAAATACCAAAAAAGTTCATGTAACATAGAATTAAAATACATTTTTTTTGTTGTTAATAGAGGATAACCATCATTTAGATTAACTCTATATGAATATGAAAATACTGATAATGTATCTACTCCTGTCCTTGTCTTTTTTCTTACTCCATTTTCTAATACATATCTTACAAGTTCCTTATACACCCTCATTTATCTAACCTACTTTCAAATATATTTATTACATTTTCCATTAAACAAGCTACTGTCATTGGTCCTACTCCACCTGGAACAGGGGTAATATATGAAACAGATTCTAAATCTATCTCATTAATATTAACATCACCACAAAGTTTGCCATTTACTCTATTTATTCCAACATCTATTATGCATACACCTTTTTTTAATTTATGATGCTTATTTATTAAATTAGGATAACCTGCTGCTGTTATTAATATGTCAGCATTAGCAATTTTCTCATCAATATTTTTTGTTTTTGAATGACAAACTTGAACTGTTGCCGATAAATTCGTTAGCATTATACTAAGAGGCTTACCAACTATATTACTCCGTCCGATAATTACAACATCTGCACCAGCTATATTTACTCCATATTCTTCTAGTAATTTAATAACTCCAACAGCTGTACATGGACGTATCCCACTTTTATTTAACATCATTTTACCAAGGTTTATAGGGGTAAAACCATCAACATCTTTTCTATAGTCTATATATGATGATATTTCAATTTGATCTAAATGCTTAGGAAGTGGTAGTTGTAATAGTATGGCATCAACATCTGGGTTATTATTTTCCTTTCGTATTACTTCTATTAATTCCTCTTTTTGTGTATTAGAAGGAAGTATTATGGTATTAGATTTGATTCCAACTTTTTTGCAAGCATTTTCCTTATTCCTAACATATATTTTAGATGCATCATCATCACCTACTAGTATTACGGTTAATGTTGCGGGTCTATTAATTTTTGCTTTTAATATCTCATGCTTTTCTTTAAGAGCCATTAAAAGATTATTGGCTACTTTTTTACCATCAATTATCATAAAACTCCTTTAATAAAAAAGGTTCACAAAATGTGAACCTTATCTATATGCTATATATTTTTTACTTGTTCTACTAATTTTGCAAATTCACTTGCATTATTAACAGCTAAGTCAGCTAATACTTTTCTGTCTAGAGAAATGTTAAGCTTCTTTAAACCATTCATGAATTTTGAATAAGAAATTCCATTTAATCTTGATGCAGCATTTATTCTTATTATCCATAGTTCTCTCATTGTTCTCTTCTTTAATTTTCTATGTTCAGTAGAGAATGCCATCGCTCTTCTTACAGCTTCATTAGCTTTTCTGAAATTAGTCTTTCTTGTTCCTTTAAATCCTTTAGCTTCTTTTAATATTTTCTTATGTCTTTTTCTTCTTACTATTCCTGTTCTTACTCTTGCCATATTTTATCTTCCTCCTATCTTCCTTGGCTTACTGCTAATAGTTTTGAAACTTTCTTAGCAGCTCCTGCTGAAATTACGTAATCTTGTCCTAAACCTTTCTTTCTCTTATGAGTCTTCTTAGTTAAAATATGACTTTTACCTGAGTGTCTTATTACAAATTTTCCGCTTCCTGTTATTTTAATTCTTTTTTTTGCACCTCTATGTGTTTTCATTTTTGGCATAATTTTTTTCCTCCTTATTTTTTAGGTGATAACATTATATATTTTTGTATTTGTTCTTTACCATATTTCTTTTCGACTATTGCTATATCATCAAATTGTTCTGCAAATTCGTCTAAAACTTTTATAGATGAATCAACGTGTAATCTTTCTCTTCCAGATAATTTTAAACTAACTTTAACCTTATATTCTTTTTCTAAGAATTTTGTTATTTGTGCAACCTTAGTTTGCTTGTCATGTTCATCTATATGAGGTTTAATACGCAACTCTTTAACAACGATGTTTTTTTGCTTCTTCTTATTTTCTTTTTCCTTTTTTGTCTTTTCATATCTGAATTTACCATAATTCATAATTTTACAAACGGGCGGAACAGCGTTTGGAGATAATTCAACTAAGTCTAAATTATTTTCCATTGCAATTTCTAGTGCTTCTCTTGGTGACATTACCCCAATTAATTCACCATCTTCACCAATTACCCTTATTTCTCTACATCTAATTTCTTCATTAATTCTGATTCCATCAGATTTGTTAGTTCCTTTAATACAGAACACCTCCTAAAATTAAAAAAAACAAGATATTAAACCTTGTTTCTCACACAATCAAAAATACTACAAATTACTTGTAATATATATCAATTAACAATAACCAGACTCATTTAAAAAATGGAAAGGTGAGAAATCAATGTTTCTTCTTCACAAATACTATGTTAATGATATACTATTTTCTTTATTTTGTCAAGCAGTTATTTAAAGCTTGTATCCTTGTTCCTCTAGGAACTTTTTATTCTTTCTCCACTTCTTATTAACCTTAACCCATAATTTAAGATTAATCTTCATGCCTATTAAGTTTTCTATTTCTTTTCTAGACTTTATTCCTATCTCTTTAATTAACCTACCATTTTCACCTATTATTATCCCCTTTTGTGATGTTCTTTCTACATAAATATTGACATCATAATGGCGTATATTAGGTAATGTTTTAACATTAATTATCTCTACTGCTACACTATGTGGTATTTCATCACGTGTTAGCTGTAGTATTTTTTCTCTTATAACCTCTATTACTATCTTATTAACTGGCATATCAGTATAGTAATCTTCTGGATAAAACCATACATTACTTGATAAATATTTCTTACATAAATCAAATATTCTTTGTATACCTATACCATATTCAGCAGTTATTGGAATAATATCTACAAAGTCACTGCCTAGTTTTTCCTCTATTTCTTTTTTCTTTTCTTCAATTTCTTGATCAGTCATCTTATCAGACTTATTTATTATCACAGCACAAGGTGTATTTACTTTTTCAATATTTTCTCTAACAAATTGATCACCTGTACTAATGGTTTCTGTTCCGTCTAGTATAAAGAGTATTAAATCAGCTTCTTCTAAAGATTCTAGTGCTGTATTTGTCATATACTCACCTAATAGGTGTCTAGGTTTATGTATACCAGGGGTGTCAACAAAAATATATTGACACTCCCCTATATTTGTAATTCCCCTTATTTTATCTCTTGTTGTTCCTGACTTATCAGAAATTATTGATAATTTTTCATTTATTAATTTATTCATTAAAGTTGATTTACCTACATTAGGTCTACCAACTAGTGAAATAAATCCTGATTTCATTAATATCTCCTAATATTCAAAATTATTTAGACTTTCAAACTCTAATGGTGCACTACCTGCTTTAAATAGTGCTGGACTTACATTAACACCATCCACATCTAACATTCCATTTAGTAAGTCTATATTATATTGCTCAAGTTTACCCTGTAACATTCCGTTTATTATATAGTCAAAATTACCTACGTTATAATTTGGTAAATTAATTACAGCTTGCATATAGTTTTTCCATAAAGGTATAGCTGCAGCTGAACCTGACATTCCTTTACCCATAGTCTTATTATCATCATTTCCTACATATACTACTGTTGCAAGTGTAGGTGTATATCCTGTAAACCATGCAGATACATAGTCACTTGTTGTACCAGTTTTACCAGCTACTGGTATTAATTTACCATTTTTGTATAATTTAGCTGATTGTCCTGTTCCATGTTCTATTACTTGTTGTAACATAAATGTTATTAATGCTACATCTTCTGGTTCATATATTTTAGTCTTCTTAGTATCGGCTTCATAAATTACTTCACCATATCTATTTTCTATCTTGTATATGAACTGTGGTTCTACCTTGTATCCACCATTAGATAATGCACTGTAAAATCTTAACATATCAAGTGGTGTTGTTGTTATAGATCCTAATGCTAGTGTTAAATCATTAGGGAAGTGTTCAGATGTTACTCCTGAATCTAACCAAACTTTTTTAGCATTATCTATACCTGCTAAATCTAATACTTTTACAGCTGCAACGTTATTTGATACTTCTAGTGCCTTTAACATAGTCATATTAGATCTATATTTTAAATCATAGTTCTTTGGTGACCATTTTCCAAACATTGTTGGTGAATCTTCTAAGACAGTGTTCATAGGTATACCTTTTTGTAATGCTGCTAAATATGCAACTGGTTTAAATGATGAACCTGGTTGTCTTTTAGCATATATTGCTCTATTAAAATCACCTTTAACATAATTTTTCCCACCAACCATTGCTTTAACAAAACCATTAGTTGTATCCATTGATATTAATGCACCTTGTAAATTAGCTCTTTTCTTTAAATTAGCATTTGCTTCAAAGGCTTTATATGCAGCTTTTTGCATATCTATATCAACTGTTGAATATATCTTGTATCCATTAAACAATGACTTAATATCATCATCATCTATATGAAGTATTTTTTTCATTTCATTTAGTACAACTGTTGTAACTTCTGGTGAAACATTAGAATTTGATATTTCTTGTGTTTCACTTCTCTTTTCCATTTCTTTAGGTGTTATGAAAGTAATCTTTTCTTTTAATGCCTTATTATATTCATCTTTGGTAATAAAGCCACCTGTATACATTGATTCTAGTACTATCTTTTGACGATCTAGTGCATTTTTTAATTGTGAGTACTTAGATGGAGACTTTGGTATACTTGCTAATATTGCAGCCTGTGCAATAGTCAAGTCCTTAGGTAAAACACCAAAATATTTTAGTGATCCATTTTTTATACCATATGCCCCACGTCCAAAGTTAATAGTATTTAAATAATATTCTAATATTTCATCTTTTGTATAAATTCTTTCCATTTCTATTGCAAGTATTGCTTCTGTTATCTTACGTTTAAAAGTTCTCTCAGATGTTAAAAAAGCATTTTTTACTAGTTGTTGAGTTATGGTACTTCCACCTTGACGTCCTGTTTTAGTAACATTTAAGATTAATGCCTTAGTAGATCTTATTAAATCTATTCCGTGGTGTTTTCTAAATCTTTTATCTTCAACAGCTATAAAGGCATTTTGAACAACCTTAGGAACTTCAGTAATAGCAATGGGATCTCTATTTTCTATTGCTAGTACATCTATTTGCTTACCATTAATATCGTAAATTACTGATGGTTTTAAGGGTTCATAATTTTCTAACATTTCTACAGGGTATTGTTTTTTTACTTCATATACTGTATATGCTAAAAAAAGAAAAACAAATGCTACAACAGCTAAAAAGCTTACTTTAATTATTTTTGCCATCTTGTTCTTTCTCCTTTTTAATTTTTAATTGTCCACATGCTGCTGCTATATCTTGTCCTTTTGTATCTCTTAATGTAACATTTATCTTATTATTTTTCAATGCGTTATAGAAAGCATGTTGTCTTGTCTTACTTGGAGTTATATATGGTTTACCAAAAACCTTATTATACGGTATTAAATTTACGTGAGCATTAAATTGTTTGATAAATTTTGTTAACGCACTAACCGCATCTTTATCCATATTCAAATCATCTATTAATATATACTCAAATGTTATTCTATTATTTGTTTTATCTTGATAATATTTTAAAGACTCAGCTAGTTTTTCCAAGCTATATCTTTTGTTTATAGGCATAAGCTTATCTCTCACACTTTGTATAGCAGAATGTAATGATATCGCTAAATGCACTTGTTTTTCATCATCAGCTAATTTTTTTATCTCATTAATTAAACCTGAAGTTGAAATTGTAAAATTCCTTTTCGATATATTTTGACCATTAGGATTATTTAATATATTTACAGACTTAATTACATTATCATAATTTAAAAATGGCTCTCCCATACCCATATAAACGATATTACTTATCTTTTGATTTTTCTTTTTCAAATCTTTTTGTATTAGATAAAATTGCATGATAATTTCAGATGCTGTTAGATTTTTTTCAAACTTCATTGTACCTGTTGCACAGAAATCACATCTTAGTGGACACCCTATTTGCGATGATACACACAGTGTCTTTCTATTATCATGAGTCAATAGTACAGATTCTAATAAAAGTTTATCGTTTAAGGAAAATAGGTATTTTTCACTTTGCTTATCTTTTGAGATGAGTGAAGTTACTTTTTTTAGCTCTGGGATATAGAATAAATCTTTTAAAAGACTCCTAGTTTCCTTTTTAATATTATTAAAATTATCAAAATTAAATTCTAGCTTATTATGTAAAAAATCATAAATTTGTCTTGCAACAAAACCATTTATTTTGTGTTCTTTTAGTATATCTTGTAAATCTTTAACATCTAAGCTTAAAATATCAACTTTTTCCATTAAAAACTTCTCCTTATAGCAAGAATAACTCATCAAATGCTAGTTTAGCTAAATCAAGGAAAGATAATAATTCAGAATAATTGAATGTATCATGTTCTCCTGTTCCTTGTATTTCTATAAACTCATTCTTGTTATTCATTACAATATTCATATCAACACCTGCTTTACAGTCTTCTTGATAGTCAAGGTCTAGTAAAAGTTCTCCATTAACTTTACCTACACTAATTGCTGCTACCTTTGAAACTATAGGATTAAATGTTAATGTCCCATCTTTTAATAGTTTTGTAATTGCAAGTTCCAATGCTAAGTATCCACCAGTAATTGATGCTGTTCTTGTACCTCCATCTGCTTGTATAACATCACAATCTATTGTAATTGTTCTCTCACCTAGTTTTTCTAAGTCTATTGCAGATCTTAATGATCTTCCTATTAGACGTTGTATTTCTATAGATCTTCCATTTTGTTTACCAGTTTGTGATTCTCTTTTATTTCTTGTAGTAGTAGCTCTTGGCAACATTGCATATTCTGCAGTTATCCAACCTATTTTCTTACCTTTTAAAAATGGTGGAACCTTATCTTCAACTGTTGCATTACATATTACTTTTGTATTCCCAAACTCAATTAAAACTGAACCTTCAGCATGCATTGTATAATTTGGTGTCACTTTTATTTGTCTCAATTCATTATACTTTCTATTATCTGCTCTCATTTTCTGCCTGTCCTTTTTTATTTTAATTATATCATAGTTTTTAAAATAATATCAAATATAAAAACTAAGAAAAATTTTAATTAATTCAAAGATTAAACTAAGACTAATAGGTTATACTTATGGTATATGATGGAGGTAGAGTATGGTTAAAAAGTTTATATTGATAATAACATTAATTCTTTCAATTAATATATCATTTGCAAATAATAACAAGACTGCTGATGATATACGTAAGCAAATTTCTGAATATGCAATGACTTATCTTGATACTCCATATAGATGGGGAAGCAAAGGTCCTAGTACATTTGACTGCTCTGGATTTGTGAATTATGTTTATAAAAAGAAAGCAAATATAGACTTACCTAGATCATCATATGATATAGCAAAAATAGGTACAGCTAAGTTTTCTAACCTAGAAGTTGGAGACTTGTTATTCTTTAAAACTACTAGTAAAGCAAGAATTTCACACGTTGGTATATATATAGGTAATAATAAATTTATACACGCATCTTCTTCAAAAAGAGGTGTAGTAATATCAGAGTTAGAAGGATATTACAAAAAAACATTTAAATGGGGAGTAAGTGTAGTTAATAAGAAAAAATGAAGGTTTTAACCTTCATTTTTTACTTATAGAACTTATTATCCTCTTTAATTTAGGATAAGATTTCAATAATCTTCTATACTTCTTATTAATCTTCTTTTCTATTCTGTGCGTTTTATACGAAATATTTTCTGCCATTTCATTTGACAACATCTTTAAGTCTTCATTTAATTTTTCTATTATCATACTATCTTTTTTAAGTGCTAATACCTTTAAAATACTTATTAAAAAATCATATAGCATTAATAATATTAATAAATATGTAACAAAGTCAATGTATCTTAAAAGACTAACAACAATATTTACTTTTGGTTGTAATATATACATTAATACTAAGGAAGCTACACCCCATAATAATGAAAATTTAAGACAAATATAGCCTTTAATATTAAATTTCTCATTTGTATAATCCCACCACTGAAGATTAAATATTTTTTCTAATACATATCCTGTTATAAACTCAAGAACTGTGGTTATTACAACAGAAATTATATAAAGACATATGGGATAATTTACAAACTTAGTTAGTAAAAATATCTCACATACTGCTCCAAATCCATATATAGGGCAGTATGAACCATTTAGAAAACCTCTATTTACAAAGTCCTCTCTTTCTAATGATGCATATATAACTTCCAAACACCAACCTAAAAATGAATATATAAAGAAATACCAAATATAATTATATATCATATTTTTCCCTTCTAACTATAACCTTATTACCCATATTTAATTTTTTTATATTCTTACCATTTTTACCTATCATCTTTGAAAAATCTGTTGTGTATATTATTGTATACTTAACTGATTTTTCACAGTAAACAACGGTATCTAAATCTAGGTTATAAGGATATAAAATTAAGTCTTCTAATGTTTTTGATAAATATATTTTATCTAAAACTAAGTATTTACCATCTAAGGGTTTTAGAGTATTTGTTAAAATAAATGAACTCATAATTCTAACTTGATGAGGTAAAAAACTGTCTCCAATAAATATTAAACTATCATCAATATATTCGATATGTATATCTCTTACTGTATTTTTTAAATACTTACCTTTTTTTGTAGTAAATTTTGAAAAGTCTTTATTACCGCTAAGATCATTACATAGTTTTTCTATCTTTTCTCTTGAATTTACTATAAATTCTTTGGGATAAGAAAAAATATATTTTCTTTTTGCTATTAATTCTGGAAATTCTAAATATGGTATAGTCTTTTGTATCTTAATTACCATATCATATTTTAATAATGTATCTATATTTTCTTTTTCACTCATAAAATACAATATATTTTCATTAGCACTAACGTCTTTATCCGTTCTACCTGCTTGTTGTATTCCCTTATACACATCAATATTTTCTTTTTTTAATAAGTCTTTAAAATATCCTTTTACAGTCTTTTTGTCCTTTAATTCATCAAAGCATGCATAATTAGATCCATCATATTTTATATAGACCATATATGCATTTAATTTCGTTTTTTCTAATCGTCTATCTAACATTTTATAAACACACAAAGCCATATACAGTCTTCACTTGTAGATTTAACTCTATGTCTTACTCCTTTTTTTATATATTCAAAACTATCCTTAACTAATGGAATTTCTTTGTCTGTATATTCTAATATAGCAGAGCCATTCAATAAATAGACCAACTCGTCAATATCTTGTACCATCCAATCAGTGCTAGCATTATTTGAATATATTCTTTCAATTCTTACTTCCTTATCATATATTGTCTTTACTACTTCACTCATTTTTGTATCTCACTAATTACAAACCATAAAGCTAATTTTTCATCTATTAGACCTTGCTTTATCTTATTTTCCATTTCATTACACTTTTTTAAGACTTCCATACACTTATTTTTATCAAATTTAAGTGCCTTATTTTTCAAAAATATTACATAATAATTAGCTTTAAAATATTTTTCAAACTCATCATATGTTTTTCTAAATTCCTCATAATTTTTACTTAAATTTAATATATTTAGCTTATGAAATATTGAAAAGTCATTATATATTGCATATATTAGGGGTATGTAATACTTATTATTAACTTTATCTAGATTAAATTTTCCCTCATATATTTCAGATAAATATTCATTTATTTTCTTTTCTTGATTCTCTAGCATAAGGCTTTTTACAACTTCAAAATCATACTTTCCATTAAGAGCACTCTTATACTTAAAAACTTCATTTTTTACATGTACATAGTCTTCTCCTATATATGAAAGTATCTTTTTTGCCTCTACCTTTGATACGCCTAAATTTTCTTTTACATAATCTATTACTAAATCTTTAGTTTCCTCTATATTAAATATTTGTGCATCTAATGCTTTAAACTCTTTTACATATGGATTTTTACCTTTATATTCAAAAAAGTAATCAATAGCTATACTCTTATTCTCATCCTTATGTAATTTCAAATATTCAATAAGATCCTTTATATTCTTTAATTTCTCACATCTTTTTAGTATAACTAAATCATTTGTAGGAAATATTGACACATTTGATATATCTTCAAGAAAATTATCGTATTCATCTTGTATATTAGCATCATACACTCTTACACTATCAAAATCTTTTTTTAAATCATCTAGCTTTATTAATCTTGCATTAATACCTGTAATATAATAAATCATTTATATAATCCTACAGTCTTTCTAACTACATCCATTTTTGCTTGGGCTATCTTGTTTGCCTTAATCTTACCCTCATTTAAAATTTCATGTATATAGTCTAAATTATCAGCTAGTTTTTCTCTTTTCTTTCTAGCTTCACCAAAGTAATCTAATATTTTTTCAAACAATTCTTTTTTAGCATGACCATAACCATAGTTACCATTAATGAATTTTTGTTTCATAGCTTCTAACTCTTCTTTTGTTGCAAATAGGCTATATATCTTAGTAATATTATTATCTGGATCTTTTGATTCTTCTAATGTCTTACTATCTGTAACTATAGACATTACTTGCTTTTTTAATTGCTTTTCAGGCACAAACATATTAATCATATTTCCATATGACTTACTCATTTTTTCACCATCTACACCTGTTACCACAGCAACATTTTCCATAATTAAATCATTAGGTAACTTAAATACTTCTTTTTGATAATGTTCATTAAACTTAATTGCTATATCTCTTGCAAATTCTACGTGTTGCTTTTGATCTTTACCAACTGGAACATAGTCTGTATCATACATTAAAATATCAGCAGCCATTAAAACAGGATATGTAAATAAACCAGTATTAGGTTTTAATCCTTTAGCTATTTTATCTTTATATGCATGTCCCCTTTCAAGTAACGCTACAGGTGTTACGTTATTTAATATCCACATCAATTCAGTATGGCATGGTACATCAGATTGTAAAAAAACTATTGATTTTTTAGGATCAAGTCCCAATGCTAAATAGTCAAGTAAGACATTAATTGTATTTTCTCTTAACTTGACTGGATCTGGATTAGATGTAAGTGCATGATAGTCTGCTAAAAAGTATAGACCTTCATACTTATCTTGCAAGTCTACAAATTGTTTTAACGCACCAAAATAGTTACCTATATGTAGGATACCACTAGGTTGTATTCCTGATAAACTTCTCATTTATTGCTCCTAACTAAAATATTCTTTTTAATTCTGGTATATAATATTTTTCTTCATTTTCTCTTACTTCATCTAGAGTGTATTCTTTTAATATTTTACCATTTTCAAATACAGTTTCCATTAAGCTAGATTCATGATAAGTATTTTCTGGTAAATTTGATATATTTACAGAAATATATTTACCATCATTGTTTTTTATAAGGTCTAGTCTACCTTTCTTGCTTATTTTACCTCTATCTGTTATAGGATTCTTATATACATCAATATATTTATCTTTTACTTTTACACAACTACACTTCATAGCGAACTTGTGTGTATCACGGTTCATACTTGAGTGTTCATTTCCTTGTAATAGTGAACCTCCACAACCTAATGCAATATTATCTATAGCATATCCACTATCACAAACACTCTTTAGTATATCCCATGTTGTATCTTCATGGACATTATCACCTTGTATAATTCTTGTATGATTCAATACCTTGTATCCTTTGCTATTAACTACAGAACCATAGGCATCGTCTAATTTTTCTAAGACAAATAATACATTAGCAATAGCATCACCACTATCTGGTCTAACTATTACAGGGAATGTTCTTTTTTCTATTATATCTTTTAAGTCTTTACAAATAATATTTTCAACAGCACTAAAGAAATTGTATGAATCACATACAACAGAAACTGGATTATTTGGGAATGCTTCTATTATATGTTTCATTGCATCTTTTTCTTTATCTCTACCCCATGATGTAACTGTACTATGTTCAGCAGCAGGAATTGAAAATCCTGGCATAGGGCATGAGTAATATCTTCTTCCTAATTCTAGAGAATTAATATTATCTGTTCCCTTAAAATTAGTTAAATGTGCCAAACCACCAATAGCAGCTGTTTCTTCACTAGAAGCACCTCTATATCCAAAATCATGGAACTTAAATGGTAGTTCAGATTCAGTATTATCTGATGTTATATCTAAAAAATGTCTTATTATTTGCTTTGTCTTAAATGAATAAGTTGCAACTGTTGTGGGATACCATACTTTTAAAATTAATGGTTCTAACCATGAAACTAACCATGGTGTTTTTTCACATGTTGATTCTATTGTAACTAGTACATTATGATTAGGAATTATTGCTCCTTCTGGAACTGCTCTTATTCTTAAAGGTAAATGTCCATCTAATTCATTTACAATATAGTCCCAACCACTTCTATCAAACGGTACTCCGTGTAATTTGAATATTTCTTCTGCTTCGTCAACCATTTCTTTAGTAACTTTTTTTGATAGATACTTCTTCAAATAATATTGTAAACCAAAGAATTTAGTATATCCATAAAGGCCACCTCTACTTTCAATGTAGCTATGCATATATGTCATACCTTCTGGATATTGTTTAGGATGTGTAACCTTGTATGAATCACAATCTAAAACAAGATTTCTACTCATAATAATGCCTCCTATTTTTAAAAAAGCTACAAACTAATGTAGCTAGTCTAAGTTATTATTAAATTCTTGGTGGAAGTGACGAGAATTGAACTCGTGTCCAAAATAAGACTACATACTACTTTCTACAAGTTTATGCAATTTAACTTTTTCGTTTAGAGATGCTAAATTGCCAAAGGGCTCTAAACTAGGTTATTAATTTCCTTTATAAATATAACCATAATTATAAAGTAAGCTATATAAATAACATTTATACTAAGCCTATAGCAAGCCTAGCAAAATGGTTGCGTTACTACGCAGCTAATTTATAACTGTTTCCAATTATTTTAAAAAAGATTTATAGTATCACTACTACTTGCTTATAACATGGTTCTTATCCTGTCGAAACCTGACACTCCCATCTATGTGAATTATATCAATTTTTTTGTCTTAATTCAAGTTTTATTGCTTTTTGCTTTAATGTCTCTCTTTTATCGTAATTTTTCTTACCACGTGCAAGAGCTATTTCAACCTTTATATACTTTCTGCTTGTATAAACTGATAAAGGTACTAATGTTAGCCCTTTTTCTTGTATTTTTTCTTTTAATTTATTTATCTCTTTTCTATGCATTAATAATTTTCTAGTCCTTGTTTCACTATATTTATTATTTATATTCCCAAAGTCATAAGCCTTTATATGCATATTTAGGATAAATAATTCCTGTTTTAATATTTTAACATACGATTCTTTTATACTAACTTTACCTTCTCTAATAGATTTAACTTCTGTTCCAACTAATTCTATACCACATTCGAACTTATCTAGTATAAAATAATCAAAATTTGCCTTCTTATTTCTTGCTATTACCATTTACCAACCTCTTTACATAAATTTTACCCTTTAACATATCTGTACCTACAACCATAACTTCTAAATTCTCTCCTAAGTGTGCTTTAATATCATCTAATAATTCAGCTTCAATATAGTTTTCAAGATTTACAAAACATCTATCATTATTTATGGAAGTAACCATAGCCTTATACTTCTTACCTAAATTTTTCATCATATATTCAGTTAACTTTATATCTCTTGCTAAATACTCCATTTTTTGTGCTCTTCTCTCATTATTAGATATTGTTTTACATATTGTATTTAACTTCTTATTTATTCTTTCTTTTTTAAATTCACTCATATACTTATCCATTGATTCTAACAATATTCTATGAACCATTAAATCTGAATATCGTCTTATGGGTGAGGTAAAGTGAAGATAATTTTTTAATGATAAACCAAAATGCCCCTTATTATCCTTAGAATAAATAGCTTTTTTCATGGAATTTAATATCATTTTATGTATAAAATATCCTAATTTTGTATCTTTTGTAAGCTCTATTATTTTTTGTAATTTTTTAATTAAATTTTTAGGATTTTTAACTTCATAATTTAGATCTTTTAATTGTTCATTTAGTGCTTGCATTGATTCTAAGCTTGGTTTTTCATGTATTCTATAAACACAAGGTATTTCATTGTAGAACATATAGTTTGCGACTTGTTCATTTGCAGCTATCATAAAGTTTTCAATTAAAATTTCTGCCTTATCTCTTTTTCTTAGCTCAATCTTACAAAGCCTATTATCATCACCAATTTTTAGCTTCAATTCTTGAATTTCAAATTCTAAAGTCCCTCTTTTTTTTGATAATATAGTCAACTTTTCAGATAATTCTTGCATATTAAATAGCATATCGCTATATTCAAAATCACGTATGTCATTATTTAAAATTTCATTAACTCCTTCATAAGTTAACTTATGACGACTTCGTATTTTTGATCTTACTATATCACTACTTATAACATTACCATTATCATCATACTTAATTATTACACTAAGTGTTAACTTATCTTCATTAGGATTTAGTGAACATAAATCATTAGTTAATCTTTGAGGTAACATAGGTATTACTCTATCATACAAATATACAGAATTTGATCTAGTATATGCTTCTTTATCAATTAAACTATCTTTTTTCACATAACTAGATACATCCGCTATAGATACCACTAAATAGTATCCATAATCTTTCTTTTCTAAATATACTGCATCATCCATATCCTTTGTATCTGAACCATCTATAGTTACATGGTATAGACTTGTTAAGTCTACTCTTTTTTCTTTTGTAATAGTTAAATTATCTACTTCGGCTAATACTTCTTTACTAAATTTATGAGGTATATTTAGAGCCTCTATCTTAGAACTTACAACATTTTCTGCTTTAAGTGTATTCCCATAATTTTTTATAACCTTTGCTTCAGGACTCTTATTTCTATTACCCCAATCATATATTTTTATCTTAACTAAATCATAGTTTTTTGAATTTAAATTATTTTTTTTCTTAATGTATACATCTTTTAATACCTTATCTAGTACAACAAATGAAAAGTTTTTACTATTTTCTATTACACCAACAAATTCATCAGTGTTTCTAGTTATTATCCTATTTACTTTTACTTCATCACCTTTTAATATACTAAAGTCTACTGTGTCTTTATCACATGCAGTTAGCATATTTTTAGATCTCACAAAATATTTTGTATTATCATTTGAAGTTATAAAGCTAAAGCGTTTATTTACAAATATAACCTCACCTATCATTTATTTTCCTCCAATAATGTATTATAGAACTCTATTGTATATGGGTGTATTTGCTTTCTATTAGAAAACAAATACTTAACTTTATGTTCTATTTCATATATTATACCCTCATTTAAAGATTTAAAAACTCTATCCCGTATTTCTTCAACACCTTCATAATTTCTTCCTAATTCTATTGCATCTGAAATATATACAACCTTTTCAATATCTGACATATTTTTTTTACCAAATGTATGATATTTAATACATGATATGATTCTATCGTCTTTTATTCCTAACTTTTCACATAACCTTGCACCAGCTAAGCCATGCAATATATTCTTATTCATCATACCACAAGCATCTTTAATATCTTCCTTAGTTAATAGTTTTACCATTTCATCTAAACTAAGTTCTTTTGCAATATCATGTAGGTATGCGGCTGTTACTGCGATGTTATCGATATTGTATTTATCACATAATTTTTGTGCCATCTCTTTTGTTCTAACACAGTGATTATATCTTTCATCTGAGAGATATTTTTTTAAATATTCTGTATACATTTTATCTCCTTACCTTAAAAAAGACCCTACAAATGTGTGTAGGGTTAATTGTTTGAATCTACTTGAATAGTTATAGTCCCTAAATCAGGATATGCTTCTTTCAATGTCTTTGTTATTGAAGTTTGTAGACCTTTTAATGTACTACGTGATAAATCTTTAAATTCTTCACTTAGCTTTATTAAAATATCTCCAGATTCTAACTTATATACTGCAAGTAAACACATATTTTCATTTATAAATGATGAATTATCAAGGATTGCTTGTACGTAATCATCATATTCAACTGTTTTAATATTATCTATTACTACACTTTTAGGCTCTATTTTGTCATGAACCGCATCATATACATTGATATTAATAGTACTTTTTTCTACTTTAGTTGTATTTTCTGTACTAGTTTGTTCAGTACTTATAGGCTTAACCTTATTAAATATATTAAGTGCTATACTAATAACTATCAATAATACTAGTATTATTGTTAAAATATATTTTTTCATAATTCACCTCAAAAATGTTTACGTACTGCATTTGCAATTGCATTTGCAACATTTATTTGACCTTCTTCTGAAGTATATTGTCTAACATCATTATAGTTTGTTATAAATCCTAATTCGACTAAGACAGAAGGAGATCTTGAACCACGTAATACTGCAAAGTTTGCACCTAAAACTTTTCTTCTTTTGATAGACATCGTACTTACGATATTATTTAATATAGTATTTGCAAATGAAGAACTTTCTTTTTGAAGTAAACCGTATAAGATGTCGTTTACTAAAAAGTTTGATTCTATCGATCTTGCACCTGCTAAATCAAAACCATTTTCATACTGTGCTTTTTGTCTTGCATAAACTGAAGGGTTCTTTTCAAAATAATATACTTCTGTACCATGAGCACCACTATTTACAGAAGCATTTAAGTGGATGCTTATAAATAAATTGGCATTATGATTATTACCTATTTCTGCTCTTTCATTTAATGGTATAAATGTATCATTACTTCTTGTTAGTATTACGTTATAGTCCCTTTTTAAATTTTGATATAACTTTAATGTTACAGCAAGGGCTAAGTCTTTTTCCCTATACCCATTTCCTATAGCTCCACTATCATGTCCACCATGACCAGCATCTAGAACTATTGTATAATTCTTTTTAGGTAAGGTTTTAGCTTCAATAAATGCTATCTGAACCTTATTTCTATTTTGTGTAATATTACATCTTGTACCAGTTTGTAAATAAATTACAGTTGATACATTATTGTTGTAATAATCATTAGTTAAATCTGTAACATATCTGTCATTAATTTTAATATTTCTTTCAACATCGCTTCTTATTCCAGAAGTATTAGGTATATCAATCATTAATGATGGTGTTCTTTCATCATATTCATGTTTAATATGACCAACATTTTCTTGAAATTCAAGAGTTAAAATACCGTTTTTATATACTATTGAATTTAATTTATTTGCACTTACTATTAGCGGTAAAAAAATAGTGAACAGTACAATTATTATCTTCTTAATATTATATCTCATTTTTTTAACCTTCTATTACTTTTGAAATAGCTGATTTTGCGATTTTTATACTTACTCCTTTATCTACTTTTATTTCAACAAAAGTATCTTCTATTTTTACAATACTTCCATAGATTCCACCAACAGTTATTATATTCTTCCCTATTGCTAAATTTGAAATCATATCATCATATTTTTTCTTTTTCTTAGAATTACTGTACATCATTGGTCCAAATAATACGATTAAAATTACTATATACACAATTATTATTTTTACATTCATTTATTTTTAACCTCCTTAGTAAAAGCAATATTTAATATTTCGTTATAATTTTTTACAAAATGAAAAATCATTTCATTTAAAATTTCCTTAGGTAAAAGTGTAGTATCCACCTTATTTTCAAATGGTAGTATTACTTCTCTAATACCTATTCTATTTGCTGCAATAACCTTTTCCTTTATACCACCTACTGGTAAAACATCACCATTTATAGTAATTTCACCAGTCATAGCTAAATCTTGTCTAACTCCCTTTTGTAGTAGTACTGAAATTATTGCTGTTGTTATTGTAACACCCGCAGATGGACCATCTTTTGGAACAGCTCCTTCTGGAAAATGTAGATGTATATCATAATCTTTTTCAAAGTGTTCTGTAATTTTAAGTTTATCTTTTACAGATCTAACATATGAATAAGCAACTTGTGCAGATTCTTGCATTACTTCACCTAATTTACCAGTTAATAATAGCTTACCTGTTCCTTCCATTTTAACAGCTTGAACTTCTAAAGTTGTACCTCCAACAGCAGTCCATGCAAGACCTGTTACAGTTCCAATTTTAGGTTCTTTTTGCATTTGTTTTTCAGGTTTAAATCTTTCTGGTCCTAAATATTTACTAATATTTTGCTTAGTTATTCTGTGTATCTTTTTACCTGTTTCTAAAATATCTCTCGCTATTTTTCTAGCAATTTTTAGAAATTCTCTTTTTAAATTTCTTACTCCTGCTTCTCTTGTATACTCACCAATTATCTTTTGTATAACTTCATCTGATAATTTTAAAGATATTTCAGTTTCTTCTTTTACTTGTGGTAAAAGATATTTTTTAGCTATATTAAGCTTTTCCATTTCTGTATATGATTCAAGTTCTATAACTTCCATTCTGTCATATAAAGGTTCTGGTATAGTTTGATAATTATTTGCTGTACAGATAAATAAGACATTTGATAAATCATATGGATAATCAATAAAGTGATCTTCAAATTTTGAATTTTGTGCAGGATCTAAAACTTCAAGTAATGCTGATGCAGGGTCTCCTCTAAAATTAGAATCTAATTTATCAATTTCATCTAATAATATTACAGGATTATTAACACCTGTTCTTTTAATAGCTTCTATTATTCTACCAGGCATAGCTCCTACATAAGTTTTTCTATGTCCACGAATTTCACTTTCATCATTTATACCACCAAGACTAATCTTTTCAAACTTTCTATTCAATGCACGTGCAATTGATGTAGCAAATGAAGTTTTACCAACTCCAGGTGGTCCAATTAAACAAAGTATAGTTGATATTTTCTTTTCAGCTTTAGATTCTTTTTGTTCTTTTAATTTCATTACTGATAAAAATTCTAATATTGTATCTTTTACTTCTTTTAATCCATAATGATCTTGATCTAAAATCTTTTTAACCTTTTTTATATCATATTCTTCTTCTTTTGAGGCTTCAAAAGGTAAATCTAATACAACTTCAATATAGTTTAATGTTACATTATAGTCTGCAGAATATCCTACATTACTACGTAATTTCTTTATTTCTTTTTTTAATTTTTCACGAAGTCCATCAGGCATAACCTTTTCATTTATTCTTTTTTCAAGATTATCTAATACATCGTTATTACTTGTATCTTCACCTAATTCTTCTTTTAAAACTTTCATCTTTTCTTTTAAATAGTAATTCTTTTGTGATTCATCAAGATTTTGCTTTAACTTACTATTTATATCATTTTCAATGATCATTTTTTGAGATTCAATCTTAATATCTTCATAGAATGTATCTACTCTTTGTTGTAAGCTTCTTAAAGATAAATAATATTGCTTAACATGAGTTTCAAATGGTATCTTGTAGACTAGTAGGTCTATAAGTTCTTCTATTGAATTCACATTTAGCATTAGATGTTCATTTATCATATCTTTCATTAGCGATAACACTACACCTGCAGATTTTAGTATTGATTCTGCACTATTTATACTATTATCAACTAAGTCTTTATTTGTTCTTACCATTGAATACTCAGTGAAAAAACATTTTTGTTCTTCATTAAATTGTATTTTTGATAATTTTACACGACTTTTACCTTTAACTACTAAACGATATGTTTCATTATCCAGCTTATATATCTTAATAGCCTCTGCTATAATTCCGTATTCTTCAATGCCTTTTTCATCAACTATATCTGATTCTATATTCTTTTGTAATGACAATACTATCTTCTTATCATTACTGTTTATAGCCTCATATGCTGCTGTAATACTATATTGTCTTCCTAATAATAGACTAGTTTCAACACCAGGCATTACTGCAACTTCTTTTGTTGGAATTAATGCTGTCATTTAGTCTCCTTTTGCATTTCTTGATTTTTTTCATCTATCATTTCTTTTGTAATTGTTATTTTCTTTATCTTCTTATCACTAGGGATTTCATACATAAGATCTAATAATGTATTTTCTACAATACTTCTTAAACCTCTTGCCCCTATATTTCTCTTTAATGCTAAGTTTGCAATTTCATCTAATGCTTCATCAGTAAATTCTAAATCCACATCTTCTAGTTCAAATATCTTCTTGTATTGTTTAACTAAGGCATTTTTAGGTTCTACTAATATTCTAGTTAAAGCCTTCATATCTAACTTACTTAAAGCTGTAATTACTGGAAATCTTCCTATAAGTTCTGGAATTAATCCAAATTTTTTAAGATCTTCAGGTAATACATATTTAAATATTGTTTCTTCATCTAACTCTTTAACTACATTATTTGCCTTATCAAATCCAATTTGCTTAACATTAAATCTTGAACGTATTTTGCTCTCAAGTCCAGAGAATGCTCCTCCTACTATAAACAATATATCTGTTGTATCAATTTCTATCATTTCTTGGTCTGGGTGTTTTCTTCCACCATTTGCAGGAACGCTAGAAACTGTTCCTTCTACTATTTTTAGTAAGGCTTGTTGTACTCCTTCACCTGAAACATCTCTTGTAATTGAAGTATTTTCAGATTTTCTAGCAATCTTATCAATTTCATCTATATATATTATTCCACGTTTTGCAGCATCTATATCATAATCTGCAACTTTAATTAGTTTTAATAATACATTTTCAACATCATCTCCAACATATCCTGCTTCAGTTACTGTTGTAGCATCAGCAATTGCTAGAGGTACATTTAATATTTTTGCTAAAGTTTGTGCTAATAAGGTTTTACCACTTCCAGTTGGACCTATCAAAAGAATATTTGATTTTTGAATTTCAACGTCATCACTTGATTTTTTCTTGTCCTTAAACATTAATCTTTTAAAATGATTATACACTGCAACAGATAAGACTTTTTTTGCTCTATCTTGCCCTATAATATATTCATCTAATTTTTGTTTAATTTCTTTGGGTTTAATTAAATTTATCTTATTATTTTCCTTAATATTAGCTTTACTTAAATCTTCTACATTTGAGTTAACCATATCATAACATCTAAGTACACAGTCTTCACAAATATATACTCCATCTTCACCTTCAATTAAATCAACATCATCAGTGAAATTACCACAAAATGAGCAAGTTAATTTTGCTTTTGCCATCTTGCATTCCTTTCTATATTATATTATCTATTAAACCAAAATTCTTTGCTTCTTCTGCTGACATAAAGTTATCTCTGTCAGTAGATTTTTCCATTTGCTTTAATGTCTTTCCTGTATTTTTTGCCATTTCTTCATTAAGTAAATTTTTAAGTCTTAACATTTCTTCTGCATGTATTTGTACATCAGTAGCTTGTGAATAACCTATACCACCTAAAACTTGGTGTATCATTATTCTTGAATTAGGTAAAGAATATCTTTTACCTTTTTTACCAGCTGCTAATAGAAAAGCTCCCATACTTGCCGCTTGCCCTATACATACTGTTGAAACATCACAATCTATATGCTTTATTGTATCATATATACCAAGTCCAGCAGTTACAGAACCTCCTGGACTATTAATATACATTGTAATATCCTTTTTCTTATCTTGAGCATTTAAGTAAAGAAGCTGAGCGATGATGGTATTAGCCATTTCATCGTTCACTTCTCCCATTAAAAATATTATTCTATCTTTAAGTAGTCTTGAAAAAATATTATATGTTCTTTCAACTCCACCTTCTTCTTCATGTATAAATGGATATATCATTTTTTATCCCTTCTTAATTATTCTTAACTAAGAATTCTTTAACCTTAGTCATGAATATTGATCCTGCTATTTGGTTAATGTAATTTTCTAACATTTTTGCCTTTTGTAATTCTTCACGTAATTGGTCTAATGTCATTTTGTACATTGCTGCCATCTTTTCTAATTCTTTTTCTATTTCTTCTTTTTCAACTTTAATTCCTTCAATTTCAGCAATCTTACCTATTATTAAGTTGTACTTAACAACTTTTTGTGCTCTATCTTCTACATCTTTTTCAAATTCTTCTTCAGTTTTACCAGATAATTCTAAGTATTTCTTTAAATCTAGACCTTGCATAGATAATTGTTGTGCAAGAGCATTCTTTTGATTTTCAACTTCAGATTTTACTATATTTACTGGTAATTCCATTTCAGTTGTTTCAACTAATTTATCAGCTATTTCTTGATATTTCTTATCTTTTGCTTGATTTTCAGAATTTAATTCTAATTGAGCTTTTAATGAATTCTTGTAATCAGCTAAAGTATCATATCCTTTAGATTTAGCAAATTCATCATCAACAGTTGGTAATTTTTCAACTTGTATTGAGTTTAATTTAACTTTGAATAATGCAGGTTTTCCTTTTAAGTTTTCAGCATGATATTCTTCAGGGAATACTACATTAACATCAAATTCTTCATCAACACTATGTCCTACTATTTGATCTTCAAATGTATCTATAAATGAGTGAGAACCTAATTTTAAGTTATAATTTTCAGCCTTTCCACCTTCAAAAGCTTCTCCATCAACAAATCCTTCAAAGTTAATATTTACAGTATCATTGTTTTCTGCAACTTTCTTATCAGATTTTTCTAATTTCTTTTCTCTTTCAACTATTGATTTTAAGTATCCTTCTACTTTTTCATCAGTTATTTCTTCAGTTTCTTCTTTGATTCCTAATTCTTTGTACTTAGGTAATTCAAATTTAGGCTTTAATTCAAAAGAAATTTCAACCTTTAATTCATCATTAGTTAATGAATGATTTTCAACACTAATTTGTCCTAATACTTCTAATTCCTTTTCTTCAACCATTTTTTTGATTTCAGAATTTAATACATAGTTAAATAATTCTTCATTTATCTTATCACCAAAAGTTTTTTCTATAACATCTAATGGAGCGTGACCTTTTCTAAATCCATCAATCTTTGCATTTTTAAATTCATTTACGATTGATTCTCTTACCTTTTTAAATTCTTCACCTTTAAGTTCTATTGTTGCCTTTGCACTTGATTTTTCTAATAATTCTAAATTATACATCTTTCCTCCTTAATTATTTACATTAGCTATATTTTATCATGAATTGATAACTTTATCTATTAAATTTGAAATTTTTATTCCTTGCTCAACACTATTATCAAGGAAAACTCTTATTTCTGGTACATATCTTATACTTAATTCTTGACTTAATTTCTTTCTAAAATATCCCTTTACCTTATTTAAATCTTCTAAGAGTTTTTCTCTGTTAATATTTTCATTATAGTCTAGTAATGAAAATGTTACATCTACATAACGTGCATCTTTTGTAAGACTCACCTTATATACTGTTACAAGGTTTTTAATCTTTTCATTATTAATTTCTAATAGAATTGCAGTTCCTATTATTCTTGCAATTTCTTTTTCTAAACCTTTTATTCTTCTATCATTCATATTATCTTTCAATTTCCTCTTTAATATATGCTTCTAATATGTCATTTTCTTTAATGTCATTAAAGTCTTTTAGACTTATACCACATTCTTGTCCCATATTAACTTCTTTAGCATCATCTTTATGTCTCTTTAATGCTAATATATCTCCATCAAAGATTATTATACCATTTCTTAATACTCTAATCTTTGAATGATTTGTAATCTTACCATCTACTACCATACAACCAGCTATATTACCTACATTAGAAATCTTAAATACTTTAAGAACTTCTAAACGTCCATGGTATACTTCCCTATATTCAGGATCTAACATACCCTTCATAGCTTTTTCTATATCTTCTGTAACATGGTAAATTACATTATAGTTTCTAATTTCTACACCTGTTTTTTCTGCTTCACTTCTTGCAGTATTAGTTGGTCTAACACCAAATCCTATTATTATTGCGTTTGATGCTTCAGCTAATTTTATATCTCCCTCAGTTATTGCACCAGCAGTAGCTTGGATAATATTTATTGCAACCTTATCATTAGATAATTTATTTAATGATTCCTTCAATGCTTCAACAGATCCTCTTGAATCTGCTCTTATTATACATTTTAATTCTTTTAGTTGTTCATCTTCTAATTCTTTTGATAAGCTTTCAAGTGATATATGTTTTTTAGCATCTATATCATTTAATTTTCTATTTGCGTTATAGTCATCTACTATCTTACGAGCTTGTTTATCGTTTTTAACACAATATATCATTCCACCTGCTTCAGGTATATCATTAAATCCTGTAATTTCAACTGGCATAGAAGGGATAGCTTTAGTTATCTTGTTACCTTTATCATCTATCATACTTCTTATTCTACCAAATGTTCCACCTACAACAAAGATGTCACCTATCTTTAAAGTTCCTTCTTGAACTAATACGTCTGCTATTATCCCAACTTGAGGATCAAGTTTAGATTCAACTACAACTGCTTTAGCTCTTTTCTTAGGATTTGCCTTAAGTTCTAGTAATTCTGCTGTAATTAATATTGTTTCAAGTAGTGAATCAAGATTAATTTTTTGTTTTGCTGAAATTTCAACACATTCTGTATCTCCACCCCATTCTTGTGTAACAAGACCATATTCCATAAGTTCTTGTTTTACTCTCATAGGATTAGCCCCTGGCTTATCTATCTTATTAATTGCTACGATTATTGGAACATTTGCTTCTTTAGCGTGAGATATAGCTTCTATTGTTTGTGGTTTTACACCATCATCAGCAGCAACTATTAGTATAGAAATATCAGTAATATTTGCACCTCTTGCTCTCATTTCTGTAAACGCTTCGTGCCCTGGTGTATCAATAAATGTTATCTTTTGACCCTTCCATGTAACTTGATATGCACCTATACTTTGTGTTATACCCCCTGCTTCATTTGCAATTACATTTGTATGTCTTAATGCATCTAATAATGAAGTTTTACCATGGTCAACGTGACCCATTATTGTTATTACTGGTGCTCTTGGAACTAATTCATTAGGTTTATCTACAATTTCTAGTTCATATTTTTCACCATATGGTAATTCAACTTCAGTTTCTTCTTCTATTAATACATTGTAATCTAGTGCAATTTCTTCAATTTCACTCATAGATAGTATTGCGTTAGTTGTTAAAACTTTACCTTGCATAAAGAATTTTGAAACTATACTTGCAGAAGTAATACCTAATTTATCAGCTAATTCTTTAACTGTTAATTCACCCTTTATTTTTAAAACTCCAGATGTATCATCTAATTTTATTACTTCACTTTTAACTACTTTTTCTTTTTTCTTTATTTTCTTCTTAGTATTATCTTTTCTAAAGTCTGTTCTTAATTCTTTTAATTTTCTTTCTTCTTCTTTAGCCTTCTTTTCATATTCATATTTTTTCTTATCAAATTTTGGCTTTTGTTTACCTGATTTTGATGCTTTTGTTAATGTTTCTATTTCAGGCATTTCAACTTCAGACTTAGTATTTTCAACAGGCTTACGTTTGTTATTATTAAAATCTTTATTAAAGTCTTTATTAAAGTCTTTTCTAACTCTACCATCTTTATTATTGTTATTGTTGTTATCATTAAATTTAGGCTTATTAAAATTATTATTTAATTTTGCCCCCCTCTTGTTATCATTAGAGTCTTTAGTATTTCTTTCCTTATATGTATTCCATTTATGATATTCTCTACTATTTCCACCATTATTATTTCTATTTTTTTCTTTTCTTTTAGGAGTAGCAAAAATCTTCTTTTCTTGTACAACAATAGTTTTTGAATCTTTCTTTACTTGTTCTTCCAAAATTTTAGGCATATTTTCTTCTATAAGTTCTATTTCTTTTTCGTCTAATTTATTCAACGCTGTCTTATTCTTTATACCCATATTTGTCAGGTTTTTAATAAAAGTTGTTGTATCTTGTGCAAACTTTTTTGCATAATCATAAACTCTATTACTCATCCATTCCACCTACCTTTATTATTTCAATTATTTTCTCAATCGACTTTTCATCTATATCATACTTTTTTTGTTTTGTTATGATATTTAAAATTTTCTCACATGGGAATATGTATATTCCTCTTTTTTGTACTATTTGTCTTTCATCTATGACAAACTTACCCTTATCATTTTTTACTAAACGTATTAACTTTTTTTTACTTGCCTTTGTTTTTGTTAAAACACAAGTTCTAATTGGTTCCATTTTATTCCTCATTACCTGATAAAATTGCATCTTGTTCTTCTTGTGTTAAACCTTTAATATCTATTTTAACTTTACATAATTTTGATGCTAATCTTGAATTTTGTCCTTTCTTACCTATTGCAAGTGATAGTTGAGAATTATCTACACATACTCTTGCAATAATTTCATTATCTTCTTGAACAATTTCTGATGAGAATACATTAGCTGGTGCTAGAGCACTACTTACATAATTTCTTGTGTCTTCATCCCAAGTTATTAGATCTATTTTTTCACCTTGTAATTCTGATAGTATTGCTTCTAGTCTCATTCTATTTGTTCCCATACAAGCACCCTTAACATCTAGATTTACATCTGGTGAGTATAGGGCTATCTTACTTCTACTACCTGCTTCTCTTGCAATTGACTTTATTTCTATATCCCCAGCTGCAATTTCAGGCACTTCTCTTTCAAATAGTTTTTCTAAAAATTTTTCAGAATTTCTTGAAAATTCTATTTTTGTAAACTTAGTTCCTTCTTCTACTTTACCTATATATACAGATACTAAGTCTCCTTGCACAAAGTGATCATTAGGATTTAAATTTCTACTAGGTATTATTGTTTCAGTACCATTTATTTCAATGTACAAGTTATTTTGTTCATCCATTTTTTTAACTAATGCTTTAACTAAACTATCTTCTAGTAATTTAAACTTATTATACACATTTTGTTTTTCATGTTCTCTTACTTTTTGTATTACGATTTGTTTAGCATTTTGTATTGCATTTCTCTTAAATGATTCTGCATTAATATCTACTTTAATTTCATTACCTATCTTAGCACGTTTTGAATGTAATAGTGCATTTTCAAGTGAAATTTCAGTTGCAGGATTTTCAACTTTTTCAACTACCTTTTTAATTGCCTTAACTTTTACATCTCCATTTTCTCTATTTATTTCAACATAAGCATTTTCAGCGTCTTTATAATTCTTTTTGTATGCTGCAAGTAAGGCTGTTTCTACAGCACCTAATAATTCTTCTTTATCTATGCCCTTTTCTTTTTCAAGTTCATCTAAAGCTGCTAAGAATATGCCCTGTTCTTTAGCTTTCATTTTTTATTCCTCCACTTCTTTTAAATTATTAAATTCATAAACTGTTTTAGCTGTTTTTATCTTTGATAAAGGTATAGCAGTATCATCAACAATAACATTACCATCTTTGATACCATTTAGTATTCCTATAAAACTTTTTTTGTCATCGATATTACTCTTAGTCTTAATTAAGACTTTGTAACCCTTGAATTTATTAAAGTCTTTTTCTTTTTTCAACTTTCTTTCAATTCCAGGTGTTGATACTTCTAAAAAATACTTTTCTTTAATGTACTCATCACAAGTACTGTCAATTAATTTACTAGTTCTTTCACATTCATCTAAGTTATCAGTTTCAATATATACTCTTAGATAATTGTATGAACCATCTCTTACAAATTCAACATCTACAAGTTCAATATTATTCTTGGATAATATCTCTTGTAACTTAAGTTCTAATTCCTCCAAAATTTCACCTCTTACTAAATTAAAGAGTGGACATAATGTCCACTCCCTCAGTTGTTGATTCAATTATATCACAAACACCTAACATTTTTCAAGCTTTTTTAATATTTCTGCTCTTTTGTACTTTCTGTATTCGTCATATGATATTTCTTCACAGCCACACATAATACCTTTTTCCTTTTTATATGCGTCTAAAATCATTTTTTCTAATTCTTCTTCACTTATTTTCATAAAACTTCTTATCCCTTATTTTAAATTTTGAACATACATTTTCTGTTTCAACCCTTGAAACATTAACTATATACATAATCTTGTTATAGATAAAAAATATTGCAAATATTACAAACAAGATTTCAATTAATGATAGTATAAAGTGCTTTTTCTTCATTACTTTTTACCTTTCTTGTAGTTAATAAAGATTTGACGACATTCGTCTACAATTTCATCATATGTCTTATTCTCAACACTAACTGAATCTAAAACATCAACAGATATTTTCTTAGGTTTAGGGAATTTACTAAATCTTGAAAATGCTTCATATGCCCCATTTATTCCTATACATTGTATATTAACATTTAATTCTTTAGCTATTATTGCAAATATCTTTTTAAATTCTGCAACATTTCCATCTTTTGTTCTTGAACCTTCTGGGAATATGAATATATTCTTATTTTGTTTCAACACATTAGACATTTGTTCAACACTGTCTTTAATATCTTTATCAATATTTACCTTTATTATATTCGCATGATTTGAAATAGCTTTCATAATTGGAGAATTAAAGTATTTTTCTAATGCATAAAAATATGTCTTTTTAAGTATTGCATTAGGTAATGCTTGGATAATTCCTGGTGCATCTACAAAGCTTTCATGATTTGCAATAAATATTGTAGGAACATCTTTTATCTTTTCGCTACCTCTTATACTCATTCTGAAATATATTTTAAATAAAAGCCACAATACAGGTTTAGCAATTAATGGTCCAACACTGTCTTTTAATTTCTTAAATGGTGCATTTTTAATTATATCACTTAAGTCTATTGTACTTTCATTAAAACTTGTTGATAACTCAGAAATATATTTAGATAACAATCTTAAATTATGGTATTTAGATAAAAGTTGTTCATCCATTTTTACACCAAAACTGTTTTCTATAAATGATAATAGCTCCATTTGATCTAATGAGTCAAGTCCAATTTCTATTTCAAAATTTTCATCTGGTCCTACTTCTGTATTTTTTAACTTACCAATATATCCCTTAAGTACCTTATACTCCATTGTATCTGGTTCATTTATCATTTCTTTTTTCTCATTACTTTTTCCACCAAATATTTCTGGTAACATAAATCTTCTTAATTTACCTACCCTTGTCTTAGGTAATTCTTCTTCAACTAATTTATACTCTAATATTTTTTCATAATTATGTGCATTCTTGTTATATATTTGTATAATATCACGAACATAGGTTGTAATATTAGCAATATGCTTTGCAGGAACTATTACAGCTGACAACTTATCATTCTTACCAAATACACCAATTTCAGCTATTTTTTCATCAGACATTTCTATTATCTTGTTTTCAATCTTTTCAGGATCTATATTCTTACCATTTGACAGAACTATCATTGCATTAGCACGTCCGATAATAGTAATGAAACCATCATCACTTATTGATGCTAAGTCTCCAGTTCTAAACCACCCATCTTCTGTAAAGACTTCTTTTGTTTTTTCAGGCTTGTTATAGTATCCCTTCATAACCATGGGTCCTTTTAAGCAAAGTTCACCATCTATTATACGTATATCAACACTTGGTAGAGGCTTTCCTACAGTACCTATTCTAAAATTAGGTCTAACACTACCAGCTACAACTGGTGCTGTTTCTGATAATCCATACCCTTCATAGTAGTTTATACCTAAGATTTCAAAGAACTCTATCATCTCAGTATCTGATCTTGCACCACCAGCTATAAAGGTTCTCATATGTCCACCAAAAATATCATGAACTTTTTTAAATACTATTTTTGAAAACTTCTTGTTATTAACTTTTTTAGCAATAAAGAACATGAATCTAGCTATCATACTACTATTTATCTTATCTTTAATTGTCTTATAGAAAAGCTTATACACTCTTGGAACAGCAACAAATATTGTTACATTATTATCAGCTAATGCTTTTAATATTTCTTGACTATTTAGTTTATCTACTATAACGACACTATTCATATTTTCATAGTAATATTCATATAGACAAGTTGCCATTAGTGGTAATATATGGTGATAAGGTAAAATTGATAACATTTGATCAGATGGTTCTACTACATCTATAGAATTTAATGCCTTTATTTCACCAATAATATTCGCATATGTAAGCATTATACCCTTTGCATTACCTGTTGTACCTGATGTATATATCATAACAGCTACATCATCCATTTCTGGAGTATTTAATACTCTTTCATCTTCAACAATACTAAGAGTATAGTCATCTAGGTTATATACCTTTATATCACTAAGATTTAAGTTATTTAATGCCTTATTAACCATATCTTTTGTACCGTTAGATACAACAACAGCATCAGGATTACAATCATTTATGAAATACATAATTTCTTTATCATTACTCATTGCATCTAGTGCAACTGGTATAGCTTTTCTATCCCATATTGCAAAAAAACTAAATACCCATTCTTTTCTGTTTTCTGAAATTATTAAAATATGTTTCGATTCTTTTACATCTTTGAAAACATTGTTTGACATATATTTAACATAGCCAACCATTTGTGTATAGTTTATCTTATTACCATTTGGCTCAACTATTGCTAATTTGTCTGATTTATTTAAAAACATACATACTTCCTTTCAATTTTCATTTGGTAGTTAAACATATTATACTATATTTTTTTTAAATTAACAATGAAATAT
This sequence comes from Sneathia vaginalis, assembly GCF_000973085.1. Lineage (NCBI taxonomy): Bacteria > Fusobacteriati > Fusobacteriota > Fusobacteriia > Fusobacteriales > Leptotrichiaceae > Sneathia > Sneathia vaginalis. The sequence continues at coordinate 731,644 of NZ_CP011280.1, forward strand.
AACAAGCGTTATATGAGGTGGTATAAAAATAGGCGTAATACTACGCCCTTTTTAATAGTCAATTCATTTAAAACTGCTTATACAAGTACAAACAGTTTTACCAACCAATTATCTTTTTATAATTTCTAACTTGACTCTAGTTAGACCTCTTTGTACGCTTTCTATTGCTTCAAATGCTGCTCTTGTAAGGTCAATAACTCTACCTTGTTTAAAAGGTCCTCTATCATTGATTCTTACAACCACTGACTTACCATTTGCTTGATTAGTAACTCTTACTAAAGTACCAAATGGTAATGTTCTATGTGCAGCTGTTAATAAACGTGTGTTAAATACTTCCCCATTCGATGTTCTTCTTCCGTTCCATTTTTCACCATAAAATGATGCAGTTCCCGCTTGGTAGTGAGTAAAACTTCTTGAAACATCAGTATCAACATTTGCAGGTTGGTCATTTTTTAATTCCTCTAAGGATTTAAAAACACCATCGTCGATATAAGTCTTTTTAATAATTTCTTTAATTATATCGGCTTTAATGTTTGATGATTGACTACTTTCCTTATTTCTATGCTTTGATCCTTTTGCAAAACTTGCTGTAGAAAATATGGATAAAACAAAGAAAATAGTAAGTAATTTCTTCATTTACACCTCCTTATTGTGGTTAAAGTATATCACGATTTCAAATCCGTGTCAAATTTCAGCATATACTCATCCGTTACAAACACCTGATCATCGTACCTCGTTGCACATTTATAGAAGATTTTCATCTCTTTAGATATAAAAAATATACGAATAATCGCATTGTCTATATTATCTAAAAATTCTTGATTAAGTCTTGTATCAAGTTCATCTCTTTCATAAAACTCTTTTTTTAAATCCAAATTAAGACTATATACAATATCCATTTCACTGTCTTTTATTTTTATATCAAGCTTAGTAACAGTATCTAATTTGTCTATATACCCTATATCTGTTTTTGTTGTATCTAATACTACCTCATATACATCTTTAAAGTTAGTTGCCTCTATTATATACGCCCTTACATCATAAGTAATGTTATTTAATAGCTTTATCTTAGCTAACTCTTCATCTTCTATGTACTCATATATCAACTCTAGTATGTATTCATAGTTATCATTATTTACATCAGTGTATTTTATTATCTTACCTGGTATAAATTCTTTTAAAAGGTTGTAGAAAAGTTCTGATTTAATTATCTTACCCATTAAACAAACACCCTTATATCTCTTCAATAACTCAATTACAGTAAACTTTTTAAAAAAATTATTTAAAAAGTTATATAACTCAAGGCATAAAACATACTCTATCATATTTTTTTCTAAATTTGTACTCTTACAATTTAGATAATTATTTAATTCATCATATGCCTCATTTAATAGTGTATAATAATTTTTCTTTATTTCATGATATTTTTCTGATACTAGATTTTGATATTTAAAACAATCCGTACTAAATTTAGATTCTATATCATCATAATCTTTAAATAAATCATCCTTTACTGCCCTATATCCTATACTATCTATTTTTTTTATTAAATCGTTTATAGAGCATATGGATATATTGATTTTTAATAACTTTAATTTTAATAAATAAATTATTTCTTTTATTAAAGTATTAAAGTTTAGGTTATAGTTTACGGTGTTAATATTAGTATTAACTGTAATATCGTAGTTTATATCTTTTTCAAATATATTAAATTGATTTTCTGATATATTTAAATTATCAAACTCAGAAACAATAGCTAAAAACTTCTCACTTTTGTATGTCTTATTAAGCCTTTTTATCTTAGAATATGACAATACAAATGGTAAATCAATATATACAAATCTATCATCTTGTATATTTAGTCCTATGCTGTATATTTTGGTATACCTGCATTTAGAGTATGCACATATTTTTTTTATCAAATATTCTATAAACTGATTAACAAGTTGCTTTTTTGGTACTATTTTACTTTGCAAATAGTCATCATACACTTCTATATTAGAATTTATATCTAAAAAAAATTTAGACATATCTTGAAAACAACTAGCATAAAAATTTAATTCTTTTGCCAGCACCCTATCTTTTGCATTTTCAAAATAGTCTATTAAAAAATTGTCATTTTGTATTTTATGAATATACATTAAAAAATCTTTAGTAAAATACTTACAGTACACCTTATTATCAATAAATAAAATGGGAAAAGGACTTTTAACTTCCTTTAACTTTTCTGCTTTAAGCTCAAACAACTTTATACTATAGCAGGGTATCTTTTCTGGTATTACATCTATTCTTTTATTGAAATATACATTTCTAACAATATCCCCCATAGTATTTTCAAAAAAGTACATTTTTGGGTTTTTGTAGTATTCATAATCAAAGTTTAATCTTTCAACATATTCACTATTTATTTTATACTTTCTATACACCTTATCTTCATATTTAGTATCTTCTACTAAACTTAATATACAGTAAACATAGCCATTGTCAGCTGTTATCATACAAATACTAGTTGAAATATGTAAATTTTTAGAAACTAATACATAGTAATTGTCATCCTCACTAAAATCTGCATTTTCAAATATCTTTATACTATATGGTACTTGAATATCTGTTGCCTCAATAGGTAGTTCTCTTAACTTCTTGTCAAATAGTTCTTGAAGTCTAAAAAATCCTTCATAATCAAGAGTCAAAATCTTTTTTTCTGTATTATCTTGTCTATATAGAAGTATTAGGTCTATAAGTTCACTTTTGGTTTTATCACTTGCAAATATATTAATTAATTTTTCATTTATAGCTATTTTATATAATTTATCATAGGTCTTTAACTTTAAATCCTCTCTTGTATAGTAACTCATATTTTATTTCACCTATTTTCCTTATATAATTATGTATATCATCTGCTTTAATATCAAATTTAACATTAAATATCTTATAACCTATATACGTTAATGAATTTAAGTCATTTATACTGTCTTTTTTATTAAAAGAGGTGGATAGAGCAAAGTCTATCATATACACCTCTTTATCATGATTTAGCATTAAATTTGCTAAACTTAAATCATTATGAATCAAATTATTAATATGTAAAACTTTAACCATATTCAGAATCTTCATGAAAATTTTAAATTTTTCTTCAAACTCCATATATGAGAATTTTAAAGACGCAAGAGTTCTACCATCAATTTTTTTAAATGCTAATTTAGTTTTTTGCATATTTTTCTCAACTGATAGTAGTTTAGGTATGAAAGAAATACCTAAGTTTAATAGCCTCATATTTATATCCATTTCATTTTTGACTATATGGTCTACAAAATCATATCTGTGATAGTATTCTTTTATGACATAATCGTCAAAGATAAAAACATTCGATATTTTTATATACGTGTCGCTAACTCCTATTTCCATATTTGCCACCATTTGCTTCCTTTTGATTTTTTTATTGCATACGCTAGTTTTTTCTTTAATTTATCTACTTTATCACCAGTGTAATTTATCTTTTCACAGTATTGTATAGCTCTTTGATATTCTATTATTGCATCATCTATATTATCTTCTTTTATACAACTATCGCCTTTTTGTATACATGAATTGATGCTACGTATGATTTGTTCCCGATTATTACTTACCTTTCTTTCTTTTTTTATATTATTGTTTTGACTTTTTTCCAATTCGTCTCTCATTGTTTTCTTTATTTTTTTGATATGATCACTATTTATTAAAAGCTCTTCTAATAGACCGTGTTTTTTAAATATTAGATTTGACTCTAACATTGCTTCTAGAGCTTCTCTGCATTCATAGTTATCATTCAAATTAATTGCTTCGGCTCTTAATTCAATAGCATGTCTCCTATCAAACTCCTTGACCTCTTCAAGTTTTTTGATTTTTTCCTTAATCTTCATACTATTCAATTCGTCGTCCAACATATCATAACGTTTTAGCATTTCAAAGTAACTATTCAAAGTTAAATTTACATTTTTTTCCTTGTTTTCTTCTGCTTTTAAATTAAGTGCTTCTATCTCTTCTAATATCTCATTTATCTTTTCATCGCACTCTTGTATTTTGTCCTTAAGACTTATACTTATCTTATACTTTAAGCATATCGTTTCTACGCTTTCAAAAATAGTCTTAGACTTTTTAAACTTAAACTTGTTAAATAATTCAGTAGCTTCATCAATTTTTTTATCTATGTTATCTAAATCATTCAACATTGATATATTAAGCACGGCTTCTTTTTTTAAGTTATCAATATTTAGTATTTCTGTATGACTACGAGAAATATTTTCAAATAACTCACGAGCATTAGGGAATTTATATTTTTCTACACATTTTTTAGCTAAGTCCATCTTATCTTTTACATCTTTTAAAACTTCAACATCTAATCTTAATGTTTTAATTTTATTCTTATCATCAATGAACTTTACCTCTTTTTTGCGTGGTATGATTAGAAATAGTTTTTTGTCTAAATTTTTATATACTTTTTCTAAGTTTTTTAACTCTATACTTATATTTTGAACTTCATTGTTTTTTATATATATTTTAAGGTCATTATTAATATTATCTATTTTATTTTCATATCTTTTTATTGTCCAGTAATTAAAGATTATGTAGATAATAAAGAAAAGAAAAATGAAACTGATTGTTAAGATTTTAAACCATTTTTTATTATTTTTTGTGGCATTATCTATTTGCCTTGTTTTTTTGATATTAATAGTAAGACATGCTAGTTCTTTTGAAAACAATTTTAGTACATCTCCACTTTCAAGTGCTTTTTCTTCTACTATATATCCATCAAGTTGTTTAGTCCCCCCTTGATTAATAGCTTCAAATTCTACTACATCATTTCTAAATAACTTTAATGTGATATCTCCTAGAATAACAGCATTAAATGTATTAGCGTTTGTTTGAATAATAGTTAGAACCTCAAGATTCTTGTAATCCATATTTAAACTCTCTACTATGTACATCATATATTTTGGATTATACTCTAAATCTTCTTCTATACACTTACTAGCAATATTTTCTACTATTTGTTTTGATATTTTATCTACTTTCTCATTTTCTTTTACCTTCGAATAAATATATACTACTATTCCATCTTTTTCAAGATAACCAAAATATGAACTTTCGTTTTCAATAAACTCTGTATTTAGACATTCTAAAACTACATGTTCCATACGAAATGTTCTCCACAAAATTTAACAAAAACAAGTTTTGTATCGCCTATTTCTATTAAACTATAGTTCTCAAGTTGTGTTGTTTCATATACCGCCTTCTTATTTAAGTATACAATATTACCTGCTTGACCTGGAGAAATTACAAAAACTCTTTGTTTTTCATTGTATGTGATAATGAAGTTATCAGTTTTTTCTATTTTTTTGTCTAATATACATACGTCCATATCTTCAGTACTACCTATAAAGTTTCTTTTATCAACTAATCTATAGTCTTTACCCTTTTCTATTCCTTCAATACAGATAAGCCACCCTACAACTGGAACTATTTTTATAGGAATGTATGCAACCGTTCCTCTTTCTTCATCTGTTTCCAATAAGTCTTGTGTTTTATTAACTGTATTTTCACAATAAGGACAAAACTTTATACTTGTACTGTCATAAAAATGACCTTTTTTACATCTTTCTAATTTCATAATTATACCCTTTTAATTTAGGAGTATTTTTATACCATGAATATGTATAATATCTCCTACTAATATATTCTCACCCTTAAATGCTATTAAATTAATTTTCCTATTGTTTGTTTTTATTACATCCGTACCATTTTTAGAGCCCTCATCTACAACATAGAATTTATTGTCTTGTTTATAGATTCTTGCATGTCTCCTACTTACAAAATCACTATTTATTTGGTCTGTAAGATCTATATCCACAATGGCACTTTTTGAATTTTTACCTATAACGTATTCATTCTTCAATACCTTATATATATGCTTATCATCGCCGTAATCATCTAAGACTATTATTTCATTAATATTATATTTCTTTCTAATTAACTCTCTTTTTTTATCTTTTTCACGTTTATCAAATTCATAAATCTCTTTTTCCATTTTTTTGGAAATAACCTTATTTATGAACAACACATAAACGCTATTGTACATTGTAAAAAATGTTAGAAGTAACAAGAATGTATTTTTAGGTTTTTGTGAAATTATGCCGTATATTATTACAATAATAATCATCAATATTACTACTGTATACTCAGGTTTTAAAAAGTTTTTCCTAATAGAGATTTTTTTTATGTCCTTAGACTTTACATTTTTAAATATATATCTAAAAACTCTATTCAAGATAAAAAGATTCCTCATAATCCTCTTTTTCCTTCTTTTCCTTTTTCATATTACCCTTTAATATACTTGCTAATTTTTTTATTATCTCACTGTTTGTAATTTCGTTAATATTAATAGAAATCCCTAGCTTATTTTCTAAGTATGCAATTAATAATTCCTTTTTAACTATGCTATTTAAACATAGAAAGATAAAATTTAAATCAATATTTTCTAATCTAAGTTTTTGACTTGCAGTATATGCCCATTTTTTTAAGATTATGGGTGATAGTGTTGAAAATTCACTATTACTTGCACTATACTTTTGATTAATTAAACTTATCGCATTAAATTCATCTCTAAATTCTTCAAAATAGTTTGTTTCATCACGTATTTGTGCACCATGTCTTAAAATTACTTCAAATAACAAGAATTCATTTTCTACTTGTTCATCACTTTTAACTAGAGTTAAACTTATTACATTTGAAAAGTATAGTTCTGTATTATTGCATTTGACATCAACTATACACTTATATCTACCTTCATCTGTTGGTAAGCCTATCTTTAAGTCTGAATTTAGCCAAAATATCTTTTTATTTATTTTTATAAGGCCCTTTTTAATTAAAAAAGTATTTTCATCACCTATATATTTTATTTCAAACCCAGATACTACACCATCACTTGAAGAAGTGTACTTAGCATTTATGTAGTCTATTAGATTAAAGCTTATTAAATTTAAACTATCACTTGTAATTAACCCATAATGTTCAAATTTGGGTATTTTTGTTGAAAAACTAGTTTGCACTATAACCACCTTCTACAGCTATAGAACTAATTTTTTCTTTTTTCTGTCTCAATAAAATTCTAAATACTCCTGTACCATTTTTTACATTGAAACTTTCTTCATAATCAACTATGAATATATTAGGTAAATTTACTTTTCTGATAACTGTCCCTGCTGAAACTACTTCAAATGTTAAATCCTTATATGCATCTTGTGACTCTGATGGAACTAATGACCACGAACACAGCTTTTTGGTCATATCATCCTTTTCATTAGTTACCTTACCGCTTATTTCAAGACTAACATTTAGGTCAGTTGCCCTAGCATTAGAGTCATTAGGTGTATCTGATATATACCTTACATCCAATACTCTATCTTTTTCTAATACTATTTCATCGTTATTACCTTTTATCACTACTTTAAACCCCATTATTATCACCCCCTTTCAATTTATTCTTTAGAATTTATCATAAGATTCAAGTGCTTCACATCACCTGCAAAGCTTAAATTTAAACTGCATGTATTAGAGTCTATTGAATATGTCATATCATCTTCAGCTCTTAATATTGCATTTACATACATTGAATTTTTTGACCATAAACTTTTAGTACTATTAGGACTTGAGCTAAAGAAGAAATTAAGCCTATCTTCTTTAAAATCTGTTGTTTCATATCTCATAATCCTTTCTATATACGTACATGTCAATGTTTTGTATATAGGTTCATAGTTATATCCTCCAGATTTATTCATACTTCTAGCCTTATACACAGTTACATTATCAACAACATTCCCGTTATATATTGCATTCTCACTTGCAAATACAAAACCATAATTAGCCTCATTTATACTATTTTTAATATCAACTGTATATCCTGAAATTTCCTTAGGTAAGGTTGTTTTTATTTCAAAACTATTCTCGCTAGATTCAATATTTATTCTAACTCCTGGTATGCTAGGATTTACATTTTTAAACCTATCTTTTAGGTATCCTGGACACTGATAAGCTGATATTAATCCAGCTGCAGCATAGCTTGCATCTATATATAGTCCATTAATGTAATAGAATAGCTCTTTATTCTCATCACCCTTAGTCATTCCTATAGTTACTTTAGACTTATTCTTAGGTATTATTGTAAAGTTTGGAAATACTGGTATAAGGTATTCAGAATATGTTTTATCTTCTAAAACCATAGTTTTTTTCTTGTACTCTTCAACACCATTTATTGAAAAAGTTTTGAAATCTGTTTTATCGCTTGCTTGGAAGTTGAAAAATAGTTGTATCTTGTATTTTTCTAATAAGTCTGCAATATTTAAAATATCATTAAACTTATTCTTTTCTAAAATTTCTTCCGTATCGCTACCCATAAACTTTTTCTTTATTTTTTGATTTTCTATACTTACGTCATAATTAACATTAGGTAATATTCCAAACCATATAGTATTTGTAAAATCATTCTTATTATTTACAGTATTTAAATATATTGCCAATGCCTTTTTGCTTTTAGGATTCATCAGTAAATCTACTTTAAAGTTTGTAATTAATAGTTTAGGTTTCATTTGCTTATACTTCGTGTTGTATTGATCAAAGAAAATTTTAATACCTAATACCTTTTTTACTAATTCTTTTGATATAGTTATAAAGTCATCTTGCGATTGCTTATATATCTCAAGGTATGAATTGTAATTTGTAATTTCTTTTTCAATATCTATTTCATTTAATGTAACACTATTTGGAACATAAGATCTTGATATTAAATTAGCTACATATGTACTCTTATACTCGACAGTTTCGTTATAGTCGTCTATAAAAAGTTGAGCTAAGTTTTCTGTGTTTTTTTGATTTGACTCAATTTGTAAAAGATTAGAAGTTGTATTAATTTCTGTAATTTCAAGGCTACCATTTTCAGCTATTGTTAATAGCCCAGGCTTTATCCTATCAAGCTTATTTAACGGATTATTAGACTTATCTAGCGATAATCTAACCTCTATATCCTCTATTGCTAATGGTAACATAGAAAGTACATTGTTATAGTTTTTAGATGCCTCTAAAAACGCATAATTCAACTTATCACCAATTTCCTTTTTTTCAGGATTCTTATCATCTAAATTCTCATACTTATCATAAAGATAATTTATTTCTTTTCTTGATTGTTTTAGATTCTCTATTATTTTCTTAGGTGATAACAACTCTAATATATCTGTATAATTAAAGTTAACATTCTTAACTTTATTATTATTACGTGCATCCAATAAGGCTAATAGCATTCTAAAAAATGCATTATCCTTTCCAAGCCTTATCTCTGTCACACATTCACTGGGTATATTTACATCTTTTTCTAATGTATAACATACCTTATTTTTATTTGCATCAAAATAACTATATATAGTAGGCTCAAATTTAATTAAGAAATCATCAAAGCTTTCTACTAATAATTCTTTGTTAATCTCTTCTATCATGTCGTCACTCAAGCTATTTTGAAGTTCTGTTTCCCCGATTATAGTTAATAAATTTAGCTTATCAGGATTAATTTGTTCGAACAATATTGTTCTATTTGTCTGCGATATTTTTTCCATAATCCCTCCCATATTTGCTTCTTGATATTATTATATTCAAAAAAAATTTTTTTCATAACTTTTTTTTGTATTTTTTTTCATTACTTTTTTAAAAAAAATTTTTATATTTTTTCTAGTAATAATATTTTCTATTACAAAAGCATTTTAATTTTTTTAATCAAAAAAAAGTAAGTTTTAAAAACTTACTTTTTAAGTGAACCAGATATAAAGTATAGTCGAGATTTTTCTAGTTCTTTTTTAATAATTAATCCATTTTTATCTAAATTTTTTACTAATTCATTTTTTCTTTCTATAGGATATACCATATAAAACCTTGAATTTTCATCTTTTAATAATGATTTTATCTTGCTTACCAGTGCTTCTTGGGATAGCAAAAATTCAAATTTAGAAAATTTCATTATATCACTTTTAGGATATTTACCACTATTTATCTTGTAATATGGTGGATTTGTAACAATGAAGTCATATTTTTTATCATGTTTTAATACATCCTCATTTAAGCAAATAATATTCAAACTATTTTTCCTTATATTTTTTTCTAATACTTCAAAGACTTCTTTTTGTATTTCAACAGCCGTAATATCCTTATTATACTTATACAATTTAAGGCAAATATATCCACTTCCTGGACCTATTTCTAAAATGCTACCACGACTTATATCATCTTCTATCATAAAGTTAAATAGTGTAATAGCATCATTTGTAATATTAAAGTTGCTTCTATCTAAGTCAATTTCATATTCATCAATTTTTTCTATCATTTACCAATATAGCTCCTTACCATATCTACCAAATGCATTAAGTATTCTTCCTTCATCATTTTGTTTAATTTGATAAAATTCTACTCTTCTATTAAATGCCTTATTAACTTCTCTTACTAATTCTCTAAAATCTAGTCTTTCTTCAGCTGTAAAGTAAAAAATTAGTTTTTCTTCTCCAAATGTGTATTCACCTATAACAAGATTCATTTCTGGTAGAATCTTTTTTACAATTTTCTTACATTTGAAATAGGCTTCATCTGCTTTTTTATCTAATTCATCTAATGTTTTAATTTCTTTTTCACTTAATTTTCTTTTTACTTCCCTTATCTTTATATCATCAGAAACTTCATCAGTTCCTGCTTGTATTTCAGATTTACTAATAACAGTTCCTATTTGATCTCCTCTTATTGTTTCAACAATTACGTAATCTCCCTTAGAATACTTACCTTCATCTTGTACAATAAAGGGATATACTTTCTTTGTCTTTCTAAAACGTATATTCAAGACCTTCACAATAAACCTCCTTCTACAAAACTAAAATAATCATTTTTTCCTACAATAATATGGTCAATTAAATTTATATCAAATAACTTAAGTCCTTCTAGTATTTTATGCGTTATCTTAATATCTTCTTGTGATGGTCTAATATTACCAGACGGATGATTATGAGTTATTATTATATTTTTAGCATTACAACATATCGTTTTTGATATTACAGTACGCATAAAAACTATACTTCTATCTATAGTTCCCTTAGATACCGTTTCATAACAAATTATCTCATAATTAATATTTAAAAAAAGTATATTAAAATATTCGTTATTCATATATGTACTTTTCTTTTTAAAAAATTCTACAACTTTATCTACCTTGTTTAAGACTTCGCCCTTACTTTTCAGGTTATAATACTGTATTTCGCTACAAAAATCATTTATTAATTTCTTTAAAATTAAAAATTTAACATTTATTCCTTTTTCATTTTCAATAAAGTTATTATCCACTGCAAGTATATTGTATATATCAGCATATTTTTCTAATAATTTTTTAGATTTAGTCTGTGCATTTTTTACTCCTGAAAGATATAGAAGGACTTCTAGTAATTCGCTCTGTTCTAAACTTGTACTACCATATTTCAAAAATTTTTCCGTTATATTCATTTACCCAACCCCTTAAACTTAAAGCAAATATGGGGTGTTTCATACATTCATTCTAACATATTTTAGTAATTTTTACTATATCACTTTTTAATTTGATATAAGTATGGTATAATTCCCTGTATAAAGGAGGTGTACAATGAAAAAAATATTATCAGTTACTGGTATTACTTGTGATGACTGTGCACAAAAAATATCAAAAAATTTATTTAGTCTTCCTGAAGTCGAAGATGCAATAATAGATTTAGAAAATAATACAATCGAACTTGAATTAAATTCTGCCATATCTACAGATACTCTAAAATCAGTAATAAAATCTGCTGGAAACTATAATTTAATTGATATAAAATAAAGGAGAACAATGGCTTTTTATGCATATTATTTAATAGATGAAAGAAAAACTGGAATTGTTGATAGCTGGGATAAGTGTAAAATAATTATCTCAAAAAAGAATTCTAGATACAAAAAATTCAATACACTAGAACTTGCAAATGAATGGATAAAAAATGGTTGTACTTATGAAAAAAAAGAAATTGACTACTCAAGTCTAATTAAAGATGCTATCTATTTCGATGCAGGAACTGGACGTGGTATAGGAGTTGAAGTTAGAGTTACTGATGTAAACAAAAATTCTCTACTCCATTATGTGTTACCTGATAATTTAATAAACAAATTTGGAAATTATCAAGTTGGCCCTACAAGAACAAATAATTTTGGTGAGCTAACTGGTCTTTTTTTTGCCTTAAAATATGCCTTAAAATATGATATTAAATATATTTTAGGTGATAGTAAACTTGTTATAGACTACTGGGTCCATTGTATATATAACAAAAACAATATTGATGGTGATACCATCAATTTAATACAACGTACCAATAAGCTGTATAATGAATTTGTAAGCAGAAATGGTGTTTTAAAAAGAATTTCTGGTGATATTAATCCAGCTGATTTGGGATTTCATAAATGAAAGTCGAGGTAAAAATTTTGAATGAACTATTGAGCTATAAAACAACAAAATTAAGAGAATTAGCTAAAAAACATAATATCCCAAACTATAAATCGATGATTAGGGAAGATTTAATAAATAACCTTTGTGTTAAACTTGCTGAAGAACAAGGTAAACTTTATGCATTTGGTACCTTAGATATATTAAATGACGGTTACGGATTTTTAAGAAATACTGGACTTGATGCAGATGTATATGTCTCTATTTCACAAATTAGAAAAATCGCCCTAAGACAAGGTGATATTATCTGTGGTGAAATTAGAGTACCTATAGGTACAGAAAAAAATTATGGTCTTATTAAAATTGAATTCATAAATAGTGATACAATAGATAAAGCTTTAAATAGACCAATATTTGATGAATTAATTCCATCATACCCTAATGAACGTATTAATCTTGGTGAAGGTGAAGTTTCTTCTAGACTAATAGATTTAATTTCTCCAATAGGTAAGGGACAAAGAGGTCTAATTGTTGCTCCACCAAAAGGTGGTAAAACTGTCCTACTTACAACCCTTGCAAACGATATTATTAAATACAATAAAGATATAGATGTTTGGATACTCCTTATAGACGAACGTCCAGAAGAAGTTACAGACATTAAAGAAACCGTTAAAGAAGCTGAAGTTTATTCTGCAACTTTTGATGAAGACCCTAGTATACATATAAAAGTTACGGAAAAAGTTTTAGAAGCTGCCAAGATTGAAGTTGAAAAAGGTAAAAATATCCTAATACTAATGGATAGCTTAACAAGACTTGCAAGATCATACAATGTAGTAATCCCTTCTAGTGGGAAAATAATTAGTGGTGGTATAGATCCAAAAGCCCTATACATGCCTAAAAAATTCCTTGGTGCTGCAAGAAATATTAGAAATGGTGGTAGTTTAACAATAATTGCAACTGCTCTAATAGAAACTGGTAGCCGTATGGATGAAGTTATCTTTGAAGAATTTAAAGGTACAGGAAATATGGAAATAATCTTAGATAGAACCCTACAACAACTAAGACTATTCCCTGCAATAGACATCTTAAAAAGCGGAACAAGAAAAGAGGAATTACTATACTCAAAATCAGAACTTGAAGCTATATGGTCTTTAAGAAAAAAATTAATGAAGTGTAATGAAGCTGAAGCCCTTAAATACATGCTTGATTTAATCAAGAAATATCCTACAAATAAAGAATTAATAGATAATATTAAATACGATTTAATGTAAAGAGGTAATAAATGAAAACTTTTAAATATTTATTAATGCAAATGTTCTATTGGGCATGTTTTTGTGCAATATTCTCATTTGCAAATCCGTACCTTAGCTCTAAGGGCGTACCAGTTTCAACAATAGGAACAATTTTAGCAATAGCTTCTATACTATCAGTAATAATACAACCTTACTTAGCTAAACTGATAGACACATATGAATTCTTTACAGTTAGAAGCTCAATTTTGCTATCACTAATTGTTCCAGTATTTGCAATAATTTTAATGATAATATGTGATAATCCACTAATACTATACACTAGCTATACTATAGCTTTATGTGGATTTTTAAATGTACAAACTTTTATGTATCCCTTCATATTTGAATATATGAATAGAGGCTACAAAGTTAATTTTGGTTTTGCTAGAGGTATGGGCTCAATATCATACGCCATAGCCTCATATACACTAGGAACATTAAGTGCAAAATACTCACTTAACTTTTTACCCATGTATTTTCTAGTGTTAACAATTCTAGTTATCCTTATGATACTAACATTTGAACCACTTGGTAAAATTAAAAAGCATGAAGAACATCTACCTGATGTAAGTCTTCGCGATTTTTACAATAGAAACAAGAGTTTCTTTGTTGTACTTTTAGCAATTGTTTTAATTTTCTTTACTGCTACTGCATTTAATAATTTCTTAAGAAATATTTTAGTTAGCATAAACTATAGTAACTATGAAGTAGGTATTTGTTTCACACTATCTTCTTTAAGTGAATTCCCAGTTATGGCATCAATACCATTACTACACAAAAAATTCAGTTACTACACTCTTTTCTTAGTATCAGCAGTAGGATTTAGTTTAAAGGCAATTATGCTGGTTATTGGTGCTTTATCTGGTAATATATACTTAATCTATTTTTCACAACTATTCCAATCACTAGGTTTTGCTATATACATACCAGTTTCACTATTCTACATAACAGATACTTTTGAAACAAGAGATGTAATTAAAGCTCAAGCATATATAGGTACTGCTCTAACATTAGGAAGTATTTTAGGTAACTACATAGGTGCACAAATTTGTCAAAATATTTCTATCTTTGCACTATTGGTTATAAGCACAATAATTTCAATGTTAGGTACTGCATTAATAGTTAAATGTGCTAAAAAGTGAGGTAATGAATGAAAACTTTTAAATATTTATTAATGCAAATGTTTTATTGGGCATGTTTTTGTGCAATATTCTCATTTGCAAATCCATACCTTAGCTCTAAGGGCGTCCCAGTTTCGACTATAGGAACGATTTTAGCAATAGCTTCTATACTATCAGTAATAATACAACCTTACTTAGCTAAACTGATAGACACATATGAATTCTTTACAGTTAGAAGTTCAATTTTGCTATCACTAATTGTTTCTGTGTTTGCAATAATTTTAATGATAATATGTGATAATCCACTAATACTATACACTAGCTATACAATAGCTTTATGTGGTTTTTTAAATGTACAAACTTTTATGTATCCCTTCATATTTGAATATATGAGTAGAGGCTACAAAGTTAATTTTGGTTTTGCTAGAGGTATGGGTTCAGTTTCATACGCTATAGCCTCATACATACTAGGAACATTAAGTGTAAAATACTCACTTAACTTTTTACCTATGTATTTTCTAGTATTAACAGTTCTAGTTATTCTTATGATACTAACATTTAGACCACTTGGTAAAATTAAAAAGCATGAAGAACATCTACCTGATGTAAGTCTTCGTGATTTTTACAATAGAAACAAAAGTTTCTTTGTTGTACTTCTATCTGTTGTACTACTTTTTTTCACTCATAATGTACTTAATAATTTTTTAAGAAATATATTATTAAGCGTAAATTATGGAACTTATGAAGTAGGCGTTTGCTATACAGTAGCTTCTATAATTGAATTTCCAGTTATGGCATCAATACCATTACTACATAAAAAATTCAGTTACTACACTCTTTTCTTAGTATCAGCAGTAGGATTTAGTTTAAAGGCAATTATGTTAGTTATTGGTACTTTATCTGGTGATATATACTTAATCTATTTTTCACAACTATTCCAAGCACTAGGTTTTGCCCTATACATACCAGTTTCATTATTCTACATAACAGATACTTTTGAAACAAGAGATGTAATTAAGGCTCAAGCATATATAGGTACTGCTCTAACATTAGGAAGTATTTTAGGTAACTACATAGGTGCACAAATTTGTCAAAATATTTCTATTTTCGCACTATTGGTTATAAGCACAATAATTTCAATGTTAGGTACTGTATTAATAATTAAATGTGCTAAAAAGTGAGGTAATAATGAACAAAAAATATTATGGTATTTTTCTTGCTGCTTTTAGCTCTACTCTATGGGGTATAGGTGGTAATTTTACTCAATATATATTTAATAATTCTAATTTCAACTATATCTCTCTTGTAGCTGTTAGAATGTTTGTTGCAGGTATTTTATTCATACTTTATGGTGCGTATAAAGATGGGATAAATAAGGCATATGATATGGTTAATAATAGATACAAATTCTTTGATCTTTTGATCTACTCAATATTTGGTATGCTGGGTGTACAACTACCTTTTTTTGCAACAATACAATATAGTTCAGCACCTTTTGCAACATTAATGCAATTTGGTGCTCCAATATTAGTAATCATATTTGTTTGTTTAAAATACAAAAAAAAGCCTCAAATATCTGAGGTTATTTGTACCCTACTGATACTTCTTGGTGTATTTTTCGTTGTAACTAATGGTAGTACAAAACAATTATCTATAGACCCTCGTGCAATATTATGGGGACTTGTTACTTCATTTGGTTATGCTTTCTACATCATAGATGCAAAAAAATTCTTTAGATGGCCTACATCATTTTTAATGGGATTTAGTATGATAATAGGTTCGGTATTACTACTACCTTTCTACAACGTACTAATAGCACTATCATATTTTAAAGATTTAAAAATATTATTTGCATTCTTAGTTGTAATAATTATCGGTACTGTTATACCATTTTATCTACTAATAGAAAGCTCAAGATATATAAAGCCTACACTTACTTGTATGTTAGCTGTATTTGAACCAGTAGTATCACTTTTAATTGCAATCAATTTTATGGGAGAAATTTTTGGAATATTTCAATTATTTGGAATTGTAATTATCCTACTATCTATCATAGTTGTAAGTAAATATTCAAAAAATTAATAAATGCCTTATGGCATTTTTTTTTAAATTTCCCCTTTACATATTTTTCATTTAGTGCTATTCTATGATGTAAAAAATTTAAGAGGGAGAGATTTATGAAAA
Source organism: Sneathia vaginalis (assembly GCF_000973085.1). Taxonomy (NCBI): domain Bacteria; kingdom Fusobacteriati; phylum Fusobacteriota; class Fusobacteriia; order Fusobacteriales; family Leptotrichiaceae; genus Sneathia; species Sneathia vaginalis. The sequence continues at coordinate 748,740 of NZ_CP011280.1, forward strand.
TTGGATTTAGTCACGAAAAGTATCTTACAGAACAATCAAAATACATTCTAGAACGTGTAAATGAGTACGACAAGCTATACATTGAATTTGGAGGTAAATTATTCTCTGACTTACACGCAAAAAGAATATTGCCTGGTTTTAAAAAAGATGCTAAAGTGGAACTTTTAAAAAAATTAAAGGATAAATTGGAAGTTGTTATTTGTGTTTATTCTGGTGATATCGAAAGAAACAAATTAAGAGGAGATTTAGGTATCACTTACGACACTGAAGTTTTAAGAATCATTGACAAGTTAAATTCAAACGAACTTAAAGTTAATAGTGTTGTAATAACACGTTATGAAGGACAACCTTCTGCTAAAATATTCAAGCAAAAGCTTGAAAGTAGAGGTATAAAGGTTTATCTATTTGAACCTACTATGGGATACCCAAATGACATTGATGTTATCGTTAGTGACGAAGGATTTGGAAAAAGACCATATATTGAAACAACAAGACCTATAGTTGTAGTTACTGCTCCAGGACCTGGTTCTGGTAAACTTGCAACTTGCCTATCTCAACTATACAATGAACACAAAAGAGGCGTAAATGTTGGATATGCTAAATTTGAAACTTTCCCTGTGTGGAATTTACCATTAAAACACCCTGTTAATATTGCATACGAAGCAGCAACAGTGGATTTAAAAGATGTTAATATGATAGATCCATTCCACTTAAATGCTTATGGTATTAACGCTGTAAATTACAATAGAGATATCGAAGCATTCCCTATTTTAAAAAGAATAATTGAAAAAATTAAGGGATATGCAGTGTATAAGTCTCCTACTGATATGGGTGTTAATAGACTTGCAACTGGTATAATTGACGATGAAGTTGTAAGAAAAGCTTCTTGCGATGAAATTATTCGTAGAATGTTTAAGACTGCTTGTGAATACAAGAAAGGTTATGTAGATTTAGAAACTTCAAATCGTGCTAAGATGATAATGGAAGAACTAAATCTAAAAGAAACTGATAGAAACTGTGTAGTACCTGCTAGACAAAAAGCAAGTATTTCAGGTATGCCATCAATGGCAATTGAATTAGATGATGGAGTAATTATTTGTGGTAGAAAAACAGATACTATGGATTCAGCAGCTAGTGCTATACTAAACTCACTAAAACATCTTGCAAAAATTACTGATAATATTCACTTAATTTCACCAAGTGTTTTAACTCCAATGCTAGATTTAAAAGAAAAATTAGGATATGAAAGTCCTATACTTACTGTTGAAGAAGTACTATATGCACTATCAATATCTGCAGCAACTAACCCAACAGCTGGGCTTGCACTAACTATGTTAGATAGACTAAAAAATGCTCAAGCACATTCAACAACATTATTAAATTCAAAAGATGAACAAATATTCACAAGACTTGAAATAGATGTTACTTGTGATCCTGTATTTGCATCAGATAAATTATATTACTAAAAAAAGCTCTTTATTGAGCTTTTTATTTTGGTAAATTTACTTTGTATTTGATAATAAGCAACCTGATTATTAGGATCAATAGGAATATTACTATGTCACTAATAAAGATACGTGGTAGGTAGTAATATATGATAGAGCCAAAAAAACATAAAAATGCATATACGTCTTCTTTTAGGATTATAGGGATTTCACCTACTAATATATCCCTTATTACTCCACCACCTACTCCTGTTATAGTTGCAAATATTGAAACTGATAGTACAGAAACATTTGCATTAATTGCAATTTTTGCACCAATAATAGTAAATATTGATAGTCCTATTGCATCCATAACTAATAGTTCCTTAAAAAATGATCTCTTTTTATTCTTATACTTTTTTAAAAATAGGAATAGTACTATAGCAGTAATAGTCGCAACTACTATATCCTGTGTATTTGTTAGTACATACGGCACCTTATTAACCAAAACATCACGTATTATTCCACCACCAACAGCTGTCATAACTGCTAAAACTATTATACCCAATATATCTAACTTATGCTTCATGCCCTTTATTACACCAGAAGCTGCAAAGGCAATGACTCCTATTAAATTAGCTATATATGTAAAATTTTCAATAAACATAACCCTAAAACTCCGTACTAATATTATCTGAAACAAACCTAAGTATCCTATTTTTTGATATACTATGTTTTCTCATTCTAAAGAATACCTTTGCCATTACTTCAACATCATATAGGCTATTATGTAACTTATCTTCTTCTAATGGAACTTTGTAATACTCAGCACATTCTAATAACTTAGGCCATTTAAATCCTCTATTTCCCATTATTCTTACTATATCAATATTTTCTATCATAGTATCAAATTGATACTTTAACTTAAATGGTAGAAAATCTCTATCAAAACGTATATTATGTGCAACATAATGATCTGCACCTTGGCAAAATTCAACAAATGATTGTATGTCTTCATTAAATGTCTTAGGATATTTTACGCTTGATAGACTTCTTCTTCTCTCAATTTCTTCATCATCTAGACCATTTACCCTAATAGCACCCTCGTTAATTGGTTCTCCAGGATTACGGTAATAGAATCTATTAAATTCTCCTACCTTATACATCTCTAAATTTTCTGTATTAAAACTCATTTTCATTGCTGACATAGACAATACTGATGATCCTTTTAAGCCATTAGTTTCAACATCAAAAAATATTATCTTCTTATTCATTTTCACTCCATATCTTTAATCTTTATCCAGTTTTAAAACTGCTAAAAATGCTTCCTGTGGTATTTCAACATTACCTATAGCTTTCATTCTCTTCTTACCTTCTTTTTGTTTTTCAAGAAGTTTTTTCTTTCTAGTAATATCTCCACCATAGCACTTAGCTAATACATTTTTTCTTAAGGCCTTTATTGTTTCTCTTGCAATAATTTTACCACCTAGTGCTGCTTGTATTGGTATTTCAAATTGTTGTCTAGGTATTACATCCTTTAATCTCTCAGCAATAGCACGCCCTCTTGTATATGCATTATCTTGGTGAGCAATGAAACAAAAGGCATCTATTGGTTCACCTGAAACTAATATATCTACTTTAACAAGGTCAGATTCCCTATAACCTACTAGCTCATATTCAAATGATGCATATCCTTTAGTTCTTGATTTTAATTTATCGTAAAAGTCTATTACTATTTCTGCTAATGGTAATTCATATTCTATCATAACACGTGTTTCATCTAAATAGTTCATATTTTTAAATGTTCCACGTTTTTCTTGGCATAATTCCATAACATTACCAACAAAGTCCTTAGGTACTATTATTGTCCCCTTTATATACGGTTCTTCTATATATTTTCTACCTTCAGGAAATTCTGCAGGGTTATCTATCATTACTGTTTTACCATTTTCAGGTGTTACATAGTATTGTACTGATGGTGCTGTTGAAATTAAGTCTATAGAAAATTCTCTTCTCAATCTTTCAACAACAATTTCCATATGTAAAAGTCCTAGAAAACCACATCTAAATCCAAAGCCTAAGGCAAGGGAAGTTTCTGGTTGATATGTTAGTGATGCATCGTTTAGTTGTAATTTTTCTAATGCTTCTCTTAAGTCATTGTAATCATCTGTTGATATTGGATAAATACCAGCAAACACCATACTTTGTGCAGGTCTATATCCTTCTAGAGGATATCTTGCTGGATTTTCTACTGTTGTTATGGTATCTCCTACTTGAGTATCCTTTATTGATTTTATCCCTGTTACTATATACCCAACTGAACCTACAGTTAATTCATCAACTTCTTTCATCTTTGGAGTAAATACACCAATTTCTAATACTTCAAATTCTTTTTCAGTTGACATTACCTTTATTCTATCACCTTTATGTATTTTACCATCAACCATTCTAATATTAGTTATTACCCCTCTAAAATCATCATAGTGTGAATCAAATATTAGTGCCTTTGTAGGACCATCTTCTTTACCACTTGGACAAGGTAAGACATTTACAATTTTTTCTAATAGTTCATCCACTCCTTGACCAGTCTTAGCTGAAGTTAAAACAGCATCACTTGTGTCAAGTCCGATAATATCTTCTATTTCTTTTAAGACCTTAGGTACGTCTGCTGACGGCAAGTCTATCTTATTAACCACTGGTAATATTTCTAAGTCATTTTCTAATGCTAGATATACATTAGCAAGAGTCTGTGCTTCTATTCCTTGTGCAGCATCTACTATTAATATTGCTCCATCACAAGCAGCTAATGATCTTGAAACTTCGTATATAAAGTCAACATGGCCTGGTGTGTCAATTAAATTTAATTCATATGTATTACCATCTTTTGCCTTATACTCTAATGTTACAGCTTGTGCTTTTATTGTTATTCCTTTTTCTCTTTCTAAATCCATACTATCTAAAAGTTGATCTTTCATTTCTCTTTTAGATACAGCTCCAGTTTTTTCCATAAGTCTATCTGCTAATGTAGACTTACCATGATCAATATGAGCGATTATAGAAAAATTCCTTTTAAATCTTTTATCTTTCATTGTTTCTCCCACTTCTTTTATATGTAAATTATACCAAATAAGCTAATAAAAATCTATCATTTTTAAATTTTATATAGTATAATATTGATAATGGAAGGGGGTAAAAAATGCTTATAGCTTTATTGATAATAATCATATTATTATTACTATATGTACTATATCTAAAAAATCGTTTTGTTACATTAGATAATTTAAATAAAGAAGCTTGGAGTAATGTTAAAATATATCTACAAAAAAGATTAGATTTAATTCCTAATCTTGTTAATACAGTTAAGGGTTATGCAAAGCATGAAAAAGATACACTTGATGCTGTAATATCTGCTAGATCAAAATTACTTAATATTGATATGTCTAATGTAGAAAACATTTCTAAGGTATTAGAAGCTGAAAACACTATTACTAAGACACTTAGAAGTCTTATGATGCTAAATGAATCATATCCTGAACTAAAAGCAGATACTTCATTTTTAAAATTACAAGATGAATTAAGTGATATAGAAGAACAAATACTTGCAACTAGAAAATATTATAACGCAACATGTAGAACACTAAATATATTTGTTCAATCATTCCCAAATGCACTTTTCTTTAATATTTTGAAATTTAGAAATGCAAAACTATTTGAAACAGATGATAAGGTAAATGAAGTGCCTAAAGTTGAATTTTAAATAAAAAAGCTGAGTTTTTTCGCTCAGCTTTTTATTATAGATAACTCATAGGATTTACAATGTTAACACCATGTCTAACTTCAAAGTAAAGTGTTGGTTTCTTAGTTTCAGAATCTCTTCCTAAAGTTCCTATACTTTGTCCTTTACGAACAGCTTCATTTCTTGATACCCTTATAGATGCTAAATTACCATAAACTGTAATTAGTGAACCGTGGCTTATTATTACAACTCTTCCTAATCCTCCAAGACTTCCTGAATATATTACAGTTCCAGTATCAGCAGCAGATACAGATTGACCTAATGTACCTAATATTTCTATACCTTTACTCTTTAATCCTTGAACTTTTTCAGTACCAAATCCTACAACTACCCTACCTCTAATAGGATAAATTAATGATCCAGTTCCTTTTACAACATTTATTGGTTCTTGTGAAACATTTATATTTTCATGTTTAGCAGAACCTTGTTGTTGTTTACGACGTAATGCTAATTGTCTTTGTCTTTCAAGTTGTTGTTGTCTTATTGCATTTTGTCGTATAATTGCATTAATTTGTGCTTCTAATCTATTTCTTTCAGAAGCTAATTTACTATTATTTTTTTCAATAGTAATATTTTCTTTTCTTAATTTATTTTGTAAGTCTCTTAATTCAGCTACTGCTTTATTCTTTCTTGCAACAGCAGTATTAAGTTCTTTCTTCTTATTTTCTAAATCATTTCTAGCACTCATAACTTTAGTAGCTTCAGATTGATTCTTTTGTTTTATTCCTTCAACCTTAATCTTATCTTGTTCTACACCTTTTTTATATGTCTCTATGCCCTTTATTTTATTGATTTGTAGGTCTAGTATAGCATGTGCATCGTGTCTTAATTTATCACGTCTTGCACCAACTAAACCACTATTTTGATTAATATTTCTTGCTCTTCTAATTAAATCATAATTTCTTATCTTTGTGTTATATTCATCTTTATTAACTTTTATTTCAGCATTACTACTTTGAATTTTAGAAATTGATGCTTTAATATCTTTTTCATTAGCTCCAATTGCTTTTAATAGTTCTATATATCTTTGTTCTAGAACATTATATTCTTTTTGTAGCTTGTTAATTTGAAAATTCAAGTCATTGATTTCTGATTGTAAACTTGCTTGTGTTCTTTTAGTAACAACAATTTGTCTATTGTTTTTTATAATAAGATTTCTGTTTTGTGTAACTTGTCTATTTATTTGTGCTATTCTTCTTTTATTCTTATCAATACGAGCATCTGAAAATGTCATATATGGTATAGAGAGTGCTAATGAAAGAAGTAATACACTACACTTCCCAGTTATTTTCATTTTCGTCTTCTCCTATCATTTCATCTTCATCTTCAGATTCGATTTCTTCTTTTTCATCAACATTTTCACTATTCTTTATTTCTTCTATTTCATTTTTTTCTTCTACTTCTTCTTTATCAATAATCTTTTCTAGTGAAGATATCTTGAAATATCTATTCATTGCAAAGAATGAAATAAATAGTGATATTATTACTGCAACTACGAATAGTATTGCTGCAACAATTACTTCATCAATAATTGAAGTTGTTGCTGAATATCCTGGCAATATTTGCTTAATATTATTAACCAACAATTGTCTTATACCTTGATATATTCCAAAACTTAATATTGTTGATACAAATATTGTTGTAATACTTTCAAAGAAAAATTTCTTTTTTAATTTTCTTGGTTTTACACCATCTTCTAGTAATTCATGTATTTCTTTTTTTCTACTTTTTATTGAAAGACCTACAATGTTGTATATCATAAATAGTCCAACTACTATACATACACTAGAAGCCTTAATTGTCAATGAATCTATACCTTTTGCAAAATTAAGTGATTGTTCCAATGCTTTTGTTCTAAAGTCAATTGCTGATATTTCAGGCATATTTAATAGGCTAGATTTTAATTGGTCTAACTTAACTGACTTATTAATATATACAAAGAAAGCATCACTTAATGGATTTTCTTCCTCATTAACTGCAACCCCTAATTCCTTTACAGCTGCTTTTAATGCTATTTCTTTAGATTCATATCTTACTGATGAAACACCTGGCAATTCTACTAATTTTTTAGAAAGCTCATTTTTAGTATTTTCATCTAAATCATTTAAATAAACTATTACTTGATTTGTACTTACTTGTGTAGAGCTATATTCTTGTAGATTTAATAATCCAAAAGATATGAACTCAATAACAATAAATACAATTGTAAGTGTTATAATAGCAGATAAAAAAGTACCTTTATCTGTTAATTTTTTTGTATATTTCTTATTATCTTGCATTTCAACTCCTTACATATTTTTAAGAACAATTTCTACTATATCCTTTGCTCTTAACTTATACTTATCTAACATTTCGTTACCTTCACCACTTTGTCCAAATACATCATTTACACCATGTCTAATTACCTTAGTTGGATGTACTTCAGATAGGTATTCTGCTACTGCACCACCTAGTCCACCTATTATTGAATGTTCTTCAGAAGTTACGATGAACTTACATTCTTTTGCAGCCTTTAATACAGTTTCATTATCTAATGGCTTTATTGTAGACATATTTATTACTCTAGCATTTATACCTTTTTCTTTTAATGTCTTTGCTGCTTCTAATGCTTCATAAACTAAAAGCCCTGTTGCTATTAATGCTACATCATTACCTTGTGTTAGTGTTACAGCCTTACCTATTTCAAACTTATAGTCTTCATCAAATATTATCGGAACTGGTAATCTTCCTAATCTTACATATACTGGACCTTTATACTCAGCAACTGCAAATATCATCTTTTCAGTTTCTACTGCATCTGCTGGTGATAATACTACCATACCTGGTAATACTCTCATTAGTGCTATATCTTCTATTGATTGGTGTGATCCACCATCTTCACCTAGTGATACTCCTGCGTGTGTAGGACATATCTTTACGTTTAAGTGTGGATACGCTATACTATTTCTTATTTGATCAAATGCTCTTCCAGCTGCAAATACTGCAAATGTTGATGCAAATGGTATCTTACCTGTTGTTGCTATTCCTGCAGCAGTTGCCATCATATTTGCTTCTGCAATTCCCATATTCAAATGTCTATTAGGAAATTCTTTTTGGAAAAAAGTTGTCATAGTTGATTTTGTTAAATCTGCATCTAATACTACCACATCTTTATTAATCTTACCTAATTTTACTAACGCTTCACCATACGCTAATCTAGTTGCCTTTTTTTCCATTTTTCTACCTCCTAGTCTAATTCTTTCATTGCTTGTTCATACTCTTGTAAATTTGGAGCTTTTCCATGCCATCCATAGTTACCTTCCATAAATGAAACTCCCTTACCTTTAATAGTATTAGCAACTATTGCAGTAGGTTTACCTTTAATACTTCTTGCTTCTTTTAAAGCTTCTTTTATTTGGTCAAAGTCATGTCCGTTAATTTCTATTACATGCCAACCAAATGCTACAAACTTATCTTTTATTGATATTAAATTCATAACATCTTTAACATTACCATCTATTTGTAAGCCATTTGAGTCTATTATTGCAACTAAATTATCTAACTTGTAGTGTGCTGCTGCCATAGCTGCTTCATAACATTGTCCTTCTTGTAATTCTCCATCACCCATTATTGCATACACTCTAAAGGCTGGACCAAATATTTTTGATGATAATGCCATACCATTTGCAGCAGATAATCCTTGTCCTAGTGAACCTGTAGACATTTCAATTGAAGGTATCTTTTTTAAATCTGGATGTCCTTGTAATGGTGAACCAAATTTTCTTAATTGTGTAATTAAGCTTTTATCAAGAAAACCTTTTTCCATTAATGTAGAATATAGAGCAGGGGCTGCATGCCCTTTACTTAATACCATTCTATCTCTGTTAGGCATTTTAACCTCATTTACATTTATATTCATTTCATCAAAGTATAGAACTGTTAATATATCAGCTATAGATAATGAACCACCTGGGTGGCCAGATTTTGCGTGATATATCATTTCAACTATATCTCTTCTAATTTTTTTAGCAACTTTTGCTAATTCGCTATTTTCCATAAAAAACCTCCACTTATATTTCCTTCTTTTTTAATAAATAAAAGATTATTGATACTACTAACATAATTATGGCAACAAATAGGCTTATTAACACCCCTTCTTTGGTAGCATTTTTTAGCCCTTGATTATTAATCGCACTTCCATATACAATAGTTGAAACTGAAATAATTGCCTCAACCATAAACGCTAATTTCAAGAAAAAGCCTTGTATACCAAATAGTAATCCTTCAACAGAAATACCTGATTTTTCACTTATTTGTGTTGAAATTTCACTTAACATTGCTGGTGGGAATATGAAAGCTGCCCCACTTATGCCCGCACCTATTATAGCACAAAAAACATAAATTAGTATAATATTTGCATTATTGTAAAATATCATACCCATTGTTCCAACTATTATTGTAATAATATCTATTATCATTATTTTTTTAAAACCATAAATTTTTGTAACCTTATTTGTAATTGGAAAGAATACTGCTGATGTTAAAAATATTACTGCTGAGACTATAGTTACAAAACTTGCATCTTTATGTAATATTAGACTTACATAATATGCTAAGCTACCACGTATAATATTAAAAGCACTGAAGAAGAAAAATAGTCCTAAAAAATATTTTAAAACTTCCACTTTCATAATTTCATTCATTGTTTTTCTAAAGCTAGAACCCTTAGATAAATATTCTTTTCTTGCTATTTTGTTTTCACCTAAGAACAATGAACATACATATATCCCAACTAATGATGCTACAGAAAATACTATTATCATCATTCTAAATCCCTTGGTCGCATCACCTAAGTTTTTTGTTAATTTAGCTAATATTATTCCTGAAAATACTAGTGGTATTGCTGTAAATACTAATCTAAATACTGATTGCACTGTTGATAAATTTATTCTTTCATCCTTATTATGTGCAAGATCTGGTATAAGGGAATTGTATGGACCTCCTACTAATGTGTATGCAACAAAGTATATAGAACCTATTATTGCAAAGTATATGAATCTAGAAAATGCTGTATCCCCTTGTGGATAAAAGAATAATATCATTGATATTGCTAGTGGTATACCACCTAATATCATGAAAAATGATCTTCTACCTAGTCTTGATCTATTATGATCAGACAAGTAACCAACAACAGGATCTGTTATTGCATCAACTAGTCTCATAATTATGAAGCCAAAGACTATATATCTTGCTGGCATTACTGGACTTAATCCAACATTTTTTGGGGGTAAATAAAAATACTTTAGCCATTGAACAAACAATTGGTCAAGCATAAAATATGAAACTCCTAAGCCATATAGGATATATGTTTTCTTTGTTAATTTATTCATATTTTCTCACTTTCTAAAAACTTTTTAATAGTTTGTGTATATTCTTCCTTGTATTCTAAATAAATTCTGACATGTTGTCCTTTTCTAAATGCTTTAAATCTAGTTTCTTTTTTCTTATCATCCTGCAAGTCATTATACTCTTTTTCTACTATCTTAAACGGTGTAACCCTATCTTTTTGTGATTGTATTATTAACGTAGGTACAAAGCCTAATAAACTTGATAATTTTAAATTATCTAAATTGTTTTCTACAATTTTATTTAACGTTAAAAATGCGGGAAGTAAAAATATCTTTGGAATCTTAATATTCTTGATTCTTGCATGATAAAGTATAATCTTTTTAATATTTGAAATAGGACTATCCAATATCATCTTCTCTATTTTTATCCCGTCTTCTTTTAATTTATCTCTATATAATGATTGTGCAATAGCAACTCCCATTGCACCTTGTGAAAAGCCATATAAGATAAAATTATCTAACCCAAATCTTTGCTTTAACATTTTCATAGTGCTATACACGTCTTTAGCAAAAAAATACCCAAATGCAGTTTTCGACTCATCAGACTTACCTGAATTTCTTAAATCGGGTATGAAAATATTGTATTTTTTTTCGCTATCTATGTCTAAAAATATTTGTAAAAATTTAAGACAAAATATTCTGTTATTATTTCTTCCATGTACTAGTATAATAGTATTATTTTTATCTTCATTTCTTTTAATTAACCAACCATAAAGTGTCTTATTATCAATAGAAGTATACTTTACCTCTTCATACTCCATGCCAAAAACTATGGGTGAAAATTTACCTGATATCATTCTATTTTTACTCTTCATAACATCTTTCAATGACTGATCCAATGTTTTTCTTTTGTAGTTTAATATTTTATTTAATATATACATTTCATTCACTTTCATTATAGACGGTATTAGTAAAATGGTAAGAACCTAACAAATATTCATAAAGTGCATAAAATTTTTCTTCACCTTCTAAATATTTGTAATTTACACAAATATTTGGAATGTTTTTTATATATTTTGCACCTTTCTTATTGATCCCAATAACCTTAATTTGTTTTATCTCTTCTTCCTTATCAATATCATCTTTTTTTATATCCAACACTATATTTAAAATCAACCTTTTTACTCTATTAATAGAAATATTTCTAGAAGACATAAGTTCTAAAAACTTATTATATGTATCTGCCTTTTTTATTTCTTTTTTCATTTTATTTAATATCTCAGTATTTAAATCATATATATTATAGATAACTCTAGTCTGTAATATATATTTAAATAATGAATATAGCTTATTCTCATAATTCAAATTGTATTTATATGTATTCTCATATGGTAAATACTTATCAACATTTTCATTATTTCGTATTTTTTTTCTGATATTTGTTGCTGAGCTTATATTCCCACACACTTTTTCTTCGTTATACTGTACATCTTTTCGTTTTATAATATATGGAGTATAACTTAGATTATATTTCTTTATAGCCCTTAAATATTCCATTGCTAATATATTATTTGACTTATACAAATAGCTTAAATCACCTAATGCTAACTCACATGACTTGTTATATGAAAATCCACTTTTCAAATGATCTTTTAATATGCTATTTTCTAACCTATCCATCATAGTATATATGCTAGATAAATCACCAGTTTCTGCACCAAATACTTGATAGTTTACTTTTAATTTATCTAATAATCTACAAGCATAAGTACAAAATACCTCTGCATTTTGTATAGCAAATTTTGTAGGTATAGCAACAACAACATCGTATCCCATATCTAAAGCTATCTTTGCCTTATCTTTTTGATTTAAAATGCTAAGTTCTCCTCTTTGCACAAAATCTGGTGAAATAACGGCAATTTTAATATCTGCTTTAATATTATCAACTTGATACTTATGTCCATAATGAAATGGATTAAACTCTGCAACAACTCCACAGACTATCATAAGATTTCAAGTTCTTTCTTGTTCTTGTATTTTTCACAAATTCTTGCTACCTTATATGCCTTATTCTTACTTAAGTTTTTAACTTCTTCTAATTCAGTTATTGATGCAGCAAATATTCCGCGTATATTACCGAATTTTTCAATAATATTTTCAGTATCCTTCTTTGTTAGATTCATTATATTGCTTAGTAGTCTATATCCTTTAGCTGATAAGGTATCTTCTAGCATCCATTCTTTTGTGTTATACCCTAATAATTGTACTATATATTCATCATTTGTAAGTTCTGGCTTATCTAATTTAAGGACTTTTTCAAATATCTTTTCTGGTTTATCTTTGCTATTGCTATAATCCTTAATTAAATTTAAGAAATTATTCTTATGACCCAACATAATTTCTGTATGTTGTAGTTGTATAGTCTTACTTTCTGTACCTAATTCTAATATATATTGATTAATCTTGTTTTCCATATTAAATAACAATATGAAAAATCTAATTACACGCACAACATCTTCTAAAGTTACCAAATTTTCATATTCTAAATGGTTCATGCTTATTAAATATTTATTAATTATGCTAGAATATTTTTCAAGTGACATAATTGCAAGTGAGGCTTTGATTAATAGGTCTCCTATTGAATCAAGTGAATATTTAAATTTATCCTTATATATTGTAACCTTATTACGTCTTTCTGATATTGTTATTACAATATTACCTGTTTGCATTGCCATTCTATGAGCTGTTCTATGTCTTGTACCACTTTCATCAGTAAATAGTGTATGATCTGGTTGCAATTGTAAATTAGCACCATATATCTTCTTTACATCTCTTGATACTAAAACAGCACCATCCATTTTAGCTAACTCGTATAATTTTTGTGGTGTGAAATCAGTAAATAATGAGAAGCCACCTTCCATTAAATCATTTATTTCTTTAGGTTCACAAAGTATTATTAAAGCCCCTAGTGAAGCCTCTTGTATTCTATCTATAGCATTTCTTAAGGGTTTACCTGGTGCTATAATACCAAATATTTGTTTCAAAACTTCATCTTCCATTAATTAATCCTTTCCACCAACTCGCTAATATTATCAATAAAACTAAGTTTTATTTTAAATTTCTCTTTTTTTAAATCTTCTTCTTGAACCTTAGGTAAGTATATACCAGTAAATCCAAGTTTTTCTAATTCTTTAACTCTCTTTTTAATAAATGAAACTGCTCTTAATTCTCCTCTTAGTCCTAATTCACCTAATACAGCAATCTTAGCACTTATAGGGATAGACTTAACAGATGATATTAATGATAATATTATCGCTAAATCACTTGCCCTTTCCTTTATTTCTATACCTCCAGGTATATTAATATATACATCATTTAAGTTAAAGTCCATATTCATATGCTTTGATAATATGGCTAGTAATATTTCTATCCTATTTTTATCTATACCTTGTATAATTCTTTTAGGATATCCATATATCGCCTTATTAACTAAACTTTGAACTTCAAACAAGACAACACGGCTTCCTTCTATACTTGCTACTATAGTGCTACCGATATTCTTTTCATCTCTATCAGATACGAAAAATAGGGATGGATTCTTTACTTCTTCAACACTTTGTTCTTTTATTTCAAATATTGATATTTCATTTGTTGATCCATATCTATTTTTTGTAGTTCTAACAATTCTATATGTATTATTTTCACTACCTTCAAAACTTATAACACAATCAACCATGTGTTCTAGTAGTTTTGGACCTGCAAGCTTACCATCTTTTGTTACATGACCCACAATAAATAGTGAAATTTCATTTTCTTTTGCTAATTCAATTAACTTTAATGCACATTCCCTTATTTGACTAACACTAGATGGTATCGAATTAATATTTTCGCTATATAGAGTTTGTATAGAATCAATTACTACTATCTTAGCCTTTGTTTTCTTTATAGAATCAATAATATACTCTAGTCTTGTGTCACTTAAAACACTTAAATTATTAGAATCTACATTTATTCTAACTGCTCTTTGCTTTATTTGTTTTTGTGATTCTTCACCAGAAATATATAATGCTACATTATCTTTTGAATATTCATTTAATAAACTAAGTAAAAAAGTTGATTTACCTATTCCAGGCTCTCCAGTTATTAAAACTACCTCAGACTTTGTTAAACCTCCACCCAGAACTCTATCAAACTCACTAAAATTAGTCGTATATCTAAATTCAGTATTTAACTTTATATCCGTTATTCTCTTAACTTCTTTTGAGAATTTATCATCTACTACTAAATCCTTCATAGATACTTCTTCTTCTATTGTCCCCCAAGTATTACAATTAGGACAACGCCCTACCCATTTAACTGGTTTATACAGGCATGCTGAACAAATATACGTTATTTTAGTTTTTCCCATTTATTTCATCAACCCTTTTAATTAATTTTTTTTCTACATAATCTGTAACAAAGTAATCTAGTTTACCATGATGTATTGCTATTTCTCTTACGACACTAGAACTTAAATAAAGGTATTTTCTTGAAGCATTTAAAAATATTGTTTCAAATTTTTTCTTAGTTAAGAGATTGTTTGTAAGATTTAATTGTACTTCATACTCATAATCAGAAACTGCTCTTAAGCCTCTAATTAATACATCAATATTTTCTTTTTCTATTAAATCTACCAATAATCCATTAAATGAAATTATCCTTATCTTACAGTCCTTTATATCCAATTCAGAAATACTATTTTTCAATAAATCTATTTTTTCATCTACATTAAACCAAGAATTAGACTTACTTACATTATGTAATACAGCAACTACTAATTCTTCTGTTAGTTTACTTGCTCTTTGTATAATATCTAGGTGACCCTTTGTAACTGGATCAAAACTACCTGGATATATTGCTTTTTTTATCATTTTTTGCCTCTCATGCTACTTAATGCTTGCTTTGCTGCAGCCTTTTCAGCACTCTTTCTATTCTTTGCAACCCCTTCACCAACGGTCTTACCATTAACTGTTACAATTACTGTAAATACTTTATCATGATCTGGTCCTGTTGCACTTATTATCTCATATTCTGGTGTAACTTTGTATATAGACTGTATATATTCTTGTAATTCTGTCTTGTAGTCTAAAATACCTTCTATACTATCTAAATGTTTTAAAGTCTTAACTAAATATTCTAATGCAACTTTTTTGGTAATATAGTAATCACCTGAATCTAAGAATATTGCACCTATTAATGCTTCAAAAGCATCACCTAGTATAGACTTTCTTTTTCTACCTCCAGTAGCATTTTCACCATTACTTAAAAAAAGGTATTCTCCTAATTGAATTTCATTTGCTATAGTTGAAAAAGCATTTTCACTTATTAGTTGACTTTTAATCTTAGACATATCCCCTTCTTTTAACTGAGGATATTTTGCAACTATGTATTCTGTTGATATTAAGTCTAGAACTGAATCTCCTAAAAATTCTAGTCTTTCATTATCATGCATACCATACATATCATGTTCATTAGCATATGATCTATGCGTTAATGCTTGAATCAAAAGTCTTTCATCTTTAAAATGGTACTTAATTGTATTCATTAATTTAACTATATCTTTATTCAACTCTTTCACTACCTTTTATTATTTTTTTCTAAAAGATCAATAATATCTTGTATTGTTTCTACTTTATTTAAATCTTCCTTACTAAATTCTAAATTAAACTTATTTTCCACTGCAGAAACTATTTCGGCAACATCTAAAGAATCTGCACCTAAATCATCTATTAATTTACTTTCAAGTTTTATATCTTTTTCATCAATATCTAACTGTTCTAAAAGAATTTCTTTTATTTCTTCAAACATACTTTTTTTGTATGATAACTCATACACTCCTTTCTTAATTTCAGACTTTTTTTCTCTTAAATTATATCAATTTATTTGGTTTTTTTCAATATAAAAATGGGCATTAAAGCCCATTCCTATTTAAATAAGTAGTTTACTTCATTGTACCAGAATAGTAAATCTAACCTATCCATTGATATATCTATTTTACTTGAGTATTTTCTCATTTTCTCTTCTATATCCATATATTTTTTTGGTGTTAACGTCTTAGGAATCTCATCTATTACTTCTAACTTCAATAAATTTCTTAAAATATGTCTGTCAAGTATAGCAATATCTTCTCCAAAACCTAAATTACGTAAGACATGACTTGCTTCTTTATACCCAAATCCGTCTATATTTTTAACTAACCATTCACGTATCTTGAATACATCATCACCATTAAATATTATCTTTTTTGCTTCTAAACTACCATTTATACTTAATTTTTCTCTAAGACTAACTAATCTTTTTGCCTTAGTCTTTTTAAACCTTATACTATTTAAATAGTTTTCTAATGTATCACTATCAGCTGTAAATAACAAATCATTTTCCTTTAGAGTTTGTATAATTTTCCATGCATTTAGTGCTTTTGATTGTGGTGTTAATATACAAAATGCAATTTCAGCAAAAAAGTCTTTATTATCATAATTAAATGCTTCTTTGTATTCATCAATCTTTTTATCAATTTCTTCCTTTATACTCTCGTATAATTTTTCTATTTCCATTTGACCTCTAATAAAATTCTTCTAATTGTTCTGGTGTCATAGTTAGCACTTCATCATGAGTATGTCCACTTACTATAGCACGTATTTCAGAACCAGTAACTGTTTCTTTTTCTAGTAATAATAAGGCAATTTCATCTAATTTTTCCTTATTTTCTGTCAACAATTCTTTTGTCTTTTCATATTGCTTAGTTAGTAATTGTTTTACCTTTTCATCTAATAATTCTTTTGTCTTTTCACTATTAGAATCAATAAATGCATACTCTTCTTGTCTGCTTTGTTCATAGTTAATAGGTCCCATTTCTTTATCAAGTCCATAACTTTGAACAAATAGTCTTGCATAGTGTGTTGCATGTTGTATATCTGAATATGCTCCAGTACCTATATCATCCATACCTAACAATTCTCCAACTCTTCCACCAAATGCAACCATTATATCTGCTAATATACCCTTACTTCTCATATTTAATGTTTCATTAGGTAGTCTCATTGTATATCCACCTGCATCACCACGTGGTATTATTGTTACCTTATGTACTTTATCTGTATCTGGTAATAGACTTGCAACTAATGCATGTCCACCTTCATGGTACGCTAACATTCTCTTATCTTTAGGAGTAATAATCTTACTCTTTTGACCAAGACCCATTCCTATCTTATCAACAGCTTCATCTAAGTCTTTCATAAGAATTTCTGTTCTATTTTCTCTTGCAGCACAAATTGCAGCTTCATTTAAAATATTTTCAAGGTCAGCACCAACAAATCCTGGTGTTATTTTAGCAATATCTTCTAATTTAACATCACTTGCTATCTTTTTATTTCTTGCATGAACCTTTAATATTGCTAGTCTTCCTTTTACATCTGGTGCACTAACAGCTATTCTTCTATCAAATCTTCCTGATCTAAGTAAGGCACTATCTAGTATGTCATCCCTATTTGTTGCTGCTATTACAATTATCTTTTCATCTGTTTCAAATCCATCCATTTCAACAAGTAGTTGGTTTAATGTTTGTTCTCTTTCATCATTACCACCATTTCTACCTGTTCCTCTTTTTCTACCTATTGCATCTATTTCATCTATGAAAATTATTGAAGGTCTTTCTTTCTTTGCTTCTTCAAATAGGTCTCTAACCCTTGAAGCCCCAACCCCAACATACATTTCAACAAATTCAGAACCTGAAATATTGAAAAATGATGCTCCAGATTCACCAGCCACTGCTTTTGCTAATAGGGTCTTACCTGTACCTGGTTGACCTAATAGTAAAACACCTTTAGGTACTCTAGCTCCTGCTTGCAAGAACTTTGTTGGATCTTTTAAGAATTGTACTACTTCTTCTAGCTCTTCTTTAACTTCATCAAGACCTGCTACATCTGAAAATTTAACATTTGGTTTTTCTTTTAATTTTGATTTACTCTTTCCAAAATTAAGTGGATTTATTCCTCCACCAGAACCACCTAACATTCTTCTTGATAAGAATAAAAATAGTAGTATTAATACAAACAATGGAGCAATACTTAACACTAATTGCATTATCATTGATTTAGTTGCAGTATTTTCAGCTTTAACATCTATATCATTTGAAGAATTTACAAGATTCATTATTGTATTATCATTACCTAGTCTACTTGTAATTTTCTTAGTTTCATATACAACCTTTGAACCTTTTACTTTTCCGTATAATAGGTCTTCTTTTTCAGAAATTTCTTTAATATCTTTTGTCTTAATCTTATTAACAAATTCTGTATATGATACTTGTTGTATGTCTTGTGATCCATTATTACTAATTGTAAAACGATAGATTCCATATATTATTGCAAGAATTATCAAGAAGAATATTGGGCTTCCTATAGGTGGTTTTCTTCTGCCACGTCTTTCTCTTAATTCTTCTACTTTTTTTCTAAATAGCTCTTCGTCATCGTCCTTTTTATCATTCTTCTTTTTTTCTTCATCTTCGATATCGTCGTATAATTTAAACATTATTCTCCCTTCTTAATTGCAATGTAATTTTGATCTTTTGTTGCTATACCACTTATTTTCTTGCTGTGTCTTATATCTGCAACTAAAATTATCTCATCATTAGCCAAAACTAATGGCAATAAATCCCTAGTATATTTATCAATTTTTTTATCAATAAAAAGTTTTTTTAGCTTTATATTATCTATATAATCGCCATCTTTTCTGTTTCGTATTTCTAATAAATCAACGTTCAGTATATTATATATTTTATACCCCATTTTTTCAAGTTGATTTTTCTTATCGCTAAAATTAGAAAAATATATGCTATATCCATTAACATTTATATCTTCATTTAATTTCAAAATATATCTAAAACTTTTTTTAGTTTCACGTTTCTTTATACCATAAAAATTATATGACTTATACCAAATATATTCCTTATCTAAACTTATTATTGCACCATTTTTGTCCCTTATATCATATATTTCATCTATCTTATTCTTACTGTATTTTATATTCTTCTCATCTAGAGTCTTTTTTATATATCTTTTAACTTCATTATCCTCATTTAGTAGGGTTATAAACCGTGAAATATTATCAAGGTAACCCTCATTTATTTCTTTCATTATAGGCATCATTTTATTTCTAATAATATTACGAGAGTAATCATTAGTTAAATTTGTATAATCTATTCTATATGAAATGTTATTAACCTTTAAATACTCTAATATTTCTTCTTTACTAATACCTAATATGGGTCGTATAATATGGCCTCTTTTTTTCGGTATACCTTTTAGACCATCTAGACCAGTACCTCTTAGCAGTCTAAATATTACTGTTTCTACATTATCATTCATATTATGCCCTGTTGCAATATATGTATACCCATTTTCTATCCTACATTTTTCTAGTGCTTCATATCTTTTTTCTCTAGCACTATTTTCATTAAATTTTTCTAAATTTAAGTCCATAATGTAGTAAGGAACTTTTTCTCTATCACTAAATTCCTTCACAAATTCTATATCTTTATCTACGTCATTTCTTAAATTATGGTTTACATAACAAAGACCTAGCTCATTATTTTCTCTTTTTAAGTAATGATATAGATATACAGAATCGGGTCCTGTAGAAAATGCAATTAGTATCTTACTCATTGATATATCCTTTTTAATTCAACATTAGTATAGTAGTGCTTTAAAATCTGTACATAATCGTATCCTCTTTTTGCAAGATTATTTGCACCAACTTGAGACATACCTACACAGTGTCCATAACCCTCACCATTAATATATACAACTCCATCTATTAATTTAACTGTATATCTTGGGCTTCTTAAATGCATCTTTAATTTAAATTGTTTTTTAGTTAAAATCATATCATCTAAGTAAACTAGATTATCAACATCCTCTATATTCTCAGTCTCACTATTTAAAATATTTTTTAAATCTTCAAGATTTATACTTCTTTTCCAAATTTCTTCTTGGCTATAGTCATCAACACTTTGTAAATATGGATAATCTTTACCAAAATAGTCTATAGCAGCTAAAGTTTTTGAACCACAACTTGCTGTATACAATGCGTCTATAGGATTATCATTGTATGTTAAAATTATTCCTCTTGTTGAATCTACAGCTCTTCTTACCTTTTCATTTTCTTGTTTAATTCCGTTATATGCTTGCGATCTTTGGTCATCAAACATATCATAATTTCTGCTACCATTGTTACTTAGTAATCTATTAACTGCATATGTTCTTGCTGCAACTGCTTGTGCTTTTAATGCTTCAATATTAAATCTTCTAGGCATTTCACTTGCAACTACTGAGTATAGGTAGTCTTCTAGTCTAACTTCATTAATTCTATCATTACCATCAAAATAAATATCGCCCCTGTAGTTACTTGAATTAGTACTTAATTTAATCTTAACAACAGGGTTATCTCCTACATTTCTTCTGTATATAGGTCTTGTTATATGTTCAATTTCAGTACAACTGATTAATAAAAATGTAATTAATATACATATTATCTTTTTCATTTCAAATGTCCACTTTCTTTTCTTTTATTTAAATGTTCTTCATGCGTCATAGAATAATATGTCTTATTTTTATACATAAAGAAGTATAAGTCATTAAAATCTTTCTCAGGATTAATTGCTGCGTCTATACTTTTTTCTCCTGGATTACATATAGGGCTTGGAGTTAAACCTCTATGCTTATATGTATTGTATTCTGAATCATTAGTCTTTAAATCATTCTTTGTTACATCTCTTTTTAATTCATACCTTAGTGTTGCATCAGATTGCAGTGGCATAGAAATTTTTAGCCTATTTTTAAACACTGCAGATACCTTAGGTCTATCCTCATCATTATTTGCTTCTTTTTCTACTATAGATGCCAAAGTTAATATATTAAACATCTCATCCTTATCATACTTATTAACTGGATATTCTTGTAGAAAAGTATTAAGTATCTTATCCAATATTTCCTTAGGACTTTCTCCTTTGGCAATAAAGTATGTTTGAGGTAATAAATATCCTTCAAAATTATCAGTATGCTTATAGTAAAAATTATACCCCTTCATAGATTCTAGCATTTCTTTTTTAGTTGCTAAACCTAATTGCTCTATTCTGTCTAAAACCTCATCTGTTGTAAATCCTTCTGGTATTGTTAAAATAATTTGAGTACTTCTTGAATTTATTAATTGTTCTATTATTTCAAATTTACTAATGTTTTTACTAAATAGGTAATAACCATTTTTTATCTTTCTATCATTTAAAGTTAGTCTAAAATATATTTTATCAAACACATTGTATTTAAGACCTAACTTTTTGTATATTTCATTTGGTTTATCACCTTTAGTTATTATGACTTCTTTATTCTTAACATTCTGCTTTTGCAGTACAAAATTATGAGTAAAACCAATGAAAAATAGAATGATAAAAAGCATAATAATCTTTACTACATTTAGAATTTTATTCATTTTGTTCCTTTCTATTGTTTATTAAATATTTAAAGAAACCATATTTAATCTCTTCAGAAAATACTATGCGAATTATTGCAGCAATTATCGGACCATATAGGAAGCCTAAAACTCCAAATATTTTGAATCCTGAATACATTGCTATCAATGTAATAAGTGGATGCATACCTGCACCTTTACTTATTAACTTAGGTTCTGAATACTGTCTAACTAGGAATATTATAATATATAGAACTAAAAGACTCAATGCTAAAATATAGTTATTGACTACAAATACTTCTACTAATACCCATGGTATTAAAACTGACCCTGCACCTAATATAGGGAGTGCATCTATTGCTGCTATTATTATTGATACAATTAAAACATATTTAACATCTTTACAATACATACTTATTATATTAAGTCCTACCAGTAACTCTATAAAGCATAGAGTTATCAGTATACACTGTGCTCTTAAGTAATTAAACACTAATCTCAATATATCTTTTTTTATCTTATTTCCTATCTTTAACCATGAATATGGAAATTGTTCTGTTAGGAATTTTACTATTATATTTTTATCATTTATTATTATAAACGAAGATAAGATTGTTACTATAATAAACACAACTAATCTTGGTAACATCTTCAACATATTTATGCTTGAATTCAATAAGTTTAAAATAGTTCCATTAAAATATTTTAACACCTTACTGACTAACTCATCAATTAAATTTTCTGAATAATCTGGTAATTTTGAAACATATTTTTCATATTTATCCAGTGCATGAGTTACATGTGCTAGAATGTAGTCTTGATTTTTAATTAATGTACTAAACAAATTATATGCTTCTAAAAATATCTTAACTAGTATAAGTGATACTATTATAAACACAAACACATAAAACGACAGTAGCACTATAGATTTTGTAAACTTATTCTTATTACTCATCCTATTAACAATAGGACTTAACATTCTAACAATAACCGCAGCTATCACAAAGGGTAATAAAAAAATCAATACTTTAAATATTAATATCAATAAAATTAGTACTGATACAACATATATTATTGGTGTTAATCTTTTTATATCAAAATTATACATAATATTACTCTCCTAAAATTGGTTTTAAAAATTTAGCTGTATATGATTGTTCACACTTAATAATCTCTTCTGGTGTCCCTTTGCAGACAATTTCTCCACCATTTATTCCACCATTTGGACCTATGTCTATAATATAGTCTGCTGACTTTATAACATCTAAATTATGCTCTATAACTACTACCGTATTTTTCTTTTCAACTAACTTATTTAACACTAGTAGTAGTTTTCGTATATCCTCAAAATGTAAACCTGTTGTTGGTTCATCTAATATATATATAGTATCTCCATTACTTATTTTAGATAATTCACTGGATAACTTTATTCTTTGTGCTTCACCACCTGATAATGTTGTTGCACTTTGACCAAGACTAATGTAGTCCATACCAACTTCAATCAATGTTTCTAATTTTCTTTTTAATGAGGGTATCTTTTCAAAAAAATCATAAGCTTCTAGTACACTCATATCTAAAACTTCTGAAATATTTTTATCCTTGTATTTAACTTCCAGTGTTTCACTATTGTATCTTTTACCCTTACAAACTTCACATTCCACATAAACATCTGGTAAAAAATTCATCTCTATTTTTACAATACCAGCACCAGAGCAAGCTTCACATCTACCACCTTTTACATTAAAAGAAAATCTTCCCTTATCGTAACCTCTTATCATTGCATCTTTTGTTTTTGAGAACAAATCACGTATATCATCAAAAATTTTTGTGTATGTAGCTGTATTTGATCTAGGTGTTCTACCTATAGGACTTTGATCTATATTTATAACTTTTTTCACTCCATTAAGACCTATTAGCTTACCATACTCTAATGGATATTGTTTTGAGATATTTAATTCATTACATAGTGCTGGATAAAGTGTTTGATTTATTAACGTACTCTTTCCACTACCAGATACTCCTGTCACAACAGTAAATACTCCTTTAGGAATTTTAACGGATATATTTTTCAAATTATTACCACAACAATTTGTAATTTCAAAAAATTCCTTACTTTTTCTTCTTTTTTTTGGTACTACTATTTCAATTTCTTTATTCAAATACTTACCTGTAAGTGAATTTACATTTTTTCTAACCTCATCTGGTGTACCTTTTGCAACAACACTTCCACCATACTTACCTGCATTAGGTCCTATATCTATTAAATAATCACATTCTCTCATAGTTTGTTCATCATGTTCTACAACTATGACACTATTACCTAAATTCTTTAATTCTTTTAAAGTATTTAGTAGTCTTTCATTATCTCTTTGATGTAAGCCTATACTTGGTTCATCTAATACATAAATAACTCCTGTTAATTTTGAACCTATTTGTGTTGCAAGCCTTATTCTTTGTGACTCACCACCAGATAAGCTTTTTGTATTTCTTGATAAACTTAGGTAATCAAGTCCTACACTTATCATAAAGTCTAATCTTTGTCTTATCTCTTTTAGTATTTCTTTTGCTATTTTTTCTTCCTTTTCTGTTAAAACTAAATTGTCAAAGAATTTTTTAGCTTCTATTATACTAATTTTAGATATATCTATTATAGACTTATCATTTATCGTAATATTTAACACTACATTTTTTAGTCTATTACCATGACAAGAACTACATACTTTTTCTACCATATATTTGTTTTCTAGCTCTTCTCTTATTGAATCACTAAATGAATCCTTGTATCTTTTTTTAGCAAGTCCCACTATACCATCAAAAGTCTTATTCCCATCATAGCTATATTCCTTTGTATTTATACTAAATTTAAACTCTTTTTCATCACCATATAGTATTAAATCCTTTTGTTTTTTAGTTAAGTCCTTAAATGGTTTTGTTGTATCTATTGAATGAGCATTTAAAAAATCAAGAAACAACTTGTATGTCCATGATTTTTTTGAATTACCACCACAAATGTATAAGGCTCCATCATCAATAGATAAATCCTTATTTAAAACTAATCTATTCTCGTCTATTATTAAAGCAGACCCTAAACCATTACACTCTTCACAAGCACCAAATGGAGCATTAAATGAAAATAGTCTTGGGACTATACTTGGAAATTCTATTTGCTCATGTTCGCTACAACTAAAGTTTTCAGAGTATGAATACATTTTATCATCTATCTTAACAAAACAATGTCCACTAGATAATTTTGTTGCATTTTCTATTGCTTCTGTAATTCTAGTCTTTGTTTCATCATTAGAAATATTCATTTTAATTCTATCCATTATCGCAAAAATATTATGACGCTTATTCTTATCAAGCTCTATACTATCATCTAAATCATACATAACATCATCAACAATTACTCTTTGTAGTCCTTGTTTTTGTAGATTAATAAATAGATTTTTAAAACTACCTTTTTTATCCTTTACAATAGGTGACATAAATATTATCTTCATGCCATTTTTTGCCTTTTTGTATATATCAATTACAATTTCTTCAATAGATTGCTTACTAACCTTCTTACCACAAATAGGACAATGAGCTATCCCTATATGTGCCCATAATAGTCTCATATAGTCATAAATTTCTGTCATTGTTCCAACTGTTGATCTAGGATTTTTTGATACACTTTTTTGTTCTATAGATATTGCAGGTGATAAACCCTCTATACTATCTAGTTCAGGTTTTTTCATTTGCCCTATAAACTGTCTTGCATATGCTGATAGACTTTCTACATATCTTCTTTGACCTTCAGAATATATGGTATCAAAAGCAAGTGAAGACTTACCACTACCTGATACACCTGTTATTACAACAAGCTTATTCTTAGGTATATCAAGTGAAATATTTTTTAAATTATGTTCTCTAGCTCCCCTAATCTTTATATATTCCATATCTTCCTCCATCTTTTCATTATACCATATCAACTATTGTTTTGCTAGGTAATGAATTTAAGATCACCTTACCGTATCTCATATTTTTCACCCTATTATCTAATATTATTACCTCTCCATTATCAGTTTTACTTCTAATTAATCTTCCTACTCCTTGCTTTAATTTAATAATCGCTTGAGGTAATTGAAAACTCATAAATGGATTTTGCCCTTTATTCTTAATATCTTCTATTAACGCTTCATTTACTGGATCATCTGGAACAAAAAAAGGTATTTTAACAATTACAATGTTTTTTAATTTATCTCCCTTTACATCTACACCTTCCCAGAAGCTATCTGTTCCCAATAGGACAGATCTTGTATTTTTAAATTCTTCTATCATTTTTTTTCTTGATAATTGACCTTGTATAAGGATATTGTATCCCTTTACTTTTAGCCCTTTACTAATAGTATCAACTTGCTTATATGAGGTACAAAGTACAAAAGTACCCTCTTTTTTTTCTTCCAAGTACTTATTCAAAAACTCTATCGTATAGTTTAAATATTCTATACTATTTGGATTATACCCATTATTTGACAAGAAAATTTTCATATTCTTGTCATAATCAAATGGTGATGTTACAAATTCCTTACCAAAATTTTCTAATCCTAGTCTATTTGATATGTATGTAAAATCTTTACCTATACGTAATGTCGCAGAAGTCATTATTACACTTCTATCCTCATATATCTTTTTAATAACATCAGAAATATCTAATGGTGTCTTTTTTATCTCTACATCATGTGTTACAGGATTTAATTTTATCCAGTCTACTGCATTTACAGTCTTTTCATTTAATAGCTCGTTAATAAATAGAACGGCTTCTTTTAAACGAGTATAGTATAGTGTAAATTCTTGTTTTGCTTCTTCATCTACATCGGATAAAAGAAGTTTTTTTGATACTTCTTCAAATAGCTTAAATTTTTCTATTATTCTTTCCAAATTTTCTACATACTTCTTTTTATCTGAAAGCTTATCTAATCTCATACTAAGTACATTTTTTTCTACTAGATTTAATCTAATTACTGAAAATAGGTTCATAAAGGCATCATATATTCCATTTATGCTATCTGTAAACTCAAGATATACACCTTCTACACTGGAGAACTTTTTAAATATACCTGTATTTGTTCTTCTATTAAATATCATCCCTATATTCTGTCCTATCTCTTTAGACCCTATATTCTTCTCAAAATAGTTTCTTGCTATTGATTCAATATTATGTGCTTCATCTAATATTAAAACATCAAAATCAGGTAAAACCTTATCGTATTTAAAGTGTGAGAATAAAAGGGCATGATTTACTATCAATATCTCAGCATTTTGTATATTTTCTTTTGCCTTGTAATAGAAACATTTTTTATCCCTTGCACAGCCTGCACCAACACAGTAATCTTTATCTGATTTAACCATGTCCCATACTGTAGGATCAACATAAAAATCTATTTCAGACTTATCCCCAGTTTTTGTATGTTTGTACCAAGATATTAGGTTATCATCACGACAATTTCTATTAAGTCTATTACCACAAATATAGTTTCCTCTTCCTTTTACTAGTCTATACTTTATCTTTTCATTTAATATTTTTTCTAGTAAAGGTAAGTCTTTTTCTATTAATTGTTCTTGTAAATTTATTGTATTTGTTGACACTACAACCTTTGTATTAGTTTTTTTTGCGTGAAGTACTGCTGGTAATAGATAAGCTAAACTCTTACCTATACCAGTTCCAGCCTCAATTATACATGACTTCCTATTTTCTATTGCTTCTTGTATAATTTTTGCCATTTTTTCCTGACCTTCTCTTTTCTCAAAGCCATATTCATTTATCATTTTTTCAAAATATTCATTCATGAATTAAATACATTTCTCCTTTTTTACAGTAGATATATGCCCTATCATCTTTTACTATATTACTTACAAGCCCTATAGACTTATCTATATCTACCCCATCTAAATTATACACAAAACCTTTTAAATCTAGTTTTTCTAAATCAGTTATTGGAATTATTGAAAATGTTTTACCAGAAAGATCCTTAATTACTTCTGTACTTTTATCTAGTTTAATATATCTCATATATTCAAAATTTTCAGTTAAAAACACCATATTTTCATTACTTTGTAATTTCAAAATATTTGATAATGTCATATCTACCCTATTACCTGTTGCACCTACTACTAATACAGGTGTAACTCTTTTTTCCTTATCTATTCTTTTTTTATCCTTAAATCTAGTAGTAACATCTAAAATATCCTCTTTTTCTATGTACATAAGTGCTAGTTCAAAGTCTGTATAATCCTTTTCCCTTATACTACGTATAAGCTTAACTCCCTTATACGCCTCTAATACTTCTTTTTCCACTGAATCCATATCCCCTATAATCAAATCTGGAGTTAAATTCATTTTAAAACAAGTGTTTGTTCCACCATCAGCACATATTATTCTTTTATCCTTTACTATTTCTTTCAATTTATCTAAATTTTTAGGATAAACACCATTTAAAAATACAACATAAGTAATTTCCATCTTTTCTCCTTTTGTATCCACATCATACTCTAAAAATTATATCATTTTGTGAGTAATTATACAATTTTTACATTGCTTTTTACACCATATTGCCGTATACTTAAACAAGAAAAAATAGAGGTGTGATATATGTTTGAAGAACTTTTTAACAGAAAAAATATTAGAAGAAATGATATACGAAATCTTTTACCTAAAAAATTACCACTACTTATTCATGTGGCTGGAACAAATGGTAAAGGTTCAACTTGTTCATACTTAGAATGTGTTCTAATGCAAAAATACAAGGTTGGAAAATTTACTTCTCCTCATTTATTAGACGTTAGTGAGAGAATAACTATAGATCAAATACCCATAACACATGAAAAATTAAAAAATGACTATGATAAGTTAAAACATCTTGATCTTGGTTTTTTTGACTTTTTATTCGTCATTGCTTTAAACTACTTTGTTGAAAACAATGTGGATATAGCGATAATAGAGGTAGGAATAGGTGGTAGATTTGATGTTACAAATGAAATTATGTATAACTATGCCTTAATTACAAATGTTAGCTTAGACCACACACAAATGCTGGGTGATACTAGAGAAAAGATTGCTTGGCAAAAAGCAGGTATTGCTAAGAATAATACAAAAACATTCTATACTGATAGCATACTAAAAAGTTTTGTTGAAAAAGAAAGTAATGATACAAAGTTTTTAAAACCCGTAACAAAATTTACACTCCCTCTAAAAGGAGACTTCCAACAAAAAAACTTTGCTCTTTGTTATGAAGTATTTAAACTTTTAAATTTTAGTGATAACAAAATTAGACAAGGTCTTAAAAACTTTAAGATTATTGGTAGACAACAAAAAATACAAGAAAATATATTAGTTGATGTTTCACATAATGTTGATTCAATAAAGGCACTAATACACAATTTAAAAGGAATAAAAAATGTTAATATCTTCTTATCTGTATTACAAGATAAAGACTTAAAAACAATATATACTCTTTTAAAAAATGTGGGATATCCCATTAGCATATTTGCTATGCCCGATATTAAAAGGGGTAGAACAAAAGAAAATATATTAGAAACACTTGGAGATGTGAATATATCAGATAATTTAACACCAAAAAAAGACATGTTCAATGTCTATTGTGGTTCATTTTACTTCATACAAAAAGTTATGGAAAAATTAAATAAGTGAGACTATATAGTCTCACTTATACTATTTTTTATCAACATAACTAAATGGAGCTTTGTATGGTTTACCTTCAGCTTTCTTATCAACATGTGTAATAACTTTAGCTTGCATATCTCTTGCGATATTTAATGTCTTATTTACTAAATCATTTGAATATTTAGTTGAATAATCAGAAGCAGCTTTTGAACCTTTTGTTCTATAGATATATAGCAATTTCTTTTCTACATTTTTTTCATCTTCAATTACGCCATCTTCATAATTATTCCAATATTCTTTAATACCATTACCAACATTTTTTCTATCTGACTTACCTAGAGTATTTAATAGTTTAAATGTCCAGTAATATGACTTATTATTAGCAACTTGAGTTCTAACTCTCAATGCCTTATTTGTTTGTGATATATTTCCAAAATATGGTAAGTAAGGTGAATGTTCAACAGTACCCATAGCTAGCCACATAATTCCTCCAATTTTACTTGGTATGTTCTTTTTAATTTGGAATATATGTGATTCAAGGTTTTTATCTATTCCTATAGGTCTATATACCTTAATATCTGTAAATTCTGTACCATCGTATCTATCACGTAGTACATTCATAACATCTTTTAATCCTATCTTTCTTTCAGGTGTTCTAAATAGTTCGTATGTATCATTTACGTTATACTTTACCTTATCAGTTGGATTAAATCTTCTTTGTCCTTCATATACTCTAATTTGGTTATAGTTATTTAATTTATCACGATAAGTCATAGCAAGATGGAATTTACCATCTTTTTCTTTTAATAAATTATTCTTTTTAGCAAGATTTATTAAATCTTTTGAATAAATAGTATCTTTTGAGTTAAGATCTATATTACCTAACATAAATGCATTTGGAATAACTGCGTATTTATCTTGTGGAACTCTTACAGCTGCGTATTGGTGTCCTGTATAGATTTCCATATACCAAATATCATTTTTGTCAGCAACGTAGATTATATCTCCTTCTCCAGCACCCTTTTTGTCTATAATATCAGCTATAATTTGGACACCTTGTTTTGCATTTTTAGCTTGCATTAATATTAATGATGCCATATCAGGTTCAGTAATTCCACCTTTTACATATGGATCAAATTTTAATATTTCAGAATTAGCACTTGCTGATAAAGTTGTAGAAGTACATACACCTAATTCATTAAATCCTGCTTCTCCAAATACACCAGCATCTTGTCCAGCATCTGGTAATATTGTGTATTTTAATGTTTTATGTGGCATTTCAATACTAAATCCTGTATCAGGATTTTTAAATATTGCTTTTTTACTATTAACTTTTCTTTTAATAACAAAGAAAGTCTTTGGATTTGCTGCTGAACCGAAATCTTCATTTCTAGCCATTAGCATTGATCCATCTTGCGAAACATTTCTACCAACTAAAACACCTGTACAAGCCATAGCATCTATAGCTGAAATTAACAACATTGTTAATACAAATCCCTTTTTCATTTTTATTACCCCTTTTATTTAAAAAGAGAGAAAACATAACTGTCTTCTCTCTTACCAAAGTATATATTATTTAACTACGTACATAGCGACAGTTAAGATTACAACATTTAATACAAATATTATACCTAATAACTTCATTACCCATTTTATGTATGTTGAGAATTCTATCTTCGCAGTTGATAAACCACCCATAACAACTCCTGATGTAGGTGTTATTAAATTAATCAATCCACATGCACCTGAGAATATCATTATCATAACTTCTGGTCTGAATCCAATATTTTGAGTTAATGGAGCCATAATTGGTAATGATACTGTTGCAAGTCCTGAAGTAGATGGAATTAAGAATGATAGTATCATATATAGGATATATGATGCTGGTGCAAATACTATAGCAGGTAATCCTTTTAATAGATTAGAAGCTGTATTTAATATGTACTTATCTAAGTATGTAGCTTTCATTAATACTGAAACACCACGTGATAATGCGATAATTAATACAACTGATAATATATCTGCAGATCCTGCAAGGAATGCATCTACTGTTTCTTTTTCACTAAATCCATTTATTACTGCAATGATAAGTCCCATAAATGTGAACCACATTGACAATTCACCGAAGTACCATTCTCCTAAAGGTACACCAGTTAAGAATGATGACCATCCTTCAAATACATGGATATCGTATTTACCCCACGCAACTAATGATATTATCATAATTACGAATGTAATAGCAAATACAATTAATGTTACTCTTTGTTTTCCAGTAAATTCTACTTCATTAAAGTCAACATGTCCAAAATGTTCATTCATTGCTTCTTGTTCTCTTAATGATAAGAAAATAGAACCTTTATCTCTTTTTACTTTTTCTGCATATCTCATTACATATATAACAGCAGCAATTAAAGATGTAATCCATAAAATTACTCCTATTATCAATATATATGCATTTTCAACATGCAATCCACCATCAACTACTGTTGCCATTGCTATACCAGTCGCAAATGGGTTAATTGTTGAACCAAGACATCCAACACCAGCACCTAGTAATATTACAGCTGCACCAACCATTGAGTCAAATCCAGCAGCAACCATAGTTGAACAAATTAAAGTGTAGAATGCTATTGTTTCTTCTGCCATACCATATGTTGAACCACCAATTGAGAATAGTGTCATAAGTATTGGTATTAAAATAATTTCATTACCTTTTAATTTACGAACTAGAGCTGCAATACCAGCGTCTAATGCTTTTGTCTTTGTAACTATACCTAAAAATCCACCTAAGAATAATACGAATACGCAAACATCTATAGCGTCTTTAAATCCATTGAACGGTGACATAAATATGTCAGCAATTGTTGCACGATTTACACCAGTAACTAAAGATGAATCATTTTCTATCATTTCAGGAGTTACTGAACCAGGTAAATGTGGTAATAGCCAAGTTAAAATTGCTAATACTACAAGTAAAATTAAGATTATTGAGTAAGCAGAAAGTGACTTACGTTCTTTTTTTGCCATAATCTTTCCCTTCTTTCGTTTTGTTATTTAATTATAGTTCCTGTTTGTCCTTTTAATGCTATTGCTGCTTTTTCTAATGATGTAATCAAAGCCTTAGCTCCATTTGATTTTCTAACGAAATCCATACAAGCTTCTACCTTTGGTAACATACTACCCTTTGCAAATTGTCCTTCTTTTATATATTTTTCTGCGTCATCTAATGTTAATTCTGACAATTCAACTTGGTCTGGTTTATTGTAATTTATACAAACCTTATCAACAGCAGTTAATATAACTAACATATCTGCATTTAAGTCTAATGCAAGTTTTGCACTTGATCTATCCTTATCTATTACAGCGTCTACCCCTTTTAATCCATTATCAGTATTAATAACTGGTATACCACCACCACCAGTAGCGATGACAATTGTATTATCTTTAACTAATTTTTTTATAACATTCAATTCTATTATTTCCACAGGTAATGGAGATGGTACTACACGTCTATATCCTCTACCTGCATCTTCAGTAAATATGAATCCTTTTTCTTTTTCTATCTTTTCTGCTTGTTCTTTAGTATAGAACATTCCAACTGGTTTTGTTGGATGATTGAAAGCGTCATCATTTGAATCTACTAACACTTGTGTTACAAGTGCTACTACATCTCTTTCTAACCCTTGTTTTTTCATTTCTTCTCTAATAGCTTGTTGCAAGTGATAACCAATATATCCTTGGCTCATTGCACCACATTCTGCAAATGGCATATATGGAGTACCTGCACTACCATTTGCTGCATAATCCATAGCTAAGTTTATCATTCCTACTTGGGGACCGTTTCCATGACCAACTATTATTTCATATCCCTCTTTGGCCATATCCACTATAACCTTAGCAGTACCCCTAACCAACTTTAATTGTTGATCGGGGGTATTTCCTAAGGCATTTCCTCCTAAAGCTATTACTATTCTTTTACTCATTTTATTTTAATGTTGCATACATTACAGCTTTAATTGTATGCATTCTATTTTCAGCTTCATCGAATACCTTTGATTGAGGGCTTTCAAAGACTTCGTCTGCTACTTCCATTTCTGGAATTCCATATTTTTCATATATTTGTTCACCGATAATTGTATGTCTATCGTGGAATGAAGGTAAGCAGTGTAAGAATATTGCTTCTTTACTTGCATAACTCATTGCCTTCTTATTTACTTGGTAAGGACTTAATAATTTAATTCTTTCTGCCCATACTGAATCTGGTTCTCCCATTGATACCCATATATCAGTGTAAATAACATCAGCATCTTTACATCCTTCTTCAACGCTATCAGTAAATCTAATTACTGAACCTGTCTTCTTTGCAATTTCTTTAGCTTTTTCTATTAATGAAGCTTCAGGAATTAATTCTTTTGGTCCACATGCTGTAAAGTTTAATCCCATTTTAGCACAAGCTATTAATAATGAATTTGCCACATTATTTCTAGCATCTCCCATAAATGTAAAGTTTAAACCTTTTAAGTGCCCAAAGTTTTCTTCTATTGTTAATAAATCAGCAAGCATTTGTGTTGGATGGAACATATCTGTTAATCCATTCCATACTGGTACACCTGCTTTATCAGATAATTCTTGAACTAAATCTTGTGAGAATCCTCTGTATTCTATACCATCATACATTCTTCCAAGTACTCTTGCAGTATCTGCTATACTTTCTTTTTTACCCATTTGAGATGATCCTGGTTCAAGGTATGTAACACCCATACCTAAATCATTACCAGCAACTTCAAACGCACATCTTGTACGAGTAGATGTCTTTTCAAATAATAAGGCAATGTTTTTACCTTCTAGATATTTATGAGGTGTTCTTGTCAATTTTAATTCTTTAAATTTCTTTGATAAATCTAATAAATATCTAATATCTTGACTTGTAAAATCTAATAGTTTTAAAAAACTTCTTCCTTGTAAATTCTTTGGCATTTGTTTTCTTTCCCTTCTTTTGTGTATTTAATTAATTATCTTCTCTAACAAGTGGCATACTCATACATCTAGGACCTCCACGTCCTCTTGATAATTCGGCACTTGGCATTTCGATAACATTAATTCCATGTTCTCTTAGTAACTTATTAGTAACTTCATTTCTTTCATATACTACAACAGTACCAGGTGCTATACATAATGTATTTGAACCATCGTTCCATTGTTCTCTTTCAGCAGCTATTCTGTCTCCACCACCGCAAGGGATTAAAGTAACTTTTCTTCCAACATATTTAGTTAATATGTCTTCTAATTTTCCTTCTTGTGGAACAACCTTAACATCATTTCCATCTCTTGTAATTTCAAATACTTGTAATGGACCTAATATTGCAGGGTGTACACTGAATTTATCATAATCTATTTGTGTAAATACTGTATCTAAGTGCATAAATGCTCTTGATTCAGCAATTCTAAATGCTAGTATAGTCTTAATGTGAGAATTCTTTTCATCGAATAAGATATTCTTAGCAACTAAGTCTATAGCAGGAGCTTCAGTTCTTTGTGAAATTCCTATTGCTAATGTTTCATCATTAATATTTAAAACGTCTCCACCTTCAATATGGAAAGGATTTGTTCTGTCATAGAACATTGTTACCTTACCTTTGTATTCTGGATGATAGTGGAAAATATAGTATGCATATATAGTTTCTCTATTTCTTGTTACAGAGTACATTCTATTTAAGATAACACCGTTTTGTACAGATGCAAATGGATCTCTTGTAAAGTATAAATTAGGCATAGGATCAAGTATTAATTCTGTTGGATCTTCAAGGTAACTTACTAAATCATGTCTTGGAATATTTAATTCTGACATATTTACACCTTCCATAGTCTTTAATACCATTTCCTTAGTATCTTTATAGCTTAAGAAGAAATCTAATAAAGCTTTTTTATAAACTTCAAGCTTTACGCCACCTTCTTCAATGAATTGTTTCAAGAATTGAACCTTTAATTCATGAGAAGTATCTAGTGTTTCTGCAACTAAATCTTCTAGATATACAACTTCTACACCATTGTCTCTCAAAATCTTAGCAAACGCATCATGTTCTGCTTGTGCCACTCTCAAGAATGGAACATCATCAAACAATAATCTTTGTAATGAATCTGGAGTAAGATTTAATAATTCTCTACCAGGTCTGTGAAGTAAAACTTTTTTAAGCTTGTTTATTTCGCTTCTAACATTTATAACCATATAATCGGCCTCCTATCAGCTTACTTTGTATAACATAGATTCCCTATGTCTACCCTTAGTATATCTTGATAAAATTTTTAATATGGAATTTTTACATAGATTTTTTTGTAAAATACGTTTAATCTCCTCACGTTGATTATAACTTGATTTTTAATTTAAGCAAGCTTGTCATATTTTTTTGCATTTAATCTCTTCATATAGTAAAATACCTTCGAGGTGATATAATGGATATTTCATTTAGAATAGATTATACTAGATTCAACTTAAGAGCAAGAGCCATTGTAGTTAAGGATAATAAGTTACTAACAATAGATGATAAGGGATTTTACTACTACTTACCTGGTGGTAGAATAGATATAGCTGAAAATGCAAAAACAGCTTTAGTAAGAGAAATTAAAGAAGAACTTGGTTTAGATGCAAACATTAAAAAATGTGTATATGTTCATGAAGCACTATACAATAAAAATCACGAAGTTTGTTTTTACTTTTTAGTGGATATCAAAAATTTACCCACTCATAATTTTACACATATGGAAGGTAAAAAAATAAATAAATTTTATTGGTTAGACTTAGATACTATCGATAAATACACTGTTTATCCTGTGGAAATTATAAAACTAATCAAAGAAAATAATTTTGAAAAAAACATTATTTTTGATTAATTTTTTTAATTATGGTAAAATTTGTATAAATTGTATTTGAAAGGAGATTTATGGACTTTTTAAATATTGTAAATGCGATTTTATACTATCCCATATTAATAATCATATTGATTGCAAGTGGGCTATACTTTACATTTAAAACTGGGGTTATACAAATAAGCTTATTTAAAAATGCTTTCTCAGTTATAACAGAAACTCCAAAAAAAGGAGAAGTCTCATCATTTCAAGCTCTAATGGTTTCAACAGCCTCAAGAGTTGGTACAGGTAATATTGTTGGTGTTTCAAACGCAATATGTATAGGTGGATATGGTGCCATATTTTGGATGTGGATAATTGCCATAATAGGTTCATCTTCTGCGTTTATTGAATCTACACTAGCACAGATATACAAGAAGAAGGGAAAAACAAATTCATATGGTGGACCTTCATACTACATTCAAACTGGTATTGGAAGTAGAACATTAGGACTAATATTTGCCATAAGTTTAATACTAACATATGCAGTTGGATTTAATATGTTAGCTTCATTTAATTTACAAGATTCATTTAGAGTATATAGTTTCTACAATTCAACAACTACACCTTGGATAATAGGTTTAGTTCTTGCAATATTAGCAGGATTTTGCATATTAGGTGGAGGTAAGAGAATAATAAAAGCAACTAGTATACTTGTCCCAATAATGGGTATAGTATTTATACTTGTTTCACTAATTATTGTTCTAAAAAACTACTACCTTTTCCCTATAGTTATGAAAAAGATATTTGTAGATGCTTTTAACTTCCGTGCAATATTTGGTGGTATATCAAGTTCATGTTTAGTTGAAGGTATAAAAAGAGGACTATACTCTAATGAAGCAGGTATGGGATCTAGCCCTAACGCTGCAGCTAGTGCAAAGACTTCACACCCTGTAAAACAAGGTCTTGTTCAAATGACATCTGTATTTATTGATACTCTAGTTATTTGTTCAGCAACAGCCTTTATTTGTCTATCATCTGGTATAAGTCCTGATGCAAGTATTGCAGGTGCAAAATATGTTCAATTAGCTTTAGCAACAGTTTTTGGTTTTTATGGACATATATTCGTTACTTTCTCACTAGCACTATTTGCATTTACAACACTACTAGGTAATCTATACTATGTAGATTCTTGTATTGCATATTGTTTAAAAAAAGTTCCTTCAAAGAACTTCCAAATTGCATATAGAATACTTGCAAGTATATTTATCTTCCTTGGTTGTGGAATGAGAATGGATTTTGCATGGAATTTATCAGACTTTTTAATGGGTATTATGTGCTTAATTAATATACCTACTATACTATACTTATCTAATATTGCGTTTAAAGCATTAGATGACTATAAATCACAACTTAAAAAAGGTCTAGATCCAGTATTTATTGCAAAAAATATAGGGCTTGATGATAGTAAATTAGATTATTGGAAATAATTTGCTAAATAAAAAAAACACTATATACTCTAATTGAGGTGGTAATGTGATTAAGTTAAAAGATATACAAAATGCATATGATAAAATACAAAAAAGCATCAAAAAAACTCCATTAATGGAGTGTCCCACATTAGATGAAATTACTAATAGCACTGTCTTATTAAAACTAGAAAATCTTCAAAGAACTGGATCTTTCAAAGTACGTGGTGCTATGAATAAGATTATGAATCTAACTGAAGAAGAAAAAAGTCATGGTGTTATTGCATCATCAGCTGGTAACCATGCACAAGGTGTAGCCCTAGGTGCTAAATCAATAGGTATTAATGCTACAATAGTAATGCCTGAAACAGCACCCTTATCTAAAGTTATTGCTACAAAAAATTTTGGTGCACGTGTTATACAACATGGACAATACTATGATGAAGCCTACAACAAAGCCCTAGAAATACAAGAAAAAGAAAATTTAGTATTTTTACACCCCTTCAATGACGATTATGTTATTGCAGGTCAAGGTACAATAGGACTTGAAATATTAAATGAAGTTTCTGATATAGATGCAATATTTGTTCCTGTTGGTGGTGGTGGACTATTATCAGGTATAGCAGTTGCCGTAAAGAGTATAAATCCTAATATTAAGGTATATGGTGTAGAAGCAAATGGTGCTGCTTCTATGAAGGAATCAGTAAGTAATAAGAAGATAATACAATTAAAATCATGTCATACAATAGCAGACGGTATTGCCGTTGCAAAAGTTGGTGACAAAACATTTGAAATTGTTCAAAAATATGTGGACAAAATCATATCTGTTAGTGAAGAAGAAATAACTTCTGCAATACTATTCTTACTAGAAAAATCAAAAGTTGTAGCAGAAGGTGCAGGTGCTACATCACTAGCAGGTCTTCTATCAAATCAAGTTGATATTAAAGGTAAAAAGGTTTGTTGTGTAATTTCTGGTGGTAACATAGATATTAATAATGTAGAAAAGATAATTAATAAGGCACAAATACTTAAAGGAAGAAGAATAGAATTTACAGTAAAATTATCTGATTCTATAGGACAAGTTAATAATGTAACTGAAATATTAAAGGAATACAAGGCAAATATACTTTATTTAAATCAAACTAGATATGATATAGATCTTGATGTTAATGAACAATTATTGAATATTGTAATAGAATGCCGTGATGAAGAACACGGAATTGCAATTCTAACTGCCCTAAAAGACAGTGGATTTAAAATTAATAGAAAATAAAGAGCTGTAAGGCTCTTTTTTTGTTATTTTTTTATTTTACTTTACTATTCGCACAAAATATTGTAAAATATTTTTACATATTTTAAATTGGAGATGATTATGTCAAAAATAAAGGACAAACTAATTTTTAAACTTTTAATCAGTGTTGTTTTAGGTATGATAATTGGTCAATTCTCAAGCACTAAAAATATTATTCTACTTGAGACTATAAAATACATTTTAGGTCAAATCATATTCTTTACAATACCGTTAATAATACTTGGATTTATAGCTCCTGCTATAGCAAAGCTAAAAAATAATGCAGGTAAGATGTTAATTACTATGTTAAGTTTATCTTATCTATCATCAATTGGTGCAGCATTTTTTTCAATGATACTAGGGTATAGTATAATTCCATATTTATCAATAAACTCTAGTGTAAAAGGTTTAAGAACTTTACCAGAAGTATTTTTTAAACTAGACATACCACCAATTATGCCTGTAATGTCAGCTCTTATTCTGGCAATCTTCATTGGACTAGCTGTAGTATGGACTAATTCAGAAATTTTTACAAACATTCTACTAGACTTTAACAAAATAGTTTTAGCACTAGTTAATAGAATAGTAATACCAATTCTACCCATATTTATATTTTGTACATTTGCTAGTTTAGCATATGAGGGTAGTATTACAAAACAACTTCCAGTATTTATTAAAATAATAGGTATAATAATAATCTGCCATTTTGTATGGCTAAGTGTACTGTACGCAATAGGTGCTATTGTTTCTAAAAAAAATCCTTTTGATATTATACGAAACTATATCCCTGCTTACTTAACAGCAGTAGGTACTATGTCTTCTGCTGCTACATTACCAGTTGCACTAAAATGTGCTAAAAATACAAAGGTCTTAAAAAAAGATATAATTGACTTTGCAATACCACTGGGTTCAACAACACATCTTTGCGGTTCGGTTTTAACAGAGGTTTTCTTTTTGATGACAGTCTCAAGAATTCTTTATTCAAAATTGCCTAGTTTACCTACGATGATAATATTCATCATCTTACTTGGTATATTTGCAGTAGGTGCTCCTGGTGTACCTGGAGGTACAGTACTTGCATCACTAGGAATTATTGTATCAGTACTTAAATTTAATGATACAGGAATAGCTTTAATGCTTACAATATTTGCACTTCAAGACAGTTTTGGTACAGCATGTAACATCACTGGTGATGGTGCATTAGCATTAATTCTACAAGGAATATTTGAAAACAATCAAAGAGTGTCAAATTAAAGTTTGGCACTTTTTATCTCTAAGTAAAATTTAGGCTTAAAAATTTTACTTAAAACTGGTATACTTATTCTAAGTAAAATGAGTTTTACTTAGAGAGATCTAAAAATATATAGAACAAAAAAATCTCCCATTTTTTGAGAGATTTTTTTATGCTTAATTATTTTGTTTTTTATTAAAATACATTTCATAAACTACTGGAATAAATGCTCCTATCAAGAAACATAATACAACAATAATTTTCTTATTGAATCTTCCTTTTATTCTATAATTAGTAATTCTAATAATATCACTTTGATCTTCCTTTATTTGCTTATATGTTACTAATTTAGAAATTGTTGAATCTGCCAATGCATCTCTATACTTTTCAATATCTGTCTTTGTATTAAGCTCGTTATACTGTCTATTTAAGTTATCAACCATAGTTGTAAAATATTGTGTTTTCCA
This sequence comes from Sneathia vaginalis, assembly GCF_000973085.1. NCBI lineage: Bacteria > Fusobacteriati > Fusobacteriota > Fusobacteriia > Fusobacteriales > Leptotrichiaceae > Sneathia > Sneathia vaginalis. The sequence continues at coordinate 789,753 of NZ_CP011280.1, forward strand.
ACTTAGTATATATTTGTTTGCCAAGTTTGCATATTCCTTAGAGAATAGTATGGCATCATCTTTTGACTTAGTTTGAAATGTTAATTTAACTGTTGAATCTTCACCAGGTTTTTCTACTAATAGACCTTTTGATAATGTGTATTCATCAGTTTGTTTAAATATATTTTTTACTAATTTTGAATTATCTCTTAAATAATCTAAATAATTAAGTGAACTTAATATGTATTTTGCGTCTTCATTCATTTCTTTTAAATATTTATCATTTACATACATAGTTGTCTCTACCTTATATCCTCCTACAAATGATAGAGCTACATATGAAATAATTGCTAATATTAAACCTAATATGAATGATTTAAAAATTTTATTTAATTCCATTTATTACTTCCAATACTTGTTTTTCAAATGTCTTTAATTTATTTTCTGAAACTTTTTCATCTTTATCTTTTACATAAATGTATAATTTGATTTTTGGTTCAGTTCCAGATGGTCTTAATGTATACCAGCTTTCATCTTCGTATGTTACCTTAAATGCATTTGTCTTTTCATTATCAACTGGTTTAGTTTCACCAGTTTTTACATTTGTGATAACTTGTGTTTCATAGTCAGTAGTTTCGCTTACATTAACGCCTAATATTTGCTTAGGATATATATTTCTGAATTCCTTCATCATTCTAGCGATTCTCTTTTGTCCTTCTTCTCCTTCAAGTACAATAGAAACTCCCTTTTCCTTATAGTATCCGAATTCTTTAAATAAATCTTCTAATACATCATATAGTGTCTTACCATGTTTCTTGTAATATGCTGCCATTTCAGCAAATAGAACAGCTGATGTAACACCATCTTTATCTCTTACGAATGTACCAACATTGTATCCAACACTTTCTTCATATCCTAGTACATAAGTCTTTTCATGTGTTACGGCATATCTATTTGATAATTCACAGATATTTTTAAATCCTGTTAGAACATTTATCATTTCAACACCATATTTTTCACATATAGGTCTTCCCATTTCTCCTGTAACTATTGATTTAACTATTACTGGATTTTTTGGTAAAGTTCCTTTTTCACTCATAGTTGATAATAGGTAATTAATTAATAGTACACCTGCTTGGTTACCGTTAATAGGTATTATCTTACCTTTGTGAACAACTTCTATTGCTAATCTATCTGAATCTGGATCTGTTGCTATTATTATATCTCCATTTACTTTAGGACATAATTTATTTGCATATTCAAATACTTCTACAAATTCTGGATTAGGATATGCAATTGTTGGGAAATGTCCATCTGGGTTTTCTTGTTCTTTTACAACAAATACATTTTCATAACCTTTTTCAGCTAACACTGTTTTTACTGCCTTGTATCCTGCACCATTTAGTGGTGTATATACAATTCTTAAGCTCTTATCTATTTCATCATCAGTTCTTAGTGATTGTGCCTTAACATTTTCATAATATGCTCTGTCAACTTCTTCACCTATTATTGTTAACATACCAGACTTAACAGCTTCATCAAATGTTAGTGTCTTATAATCTTTAAATATATCTAGTTGTTTTATCTTATCTAGTACTCTATTTGCAATTCTATCTTTAATTTGTGATCCTTCAGTCCAATAAACCTTATACCCATTATATATTTTTGGATTATGTGATGCAGTAATATTAACACCTGATGTACATTTTAAGTATCTTACTGCAAATGATAATTCTGGTGTTGGTCTTAATGCTTCAAATAGGTATGTCTTTATACCTGCACTTGCCATTATTAAAGCAGCTTCTCTTGCAAATTCTGGTGACATAATTCTACAATCATGTGCGAATACTATACCCTTCTTTTTTGCTTCTTCACCTTCTTCAATAATTACTTCTGCTAATGCTCTTGTTGCTCTTGCTATAACTAATCTATTCATTCTATTAGTTCCAGCACCTAACTTACCTCTTAATCCAGCTGTACCAAATTCTAGTTCTTTATAAAATCTATCTTTGATTTCAGAATCATTTCCTTTAATTTCTTCTAATTGTTTTCTTAAATCTTCATCTAAATTTTTGTGATTTAACCATTCTTGGTACTTTTCGATATAGCTCATATTTTCCTCCTAATTATTATCTAACAATAACTATTACAGGTTCTATAGGCACTCTATGTCCAGCCTTATTCTTTGATTTTACACCTAGCCACTCATAAAGAATCTTAACTACCTCATCCTTGTTTCTCACACATTTATGTGATAATGGATAGGTACCAAGTTTACTTTCTGTTATCTTTTTTCTTTGAGTTCTAGTTTCCTTAGGTTCGTATAAGGATGGAATGCCATGTAGATATGCTCCACCTGTAAATCTTATCGCATATCTTGCATCACCTATAACCTTAGTAGTATCAATATCTGATGTATATGTCATTACTGGTTTGGATATTGCAACTAAGAAATTCCCTAAAGGTGTTTCAAATCCATATTTTGAATTTTTACCAGTCGTAATTAACCCATTAATTATTACTCTAAAGTTACCTGTTTCGTTATCTTTCATAAGTGCAAAAATATTTTGATTTTTTTTATCAATAAATATGTATTTAGTGATAAATTTACCATCTAGCTCTAATTTTTTTAAGTTTTTCTTATATTTTTTGTTCAAAATTAGCTCTGGATAAGTTTGCACCTTAATATTATACCCTTTTTTTTCTTCAGAATCAATAGATAAGATGGTCCTATCTTGTAAATTATAGTGGTCTTTTGTACCTACTTCGTATGCTGTTATACTCTGATTTGAACCATTTCCATACTTGTCTTTTTTAAGACCACTAGAATAACTCAAGGGTGCATAACAGTCAATAAAATATATTTTATCAATATCTTTGTACAAAAACTCTTCTAGTTTTTCTATTTCTTCTATGGCTTTTTCATAATTAAATTCACGCTTCAAAACGCTTTTCTCATTAACAAAACCAACTATTTTGTTTATCTTTACTTCATACCATTTTGAATGTTTTGTACTTACTTTAGCAATAATTTGTATATTCTTATTCCCACCTACTGTAAGTAGAGTCTTAGACCTATTATTAGGCTCTTTTTTTACACTTACTGCTCTTTTAGTAAAAACATAATGCGAAAATTTTGGTGAATACTTATTATATCCTTCTTCGAACTCTAAATTAGATTTATTAGGCTCTTCATATTTTTCTATATATTTATACTCCACAGAAAAGGTATAAACTGATAGAAAAATTAAAAATAAAATCCTTTTCATTATATATCAACAGACACTATAATCGATTCTCCAACTTCTTTATTCATTGTAACACCGTATAGTCTATCTGCTCCTTTCATAGTTTCCTTATTATGTGTAATCATAATAAATTGCGAGTATGTAAACTTATTTAATAATTCAACTAATTTTTTTGTATTTTGCTCATCAAGTGCAGCTTCTACTTCATCAAAGAAAGTAAATGGAGATGGCTTATACATAAATATTGAGATTATAAACGCAACTGCTAGCATAGATTTTTCACCACCAGATAACAAACTCAATGTTTGCTCAGGCTTATTCCTATACTTCACGCTCAATTCTAACCCTGTTTCTATAAGATTATCTTCATCTTGTATTTTTAACACACCTTTTGCACCATGTAATAACTCACGACACATATATGTAAAGTTTTTACCTATTTCTTCTATAGCATTTTTAAACTTGTATACTATATCACCATCAATATCATCTATTAATTTTAATACTGATTCTTCTGCTCTTAATAAGTCAAATTTATCATTTCGCATTTTTTCAAATCTAGCATTTTCTTCTTCATATTCTTTTATTGATCCTAGATTAACATCCCCTAATTCTTGTCTTGATTTTTCATTTATGCTAATTTTTCTCTCAAACATCTTAACTTTTAATAAATCAACATCTTCTTCATACTCTTCATTAGATTTAATATCTTCACTAAATTCTTCTAATTTACTTAGCATATTAGTATATTTTTCTAATTCAGTATTATCCTTTTCTATTTTATCTAGTAAATTCCCATATTCATTTTTTCTAGTATTTTGCTCTATTTCACATTTAGACTTTTGCTCTATAAGTTCCTTATACTCACTAGACTTATCAATATTTTCTTTTGTTAATCTATTAATCTCTTCTTTTGATTTTACATCACTTTCTTGGATTTCTACTATTTCCCCCTTTATACTTTCTAGTTCTTCCTCAAGATTATGATAATTTTCTTCTTTCTTGTCTAAAAAATCAGCTAATTCCCTATATTCTTCATTATTCTTCTCTAACTTAGCATAAACTTCATTGTATTTTGCCAATATATTATTATACTTCTCATTCTCAACAGCTAAGTCTATTCTTAAACTTTCTAGTTTCTTTTTCTCTACATCTGTATTTTGTAATGTTTCCAGTTGACTTTTTAAAGTCTTTTCATTTTCATCATTTACTACAATAGCCATATTAATATCATGTATTAACTTATCATTTTCATTAATATCTTTTTCTTTTTGAGATATGAAGTCATTGTTTTCATTCATCTCATAGCTATATGTAGTAATTTCTCTTAATATTGACTTTTTGTTGTGTGAATAATTTTCATAGACTGTTCTTTTTTCATCTATTAATGAATTTAATTTTTCAACTTCCTTATTAACCACAAGTATTTCATTTGTTTTTTGATTAAGTCTTTTTTCTATACTTTCTTTTTCTTCCTTGTATGTGTTTAATAGACTAGTTCTTTTTAATGTTTCGTCTACCTTTTTTGTAATATATCCTCCAGTTATTCTACCAGTAGATGATATTACATCTCCAGCTAAACTTACTATTCTATCTTTAAAAGTTTTAGATAATTCTATACCCTCTTTTAAGTCATCAACTATTACAGCATTAGAAAATACGTGCTCTATAACCCTATCTATCTTAGGATTACCCGTCTTATTCTTCACCAAATTTCTAGCAAAGTTGTACTTTCCATTATTCAAGTTCTTCTTAGAAAGATTTTGTACAGGTAAAAATGATGCTACACCCACCTTATTACCCTTTAATATATCTACATATTTACGTGCAACCTCACTATTTTCAACTACTATATCATTTAAACTATACCCTGCAATAGTTGTTATCGCTAAATGGTATTTTTCATCTACTTCTATCATGTTGACTAAGGGTCCATAAACTAAATTATCATCCTTTGACTTATTACAAACAAATTGTATAGCATTATTCATTAATTTAAAATTATTAATACTATTATTCAAAACATCATATTTTGTTCTAATTTCTTCTAACTTTGTATGTATTGCATTTCTTTCATTGTTTAACTTAGAATATTCTTCTTTTTTTAATGCATACTCTTCTTTTAATGAATTAAATTCTTTCTCATCAAATGAGGTAGATTCTAAGCTTTTTAATTTTAAATCAGCCTGTTCTTTTTCTTTTGTTACTTGCTCTAACTTAGATTTTGCATATTTTATTCTTTTTTTTGCATCCTCAGTTGTCATATTAATTTTTAACTTGTCTACTTCGTAATTCTTCCTATTATCCTCACACCCCCTTATTTCCTCTTCAATTCTAAGCTTTTTGTCTGTCTTAGACTTCAATATTTTCTCTATATCTAAAATATTTTCTTTTTTCGCATCAATATCTGCCTTACTTTTCACTAATTTTTCTCTATTCTCCTCAACAATTTTGGAAACTTCCTCTTTGTCTTGTATAAGTTTTTGCTTTTCTTTTTCTTTAGCATTAACTTCAGATGTGAAATTAGCTTTTTTAGTAATTAACTCAACTTGCTTATCGCTTAAATCCTTAAGCTTTTCATTGTTTTCATCACTAGAATTAAGCAATTCATTTAATCTTGCATTTATTATCTTTTTTTCATCGTTATTCTTTTGTATTTTATCAGTATACTCCTGTATACTTTCTTCGCTCTTCTTTATACTCTCTTCTATATTAACTTTCTTTACATTAAAGTCTTCAATCTCATTTTTAAATTGATTAGTATAGTAAGTATATGACATATATTTTAAAGTGTTAATCTTTTTTGTAAACGCTCTATACTGTCTTGCCTTTGTAGATTGAGTTTTTAATTCTTCAACTCTTTTTTCTAAGTCTTTTTCTACAAACTCTATCTTTTCTAATTCATTTTTAACACTTTCAAATTTCTTTAAAGCTAAATCTTTTTCAACTTTAGCCTTCTTTATACCTGCTGCTTCATCAATAATATTTCTTAATTCAACAGATGATGATGATATTATACGCTCAACCTTACCTTGACCTATTACTGAATAAGCTTGCTTACCTATTCCTGTATCCATAAGTAGATTATTAATATCTTTTAGTCTAGTTCTTTTACCATTTAAACTATAGATATTCTCACCATTCCTATTTATACTTCTTGTTATCACCAAATCATCAGCATCGTAGTCTATATACTTATCTGAATTATCTATATACAAACTAACAGTAGCACTAGATCTTGCTTTTTTGTTTTTACCACCCGAAAAGATAACATCTTGACCATCTTTTGCACGTATAGACTTGTAGCTTTGTTCACCTAGAACCCATAATACGGCATCTAATATGTTGCTCTTTCCACTACCATTAGGTCCAACTATAGCTGTTATCCCTTTTGTAAAGTCAAGGTTAACCTTATTAGAAAATGATTTAAACCCATTTATCTCTATACCTTTTAAATACATCCTAAACTCCCAGCATATTCATTTAGACCACTTTGTATATCATAATGTGTTTCAAATGAAGTTTTTGATTTTAACAAGTCATTAGATAGTCTACTATCCCTAATATCTCCAAGTCTTTTTTCTCTATGTATTGCATCTTTTTTGTATGAAAATGCTTTTTTCATTGCAGAAAACAATTCATTTATACTAGTCTTCCCATTATTTGATACATTAAATGTTTCATTTTTTACATTTTCTACACCCACTAAGTAGTTAGCATTAGCTACATCTTTTACATAAATGAAGTCTCTTGTTTGTTCTCCATCACCGTCTATATATATATCTTTGTTATTCTTCATTGCATCACTAAATATTGCAACTACTCCTGCTTCACCAAGACAAGATTGTCTTGGACCAAAAACATTTGAGTATCTTAATATTACATATTGTAGATTAAATAAGTCGTGGTATAGTCTTACATATTTTTCACTAGTCATCTTAGTTAGACCGTAAAATGATAAGGCTTGTAACTCATCTGTTTCATATGAAACACTACTTTTAGGAACTCCATATACTGCAGCAGATGATGCTGTTATGAATTTTTTAACATTTGTCTTAACACAGCATTCTAACACATTAACTAATCCCATTATATTAATATCAGCATCATTATATGGATCTTTAATAGAACAACCAACACTTATCTGTGCAGCTTCATTGTACACTATGTCTGGTTTTTCCATTTTAAAGATATCAATAAGATTCTTGTCACGAATGTCTTGTTTATAGAATTTAACATTTGAAAGTCCTTTAATATTATCTAAAGTACCAGAACTTAGATTATCTACTACTACAACTTCGTGTCCCTTCTCAACAAATTTTTCAACTATGTGTGAGCCAATAAATCCTGCTCCTCCTGTTACTAATACTTTCATATTTTTCCTTTCTATATTCATCACGCAGTGCGTATAAACCACTTTTTTTAATAACTAAATTTACATATATTATACAATATTTTTAATCATTTATCTATCAACAATATATATTTAATCACTAAAAAAGAGCACATCATATGCGTGCTCCTTATTATTACCATTCGTATCTAATATTTAAATTTGTTTTTATTGATGTACTTTCATATGCTGAGTTCATAACAGTAACTGGTACTCCAACTGATCCAGATAAAGTTAATCCGTTTACTGGTACGTATTTTATACTTACCTTTGGTGTTACTACAAACTTAACATCTTCAACTTTTTCTTTTGTTTTAAACTTAACATTTGCATCTAATTCAGGACTTACTGTGAATTTATCTGTAGCATTGAAGTCATACTTAGCATTTGCACCAAATTCAAATAATCCAATATGATTATCACCAACTTTTAATTCTGATAATGTTGCATTAGCTTTTAAAGTTAATTTATCTATACCTGTATACTTAACATCTGCCATTACACCATAATTTACATAATTAAGGTCACTTGCCTTTTCATATCCATGTCCAACAAATCCAGTTATATTAAGTGTTTTTCTATAATTCAACCCTAATGAATACATATGTATGTATGTTAATGGTGATACATTCCATTTAGGATTAACAAAAGATAATAGGTCTTTATTACCTAAATATTCATTCTTAAAGTCTATTTCTCCATTAAATTGATATTTAAATCTAAACTTACCAACTAAGTCTAAATCATTGCTTACTGCATACTTACCGTCTAATTTTGCAGAAACATACTTCATAGCATCTTCACCCTTGTATGAGTGTTGTACTGAAAGTCCCCCTGATAATACATCTGATACTCCAAAGTATGCAGTATGTGTAGACTTAATTAATGTAGCAAAATCTTTAGTAATTTCTCTATTACCTTTAATGTAAGTATTAGAGAAAGGCACATTTAAAACAGAGTTAACACCAAACACAGCACCTTCTGTCTTATAGCTTAAGTCACCTTCTAAATCAATACCACCATTATCTTTGTATACTTCGATTTGGTTCTTAGCAGCAGTCTTTGCATTAATTGATGCTTCATTATCAGTAATATCTTTTTTTGCTTTTTCTAGTGCTTCTACAAGTGCTTTTGCTTTAGGATCATCCTTATCATATTTTCCATTTTCATTATTATTTAGTAATATTTTACTATTCTCATATTCTTCTTTCAGTGGTTTTAATGCTTTATCTATTTCGTTAATTTTTTTCTCATTTTTTTCTTTTTCTAACTTAGCAGTATTTTTAGTTTGTTTTAAATACTCCAATGTTCCTTTTTCCTTAGTTACATTATTCTCCTGATCTTCTTTATCTTTTTTAAATTTTTTCTCAAGTTGCTGTAATTCATCTCCAGTTTTTTGTTTTTTTTCATTTTCATATTGTTCAATAATATTTGCTAATTTATTTTCTTCAGCAGTAACTTTATCTTTTTGAACATTTATTTTTTCTTGAGATTCTTTAATAACTCCTTCTTGTTTTTCTATTTTTTCTAACTCTTCTTGTTTTTCTTTTTCTTTTTTATCTATATCCTTTTTTAATTGACCATCATCGGCTGTCTTAGCTTTTAATTCATCAACAACTTTCTTCTCAAGCTTTATCTTCTCTCTAACATCATTCTCTGCCTTAACTTTAGCTTGTGCTAGTTCTGCTCTCTTGCTTTCTAGTTTTTGTATTTCTTCTTTTAGTTCTCTTACTTGTGCCATTTCTTTTTCTGCTTCTTCAGCGTGGAATTTTGGCTTGATTGTTGCTTTTACGTATGAGTTTATTCCTGTTTCTTTTTTAGATAGGTCGTATTTTATCCATACACTTGAATGATTTAAAAAGTTTTTAGATGTTGTATTATTTAACTGTAAGTCTTTAAATTTAAAATCTCCTCCAAAGCTTAGGTTAGTCCTCTCTACATTTACTTGTGTTTTAACACCTAATTCTTTCGCAGTGAATGTTGCGTCAGTATTTTTTTTAAAATTGGCTTCATTTTCATTGTACGCTTCTACAAAACCGTTAGTTTTTGAAAAAGTCGCAACAGATGAAATTATTGTCAACAATATTAATGTCTTTTTCACTATAAATTTCTCCTTCTCATATTTAATTTTTAACTTTGTCAAGATTATTCTACACAGAAAATGAGTAAAAAAAAAGACTTTCCTAAGTTAAAGTCAATTTATTTTTTAACTTCTTTTAGGCTAGCCTTATTTTTCGCTGTATTTTATACGTTTTTTAGCTATTAACTTTTTTAACTATCTTCCTTTACCGAATAACACTATCTTTACAGTATCAAGTATTATTAATACATCAAGTATTAATGAATAGTTTTTTATATAATACAAATCATATTGCAATTTTCTATATGAATCCTCTATACTAGCACCATATGGATATTTAACTTGTGCCCAACCAGTTAAGCCTGGCTTTACTATATGTCTTAAATTGTAGTATGGTATTTCTTTTTCTAATGTATTGATAAAGAACTGTCTTTCTGGTCTTGGACCTACAAAGCTCATTTGTCCCACTATTACGTTGTATAGTTGAGGTAATTCATCTATTCTTGTCTTTCTCATAATATTACCAAACTTTGTTATTCTGTCATCATGTTCTGATGCCCATTTAGGCCCGTCTTTTTCTGAATCTGTTCTCATAGATCTAAACTTAAATATCTTAAATGGCTTATTATTCTCACCTATTCTTTCTTGTGAGTATATTACAGGCCCACGTGACTCTAACTTTATTATCACAGCTGAAATCAACATTATCGGTAGAGCAGGTATAAGGATAATGATAGCAAAACAAATATCAAATATTCTCTTAATATTCTTCTTTATACTATCTTGATAAGAACTAAAACCACTTTCTACCATAAAGTACTTCTTACTAAGTCTTTTAATAGGTAATCTTTTTAACACAATTTCATAGAATGTGATATCTCTATATATCTTTACACCAGATATTCTACAGTTTAAAAACATATCTGATAATGCTGGGTCATCCAACATTCCTGAATCAAAATCTACTATTATTGTTGTTCTGTTCTTTGCTATTTCTTCTTTCAACTTATTCTTGTCATTCGTATCAAGTATTACCTTATATAGCTTAGTATTTTTCATTTCATTAACTATTTCGCCCTTATACTCATTAGTTCCTAAAAGAATTACCCTGTCCTTTATATTAATACTAGATATTATTAAGAACTTTGCAACTATTTGGTACAGTAATACTACACCAAAGAATATTACTCCCTCCATCATTTGATAAAAAACAAACACATCAAAGAATAGCATTAGTAAGAAGTTCGCTATGACACAAAGAAACATTTGCTTCAAATCAAATATTCTATATTCAAAGTTAAATATATTTAGTATGTAGTATATGGGAAAGGCAATAATGAAGTAAAGTAAAAATGTTTTATCTACTGGCTTATATATCAAATACTGTGCCAAGAAAAGCACCAAGATATTAATTGTTACAAAAAGTAGTCTATAGCTATTTCTGTTAATCGTTCTTTTCATCTATTTTCTCCTATTTTTAAGTAATGCTGTAATGATGTAGTATAGGGTGTAATAAATTGAAGCTAATATGCTAAGTTTTTCATAATTTCTATATATATTCCATCTATGCATTAATGTCTTCGCCTTATTACTAGATCTAGACTTTGATAGAACCCTATAATTCGCAAGCCTCTTATTTAACCCATAGATATATTTAGCCTCTTTTATTAACTCTAACCATAATAGGTAATCCTCATTTTTATCTATTTCTTTAAATTCTCTTTTTCCAAAATACTTTTTATCATAGATTAATGTCAGACAGCCAACTTGGTTGTTTTTTAGCATATCTTCATAGCATATTTTTTCATCTACATCAACATACCCTATATTCCTATCATTTTCATCAACCCTATTATACCCCGTACAAGATATCTTGGCATCTTTTTCTATCATAAATTTAATTTGTTCTTCTAATTTTGTTTTAAGCCAAACATCATCAGAATCAAGAAAAGATATATACCTACCAGTTGAGGCTTCTATTCCAACATTTCTTGCATGACATACACCAGCATTTTTTTCTAAATCTATTATCTTTATTCTCTTATCATCATATGACTTACAAATATCAAGACTATTATCACAAGACTTATCGTTTATTAAAATTAATTCAAAATTCTCATAACTCTGAGATAATACACTATCAATAGTTCTTTTTAAATATTTCCCACTATTATACACAGGCGTTATTATACTAACTTTTTCCATTCCTATTTCCTTTTAATTATCATATTATACAATCTTTCACAATTTTTGTTATCTACATACTTAAAGTACTCAGTTGCGTCCTTTATCTTTCCATTTTCTAAATCATCTATTAAATCTTCTACTGTTTCATTAGATCTTGAAAAGAAATTATCAAGATCAACATAACTTCCAACTTGATCTAGGTATTTTTTCTTGTCATATTGATAAAAACATACCTTCTTACCTAGATAGAAAAAATCATAGCATACACTTGAATAGTCTGTTATTAATACCTTAGCATTTAATAGCTCATCTGTAATATTAGCATTTTTATCAAGAATTTGTATACTAGTATTTTCTACTTCTAATTTAACTCTATCACGTGCTAACTGATGTAAGTACACACGTAACTTCATATTAGTCTTTTTTAAATATTCATGTAACTTACTATTATTCAAAAATTCATTTACACCATCATCATCATACTTTCTCCATGTTGGCATATACAGTATATCATGTGTACTAACAGTATCTTTTCTATTGTATAGCTTATCATATCTCGGATAACCACAAACATACATAGTATCTTCTGGCATTTTCCAATCATTGACCTTTATACTCTTTTCAAACTCACTATCACATGGATTTAGATTATATGACTTTAATAGCTTATCTATTTGTTTTTTTAATCTCTTATGCATAGGACTACGTTTTTTAAGACCTACAGTTCCATGATTCAAAAATACCTTAAAACATTTTCTGTGATAGTATGAAATTAAAGGTACAGCACATAAATACGGCACTATATCAGCAGATATTGAGTGAGAAAAAAGTGCAACCTTGCTTTTCATAAAGTAAATATATGACTTTATACTCCCCCTTATTAAATACCGTATATTTTTTTCATCAAATTCTTTTCTAAATTTAGCATTCTTATCTAATACCCAGTAAACTTCAATATTATCTTTAGTTAATAGATATTCATGCATAGCTCTTCCATTATCTGCATACATTTCCCCTTTATTACCACCAATTAACCATATTTCTTTTTTCAATGGTATAAAGGGTGAGAGTATATATGCAATTAACATATTGAATAAACACTTAATCATATTCCAAAAATCCCCTTATTCTACCTTTTAGTACAGTATAATGATACATTCTATTCTTTGTTAATATCATACCACCTATATTCCTAATTAACTTATATATATATATTAGATAATATCCAGGTTCATTTCTCTTAGTAATTTCTTTCTTGCATAATGCTCCATAACCCATAGCATACTTGTATGCCCTATCAAGATCAGTGTAATTACCTTTTTTAGCAGGATGATAAACAACATCGCAAGAAAAATATCTTCCCTTGTAGCCTCTGTTCAATAGTTCTAGAACATAATCTGTTTCCTCACCACTACCAAATTGTGCACCTACACCTAATTTTGTATCAAATAGGAGTACATCTTCTCCCTTAATATTAACAAAAAAAGTAATGGACTTTATTGTCAACTCTACATTTCCTACTGATATATCGCAATCTTCTGTAGCCATTACCCCTGTACCGTAGTTTTTACCTCTTTCTAAAGTTCTACATGAGTATATGGTCTTTGGTTTATCGTACAAATACTTAACGGCTTTTTCTATTGTATCTTCCTTGTATTCACAATCATCATCAGGAAAAGCTACTATTTCTCCACTGGCATAAAAAAGCCCCTTATTCCTATTAACACTAATACCTTTTATATCACTTCTAATGTGCTTTATTTCAAATATTTTACTGTATTTTTCTACTATATCATCTAACACATCTTCAACATTTTGATCCACCACTATTACTTCAAAATTCTTGTATGTTTGATTAACAAGACTTTCAAAAAAAATTCTTACATCTTCTATTCTTCCTAAAGTTGCAAGTATTAATGAAACTTTCATCTTAATATCCTTTCAAATATACTCTTAATACTATTTTTATCTTTTTTAATATCTTCTTTATACCACTTAAATGCTTAGTTTCCAAGAAAAGTTTTGATCTTAAATTAGACCAACTTGCATTCCACCAATGTATAGCATAGGTATCTTTTTTTATACAATCATTTGTAAACTTCTCATTCAATGAAAAAGGATAGAATAGTCTTTCTTCTAAGTATTTTGTATTTTCTAGATTAAAATACCCTTTTTCTTTTACTATACTAGTTAGTATTTTAGGTATGGTCCATAATGACTTTGTATATATGTCTTGGTTGTAAAAATCAAGTAAGTCTTTTAATATTACACAATTTTTGCTAGCACCATACAAACCAACGCCTAAATATTCATTACTTTCGTAACCTATGAAAAAGTCATAGGATAATAGGTCGTCTATTGGTCTTAATATTTGCATATCTATATCTAAATATATTCCACCATTATTATACAATACATCTGTTCTAATGTAGTCGCTACAATAGGCCCATAATTTCTTTTGATAACACTCTTTAAAGAACCTATTTTCCATATACTTATTTAAATCTATGTTCTTTTCATTAATTTCAATGATTTTAAAGTCCTTCAAATATTTTTTCCAAGAATCAAGGCATTGGTAGAATATTTTAGGCTTTTTCTTATCACCTATCCAGATGTAGTAGGCAACTCTAGGTATTCTTTCCATAAATTAAGTCCTTTCATAATTATTAGTGGCACTAATATATATATTCCTATGAATTTTAATAAGCCACCACCAAACAATGAACCTCTTGGAATGTAGAAGAGGTTGGGTATAAGGTAAGTTGATAGCATAAGTAGTATTCTATACTTACCTACATAAATTTCGTACTTTACTATTAAATATCCTAATATTACAAACAAAATTATCATTAAGAAATATCCTAAAAAATATGATTCAGCTATAAAATTAGAACCTATACCTTCACCCTTAATATATGCCTTAGGATCTAGCATATATGTCAGTACATCGGGTAGTGAATTAGTTGTATTAAGTGCCTCTTGTCCTTGAGGTTTAAATCCAAATATACCCTGTATGATGTATAACTTATTTGCAATTCTTTCTTTTAAGTCTATGGTATATCCTAATACTAAATAGCTAACACCTTGTGAGAAAAAGAAATTTTCTATTGATGTTATTATCTTTAATGAGAATAACTTCTTTTCTCTAAAACTAACTAGTATTTGAGAAAATGCTAGTATAAAGCCAAAAATCTTAAATAAGTCCCTATATCTTATCTTCGGTTTATATGCCTTAACATAGTACCAGAAGATGAATAAGAACTGTGTTAAAAATATGGCCCTTGCTCCTTTTAATGAATCTAGTAATTTTACTAGAAGGTATATACTAGAAAAGATTAAAAACTCACTCTTTTCTGGTTTTGATACTAGGAAGATTATAAAGGCAATGGTCATTATTGTACCACTTGCATAAGTATATGACGGATATTCAATATTTCTTAAAATTCCAGTATAGTATGCGTTATACCCATAAGCTAGTATGGCTTTAAACTGGATAAATAGCTTTATTGCAAGCATGAATGAGAAGACTATAAATACAATCTTAGAAAATTGTATATTTACTTCATCTCTTTTTATAGTAATATCAAAGTCAAGCTTACTTGTTTTAATTGCTATTAAAAAACCTAAATGTATGAATAAAAGGCAGATTAAAAAGACATATATTATCTCATTTACTACTGATGTACAAAAGTAGTAATTAGCAAACTTTGTTGCCCAACCTATTCTTGCATACTCTAAAAAATCTAGTGCTATTCTACTAAAATTAAATAGACCTAGGGTGTACAAAAATATCATATATGAGTTAATATAGTCAACAAATATATTTGCTGTATACATAGTATATGCATATATTAAAAGAAGGTATACTTCTTTAAACTTTATCATATCATCACTTAAAACATTGAAAAGTAAAAGCGAGATAAGTATTACAAATATATGCATAACTAAGACCTTATTTTTCTTCATTCTTTATTCTCCATTTAAAATACATATACACACCTATTGGAAATCCAAGTATAGCAAACAATTTTGAATTTGCTTCCCTTATTATCTCAAAGATACTCTTTTTTGCAATAAGTGAGAACTTAATATATCTACTTGCGTTAAGTAGACTTTTTTTAAGTCTTAATGTTTGATTGTAGTATAGGGCTTGCCCCTTAGGATTTTTACAAAGTAATTTATCATATTTAGATGTTAATCCATTATCTAGGTATTCCTTTATTTCAAATATCTCATTTATCCAATACATTGTATATTTTTCTGATATCATATTGTATAAATATGCTTCTGTTGTAAATTTTTCTCCTTCAAACACCTTAAATCTATATTGTTTTAATATATCAGTTTTAAAGCATAGACCCTTATCACCGCTTACATTATGCTCGTTATATTGACTAAAAATACTAACATCTTTTAGGGCTAGCTTTGTTCCTATAACTGTTTTTCTATCATAACCAGATAAATATCCAACCCCAGCTTGGTGACTATTTGTCTTTTTCATACACTCCTGTATTTTTTCTAAGGCATCTTCTACTAGATAGTCATCTGAATCAAGGCACATAAAGTATTTTGCCTTGGCTTTTTCTATTGCAAGGTTGTACGCTCTTTGTTTACCACCATTTTTTACATATACATACTGTATATCTAAATCTTTAAACTCATCTACAACCTCTTTAGTATTATCTGTAGATCCATCGTCTATTATTAGCCAAGTAAAATCTTTAAAGGTTTGATTTTTTAATGACTCATATGTTCTTTTTAGTTTACTCTTCCTATTATACGTTGGCGTAAATATATTAAATGTTTTCTCCAATTTTTATCATCCTTTATTATTATCCCTATACAAATTAAGATGTATAGAAGCTTTAGTAAGATACTAACAATACCTATTGGTCTTCTTGTTAGATATATTAATATGGGATTAAATGCTAGTAAAAAGTAGATAACGAACTTGTAGTATCTAAACTTTATCTTAAAGCATCTATTTATTATTACAAACTCTATAATCGCTCTTGTTGTAAGAGCTATTAGTGTTGTAAGCCCTGCTATATACACAGCATTAGACTTAAATATTGGTATAAGTATTAGGTTTAGTGAAACATTAATCACTAGTGCTAAGAATGTAAACACTACAATGTACTTACTCTTTTCAAAGTAATGGAAGTAGTAGTCTAGTGCATAAAGTGATTGTACTATAGCTGACGTTAAAACTACTGGCATATACTGTATGGCTAATAGGTAGTGTTTAGGAAATAGTAAAGATATAGCTTCGGGTGAAAAAAGGCTTGCACCTATACAGAAAAACGCTAGTATAGAAAAAAATAGTTCTAGGTTTCTGTTTATCTTTTCATTTCGTATATCAAGGTATAGCTCAGCTGTCCATGCGTTAATAAATGAGCCTGTAATAACGGACAATATTCTTGAACCTGTATATGCTAGAGTATATGCCCCTATTAGTCCGTATGATATATTAAATACTGCTAATATATATCTATCACTAAAATTAACTAATTGATCTGTTAGTTCTATAAATATCAACGGAACCCCGTTATATATCGAATATACCAAATAGTTTTTAGAAAATTTTATATGTATATCCTTAAAGTATTCTACATACAAGAATATTAATAGGGTAA
The DNA here is from genome assembly GCF_000973085.1 of Sneathia vaginalis. Taxonomy (NCBI): domain Bacteria; kingdom Fusobacteriati; phylum Fusobacteriota; class Fusobacteriia; order Fusobacteriales; family Leptotrichiaceae; genus Sneathia; species Sneathia vaginalis. The sequence goes on from NZ_CP011280.1 coordinate 807,276, forward strand.
TAACAGCACATAAATTAGCAAACTGATTTCCAAATATACCTAAATGTAGTTTAGATATGAAGTATATTGCAAGTATGTAGTTTGTAAAAAAAGATATTAATGAGCCTATTGCAACCTTAAAATACTTCTTTTCTATACGAAACAATGAAAGTGCCATATTATTAAGTGAATTTACCATTGCTATTATCATAGAAATTAGAACTAGTAGATAATCTACTTTAAATATCTTTTCTATAACCCCTCTAAAACATGGTATTAAAAATACTACTAATACTAATAGATTTAGGAATAGTATGAATATTACAACGGTAAATTTAAATGTTTCTAGTTCTTGCTTATTATCCTTTAAATCAACGTATTTTTTTAAAATGACATTATAGAATCCTAGTCCTAATACAATAGTAAATATGGTTGTAATTGGTGATAATATCCCTATTATCCCAAATTCTTCTGTAGTTAGTATTCTTGTCATTATAGGTAAGAACACTAACCCACCTAGCTTAATTATTGTATTGGCTAGTGTATATATTAATGTTCCTTTTAAAATGCTACTTTTCATCTATTATACCTGCTATTTTTTTTATCTCTTGGTCTTTTGATTTAGGGCAAATTAAAAGGTTGTCCTTTGTATTTACAACAATTAAGTCATCTAGTCCAACAACAACAATATTTTTCCCATCTTCTTTGTTTATTACAATATTCTTGCTACTTTGTAACCCAAGATATTTATCCTTGCTAATTATTATCGAGTCTTGTTCATTTTTTTCAAAAACTTTATCTAATGAGCTAAAACTTCCAACATCATTCCAGTCAAAGCTAACTGGTACAACTTTACATAAATTTGTCTTTTCTAAGACCCCTATGTCAAAACTAATACGTTCTGCATCAAGTGATAATGCATAGTGCTTAGGTAAGTACTTTTCTATTTCTCCTAATATTACTTTAGAACTTGCAAATAGCATACCACTATTCCATAGATAGTTACCTTCTTCTAAGTATTTTTCTGCTGTTTCCCTATTAGGTTTTTCACGGAATTCTATAACATCATTATCCCTGTACTTTATATACCCATAAGCTGTTTCAGGATATTGAGGTTTTATTCCCATGATAACGATATTGTCTTTAAAAGTTAAGGCCTTTTCTATACTTTCCTTAAACAGTTCATCATTTCTAATTAAATGATCTGATGGGAAGATAGAAATATGTGTATCAATACCATATATATCTACAATTTTTTTTACTGAATACGCTATACAAAATGATGTATCTTTTGATACAGGTTCTATTAATATATTATCAAAATCTTTTAAAGTTTGTCTTATTCTTTTTTCTAAACCTTTCCCTGTTACTATATACACCTTATCATATATTCCAGTTCTATTTAATCTATCTATAGTTTCTTCTAATAGTGTCTTATCTGAAAACAATTTTAATAATTGCTTTGGAGTGTCTTTAGTTGATAATGGCCAAAATCTTGTACCAGATCCACCTGCCATAATTATCGCTATATTCATCTTACCACTTTTCCTTCTAATACCTTTATTTCAAATGTTATCAAGTCACAATATGGTGTTGGTATACCATATTCCTTACCTTTTTTAGATATATATCCGTTTAAAAAATCTATTTCTGTCTTTCTCTTATGTTGTCTTAAATCTTGGTGCATAGATGGATAGTGTTTAGATCCCTTAAAATCTTTTGTTGTGCATATTCTAACCTTTTCAAATGTTTTTTCTTTGTTAAAATCAACACCTTCTTTTAAGGCTATCTTATGAAATTCTTCTATTATACCTTTTTGTATTTGTTCTAATAAGTATGCATTATCTAAATCACTCATTCTTGTATCTAGTATTGTACAAATACTGTTATACATTCCATTTAAACAAGCTTTTTCCCATATAGATTCTTGTACATCACTAACACAATTAGTTGGCATACCTGACGCATTTAATACATCTGCTACTTGTTTTGCATATACACCACTAATTTCATTGTAACCATAGCTAGATAATGTAACATCTGCTGGTCCATTAAGACCAGCTGTAACTAGTGAAATCCCCATTACTATATTTTCTTTCTTTACATATTTTTGTATAGTCTTAATATGTCCTAGTCCATTTAACAAGCATAATACTTTAGTATTATCACTAAATACATGTTGTAGTGTCTTTAATGACTTGTCTAACATCATTGATTTTACAAAGAGTATTACTAAATCTACCTTTTCATTGTAATCTTCCATCATATATGCTCTAATTTTTGTATTATTTAACTCTTTATCTATTTCTTTGATTTTTAAACCTTCTCTATTTATCTTGTCTACATTTTCTTTCCATGTATCAACAACATCAACCATATTGTCTTTTGACAACTTATGTGCAAATGAAGCACCCATCGCTCCTGCACCAACAACTAATATTTTCATTTTGTCCACCTTTTTCTTAATTTATATTCAATTATACCATGCTTTAATTCTATTGTAAATTTAAAACAATAATAGATACATACTTAACAATCTACGATTGTAAAAAAGTAGTATTTATGTTAAAATCTATTATAAATTTGAAAGGAAGAGATGAAGATATATGGATAACTTAATAGACAAAAAATATGCAGCTTCTGAAATAGAACAAGGAATATATGAAAATTGGGAAAATATGGGATACTTTAAACCAAGTGATAACTTAGATACTCCCTATTATTCAGTCATACTTCCACCACCTAATGTTACAGGTATATTACATATTGGACACGTTTTAAATGTTTCAATTACCGATGCTATTATTAGATACAAACGTATGAAGGGCTTTAATACTTTATGGCTACCTGGTACAGACCACGCTGGTATTGCAACACAAAACAAGGTAGAAAGAATGCTAATGTCTAATGGTATTAAAAAAGAAGACTTAGGTAAAGATAAATTTATAGAAAAAACTTGGGAATGGAAAAATAAGTACGGACATATCATCACAAAACAATTAAGAAAAATAGGTGGTTCTCTTGATTGGTCACGTGAAATGTTTACAATGAATGAAAAATCATCAAACGCTGTTAAAGAAGCGTTCATAGACCTATATGAAAACGACTTAATCTATCAAGGTGAATACATAGTAAACTGGTGTCCTTTTGATAAGACAGCTCTTGCTGATGATGAAATTAACCATGAAGAAAAAGATAGTTTTTTATGGCACATACAATATCCAGTAAAAGATAGTGACATTAAGTTAATAGTTGCAACAACTAGACCTGAAACTATGTTAGGTGATACTGGTGTTGCTGTTAACCCACATGATGACAGATACAAAGACTTAGTTGGTAAGACTGTAATACTACCACTTATGAATAGAGAAATCCCTATAGTCGCTGACGAATATGTTGATATGGAATTTGGTACAGGTGTAGTTAAAATGACTCCATCTCATGACCCTAATGACTTTGAAGTAGCTAAAAGATGTAATTTAAAGTATATTAACATACTAACTGAGGATGCAAAAATCAATGAAAATGGTGGTAAGTACCAAGGTTTAGATAGATTTGAAGCTAGAAAACAAATAGTAAAAGACTTAGAAGAATTAGGACTACTAGTTAAAATAGAGCCACATAAAAACTCTATAGGTCATTGCTATAGATGTGATACGATAATAGAACCTAGAGTTTCAAAACAATGGTTTGTTAGAATGAAACCTTTAGCTAAAAAAGCTCTAGAAGTTGTTAAAAATGGAGAAATTAAACTAGAACCTGCTAGAATGGAAAAGATTTACTACAACTGGCTTACAAATATACGTGACTGGTGTATTTCAAGACAAATTTGGTGGGGTCATCAAATACCTGCATACTATGATGAAAAAGGTAATGTATATGTAGCTAAATCACTAGAAGAAGCAATTAAAAAGGCTGGAACTACTAATCTACGTCAAGAATCTGATGTACTAGATACATGGTTCTCATCAAGCCTATGGCCATTTTCAACTATGGGTTGGCCAGATAATGATGCAGCTGATTTAAAGCATTTCTTCCCAACTAACACTTTAGTTACTGGTGCTGATATTATCTTCTTCTGGGTAGCACGTATGATAATGATGAGTTTACACTTCAAAAAACAAATTCCATTTAAGTACGTATACTTTACAGGTATAGTTCGTGATGAAATAGGAAGAAAGATGAGTAAATCATTAGGTAACTCACCTGACCCATTAGATATTATACAAAACAAAGGTGCAGATGCTCTACGTTTTGGACTTTTATTTAACACTACACAAGGGCAAGATATTAGATTTAATGATGGTCTAGTTGATATGGGAGCAAATTTTGTAAACAAGTTATGGAATGCTTCAAAATTTGTTTTATCTAACTTAGAAGGTTTTGATAAAAACACTAGCATAATGGACCTTGACTTTAAGGTTGAAGATTCATGGATATTATCTAGATTAAGTAATGTTTCTAAAGAAATTAATGAAAATATGGATAAGTACAACATAGATCAATCATGTAAATTAGCATTTGAATTCTTTAAAGGTGATTTTTGTGATTGGTATGTTGAAATTGCAAAGACTAGAATATATAACTCAAGTGATAAGGCTGATAAGTTAACAGCTCAATGGGTATTAAGACACGTATTAGACTACTCACTAAGACTACTTCATCCATTTATTCCATATGTTACTGAATATATATGGCAATATGTTAAGGTAAGTGGTGATACAATAATGCTATCAGACTTCCCTACTTATGATAAGGCTCTTGTTGATATGCAAGTTGAAAATACTTTTGCTTTCATGCAAGAAGCAATTAACAGTATTAGAAATATACGTGCAGAAGCTAATGTTAGTCCTGCTAAAAAGATACATCTACTTTACTTATCAAAGAATGAAGATGAAGAACATATCTTGGTAAATAACCTAAAGATTCTAGATAAGTTAGCTAATGTTGAGAAAATAGAGAAGGCAAATAATATACCTAGTCTTGTTGGATTTAGACTAGTTAGAAATACAGAAATTTATGTACCTTTAGCTGATTTAATTGATAAGGACAAGGAAATTAAGAAGATACGTAATGAAATTGAAAAAGTAGAAAATGAATTAAAAAGAGTCAATGGTAAGTTAAATAATGAAAACTTTACTTCAAAAGCTCCAAAGGCAGTAATAGAAAAAGAAAAAGGTATTAAGCAAGAATTGACTGATAAATTAAATAAATTGAATGAAAATTTAAATAAATTTTTGAAATAAGGTGATAATATGTGTTCATTATTCTGGGGACTATTGGCGGGTGCTCTACTAATTATTGAGTTAATAATACCAGCACTAGTTTCAATATGGTTTGCAATCGCTGCCTTTATAACCATGTTTTTAGCATTAATGATAAATTCATTTACTACACAAGTTGTGATATTTATACTAATCTCCCTAGTGCTCTTAGTCTTTACCAAAAAAATTGTAACCAATTTTTTAAAGCCTGATATGGATAAGATAAATAAGGAGATGCTAGAAGATAATGGTCTTGTAACTAAAGTAATAAATAGCAATAAATATGAGGTTAAATTTAAAGGTGTTATTTGGACTGCAATATCTAATGATGAACTTAATATAGGGGATGTTGTAAAAATTGTGGGATATAAAGGAAATAAGGTAATTATAAAAAGAAAGGTGAATGAATAATATGCTATTAGGAATTATTTTCGTATTACTAATAATTGCAATTGCTATTGCTATTATTGGAGTTAAAATCATACCTGAATCATATGTCTATGTAATAGAAAGATTAGGTAAGTATCATACTCAATTAAATGCTGGGTTACATGTAGTAAACCCTATTACAGATGCAGTTGCAAAAAAGGTTAGTTTAAAAGAAACAGTTAATGACTTTGAGCCTCAACCCGTTATTACCAAAGATAACGCAACTATGATGATAGATACAGTTGTCTACTTTCAAATAACTGATCCAAAGCTATACACATATGGTGTTGAACGTCCAATAGTTGCAATTGAAAACTTAACTGCTACTACATTAAGAAATATTATAGGTGATCTAACTGTAGACCAAACGCTAACTTCTCGTGATACAATAAATAGTAAGATGAGATTAGCATTAGATGAAGCAACAGATCCTTGGGGAATAAAGGTTAATAGAGTTGAATTAAAAAGCATAGTGCCTCCACAAGAAATACGTGTTGCAATGGAAAAAGAAATGAAAGCAGAAAGAGAAAAAAGAGCTAAAATACTGGAAGCCCAAGCTAAAAAGGAATCTAGTATACTAATAGCTGAAGGTGAAAAACAGGCAAGTATTTTAAAGGCTGAAGCTGAAAAAGAAGTTAAGATAAAAGAAGCTGAAGGTAAGGCTAAAGCTCTAATAGAACTTAAAAAAGCTGAAAGTGAAGGTATTAAACTACTAAATGAAAATTTACCAAGTGAAGAAATCATTAAGTTAAAAGCACTTGAAACACTAGAAAAAGTTGCAAATGGTCAGGCTACTAAGATAATAATCCCAAGTGAGTTGCAAAATCTAGGCAGCATTTTAACTAGTATTAAAGAAATATAGAGAGACTATTTAGTCCCTCTATTTTTTAATATATACATCATCCAAACCATACCAACACCTAATAGTGTATGACCAACACCAGATAATATTACTAAATATATATTACTGTATGGTCTTCTTAAAATGACGTCAAATACTCCGTTTATGCTCATACTAATTGTAAATATTACTAAACCTAGTGTATATATCGCTAAAGGCTTTGAAATATTGACTTTCGTGTCTTTGGTTGCTAGCGATATGATTAACAAGAACATAGTTCCTAGTATCAATAAATGAGTATGTACTACACTTAATGTAGTATAACCTGTAAATGCATATATCTTTGTAAATTCTCTATAAAATACTCCACTAACCAATCCTAATATTAGAAATATATATGATAAATTTAAAATCTTCTTATTCATCTCTAACACCTTCCCTTATCCATCTTACATATTTTTTGTATTTTTCTAAAAACTTATCCTTATCCCATTTTTCAATATAGCTTCTACTAATTAAACTGTGCATTAAGGCAGAAATGTACAATAATTCATCTGTATTTCTAACTTCAATAAGGTTAATCATATTTTTTTGTTTGTATTCTTCCCACTGTCTATTTATCTTTTCATTCCATAAAAGATACCTATTCTTGTATAGATTGTAGCAAGACTTGTCGAATATAATCTCAACAATTTTTTCACCATATTCTTCTAAAACATCATAAATATCACCATATTTTACCAATAAATTCATAAAGCTTTTATGTAGATCTGCAGTTTTTAATTCTAGAATGTAGAAATAGCTTTCTTCAAGTGTTTCAAAATATTGGTAAAAGCTTCCTCTTGCTATACCTAATTTTTGTACAATTTCTTTTACTGTAGCTTCTTGTATATTCTTTTTTTCAAATTCTTCCGTTAAAACCTTAACAATTTTTTTTCTTTTTTCATTACTCAAATTAAAAAATGTTGCCTTAGGCATAATATCACCTCAAAAACATTATACATGACACAGTGTCATTTGTCAAAGAAAAAATTAGGTGAGATAAATTCCTCAACTAATTTATCTAATTACAATCCAATTTCCATCTCTCTTTGTTACACCTACTTTTTCTGCTAACTCAGTTGATGTTATGCTTGAATTTCCTATCAAAAGTTCTATCACTTCCTTTTCAGTATTATTCAAACCGACATTCAAACCGACATTATTTTTGTCTAATTGGCTCATTACTTCTTTTTGAAGATGTCATGCCCGTCATACAAAAAAAAATTAGGTGAGATAAATTTCTCACCTAACTGTGTATTTTAGATATCTTTTTTACTATAACATCCGCTTTCTTTTTAACGTTTTCTGGTGCATGTTCCATACAAATAGCATAATCTGCTGATTCAAACATTGAAATATCATTACCTGAATCTCCTATTGCTATTACATACAAATTTTCATCTTCCTTTATCTTTTCTATAGCACAACCCTTTGATAAGCCCTTTGCACAGACTTCTATTCTTCTTTTAGCTGTTTTGAATATTGAAAGATCTGGAAATTCTTGTTTTAATTCTTCTAAAATTCTATCGCAATCTTTTTCTAGTGGTCTAATATTTATCTTATACACCTTCTTATCTAACAGAAGATCAAAAGGATTTTCTTTGCATATTAGCTCCATATTCCACAATGTTTCAGGTTTTTCATGATTAAAATTACCTATTCTTTTTTCTCCATCTAATGCGTCAAATATTAATTTGTGTTCTTTTAAAAAGATATATAGTCTATTAAGTACACTTTCTTGTATATTTTCATTAAAAATTAACTTATCTCCTTTTTGAATTTGTGCACCATTAAATCCTACCTTATACGAAAATTTTAGATTATTCTCTTTTTCTATATACTCAATTTCCTTAATTGATCTACCAGTTGCAACGCCTATTAAATATTTATCTTGAAATTCTCTGAATTTTTTTAAATCCATTTTTTCAATTTCAACTGAATTTTGTAGTAATGTTCCATCTAAGTCTGTAATTATTAATTTTTTCATTAGTCTTCAATTCCTAGTATATCTATTATTTCCATCTTTAAAGTTTGTGCATGTGCACCATATATTGATTGCACTTGCATACCATTTTCACTAACTCCCATTGCATGATATTCTTCTTTAATACGTTTTTTATCAACCTTCGCCTTATCTTTAACATCTATTCTAAGTCTTGTTATACATGCATCAACAGTTACAATATTTTCTCTTCCACCATAGCATTCTATTAAACCTAATGCTTGATCATGAGTACTCATCTTTTCTTGCTTTTCTTCTCTCATTTCATCTTTTAATGTCTTAAGACCATATTTACTTCTTGCTTCTTCTTTTGTTGATATATGTATGTCTTCAATATCTCCTTCTCTACCTGGAGTCTTATAATCAAACTTAGTTATCATAAACTTAAATACAAAGTAGTATACAATAAAGCAAACAACACCAGTTATTGGTAATAGATACCATTTTGTTCTAGTTCCTTGTAATACACCATAAATGATATAGTTAATTAATCCATGTCCTGTTGGTGTTAAGAATGCTGCACCTAATGCGTGTAGTGATAAAAGTGTAATTCCTGCTAAAACAGCATGTACTGCATAAAGCATAGGTGCTACGAATAAGAAGGTAAATTCTAGTGGTTCAGTTATACCTGTTAAAAATGATGTCCCTGCTGCTGCTAATAGTAATGAACCTACTATTTTCTTATTCTTAGGTTTTGCTGTCTTGTACATAGCAAGTGCTGCTCCTGGTAATCCAAACATATTGTATACAAACTTACCAGAACTAAATCTTGTAATGTTAGGATCTATTGGTCCATTAGGTGTACTAATAGCTGCCATATATGCGTTTATTGTACCATATACTGTTTTACCATTAACATTAAATATTCCACCTAATTCTGTTGTTCTAATTGGCCAGTTTAAACCATGGTGTAATCCAAATGGTAGTAAGAATCTTTCTGCTAGTGCGTATAGGAAGGTTCCAATGTAACCTGATTTTAATATTAATACTGAAATAATATTTATTACATTTTGCACTGATGGCCAGATAATAAAGACAATTAGTGATACTAGTGCCATTACAGGCATTATTAATATAGGGACTAGTCTTGGTCCACTAAAGAACCCTATTACTTGCGGTAGTTGTATAGTAATAGCTTTTTTATGAACAAAGTATGCTACTACCCCTACTATTAATCCTCCAAACACATTTAAGTCCATTGTTTGTATTCCTAAAACTTTAGTTTGCATACTTTGTGCCATTAATTGACTTACTTGTGCTTTTGTTAATCCATCTGCTACTACTAATGTTCCTGTTGTTTTAAGTAGGAAGTTTAAGATGTAATGGAATGACAAGAATCCTAATACTGCTGATAGAGCAGCTGAACCTTTTTCTTTTTTAGCTAATCCTACACAAACACCTACTGCAAACATAAGTGGTAAATTTTTAAACGCTACATCTCCTAATGTAACTAATAACTTCATAAATATTTGTAATCCTTTAACTCCTAAAAAAGGATACATTTTAACTGTACTTGGGTTTGTAAATGCAGCACCTATTCCTTTTAGTATACCTGCTGCTGGTAATACTGAAACTGGTAATAGAAAACTTCTACCAAATTTTTCAAATGCAACTATTACTTTGTTACGTTCCATATAGTTGTCCTCCTCAATCTGTTATACTAGAGTATAGCCCAAATACAATGGAATGTCAGTTTTTTTGACATATTTGACTGTAAATAAAAAAAGTTACTATTTGAGTAAAAAGGTGTCAATTGAATAACCTCATAAATCCACAACATCCTACTTCTGAAAACTCACTAAATCCTACTGCTTTGTAAAAGGCTATTGTCTCTTTAGCAATATCAGTTGTAAGCTCTATTTGTCTAACATTAGGATACAAATTAATCATATTTTGAATTAATGCTTTACCAATCCCCTTACCTTGTTCACTTGGCAATACTAAAATATCTTGTATAAACACAATTGTAAATCCATCACCAACTGCACGTATTATCCCTAATAATTTACTACCTTCATATGCTGCCAATATTTTCAATGATTTTTTGTAGCCTTGTTCTAAATTATACATATCATCTGTATATGCACTCCAACCAACTGCATTATATAGATGTTCTATTTCATCATACTTAAAGTTTATATATTCTTTAATTTCCATCTTAATTACCTGCTTTCTAACTTATTGTTTATTATATCATTTTTTTGAAGTAGTTAAAACTTTGTATAAAAAATTGAGTAAGGACTAACATGTTGTAGCCCCTTTTAAAAATACTTTAGATTTTATTGATACTAAAGCTAATATTGAAGATTTAAATATGCCTGCTAAATGAGTTTTAGTTTTTGATCACATTAGACTTAAATTAAGTCCTTAAATATTTTATTTTAATTATATATTTTTTATTTTTAGATAGCTATTTTTTTATTTGGTAATTTTTAAGTGTATTTTCATATGTTTTTTCATTCATTACTTTCCATTACCTTTTTGTACTGCACCCATAATCTTGTACACAAGATTGGAGGTGCAGTACAGATACTATATTTTACTTAGATATTTTTTGTTGAAGTTCTTTAATTTTTCTTGCTTGTTGTAATTGTCTTTTGTCTGTTATTTCTCCTATAGCAAACCCAATACCAGCATCTATTCCTAAATTACCTTTCAATCCAAACTTGTAATTCATTCTTCTGTTTGGTATAGTTCCATTAAATCCAATTGCAAATGCATGTTCTTTGCCATATGTACCATAAGCTGCTGTCAAGTTAGCTATTCCACTTTCAGTTGTAGTTAAACTTGCCATTGCTATTACATTGGCTACTTCACCTAATGCTAGATTAGATTCTTCAAGTGCTAAAACTGATGCAAAAGATATGCAACTTGTAGACAGAAAACCTATAATTAACAAAATAATTTTTCTCATTTTTCCTCCTTTCTCTGTAAAAAAACAAAAAAGCACCCCATGTAGGAATTGCTATCCTACACGAGATGCTTAACTTAATAATCACATTTTTTCTCGTAAATTTTTGTTCTTTTTACAATACAATTATACTACTTTTAACTAGTGTTTTCAAGTGAAATGTTATATTTTCTGTGAAATTTTGTGAGATAAAAGTGATATTGTCATAGATAAGATAAAAGTAATTATGTCGTTTTAGTTATTTAAGATATGCTGTATAATATAATTCTTAAATAATTAAAGGAGACTAAAGCGATTGTAAATGTCAATATATAAATGTACAAAAATGTAAAAATAATAATGTACATTTTAACTACTTTTCTCCCTCCTTATCCTCATAATATTTTTTTATTTATAACTTTTACCTGTTATTCTAATAACATGTGAATGATGTAAAATCCTATCCAATATTGCATTTGCTAGAACTTCATCTTTAAATATTTCATCCCAGTTAGAAAAAGGAATATTTGTTGTAAAAATTGTGCTTTTTGTTTCATATCTCCTATCTATCAATTGAAAGATTAATTTAAAATCTTCTTTATTTATTGGTAAATAGCCTAATTCATCTATTATCAGTAATTTATATTTAGCAAAATGTTTTATTCGTTTTTTTAATATATTTTCTTGTTTTGCTTTTTTTAATTGTTCTATTAAATTATGACATTTTATGAAATATGTTGATATACGTTTATTTGTGGCACTTATATATTTTGGTATAGGCAACATCTGCTTCAATCTTATCTCCGTTCATTAAAAGGAAATGCTTATAAGTGTCTGGATCTATAAAATTATCCATAACCTTTTTCAAATCTTCTTTTGTAGCTAAATTACTAATTTTATTGTTTATTGTTGATATATCCTTTGTATTCTGGTTTGTCTGTACTGCTATTTGTAATAATTCTTTCGAGGTGATAAAGTCTTGATTTTCAACTATAAAATCTTTCATCTGCTTAAACATTCGTATTAAAGCCTTACTTTGCTTGACAGCAAGTTCTCCTCTTAATACAGTCATCAGCATATAAATACCTTGTTCTGTAAAGGCATAGGGTTTATACTTAATGTTACTTCCTCTACCTGTTCCTCTGTTCAAGGTCACATTTTGTGATCTTGAAAGTTCATCAACTTCATCATCAGTTAATTGGAACATAAAATCGTCATCAAATTTTCCGTTATTTCTTTTTATCTGTTGATTAAAGGCTCTTGTTTCATACCCATATATTTCAGCAAGTTCAAAATCAAGCATAACCTTTTGACCTCGTATATAGTAAATCTTGCTTTTCATTGTAGTTTCATCTATCACTACAATTTCTCTGTTTTCATCTGCCATTAAATGCACCTCCAACATTATCTAAATTCTTTTATATTTTTCTACTTCCTCTACCAATCCCTCTATTCAAGGTGAAATTTTTGCACCTTGAAATTTCTACCATTTCTTCGTCCGTTACTAAAATTTTAGGTAACATAAAAAAGCTAAACCTATCTCCATTTTTGGGCAAAAGAAAAGACAATAGATTTTCTATCGTCCAAGTCGTTTATTATTTAGTTTCTTATTTTTAACTTACTTACATCCAAACTCTTTTAAAAATTTAATTTTATCATCTTCTGTCCAGCAAATTAATGATATTCCATCAAATTCACTAACTACATCATCATAAATACACTTGAATTTCCACTCTACAATAGTTTGATTATCTTTATGAAAAAATTGTAATATATCCCATAGAATAACTTTTCCTCTTTTATTCCATTCATCAAACCAATATTTTACACTCTTACAATCTTTGTATTTTGGTCCCCAACTTTCAATATATACTACATCATTTGTAAAAATATCATCTATACCCAAATCTTTTTGTTTAAGCCACATTGAAAACCACAAATAAATTATTTCTTCTCTTTTAGCCATAACACCATCCCTTTATCACTAACTTTTTTATTTTTTTAACCTTATTATATTCTTTCACATTTTTTTCAATATCTACATTTTTTGTATTTAAATAGGCTATAACTTAGTAAATACTAGGTTATAGCCTTTATAAAATATTAAAAATAGTGAGACTTATAATGCTTCTCATAGATTTTGAATACATTATATATTTAGTCTCACTATAGATAGAATTTATATAATTCACTTTACAAACTACTTACATTCAACGTTATCAAAATGTTTATTTTCAATTTTTAAATTATCTATCGGTATAAGTTTATATATTTTTTGGGCAATTACTAAATCCCCTTCATTTTCATTTGCAGTCATAACTATTGCACAATTATTATAATAACCTACAATAACTTGTATATTTTTTATTGATGCCTTTGTCTCATCCATATTATCTTCAACAATTATTTCATAATCTTTTTTTTCTTCATATTTATTTTTTTCAGAATTTGATGAAATTATACATATAATAATAATAAAATTAATTATTATAAAAAAAATTTGAAAAAAAACTTTTATTTTTTTTTACATTTTCATCGGAAATTAATTTAAATTTTTCTTTATTTTCTTCAGAAATTTGTTTTATAATTTTTAAAAAATATAAAGTTTCTTTAACAATATATGATATAAGATATATTAAAAATGAAATAATTTACATAATTACATATACAAAATATGGTATAAAATATATTAGAAACGAAATAATTGACATAATCATATATATATAAATTAATAAAGGGTGGAATATATTAATTTTATATTTAAATAACATGAAAATTACTAATATCATCATAAAAATATTAGGAAAATTTATAATAACGAGCTTTTCTTTAGAATTTTCTAATGATCCTTCATTTTTTTCTATTCCTACAGATATAAATATAGAAATAATACCATAAAATAGCATTGCAATAGTTAATATATAATAAATAATATCCTGCATTATATCCATATTTAAAAAATAAAAATAAGGTATACCATAAAATTTTTCTATATCTTTTAAACAAGTATATTTATATATAATATAACATATACTCGAGAATATAGTTGCAGTTTTAAAAATTTTATACACTCCTTCTGATTTTTCTAATATATAAGATAACCAATTTTTCTTTTCATCTTCTTTTTTTATTGGTTCATTATAATCCATACATCCTCATTTCTTTAAATATATATTATTATTTAGGGATGCTAGAAATTAATCTAGCATCCCTTACACTGCTAAAATTACTTAAACTTCTTCATTAACATTTCTAACTTTCTTTCCATTTCTTGTAACTTCTTATTAGATTCTTTCTTGTCGTTTTCATATTTGTCTTCTAATTCCTTGAACTTCTTAGCTGTTTGTTTCTTATCGTCTTCATATTCAGAAATTTTCTTGTTTGCTTCTTCTAACTTCTTAGTTACTTCCTTGATCTTCTTGTTATCAATGCTAGGGAATGTATCGTGTTCTTCACCAAGCATAACTCCAGCTCCAACACCGAACGCAAGATTACCTTTATTATTTACTGAACCACTTAATTTGTATACAAAGTTACGTTCTTCATTAGTTCCACTAAATCCTACTGCTAATGCATGTGATCCTCCATAGTATCCATACGCTGCACTTAGATTATGTCTATGTCTTGAATATGAATTAACTTGTACTAGATTTGCCATTGCCACTGCATTTGCTACTCCACCTAATGCTAATTCAGATTTTTCAAGTGCTACAGTAGACTTATTGTCTATTGTGCTTATCATATTATTAACTTGTGTTTTGTTATAGTAATTATTCTTTAGATGTTCATTTACTTGTTTATCTGTTACTAATACATTGCTAGGGTTAGATATATCTGCTCCAGTACTTAATTTTTCAATTAAGTTTGTTTTACCTTTATCAGTCAAGTTATCTGCATCTACATTTAATTTACCTTTAAGTGCTTCATATACTTGTCCACCATTTACTGCATCTGTTGAGTTAGCAGTCATTCTACCATCACCAATATTAGTCAATGTCATAGGTTTAGAATTTGGTTGAGCCTTAATTACTACATTATTTGCTTCTTTACCAATAAGCTCTTTACCAATTTTATCCTTATACTTCTTAGTTGTTTCATCATATGTTGCATCTTCAGGATAGAACTTATCATCTTTACCTCTAATTAACTTAGTTGGCTTATCTTCTTGATTAGTTAAAGCATCACCTGTTAATGGTTGTTCTGGAGTAGCTTCAGTTGGTTGAGTTTTTAATGCTTTACCATCATTACCTACCCATTCCTTCCCTTTTTCATCATATTTTTTATCTTTGATGTCAGCTTCCTTATAGAACTTACCATCAGCTTGTTTAGTAACTTTATCAGATTCTTTAAAGTATTTTCCTTCTACTTCTTGCGTACCTTCTGCATATACTTTTCCATCTTCAGTTACTATAGTTCCAGCCTTGTATGCTTTACCATCTTTACCTAATACTGCTTCTTTATTCTTTTCGTAATATTCAAATGGATTATTTCCATCTAATGACTTAAGCTTGTTATCAATATATCCCTTAGTTACTACTGAATCAGGTGTATTTCCATCTTTAACTCCACTAATTGTTCCTTTAGAATTGTCAATAACGATACCATTGTCTGATTTATTTTCAGTACCATCTTTATATTCTTTCTTAAATGCTATTTTATCCTTAGTAATTTCAATAGTATGTCTTGGATTATCTTTTGTTCCAGAATTTTTATCATCTTTATCTGTTATTGTTAATCCCTTTTGATCTAGTTTAGTACTGTTACCATCTTTATCTTTTTCAGTTTCAAATGACTTCATATTCTTTAAGTTAGCTGATAATTTAAGTTCAACTCCAGAGTCATTAGCAACAACATTAATATTACCTTTAGCACTTTCAAAATTATTAGTTTCAGTTCCTTCACCTTTGATATTTACTTTATCATTAAGTTCCTTAGTTTCTCCAGTATTACCTGCAAATTTTAGACCTTTATTCTTCAATTTTTCAATATCTCCAGTAATTGTTTTAACCTTTTCATCAACATAATTCTTATTTGCTGCCATATGTCCATCAGACTTATCATCTAAATCCTTAAGTCCTGTTATACTTCCAGTTCCTACAATCTTTTTATCAGTACCTTGTCCTTCTTCTTTTGTTTCAAAGGCTATTGATGATTCCTTTATTGATACAGATGGTTTTGTTGCATCTTTTTTAGTTATTTCTATTCCATCTTTACCAATCTTAGTTGTTACTCCATCAGTACCAGTGTTAAACTCTGTTCCATTTTCTGTTAATGTTACTTTTGTTTTCTTAGCTTCATCAGTTCCATCACTTTCTATTGAATTAATATTCTTTAATTCTTTTGCTAAACCTACTTCAATATTACCACTTGTATTATCTACCTTAATTGCAATATTTTTTGTTTCGTACTTAGTAGCAAAATTATCTTTTGTTAAACCTGTTGAATTTGATCCATTAATAGTAATTGTATCACCTAAAAACTTAGTAGCTGTACCTGTACTTCCTGCAAAAGTTATACCTTTACTTGCTAAGAATTGTAAGTCTCTTAATGTTACTACCTTGTTAAGTTCAGCATCTTTATACACATCTTTTTTAGCTTCCTTATTAACAAGTTTCTTAAGAATTTCACCATTCTTCTTATTATCATTACTTAATCCTAAAGCACTTGCTACATTACCTAATGTAATAGGTTCTGTTGTTTTACCATCTGATTTAACAGTTGATAAAATTACATCTTCTGAAACTACTTCTTTAGCATTTTTTTCTTTTGTTCCATCTGCATTTGCTTTATAGAATTTACCATCAGTATCTTTCATTAGCTTATTTCCATCTTTGTCTGTATAAACTACTGTTCCTAAAGTTCCATTCTTCAACTTATCTTGTTCTGTACCATTAGCATTTATCTTATTTAATACATCTTTAACTTCTTTTTGAGTTGCTGCAATTCCAGAATTTTCTTTACCATAATCTGAAGAATTTACACTGTTGCAATATTTGTTGTTCCTGCTAATGATTTTATCTTAGATTCATCAAGACTTAGTTTATATGTTGTTTTTGTATTATTTGTTGTATCTGGTGTAACTGTTATTCCAGAACCATTATCACTTTTAACTTCTACAGCATCTTTTGCTATTTCTTGTACTTTAGATTTCTTTACTGATATCTTGTAGTCTTTAGCATTTGCATCGTCAGTATTAGTTCCTCCTGTTACTTCTAATATATTATCGGTAACTGTAGTATCTTTTGATACACTTATTAGTCCTTTAATTACTTTCTTTCCTTCATCTGTTATATTGCTTAATCCTGTATTTGCATAATTACCTAATTTATTATTTATTTCATTCTTTGTTACAAATGTTTGCTTATCAGTTTCATATTTACTAGAATCTAACTTCTTATCTAATTCTGTCTTTAATTGTCCACCATTTATTGCATCTTTTGAATCTTTTTCTATGCTTCCATCTTCAAGTCCTGTTATTTTCTTATTAACAGTTATATCATTTTCATTTAATGTTATCTTAGTTCCATTTTTTTCTTTTTCTATTGATGTTATTCCTGTTAAATTACTATTAACATCTACTTTAAATGTTGCTTTTTTACTATTAGTATCTTTTGTTAATGTTACTGTTGTATTAGTTCCATTAGCTATTTCTAATGTTTCATCTTTTATATTTAATGTATTTGATGTCGTACCACTTGCTAATTTTAAAGTTGAACTTGCTACTGAATCATTAACTTTTGATATTTCTTTAGCTACATAATCTGTAACTTCTTTTTGTGTTGCTGCAATTCCAGATTGACCATATGTAGTTTTTGTATCATTAAAATCAAAGTCTTTAAGTCCTGATAATTTAGCTTTATCTCCATCTTTTGCAATTGTTATACTTGCTCCATCATGAGTTAATTTTAATCCATTATCATCTGCTGTAATATTACCCTTACCTGTATCTGTTTGATGTTCTCCAAATCCAGTTGATCCTATATTAATACTCTTGAATGTTGGTGTTTCTTTCATTCCTATATAGAATTTCTTTTTACCTTCAGCATCTGTTTTAACATAAGTTGCAAGGTTTGTTCCTGTATAATTAGAATTATTTGTACCTGCATATTTTCCATTTTCTGCTCCACTAGCTGTAATGCTTAATGTTTCTCCAAGCATTTTATTTATGCTTGATGATTCATTATTATTATCTGCGTTGTAGTTTGCTTCAAATGTTAGACCTTGTTTTGCTACATATTGTAAATCTTTTAATGTTACTGCTCTATTTAATTCTTTATCATTAAATTTGTTAGTTCCATTATTTTCAACCAATTTCTTTATTATATTCTTATCATCATCAGTTCCTTTTAGTCCTAATGCATTTTCTAAGTTTCCTAATGTAATTGGTTTAGTTGTTTTACCTTTAGCATCTACTAATCTTAATTCTGGATTATCATATCCTTTTGGTTCTTGGTTGTTATTTTCTTTCTTTGTCTTAACGTTTCCATCATCCTTTATTTCTTCAGGTCTATAGTACTTACCATCATTAGCTTTTACTAATCTATTACCTTCAGAATCTGTGTAGACTACTGTTCCTGCTTCACCATTTCTTAGTGCATTTACCTTAGTTGTTAGGTCTTTTCCATTTAGTCCATCATTTCCTGTTAAGCCATTTAGTCCATCTCTTCCATCGTTGCCTTTACCATTTACTTTATCTGATAATTTAAATGTAACTTTTCCATCTTTTTCAGTCTTTATTTCTAAATCATCAGATGTGAAATCAAATCCAGTTGTTAATGTAGTTTCCTTAGGTTTAATTACTTCATTAACTTTTTCATCTGAACTACCTTTATATGAGATTTTTTGACCACCTATATTATTAGTAGTTAATATTTTTTCTACTTTTGTATCACCATTTTTAGTAATATTTAAATCTCCAGAATCATCTATATTAATCTTAGTTGTTTTATCACCTTGTTTGAATGTAACACTTCCAATGTTTTGTAGATCTTTAGCTAGTTTAACTGTTAACTTCTTATTTTCTTTATCAGAAGCAACAGTTATATTATTAGTTGCTGTTTCTGTTGGTGCTTTATCACCTTCACCAACTACTGATAGTGTATTCCCTAATGAAACTTCGCTTTCATCACCAGTGTTTCCAGCAAATTTAAGCACTTTTCCATCTACATATGCTTTTACTACGCTACTTTTAGCTAGTTTAGATCCATCAATACTTGTATCTCCAAGTTTTTCTACCCACTTATCTTCTGTAATATTACTTGCATCTACTTTTGCATATTCCACTTAAATCAGTTTTATCTGCTTTTTTACTTATATTATTTTCTACAGTTTTTATGGCGTCATTTACTTCCTTAACAGCTCCTTCTGTTGCTGCTCTTCCTATGTTTGTTCCAGTTCCATAATCACCATCTTTAGAAGCTCTTCTATCTTTTAGATAGTTTATTGTTCCTATTCCATAGTCTTCATGTTTTTGATTTATAATTGGTTTCCCACTTGATGTTTCATTTTTTACTGGTCTTTCAAATTCTATCAGTATTTCTTCATTACCATTAGTTCCTTTTGTTAATATTTTTACTGATTTACCTTTATTTGTTAATTTTAAGTCTTTATTTGTTAACTCTATCTTTGAATTTTCATTAGCATTATCTTCATTACCATTTGTTATTGATGTTATTCCTGTTAATTTATCTTTTAAATTAAACTTAACAACTCCATTATCACCGACTTCAGCTGTTGTATTAGTTCCATCACTAAAGTTAAATCCATTTGTTAATGTAGTTTCCTTCTTATTTTTACTATTTGCTGCATATTTTATTTTTTGATCACCTAATGATTTTTCAGTTACAATTGGTGATGCATCCTTATTTCGTGCATCAGTTAATGTTGCATTACCATTATTATCTATTCCAAATTTTACAACTTTATCTGGGGTTGCTTTTTTAGTAATACTGATTCCATCTTTAGTAATTTCAGTTCTATCATTATCTAATTCACCCAATGTTACTTTATCAAATCTTGGATCTTTTCTTAGACCTATAAGTACACCTGTTCTTCCAGTAACATTATCTTGTGTAACAAAAGTTTCTACATTTTCTGAAGTATAATTACCACTTTTTCCAGTAACTGTTTCATCAACTGACCAATCATCGTAATTTTTTGTACCATCAAATTTTCTTCCTGTAAACTCTAATGTTTTCCCTAAACTCATACTCTTTTCAGTACTAGCTTTAGGAGTTGATTTATCTGCTTTTACAATAAACGGATTTTTTACTTGTCCATATGCTACTGCATCATTATCTGCTACACCATTTGCAATACCAGACATCTTAAGATTATTATTATCTTTTGTTAATGTTATTTTTGCTCCATTTTGTGTTAAAGTTATATTATTACTATTATCTTGTGCAATTTCAAGACCTGTTGTTTCATTTCCTACATAAACTTTATCAAATCTTGGTTTATTCTTTATTCCTATTAATATTTTTGCATTATTGCCAGATTTAGAAATATATGTTTGTACATTTTCAACTGTATATGTATTATCCCAATCTTGATATGTTTTTCCATCAGTTTTCTTTTCTGTATTTCCTTTAACTTCTAATTTATTTGGTAATTCAAATGTTTGTTTTCCATTTTTATCACCTTCTAAATCGAACTTTTTATTTTCATCAAAATATCCTTTTAATTCTTTTAATTGCCATACATTTACTGCATCGGTATCGTTAGTTCCAGCTGCAAGTCCTATTAATTGTCTTCTAATATTTTTACTTGTATCTCCAATTGATAGTGCTGCCTTAGTGGCTAGTTTATCTGTATCTTTACCATCAGTATTTCCTGTTTTAGGGTTATAGTATGTAGTGTTTTTTACTCTGTCTGCTAATGAATATGATCCTATAGCAACTGCACCTTCTACACTAGCCTTTGAATTAGCACCAACAGCTACTGTTTCTTTTTCTGTTGCAAATGCTCTAGCACCTAAAGCTGTTGCTGCAACATTAGTTGCTTGTGCATGAGCTCCTATTGCTGTTGTTGCATTTCCTTTAGCCATAGTTTTAGTATAGTTGTTACCACCTATCTTGTTATTACCTTCATTATATGAACTATCATCACTACCTATAGCTACTGCTCCACGTGAATTTTCTTCAATTACAACATCATTACCCATTGCTATTGCTTGAGCAGATTTTACTGATATATTAATCCCTATAGCTGATGATTGACCTGCAGTTGAAGAAATTTCAGATTTACCTCCAAATACATATGAATCTTCTGCATTTGCTTTTGTTTCATTACCTATAGCTATACTTCTAGGACCTTTTGCTAATGCCTTTTCTCCTATTGCTACACTTGTGTCACCTATTGCACGTGATCTATCTCCAATTGCAACTGCTGTCTTACCTGCTACAACATTTCCACCTATTCCTACTGAATAATCACCAGATTTAACACCATTACCTACTGATACTGATGATTGACCTGCACTTATTTCACCTATATTTGAATCTGTATCTTCATCTGCTTTACTATTACTACTATTAGGTGTACCTATAACAACAGATTGTGCTCCTTTTGCTCTGGCTTCTTTACCTATAGCTATAGCTTTTTCTTCAACTGCATTTGAATCCTTTCCTAAAGCAATTGTGTCATTTTTTGATGCTTTTGCATATTTACCTATAGCTATTGCATTTTCAGCACCACCTACTATAACTTTCTTTTTGAAATTATCTTTAAAAGCATCAAACTCTTTCTTTTCTTCTGGTGTAAGTTCTTCTTCTTTTTTACCCATAAAGTATGTTCTTAATAGATTTTCTTTTTCACTATCTGTTAGGTCTTTTATTATTGTATCAAATTCTTTCTTTTCTCCTTCTGATAGTTGATCATACTTACTCTTAGCAAAATATTTTTGCAAGATCATTTCCTTATTAGCTCCTTGAACTAATGCTACCTTTTGATTAAATTCCTTTTTTTCATTTGTTGAAAGTTCACTTTGTTTCTTATGAAAATATTTTTGTAATATTTTTTCTTTTGCATCTTTCTTTTCTTGTTCAGTTTTTGCATTAATTGATCTTACTAATTCGTCAAATATTTTCTTTTTCTTTTCATCTTTATTTACTTCTTGTTCTTTTAAATAATAATTCTTTTCTAGTATTTCTTGTTTTTGTCTATCTAAATTCTTTGATTCATAATCTTTAATTAATGATTGCAATCTATTATTTTCATCTTGATTAAAGCTATCTGCATCTTTATGGAAGTGCTTACGTATAATCATAGCTTGTTCAGATTCTGTTAAGTCATTTTTTGTTCTATCTTTAACATATATTTCTTTAGTATATGTCTTGTTATCTCCAGTAGTTGCTCCATTACCTATTGCTACTGAATAATCTGATGTTGCTGTTGAATGTGAACCTATTGCTATTGCTTTTTCAGCTCCATCATATCCAACCATACCTATAGAATCATAATTCAATGTTTGTATATTAGATTTCTTTAGTGTTTCATTTATTTTTTCTTTACCATTAAATTCATAATATCTACCTGTTGCTGCCTTATTACCTATTGCTATTGATCTATTTCCTAATGCTTTTGATCTATCTCCAATTGCAACTGCTGTATCTTCAGTTTGTGTATTACCTCCTAATGCTACTGACCAATCTTTTGCTATAGCACCTGTACCAACTGCAACAGCATTTTCTCCAGATCTTGTATACATATTATTATTTAATCTTATTTCTTTATTAACAAGTTTTTGTTTTTCTTCACCTCTACTTACATCAATTATTTTTTGTTTTTCTAATATATCTAAACTTCTTTGGTCACCTGTACCTATAGCTATACCCTTATCACCTGTTGATTTTGTTTGGTATCCTAATGCTATACTATCTTTACCTATAGCACCTTTGTTATTATAGTTTGATTCATTTATCTTTTTAACTTCATCTTCATATAGAATAGTTTTTAGTTTTTGTATTTCTTGTCCATTTTCATCAGTATATGTTATATATTTATCTTTTTCTTTTGCTAAATTTATTTTTGTTATTATCGCATCAAATGAAGCTCCATTATTCTTTATTCCCTCAATTTCTTGATCAGTAATTTTTTTAAGTTCTATTTGATTAAATTGAGTATCATTTTTGTATTTATTTTCTAAGTTTTCTACTTTAGCATTTATTTTTGTCTTATATGGATCAGGTAATTTGTCACCTCTAGCTTCTCTAGCTTTCATTTCTAATTGTCTACTCTTGTATTCGATATATTTGTTATAGTCTCTTTGTTTTTGCATTATTTCTTTAATGTCTTTTGATCTATATCCATTTTTATCTACTGACAAATAGTGTATACCATTATCAGAAATATTTAAATCATCATCTTCTACATCCATTAATCCACTTTGATTAATTTTTTCTTCCATAGCTTTCAATTGAGAAACATTAACAGCATCAGTATCTCTATAACCAGCAGCTACATTAACAATTCTTCTTTCTGCTCCTTTAGAACCAACTGATATTACCCCTATTTTTTCTGTTGAAGGCATAGATAATACACCCCTAGGTGCGTAGGCATCTTTTTCTAAATCTTCTTTTGTATAATCTGTCTTTGAATTAACACCCAATGCAGTAGAGTTTGCAAGACTTGCTTCCGAATTAGACCCTATTGCTAACCCATCTTCTGCTGTAACTTTTGATTTATTACCAAATACTAATGCATTTTTACCTGTGGAATATGAGAAATTACCCATTACTAGTGAATTATCTGATTTATACCCAACACCAGCTCTTGTACCTATAGCTATCGAGTTATTAGACAAGACCTTTGAATCTACTCCTAAACCTAATGAATTTTCACCTTTTACATATGAAAATGACCCAAAAGCCATACTATTTTTAGC
Source organism: Sneathia vaginalis (assembly GCF_000973085.1). Taxonomy (NCBI): domain Bacteria; kingdom Fusobacteriati; phylum Fusobacteriota; class Fusobacteriia; order Fusobacteriales; family Leptotrichiaceae; genus Sneathia; species Sneathia vaginalis. Next base: position 831,609 of record NZ_CP011280.1, read on the forward strand.
TAACGTAAAAGTACCATGTCCTAAAGCGATACTATTTGATTCAGTCGCCATTGATTTTGTACCTAAAACTATTGAATTATTATTACCATCTTTACTATCTATAATATTATTAATATCATGTAACTTTTTTTTATTTACAGAAAGTGATCCAGATTCACTAAGTTTAGTTTCTTTCGCTTTTAAAACATCACTAATTTTTCCATTCATATAATCATTACTAAAGAGAGTTCCATTATCTTTCCCTGTATATTTTCCTATAAAGTCACTATGTATGCCTTGTTTATCATCTCTAAGTATAGTATTAGAATATACTTCAGTACCTATAGCAATTGAGTTTTTACCACCTGAATATGCTTTATACCCATATGCTGTACCACCTTCATTTAATATTTGGTTTTCATTACCCACTGCAACTGAGTGGTCTGAAAATACCTTAGTACTATTACCTATAGCGATAGCACCTTTACCTTCAGCACGAGTTTTTGCTCCCATTGCAGTACTATAGTCTCCTAGTGCAAATGACATAGCTCCAATAGAAGTAGCACCTGTCCCATATGATAGTGCTCTTGTTCCTAAAGCTATACCTCCTTCACCTGCTGATAATGTTGGAGAATAGTTATATGAATAATCATTTTCATGAAATTTTGCAAATTGTCCCTGTTTACTAGACCCATATTTATGCCCATCACTATTTCCTATTTTATTGTATAAATTTTTAAAATATTTTTCAAAATCATAAGGAGTTGTTTCTTCTCTAAATTTTCTATTATCATCTGATCCTATCGCAATTGATGATCTTCCTATTGCATATGTATCGTTCCCTACTGATGTAGCTTGGTCAACAGCTATTGCTCCAGAACCTATTGCAGTTGATTGCCCACCATCTCCTTTTTTTCGTTTATTATCATCTCTTGTGCCATCATTATAGAAATCAACACTTAATGTTTGTGCACCTTCACCTATAGCGACACTTTTAAAAATATATGCTTCTGCCCCTGTACCTATAGCAATAGAGTTATTATTACTTTCACCATTTGGCAATACTGTATTATATATTTTTGCATTATTACCTATTGCTATTGCTTTTGCAGCATTATTTTCAACTACTGAACCATGCCCTATTGAAACTGAATCACTAGCATTTGCTTCAGATCCTAATCCTATTGCTATTGCATAATCTTTAACTACTTGATATTGTACTTTTGAATCATTTTCACCTTTAGGATTTAAAGCTATTGATCCTTTATTAGTATTTTCGCTACCCCAACTTCCAATTTTTCCCTTTTCTATACTTATATTAGTAGCCATCCCTATACTATTACTCATCATAAATAGCACTATCAAACTCGTTGTTATCTTTACCTTCTTCTTTAAACTTCTTTTTAAATATCTTTTTACTTCTTCTATATTTATATTCTTCATTTGTTAATCACTCCTAAATAATCATAATTTGTTTTTTTCTTGTACTGTCTGTAGAACTTGTACTTGAAATAGTCTTGCTTATACAATGAGTTATCCTTAGTATCTGCTATGAATCTTTCTGTTTCCTCATCATCTAGTGATACTAGTATTATCTGTACATTCTTTGGAAAGCTATTATCCTTTAATTCCTTTATACTTCTATTCTTTAATTTATCATTCTTTTCTTTTAGTAAGAATACAAATATTTTCTCACCAAACTTACTTAATCTGTCTTTATTCTTTTCTAATACACTTACATCTGGTAATATTACTAAAAACTCATTAGATACTTTCCAATTTAGTTTCGATTGTGTTAAGAAATAGTCTGCAAACTCATAGTCTATACCCTGTAAGTCTACGTGTTTAGTACTTTCTATTTCTTTAGTATAATATGCATAATTATCCAATGATCGTGATACTGTAATATTACTTAATATTACAAAAATCCATATTAAAATTCCTTTTTTCATTTAACCTCCATTTTTGTCTATTTTTTAATGTTTATATTATAAAGTAAATATTTGCGATCTCTATCATTTTAACACCCCCCCCCAATAAAAATCAACTTTATTTTACAGTTCTATGCATTTCATTATTTAACCTTTTATTTATTACTATTTCAAAGTTAATGTTTGTTTAACTCTCCACACAATACTTTTTTAACCTTGTTTACTTTCTTTTTTTTGTGTAATCAAAAAAGATAGCTTTTTTTCTAAAACTGCCTTTTTCTTACTTTTTCTTTTTTAACCTTTTCAGGATAATTATTTTCATTTTCTTCACCAAGCATAACTCCAGCTCCAACACCGAATGCAAGATTTCCCTTATTATTTACTGAACCACTTAATTTATATACAAAGTTACGTTCTTCATTAGTTCCACTAAATCCTACTGCTAATGTATGTTATCCTCCATAGTATCCATATGCTGTGAATATATTATGTCTATATCTTGAAACTCACTAGATACTTCCCTATCTATTTTTAATTGTGTTAGGAAATAGTCTGCAAATTCAAAATCTACTGCATGTAAGTCTACGTGTTTAGTACCCTCTATTACATTTGTATAATATACAAAATTGTCTAAATTTTTTGCTAAAGTAATATTAGTCATTATTACTAAAAATGAAATTAAAAGCTTTTTAGTAGTTAAAAAATTAAAATGTTGTTTAATTCTATATAGTAGTTTAGATAATATCACTGTATTCTCCATTTTTTCCTCCTTATTGTTATGCTTTTACTTGTTTTTGTTTAAAAAAACAACTTTTTTATTTTATCATTTCTAGTCTAAAATTTTCAACTTTATTTTACATATATACCCATCTGTTATTTAACCATTAAAAAAAAGCATAAATCTATATTGATTTATACTTTTTTCCATTTATGTTCTTTTTTTTAACCTATTTTATCATTAACACAAGCTTTTCAATTATCATGGTTGCTGCTAGGTGTAACATAAGTCTTGATCTGACTCTTTTTCTTAAGACAGTATTGTATACTGATAACACAATATCACTAATATTTCCTAGTGTGTTATTACCTAGTGAACATATGCAAGCTATCTTAACTCCATTCATTTTGCTATTTATTAGTATATTATTGATTTCACTGTCTTCACCACTAAGTGAGAATACTATTATTAGGTCATCTGGTCCAGCTATTTCTGGTATTCTTTCTATTGCATATTTTTCAATATAGTCATTAGACCAAAAGCCTAATAGCTTTAGTTGTCTATTAAACTCTGTACTAACTTGTGAACTCATACCTAGACCTATACAGAATATTCTCTTTGAAATTTTTATAGACTCAACTATTTTGTCTATAGTTTCTTCATTCAAGATACCTAGTGTTTTTAAAAAGTCCGACTTTATTGTTTCCTTTACTTTTTTAAAATCATTTACCTTATTCTCATTTTCATTCTCACGTATGTTGATAAGAGAAAACTTAAACTTAGAAAATGAACTATACCCTAACTTCTTACATGCACGTATTATTGTAGATGAGGATATGTATAAGGCATCCTCAATGTTTTTTATTTTCAATTCTTCTTTATTCTTATATTTCAACGCAAAATCTACAACAAGCTTTTCAGTTTCTGATAATTCTTTATACTTCTCTCCTATATTACTTAGAATATCCATCTACTTCTCCAATTATCTTAAACTACTTCCTACACTTTTTATCAATTCAACAAATTCTTGATCTATATCTCTTTGGTAGAAGTTTAGCAATCTATCTAGTCCCATGTATCCGTTATACATATATCTATTTGTTTTTTCAACCTTTCTTGATTTATCTATACCATTACCAACAACTCTCATGCTTACAGTCACTTTTTCTTTAGTGTTATCTTGATCATAGTCTACATTTTGAAAGTACTTTAAGTTAATATTTGCCCCATAAGATACTTTTGTATATCCATATCTAGCTAATATTCTCTCTATTTGTGCTTCTTTTTCATAGCCAGCGTTTGTAGATAATGTATATGTTCTTTCATAATTACTTTTTTCTTTGTTTTCTTTGTATAGTCTGTAGCTTCCCTTGTAATTATCAACTAATCTATGTGCATTGTAGAAAGCTTCAGCTGCTCTTTTGTAGTCTCCTCTTGATTGATAGTATAGACCTCTTTCATAGTATTCTTGAGCCTTAATTTGTTTTATTCTATTTCTACAAACTTCTCTATACACATCTATATCGCTTAGAATATATCTATAGTCAGAATACTTATTAAATATTTCATATGCCTTATCAAATTTATCTATAGCTCTTTCATAATCTGCGAAATTATAGTCTCTTCTAGCATCATTTAAATATTCATTAGCATTACGTATGTCTATAGTCTTAACTAATGCATAGTATTTAGATTTTGAACCTAAATAATTTGAATCAAAGTCTTGATATGTAGTATATGTTAATTTTAAGTATTTTAATTGTTCATCTTCATATGTACTAGCCTTATACAAACTAAAGAATTTATCTGCTAACATTCTTGATACATCCTTATACATCCCAGAATATTCTGAAGAATATATGTTAATATCACGCATATCTTTTTGTATATTTGCTAGAGTATCTAATTCCCCTTTAGAATACATATTAATATTTCTTGCTATACTATGTTCAAGACTACTAGCTAGTCTATTTGTAGTATATTTAGTTAGATAATTATCTCTGGTTAACACTTCTGGCATATATCTATTTACCATATACCCTACAGCAAATGCATCATACTTTATTTGTACATTATTTGTATTTTCTAATGACTTGTAGTAAGAATCTATTGTGTTAAATCTTTTTAAAATTTCTTCTTTTTCTTTTAATGATAACCCTGTATATTTATTGTCTCCTGCTATTTTTAATGTTGTTTTAATACTTTCCCTGTATTCTCCTCTTTCAAATTGATTCCTTGCAATTTGTGCATCACAAGAAATGAAGAAAAGTAATAGAGAAATGTAAAACAAGATTTTTTTAAGCATAAAATCACACTCCTTTATTTTACATCTTATCAACTGTCTTTATACCTAATAATCCTAAACCTTTTTTCAAAGCTTCTCCTACTTTTTGTGATAAAAGTACTCTTGCATTTTTTAATTCTTCTGTTGGTGCTGTTAATATCTTTTCGCTATTGTAGAAACTATTGAATTTCTTAGCTAAATCGTAGATATAGTCGGCAATAACATTAGGTCTTTTTGTTTCATATGCTTTAATAACTGATGTAGGGAATTTAAGTATAGTTGATACTAATTCTCTTTCTAATGGCGTAGAACCTTCTACTAATACATCTTGATTTTCATCAGTACTATTTACCTTGCTTAGTATAGAGTTAATTCTTACATATGTGTATAGTAAGTATGGTCCTGTATTTCCTTCGAAACTTAAAACTCTATCCCATTCAAATAAGATAGGTGAAGTTCTATTTTGACTCAAGTCAAAGTACTTAATTGCACATACTCCAACTGCTTCTGAAATTTTATCTTTTTCTTCATCACTTAGGTCAGGATTTTTTACATCTACAACTTTTCTAACTTGTTCTTTTGCTTGATCTAGTAAGTCTGTTAAATGTATTACATTTCCACCACGTGATGATAATATTACACCATTACCAAATCTCATTATTCCAAATTGTGTGTGGTGTTTTTCATAATCATATGGAGCACCTAACATCTTAGCTATTTCAAATACTTGTTTGAAGTGACCTTGTTGTCTTTCATCAACAACATATATTGATATATCTCCACCTAATTCATCTTTTACATATTTTATCTTTGCAAGATCTGAAGTTGAGTATAGGAAACTTCCATCTTTCTTTTGTACGATACATGGTGGTAATTTATCTTCATCAAAGAATACTACTAATGCACCATCATCTTCTTTTGCTATACCACGTTTTTTTAGATCTTCTAATACACCTGGCATCATGTCATTATAGAAAGATTCTCCATTAACTAATTCAAATTTAATGTTTAATCTGTCATATACCTTGTTGTATTCCTTCATAGAGTAAGCTATGAATTCTTTCCATAGTGCAAGATTTACTGGATCTCCTATTTGAACCTTTCTTAATTCTTCTCTAGCTTGTTCTTCTAGTGAAGGATCTTTTTTTGATTCAGTTGAGAATAGAACGTATAGTCTTTCTAATTCTTCTATTGCATCTTTTTCATAAGCTTCTCTATTTAACCACTTGTTATAGGCTACTATCAATTTACCAAATTGTGTTCCCCAGTCTCCTATATGGTTATCTCCTAATACTTTGAATCCTATTTCTTCATAGATCTTCTTTATTGAGTCCCCTATTATTGTTGATCTTAAATGCCCTATGTGCATTCTTTTTGCAATATTAGGTGATGAATAATCTATTACAACCAATCTGTCATTTGGTATTTCATAATCAAATTTTTCCTTACCAAATTTCTTTATTTCATCATTAATCTTTTCTTTTGCTACAAATATATTAATAAATCCTGGACCTGCTAATTCTAATTTTTCAATTATCCCTTTTCCATCAAATTTATCTATAAATTCTTGTGCTATTTCACGTGGATTTTTACCTAATGTTTTTGCATTTACCATTGCAAAGTTTGTTTGGAAATCTCCAAATTCCTTCTTTGTTGAATTTTGAACATATTTACTATCTAATTCTATGTTAAAAATCTTTTTTGCATTTTCATTTAACACATCATAGACTTGATTTATTAGTAATCTCATATTTACCTCCATTTTTTTATTACTTTTTCTATATATTATACAATAATTTTAAAGTTAGTGTCAATTTATAGTTTTGTTATAAACATAGTTGCTAAACCTAAGAATAGGAAAAATCCACATACATCTGTTACTGTTGTTAATATTACAGCTGATGCCATCGCTGGATCTATATTCATAGCTTGTAGTCCTATAGGTATTAAATATCCTACAAGACAGGCAATTATACAATTTCCTATCATTGACAAAAGTATTACTACACCTAAGTAGATATTTTGAAAAGCTAGCGAAATTATTAATGCACATACTATTCCTATTAGTAGTCCGTTAATAAATCCTAAAACTATATATTTTATTGATATTTCTAAATTATCATTACCATCATATTCACCAAGGGCTATAGACCTTATAGTTACAGCTAATGCTTGTGTTCCTGCATTACCACCCATTCCACTAACTATTGGCATAGTAACTGCTAATGCAACTACTTTATCTATAGTGTTTTGGAATAAGCCTACTGTGAATGAAGCTAAAAATGCTGTTAATAAATTTATCAATAACCATGGTAACCTCTTTTTTGTAGATTCATATAGGGATGTATATATATCTTCATCATCACCAGTACCTGCTAATTTAAGCATATCTTCTGTATGTTCTTCTTGTATTACATCTACAACGTCATCTATTGTTATTATCCCCATTAAAGCCATCTTATCACTAACAACAGGAACTACCTTTAAACTATACTTTGAAACTAGTAAGGCTACCTCTTCTTGGTCGTCTTTGGGATTAACATATTTAAAATTTTCTTCTGTAATTTCTGATAATAGGGTGTCGTCTGATGAGCAAAGTATGTCTCTTAAATCGGCTTCCCCCATTAAAGCTCCATTTTCATCTAAGACAAATATTGTTTCTATATACTCTGTCTTAGGTCCTATTATCTTTATTTTTTCTAATATATCTTTCATCTTAAGATTTTTTTTGAAGGCTATAAACTGCGTTGTCATTATACCCCCAGCACTATCAGTTTCGTAACCTAATAATTCTCTTAACTTATTAGCATCTGATCTTTTCATGCTGTCTAGTAAGCTCTTCCTCTTTTGGAAGTTTATATACCCTAAAATGTCGACTATATCATCGGGTGACATATGTGAAAATATTTCAATAACTTCATCTTCTGGCAATATTTCAACTATCTTTTTTTGTATTTTTTCATCTGCTTCTTCTATTACATTTGCTTTTTCTTCATAGTCTAGTGCATTCAAAATCCTTAATATATCTTCATCATCTTCAAATTCTTCAAATGATTCTGCTATATCTACATCATGATGTTCTTCTAAGTACTCATGCAATTCTTCCTCTGTCCCTATATTCCTTATCTCATCAGCTATTTCCTCACAACTGACTTTTTCTTCCTCATTTTCCTTTTCATCATAATTATCTGATAGTCTTGCCTTTATTTCTTGTTTTAATTCTTCAACTTTTTTCTCGCTCAACTTATCCATATTTTCCATTATGTACACCTCCTTTTATTTTAGCCTTTACGGTATATATAGTATAACAAAAAAAAGTAAATATATCTATTTAAAAATCAAAAAAATGCTTCTATCTCCAGAAACATTAATTTTTCATTTTGTATCATTTCCTCGTAATTTTTTTAATTAGCCCCTACAATTCTAATATCATTAGACAAAACGCATAAACTATGGTATAATTTAAAAAAATATTATTAATTTTTTGGAGGAAAAACAAATGGCAAAACAAAAGTATGAAAGAAGTAAACCACACGTTAACATTGGGACAATAGGACACGTTGACCATGGTAAAACAACAACAACAGCAGCAATATCAAAGGTATTAGCAGCAAAAGGGTTAGCACAAAAGGTAGATTTTGAAAATATCGACCAAGCACCTGAAGAAAGAGAAAGAGGAATAACAATCAACACTGCTCACATAGAATACGAATCAGAAACAAGACACTACGCACACGTAGACTGTCCAGGGCACGCTGACTACGTAAAGAACATGATAACAGGAGCAGCACAAATGGATGGAGCTATCTTAGTAGTTTCAGCAGCAGATGGTCCAATGCCACAAACAAGAGAACACATATTACTAGCAAGACAAGTTGGAGTACCTTACATAGTAGTATTCTTAAACAAAGTAGATATGGTTGATGACGAAGAATTACTAGAATTAGTAGAAATGGAAGTAAGAGAATTATTAACTGAATATGGATTCCCAGGAGATGAAATACCAGTAGTAAAAGGATCTGCATTAAAAGCACTAGAAGGAGACGCAAAAGCTGAAGAACAAATTCTAGAATTAATTAAAGCAGTAGACGATTACATTCCAACTCCAGATAGACCAGTAAACTTACCATTCCTAATGCCAATAGAAGACGTTATGACAATAACAGGAAGAGGAACAGTAGTAACAGGAAGAGTAGAAAGAGGAACAGTTAAGGTTGGAGAAGAAGTAGAAATAGTAGGAATAAAACCAACTACAAAGACAACAGTAACAGGAATCGAAATGTTCAGAAAATTATTAGACCAAGGAGAAGCAGGGGATAATATCGGAGCATTATTAAGAGGAGTTAAGAAAGAAGAAGTAGAAAGAGGACAAGTATTAGCAAAACCAGGAACAATAACACCACATACAGAATTCAAAGGTGAAATATATGTTCTAACAAAAGAAGAAGGTGGAAGACATACACCATTCTTCACAGGATACAAACCACAATTCTACTTTAGAACAACTGATATAACTGGAGAAGTACAATTACCAGAAGGAGTAGAAATGGTAATGCCAGGAGACAACGTATCAGTAGAAGTTAAGTTAATACACCCAATCGCAATGGAACCAGGATTAAGATTTGCGATAAGAGAAGGTGGAAGAACAGTAGCTTCTGGAGTTGTTGCAAAAATAGACAAGTAAGAAACAAAAAAAGGCTAAATGCTAATGAGCATTTAGTCTTTTTTTAACTACATCACTTTATCTTCAATTCTTCTTTTAAAGCCTGTTGTAATAACTGAGAAAAATTAATTTTTTGTTCTTGTGCTAATATATCTAGCCACACTGGTAATACAACAGTCTTATTTTTTAAAGCTTGCTTTACTTTTGCTATCTCATATTCTAAATTAAACCTTACAAACGATATGATTTGATTTTCTCCAACTTTTTCTTGCAACTCATCAAAAGTTGATAATCTAGGAATTTCTATATTTTCATTAACATAGTCATTCATTTCTAAAACAATTACTTCATATACATTGTTTACTGCCTCATCAATCGTATCTCCATAAGTAACATGATAATCGATAGAACCATCTTTAAACTTATTAAAATCTGGACTGCAAGCATAATATACACCTTCACACGTGGTGTACACTTGTCAAGATGGAATATTACCTACTTGACAGTAAACAATATACTCTTATCATCCTTAACTTCTATTGTATAGACTAAGCCATTAATGTACTTTATTTGTACCGAACTTTTATTCTTATTTAAACTAGTCAAAAGTTCTGATAAGATTTGTAGTGCTTCCTCTCTTTTTATACTCTTATCTGACACTTGTATAAGTATGCTTATTGCTTTTTGAAAAATGGGCATATTTTTTTCATTTACTTCTAATATATTAGCGTGTAGTGTCGCTACATTTATACCCTCATAATGTATTAAATATGTACTATTTTTTAATTCAGGTATCTCTATTTTAAAATATGTCTTGTTATCATACTTAACCAATGAGAAATTATCAAGCTTAAGTTCTTCCTTATTTGATAAATCTTTAAAACTATCTACTATATTTTCCAATAATTCAGATTTGAAATTTTTCTTTTTGACATCGGTAATAACTACACTGTCATTTTGTTTTTTCTCCTTATTCAACACCCATAATTCCTTAACTATGGCAGTAATTACTACTATTAATCCTAGTAATAGTAGCAAAAAATATTGTAACTTTTTTTTCAAATTTCTCACCTCGCCTTATTATACAGGAAAATGCTAGCAGAATCAACTATCATAAAAAAAGTGAGACCATAATTTTAGCCTCACTGTATAATCTATTTTTCTATCTTTGTATATGGTAATAAAGCGATTTGTCTTGCTCTCTTTATTTCCTTTGCTATTTTTCTTTGAAGTTTAGCATCAAGACCTGTTACTCTTGCAGGAGATATTTTTCCTTTATCATTCATAAAGTTTTTTAATAATTCTGCATTTTTGTAATTAATTTCTTCTATTTTAAATTTAACTTTTGGTCTTCTTTTTCTTCTCTTAAATTCAGCAACTGGTTTCATATTTCTTACCTCCTTTTAGAATGGGAAATCCTCACCATCATCAGGATCATCTACGGTATCTATATAATCATTTGTATCTGCGTTCTTGTCAAAACTTGAACCAGAATTAGATTGTGTTTCAATAAATTCTGCCCTATCTACTACTACATCAAATGAATTTCTCTTTTCTCCGTTGACTTCATATGATCCTACATTAATTCTTCCTTGGACTAGTATTCTTTGTCCTTTACCAAAGTAGTTGGCTATAAACTCAGCTCTTTTATCCCAAGCAACGCAGTTTATAAAATCAACGCCATCTTTAACAAATTCTTTTTTTACTGCAATAGAAAATCTACAATATGATTTTCCAGATGATGTTTGCTTTAATTCAGGGTCCCTTGTTAATCTACCCATTAATCCTACATAATTCATTTAGTTCACCTTCCTGGTTTACTTCTCATTCTTAACAATCATGTATTTTAATAAACTTTCAGTTATATTTAACTTAGTTTCAACATCGATTAGTTTTGTTCCATCAATAACAAAGTTTGTTAAAACATAATATCCATTTTCTTTTTTCTTAATAGGATAAGCTAATTTTCTTTCTCCCATGATTTCAGTAGAAATTTCTTGTGCTCCAGCTTTAGCTAATATGTCTTCAACCTTTGCAACACTTTCTTTCTTTTCTTCATCAGTTAAATGTGTTGAAAGTATGAACATAATTTCGTATTTTGTCATTTTCTTTTCTCCTTTCCTTCTGGTTTAATAGCCCTAAGAGTAAGCCCCTTAAAGCAAGGCAATAGTATTATAGCAATTTTTCTATTACTTTGTCAAATTTTCTTTGTAGTTTACTAAAAACAAAAAGCTTGTAAGGTAATATTTGAAATATAGTCTTAGATATGGTTTAGCTTTTTCATAGTTTTCATAATCTATAAGGAAAGGAATAGCTCCACTAAAGCATTCCCTTGCTATTAATCTTAATATTCTTTCTATATATTTTTCTATCTTTACTACACCTTTTACTTTTTTGTATAAATCTATTGTTGATTTAATATCTTCTTCCGTAAAGGTATTAACTATCTTTTCATATTCTGTACCTTGTGATGAGTATAGTAGTATAAAACTATCCTTGTATTCAAACATAATCTTATACATATTCATAGCTTCATCCATTACTTCTTCAGTTATTATACCTTTTTTTAATATATCCACCACTTTTTTGTTACAAGCTAATGATTTAGATTTAGCAATTTCAAAAACTTCATGTATTTTTGGCATATCCACTAAGATGATTTGATTAAACATATCTTCCTTATTTTTAAAATTACCATATATAGCACCAGTTGTTAACTTACATAACTTTGCAATATGACGCATTGAAACACCCTTATACCCTTTTTTTAAGAATTCTTTCTTTGCAACTTTTAAAATCTTGTCTTTACTAAATTTACAATTCATTTTTTCACTCCATTCAATCATATTATACAGATTTTTTAATGAAAATCAACAAAATGTATAAAAAAAAGAAGCTTAGCTTCTAAAAGTGGTGCGCGAGGAGAGACTCGAACTCTCAAGCCGAAGCGCTAGATCCTAAGTCTAGTGCGTTTACCAATTTCGCCACTCACGCATATTTTGTTCAAGTGGGGTGACCGACGAGATTTGAACTCGCGACAACCAGATCCACAGACTGGCGCTCTACCAACTGAACTACGGTCACCATAGATGGAGCGGGAAACGAGGGTCGAACTCGCGACATTCAGCTTGGAAGGCTGACGCTCTACCATCTGAGCTATTCCCGCATGGTCGGTGTTATAGGATTTGAACCTACGACCCCTTGCTCCCAAGGCAAGTGCGCTACCGAGCTGCGCTAAACACCGTTCCATCAAGACAATAATTATAATAGCATTTTTTAAATCTTATGTCAATAACTTTTTTTCATATTATATATTATCTCTACTTAGATATTTATTTTTTCTTGTTTTATTTCTTCAATACTCTTATTTAATGCTTCATGATAATCATAGTTTTTATCTATCTTTGCAACTTCATCTAGTTTAGCTTGCTTTTCAGTGTCAAATGAAAATCTAATTATTTTTTCGCTTGTTTTTTTATAAATATCTTTAATTGTACAATTAGGGATATATTTAATATTATTATCATTATTTCTTACTAAAAATGTTTCCATATAATAAGTCCCACATTTATCTATTGCTAAACCAAGTTGCAAATATTTGTTATCATTTATTTCCAGTAAAAAATTTACAGACTTTATAGTCGTATTTTTGTTATTCATACTAACAAATCGGGCTTTTTCCAAATTCTTTAAAAAGAAATTTATTGTTAATACTCTATCTTTGAAACTTTTTAATGGTATTTTTCTTGACTTTATAACATCATTATATATTTCGAAATCACTTAACTTATTGTATATAATATTTTTAGCATATACAGATGCATAATTATTATTTTTATCACAATAATGTAATCCCATTAAATGGGAAAACTTACCTATATTAAATTTTTATTCATTCTTACTCTCCTAATTTTATATAAAAAAACTAGATTCAATAAATTCTTAAATCTAGTCTTATAGTTTTTTGAATTTTTTCAATTCTTTGTTTCAAAAACTGTAAACAACCTGCACTACTTTTAATTTTTTTAAAAGCCATATGTTTTTATTTCTAGCGTGAAAACTACACCACTCATGCACAGCCTAGAGCGAGACCTATATATCTCTTTCAAGTATATTATATCATTTTGTTTAATAAAATCAAGACGAAATTTAATTATACAGTTTTCACATATTATATATTATTTGTTTGTTTTCTCTTCCTATACTTAGCTTCTTCTTCCTTACTAAGTGCCCAGATTATCTTATGTTCCTTTTCAGTTTTTCTAAGATCTATAACTCTTTGGTTGGCTGAACCTCTAAATTGTAGTTTTAGATCTAATAAGTCTTGTATAAATTTACCATCCACTAATACATCAACTAAATCTAAAAGTTTTTTTGTATATGGCAACTTCTTATACATGTACCCTATAACAAACTCATATGTGTACCCTGTATAGCACCATATTGTCTTATTAGGCACTTCTTCTCTCACTCTAACTACAAGCTTATACACCCATTCTTGATTATCTGGATCTAATGGTTCACCACCCAAAAGAGTTAGCCCTTTAATGTAGTCTCTTTTTAACAATTTAACAATATACTCTATAGTATCATAAGTAAACTCTTTACCTGTATCAAATTCCCAAATATCTTCATTAAAGCAACCTTTACATTTATGCTTACAACCACTAACAAAAAGTGACGTTCTTATACCAGGTCCATCTGCAACATCCATTTCTTTTATTAAAGCATAATTCATAGATGTAGAACTCTTTTACTAATTTCTTTAGTTTTACCTTCATTCCAGAAGTTTTCACCTAAGTAACCACAAGTTCTTCTAGTTACATTCATCTTTCCATGATCCTTATTATGACATTGTGGACATTCCCATTCACCATCACTATTTACTATTATTTCTTCATCATATCCACATACGTGACAATAGTCTGACTTAGTGTTGAATTCTGCATATTGTATATGATCATACATAAATTTAACCACTTCTTCTATTGCTTCTAGGTTTTTTGATAAATTAGGAATTTCTACATAAGATATAGCTCCACCATTAGAGATAGATTGGAATTGTGATTCAAATTCAAATTTACTCATTGCATCTATTTTTTCACGAACATCTACGTGATATGAATTTGTGTAATATCCCTTATCAGTGATATCCTTTATACTTCCAAATCTTTCTAAGTCTATTTTAGCAAATCTATAGCATAGAGATTCTGCTGGTGTTCCATATAGCCCAAATCCTATACCAGTTTCTTTTTTCCACTTATCACAAGCGTCTCTTAATTTATGCATAACTTTCAATGCAAATTCAAGTCCCTTTTTAGTTGTGTGACTTTGACCTGTAACAAGTTTTGATGCTTCATATAGCCCTATATATCCCAATGATATTGTTGAGTATCCGTTAAGTAAATACTTATCTATTTTTTCACCTTTTTTAAGTCTAGCAATTGCACCATATTGCCAATGTATTGGTGATATATCTGATAGTGTTCCCATCAATCTATTATGTCTTGCCATTAAACCTTCATAGGCTAAATTAAGTCTTTCATCTAACAACTTCATATATTCTTCTTCATTAGGCCCTGATAATATACCTATTTGTGCAAGATTTAAGCTGACAACACCTTGATTAAATCTACCTTCAAATATATATTCACCTTTTTCATTTTTGTATGGAGATAAAAATGATCTACATCCCATAGGACTAAATACATTACCTTCATAATTTTCTCTCATTTTTTTAGCACTAATATAGTCTGGATACATTCTCTTACTGCTACATTTTACAGCAAGTTTTGTTAAGTAGTCATACTTACCACCTTTTAAGCAATTACATTCATCTAGAACATAAACTAATTTAGGGAATGCTGGTGTAATATATACTCCTTTTTCGTTTTTTATACCTTCATATCTTTGTTTTAAGACTTCTTCTATTATCATTGCTGCTTCTTCCTTGTATGGATCATTTTCATCTATTTCAAGGAATAGTGTAACAAATGGTGATTGTCCATTAGTAGTCATCAAAGTATTTATTTGATATTGTATTGTTTGTACACCTGATTTCAATTCATCTTTTAATCTTTCATCTACTAATTTTTCTAATAAATCTTCTGTTAATTCACCTTCAAATTTTTCCTTTATTTGTTTTAAGTACTTTTCTTTACTTCTTCTCAAATACTTTCCTAGGTGTTTAATATTTACAGATTGACCACCATATTGGCTACTTGCAACAGCTGCAATAATTTGTGTCATAATAGTACAAGCTACTTGGAAGCTCTTAGGTGATTCAATTAGCTTACCGTTCATTACAGTTCCGTTTTCTAACATATCTTTAATATTTATCAAACAGCAATTGAATATGGGTTGTAAAAAATAGTCCATATCGTGAAAATGTAGTACACCATCATCATGAGCTTTTCTTAATTTTTCAGGTAAAAGTATTCTTCTACTTAAGTCTTTAGATACTTCTCCTGCTATTAAGTCTCTTTGTGTTGAGGCAACGCTTGCATTCTTATTAGAATTTTCTTCTCCAACTTCCTTATTCTTATTACTTATCAAACTTAATATTGAATCATCAGTTGTATTTGCCTTTCTAACTAAAGCTCTCTTATATCTATATATTATATATTTTTTAGCTAATACATACTTATTATCTTCCATCAACTTTTGTTCTATAAAGTCTTGTATTCCTTCAACAGTCAAGTTATTCTTTAGAGTTGTCTCAACTTCAGAAACTATTTCTAATATTTTTTCATGTGAAACTCTTTCACTTTCTGTAACTTCTGCATTTGCCTTATTTATAGCATTGATTATCTTGTTTTCATCATATTGGACTTTTCTTCCATCACGCTTTTTTACTAACACTGCACATCCACCTTTCACTATATGTTGTGGTGTTCCCACAACCTTTTCACAATATATCCATATTATATCCCAATTAATGTATTTTGTCATCTTTTTTTTATATGAAATTCTTGCATTTTTTAACTAGATTATCTAATACCTATTTAAAGCAACAAAAAAGGTGTAAAAAAATTTTTACACCTTATTTAACCTTAAATTCATCATTTCCAATAAAGCCATTTGTAAATAAATTATCTTTAACTTCTAGTACACTAGGTATCCACTTTAGGTTAAATCTACTCTTTATTTCATCGTTTAAGATATAGTAAACATTAGATTTACCCTTAGAATAATCTAGATATTCTTCATAAGTATACTTAGTTGGTTGTATCAAATAGATTAACTTTCTATTGCCCTTTATTTTTTTTAGTCTTTCATATTCTTTTACACAATCAGAACACCAAGGTGCACCGTAGATTATTAAAGTATTGCTAGAGACTATATCTAATAATCTATACTCTTTTTCCTTATCATCCTTTACCTTAATATCTTGTAATTTTTCTCTAACAGCTTTATCAATATTTAATTTTTCATGATTATAGAAAGTCTTAGTAGTGAAATATTCATCATCTAGCTCTACTATATTATTCTTTTCACCATCATACTTGTATATCATAGGCACATATTTAATACCCATATAATTTGCCATATCACCATTATTGTCATAGTAAACTTCATAATTATATCCATTATTTTTGAAATATTCTTCTATTTTTTCTTTTGTTTCATTTGGATATATTACACTCACAATATTTGCCATATCCTTATACTTATTCTTTATTTCTTGCATATGCTTAAATTCAGATACACAAACATGACAATATATAGAGCCATATACAATATATTTATTTTTTAGTTTATTGTAATCTAAATCATTTACAATTTTATTTCCATTTTCCACCACTTTATTTTCTATCATACATTTATTCCCGCTACATTCATTAGAAAATGAAAATACAGAAAATATTGTAAATAATAATAAAATTTTTTTCATATTCACTCTCACTTATACATTTTTAATATATTCGTATAGCAAGCAATGTTTTTATCATTTTTAGATAATTCTAATAAACAGCTTGCTGCTAACTTAGGATTTGTAATCCACATATTCAATGCTATTCTCTTTTTTTCTAGCTTGTCTTTTGATAAATCATATCTCATCTTTAATATGATATATTCATTTTCTCCAGTATAATTCTTTGTTAATTTTAGAAATTCTTTTTCTTTTCCTATCTTCTTTGCTATATCCGATAATCTATATACTACATAGTCTATATCAAACCCATAACTATATGCCTTCAAATATTCATTATACGCAGTTTTTAAGTCTTTGTAATAATAGTCAAAATCTGCAATATATATACAATTTTTAGGATTATCATCTACATTTGATAAAATATAGTTAATATTTGATATATTACCTGATTCTACACAATTTGAAAGTAAAATTGCATAGGCCCTTTTTGCATACTTATTCATCTTATCTAACAATTCTACACTAGGATTGTCTATCTTATTAACACTAACATATTCTTCTATTGCAGGTCCAAAATTCATACTAACTAATTTGTTTAAAATTTGATTTGACACTACACTATCCTTATCCAAGGTAAGGTATTTTATAAACAAAGCCGTTTTATCATTCTTTTCTATATCGTCTTTTAAGACATCATAAACAATTTCATAGTCTACAGGATAATTAATAACGAAGTTTTTAAATTTTTCTTTTTCATCATCACTCGCTTTTTTATCCTTCATCTTGTTATATATCTCTTCAACTTCAAAAAACTCATCCTTATTTTTATCCAACACCTTATATATATATTCATCACTCTTAACATTACACTTAGTAAGTATGTTATATGCCTTTTTAAATTCAAAATTATAGTAATACTGCTCATATAAAGCCTTTATAGCAAGCACATTACCACTATCTTTTGCCTTTACAAAGTCCTTGTTTATATAATAATCATAACCCAAACACTTATCTTTTTTTGTACTATAAAACTTAACTAATTCATCATACTCTAGTAGATTATTCACCACCTTGTATAATAAATCATCACTAGGGTTTTGAGAATACGCCTTATCAAAGTATTTGATATAGTCTTTATCTCCATTATATAAAGAAATTATACCACTTTCTATATAATCTAAATATTTCCCTTCCCTATTATTAAAGTCAAAACATGACATACATAAAAGTAATAAAAGAGAAATAAATATCTTTTTTATCATTTCACTTTAGCACCAACTTTTACTTCATCAGAAATTTCTATAAGTCTAACATTCTTTTTTTGTTCTGTTGTAAGTAACATACCTTGAGAAATGTTACCTACTAACTTAACTGGTTCTAGATTTAAAACTGCCAAGACTTTTTTACCAACTAACTTTTTAGGTTCTTTGTAATAATGCTTTATACCTGATAATATTTGTCTTTTTTCCTTACCAGTATCAACTATGAACTTAAGTAATCTGTCTGATGATTCTACTTCACTAACTTTCAATATTTCAACAACAGATATTTTTACCTTAGAAAAATCATCTATATTTATTGCATCTTGTATTTTTAATTCATCATCAAATTCTTTTTCTTTCTTTTCAATACGTGGGAATATGGGGCTAGCATTTCCTATCTTAGTATTAGGCATATAGTCACCAATTTCATATATATTTGTCTTAATATCTACAACACCTAATTGATTTAGCATTTTTTTGCTTGAATCAATTAATACTGGAGAAACTAAATAACTGCACTTGTATATCATATCAAATAGTGTATACATTACTGTTCTTAGTCTATCAAGATTATTTTCTTTAAATAAGTTCCATGGCATAGTTTCGTCTATGTACTTATTCATTCTAGATATTAACTTCCATATAGATTCTAGTGCCTTAGAAAAGTTTGCTTCTTCCACCTTAGAATATACATCTTTTAATACTTCGTTATATAGTTCATATATACCATTTTCTATTTCTGTTCTTTCTCCTGATTCTTTAACTACTTCTCCAAAGTATTTCTTTTGCATACCTAGTGTTCTATTTAATAAATTACCTAAGTCATTAGCTAAATCTGCATTTATTCTTAATACCATTTGGTTTTCTGAATAGTCTGCATCTTGTCCTAGTGTAGATTCACGCAATAGGAAGTATCTAAAGGCATCTACACCATATTTTTCTACTTCTTCTATAGGATCTACTACATTACCTAAAGACTTACTCATCTTCTCACCATTAACTGTCCACCAACCATGTGCAACTATATGGTCAGGTAACTTTATACCAGCTGACATTAACATTGCAGGCCATATTATTGCATGGAATCTTAAAATATCTTTACCAACAAAGTGATAAATATCTCCATTATTCCAAACATGATTGAAATATTCTTCATCTGTTCCATATTTTGCACCTGTTAAATAGTTAGTTAATGCATCAAACCAAACATATACTATATGATTCTTTTCTTCTGTAAGATTAATTGGTATACCCCAATTAAATGATGTTCTTGAAATAGATAAGTCTTGTAACCCTTGGTTTATAAACGCAATCAATTCATTTTTTCTTTGTTTTGGTATAATGAAATCATCGTGTTCTTCATAGTATTTAAGTAACTTATCTGCATATTTTGATAGTCTAAAGAAATATGATGGTTCAGATACTTCTATTACTTCCTTACCCATATATTTCCCATCAACTAATTGACTTTCAGTTACAAATGTTTCTTCTGATACACAGTATTTTCCCTTATACTCACCTAAGTATATATCACCATTATCATAAACTTTTTGTAGTATCTTTTGCACTGTATCTATATGTCTTTGTTCTGTTGTTCGTATAAAGTCATCATTTGATATAGATAAAGCCTTCCATAAATCAATGAAATCTTTTGACATTTTATCTACCCATTGTTGTGGTGTCACCTTATTTTTCTCTGCTGATTCTTGTATTTTTTGTCCATGTTCATCAGTACCTGTTAAAAATTTAACTTCTTGTCCGTATAATCTTTCATATCTTGCAAGTGTATCACACAATATTGTTGTATATGCTGTTCCTATATGTGCCTTTGCATTTGGATAGTATATAGGTGTTGTTATGTATTTCATGTATCCTCCTTAGTTATAAAAATTAAAGTTTGTTTGTCTATATGCTTCATATAAAATAATTGCTACCGAATTAGAAAGATTTAATGATCTTCCCAAAGGTAACATAGGTATTGTTATACATCTTTCTGGATTTTCCATTAATATGTCCTCAGGTATACCCCTTGATTCAGGACCAAACATAATAAAATCATCTTGATTAAACTTGACGTCTGTATAGCGAGTATCAGTCTTAGTTGTAGCATAAAATATTCTACATCCCTTATTATTTTCTAAAAATTCTTCAAAACTTTCCCATACAAATAATTGGACATCATGCCAATAATCAAGTCCTGCTCTTTTTATTTTCTTTTCATCTAATTCAAATCCTAATGGTTTTATTAAATGTAGTTCTGAATTAGTTAATACACAAGTACGACCAATATTTCCTGTATTATACGGAATTTCTGGTTGGTATAAAACGATACGCATTTTTTCTCCTTATTTCTTATTCATTAGTAGCTTATATTCCTCTAAGCTGATTTTTTGTCCAGATTTAAAATTATTCTTTCTAACTCTAGCCCCTGTTGTAGTCGGGATATTCCTATTATTTATGTGTGTTATAGCTATTGCAATTGCATCTGCTGCATCATCTGGTTTGGGTATTTCATCTAAATTTAATATCATTTTTACAGTTTCTTGTATTTGCTTTTTAGTTGCTCTACCATATGATGTAACTCCCATTTTCACCTGTAATGGCGTATAATCAAATATATCTAAACCATTCATTTGGCAAGCTAGAACTATTACACCCCTTGCTTGTCCTACTTTTATTACAGTCTTTTGATTTTTAAAAAAGTATAATTCTTCAATTGCAACTTCTCTTGGCTTATATAATTTAATAATCGTATCTAATCTTTGAAATATTATCTCCAATCTTCTGGGCATAGGTAAATCTTGTTCAGTAAATATACAACCATAATCAATTAGCTTGTACTTCCCATTTTCTATATCCAAAATTGAATACCCAACTATAGCTGTACCTGGATCTATACCCAATACTCTCATTAAAATCACCTCTTTGTATTATATCATAATACTATTTAAATGTATATATGAGTTAAAAAAAGCCTATCCCAAGGCTTTTAACATATTTTTTAACACTCTTTCTAATTTCTTTCTACTACAGGCTGCATTTAACCTAATGTAACCCTTTCCACTTTCTCCAAAGACACTACCCATAACTACCACTAAATTAGCCTTATTCACTAAAATGTCTTGCATTTGTTTTTCTGGTATACCAAGACTTCTAAGGTCTATAAAGCAAAGGTATGTTGCTTCTGGAATAAAGAATTTAACATTAGGTAAGTTTTCTTTTAAAAACTTATCTATGAATAATAGGTTTTGTTCTATATATTTTTTTAAGTTATCTCGCCATAATGTTGCCCCACTATGTGCTGCCATAATAGCTTCTATTGCTATAGCATTAGGTCTATATATATCTTTTTTTCTCCATTCATCAAAATATATACTAGCTTCTTCTTTGTTTCTTAAAACACATACACTTGCCTGTATTCCAGATAAGTTAAATGTTTTTGTACTAGATATGAAGGTAATTGTATTTTCATAATATTTTCTAAAAACATGGTGTTTGTTGTTAAATAAGGTTAAATCTGCGTGTATTTCATCTGATATAACCAGAACGTTATACTCCCTACAAATATTAGCAATCTTTTTTAATTCTTCACTTGTCCAAGATCTACCTAATGGATTATGAGGATTACATATTATTATCACCTTAACATCACGTATTTTTCTATAAAAATCATCAAAATCTATTACAAACTTACCATTTTCATTTTTTAGCTCGCTTATTACAATATCTCTATTGGTATTTCCTACTATTCTTTTAAATGAAGCATATACAGGTTCAAATATTAATATCTTATCATGTTCTTTTGTAAATGTTTCTATTACAACTCTCATACCTGATATTACACCAGGGCAGTGCACCATACAATCTACATCAAATTTAAAGTCATAATTTTTTTCATACCAAGTCACATAAGATTCAAAATATTTTTTAGGTCTACTTGTATAGCCTAATATCCCCTTATTAACCTTATCTATTATTGCCTTTTTAATGCAATCTGCTGTTTTAAATTCCATATCAGCAACAGATAATATATCTAAGTCTTTTCTTTTGTATAAGTCAAATGCTTCATCATATTTTGAGGAATTTGTATCTTCCCTATTAACTATCTCATCAAAATTAAATTCTTCCATATTCTTACACTTTCTTAATATCTTTTAGTGAACTTCTAATATCTATTTTTCTAACAAATGACACAAAATCTGTTATCAAATCATTAGTTGTATTATCTCTCATATACATAATTTGAAACTTATTATAGCTCTTTGTAAATCTATACATTACTTTAAATTCGTTATACTTTAAATTTTCATGTACGCAATAATATGGTAATACAGCATATCCAACACCCATTTTTACTAATCTTTTGGTTGTTTCTATACTACCATTTACATTCATTATCTTTTCAATATTTATCCCAATTTTTTCTTCAAATTTATTTATATATAGCAATGTTTGTTCTGCATTACGCTTTAGATAATATATATTATTTAAATCTTCATAATTTTCAATTTCATTTGGTGCTATTATTACAAAAGGATAATCATCTGTATTAATTACCCTTATACTATCGTCTTTAATATACAAGTCTTCCGTTATTATTACATCTAACTTACCTTCTTTTAAGTATTTGTATAAGGTTGCTGAGTTTTTTACAAATATATCTAATTCAACATTAGGTCTTAATTGTAAATACTTTTTAACTATCGTAGGTAGTATAGGTTCACCAACATTATGTGTTGCACCGATTAATATCTTCTTTTTTTGTTCAGTTATTAATCTTTTCATAACACATTCCATTCTATCTACTCTCTCAAAAATATCTTGAGCCATTTTGAATAAATTTTGACCTTCTATTGTTAATTTAAAAGATTTTGAATTTCTTTCAATTAGTTGAACATCCATACTTTGTTCTAGTTTCTTTATTTGTATAGATACTGCTGATTGACTAATGTATAACTTCTGACTTGCCTTTGTAAAGCTTTTAGCAAGACACGCTTCATAAAACACCTTCAAACTATTGAGATCCACACTATTCACCTAACACTTTCTCTATATCATCATATATGACTAAGTCTGCAATATAGTCCATATTAGTTTTAGTCATATTTATTAACACTAACTTTCTTCCATTAAAGTATCTAATATATCCTGCTGCAGGATATACTGATAATGATGTCCCAGCTACTATTAACACATCTGCATTTTGTATATATTTAATCGCTCTACTACTTGATGTATAGTCTAACATTTCACCATATAGGGTAATATCTGGTCTAATTACACCACCACAACTACATCTACTAATACCCTTATCTTTCATTACATCATATATGGTATATTTTTTCTTACACTTTATACAATATTGACGATACAAGCTACCATGTAACTCTATTACATTTTTAGTACCTGCAAGTTGGTGTAAGTTGTCAATATTCTGTGTAATAACTGCCTTAACTTACCCATTTTTTCTAATTTTGTAAGAAACATATGAGCTTTATTAGGCTTTGCATCAAGATAAACTAAATTTTTCTTATAGAACTCTGAAAAACCTTCTTTATCTTCATTGAAATAATCTATACTCAAAAGATATTCAGGATTTTTGGAATACAATCCGTTACTTGATCTAAAATCTGGTATACCTGATGGAACAGACACTCCTGCTCCTCCAAAAAACACAATATTATCACTTTCATCTATGATTTTTTTTAGCCGTGTATCCAACTTTCATCCTTTCTGTAAAAAAAAATGGTGCCTAAGATCAGGGTCGAACTGATAACCTTACGGGTATGAACCGTATGCTCTAACCAGTTGAGCTACCTAGGCGCCTTTTTTTGAACAATACTATACTATCAAATTAAAAAAAGTTTGTCAAGCACTTTTTTTCGACCTTACGTATAGTATAATCTTTTTTTTGTAATTTGACAATATATAGTCTTTAATGTTACAATTTTAGTTAGTTCGTTAGAAGGTGATATTAAATGAAAAACATATTAATTGGTTCAATTTTAAAAAAAGATATGATAGTAACTGAAAATGATTTA
This sequence comes from Sneathia vaginalis, assembly GCF_000973085.1. Lineage (NCBI taxonomy): Bacteria > Fusobacteriati > Fusobacteriota > Fusobacteriia > Fusobacteriales > Leptotrichiaceae > Sneathia > Sneathia vaginalis. Next base: position 856,363 of record NZ_CP011280.1, read on the forward strand.
GCAACTATTTGGGGTTCTGGAAAGGCAAAAGTTTATGCAACACCTTGCATGATTTCCTTTATGGAATTAACATCTACTGAATTAATTGATCAATTTTTAGAAAATGATGAAATTACTGTTGGTACTATGGTAAATATTCGTCACCTAAAAGCAAGTCCTGTTGGGGCAAAGATAACTTGCAGAGCAGAAATTACTTCTGTTAATGGAAGATTAATTAACCTTAATGTAGACTGCTATATGAATGATGATATATTAATAGGTACAGGTACTCATCAAAGATGTATCGTAGAAAAAGAAAAATTTGAAAATAAATGCTATAACAAAAAGGAGATATAATGCAAAAGATAAAAAATATAGCGATAATAGCTCACGTTGACCATGGTAAAACAACATTAGTCGATGCACTATTACGCCAATCAGGAACTTTTTCAAGTCATCAAAAAGTTGAAGAAAGAGTTATGGATAATAACGACCTTGAAAGAGAAAGAGGTATTACAATATTCTCAAAAAATGCCTCTATACATTATAAGGACTATAAGATAAACATAGTTGATACTCCAGGACATGCTGATTTTGGTGGTGAAGTACAAAGAATTTTAAAAATGGTAGATTCTGTACTTTTACTTGTAGACGCTTTTGAAGGTGTTATGCCTCAAACAAAATACGTACTAAAACAAGCATTAGATCATGGATTATGCCCTATTGTTGTAATAAATAAGATTGATAGACCACACTGTACACCAGAAGAAATTGTTAACAACGTCTTTGACTTATTTGTCGAACTAGGTGCTAATGAAAAACAATTAGACTTCCCTATAGTCTACACTAGTGCAAAAATGGGAATCTCAAAGCTTGATTTAAATAGTGATCATAGTGATATGAAAGACTTATTTGAAACAATCTTAAAATATGCAAATGATCCATCTGGTGATGAAAATAAACCCTTACAAATGCAAATTATGAATACTGAGTATGATGATTATGTTGGGAAACTTGGAACAGGTAGAATATATAATGGGAAAATATCAAGAAACCAAGAAGTTGCCATTGTTAAAAGAAATGGTGATGTAGTAAAAGCTAAAATAGGAAGAATCTATACATATGAAGGACTAAAAAGAGTAGAAACTGAAACTGCAACTTGTGGTGAAATTATTACCATTGCAGGTATAGACCATATAGATATAGGGGAAACTATTTGTGATAAAGATAATGTTAAGGCTTTACCTTTAATAGAAATTGATGAACCTACTTTATCAATGACATTTATGGTTAATTCTTCACCTTTTGCAGGTCGTGATGGTAAGTTCATTACTTCAAGAAATATACTAGAAAGACTACAAAAAGAAGTAAGCCATAATGTAAGTATGAGATTAGAATTAACAAATAGTGCTGATGCCTTTATTGTAAAAGGTAGAGGTGAATTACAATTATCTATACTACTTGAAAATATGAGAAGAGAAGGATATGAAGTTGCTGTTTCAAGACCACAAGTTATCTACAAACAAATTAATGGTGAAAAATGTGAACCTATAGAACTTGTTACAGTAGATGTTAACAGTGATTTTAGTGGTGTTGTTATAGAAAAGCTTGGTTTGAGAAAAGGTGAGTTAATAAGTATGACACCTAATAATGATGGATATACTAGACTAGAATTTAAAGTTCCATCACGTGGATTATTAGGATTTACTAATGAATTCTTAACTGAAACTAAGGGTACTGGTATACTAAATCATACTTTCCTTGAATATGAAAAGTATAAGGGAGATATAGCTACTGGTAAAAAAGGTGCATTAATTGCAATAGAAGCTGGTGTTTGTTATGCATATGCATTAAATAACCTTCAACCAAGAGGTATACTATTTGTTGAACCTGGTGATGAAGTTTATGAAGGTATGGTAGTTGGTGAACATACAAAAGATAATGATCTTGTTGTAAATACATGTAAGAGTAAGAAATTAACTAACATGAGAGCAGCAGGTTCAGATGACAATGTTAATCTAGCTCCTGCTAAAAAGTTCACACTTGAATTAGCACTAGAATATATTTCAGATGATGAATTAGTTGAAATAACACCTAATCATTTGAGATTGAGAAAGAGAATACTATCTGAACTTGAAAGAAGAAAACATAGAAATCAATTAAGTAGAGAAGAAATTTAAAAAATACAGGCAAGTCTATTTTGCCTGTATTTTATTAATGTATAAATTCATATCGTTATATCTCAAAACGTTTTTATCCGTAAAGCCATCTATACCGTCTACTCTTCCACGATTAGAATACTGCCATATTATCCATCTTTTACTTTCTTTTATTTTAGGGTAATTCTTTATATCTCTTATCCATAAAGGATTATCTTCCAACTCACCCTTTAGAAAATTATTATATGACTTATAGTCCGTATAGATTATAACTCTCTTGTTATATTTTTCTTCTAATAAGTCTATCATTTCTTTTAATTCTGCTATTACTCTATCCTTATCATATTTTCTTGAGATTTCTACATCTATTATTGGTGGAAAGCTATCACTTACAATAGGTACTTTGGACATATAGTATAATGCTTGATCTCTTCCACTAGATAACATTGAGAAAAAATGATATGCACCTACCTTAAATCCATTTAATTGGGCTTTATTCCAATTATATAGAAAGTCTGTATCCATAAAATCTTTTCCTTCTGTTGCCTTCATTAAAACAAATTTGTAATTCTTGTCTACTTTTGTCCAATTAATTCTTATTTGATGGTGAGAAATATCTATCCCATGAATTGGGTAATTACTTGCCCTCAAATCATTATGGTATAAAACCCCAGAAAACTCTAAGTTCGCCATTATTAGCATAATATTAATTATTACAAGGAATACTATAAACTTTTTCATTTAGAAATTACTTTTTGTCCTCCCATATATGGTACTAATGCATCAGGTATAACTATACTTCCATCTTCTTGTTGATAATTTTCCATTATTGCTACTACAGTTCTTCCAACAGCAAGTCCTGATCCATTTAATGTGTGTACAAAATAGCTCTTTTTATCGTCTTTTGCTCTATATTTTATCATTGCTCTTCTTGCTTGGAAGTCTTCAGTATTTGAGCATGATGAAATTTCTCTATATTTATTTTGACTAGGAACCCATACTTCTATATCATATGTCTTAGCTGCAGAGAATCCTAAATCTCCACTACATAATGTAATTACTCTATAAGGTAAATTCAATTTTTGTAGTATATGTTCTGCACAGTTAACCATATGTTCTAATTCTTCATATGAATTCTTAGGATGTGCAATTTTAACCATTTCTACCTTATTAAATTGGTGTTGTCTAATTAATCCTTTTAAATCTTTTCCACCTGCACCTGCTTCTTTTCTAAAACAAGCTGTAAATCCACATATGTATTTTGGTAATTCATCTTCTTCTAAAATTTCTTGATTAAATAGATTAGTCAATGTAACTTCAGCTGTTGGGATTAAGAATAATTCTTCTCCTTCTATCTTATACATATCGTCTTCAAATTTAGGTAATTGACCTGTACCTGTCATTATTTCTCTTTTTGCCATTTGTGGTGTCATTATTTCTGTGAATCCATGTTCATTAGTATGTGTATCTAGCATAAAGTTAATTAATGCTCTTTCTAATCTTGCAGCTTGTTTTTTGTATACTGTAAATCTTGATCCTGCAAGTTTTGATCCTCTTTCAAAATCTAATATATCTAGTGCAACACCTAATTCGTCATGTGTTTTAATTGGAAAATCAAATTTACGAGGTGTACCCCATCTTCTAACTTCTACATTTTCATCTTCATCCTTACCGAATGGAACTGAACTATGTAATTTATTAGGTATTCTGTATAGTAGATAGTTTAATTTTTCTTCAACCTTAGCTAAGTTTTCATCTAAACTCTTTATACTATCACCTATTGTTTGCATTTCTTTTAATAGTTCGCTTGCGTCTTTCTTTTCTCTTTTTAATTTTCCTATTAAAGTACTTGATTCATTTCTCTTATTCTTTAATGCTTCAACTTCACCTAGTATTTCTCTTCTTTTCTTATCCAAGTCTAATACTACATCTAAATCAAAATCACTGTTTCTAGCTTTTAAAAATTTCTTTACTTCGTCACTATTTTCTCTTATATACTTTAAGTCTAACATAATATACCCCTATTTCATTAAATTTTTATATATACTCTTTTTTTCTATACTCATATTATCATCACCTAATATATCTAACTTTCCAAACTTTTTGGTATATATTAGGACATATAACGCTGAAGCATTTTTTAAAAATAGCTTTTTTTGCTCAGCACTTACATAACCAGGATATGAATATGTGAAATATCCTATTAAATTTCTTAATAGAAATTCTTCATATCCAATTTCGTTAGATATACACTCAAACAAATATGTTTTAATCAATTTATTCTCGTCACAGGATATATATGACAAATCATATAGTAGTTGTAATAAAGTTTTAGGATCTCTTATCATTAGTTCATTTGCTAATTGTAAACTATGATACTTATCTGTATTAACTAAACTACGAAATAGTCTATCATATATTGTATCTGTATCTAACTTTGTTAATCTTTTTATCTTTTTATATTTTTTAACTACACAGTCTTTTTGATTCTTTTCTGCAAGTTCTTGTTCACCAAAATATATTAATTCAAAAATATATGAAGGTTCTAAGACTTCTACAGTTAAGTCCTTTTTTACCCTATAATATGTCGGCTTTTCATTTTTTAAAATATATTTTTGCATTATTTGCTTCAAGTTCTTCATATATTTCTTTTAGCCTCCTAAATCTATTTCTTATACCAGATTTTGTAATATTTAATTTTTCTGCTAATTCTGATAATGATAAGTCCTCATTTTCTAATCTAATTATTGCAACTTCTCTTAGTGCATTATTTAAATTTTCAAGTCCTACACTATCTTTTATCTTATTTATCATCCTTATTTGTTCAGTAGCAGTTGCAATTTTTTTCGTTTCATTAGCAATTTCATAATTCATATTTCTTGTTATCTTTAATGATATCTCCTTGTTTATTGTAGTATCTTGATAACTAAAAAATGTATTTACTGCTCCAAATATGACTAATAAGTCAAGTATGTCTTCATTATTTCTAATATATACAATATTTTTTTCTTTTTTCTTAGATAAAAATACTTTCTTATCCATTTTTTTAAGTTGGTCATACACCATATTTGCTACTCTATCATTATCTAGAAAAAAATCCATAGAATAACCTTTTTGTGGATCTTTAACATAACCATTACCTAGGAATATGCCTTTTAATAACCAGATATCATCTATATCAGTAGAGAATAAGTTATTAGTATCTTTTAACTGTATATTATACATATTATGACTTGTAATCTTATCACTTTTAATATAGCTAAAATTAAATTCTAAATCCTTTAATTTTTTTATATCCTCTAAAACTCTTTTAGCAATATAGCTTATTTCAGTTTTAAAATTAACTTCTTCCTTTATTATACCATCTTTTGATAGAAAAATTCCATATAATTCTGAAATTATTTCTTTTTCTGTTAAAGGTTGTATTAAAAGCATTTCTTTTTTTATCTTTGTTGAAAAAGATATTATATTATCTTGCATATTTTATTCCTGATTCCCACTTAATTCTATATATTATTATAATAAAGAAAATTGCTGCTACTACATTTGAAAATAGGTTACCATAAAATACTGAATAATATGATAAGTATTTTTGCGTACATAGTATAAAGACATATCTAAATAACCATATTCTAAGAAAACTCATTATTAATGGTACTGTTGTTCTACCTAGGGCATTAAATATTGCTTGGCATATCATAAATATACCATATGGTAGTATAGAATAAGTGTAAATCTTTAATGCTGAGTCAGCTACATTCAATACTTTTTCATGTGATGTAAATAGTAGTGTTAACTTAGTAACATTCGGTATTATTATACCTAAAGTTACAAGTGCAATTATTGTTGCAATTGTTAACCCTATCTTATATATCTTCTTAGCTTTTTCCTTATTACCCACTCCTATATTCAAACTTACCATAGTTGTAACTGTTGTACTTATACATGATGGTAGTTGGAAGCATAAACTGTTTATATTACTTGCTATACCAAGACCAGCTATAACTATTGCTCCATACTTACTTATTTCCATATTAATTAGTAAGAATCCTAAGTTTATCATCATATAGCTTATCATTGATGGTATCCCTATTTTTATCAATGTCTTTATTATTGAAAAACGGAATCTATAATCATTAATGTTTAATTGATATTCATATTTTTTTAAGAATAAGTCATAATACATCCAAAAGCTTACTACTATATATGCAGATAATGAAGCAAATACTGCCCCCTTTATATCCAATCTTAATAATTCTAGGAATATGAAGTTAAAGAATACTTTCAATATTAAAAGAACTACCATTCTACAAAACGATGCTTCTGGATTACCAGTTCCATCTTTAATAGAATTAAATATTGACGCCATAAATTGAAAAGGTATTACTAATGAATATAGCGATAGATATAGGTATACATCATTAGTCATATCTTTTGTTACTGTTGTTGATATATATGATGCAACAAATAGGCTAACTGGAATTAGAACTATACCACAAAATATCCCAAACACTAAAACCTGTAAGGATATTTTTTTTACTTCTTTTACATCTCCTTTACCTGCCATTTGACCTACCATTGCCATTGCTGCAACACCTAATCCTTGTGATAGACCTAACATAATGTTTATAGTAGGTTGTGAATAAGTTATTGCACCAGTTCTTTCTGGACCTATTATATGATTTAAGTATAGTCCATCAGTAAATGGTATCATGGCTTGTACTATTGCCATCATAATTGTTGGAATACTTAATAGAAAAAGTGTCTTTAGAACATTCCCTTCTAAAATTATTCTTCTTCTGTCTTCCATTGTTAATTCTCTGTATTTCAATATTTAAACTCCTTAATCTATAAAGGCATGCCTAAGCATGCCATAAAAATCTTATTTTTCTATTTCTATTATCTTTTCTTGTCCTGCATGCACAGATTGACCTTCGTATTTTTGAATATTTTTGTATTCATCTGATTCTAAAACTATTACTGGTGATGTTACAGATGGTGCATTTTCTTTTAAGAATGCTAAATCATATTTAATTATACCATCTCCTGCTTTAACTTTGGTACCTGATTCAACTAATTGTTCAAATCCCTTACCATTTAATTTTACAGTATCTACACCTAAATGGACTAATATACTAACTCCATCACTTGATTCTAGAGTGAATGCATGTAATGTTGGAGTTATATCCACTACTCCATCCATAGGCGCTAACATAACGCCAGATTCTTTGGGTTCAATTGCAACACCGTCTCCTAGCATCTTTGATGCAAAAGTTTCATCCTTAACTGTGTCTAAAGGTACTACATCTCCTGTTATAGGTGCTATTAGAACTTTTTTTGTGTTTGTTTCTTTCTTTTTAAATAAATCAAAAAATCCCATATTTTTTTCTCCTTCGCAATGTATATTATTAATATTATCATATTTAGTATAATATATCAATTAGAATAATGTTAAAAATACTAGAGCTACTTGAGGCCAAAAAATTGTGTAATCTGCTAACCCATGTATCATAATTAAGGCTATAACCAATATTTTTTTCTTATTAAACTTAACTTCACTTATATTATACAATGCATAAACTAGTCCTATTAAGCCATAGCTTAATATATATTCTATTAATATATTATGCGAATGTGGATATACGTGTTTTGAATACTCATAAAAATACGTTGGTCCATGACCTAATAAAAATCCATGTGACATACCCTTTATTCCTAGCTGATATATCCATAGTCTTAAATCTAAATATTTACTTATAGTATCTGCCCTAACAAATGGCACTATACCTTTATAGACTAAATAAAAGTATATAAGCGAAATAATAAGTGCTATACTTCCTAATACTCTATTTTTATCAAGTAGTACTAAAGCATATGTTAGTATAAGGGAGACAAGTGCAAATCTAGAACCTGTTAATAGTAGTGCTATTATAAACACCAACAAGTACTTCCTATCATATTTTTTTATATGATAATATACTATTAATAAGGCAAGAAATGCTCCATAATAATTCGGATTAAAAAAGCTATATACACCAGCTCTCTCACGTAACAATAGCGATAATACTATTTCAACTACTGCCATATATGAACTATATCTCACAACCAAGTTATAGTCTATCCTATTTCTAATATACGAAACATAGAAAAAGGCAATTAATGCTATATCTACTAATATCCCTAAATAATTCCTATAATACACACAAATGGGTATATTGAATAAAAATAATAAATATATCTTTTTAAATTTTAAGTTATACCCCTTATACAAGGAATAACATAATATCATAATTAATAAAATAGTTGTAGCTATGTATGAAATTCCTAACACAACAGACAATAATAATATAAGTGTAGAAAGTATTTTATCTTCCTGTACTTCCAAATCCACCTTCACCTCTTACAGTTTCACTAAGTTCATCAACTTCATCAAATTGTTCCATAATATATGGCATAAATATAATTTGTGCAATTCTTTCACCATGCTTTATTACTTTTTCTTCTTTAGTATGATTGTGTAGAGGTACCATTATTTCTCCCCTATAATCACTATCAATTACTCCCACCTTATTTGCAGGTGCTAGACCTTTTTTTGTTGCTAGTCCACTTCTTGCAAAAACTAAACCTACCAAACCAGTTGGTATTTCCATACATATACCTGTATGTACTAATACAGTTTCAGATGGTGCTATTACTAAATCTTCATCTAATAAAGCATATAAGTCAGCTCCAGCTGAATATTTTGTCCCATATGTAGGCAATATAGCCCTTTTATCCATTCTCTTTATATTCATTAATTTTCCCTCATAAGTAAAGTTTTTAACAACGCCTTATTATCAAAAGCAAGTCCTGCTCCTACAACTACTGATTCCAATGGTTTTTCAGCAATTTTTACAGGAACTTTTGTTTTTTCTTCTATATATTTATCAAGATGCTTAATTAAAGCTCCTCCACCTGTTAGAACTATACCATTATCTAGTATATCTGCTGCTAATTCAGGAGGGCATTTACTTAATACTTCTTTTACACTATCTACCATAGATTCTATTGTTCTTCCTATAGCTTCTTGTACTTGATTTGCACTTATTTCTAATTCCATAGGTGTATTTGTAGATAAAGATCTTCCTTTTACAGGCATTTTAATATTTTCATCTTCGCTTAATTTTACAGCTGTTGCAAGTTCTTTTTTTATCTTTTCAGCAGTTCTATCACCTATTACTAAATTTAAATTAGTTTTTACATATCTTGCAATATCTTGATCTAGTGTATTACCTGCCATCTTTATTGACTTACTTGCTACTATTTCATTAAGTGATAATATCGCTATATCTGTTGATCCTCCCCCTATATCTATTACCATGCTTCCCATAGGTAGTGATATATTTACTCCAGAACCAATAATAGCTGCCCTACCTTCTTCGATTAGATAAACTCTTTTAGCTCCTCTAACAGATTCGAATAAAGCTCTTTTGTCTACTGTATTTACTTCTATTGGTATACATATCATAATATCAGGTTTAAATGGTGATACACCATAAACTTTTTTCATAAATTCACTTAACATATCACGTGCTGAATTATCATCTGATATTACTCCATCTTTTAGTGGCTTTATTACCTCAATAGAATCTGGATTCTTACCTAACATCTCTCTTGCTTCACGACCAACAGCAATAACCTTGTTTGTCTTCTTATCTCTAACTATTACTGATGGTTCATTTAATACTATTTTTCTTTTATGTCTATCATAAATTAATACATTAGATGTACCAAGATCTATTGCCAGATTCTTATTAACTCTAAAAAAATTAATAATCTTACTTAAACTCATATTTTTTCCTCTATATACTCATTAATTCTTTTTCTTTTTTAGTCAATATTTCATCAATTCCAGAAACATATTTATCTGTTAATTTTTGAACCTTTGTTTCTCCATCTTTTAATTCATCTTCTGTTATTTCACTATCTTTTTCTAATTTCTTTAGTTGAGTATTTGCTTCTTTTCTAAGATTTCTAATTGCAATTTTACCATCTTCAGCATCTTTTTTTACTAATTTTACATATTCTTTTCTTCTGTCTTCTGTTAATTCTGGTAAAACTAATCTAATTACTCTGCCATCATTTGATGGAGTAAATCCTAAATTAGCCTTCATTATTTCCTTTTCGATAGCTGGTATTAATGATTTATCCCACGGATCAATTACTATTAATCTGCTTTCTGGTGCTGTTAATGAACCAACTTGGTTTAAAGGTGTCATTTGACCAAAATAGTCTACTTTAACTCCATCTATCATAGATACATTAGCTCTTCCAGCTCTTACGTGTGAGAATTTAACCTTAGTTGCTTCTACAGTTTTAATCATTCTTTCTTCAGTTTCTAATAAGATATCATCTAACATATATTTTCCCTTTCTATTTTACAACAGTACCTATTTTTTCACCTTGAACTAACTTTAACATATTTCCTTCTGTTAAAGCATCAAATACGATAATAGGCATAGAATTTTCCTTACATAATGACAGTGCTGTTGCATCCATTACTTTTAAATTCTTTACTATTGCTTCATCATAACTAACTTCACTATATTTTACAGCATCACTGTACTTAACAGGATCTTTATCATAAATACCATCTACTTTTGTTCCTTTAGCTAGAACATCTGCATGTATTTCTATTGCACGTATTGCTCCACCTGAATCTGTTGTAAAGTATGGCATACCTGTTCCTGCTGAAAAAATTACTACTCTTCCCTTTTCAAGGTGTCTTATGGCTCTTCTTCTGATGTATGGTTCTGCTACTTCTGGCATACTTATTGAAGTTAATACCCTTGTTGGTATTCCAAGTACTTCAATAAAGTTTTGCATTGCAAGTCCATTCATAATAGTTGCAAGCATACCCATAGTATCTCCTGTAGCTCTATCTACACCATATTGTTGTCCAGATAGACCTCTAAAGATATTTCCTCCACCTATTACTATTGCGACTTGTACTCCATTATCATGTAATTCCTTAATTTGTTTTGCAAAACTCAATAAGACATCTTCATCATATCCAAATTCTTTTTTACCTGCTAAGGCTTCACCACTAAGTTTTAGTAGTATTCTTTTATACTTCATTTTTGTACCTCATTTTTAAAAAAAGGAGTTTTTAAGAAAACTCCTTTTAATCAATTGTTATTTTCCTGCTATTTGAGCAGCTACTTCTGCTGCGAAATCTTCTTCTTTCTTTTCTATTCCATCTCCAACTTTGTATCTTACAAATGATACTAATGTGATTGGACTTAAGAATTGTTCTACAGTCTTCTTGTCATCTCTTACATATTTTTGTTGGTTTAAACAATTTTCTTCGTAATATTTTCCAAGTTTACCTGAGATAATTCTTTCAACCATTTCTGGTTTTAAAGTCTTACCTTTTGCCTTTGATTCTTCTTCGAATTGTATTCTTAATACTTCTTCTTCTCTCTTTAAATCTTCAGGGCTTACTTGTTCTTTAGATAAGAATTTAGGATCCATAGCAGCGATGTGCATTGCAACTCCTCTTACTTTTTCAATATTTTCAGCAGATGAATCACCTTTAGCTTTTACTAATACTCCTATCTTTCCACCCATATGAATGTAGTCAACAACGAAAGTATCGCAACATCCCTTAACTACTTCTAATCTTCTAATATTTAAATTTTCACCTATTTTTGCTATTAATTCTGTTAATTGTTGTTCAACAGTCTTTCCACCGAATTCTAGTTTCTTTAATTCTTCAACAGAACTTACTTCTGAATCTAAAGCTCTTTCAGCTAAGATATTACCGAAACTCTTGAAGTCTTCATTCTTAGCAACAAAGTCTGTTTCAGAGTTGAATTCTAAAACTATACCTTTTTTATGGTTTTCAGATATCTTAGCAAATACTAAACCTTCTGCAGCTATTCTTCCAGATTTTTTAGCAGCCTTTGATATACCTTTTTCTCTTAACCAATCTATTGCTTTTTCAATATTTCCTTCATTTTCTACTAGAGCTTTTTTACAGTCAAGCATTCCTGCTCCTGTTCTTTCTCTTAATTCTTTAACTAAACTTGCCTTTATTTCCATAATTATTCCTCCACAACACTTTCATCTTCAGTTGTTGCTAGTTCTTCTTCCTTTACTACTTCTTCAGTTTCAACAAGTCCTTCTTCACCTTCAACTCCACCTTGACCTTCAATTACAGCGTTAGCAATAACTGATGCAAATAATGATACAGATCTTATGGCATCATCGTTAGCAGGTATCTTGTAAGTTACTAAATCTGGATCTACGTTTGTATCGATTAATGCGATTACTGGTATACCTAATTTAGCAGCTTCTTGTAAAGCTAAAAATTCTTTCTTAATGTCAACAACAAATAAGGCAGCAGGTAATTTTGACATACCCTTTATTCCACCAACATTTTTTTGTAATTTCGCTAATTCTTTTCTTAAAAGACTAGCTTCTTTTTTAGTATAAGCAGTGTCTAATTCTCCACTTTCGTCCATTTCTTCTAATTCTTTAAGTCTTTTAACTCTTGATTTTATTGTTTGAAGATTAGTTAAAAGTCCTCCTAACCATCTTTGGTTAACATAGAATCCACCACATCTTAATGCTTCATCTTTAACAGCATCTTGTGCTTGTTTCTTAGTTCCTACGAATAAAACTTTTCCACCGTTACTTGCAATTTCTCTTACAAAATCGTAAGCCTTTTCAGTCATTGTTAAAGTTTGTTTTAAGTCTAAAATGTGTATACCATTTCTTTCTGCATAGATATATGGTTTCATTTTAGGATTCCATCTCTTAGCTTGGTGTCCAAAGTGAGCACCTGCTTCTAATAATTGTGTCATGCTTATTACAGCCATGTTATTCCTCCTATTTTGGTTTTTTTAGTATCTAGACTCAGTGCAAAACATATAGTCACCAAACACTAATCTATCTAGACACCTTTTTTCATATCATGATAGCATAAAATGAGGTGTAATGTCAACTTTTTACCATGAATATCTTAAACTAATTCCACCTTTTATGCTTGTATCGATATACTTAAATTCTTTACCTCCAAATTTAATTGGTGCTTCAATAAATCCTTTAGCCTTAATATGTTCTACTATATCACGTTCTACTGATAATTTAGGTGCTAGAACTAATTCAGGAACTAGGTTAACAAATTTAGTTGTAATATTTATTTCTGGACTTATCCCTTTATATTCATACTTTGCACATGCATGTAATTTAATATAGCTTGTTGTATATGAAGGGAATTTTTTTAATGATACAAATTCAGAATGATATGTACCACCAAATACACCATCTAATGTTATTGTAAGGTTCTTAATATCTTCATACTTAAATCCTAATTTAACACCAAAGTTAACTAAATCAGCACTAGATTTAGAAGCATTAATTAAAGCATACTCCTTCTCATCATAACTCAATGCTTTAACAGCTGAATCTAAAGCTTTTTTCTTTTTAGAATATTCATTTTTTTCAAGTTCTGTTTCCATTTGTTTTATAGTTTTACCATTATCATTTGATGTACGATTACCATTTTCATCAACTTTATATCCACCTACATGATCTCTAGGAAATTGGGTATTATCTTTTTCATATTTTTCTAATCTTTGTTTTGCATTTAAATAATCTGCTATTTTATTTGATTTTTCATAAGTTAAAGATTGCCCTAAATCATCTACTTCTTTAATTGCCTTTCTTAATTTTTCACCATTTTTATCTATTAAATCTTCAATTTCTTTTAGTCTTTTTGCCCTAATATCTTCATTAACACCTTTTTTATCTTTTAAATTTTGAAGTTCTATTTGTTTAGATTCAAGAGAATCTTTTATACCATCTAGTTTTGCTTTCCTGTTATATGCATCTTCATATTTTTTTGCATTTTCATCATTTTTTAAGCTCTCATAATCTGGTTTTAACTTATTTACTTCTTCTTTAAGATATCCCCCTAGTCCTATAATCGCTTTATCTACTGCAGCTTTGTATTTCAAATATTGTCCTTTATGATTTTCTACTGCTTTTAAAGCTGCATTAGCAGTTTCTATTGTTCTTAATTTTTCTTCTCTTTCTTCCTTAGTTTCATATACATCCATCATGTTATATGGTGTAATTTTATCAAGTGATATTTCAGTATAATGTATATGTTGTGCAAAAGCACCTATTGTGAAATATGATTTTTTAGCTTCTACTTCATATGAATGTGCATAAGAATTTTTATTTAACTCTATACTGTCATCTTCTTCAGTAAGTATATTTTTTATCTTAGATGTTCCATTAAATTGATATCTAAATTGAGCTTTTCCCATTAAGTTATCATTTTTAGCTTCTAATTTTGTTTCTACATATTTTAATGCTTCATCACCATATGAATGTTTTAGACCTAAGCTTGCATTTATTTTATCATTACCTAATGTTACAGTGCTTGTTGATAGAACATTATCTTTTGTAGTTTTAAATGGTATAACTGTATTTGTTGTAAATTTAAATATCCCTTTTTTTAATTCTCCATCTAATTCTACGTTACCATTATCTTTTTTTGGATTTACTGTAATTTTACCTGTAATATTATCATTAGTATATTTTAAATATACATTTGATGCTTCTAACCTAGGTTCTTTTTGTTTAGCTAATATATTAGCTCCTAGTGTAACTCTTTTATTAAATGATATTTCTCCACTAACACCACTATTTTCTAATTCGTGACTTAATTTACTACCTTTTTCAAATTTAATATTCCCATTAATTTTACCTTCAATATATCCATTAGTCGTTAATGCCATTGTATACACTGATGTTAAAATAGAAAATATCAAAAACTTTCTCTTCATATTTTTACTCCTTTTTACTTTTGTTACAGTCACGATTATATTACATATATTCTAAATTTGCAATATTTTTTTCTAAATTTTCTTCATACCTGTCTTAAAAAGTAAGGAGAGTGACAACTATACATATCATTATGGTTTTATGTATAAAATATAAATGGGGCTATCGCATTTGCAACGCCCCATTTAAAATATATACTATTTCATAACTCCTAATTTCTTGAACATTTCTCTAAATTCACTATTTTCTTTTTCTAATTTAGATATTTTTTCATATAGTTCTTTTACATTAATATCTTTATGTTCCATGCTTTCTTCCTTATTACCAAGCATTACTCCAGCTCCAACTCCAAAGGCAAGATTTCCTTTATTATTTACTGATCCACTTAATTTGTATACTAATCTTCTATCCTTTGTTACTCCACTAAAGCCTATTGCCAATGCATGAGAACCACCATAATATCCATACGCTGCACTTAAGTTATGTCTATAGTCTGAATATGAATTTACTTGTACTAAATTAGCTATAGCCACAGCATTAGCTACTCCACCTAAAGCAAGATCTGATTTCTTATCTACTTCTTTAACATCTTTTTGTAATTGTTGTATATTACTAGTATTCTTTTCTACATTTGTGCTAACAGTCTTTAATTGATTTACATTTACTGCATCGTTAGCTTTGACACCATCAGCTACATCAGTAATTATCTTACCATATTTTGTGCTTAAAATTACTTTTTCATCTTTTTTGTCGTATTGGTTATCTTTAAGTATACTATCTTCTGTTGAACCTTTTTTTACCCATTTATTATTCTTGTATTCATTATTTTGTATAAATTCATTAGTGTATAGCTTACCATCAGGACCTTCTTTTAATTCTGTTTCTTTACCTTTATCATCTCTATACTTATACCCAAATGTATCTGAACCTCCAACATTTCCTTTTGTTTCAAATGTCGCAGTGTGTTCTGGTGCTTTAGTTTCTGTTGGTGCAGCAGGTGCAGGTGTAACAGGTGTAGGTTGTGCTGGTTCTGGTGCTTTAACTGTAACATCTACTGTTGTTCCTTTTAATGTTAATGTATCTCCTAATTTAACTTGTGTTGAATGTCCATTTTCATCTTTTACAGTTATATATTGCTTAGCAACATAGTTAAATAGTTGTGAACCATTAATTGCATCTGTTGATGTAGCTGATATTAATCCTGGTGCTACATTTTGTATAACACGTGTTAATGTATCATTACCTACTGTAACTATTCCACCAATATGATCAAAGCCTGCATATTCTTTATACTTTTCTTTATATTCATCTTTATCTTTATTATTCCACAATGTTGTATTTTCTGCTTTTGCTTCAGTACTATTTGTCCCTAAATATACTGAGTTATCTGTGTTAATTTTAATATCATTACCAAGGGCTACAACGTTATTATTAGTCACTTCCCTTCTTTCGTTATTAGTAGGATTATTGAATCCCTGAAGAACATTTCCTTCACCTTTAACATGAAAGTTTTTACCTGCAACAATATTTCTTGAATTTTCAACTAAGTTGTTATCTCCACTAACTGAAACTAATTCTGTTTTTTTATCTTTAGTCCCTTTAATTTCATTTTTAGTTCCAATTATTGAAACTTGTTTTGTATAGTCTGCCTTATTACCACCACCTATAGCAAGTGTTGCTCCACCACTTTTATTTTTAATTACTCCCTTTCTTAATTCTTCTGATAATTCATTAGGAGATTCAAACAGAGAACCAAAAAGTCCAGACTTTTTCATTGGAAACTTGATTTCTTCAACAGAATTTGTTATTTCATTACCTGCCCCAAATATTAATGAACCATTAGAATTATTTGTTCTATTAGCTACTCCTACAACCGAATTAGCTATACCTGAATATTTACTATCAGATGCAAAGGATTCTATGCTATTTAAAGGTCCATTTATTAATGCTCCAAAATTTTGTGTAGCATAAGAATTATTCCCATCATATTTACTTGTTATTATTGAATAAGCTCCTAATGTAGTCGCAAAAGCACCATTTGTAAAGCTATTTGTTCCTAATGTAGTAGATAAAACTCCTAGTCCTAATTTAGCTTTTTCGTCTCTTGTATCTGTTGATATATTATCTATATCCCCCATCTTACCTCTAAAATTGTGAGGTCCTATCATTATACCACCAGATCTTGCATATGTATTATTACCAATAACTAAAGTGCTTATTAATTTATCAAAATCATTTTGTGGGATAGACCCGTATCCAAATTTATTATATCCAATATTTTTATTAAAAGTAAAATACTTTTCTTGTTGACCAATCATAGATTCAGCATATGCATTTTGTCCTATTGCTATACCTCCATATTGGTCAGCATAGTTATGAACAGTTGCGTTTTCACCTATAGCAATACCACCTTTAGTTTTATTATCAAGTCCTCCTGCATTATTTATATATGCACCTTTTCCTACAAGTACATATTCACTACTAAATCTATTTTCAATTTCTTTATTCTTTTCTTCTATTTGTCTATTTTTTTCTTGTATTTGTTGTTGTAGATCTATTATTTGTCGTTGTAATTCTTCTACTGTTGGTTCAGCATACCCTATAACACCTGTCATTAAAAAGCCTAACATTAGTGTTAATGTTATTTTCTTTCTTCTCTTTATGCTTGTTTTTAATTTTTTTAAGTTTGCTTCTATATTCATTTTACCCTCTCCTTTATCTACTTAAATATACACCCCCCCCCATAAATTTTTGAAGGCTTTTTTCTATGCTTTCATTTACGTTTATTAACTAAAAAAAATGAAGCCTCTTTTCTTGATTGTAGCTTCATTTTCTAGCCCCTATAGTTTATTAACCATTTTTATAGTGAAATTATAAACAAACATTTTATTTATCTATTTTTTTGATTTTTATAAATTCAATATTAATCTTTTTAATTGTATTAATAATAAATTTTTGCTTATTCATGGTTTTTTAATAACTTTTCTAAGTAGTGCTTTTATCTCCATATTTTCTTTTCTTAATTCTTTAACTTCCTCCTATACCAAAGGCTAGATTACATATATATACTTAAAACAATTTTATAAATTGTAAAGTGATAAAGTTAGAAGTCGGCTACATCCCTTTCTTAACCCTTGATATTACAAAACCTATCTGTTCTAAAGAAATTGTATTAATCCTAGAAAAATATTTTTTTAAATTCCCCATATCCATAGAATAGACTGTATTAAAACTATTAGCTATCGCATAAGATATTGAGTCTCTCATAAACTTTTCAAAACTAAGTCTATCGCTAAGTTAATGTATTATTCATCTTTAGCCTCACAAATTTCCCTTATTACTTCATATATCCATGCTGGTACTGATTTTGATTCATTCATTAAGTCTGTCCTTTCTTTTTCAGTCAGGTTTTCTCTAATTTTTTCTATAACTTTATCACTTATATTTTCTTTGCCCAAAGTCTTGATTGCCTGTATAACTGTTGCAGTCTTTATGGACATATTGGCAATTTCTCCTGGATTTACTTTTTTAAATTCTAAAATGGTATCTTCAATTTTATATTCCTTGTATCTTCCACTAGATATATATTTATAGTGAGTTGGTACTTGTGTTGAAAGTCCTAATAAGTTTAAGGCTGTGCTATTATATGGTGCAATATTCCAATTGTATTTTCTTGCTATAGCAAGTGCTAACTCGTGAATTGATACTGCTTCGTACTCTCCAATTAATACACTATATCTTGGATTGTAATAAAAGCCATCAATGACACGCTTAATTTTTCTTTCATTAACCATTCTATTCAATGTCTTTCTAGCAGTTTCATACGAAGTAATATCTAAAAAGTCATTAGCAAAAAATACTTTATGTGAGTTAAAATCATTTATTCTATCTGATATTTTTTCTGTATACGAACTCATTACAATCCTCCTTTGTCCCAAATATCATATCATATCTGGGACAAAAGTTCAATTGTATTTAAATTTAATATTCTTATAATAGTTCATTAGATTCATCTTCTGCTATTTTATTAAAAAGAAGACCCCATAATACATATGAGATCTCCTTATTATTACTTACGAATTAATTTATTAACTATTTCTTTTAATTCTTTAACTTCATTAGTTAATTCTTCTATTCTCTTATCCTTATCATTTACACTACCAAGCATTACACCTGCTCCTATACCAAGTGCTAGATTACCCTTACTATTAACTGCTCCACTTAATTTGTATGTGAAGTTTTGCTTGTCATTTGTTCCACTAAATCCAACAGCTACTGCATGAGATCCTCCATAGTATCCATATGATGCAACTAAATTAAACTTTCTATCTCCACTTACTTGTGGTAAGTTTGCCATTGCTACTGCATTTGCTACTCCACCTAATGTGAAGTCTATTTTTTTATCTACTTCTGTTTTATTATAGTAATTATCTTTTATATATTTTTCATTTGCACCTTGATTTTGTATACTCTTTTGGACTTTCTTTAATTGTGCAACTGTTACTGCTTCATCATCTTCTGCACCATCTGCTAGACCTTGAATTCTTCTTTTTGCTTTATATACTGTTTCATTTCCTTTATCATCTTTATATACATATTCACCACCAACAGCTAATGCATAAACATCTTTTGTATCTTGATTTGTTAAATATCCTTTATTTTTAATTTCTTTAGTAGTACTAAATGCTCCTAATGCTAATGAATTATTCATATTTACACTACTAAAATATCCTCCTATAATTGAACTATTTGCTGCATTTTTAATATTTGATGCATAACCTTGAATATATGAATTTTCACTGTTTCCTATTTCATTTGATTTTCCTTGTATATGTGAATTTTCAGAATTTAATATTTTATTATAATCTCCAAAAATATAGTTTGAATCTTTTGTAGTTGAATTTTTTGTGGTATCAATAGTATTATCATCATTATTTATTTCACTTCCATATCCTTCAATATGTGAATAAGCACTATTCTTTAAATTATTATGATCACCATGAATAAATGCATTTTGTCCCTTTACAACCTTATTTCTAAATCCAAAAACTTGTGAATGAAAACTTAATCCTTCAACTTTATTTTCGCTTCCATTAACGCTTGAAAATGCACTATAGTTTAATTCATTATCATGTCCTAAAACATTTGAATATTCACTAAATGCTGCCTTATTATCAGAACCAATAATACTTGAAGCATAATTACGATCTAGGTTATTTCTATTACCTTGAATAAAAGCAAATTGGCTATCAGTAACTTTATTATTATCACCTATAAGCATTATGCCATCATTATTATTATATTTTCCTTTATTTAAGATGTTATTCTCATTCCCTAACATCAAAGAGTTTTTACCAATTTCAAAATTATTATTATACCCTATTAAAAAATTATGAAATCCTGTCTTTACCTTATGTCCAAAACCAAATAAAAAATTTCCACTAGAATTTTCAGTTAAATTTTTAAAATCTTTTTCTCCATTAATTATTATATTACCATTATTGTCTACTGCATAAGGTTCTATAGCTAAGCTTAAAACACTTAGAAAACAACTAAATAAAATAATCTTCTTCATTTAAACCACTTCCCTCTCTAATATTACCCCCCCCCATTTATTTTTCAAGACTTTTTTCATACTTTATTTAACCTTTTTTAACATTAAAAAAATGAAGCCCACAACACCTTGTAGTACTTCATCTTCCGTATATCATTATTTATTAACTATTTATTCATTAATTTTTTAATAACTTCTTTTAACTCTTTATTTTCTTTTTCTAATTTATTTAATCTTTCTTCAAAATTAGTACCTTTATTAACACTACCCATCATAACTCCAGCTCCTATACCAAAGGCAAGATTTCCTTTACTATTAACTGCTCCACTTAGTTTATATGTAAAGTTTTGCTTATCATTTGTTCCACTAAGTCCTACTACTACTGAATGAGATCCTCCATAGTATCCATATGATGCAGCTAAATTAAACTTTCTATCTCCACTTACTTGTGGTAAGTTTGCCATTGCTACAGCACTTGATACTCCACTTAAGGCTAAATCTGTTTTTTCATTAAGTTTAGCAACTTTTTCATCTACATATGCCTTATCAGCCTTATTTTCCTTAATAGTTTTTAAGTCCTTAATTACAACAACACTATCTCCATTTTCACTAGTTGCTGATGCTGGTGTTGTACCTGTACTTGTTGTATTACCGTCACCTAATGAACTTGCAATATTAGAAAGTTTGTGTGGTTCTTTGGCTTGTATGATAACTTCATCAACTTTACCTTTGTATTCCTTATTAGTTTCTTTATAATAGTATTTATCACCATACTTATATAGACTCTTATTATCTTTAGTAGCATATTCAAATGGTGTAGAATTATCTACATAAGTCTTTAATTCTTTTAATTGAGCAACATTGACAGCATCTGTATCATTGTAACCTGCAGCAACGTTCACTATTTGTCTTGTATGTAATTTATTAACTAATTTTTCAAAACCACCAACAGATACTACTCCATAATCAGCTATCCATTCACTTTTATTTTTATATTCTTCTTCATTTAAATTATATGGTCTATACCCAACTTCTTTGCTAGCATCTCCTGCTATAGACCGTATCCCTAATGCAATACTATTCATTCCATACGCATAAGACTGGCTACCTATAGCTGTAGAATACTTACCTAAACTTTTTGCATTTTCTCCTAATGACACAGCACCTTTATTTAAAGCTTTAGCTTCTGATCCAATAGATATTGTTGCATCTCCTGTAGCTAACGCGACTTTTCCTATAGCAATATTCCCCTGAGTTCCAGAATTTTCAGCCTTAGCTGACAATCCTATAACAACACTATTAGATGAATTATACACTTTGCTAAAAGGTCCCAATACCGTATTATAGTCTAAATAATTTGATTGTGTTTTGACAATCTGTTTTATAACTCCATCTTCCTTATCTTTATTTTCAATTACTTTTTGTATTTTATTTTTATTATACCAATCATATGGATCAAATGCTGAATACAATAGTTTATTATCATCTTGAGCACCTTTTTTTACTTCATCAATAAGTGTATCAATAAATTTAAAATCATATCCATCAATATTAGATAATTTATCTTTTATTATATTTATTATTTCACCTTTAGATTTCTTTTCATTTTCTTTTATAGTAGATAAAATACCAGTTTCTTTATATTTATTACTAAGTTCTTTAGAAATTTCATCTTTAATTTCTTCTACTTTTTTATTCTTATTTTTTACAACTATATCTAAAATAGGATCATCAATTATGTTATTTATACCTCCAATAACATTATTTCTACTCACTAATTTTTCATAATTTTTTTCGTGACTTTTTTCAAATATAATGTTGTTGTTAATCACAAAATCTTTAGTATCTGCATACCCAACACTTGTTATCATCGTTAATGCAGCACAAATTAAAATAAGTACTTTTCTATTTTTCTATTTCTCCTTTTATTATTGTTTGGTTTACTACGTATATTTTATTCTAAAAAAAAAAAAAAAAAGCAGTTTTTTTAATTAACTTGCTTATTTTTTAACCCGCATATTCTTTATGCACTGCATTTATCTAAATTTATATCTTTTAATTTCATAAACTTTTTTAACTAAATATATATATTTTTAAAAAAAAGACCCCATAATGCATATGAGATCTCATTATTATTACTTACGAATTAATTTATTAACTATTTCTTTTAATTCTTTAATTTCTTGTCCTTGTTTATCTATTTTTTCATCACGTTTTCTATTTTCTTCTTTTAATTGTTCTATAACCTTATCCTTATCATTTACACTACCAAGCATTACTCCAGCTCCTATACCAAAGGCAAGATTTCCTTTACTATTAACTGCTCCACTTAGTTTGTATGTAAAGTTTTGCTTGTCATTTGTTCCACTAAAGCCTACTGCTACTGCATGAGATCCTCCATAGTATCCATATGATGCTGCTAAATTAAACTTTCTATCTCCACTTACTTGTGGTAAGTTTGCCATTGCTACAACATTTGTTACTCCGCCTAATACGAAGTCTATTTTTTTATCTACTTCTGGTTTATTATAGTAGTTTTCAGCTGAAAAAGAATTAGCTTTAACATATTCTTTTAATTGTGATACATTAACTGCATCTGTATCATCTGTACCAGCTTTAACATATTTAATTTGTCTAGTTGTTGTATCATTACCAATTGATACTGCATTTTCTATTGCTTTAGAGCCATTACCTATTACTATTGCGTTATTTACATCAGTATTTGTTATATTAGATCCTAATATTATATTATTATTCACACTACTTTTATTTTTCTCTCCTAGATGTACATTAGTACCAAATACTGCATTACCTTGACCTATAACTAAATTATCATTACCTTTTATGATATTTCCAATAAAATCAGGTTTAAACTTATTTTCAGTTATATTTACATTAGGGGTATCATTTTGTTTTGGTTCTTCTTCTGTAAATCTTTTTAATATCTCTTCACATTCATTTATTGAACTTTGCATAGCAGATTCACTTTTACCATGATTATTACTAGCTCTTTTTACAACTTCTTCTACATTTTCTAATATTTTTTCTTTTTCTTCATCACTTGATTTTAAAAATTTCTTACTTTCTTTAACTATGTCTCTTGTAAAATCAATTAATAGACTTAATTTTGAATGTAGCTCTTCTTGTTTTGTTTCAGTTTTATCGTTTTCAATAAATCTACCAAAAATTATTGTATTATTTTTAATTGTTTTTTCTATATCATTATTCCACCATACCAATTTCGCACCATCAACACTTCCATTGAATTTAACTTTTTCACCTTCTCTTATACTACGAACTCCTCTAACATTTTGCCCACTTGGTAATTCGACTGCCCAAAATACTTTATACTCTCTAGTTGCCTTATTAACAGGATCAGGATAGATTTCATTATTATTCCCAAACACCAAATTTTTATCTATTCTAGAATTTTCTCCCCCAACCTTATTTTTATCACCATGAACTTGGTTATTATTTCCATAAATATAGTTATCATTACCTATTGAATATGCATTATTCCCATCAACCCAAGTATTTTCACCAAAATAGTAGCTATTTTCTCCATTATATGCTTCCTTCCATTTTCCTTCTTCATCAGCAAAAGAAAAAATACCTAAAATTAAAAGTATACTTAGTACTATCTTATTCTTCATTTTTATACACCCTTTCTAGTATTACATATATAGTACCCCCCCCCGTACTTTTTTGTCAAGTATTTGTTACTGAATTTAAATATATACTGTATTTTTTTGTTCATATAAAAATTTTATATATATTTTTTTAATATGCAAAAACCCCTCGGGTGACTAATCCCAAGGGGTAGAAAAAACAATTATATATCAAACGTGTTGATAACTATTTCCATTCATATTTTAAGTTTAAGCTTGTCTTAACTTGAGTATCTGTATACTTAAATTCTTTTCCAACTACCTTAAATTTAACTGGAGTTTCTACACTTCCTTTTAATGTTAATGTGTCAGTTGGTTTGTATTCAGCTGATACTTTTGGTGTTAATGTTAATGAAGGTACAGTAACTAATTTATCTGCTGGTTTAGATACATTTAATTCTAAGTTAGCATTAGCTTCAGGACTTACTGTGAATTTGTCTGTTACGCTATAGTCATATTTAGCATTTGCATCAAATACAAATACACCTGTATTCTTTTTTGTTCCATCAAACATTCTATCATGTAAACCTGCAAGTAATGATTTACCTGTTAATGTTAATTTGTCATTTAACATCTTGTATTCTGCATTAAGTTCTACACCATATGCAACATGGTCATTTCTCTTTACTTTGTTATCTGATGTAACTTCTTTAGCAATATTTACATGAGCAACAAAAGGTTTTGCAGATAATGTTAAGTGTTTAACACCTTTGTATGTTCCTTTTAATTCATATGAGTGTATGTATCTAGCTTCTTTTTCTTCAAATAATTTAGTTTCTAAGACTTTATAATCTCCAATCTTTTCAGTAGATTTAAAGTTTTTCTTAAATGCAACTTTACCTTCAAGTTCAAGATCTTTTACAGCATCATATTTTGCTGATACTTCACCTGAAACATAGTCTACAGCTTCAGAAGCTTTTTGATTTTTTTCTATCTTTCTGTAATCATGTTTTACTTCAACGTTTGCTTTTACGTCTTTTAATCCTTTAACGAATACATCTTTACCTTCTTCGCTTTCAACGAATAGTTTGTGAGTTGATTTAACTGTTGCACCATAATCTTTAACAGATGCCTTATTAGTTTTTGTTCCATCATATGTATATTCTTCATTACTTAATGGGAAGTTAGTCTTTGAATTTAGACCAAATGTAAATTCATTATATTTGTAACTTACTTGTCCTTCTAATTCTGCACTTCCTTTATCTGCAACTTTACCATTAGTTATTTTCTTTAATACTTCTTTTTTAAAATTGTATTCACCAATTGTTACTGCAGGTCTTTTAGCTATTTTATTTGCTAATGTTACTTCTTCTTTTAAAGTGTTAACAAATTTAGGACTTACAGTTGCTTTAACATATGATTTAACTCCCTTTATTTCAGGTAATTCATATTTAGCCCATACACTTGAATGATTTAAGTAGTTAGCTTTTGTAACTTTACCTAATTCTAAATCTTCAGCTTTAAATTCTCCACCAAAGCTAAATCCAGTTCCTTCTACTTTAACTTCTGTTTTAACTCCTGTTTTCTTTGCTACGAAAGTTGGTTTTGCACCTTTTACAAATGTAGCTTCATTTTCGTTATATGCTTCAACTGATCCAGTTGTTCCAGCCATTGCAACTATTGATGCAACTAAGCTAGTTAGCAATAATGTCTTTTTCATAATTTTTCTCCTTTTTAAAAAAATATTTTAATATTTCTATAGTAGTCAAGTATATTTTAGCCAAAAAAAAAAAAAAAAAAGGACATTTTTATTAAATGTATGTTTATTTTTTAACCACATAAAGATACGTTAAATAAAATGTAGATTTTATCTATATATCTCGCACATTGTGTTTTTTAACTTTATTAAAAGAAATTTAATTAATAAAAAATGTACTGAATCATTTTAATCCAGTACAGTTTATTATTTTTAATATATTTATTTATTCATTAATTTATTTATAATCTCTTCTAATTTTTGTATTTTCATATTTTGCTTTTTAACGTTTTCTTTAGTATCCATATTTTCTTTTCTTAATTCTTTAACTTCATCAGTCAATTCTTCTATTCTCTTATCCTTATTATCAACACTACCCATCATAACTCCAGCTCCTATACCAAAGGCAAGATTACCCTTACTATTAACTGCTCCACTTAATTTGTATGTAAAGTTTTTCTTGTCATTTGTTCCACTAAAGCCTACTGCTACTGCATGAGATCCTCCATAGTATCCATATGATGCTGCTAAATTAAACTTTCTATCACCACCTACTTGTGGTAAGTTTGCCATTGCTACTGCATTCGATACTCCACCTAAAGCTATATCACTTTTTAAACTCACTGCCTTTAATTGTCTAATATTAACAGCATCAAAATCATTTATACCTTCAGAAAGATTTGTAATTCTTCGTTTTATTCTATCGTTACCTAAAGATACTGTATTTCTCTCGTTTGCTTCAGAAAAATTACCTAATGCAACAGAATTTTCACCTGTAGCAACAGATGCAAGTCCTATACTAACTGAATTATTATATGCTTCTGAAAATGCACCTAATGAAGTCGAATATTTCCCTAAAGTTTTAGAATTAAACCCTATTGTTGTATTAAACCCATCAGCTTTTTGATCTCTTTTTATCCATCTTTCTCCTTCTTCATTTATTTTATATCCTGAATATTCTTTATATAACTTAAATGAGGCCATTTTTCTAACTTCTTCTATTAAAGATTGGTTAACATCTTTTTCAGTAAAAGCTTTATTTGTTTTTTTATATTCTTCTCTAATTTTAGATTTTAAAACTATTTCATTTTCTTTTTTTATTTCATCAAAATATTTTTTATATAGTTCTTCTTTTTTTGTACTGTCTATAATATTATTACCATCAATTTCTAAACTTTTTTTAGAATATGAGATAGCTCCAGGTCCTATAACAACTGATCCTTTTGTAGTATTAATACTTTCACTACCTAATGCTATAGAATACATTCCACTATTAAAAGTATTATTTCCTATACCAATACTATCGTTTTCAGTTACTTTTGCTCCGCCAATTGAAACTGCATTATTTCCTGCATAATTATCATACCCGATGGAAACTCCATATTGATTTGTATATACCTCAGTACCTATTGCAACATTTTGACCATTCTCTACTAAAACACTAGCACCTATACCAATAGAATAACTTGAATTATCTCTAACTTTAACTTTGTTTCCTATAGCAACACTAGTTTTACTTTGATTAACTGTTCCTTCTCCATATGTTATTCCAGAACCTACTCCTTCAAGATTCTTTTCTGTATTTAAATAATTTATATTTATATTTTTTTTATATCTATATTCAGAACCCACTTTTTCGTATAATTTTTTTGAATTTTCATTTAATTTATTATACTCTGTTTCTGTAATATATATATATCCATTTTCTATCCTAGGTATATTTTGTTGACTTTCGCTTGCATATGAAATTATTGTAGAAATTAAAGAAATAATCAGTATTTTTTTATTCATTCTATCCTCCTTGTATATAGTACTGATTATAGCACCCCCCCCCCATTTATTTTCAATACTTTTTTTTACTTTATTTAACCTTTTTTTAACATAAAAAAAATGAAGCCCACAACACCTTGTAGTACTTCATCTTCTGTATATCGTTATTTATTAACTATTCTTCCATTTAATCAACATCAAAATACAATCCATTTCCTAAACCTAATAGCTTTCTTGCAAACTTAATTGCACCAACAGCAAATATCTTTCTTGAAAGGGCTGTATGTTTAATTTCTACTATTTCATCTTCACCTGCAAATATGGCTATATGTTCTCCTACTATACTTCCACCTCTTACACTATGTATTCCAAGTTCATCTTTTTCTCTTTTTCCTACTCTATTAGTTTGTATCTTTAAATTTCTTACCTCTTGTATGTTTTTTGCAAGTGTAAGTGCTGTTCCACTAGGTGAATCAACTTTTCTATTGTGATGTGCTTCAACAATTTCTATATCAAAATCTTCTAATAGTTGTGTTGCTAATTTGGAAAGCTTATTCAAGACTTTTACTCCAAGTGAAGTATTTGTCATCTTAAGTATAGGTATATATTTTGAAGCATTTTCTATAGCTTTCATTTCATCTTCTGTCTGTCCTGTTGTTGCAATTAGCAGTGGTTTTGAATACTCTTTCGCTAAATTTAACACAGTATTTGTTGCTAAATGGTGAGAAAAATCTATAATAACATCAAAATCTTTTTCTATTTTTTTTACATCAAATGGGTCTATCATATCAACAAAAATATCTTCATTTTGTATACTATCTTTGACTATATTAGCCATAACTCCATTTCCAAACACTAAAATCTTCATTTTTTATACTCCTTTTCGTCATATTGACTTTTTTTGCAATCTGTTATATTATTTTATTATCAAAGCATTATATTAGGAGGACACAATGGTTAGTAAATCATTAACTTTCAATGGACCACAAGGTATGCATGCAAGACCTGCAGGTGCATTAGTTAAAAAAGCAAAAGAATTTGAAAGTAAAATTGAATTAGTTTACAATGGTAACTCATTTAACGCAAAAGCAATAACAAAGCTTCTTTCAGCAGGGATTAAGAGTGGTGCAGAAATTACTGTAACTGCTGATGGTCCAGATGAAGAAAAAGCACTAGAAAGTGTTTCTGAATTTATATCAAATATTGTTGATTAATTTTTTAAAAAGCCTTTTTTAAGGCTTTTTTATTTTAAATAAATAGTCATCAAAGGCTATAGAATTACAAACTAATTCTAATTCATCACTCTTTTTGTAATTACCATACTTATCATCACCGATAATAGGGATGCCTAGATGGGCTAGTTGTACCCTTATTTGATGTTTTCTTCCTGTTAATATATTAACACTAAATGTTATATTCTCCTTTTTAACATCAATAACTTCAAATTCACTAATAGATAAAAGTCCATTTTCATCTACTCTAACTTTATCCTCAAATGTTTTTAATTTTAACTCTACTCTAAATTTATCTCCCAACACATATTTACCATTGTTTTTAGTCTTGGCAATATATGTCTTTTTTACTTCTCTTTTTCTAATTAATTCTGTTATGTGTCTTAGACTAACCTTATTCTTACAACCAATAACTAGGCCCTTAGTTTTTTTATCTATCCTATTTGCAAAGGAAATATTATACATCTCTGCTAAGCCCCGTTCGTTACCAGTACCTTTATGCATTGCAACATCTTTTGGTTTATTTATTATCAAATAGTTTTCGTCCTCGTAAACTACCCACTTCATATTTTTCGTATTAGCTCTTTTTTCTTCTTGTTTAAAGTCTAGATTAGATATACATACATCATCACCTATTTGTAGTCTATAGTCTTGCTTTTTCTTCTTGTTATTTACCTTTACATCGCCTTTTCGTATAGCCTTAAATATATCACCTAAACTATTATTCTTACAAGTATTCTTTAGAAATCTATCTAATCTTACATTCTCATTTTCTTTATCTATTACCATACTAATCTGAATTCATTTTAACGCTTTCAACTAATGCGATTAGCATAAAAGCTGTTAAATATGAGCTACCTCCATAACTTAAAAATAGTAAAGTTTTACCAGTAACAGGAACTAAACCTAGTGTCATCCCTATATTTATCAATGTATGTCCTAAAAATATTCCAACAACTCCATATATTATTACCCTTCCATAGTCATCATCTATTAATCTACTAATCTTTAGCATATTAAAGATCAATAGAAAGTAAAGGAATATTACAAAACATGACCCTGCAAACCCAGTTTCTTCAGAAATTACTGAGAATATGAAGTCAGTTTGTGGTTCTGGTAAAAATTTAAGTCTACTTTGACTTCCATGAAATATTCCAGTTCCAAATACCTCTCCTGAACCTATTGATATTTTAGACTGTGTTACGTGCCAACCCTTATTCTTAATATCTTTTTCAGGGTTCAAAAATACCTCTATTCTTGTTTTTTGATAGTCATCCAATGCAAAATGATATACTGGATAAGCAGACAAGATGACAATAACCCCTATTACAAGCAATGGTTTAATATTTGCATCATTTAAAAAGAGGATACATAAGTACGAAAAGGTAATGATAAGTGTATTACCTAAATCGGGTTGTAGTAAAACTAGTGCTACTATAGGGAGTATTGATAGATATACTTTTATAATATCAAATAAGTTGTTTATACCTTTTCTAAACTTTGAGATTATTACATACGACAAAACCATTATTGTTATTATCTTAACAAATTCAGACGGTTGTATCTGTACACCTGCTATAGATATCCATCTTTGTGCACCAAGAGTTTTTTTACCAACTAATCTTACCGCAATCAATACTACTATGGCTAGAGTATAGAGATAAAATATATATTTTTTTGTTGCCCTGTAATCAATAAACACAGATAGAAGTAGTATAATAGTACCACAAAATATCCATAATAGATTTTGCTTAACATAATGTGCTGATCTTGTTGCACTATATATAAATATGGTGCTGATGGTAACTAATATATATACTATTACTATAAGGGACTTATCTAATTTTAAAAGTCTATTCTTGTACTCACCAATATTAAAATTAATCTTCATTTGTTTTTACACCCTTTTTTAACTCTTCATATACTTCGCCTTTTAATTTTAAATTTTGATTTTTAAAATTAAACTCATCTAACCTATTTTCTATTGTTTTTGGAAAATACTTATTTAATTTTTTAGTGTTAATAGAAACATAGTAAATTACACGACTTGTATCCAATGTCTTTTCAACACTTTTTATACTTCTCATAAATAGCATAACTGTCATTAGAAAAAAAGTTATTCCAAACGAAAGTACAAGTCCTAGTAATGCCCCTACCAGCTTATTTATTCCACCCAAGTGTGCAGTTTCTAAAAATTTGTGTATAATACGAACTATGATATGTAGGACGATAAAGATAAATACAAACGAAACAATATATGTAAATACCTTACCATATTTATTACCCAATAAGTTTTCTACTATTCCTTGTATATATGGCACTAAAAATATTGATAGTAGGAAGTGACATACATCAAATATCATAAATATGGCACCTTTTTGCAGTCCATATATTACCATTCCTACTGTTAATAGTATTATTACTATATCAAAAACCATATACCCCTCCTTAATATATATATTCTTTTTCTAATCTATCGGTGTTTCTACACATTATTTCATAGCTAATGGTATCGCAGTCATCAGCGACCTTTGTTATACATATGTTATCACCATATATTTCTACGAAATCTCCCACCTTTATACTTCTATCTGCCTTTATCATCATTTGATCCATGCAGATATTTCCAATTATATCATAATACTTCCCATTAAAAAATACTTGACCGTTATTAGATATTCTCCTAGTTAAACCGTCAGCATAGCCTATAGATACTGTTGCAATAATATCTCCTTTTTTAGCTAAATATGTGTTCCCATAGCCAATATAGCTATCATACTTCAATTCCTTTATATAGCTAACCCTTGCATAAAGACTCATTGCTTGTTCAAACTCTCTTGTCTTGTCTCCACCATAAATGATAATACCTATTCTACATAAATCATACATATCATTTGGTATGTTTAAACTTCCATAGCTATTTAATGCGTGCTTGTATGGTATATCATATTTTCCTGAAATTTCATTGAATAAATCTATTTGCTTTTTAGTATATTCCTTATCATTTTCAGCAACAGATAAATGTGTAAAAATACCTGTAGGTTTGTAATTTTCTAAGACCTTCTCTATATCAACCTTATCAAAGCCTATTCTTCCCATACCAGTATCAAAGGCTATGTGGTATAGACAAGACTTACAATTTTTTTCTATATATTCTAATTCTGAAAAATTAGTTACAGTAAAATGTATTTTTCTTTTTTCTAGCTCCTTATACTCTTCTTTTTCTGTTGGACCTAGTATTAATATATTAATATCTAATCCCATATCAGATAACTTTATTGCCTCTGTATATGTTGCAACTGCATACCATTTGATTCCCATGTCAAATAGCATACTAACAACTTTCTCATATCCATGTCCATAGGCATTTGCTTTAACAACTGCCATAAATTTTTCTTTTGGTACAACCTTTAAAATCTTTTCTACATTTTTTCTGATTTTTCTCATATCTACAACTAACTTACAACGCATTTTGACCACCTTTTACTAAAGATATTATCTTTTGTATTACTTGTTCTTTAGTCATTTGACTTGTATCTATCACTGTTGCACCTTTAGCAATTCTTAAAGGAGAATTTTTTCTATTCATATCTTGATAATCTCTTTTTTGTATATCTTCTAGTATCTTATCATAACTTAGAGTTTTATCCTGTAAAAATCTTCTTTTTGCTCTAACTTCTACACTAGCTGTTAAGAATATCTTAAAATCTGCATTAGGAAACACAACTGTAGATATATCTCTACCATCTAATATTACAGAATGTGACTTAGAGATCTTTCTTTGTAAATCTACCATATATTCTCTAACTTCCTTAATTTTAGAAATATCTGATGCTTTTTTTGATATATCATTTGTTCTTATCTTCTTGCTTACATCTACCCCGTTTAAGTAGAAAGTTTCACCTGATTGTTTAATGTTAAAATCTTTTAAGACTTCCTTACTAAACTCTAAACTATTTTCTTCTAAATACAAGGCAAGTAATCTGTACATAGCTCCTGTATCTAAGTATTGTATATTTAATTTCTTAGCTATTTCCTTTGAAATACTACTTTTTCCACTACCTGATGGTCCATCAACTGCTATTATCATCTCTTATCCTTTAACTTAAATACTAATCCTATCCATTTATTTTTTATCTTCTCATCTACTAGTTCTAATCCATATTCATTTGCATAAGATATGAATGAGTCCCTCTTTTCTTGTAATATACCTGAGAATATGACATAGGTACTATCTGTCATACTTTGTATAATATTAGGTAATATCTTTTCTAATACATCTACTAATATATTAGATACAATTACTGAAAACTTTTCAAAACTGTACTTTTTAATATCCCCTATATACACCTCATAACCACTTGATATATCATTTTTCAAAAAATTATCCTTAACTACTTCTAGACAATTTTCGTCTATATCTATACCTACAACCTTTTTGTATCCTAGTTTTTTAGCTATTAACATAAGTATACCTGAACCACAACCTAAGTCAAGTAAACTATCTCCCCTAGCATATTTTTCAAGTAATTCTATGCAAAGAGCAGTTGTTTCATGTGTACCTGTACCAAATGCCATAGCTGGATCTATATGTATGACAATTTCATTGTCTTTTTGTTCATACTCTTCCCAGCTAGGATTAACAACAATATTTTCAGTTATTTTAGTTGTATGGAAACTCTTCTTCCACTCGTCCTTATAGCTATCAGTATTTAACTCACTTGTGTATACCTCATAAATGATATCTTCTATTACTTTTATCTCATCTTCTATCATTTTTAATTTTTTTGTAAAAAACCTATTATTCGGTAAATAGAAGATAATTGCCCATACTTGATTTACTAATTGTATATTTTCAGTATAGTCTAGTACATCATCACTAAAATTTTCTATTAATTCTACTTCAAATATACCGAATTTTTTTAAAATTTCAAGTATATCATTTTTTGTTTTCAACATATTATTTGAGTAATATCTAATTAAAACTTTTTTTAATATCATACTTCATCGTACCCTAAATCTAATCTTTCTATACTTACACATTTAAATGTCTTATCATCTACAACTACTTCTATACCATTAATACGTAGTCCTTCTTCACAAGGTACATATCTTTCAGAAAAACCTGTTTTTAGTCTTTTTAAACTTTCTCTCTTATTCATTCCTAACACTCCATCATGACCACCTGTCATTCCTATGTCAGTTATGAATCCAGTCTTACCTACAAGTATCTTGTTATCAGATGTTTGTGTATGTGTATGTGTTCCATATATTGCTGTTGCAATACCTGCTAAATTCCAACCCATAGCTTGTTTTTCTGAAGTTGCTTCAGCATGAAAGTCTACTATTAAAACATCACATTCTTTTTTTAATTTAGGTGCTAGCTCATCTATACTTGCAAAAGGACAAGGAATAGGTTGCATAAATACCTTACCTTGTAAATTAACTACTCCAACTCTAACACCCTTCTTATTAACCACAACATAACCATGTCCTGCATTTTGTGGATGATAGTTATATGGACGTATTATTCTTGGTTCTTCATTTAGGTATGAATAAATTTCTTTTCTATCATATGTATGATTACCAAGTGTTATTACATCAACACCCTTATCAAAAAATTGTATAGCAATCTTAGGTGTTATACCAAATCCTGCTGCTGCGTTTTCTCCATTTACAATAATGAAATCATAATTCTTTTTACGTTTTTCTAAAAATTTGTATAGTACTTCTCTACCAGGTTGACCTACTACATCGCCTACCATTAAAAATTTCATATATACCTCCAAAAAAATATAGCAGTCATACGACTGCCTTTATTATTTTGCATATTCTATAGCTCTAGTTTCCCTTACAACTGTTACTTTTATCTGACCAGGATATTGCATCTTTTCTTCTATTTCTTTAGCTATATCTCTTGATAGTATAACAGCTTGATCGTCGTTTATCTTTTCTGGACTGACTATAAGTCTTAATTCTCTTCCTGCTTGTATTGCATATGAATTTTCAATACCTTCATGAGAATTTGCAATTTCTTCTAATTGTTCTAATCTCTTTAAATAGTTAGTTAGAGTTTCACGTCTTGCACCTGGTCTAGAAGCTGATATGGCATCTGCTGCTTGAACTATTACTGCTTCTATGCTCTTTTGTTCCACTTCATCATGGTGTGATTCAACTGCGTTTATTACAACTTCACTTTCTTTAGAGAACTTTCTTAAAAATTCTGCACCATTTATTGCGTGTGAACCTTCTTGTTCATGTGAGAAAGCCTTCCCTATATCATGGAACAATCCTCCTCTTTTTGCATAGTTAACATTAGCCCCTATTTCTGCTGCTATTGCTCCTGCTAAATGTGCTACTTCTATACAGTGTTGTAGTACATTTTGACCAAATGATGTTCTGTATTTTAATCTTCCTAATGCTTTTAATACTTCTTTTGGTAATGTTGGAATACCTACTTCTAGTATTGCTTGTTCTGCTGCATCAAACATTGCTTGTTCTACTTCACTTGCAGCCTTATCAACCAATTCTTCTATCTTTGTAGGATGTATTCTTCCATCTTGTATTAATTTTTCTAATGCTATTTTCGCTACTTCACGTCTTACACCATCAAATGAAGATAAAACAACAGCTTCAGGTGTATCATCTATTATTAAGTCTACTCCTGTTGCAGCTTCTATGGCTCTAATATTTCTACCTTCCTTACCTATTATTCTACCCTTCATTTCTTCACTAGGTAACTCAACTACGGTAATTGTTGCATCTACTACATAGTCTGAAGCTGACTTATTTATTGCTGTTGATAAAATTCTTTTTGCTAATTTATCTTTTTCTCTATCAAGAGTATATTCAAATTCTTTTATCCTAACAGCCTTATCGTGTTCTAACTCATCGTCCATTTTTGCAAGTATAATATCTTTTGCTTCTTCTCTTGTTAATTCAGCAATTTTTTCTAATTCACTAGATTGCTTATTTATCAATTCATCTAATTCACTTTGCTTCGTAACTAAAACTTCTTTTTGCTTTTCAAGTTTTACTTCTTTTTCTTCTATCTTTTGATTCTTATACTCTAAATTCTCTTCTTTTTTTGCAATCCTTGCTTCTTTTTGGCTGATTTCATGCTTCATTTGCTTTATTTCTTCATCAGCTTCTCTTTTAGTATTTAAAAGTTGTTCTTTAACTTTAATTACTTCTTCTTTTTTAAACGCTTCAATATCTCTTTCAACTTCTTTTTTAGTTGTTTCAAACTTCCTCTTGGCATCAATTATTTTTAGCTCTAATTCACTTAGTTCACCATATTTTTGAACAAATGTTTTCTTTATTGATTTTAATGAAACAAAAAAAGTAACAAGAAATATGACAGCGAATATTGCTATTACAATATAGCTTAACATATTTTCTCCTTTCTAATTTTGTTTTTCATAAATGTCTAAAATCTTCCATGTATTATTTATTCTCGTCCAAACGGCAACAAAATACGCACTATCCATCCCTTTTGTAAGGACAAGTAGTGTGTTTATTCTATCATTTGATACAACTTCTATTTTGTTATCTGGAACAAATACAAGTATATCAGATAAATCAGTTTTATCAATATTATTAAGTATTATCTCATTTTTTAAACTATTTACGAAAAACTTATGTATATCTTTTTTACGATTTTCTTTTACAGTTAGCATAAATTCATTTTTGGTCAAAAGAAAAGATTGACTAATTTTTTCTTTTTCAATGGGGTTTAAACTAACTGTTGTACAACCGCATAACATTATTAAAATTGTTGATATTATTATTCTTTTCACAATACCTCCACTTTCAATAGATTTTAACATATATAGCCTTTTTTTTCAATAAAAAAATTTGAGGCTAAATCTTGAAAATATTAGAAAATATGAAGTTTATTAAGCAAAAAAAAGACTATATATTATACAGTCTTTTTTTGAATATTATATTTCTAATGCACTTTTAAGATCTTCCACAATCTTTTCTCCTTACTTAATTGCCTCTATTGTACTTTCATTTGGTATATTTTTTTAATAACTGATATATATCTGAATTCTTTTTAACCTATATAGCTTAACATTCACCTACTTTCCTTTATACATTACCTTTTTTATCCTAAAAATATTTGATTTTTGTCTTTAAGTACTGATAAACTCTTGTATATTAAGGAGATGAAAATGACAAAAAAAATATTATTAGCTTTATTAATTATTCATGTCTCATATGCAAACAATACACACATTAAATTAAAAACATCATTTGAGACTAATTCAACAAAGGCACTTGGTAAAGATATTACAAGTATAAAGTACATACCAATAGAAGGTAAAATATATCATAAGACAAACCATGGTATGTTTAACGTTTTTTTTAAGTTGCGTGGAGAAAGAAAAAATATACATGTTCCAGATACAAACTTTGTATTTACAGACTCAAAAATGTATGCAGGAGCTCCAGAAGGACATATAGATGCTCCAGTTAATGAAAATAACTTAATTGATACTCTTCTAGAGGAACAAACTAAACTACAAAACCTTTACTCAGGTGTACACTTACACTATCATGGACCACACGAACATGATGAAATAGGACTTGACGAAGATCATTCAGATGAAGAAGAACATGAACATAATCATGATACTTTTTCTCCAATAACTAAAAAATGGGTAAAACCTGTATTTTTAAATAATGACTTTCAGGCAAAAATTGGTGTAGAATATTTACCTAATTCATTGAATAAATTTGCATTAACATATATTCCAACCATATACAATGGTGATGATATTATGTACTACAAATCTTTCATATTTGATATTAAAAATACTAATTTAATAAAAGATAAATTTGCTATTACATTTAACCCTAGATTAACTACAATTAATCACTTTACACCATATATTTTAAATACAGGTGTACATTTACGTTATGCTATAGACAAAGACACTACAATAGGGTTAAGTGGAGTTAATAAATTCCAACTTGATAATTTGAAAGATTATCGTAATTTAAAAAATAGCATAACTCTTTTTTATGACTACAATAAGGAAAAATTCAGAGCTCATAAATTCTATGAGGTACTAGACCATGAACATGAAAAACTAGAGCAATATAAGTTGGAGTTTAAATTTGACCATACAGGTACATATACACTACCTGATAGTAAAAAAGAAAAATTAAAATATGCAAGTAAAGTAAATCAATACGAATTTAAGTTAAAACAAAAAATCAAAAAGCCTGACTTTCTAATTAAAGGTCTTACATTTGAAAATGTTACTGACTTAAATTACACTCTAGGATATATTGAAAATGCTCATAAATACTTAGGAACTTACAAGTTATACTCAATGCATAAACCTACACAAGCAGATAAAAACTTAAAGGTTGATGAAATATACAATAAAGAAAACCATTTACCAGAATTTTCACATACTTGGAGCAATGAAGATTTAAGTTTAATTGAAGGGCAAGTTGGTGTATTAAAAGGTGCAAAAATGTATTTTATAAAAAAAAGAAAAGAAGCAATATACTTTGATCAATACTCAAAAGAAAAAAGAATTAACCTATTTGAATTAAAAAATGTAACTAAGATAGATTACAATAACTTCAAACTTAAAAACTCTTTATACCTTTCAAAAGATAATTTCTTTAAAACTTTTGCACTAGATAATGAATTAACTTTAAGCTACCTATACAAAAATGGAATATTTGAAGCTAAACCATATATTACCCACAACTATGATGTATTTTACAAAAAAGATTTAAAACTCTACGACTACAATGTATTAACACCTGGTATAGATATTGGTATAAATTACAAAAAGGATAATTTTTCTCTAAAACTTGGTACTGATATTAAAAATGATTTTCAATTTAGAAGAGCAACTAAACTTGGTATAAATGATACATTAGGTAACCAAAATGAAATAGATAAATTAGTTAAGGGTTCTATCATATATGTTAAGCCATATTTAAAGGTAGAAAATAAATTTGGTGATCACTTAACAGTTAAAGGTGATTTTAGCTATGAATATATGAAGTCATTTGACGTTACAAGAGGTAGTACATATACGATGTATAAGCCAATAGAATTCAAACAACACAACATTAAAACTAAAATTAGTTTGCAATATGATTTATAGAAAATAAAGTGTGTAAGCCTCAAAACTTACACACTTTGCTTCATTAAAATGCAGGTATTATTAAACCATTATATTTTTCTTCTATGAACTTTTTAACTTTTTCTGAACGTAATGCTTTCATTAATTTCTTTATCTTTTCGTCATTTTCTCTACCCTTTAATACTGTTACTATATTAGCATATGGTGAATCTTTGCTTTCAACTAATATTGCTTTATCTTGAGGTATTTTGCTTGAAATAGCAAAGTTAGTATTAATAACTGCACCATCAACTTCTTTTAATCTTGGACCTATTTGTTCAGCATTTAATGGTGTAATATCTAAGTCCTTTAAATCTTTTAATAATGTTAAAGCTCTTGCCTTATTTGTTGGATCATTAGGTATTAATATCTTAGCGTGTTTTGGTAATTGTTTAACATCTGTATATTTATCTGAATAAAGTTTTAATGGTTCTAAGTGTACTGCTCCAACACTTACTAAATCAATATTATTTTTCTTTCCAAATTCAATCATGTATGGTATATGTTGGAAGAAGTTAGCATCTAAGCTCTTATCTTTTAAACCTAAATTAGGTTGAACATAATCATTAAATACAACTATTTTTAAGTCTATTCCTTCCTTTTTCAAATCATCTTTTACTGCTTCAACTATCTCTTTATGTGGAACTGGTGAAACCCCTATTACTAATGTATTGTTTTTCTTCCCTGAACATGACACTAATGTTAGTGTTAATAAAATAAATAATAAAATCTTTTTAATCATAATTATCTCCCTCTTCTTTCTTCTACTGTTTTTGCAATTTTTGTCCCTAAATATTGTATTATTTGTACCAGTAATATGATTATCACTGTTGATAGATACATTGTTTTTTGATCTGCTCTTTGATATCCTTCTATGACTGCCATATTACCTAATCCTCCACCACCAATTACACCAGCAATTGCTGTGTATGATACAAGTGAAATTAATGTTAGTGTTAGACCGTTAATAATAGCTGGCAATGCTTCAGGTATTAATATTTTAAATATTATTTGACAAGGTGTTGCACCTATTGAAAGTCCCATTTCAATTAGCCCCTTATCTACATCATTTATTGCATTTTCTATTATTCTTGCAACAAATGGTACACTAGCTATAGAAAGTGGTATTAAAAATGCTGTAGTTCCATATGATCTTCCTACTAATAGTCTTGATAATGGTATTAATAGGACTATTAGTATTACAAATGGTATTGATCTTGTAATATTAACTAATAGTACATCTAGTATTCTATGATATATTCTATTTTCGCATAAACCACCTTTTCTTGTAGTTATTAATGATATTCCTAATGGTATACCTAGTAAACAAGATATTACCATTGAGACTAATAACATGTATATTGTTTCTAAAGTTGCATCAATCATTTTTTATACCTCCTATCAACTTCTTTGTGAATTCATTTTCTGGATTAGTAAATATTACATCCGTTTGTCCTTTTTCAATTATGTGCCCCTCCTTTATAACAGCTATTTTATTGCATATTTTTTTAATAACTTCCATTTGGTGTGTAATTACAACTATTGTAATTCCGAATTTTTTATTTATTCTTTGTAATAATTCTAATATATTATTTGCTGTTAAGGGGTCTAGTGCTGATGTTGCTTCATCTGATAAAATTATCTTGGGATTAGTAATTAATGCCCTTGCAATAGCTACTCTTTGTTTTTGACCTCCAGACAACTTCTTTATATACTCATCTTTTTTATCATACAATTCAACTAATTCTAGAACTCTTTCTATTTTTTGCTTATCGACATTACCAACTAATTCTAGAGGTAACTTGACATTTTCATAAACAGTTCTTGATTCTAATAAATTAAAGTTTTGAAAAACCATAGATATTTCTTTTCTAAATTTTCTTAAATCTTTAACACTTAAATCTTTAACAACCTTACCATCTACCGTTAATTCCCCACTATCTATATCTTCTAATCGATTTATAGTTCTAATTAATGTGGATTTACCTGCTCCCGATAAGCCGACTATTCCAAATATGTCACCTTTCTCTATTTTTAGCGATATATCTTTTAAAACCTCAACATCTCCATATTTTTTACTTACATTTTTAAACTCTATCATGGTTACCTCCTAAAAAAAAATCAGACACAATTGTGTGCCTGATTCATCAATCAATAATCATACCTCTTTAATGATTGGCACACGCAAACTAGCTTGTACCAAATCAAATTTAGTTACAAGCTACCTACACATGTACATCATCATTAAAGTTAAAGCATAATTATTCATATATATTTTCCTCCGTTTTTTTCATTTATGTTGTCATTATACAACAATAAAAAAAATATTGCAAGTACTTTTTTTAAAAAATATATGATAAAGTTATAGAAGTCCCTATTTTACTTGCACTATTGATACTCAAACTAGAAGCTAAAGTAAAATTATTATTCATCATATATCTAATCATACCTTTATATTCAAAGATATTTTTATTTGGATTTTTACCCACTAATTTAAAGTCTGTATTAGCCATTCTTGCGTTTAGTTGTATATCTTCGCTTAAATTTCTTGTATACCCTATACGATTTATGAATGTAAGCTTATTATTCTTATACACAAGATTTAAACTAGGACTTAAATACCAACTATTTATCGTATTATTCCTTAATTCTAGTAATATCCCTTGCATTAGTGTATCTGTTGCACTTTCTTTTACATGTCCTATGCTTGTATTCATATACCTAAGTGCTAATGAGGGGATAATAGACAAGTTTTCTGTTAACCCTAACACATATCCTGCTTTTAAGTCTAAGTTAAAAGTATTAGTATTAAACTTTGAATTTATTTCAACACTTCCATCATTAATATATCTTGTAGCCTTATTTTTACTCTTACTATACCCTAAATTAGATAATAGATATATATTTTTGTATGTATAATCTCCTGTTAAATTTACACTAATTGCATCATTTTGTATATTATTCTTATTCTTCTCAAAAAAATTGTAATTCGAGTTATGCATACCAAGTGAAAGTCCCATATTAAAATCTTTAAACACTTTCTTTTTAATACCTATTGTGGCACCACTTACTCTTCTATTAAACAAGGTATACTTCTTACCATCATTTAAATTAAATGAATTATATGTATTAAAAAATACACTATTAGGCATTACATTCTCATATTCACTAATATTATTATTAATTATTTCATTTTGTATATCAATATTTTCGCTAATAAAGCTTGAGTAATTGTCTGTAAATATTCTCTCCAGTGCATAAGCTTCTGTGTCATTTCTTACATTTCTAAGTACTTCTGTATCCTTATACTCATCAAAAAACTTCTTTGTATTCATGTTATATGATGGTATATCTTTTAATTCTCCATCACTTAGATCTTTTAATTTCACTTTTTTATCTTTAATTTGATATACAGTATCACTGACTTTTTCTACTCTTAAGAAAGTATTTTTAAGGCTATTTTCATCCATTTCTAATTTTTTGTTACCCGTTATCTTAGGTAAGTCTTGTTTCCCATCGTTTTGTACTACTAATTCTCCTTTTTGTACATAACTATTTGTTTGTATATCA
Source organism: Sneathia vaginalis (assembly GCF_000973085.1). NCBI lineage: Bacteria > Fusobacteriati > Fusobacteriota > Fusobacteriia > Fusobacteriales > Leptotrichiaceae > Sneathia > Sneathia vaginalis. The sequence goes on from NZ_CP011280.1 coordinate 898,985, forward strand.
TCACTAATTATTGTCTTAGAATTAGCACTTGCATAGTAATTATTTACCTTTAGTTTCTTTCGTACCTCTAATACAGATTTATCATTTAAGACATCATTAGAAATATTTACATCTTTTTTATCTATTAGTAACTTTGATCCATTTAATATCTCATATTTAGACTTACTATCATTTTGTAAATTAAGTACTCCATCTAAAATTTGTGTTTTTGAAGTGTAGTTCTGTTTACCAGTTAATATTAGAGTTCCTTTACCATCTTTTCTAAAATTAGCTGGGTTATAGTAATTGTGTTCTGAATTAAGTATGCCTGGTATTCTATAGTTATATTTTCCTACCTTTACATATTCATCCGCCTTATTTTTTTCTTTTAACCCACCTTCTATATCATTAGACCATGTATATGTTCCACTTGGTATATTAACGTACATATAGTAATTACCATACTCATCTTTTATCTTGTCTTTAGTGGAGTTATAGTATTTTTCTTCTTCAACTAAACCTAGATTAAATGCTCCAGGACCTTTTAATGCTTTTTCAAAATCAACATCGCCCCACCCATATTTATTATCTAGACTACCATTATTTTTTGCTGTAGTTAATATTACTTGCTTAATTTGATTATACCTTAAAAAAGGATAACGTTTCTTTATTTCATAAGCTAGTCTTGTAACTCTAGGTGCTGAAAAACTAGAACCTGTCTTGCCAGATATATTACCATCTTCAAACACAACAAAAGACCTTAAAAGCATGGCTTTATAGTTAGTATTAATATCTTTTCTACTCTTATTACCCACATAAATTATGTTGTTTCTAACTTCTTTTTGTGTTTCGCTATCTAATACTTGGTATATTGCTTGTAAATATGCACTAGTCCACTGATTTTCACCGCTATTACCTAGTGATTTTATACGTAACTGATTATTCTCACTACTCTTAACAGATATATATGGTTTATTCTTACTAAGTAAGCTTTTAGGATTGTGCTCTGATTCAGGATTTAAATAATCACCTAAATATAGATTACTTCCTCTTCTTATACCATGTGATATATTAATTATCCCATTATACTCACCTTCACTATGGTGAAATTGTATATCATCGTTATTTATTCCATTTTTACCATTACTCAAAAATGAATCTAGCACTAATTTAGCATGAGTTTCATTTAAACTATCATACTTCCAAAAATCTCTTCTTAGCTTATCATTTAGCTGAGATACTATTAACCTTATATTCTTATTATCTTTACCTTCTATCTCAAAAAAATGAACTTCATTTTTTTCTTTCTTTTCTTTTCTTTCTTCTATTTTTCTTTCTTCTATTACTCGTTCTACTCTTTTAGGGGCATAACTAATATCTAAACTGCTAGTCCTCGCTACACCACCACCTGCACCAGAACATGATAATATATTTATTGCTAATATTAAATAACCTATTTTCTTCATCTATCTCCTCATTATTATTGCATCATCTGTATTATAGTAATTTTTTCTTAAAGATATTTGTTTAAATCCCATTTTTTTGTATAAACTTATCGCAGGTAGATTTTTAATATTGACTTCTAGCATAATAGGTTTAGTATCAGGTAGCATATTTAATAGCTTTTTAGCTAGTCCCTTGCCTCTATACTTTTTTTCTACTGCTATTTCAAATATTTCGTATACATCTATACTATCTATTAGTATCAAGTATGCTCTATTGTCTAATAAGTATGTTATATATCCTAACGATTCAAAGAATTTTTCATCATATTTTTTTGAAAAACTCTCATTATGTATTTTAGCTATACTTTTAAAATTCATCTCGTATAAATCCTATTCTATTTAATGGCATCCATCTTAAGAATAATCTTCCTTTTATTCTACTCTTCTTTACATATCCAAAGTATCTTGAATCTTCACTATTATCTGTATTATCACCCATAGCCATGTAGTAGTCATCCTTTAAAATTACACTATTACCTTCTAATAAGCTTTCAAATACTTTCTTATTGTATTTAAAGTCTAGTATAGGTAGCATTATTTGTTCGTGTCCTTTAGCTTGCATTACAAATGTATATCTTCTTTGTAAGCTTGTATCTTCTAAATGATTATATAGCCCTACTAATTTTCTGTAATCTTGACCCTTACATTTTTCTAAAAATTCTTGAGGTGTTAATACATTTATACTCATTGTACTTCTATCAAATTCTAATACCTTTATAATTACTACTTCATCACCTTTTTTAGGTATGTATATTTCTTTTAAACCTAACATTTGATAAAGTGAGTCTCTACCTGTATTATACTTTCTATCACTAATTGGAGTACCATTACTATATATCTTATCATTTTCTATTTTAAATACTGTACCTTCTACACCAGTTATTCTCTTAGTATACATAACTTGATTATTCAATGGTTCTTCAAAAGAGATAATATCATTTAACTTAGGCTTTGTGAATTTGTAGATTATATTATTTGAAAATATTCTATCCTTAGCTAAAATTGTAGGTTCCATTGATTGTGTTGGAATTACATAGTTTCCTAAATAGTGTAATTGTAGTACTGCTATTATGAATATTAAGAATATTCCATTAACTAAAACTCTAAAACTTTCTTTTAACTTTTCTTTTTCAAGTATTATAGACACTAGTATTAATGGTAGTGACACAGCCATACTAAGTTTAAACATATTATCATATATTCCAAATATATTTGTACCTGCTAATAGCATTATTAGGTTCAATATTACCAAATATTCTTTTTTTCTATTAGCTATTAGTAGTATAGCGTTTGCTACTACTGTTACATAAATACCTATTTGTCTTAAAGGTAAAATATCACTTTTTGTCTTATCAACAAAAAATACAAATATACCTATAACGACAAAACAAGTTAAAATATTAATACCTAACACTATATTTTTATTTATCACTTTTTTTATTTCTATCTTACTCGATATCTTATCTGATATATCCTTTAAAATTGTATTTAATTTCTTTTCATTTAGCAGGAATAACAAAAGTATTAAACCTGTTATAACATAGAATAAAACCCATAAAATCTTATCTAACATCTCTTCTCCTTTCATTTCTACTTATTATATCATATCTTGTTGATTTTTTCGATAAATAATGTTATTATTTATCTAGTCATACAAACTGGGGAGCTAGCGGTGCCCTGAATCCACAATCCGCTTTAGTGGAAGTCATATTAAATTTGAGGGAGACTTAGGTATTACGCCATATATTAAGGTGTTGAGAGTGTAGTCTTATTTGGTAGAAATTAGGCGAATTATGTCAGGTTGGGAACGAAGCAGCATTAAGTCTAGATTTCTAGGTTTATAAGGTAGCTATTACTTGAGCTAAGATATGTGAAACGGGTGTTTGGGTTGTTTCGATTATTTAATGTATGACCTTTTTTGTTTAAATGGAGGATTTATGAATTTTTTTAATGAAAATGATACCATATACCTTTTAGAGAATAATGAGAAAATTTGTTATGCTAAATTAGATAAGAATAATATAGCTTCTTTTTATGTTAAACCTAATATGAGATATATTAGCTATGGGAAGTCTTTACTTTTACACTGTGTAGAGGTCGTAAAGCTAAGAGGATATAGCGAACTATATGTAGATACTAATGATATAGGTTTTTCAAATCTTTTAGAAAAAGAAGGCTTTATACTTGAAAATGGTAGGTATGTTTACAAGGACTTAGATAAAACATTAAACAAACAAAAAAGTGTATTTAATGTTAGTCTATTTTCTTTTCTACTAAACCTATTTTTATCTATAGCAAAACTATTTGTCGGTATTACATTTAATATCTCATGTATTATAGCTGACGGTATTAACTCTAGTTCTGACTGTATTACAAATTTTCTAGTTGTAGTTGGTAGCAAAATTTCAAATTCTGAAGAAAACGAAAAATATCCATTCGGGTATGGTAAGATTGAATCTATCTTCAGCTTATTAATCGGATTTATCATGGTAGTATCTTCGGTTGTAGCGATAATAGACTCAATTGATAATATTAATAAGAAAATATATTATGATAATAGATATATAGTTTACTTTTTTACTGTGTTATTCATATTCTTAAAGGTTATACAATACCTTTATGTTAGATATACGGCTATAAAATACGATAACCTCTTACTTAAAACTCTAATTAAGGACTATTTGTCTGATATACTCTTATCAACTTTTGTCCTAATTGGTACAATTTTAAGTATAAGCATATCAAAAAATATAGATATCGTCTTATCTACTCTAATTAATCTATACATAGTCTATCAAGGAGCAGTTATTGTAGTACAAAATACAAAATCTCTTTTAGATGCACAGAATAGAGGCTTACTAGATAAAGTAAAATCTATCCTATACCAAGACTCTAATATACATTACATTCATGATATATATATGCTAAGTTCAAATCATAATATATATATTTATGCTGATGTTAGAGTAGATGGAAACTTAACAGTTACTGTATCACATGAATTAGTAGAAAAAATTAGTCTTAAAGTTAGAAAAGAAATACCTAAGATTAAAAGAGTTACTTTACATGTAGAACCAATATATTAAAGAAGGTGAAAATGAATATAATAGGACCTGCTGGAAATTATGAAAAATTAGAAGCAGCAATCAAAGCTGGTGCAGATGAAGTTTACTTTGGGCTTAAAGGTTTTGGAGCTAGAAGAAATAATGATAATCTTGGCTTTCAAGAACTATTAGATGCTATAGACTACGCACATCTTCATGGTGTTAAATGTCTTTTAACATTAAATACTGTAATGAAAGACATTGAATTAAAAAGTGTCATAAAAAACTTTATGCCCATATATGAACATGGTATAGATGCCGTTATAGTCCAAGACTTAGGACTAATATCTATACTTCGTGAAAATTTTAAAGACCTTACAATACATGGTAGTACACAAATGACTGTATCAAATCATGTAGAAGCAAATTTTCTAAAGTCTATAGGTCTATCACGTGTTGTTTTAGCAAGAGAGTTGTCTTTTGAAGAAATTAAACAAATCAGAGAAAATACAGATATAGAGCTTGAAGTATTTGTTTCAGGTGCAATGTGCATATCTTATTCTGGTAATTGCTATGTAAGTAGCTTTATAGGTGGAAGAAGTGGAAATCGTGGTATGTGTGCATATACTTGCCGTAAAGCTTTTAAACAAGATGATGGAAAATTATGCTACACACTATCTCCAAATGATCAACTACTAGAATATGAGGAAATAAAGAAATTAGAAAGTATAGGTATAAATGCTATTAAGGTTGAAGGACGTAAGAAAAATGAAAATTACGTTTATGAAACTGTTAGCTACTACCGTGATGTATTAAATGGTATTAATAGAAAGTCTGAAAGTTACAAGCTATTTAATAGAGGTTATTCAAAAGGATACTTTTATCTAGATAACAAATTAATGAATACAAAGTATTCATCAAATTTTGGATACTTAATTGGGGTTAATAAGAATAATAATATACATCTTTATGATGAACTTGAAAATGGTGATGGAATACAATTTGTAAATTCACACTTTAAAACTCTTGATGGAGTATTTGTTAATAAGATTCTATGTAAGGGTAAAAAGGTCAAAAAAGCCTTTTCTGGTGATGTTATTACCCTTGATATGCCTAAAGATACTGCCTTTATTTACAAAAACTATAGTAAAGCTTTAAATGATGAAATAAAGAATAGAATAACAACTAAAAAGAGATATATAGGTATTGATATTAGTCTATATGCAAAAAAAGATGATAATATACGTTTAGTGTTTAAGTATAAGTCATTTAGCATAGAAGTTTTAGGCCCTGTAATATCAGAACTTAGTAAAAACAAAATCACAAATGAGGTTATAGAAAGTAAGGTATCTGAATTAGGTGACACACCTTTTATTGCTAAAAGCATTAACGTTATTTATGATGGCACTTCCTTTATACCTTTTAGTGAATTAAAGAAGCTTAAAAGAACTGCTACTGACTTACTTAAAGAAAAAATACTTGATTCATATAGAAAAGAGCCTGTAGTTGTTAATTTCAAAACTTATCCTAAAGAAAATGCTAAAAAGAAATATATTCTTTCTGCACTAGTTTCAACAAAAGAACAAGAAAAAGCTTGCATTGATTTTGGGATAACTAAAATTTATCATTCTGGTTTTGATATATCAAAAGAAATGAATCTTAACAAAAAAGAAATTAAAAATGTAGGTAATCTTGCATATAACTTTCAACAAATACAATTAGGTGAAAAAGAAAATATATTACAGTCTACAAACTGGAACTTAAATATTTTTAATAATTACAGCTTAGACTTTATGAAAAGATTTAAGAATATAGACACCGTATTCTTATCACCTGAATTAAGCTACAAGCAACTAAGACACCTTACATCAACTAGCCTAAAAAAAGGACTTGTTATATACGGACATCTAAAAAGTATGTATATAGAGCATGACTTAATGAATAAAAACTATATGCAAATACAGGGTGAATTCTTTGATAGATATATTTTAAAACGTAATAGTTTAAATAATGTAGAGTTATACTTATATAAGCCTATGAATCTTATACCTAAATTAGATTTAATAGAAGAACTAGGACTAGATGAGTTAAGACTTGACTTTACTTTTGAAACTTATGATGAAGTAATTAAAATATTAAAAAGTATAAAAAAAAGGGAAGGAAAATACAATCCTTACGCCTTCAATATGGGAGTTTCATGATTTTTGACTCCCATTTTTTTAAATTCTGTTGGTGTTATTTGCTTATACTTAATAAAGTTATTATTAAATGTCTTGACGTTATTATATCCTACCTTAAAGCAAATATCTATTATACTATCATCAGTTGTTTTTAATAGCTCACAAGACTTATTAATCCTTGTATAGTTTAAAAATGAACTGAAGTTTCTATCTACATAGAGTAATAATAACTTATTAATCTTAACTTCATTAATACCAAACTTTTTAGCTGCCATATATATGTCAATTTGATCTTTATAGTTTTTCTTTACGAAGTTTATAATCTCAAAGGCAAGATGTTTATCCTCTTCAGATGAGGTTATAAATGACGCTCTATATAGCTGTCTATATACTGCTGGTGTCATATTTTTTTTCATATTCCAAACTTTTGTAATATGTGAACCATCTACAAATCCTGCAATCTGTGCAATTTCATCTAAGTTTAAATTAGTATAAAGTAAAAGCTCCTCTGTCTTTTGTAATCTTATCTTATACAACAACTCATTGAAAGTTAAACTTGAAAATGCTTCTATATATTTTCTAACTGTTGATTCACTCATGAAAAAGATTGTTGCTAATTTCATTATTGTCAACTTTTCAGATGAATGTGCATAAATGTATTTTATTATTGTTTGTCCCATAGAAAACTCTGATTTTTGTTCTGCATCTGCTACATTTCTTGAAATTTCTATTAACAATTCTATTATTTTTAATAGAACAGATAATTTAGTGAACTTATCCTCATTATACTCTGATAACTCAAGTATATTCTCATCACCCATTTCATTACGTATATCTAGCATTAATTTTACTATGCCCTTGGCTGATTTAGAATCAAAACTAATTTTTTCATTTTTATCTATAGCCTCAAATAGACTAGTATTTGCGTTAATAAGACTATTTAATATACTTGTTAAATGTAGTCTACTATATGAAAGTATGATATAGTTTATGGGCTTTTTTATTTCATATATTTCTAGCACCGTCCAAGGTGTTACATTTATCAATGTATCTTTTTTTACTTTATACTCATTTTTATTTATCTTAACTTTTGCATCTCCACTAAGTATAAGTATCATTTTATCTGTTGTATACAAAAAACCTTTTGCTTCCTCTAATACTTTAATTTGTATACTAACACTTTTTTTCATATCATACTTTGATGTAGTATCTATTTCATTTAACATTAACCACTCCTTTATAAGAAAACAATTAGGACAAGCCGTTTATAACTTGCCCTAAATATTATTAATCTTCTATATATGAATTTTCTCTTTCACATCTTGCTTTTGATTTGAAGAATACAACTATAGCTATTATTGCAACTATTGCTGCTATTATAAAGCTTATTAATGAACCTTGTGCTGTTATATTCTTATTTGCGTCTACAAAGAATCTACCAAATCCTTCTGGAGCTATTATTATATATGATATACATACTAATGTCATAAATATAGCTGGTATAAGTGTGATTAAGTAATTCTTCTTACGTTTCATCAACCATGTAGATGCTGACCATAATCCTATCATAGCTAATGTTTGGTTAGACCATGCGAAATATCTCCATATTATATTAAAGTCTACTTGAGATAATATTCCACCAACTATGAATAATGGTATAGCTATCATATATCTGTGTTTTATTGATTTTTGATCTAGATGTAACATATCAGCGATTGATAATCTTGCACCTCTAAATGCTGTATCCCCTGAAGTTATAGGAGCTGCTACAACACCTAAAACTGCTAGAACTGAACCAACACTACCTAAAGTTATCTTTGCAACCTTATTAACTACTACTGGTGCTTTACCTGCTGCTGCAAGTCCTGTTAAGTGTGCAGCGATTGTGTGATCAGTACCACCAAATAATGTAATAGCTGCTGCTGCCCAAATTACTGCTACAATTCCTTCACCTATCATTGCTGCATAGAAGACTTTACGTCCATCTGCTTCTGTTTTTATACATCTTGCAATTATTGGTGATTGTGTTGCGTGGAATCCACTTATTGCCCCACAAGCTATTGAAATAAATAGGAATGGGAATAATGTAAATTTAGAATTATAATTTATTTTATTTGCCAATTCTGTAATTTCTGGTGTGTAGTATTTTCCAGTAACATTCATATATATTAATGAAATTGAAATACCAACTGCCATAAAGAATAATGCTAAACCAAATAATGGATATAGTCTTCCTATTAATTTATCAACTGGTAAAATTGTTGCAAGTATATAATATACAAATATTACTACTATAAATATGTTATATACATTAGCGTTCATCTTACCACAAACTAATGTTGTTAAAATTTGTGCTGGTGAAGTTAAAAATACGACACCTACTAATACTAGTAATATTATTGAGAATATTCTCATAACTTGTCTTGCAAATTCTCCCAAATTATTACCAACTATTTCCCCAACTGTAGCACCTTTCATTCTTACTGATAACATACCACTAAAGAAATCGTGTACTGCTCCAGCGAATATACATCCTAATACTATCCATACAAATGCCATAGGACCAAACATAACCCCTGCTATTGCACCGAATATTGGTCCTGTACCAACTACGTTTAAAAATTGAATAAATAATGATTTAAATGTTGATAATGGAACGTAGTCAACACCATCTGGTTGAGCTATTGCTGGTGTTGGTCTACTATTATCTGAACCAAATACTTTGTCTACATATTTTCCATAGAAGACATAACCTAGTATAAGGATTACTAATGATAAAATAAATGTATACATAACTCCTCCTAAGTTTATATAATATTTACATTCTAATTATATTATGATTTTTCTATTATGCAAATAAACTTAATTACAAATTTAACTTACGATTTTTCTATCATTTCTTTTTTATTCCCTAAAATTTTTTTATCGCTTAAGACTATTATTACAATATTTTTGCTTATTTTATACATTTTTAATATATGTTAAAAATCATCTTAATACAAAAAATCTTCTGTCATTTTTGTTTTATCTATCAATTTTTTATAAACCTTGGATTTTTCTAAAAGTTCTTTATGAGTTCCAACACTTTCTACCTTACCCTTATCAATAACTACAATATTATCTACATTTTCTATAGATTTCATTCTATGTGAAATGATAATAACTGTCTTATTCTTTATTAACTTATTAAGACTTTCTTGAATCTTATTCTCATTATCCACATCAAGATTTGCAGCAATTTCATCTAGAATAAGTATGGGTGCATCTTTTAAAAATGCTCTTGCAATAGATAATCTTTGTCTTTGACCACCTGATAATTCTAATCCATTTTCACCTATTATAGTTTCATAACCATTAGGAAGTTTTTCTATAAATTCACTACAATTAGCTAGTTTTGCTGCTAATTTTACCTCATCTTCTGTTGCATTTTGTCTTCCTATACGTATATTTTCCATAATACTTGAGTTAAATAGGGTGACATCTTGAAAGACTACAGAAATTTTTTCAAATAATGACTTTGTTGATATATTCTGTATATCTTTACCATCTATTAAAATTTTTCCACTATTATAATCATAAAGTCTTGATATTAGTCTTAAAATACTAGTTTTACCACTACCAGATTCTCCTACAATAGCTGTTACTTCTCCTTGATTAGCTCTAAAACTTACACCTTTTAATACTTCGGTATCTTTATCATATGAAAAATGTACATCCTTTAATTCTATATCATATTTTCTAAGTTCTGTATCAACACCTTTTTGTAGCTTTTGTGTCATTATTTCCTTTATTCTATTAACCGCTGGTGTGATATAATAAACTTCCATAAGGCCTTCTTTTGAAGAATCTAATACATCTTTAATTTTTATTGCACATAATAGATAAGAAACAAGGTAAACAACATTAATTTCTCCTTTAATAATTAAGCTTATACCCACAAGTATGACAATAGCTATACCTACAAAACTAAATATTTGTGAGATTGCAATTATTAACATCATATTGAATTCAGATTTTGTTTTTACTTTTTCTCCTTCTTCCATATTACTATAAAGTATATTTTTCATCTTTTCTACAATATTAAAGCTCTTTATTTCCAATTGCATTTCAATATTTTCTTGAAAGCTTTCTGAATTTCTTCTCAAAGCATCAAAGTTTTTTTGGTCTAATAAAATTTGATACTTTTTTAATAATGGCATGAAGATACAGCTAAATATTGTTGGAATTATTACAGCTAAACCCATCTTCGCATTACCAATCAAAAGTAAAATTGAAATTATTGGGAAAAACATTAACATAGCATATAGCTTTGGTATTGAGTGACTTATAGCGTGTTCTATAGTACTAATATCTGACATTATAGTCTGTGATATATCAGATAGATTATTTCTAGAAAAATATGATAGTGGCAATTCTGATAATTGCTCTGCTATTCCTATTCTTAAATTTGCACATTCACTATAAGTTGTGTTATATAATTTTTCATACTCAAGATTAAGAAAAATACCTAATAGAACAAGTGATACTATGGCAAATATTACATAAAAACTCTTTGTTTCAACTACACCTTCTAGTATTTCTCTTGCAAAAATCATAAGTACTATTGCAGGCAACATATTAATTAGATATATAATAAATGAGAGTATAGTAGCTTTTACTAAATTATTAGCTCCATCTTCTGTAAGAGCAAATTTTTCCCTATAATACTTCTTCATGTTCTACCCTCCATTCATTTGCACTATTAAACTTTTCTTGTAACTTCTTGTATTTTGTATCCTTTGACATTAAATCTTTGTCACTACCTCTTTCAATAATTTGCCCATTTTCAACTACTAATATTTCATCTACATTTCTAATACTTGTTAATCTATGAGCTATCATTATGACAGTCTTACCTTTTATTAGATTCTTTAAGGCTCTTTGTAGTTCATATTCATTTTCTGGATCTATTGAAGCTGATGCTTCGTCTAGGATAATAATATTTGAATTTTTTAAAATTGCACGTGCTATAGCTATTCTTTGTTTTTCACCACCAGAAAGATAAACTCCCTTTGAACCTATTATTGTATTTTCTCTATCTTTAAATTTTTCTAGTATAGAATCACAACCAGCTAAATGTAGAGCATTCATAGCTTCTTCTCTACTAGCACCATTTTTTGCAAGTAAAACATTTTCTATTATACTGATTTTAAACAATTTTGCATCTTGGAATACAAAAGATATTGCATCTATAATGCTTTTTTTAGTGTATTGTTCTATAGATTTTCCACCTATCTTTATACTTCCATTATCTACTCTGTAAAAGCCTGAAATAAGTTTGGCTATCGTTGTTTTACCTGAACCTGAACTTCCAACTAGGGCGTAATATTTACCACTTTCTAGCTTAAATGATAAGTCTTTTAATACCATCTTTTTATCATATGAGAAAGTTACATCGCTAAACTCTATATCATAATTTTCAAATTTTTCTAGACTGCCATGTTCCATTTGATCTTTTTGCATACTTTCATACAATTTTTCTAAACTATCAACTGCATAATTAGCTTGAAAAATATACATTGAAAACCACATTATTCTCATAAACGATACAAAGATAACACCACTTAAAAATGTAATCATTATTAAATCTACTAAAAGTACTTTTAAATTACCAAGAATTGGTAACATTAAGACTATAGGTATAATTAAAATTGATACAAAACCAAAAAATATCCATTGATACAAAACATATGCTTTTTTGCAAGAATTTGAATATTCATAAGCATATTTAGAGTAGTCTTTAATAGACTTATACAAGTTTTTAAATGACTTAACTTTCATACCAAATATCTTAATGACTTGCATACCTCTAACATATTCTACACATTCAGCACTTAATTTTTCTAATGATTTTTGATATATTTCAATAAACTTTGATTCGCCCATCATAGATGCTAGTATTCCACCACAAATTACTATTAATAGGACTAAAATGATACCTACTCTAATACCTACTACAAAACTTAAAACTATAGTTAATATTGGGATAATAAATGCTTGTGAACTATCTGGTATCATATGAGCTACAGCTTGATGCGTTTGTGACGCATTATCATCTAATATCTTTCTAACCTTTCCAGAAGGATTTAAATCAAAAAATCTAAAACTAGACTTACTAAGACCTTCTATACCTTTTTTTCTCAAATTAGTTTCTAACCTAAAACCTACTAAATGAGAAAAAGCTCCCGATACAATATACGATAATGCCCCAAGTACCAAAAAGATAACTGTCCTTATAGCTAAATATTCTGAATTTTCTAACTTGTTTTGTATTATTAGTTCATATAGAAATCTATAAATGTAGTAATATGCAAGAACTGTTAGAAAAGCAGACACTACAGAAAAAAATATTGCAAGAAGTATAAAATACTTTTTTTCTTTGATATATGAAAAAAGCTTTCTATAAACAAACATACGCTCCTCCTTTATGATATAAATAGACTGAAATTTACTTTCTTGTGCTTTTATTATATATCTTGTATAATAATAAATGCAATAATTATCGTTAGATATGTCTAAAAGGATTAATGTCTAATCAGGATATTTTGGAGGTTACATATGAATTACTATGATTTTGTAAAAAAATATATGGGTACTGATGAAAATTTAGATAATACAAAATATTCAAGAGTTGGTCACTCTTTTAATTTGGACACACAAGAAATCAAAGGGGTTTATTGGTTTTATCAAACCGATGAATTCATTATCGATATACATGACTTTTTTATAAAAAAACAAATAATCTCAAATAAAATATATAATATTTCTAACTACATTTCTATATACACTTGCTATTTAATTAGTGCAAAAGGTGAGAAATTTAGCCCTTACCAAACTCTAAGTTCTAATTCTTTATACTCTCTTGATTTTGATAATATGGCTAAAGATTTTTGCTTTATACTACATGAAAATTCATACTATTTATCTGTTTCTATTGGTTTTAAAAGAGAAATATTAGAAAGAAAACTTAAAGCCTTAAATATTGATTCAAAGGCTTTTTATTCAGAAATATTTTTATCTAATCAAACTATACTAACAAAAGTATTAGAACCTATTGCTTTTGATATTTTAAATTGTAAAAAGGAATCTCTTGCTGCTAAATTTTTCTTCAATGCAAAAGTTAATGAATGGTTAAGCGTTATTATTGACACATATCTAAATAAAAAAAATTTTAATTTTTTTCCTGATGATGAAGAAAGCCTTGAAAATGTATCAAAATATTTAGATGATAATTTTTCAAAAGATATTTCTCAAAATATCTTAGAAAAAATTTCAATGATGAGTGGAACTAAGCTAAAAAAACTTTTTAAAGAAAAATATGGTCAAACAATAACAGAATACACACAAAGAAAGAGAATGAAGATGGCAGAAATGCTACTAATTAACACAGACATAAAAATACGAGAAATAGCAAAATCTGTAGGTTATCTTTCACCTAGCAAATTCAGCACTTACTATAAAAGATATATGGGCATCTTCCCTAGCGAAGTAAGAAAGATGAAGAAGTGAAATTATATAGACTTTTAAGGTTGTTGAATTGTAAAAAACAACAACTCATACATCTCCTCGTATTAATAATACCCAATTTTTAATAAATATTATACCTGCTATTAGAAGAGCACATCCTAAGCCTGAATAAAAGAATGCAATAAAATATTCTGGCAAAATTTTTAATGCTCTTAAACCTATTCCTCCACCCATCATAATTATCATTATAATATATGACTTCACATCAAAAAAATTCCAGAATGCTACATAGTCATCATAGCTTAATATTCTTTCAGTGTGTTTTTGACTCATCTTAAAAAACATTGAACCAAATATTAGGAATATAAGGAAAGATAAAAGATAAAGATACCACTTACCCTCAATACCCATATATGAAATTATACCTAATCTTGCAACATTAAAACCAGCCACACACCAAATAAGTCCAGCTATTATTAAAAGATTTATTTTCTTAACTTTAAACATACATACCTCCTAAACCAACTGCTTCTAACATTAAATTATAAGATTTTGATATTACTTTAAAATAAAGTGTATAAATTATTTTTTTATTTATACACCATCAATAAATCTAATGAATTTATTTAACATTATTAAATCTTTTTCAATAACTTTAACGATTGAAATATCTATATTTTTTATTTTAAATTCTAATTCATCATATAACTCCTTACATATATCTCTTCTTATACTAGTTAATAATTTATCACTATACCATACACCACTTGTATTAAATAATTTATCACAATCAATTCGTGTATGTTTAGTAAATGAATTTCTATTTTCATTAGGAAATTCATCTATAAAATTATTAACTGGATTATTCTCACCTATCATATATGGCTTTAAGGTTTGACATTTTATAAATTTATAATCATTGAATTCTTTTTTATAACATATATACATATGTGCTTGATATGCTAATTTTGAATCTATTTTTGGATAAGGAATTTTCATTCTTAAAACATCACTATTTTTAATCAATTGCTAATGCTCCTTCCTCATCAATTTCTATATAAACAGGATTATGTAATTCTTCATTTTTTACGATTTTCAGTAATGTATCTAAATGCGTTTCTGTTAACATTGGATATTGTTCTTTAGATATAACAAAATTAATGTCATTTATAGGAACAATTATAGAATTTTCAATTTCTTCTATAGAATACATTTTTTCTAATGTTTCAATCATTTTTTTATCTCTATCATCGAAATCCGATTCACTTAATTCAACTTGTTTATAACCAGAATTAATTAAGTTTTCTTTATTACTCCATAAATTAAGTTTATGTGTTAATTCAGATAATTCAATTTCATTAAGAATTGAAACTAAATAATTACATATAATAGCTATTCTTTCATTTATATTTTTTTTATTTTTCATATATGTAGATCTTGCTAATGAATTGAATTGATTTCTATCTTTAGTATAATCTCCCCAAACCACACTAAATACTGGTCCTTTTTGATATCCTTTTAAATAAGTAAAATCTGTTTTTTCTCCATTAACCTTACTCATTAATTCATAAAATAATAAAAATTTTTGTAATTTTAGTGGAGAATTATATGCAACAATATTTTTTTCCAATAACCAACCACTTAAATTTAGTTTTCTTTCATTTGAATTTACCATTATAACCCCTCCACCAATTTATATACAAATTATATCATTTTTTTATTTTAAAATATAGTTTTTTTACATAAATGTAGTTTCCAATCTGAAAGCAGACCCACCCTTATTGCTTTTTTATTATTTTTTTAGATTATAATCTCTTTAGAAGATGGTATATGGTAATAGAACCATTTCACTGGATGTACAAACCCTTTAATGATAGCTTTTTTAATTGTGTTAGGGAGTGTATAACACCCTCATCAAAAATAAGCTTGCAAAACATAACTGAAACAATCTTCAATTCTAGATAAACTATGATATTTTTTATGCTTTTTCGTCATTTAATTATACAGTTTTTTAACTAAAACTTGTATTTCAAAAAGACGATAGAGTTTTTAATTTCTATCGTCTAATACCTTTTTAAATCTTTTTTGACCAATATATTTTTAATAATTTAGAAAATATTATTTGTACAATTGCGACTATCATTAATGCTAAAAAGGCTTCATAACTTACATACGCTACAATTAAAGAAACAATTACAATAATCATTGAAAATATAGGTATTATATTTTCTCCTGACTTCATCTTTATTAATATCACTCTTTCATCTGTTTCTTTAATATACATCTTTTCCAATATATCTCTATTCCTATATGCTTTAATAAACATTGACATATAGAATACACATGCTAATTCAATTCCAATAAAAAATCCTACTACATAATCTGTCATATCTTCTTTTAATGGAAATTTATATTTTAAATAAAAATTGCCAATAACAACTGCAAGTAAGGCTAGTATACATAATAATAGTAAAATATTAATTCTAAATCCTATTTCTTTTTTATATTTTTCTAATTTGTTCATATTAATCATCCTCCTCTATACTAAATATTTCTTCAATACTCATATCAAAAAACTTAGCAATTTTAAAAGCCAACGGCAGTGACGCTATATATTTTCCAGTTTCAATGGAAGTTATGGTCTGTCTTGTTACTCCAACTTCATTTGCCAATTCTTCTTGAGTTATTTTATGTTGTTTTCTTAATTGAGAAATTGTATTTTTCATTTTTTCCTCCAATAGCAAGCTCGCTTTACATATTTAGTATAGCTCACTTTACTTTTTTTGTCAAGCGTGCTTTGCTTTTTTTTACTTTTATACTCGAAAATAATTATGAATAAAGAAATGAATAAAAATAAAGAGCAACTATTAGGAATTTCTTAATAGTTCACTAGATCGATATTCCGTCTAATCACACAAATACAACGCATTTACAAATTTGAATGTTTGTGCTATAATATGAATATAAGTTCAGTTTGTATTGTATCAGGAGGTTAAAGTTATGGCTTTTGCGGATAGATTAAAGAATTTTCGTGAAAAAGAACATTTAAGTCAAACAGATTTTGCAAAAATGATAGGAATAAGTACAAGAACTCTTATACATTATGAAGACGGAGAAAGATACCCAAGAGATATCGAGGTTTACAAAAAAATAGCTGAAGTTATGGATTGTGATTACAATTATCTCCTAGAAGAAAGTGACGAGTTTTTAAATCGAGTTTATAACATGGGTGGCAAAAAAGAATTGGAAAAAGCTAGAGCATTAACAGAAGGTATAAGTTCTTTATTCGCAGGTGAAGAAATTTCTGACGAAGATAAAGATGCTGCTTTTGAAGCTATTACCCGTGCTTATTGGGAGGCTAAAAGAGAAAACAAGAAATACAAAGATTAGGTAATTTTATGATCATGAATCGCTATATATAAAAATCTCAACATTTTTATTTGATTTTAATGTATTCTTGATTAGCATTCCAGTGTTTAAAGATAGAATGAAATTTATACTTGGAGGAAATTATGAGTAAAGAAATGGATAAAAAAGAAATTCAAATTACATCATCTGCTGCTGAATACTTGACTTTTATTGCAGCTAACGGTGATGACCAGAAAGCCATTGAAATTAGATATGAAGATGAAAATATTTGGTTAACTCAAAAGATGATGGCAGCTCTTTATGATGTAAGTGTATCGGCAATAAATCAGCATCTAAAAAAAATATTTGACGATAATGAACTAGGTGAAAATTCAGTTATTAAGAAATACTTAATAACTGCAAATGACGGAAAATCATATAACACAAAACACTACAACCTACAAGCAATTATTGCAGTAGGGTTTAAAGTAAATAATGAACGTGCCGTCCAATTTAGAAAGTGGGCAAACCAAATTGTAAAAGATTTTACAATTAAAGGGTGGGCAATGGATGATGAAAGACTAAAAAATTCTGGCACAAAACTTACCAAGGATTATTTCGAAAAATTACTTGTAAAAATTCGTGAAATTAGATTATCTGAAAGAAGATTCTATCAAAAAATCACAGATATTTATGCCACATCTTTAGACTATGACCCATCTGCAAAAGCAACAAAAAGATTTTTTTCAGCTATTCAAAATAAATTGCACTACGCAATTCACGGAAAAACTGCAGCTGAATTAATTGTAGATAGAGCCAATCACAAAACTAAAAATATGGGACTTACAACTTGGGAAGGAGCACCAGATTCAAAAATTCATAAATATGATGTAGTAGTTGCAAAAAATTATCTAAACGAAAAAGAATTAAATCAAATGCAAAGAATAGTGTCTGCTTACTTAGACATGGCAGAAATGCAAGCAGAAAGACATATCCCGATGACAATGGAAGATTGGGAAAAAAGATTAAATGGATTTTTACAATTATGGGATAAAGAAATTTTAAATGATGCTGGAAAAGTATCTGCAGCTCTTGCTAAAAAACACGCAGAGAGTGAGTTTGAAAAATATAGAATTATACAAGATAGACTCTACAAAAGTGATTTTGATAAGTTCCTAGAACTAGAGGATAATACTAAAGATTTAGAAAAATAAATTGATGGGGCAGACCTTAACGGAATGCCCCATTTTAGGAATATACACATATTATAACTAAGCTAAATGAGAGTGTCTTTCTATCCTCTTATATATAACTTGTCAATCTCTTTGCAACAAAAACTTTTATTTTTTATCCCTCAGTGCTTCCTCTTTTAAATAAACAATATGTGTGACAATAATACCCTTTATTTTTCCATGCCAATATAAAATTCTAACACATTATATGATATTATTTTCTTTATCAGATTACAGTTATCTATCCATTATTTAAATATATAGTTTTTAATTTTTATAATTTACGCACTTTATTATACACTCCTGCTTTATACGAGAATTAATCCTTAGTTCTATTTTTTAAACACAAACAAGTATTCATGTGCTATTAATAGAAAATTATATTTTATGCTATTTGTTTTCCAAAATCCTGTTGCACTGCAATTATGCTGTTCTTTTATTATAATTTCTTTCAATTTAAATCCATTTTCTAAAAAAACATTCATAGTTTTAAATGCTAAAGGCACCATATTGCCTTTTATTCTTGTATCTCCCATTAATATTGCACAAAATTTATCTTTTTTTAAAACTCTATAACTTTCTTTTGCAACTTTATCCATTTCTAATAAGAATTCATCTATTTTTAATAATGATAAATCTCCTTTTATACCATCACTATATTTAATAATATTAGCATACGGTGGATGAGTACATATAAAATCTATTGAATCATTAAAAATAAAATTTAAATCCCTTGCATCTGCTTTTTTTAAATAAATCTTGCTATCTGACTCTTTAAATTCAAAATTTATTTTTTCTCTACATATATTCAATGAATTTTCATTAATATCTACACCTATGATATTACGGTTTAATAATTTTGCTTCTACTAATGTAGTTCCACCACCAATAAACTGATCCAAAATTAAGTCTTGTTCTTTTGTATATCTTAAAATTAGATTTCTTGGAATATATGGTGACCAATTTCCTCTATATTTTGCATCATGAGTTGCCCATTTACCTCTATTAGGAAATGACCAATGTGTATTTAGCTCCATTTCAAAATTTTCAGGTTGAATTTTTCTTACTTTAGGCATTTTATTTCAACCTTTCAATAATTCCATTTTTTAAATCATTAATATTATATAAATGTTCCATAATTTCATAAGTTTCTATCAAATTATTTTTTGCACCTTTCCAACCATAACCATCAGTTATCCAAACAAATTCAAATTTTTCTATTTCATTTGACTCTAATGCAATAGTTTTATAGCTACGAGCTGTTTCATTTAACTTACTACCATTATTAAAGTAAAAATTTGTTTCTATTCCATAAACTTTATTTTCACCTTTAATTACAAAATCAAATCTTTTTTCTGTTTTACCTTTATTAGAAATTGCTGATAAATCTAAACCCCATTTCCCCTCTATTTTAGAAATCTTCATTTCTTTAAAATATGTTACATCTTTTTTTAGTCCACTTTTTATTAAATATCCTTCTACTAAATCTTCCATTAAATGCCCACCACGATTTTTTCTTCCATTAGAATCTAGCCCAACTTCAACACCTAAAACGTAGTCAACTAAATTATTTATACAATGTTTTGAAATTAAATTAAATAAACCTGACCTCTTCATAAAATATTTAAATTTTTCAATATTTTCATCTTTTCTATCGAAATTATACTCTATCACTTCTTCATTTTCAAAAATTTTAATTTCTTTATTTCTTACTGCCAATAAAATTGGGATACATTCTAAACATTCTGGATATTTTTTTATTATTTCAACAAAGACTTCTTCTATATTTGGCTTTCCTACCATATAATTTAATAAATTTAATTTTATTTCAATGTCAGAAACATTTTCATACACTTTTTTAAAATTAATGTAATAATCATAACTTGATATACTTTCTATAAAAGTTTCAAACCATTTATCAAAATCTCTCTCCATTTTTCTCCTTTTAATAATTTATTATTACAAGTTCATCAATTTCTCCTCTTGAACTTGCGTTACTATTTATAGTTCTTTTAGCTTTTACTCTAAATATATTATACTTATTATAGAGTTCATCAAAAAAAGCATCATTTTTGTTAACATTTTTAGGATCTGAATTGCTAAGCATAATCTTCGCTCCTTTTTCTGTTAACTTATCTATATATTTTGCTAATTCTATTTGCTCATTATCTGTAAAACTATCTTTTGTATAAGCTGTAAAACTAGAAGTTATATTGATTGGTCTATACGGGGGATCAAAATAAACAAAAGTATCTGAATCAATAAATTTAATACTCTTTTTATAATCACCACAAATTATTTTTACATTTTTAAGTTTATTTGAAACTTGCTTTAAATTTTCTCTATCACAAATTAATGGTTTTTTATATTTACCCATTGGAACATTGAATTCTCCTTTTTTATTAACACGATATAATCCATTAAAGCACGTTTTATTCAAAAAAATAAAAAGTGTTGCTATATCAATATCATTTAAATTAGATAAATTGAATTCTTTTCTTTTTTCTAAATAATATATTTTTCTTGAATTTTCATCTAATCTTAGATACTCTTCTTGTATTTTTTCTAATTTAATAATTAATTCATCAACATTTTTTTTTATCATTTTGTAAGTTACAATCAATTTTGAATTTATATCACTAATATATACTTCTTTTATATTATAATTATTAAGTATATAAAATAAAACAGCTCCTCCTCCTACAAAAGGTTCTGCATATTTTGTAATATTATTATAATTTTCAAAAGGTAGCTTTTTTACCAACTCATTTAACAGTTGGTTTTTGCCACCTGCCCACTTAATAAAAGGTTTAACTATCACATTCTTCTCCATTTCTTCTTTGAAAGAATTATAACATATATTTTACTTATTTTACAATTATGTTTATTATGTAATGTCAACATAATAATGTACAAAAAAACACCCTACATGAGTTAAAAAAACTCACGTAAGATGTATTACCCATTACTTTCTTAAGATGTATTTTATATTTTGAAAATCTGAATCACTAAAATGATATTTAATATCTTTTTCTCTTGCACGTATATATATATGTCTAATTCCAGGTGCTGTTTCTATTATTTTACCATTTTTTTCAGTTAAAACTAAATACCCTATTAATGAACCATTATGTTTTTTTAATGTATTACAATAAATTTTTTTATTATAACCGCTTCCTATTCTAAAATCAACAAAAATGTATTTGTTACCTCTTTTTTTAATTTGGAAAGCAAGATAATTATCATCATCATTTGAATAGTTATCTTCTAGTATATACGATCCTACATACTTATCATAATCAAAATTATCCTTTGGTTTATTTAATGCAAATCCTACAAATGTTATCATCATCATTAATATCATTATTAGCTTTTTCATAAGTTACTATCCTTTCATATTTTTGGCACTTTTTAATAATATCAATATTGTATGCTATCACCATCATAAAATTTTGCTATTTTATAATCTTCACCAGAAGTAAATTCCTCTATTTCTTGTTTAGAATCTTTTTTATACGCATATTTTTCATTACCATAATCCATAATTAATTTATCACCTTTTAAAATATATTGTATTTTATCTTTATCATAAAATTTTCCATTTTTAGAAATTAATTTAAAATACGGTAATTTTCCATTATATCCTGAACCATACATATATGTATAATCTATCAATATATATTTTCCATTTTTTAATTTTCTTATTTCTATTTTTTTAGATGTTGATTCTTCACCTTCATATGTATAGTATCCAACATACTTATCATAATCAAAATTATCCTTAGGTTTATTTGTTGCCATCCCTACAAATGTTATCATCATCATTAATATCATTATTAGCTTTTTCATAGGTTATTTATCCTTTCATATTGATATCTTTTTATATTAATCTACATAATCCATTACTATTCTAGTCTTTGTTGCACCATCATAGTAATATGGATCCCATTCACCAGTATCTTTTTTAAAAACTTCGTGTTTAATTTTTTTCTTTTTAAATGCTTCTATTTCTTCGTTTGTCATTTTTCTTAAAGGATTAGCTATAAATTCATAGTCAATATATCCTTTAATTTTTCTATCTGTTGGGTAATCATCATATTGATAATCTTTAAATTCACCAAATTTGAATACAAAATCTCCATATGATATTGGTTCTTTATCTAAAGGTTTTAAAAAAAGTTTTCCATCTTTAGTTAATGTAAATGGACTAATGTATAATAATATTCCATTATTTTTAAGATTTTTAGGTGTTTTTTCACCAGTAAACACATAATTATCCCATAAATCGCCTTCTTCATCAGAAAGTAACGCAGCTGGTTCATCATATGTATAAATAGTTTCATTTGATGTTAAAATATTATATTTTTTCTTGACATCTTCTCCTTTTTTTTCTAAATCTTTTATAAATTCTTCTAGTGTTTTATTTTTTTTCTTTAATTCATCTCTATATATTTTAAAATCTTTTTCTCTTTTATTTAAGATTATTTTACCACCATTCATTTCTGCATAATATTTATTTTTATATAACATATAGCTATATACATTATTTTCTCTCTTTTTAATATTAACTACAACACTTGAACCATCAGTCCACCAACCACACATTTTTTCCCATTTATCTTTCCATTTTTTATGGTATTCATAATTTTTTAAATTTATTATATCTCCACCATATTTTTTATATTCTTCATATGTTACACTATCAATCATTTTTTGTTGATCACCAAAATCAAAATCTAATGCACTTTTTGAATAAGCTGTTAAACTAGATAATAATACAAGACTAATTAAAAACTTTTTCATACTAATATACCTCTTCTATTTCAAATGTACTTGTAATTGATAAAACAATTATACCATTTAAGTCATCATTTTAACAGGGTTTTATTATATATAATCTAAAAAAATACATTAAATGATATTAGTTATAAACGTATATTAAAATATATATTGACTCTCAGTAAATTGACATTTTTAATTTCAAATAAAAAATGACACCTTCTATGATTTATATATTCATCATAAAAGATAGCATTTTTACTATTTTTTAAATTACATACTTTTTAAGTCATCATCATTTGCCCTCATTGATAAATTAAAATATAGGCATTGACTGCTTAGTGGCATATACAAAAATAAGTCGCTATCCACTATCTTTAGTGAAAACATTCTTTTATCTGACATTTGTTTCTTCCTTTCTTCAAATAAAAAAGAAGATAGATACTGCCTTGCATATTGCTATGATTTTTTCATAATTATATATTAAATTTTTAAGTCTTTATTATTTAACATCTTGCTAAACATATCATGATACATATCTTTAGAAAATTCTTCTATCTTGGTAATACTTGATATCTTATTTCCTGCATCTTTTGATGAAGCTCCGCAAAGATAAAAGGCTTCATTTTCTGTTCCATAATCTATTGCAATATATCTATCGTGATACTTTTTACTGGCTATTTTTAACTTCAAATCTATGTTAGGATAGCCTTTTCTAAAATCATCTAAGATATTTTTTGTAAGCATATCCTTATTTTTAACATTATCACTAAAGACTATGATTTGAGTTTTATCTCTTGCAGCCCTTAAAAGTTCCAATGTTTTAAGCCCTATATAGTTATCTATAACATAAATACTTCTCTTTGCTGATTTATATATTTTCGTATAAGCAACATTAGCTTCTATCTTATCTCCATTCATCAAAAGGAAATGTTTATATGTTTCAGGGTCTATAAAATTATCCATTACCTTTTTCAAATCTTCTTTTGTAGCCATTTTAGATTTTATTTCTGCAATATCATTTGTGTTTTGGTTGGTTTGAATAGCAATTTGTACTAATTCCTTTGAACTGATAAAATCCTGATTTTCAATAATAAAGTCTTTCATCTGCTTAAACATTCGTATTAAAGCCTTGCTCTGTATAACTGCAAGCTCTCCCCTTAATACAGTCATAAGCATATATATTCCCTGTTCTGTAAAAGCATAAGGTAGTTTTCTACGCCCACCCCAACTTGATGTCGATTTTTTCGATATCAAGTTTTCAAACTCTGACTTCGTCAGCTGAAACATAAAATCAGTATCAAATTTCTCCAAATTATTTTTTACTTGTTCGTTAAATCTTGTCGTCGTATACCCGTAAATTTCAGCAAGTTCAAAATCAAGCATAACCTTTTGATTTCTTATATAGTAAATCTTATTCTTAATAGTATCTTCATTGATTACTACAATTTCCTTATTTTGTTCTGCCACAAAATGTACCTCCAATATATTTTTTTATCATAATCAGTTTATAGTCCACAAGCCCATTCTATCATTACAAATTTAGTTTAATTTATATAATTATACCAAAAATATTACTTCTTTTCTATCTCTCATTTTCCTTATGTGATTTCCAATCTGATATTAGACCCCTATTATTGTTTTTTATTATTTTTTAGATATAATTTCTTTAGAAGTGGATATATGGTAATAGTACCACTTCACTAGATATATAAACCCTTAATGATAGCTTTTTTAATAGTGTCAGTCTATAATGTTCTATAATCATTTCATTAGGGGTTTCCCCTTTATATTTCTTTTTCTTTAAACTTTTTTCTTTTAGATATACTCTTCTTAACATTAAATATATATTCTCTATATTTGATTTTTGTGTTGGACTTTTTGAATCACAATAAAATATTTTAGTTTTTTTTCTTAATTTTTCTTTGCTATAGCATATTTCATTCACTTTTAAAAATTTACTTCCTCTATCTAATAATAAACAACTAAAGAGCTTTTTAAATGTTAAATATCCTATTTTAGCTTCTATTCCATCAAATACTCTAACTACTTCTTTTTGAGTTTTTTCTTAACCCTATACTTGTATAGCAAATTATTCTTATTAACTCCATATGGCTCTAATACGCCTTTATTTATGAAGTTGTATATAGTTTTCTCACATACAGATTATTCTTGCTAGCTTCTCCATGATGCATCTGCTCATTTGTTTACAAATTATATGATAACATATCTACCTGTTTTTTATACTTTTTCGTCATTTAATTATACAATTAAAAAAATGCCACCTCCTATGATTTAATTCATCATAAAAGATAGCATTTTACTAATAATTTTTAGGCTTTATTGAGCATAACCATTGATATATTCTCTTAGTAAGTATCCATAGCAATATTCCAATAACGGTTAGTAAAACTCCAACAGTTAAAGAAATGATTAGGTCAGGGTAAACTCCTAAACTAATGCTAGCATTATTTAACCAATGTAAGTCTATTTTCAGCAATTCAAGCACAAATTTCACAATACTCAAAAATATTGTAAGTGGTCCACTAATCATAAAAGCCCACGCAGTTATTCCTGTTACAGGGAATATTACTAACCAAATACATGTAGCTATGATATACCACATACACCACTTTAAACTTTTCATACTTATCTCCTTTTTTCTACTCCCACTCAATTGTTGCAGCAGGCTTAGATGAAATATCGTATACTACTCTATTTACTCCTCTAACTTCATTAACTATTCTATTTGAAACTATTTCTAAAAATTCATATGGTAGTCTTGAGAATGTTGCAGTCATAAAGTCAATAGTATTTACTGATCTTATCGCTACTACATATTCATATGTTCTAACATCTCCCATAACACCTACTGTTTTAACAGGTAATAGCACTACAAATGCTTGGCTTACCTTGTCGTATAGATCATTTTTTATTAATTCTTCTATAAATATATTATCTGCTTCTTGTAATAGTCTAACTTTTTCTTCTGTAACTTCTTCTATTACCCTAATACCTAAACCAGGCCCTGGGAATGGATGTCTTTTTATTAACTCATCACGTAGTCCTAAATTTTTACCTAGTCTTCTTACTTCATCTTTGAATAAGTTTCTTAAAGGTTCTATTAATTCAAATTTACAGTCTTTTGGTAAACCTCCAACATTATGGTGTGATTTAATAGTATGTGATAAACCATCTTCACTAGCTGATTCTATTACATCAGGGTATATAGTTCCTTGTGCTAAGAACTTAATTTCTTTTTCTTCTTGTAATTTTTTAGCTTGTTCATTGAATACTTCTATGAACTCTTTACCTATTATCTTTCTTTTTTCTTCAGGTTCTACTACACCTTTTAATTTTTCTAAGAATCTCTTTCTAGCATCCACAAAGACTATATTAAATCCATCTATACCTTCATATTGTTTTTTTACCTTTATTGCTTCATCTTTTCTTAATAGGCCAGTATCAACGAATACACAAACTAGCTTATCTCCTATTGCCTTATTAATCAATAATGCTGCAACAGATGAATCTACTCCTCCAGATAGACCTAATAGGACTTTTTGTCCATTAGTTTTTTTCTTTATATCCTCTATCTTTTCCTTTATTACATCTCCCATTTTCCAGTTTTTTTCTATCTTACATATATCAAATACGAAGTTTTCTATCATATTTTTACCATATTGTGAGTGAAGCACTTCTGGATGGAATTGCAATGCATATACCTTATCATCATTACAAACTGCTGCATTAGATGAGCTTGTTTTAGCGATAGTTCTAAATCCTTGTGCCATTTTTGTAATATGATCTCCATGACTCATCCAAACTAATGACTCTTTCGGAACACCTTTAAATAGTGGATTTTCTTCTTCAATAATTTCTAATGTTGCCTTACCGAATTCTCTCTTATCTGACTTTTCAACCATTCCACCATTTAAATATGTAATTAATTGCATACCATAACATATTCCTAATATTGGTATATTCAAACTAAATATTTTTTTATCTATACTAGGTGAGTTTTCTTCATACACTGAAGCTGGTCCACCTGAAAAAATTATTCCTTTTACATCATTTCCTATCTTACTAACATCAACTCTTGATGTGATTTCACAGTACACTTCCATTTCTCTAATTCTTCTTGCAATCAATTGGCTATATTGTGAACCATAATCAATAATTAATATTTTTTCTCTCATCTATTACAACTCCTTTTTAATCTTAATGTATTTAAAAGCACTGATATTGAACTCAATATCATACACATAGACGCTATCATGGGCGTTAATTGTATACCGAATATTCCTGTTGCTATCATTATCCCAAATATATTATATATCAAAGTAAAGAAAAGATTTTCTTTAATATATTTAAGACAAAGTTTGCTATACTCCTGCAATACAGGTATATCCATTAAATCATTTATTACAACATCACTAGTTTCTAATGTAGGTACAGCTCCATTATTAATAGCTATCCCTATATCAGCACTATTAATTGCCGTTATATCATTTATCCCATCACCTACCATAGCTACAACCTTATTCTTTTCAAGAATATTTTCAATATACCTACTCTTATTATACGGCAAAACCTCAAAGGCATATTTTTCTATGCCTAGTTTATCTGCAATATATCTTGTAGTATACATATTGTCACCACTTAGTATACTTGTATCTATGTGATTTTCTTTGCAGTAATTAATAAATAAAGGGGTATTGTCATTAATATCATCAATTAATGTAACTAAACCTCTAATTTCTTTGTATTTAGATATTAGTATAACAGTTTTACCTTCTTTTGACAAGTCATCATATTTATTATTTATTTCACTTACATCTATACCTTTTCTTTTTAAAAGATTTATGCTACCTACAAGATAATCTGAATACCCTACACCTAGACCTTGGTAATTTCTAACCTTAATATCCTTATCCTCAACTACATATTTTCTTTTTAGATATTCTTTAATTGCCTTTGCTAGTGGATGTGATAAGTTTTTTTCCATATTATACACAATATCTATATCTTCTTGTAATATCTCAATGTCCTTTATACTTGGTTTCCCTTTAGTCAAAGTCCCAGTCTTATCAAAAACTATCTTATCTATTCTAGTTGCATTTAATATTGCACTTCCATCTTTAATTAAGATATTCTTTTTTGCTAAGCTACCTATTGTAACAACAAGGCATATAGGGATGGATAACCCTATTGCACAAGGACAAGAAATTAAAAGAACACATATTGCATTATTTATACTTCTACCTAATATATATGTTACAATGGCTATTAAAATTACCGTAGGTACAAATATTTTTGTTACCTTGTCTGTAAAATTTGTAATGGGAGATTGAATTTCACATGCTAATTCCAACATATTTTTTATCTTGTAAATCACCATATCTTCTTTTTTAATATCAACCACATATTTAATACTACCATCTATTAACTTACAGCCTGCATAAACTCTATCATTTTCTCTTTTTATCTTTTGCTTGCTCTCACCTGTTATTAACTTTTCATCAAAGATTCCATAACCTTCTATTATCTTCCCATCAAAACTTGCAACCATGTCTTTATTTAAACTTAGTACAGTCCCTATTTCAATATTTTCTTTAATGGGTATAATATTAGTTAAATTTTCTATAGCCTTACTAGTATTTTTCTTCAATCTTTTTTCTATCTTTTTTCCTAATAGTACTATGAATATGGTCATACAAATACCATCAAAATATATTAGATTGTTTTTCAAATTAAATACACTATACAAAAAAGAAATTAATACTCCCAAACTAATTAGTGAGTACATAGTAAATGTTAGTTTAAATATACTTTTTACACCAATTAGCAATATATCCCTTGATAAGATAAGTACAATTAAGCTTAATATTAACTGTACATACTCACTATTTTGTATATGAAACATAGCTAAAATTAGAACTATAATAGCTATTATTCCAATAGGAAGTAAATTAACTTCTTTTTCCTCTATATTCTCATTGTCTTTAATCAATTCATATCCTAGCTTAGAAACAATATTAACAATATCTACACTATTATCATCTTCTACTACAAGTTTTTCAGAAACAAAATTAACTTTAGCCCTAACACCATATTTTTCTAGGCCTTCTTCTATTTTCACAGCACAAGCACTACAACTCATACCTTTTATTCTATATATCTTCATGATCTCTCCAAATAGTAAGTAATGTTAAGTCATCTTCAAGTGTATATGTATCTAATGTATCTTTTAAAGCTAGTATATTATTTCTTTTCTTTAAAAAGTTTTCTTTTAGTCTTTCAAAACCATATAGCTTATCATCTTTAACAGCTTCAGTTATTCCATCAGTATACAAAAGTATTACATCATCTTTTGAAAAGCTTCTAGTTTTAACCTCAAAGTTAACTAAGTCTGGGAAATCCTCTTTAGAAAATACTCCTAAAACTTGCCCTTCTGTCTGTAATTCTTCCACCTTATTATCATGTATTAAAAGTGCTGGTTCTTGTGAGGCTTTACAGTAGCTTATGGTATTTTCTTTTGTATTAAGTAAGATGTAAAACATACTTGCAAATTTACCCATAGGAAATATCTTATTTATTCTTTCATTCAAAAGACTCATTAAGTCTTCTATGTTCATATAGTTTTTGAATTCTGAGTGTATAACAGCTTTTAGCATTGTTGATAGTAGGGCAGCTGGTATTCCATGTCCTGATATATCTGCAAAAACTACAGCTATCTTATCCTCATCTATTTTAAATATGTCACAAAAGTCTCCTCCTATTTTTTGTGATGGACTAAATATATATTCTATATTATATCCCTTAAAATTAATCTTTTCTGGAGGCATAAGTTTCTTTTGTATATCATTTGCAAGAGCTAATTCCTTTTCAAGATTTTTGTATAGCCCTTTAATCTTATTATTTAACGCTATATTTTCTGCTCTTAACTGTGATTGCATTGAAAGATTTTTTACACTGGCTAATATTTCATCTGTGTTAATAGGTTTTTCTATTATACTATCTACACCCATTTTTACAGTTCTTAACGCCTTATATGCTGTTACCTTATTAATTAAAAGTATTACCTTACTATTAGGATTTTTCTTTTTTATCTTTTGTATTTCTTCAAGCTTTTCTTCCTGATATTTCTCAAAATTTATTATATATATATCCTTATCTAAGCTATCGTGTTCCTTATTTAAAAATCTTTCTTCTTTTCTTTCTTTAGTCTGAAAACCGTTAGTAACAAAAAGATTTCTTAATAGGTTTCTAGTATAGCTGTTATCGATGTATAACTTTACGACAAAAGAAGAAAATATCTTTATCTTATTGTATTCTTCCAAGGTTTGAAACACTCTAAAATACTTATTCATTTCTGCCGTAAATACTTCTTTTGATATGAAGGCTATATCCATATTTTTTGATTTTACAAGTCTGAATACTTTTAATAAATAAATTAAGAATGGGGGATTTATATCTAAATCCCCTAAATCTAATATTATTGTATCAATTTCGTCGTCTATATTAGCTATCTTCTTGTAAGTCTCTTCTTCATTTGAAAAAACTATATATTTTTCCATTTTATCTCATTTCTTCAACTAAATCTGCTAAAATTCCATTTATGAAATTCTTAGTTTTTACATCTCCATAAATTTTAGCTATTTCTACTGCTTCGTTTATTACTATTTCATGTCCAATTTTACAATTTACTATTTCATAAAATGACATCTTTAAAAGTACCTTTTCTACTACACCTAGTCTTTCATATGTCCAACCTTTTAGGTGTTTTTTAATATTTACAACTAAATCTTTTTCATTTTCAAGATAACCATCTATATATTTTACAAAAAATTCTTCTTTAGACTTACTTAACTTATTAACTTCTAAAAATTCTTTAGATCTAGTTTTAGCATCTGCGTTAACTATTTCATGTTCAAATAATATTTTAAATATTTCTTCTCTAATTTTTCTTTGTTCCATTTTTATCCTAATCTAATTCTTCTATATTATCATTTTCACTACTTATTTTTTCTTCTACATTAGTAGACTTAATTTCTTCAACAACTTCTTGATTATTAACCTTACTTATACTCAAATTAATTTTTTTAACATTTAGACCTAACATCTTCTTTATATACTCTTCTAGTTCCTTACTAATTAAGTCTAATTTGCTATTCATTTCATCAGTTTTAAAGTTTTCTATACTTGCGTTAATAATAGCACCATTAACTGTTCTTTTAGCAACTACTTTTGCTTGCTTTACAATATTTTTTGATTCTAAGAAATTCTTTGAAACTTCTTCTAGTGTTTTTAATGTAACTTCAATATTACCATTAGAACCCTTAATTACAACTGATTTTTTCTTTTTAAATACTTTTTCTAATAATGAGAATATTAGTATTAATAAGTAGACTACTATTGCTATTTCAAGTCCAAATCTTGCTATTGCATCATTTGAAAGTTCCATAGAACATTCATCTAATATATAAGTTATTAGACTTGGATTAACTACTAAAAAGTATAGTACTAATATTAGGGATAATAAAAGTAATGTATTAATTATACGTGATATCCATTTAAACATTGTTGCCTCCTATTCTTCATCAACCTTTTCAACTTTTTCGATAACTACATTTATTTCTCTAACATCTACTCCAGCTAATTCTTCTACTTTTTCTTTAATTGCCTTTTGTACATTTTGAGCAACTTCTTTTATTTTACTTCCATATACAACACATATTGAAACATCAATAACGCATTCAGTTTCTCCCATTTCAACTTCCAAACTTTTCTTACTGTCTTGTTTGAATAAGTTAGTAATTTTTGTTTTTATTTCTGGGTCACTAACACCTACAACATTTTCAACATTTTTTAGTACTTCCACTACTATATCTTTTATTACATTAGGTGATATTACTATATTTCCAAATTCGTTCATATTTTCTCCTTTTCTAACTCTATTATACAATTATATCATATAGCGTTATTTCAACTCAATACGTAAATTATTTTTACCCACTATACTTATTAATTCTTCAATGTTTTTCTTAGATAAATATATATATCTATTAGTTTTTGTAGGTAATTTTTGTTTTTGCTTATAGAAAACTACCTTTGAGTATCCACCATTTTTTAATATATATTTTTTTAATTTTCCCAAATTATCCTCATCTACATTGTCTAGTAGTATATTGGTTATACTTGCCTTATGCTTTCCTATCTCACTTAATTTTACTAATAATCCATTTTTTAAAACCAGATTATATTCACTTAAAAAGATATGTTTGTTCTTTATTACATCTAACACTTCTTCTCTAGGAAAACTTAATTTTAAACCAAGCATTTTTTCTTCCATATCAAGTAGTTCTAATATTTCATACTCTTTTGTATCTTTTTGTATGTATTTAACATCATCCTTTTTATCATCAAAAAATATTGTCCTACATACATCTTCTTTTTGTTCTTTTTTCTTTAATGCCATGCTATATATCTCATCAACATTCAAAACGACTTCTTTTCTTGTTATTCCCAAGCTATCAAAAACTCCTGCATCAGCTAATATTTGACACTGTTTTTTTGTTATACCATATTCAAGTAGTCTATAGCAAAAATCAAGAATATTCAAAAACTTACCTTTTTTTCTCTCATTTAATATATCATTACTAAACGATACCGATATACCAGATATATTGCATAGTCCATAACGTATACCATCTTTTTCTACGGTAAATTTCACATCTGATAAATTAATATCTGGCTTTAATATATTAACTTCTTTTGCTACATCTTTTAGATTATCATGTATACCTAATTGAGAATTTAAGTATGAGCAGAAGAATTCTTTTGTATAATTAGTCTTAAAATACGCTGTATAATATGAGAGCATTGCATAAGGTATGGTATGTGACTTATTAAATCCATATTCTCCAAACTTTTCAATTTGATTATACAAAACTTCTACCTTGTATCTATCAAATCCTCTATTAACTGAGTCTTCTATAAATCTTTTTTTATAGTTTTCAAGTATGTCCATCTTTTTCTTACTTATTGCTTTTCTCAAGTCATCTGCTTCATTTAAATCAAAGCCTGCAATTATTCTTGCTATTTTCATAACCTGTTCTTGATAAATTATTACACCATAAGTTGAGCTTAAAACTTCTTCTAATTGTGGGAATAAATACTCTACCTTACCATTACCATTTTTTATACTTATTAACTTATCAATCATACCGCTTTTTAATGGTCCTGGTCTGTATAGTGCTAAAACTGTAGATATATCTTGAAACTCATTTATTATATATCTTTTAATTAACTCTGTTATTCCTCTTGCTTCTACTTGAAATATACCCAAAGTCTTCCCCTTGTTATATTCCTCAAAAGTATTCTTGTCATCTAGGGGTATATCATCTAATTTCACATTAGTTAACTTTGTACATGAACTTAATATATCAAGGTTTGACAACGATAAGAAATCCATCTTTAAAAGTCCCATAGTTTCTAACTCTTCCATTTGATACTGAGTTATATTAACATTAAGTAAACTATCAAAATTAATAGGAACTATATCTGTTAACTTTTCACTAGATATTATTACACCTGATGGGTGTATGGAACTATGTCTAACATTACCCTTAAGTTTTTCTACAACTTCATCTATTACATATTTATTTTCTCTATTTTTAAATACTCTTTTTAAATCCTTTATTAGAGCTTTTTCTTTCATTGTAGAAAAGGTTATAATATTTGAAACGTAGTCTTTACCATACTTATCCATTACATACTGTATTATCTTGTCTTTTTTTGCTGTTTCAAAGTCTAGGTCTATATCAGGCATATTCTTTCTTGCAATATTTAAAAATCTTTCAAACATAAGGTCATATTTTAATGGGTCTACCTTTGTAATACCTAATAGATACGAAACTATACTACCACTAGCACTACCTCTTCCAGGCCCTACTAATATATCATTTTGTCTTGCATACCTTACTATATCTTCAACTATTAAAAAATATCCATTAAATCCCATCTTTGATATTATCTCTAGTTCATAATCAGCTCTTTTTTTAGCTTCATCATATCTTTTAGTATATTTTTTTGCTAAGTTGTCATACACTAAATTTTTTAAATACTGTTCTTGAGGTATATCAAACTGTAATTTGGGTACTTTTTTACTAGATAAGTCTAACTCCATCTTGTACTCTTCTAATATTTTTTCTGTATTTTCTATAGCCTTATCTAAAATATTTTTATCTAAAAAACTTAAGTCTTCCCTTATTTCTTCTTCAGTCTTAAAGTAAAGGCCTTTTTCTTCATACCCCTTCTTATTACCTATTCTTGCAACTATTTTCTGTAACTTTCTGTCTTCTTTTTGTAAATAGAATGTATCATTAACTGCTATTAATTCTACATCCATTTCTTTTGATATCTCTATATACTTTACTAGTCTTTTTTCGTCATTTAAAAAACATGGTAATTCTAAGTAAATATCCTTAAATTTACTAGAATATTCTTTTAATACCTCTCTTACATTAGAATATTCTAAGTCCTTCATTAAAACATATACCTCAGAATTAAGTGAACCTGTAGTTACTAATATATTATTGCATTTTGATATATCAGATATATCTAATACACCTTTTTTCACGTATGATAGACTTGATAAATTCACTAATTCCTTATACCCTTTTTCTCCTTTTGCATAAAGAGTTAAAATATATTTACCCTCTCTTTTTACACCATACACAAAAACTGTTAGTCCCATTAAAAGATTAATGTTGTTTTTCTTGCACAAATTGTACATTTTCATAGCTGAGCACATAGACTTATCTACTAGACCTAGTCCTTTTAACCCTAATTCACTGACTTTTTTAACATAATCACTTATCTTACCTACACCTTCTAAAAGGGTGTAGTCAGTATATACTTTAAGATTTATATACATCTACATCTTCTCCAAACAATCTATGAAATAGTCTATCTCCTCTTT
This sequence comes from Sneathia vaginalis, assembly GCF_000973085.1. Taxonomy (NCBI): domain Bacteria; kingdom Fusobacteriati; phylum Fusobacteriota; class Fusobacteriia; order Fusobacteriales; family Leptotrichiaceae; genus Sneathia; species Sneathia vaginalis. The sequence continues at coordinate 934,544 of NZ_CP011280.1, forward strand.
AGTATTATGTAAGCCTAAAGATACCCTTATAGATGAATTAGCCTCTTCTTCACTTAATCCCATTGCAATTAGTACAGGAGAAGCACTAAGGCTACCTGACATACAAGCAGATCCTCCACTTACCATGATACCCTTCATATCAAGCATAGGTAAAAGAGTTTGTATATTTTTACCCTTAACTTGTATACTCAATATATCATCTATCCTATTTTCACCATTTACAATGCACTTGTCACTTAGTTTAGATAATAGGTATCTATTTAATTCTTTTATGTACGCTCTTTCATCTTTCATATTTTTATACGCTAACTCTAGTGCATATGCACTTGCAAGTATAGCATCAAGATTTTCTGTACCTGCCCTCTTATTTCTTTCTTGAGGACCACCATATATTAGCTTTTCTACTGGTATATCATCACGTAAATAAAGGACACCTACACCTTTTGGTCCATAAAACTTGTGTGCTGAACCTGTCATACTATCTATTCCTAATAGGTAGGGGTCTACTTCCATCTTACCTAATAGTTGTGCACCATCGACATGGAAATATATTCCAGTATTAGCTAATAGCTTTGATATTTTATCTATAGGTTGTCTTACTCCAGTTTCATTATTAACTGCCATAACACTAACAAGTGCTGTATTTGTATTTAAATATTTTTTTAAATCTTCTACATCTACTTGTCCATTAGGTAAAGTTTTTACATAGTGTACAATGTACCCCTCGTCTGATAATCTATTCATTAATTTCAAAATACTTGAGTGCTCTATGTTTGATGTTATTATCTCTTTTTTATCAGTTTTAGATAAAAGCCCTCTTATAGCCAAATTATTTGATTCTGTTGCTCCAGATGTAAAAAGTATATCTTGCGTTTTTACATTTAGTAAACTTGCAACAGTAGCTCTAGCCTTTTCTAACATAACCCTTGATTCACGTCCCATACTATGAACTGATGAAGGATTTGCATAATATTTTTCTAAGCATTCTACTAGGTAATCCAATACTTCTTTTCTAATTTTTGTAGATGCTGCATTATCTAAATAAACACTTCTCATTTTTACTCCTATTTTTCTTTATTTACAGCCTTATTATATCATATTTTAAAATTGAAAAGTAGGTTTATTTTATGTTATACTAATTACAGGTGATTTTATGAGATTAATAGTTGGATTAGGTAATCCAGGTGATGAGTACAAAAACACAAGACACAATCTTGGATTTATTGTCCTTGACAATTACCTTACTGAAAAGAATTTGATAAATGGTCTTAAAAAAGATTTTAAATCTGAATATTTAAAGTTTAATGACTGTTTCTTTCAAAAACCTCTTACATACATGAATGATTCAGGTGTTGCAATAGAACAGTTGATGAAGTATTACAAGATAAGTGTCAATGACCTTTATGTAATATATGATGATATGGATATGGAAGTAGGTAAAATACGTATCAAAAATTCTGGTAAATCTGGTGGTCATAATGGTATAAAGTCTATTATATCCCACTGTGGTGACGGATTTACAAGAATAAAAGTAGGAATAGGACATAAAAAAAATGACGCAGTTTCTCATGTACTTGGTACATTTCCTAAAGAAGACAAAGAAATTTTAAACGCAAAACTTACTATACTAAATGAACTAATAGATGACATACTAAATGGTGTAAGTTTTAATAAGTTACAAAATATGTATAGCGGGAAAGGAATAAATGGAAATAAGGAAAAGTAATATCTCTGACATACCCAGGTTATTAGAGATATCTAATGATGCCAAAGAATTTATGAAAAAAAATGGCCTTAACCAATGGAACAATGGTTATCCAAATGAAAAAACTTTTAAAAATGACGTTTTAGATGATATAGGTTACTGTGTTGTCAAAGAAAACATTGTAATTGGATATTTTGCACTAGTATTTGGAAAAGAAAAAACGTACGAAAAAACATATGAGGGTAACTTTAAATACACTGGCGATTATTCAACAATACATCGTTTAATGATTTGCGGGGATTATAGGGGTAAGAACTTAACAAAAGATATATTCTTATACATACAAAAACTTACTCAAGATAAATTAGTACAATTTGTACGAATAGATACACATAAAGATAATATACCTATGAAAAAAGCAATTTTTTCTAATGGTTTTAAATATTCTGCCATAATACATGTAGAAGATGGTAGTGAAAGAATGGCTTTTGAAAAGGAGGTTAATAATGGACTATAAGGTTACATTATTTCAATTTATGGGTGGTTTAGGACTATTCCTATTTAGTATTAAATATATGGGTGATGGTCTACAAATGTCAGCTGGTGACAGATTAAGAAATTTATTAGATAAATATACCACCAATCCATTTTTAGGAGTTTTAACAGGGATACTTGTTACTATTCTTTTACAATCAAGTTCTGGAACTACTGTTATAGTAGTTGGATTAGTTGGAGCTGGACTGCTTAACTTAAAACAAGCAATAGGGATAATAATGGGGGCAAATATTGGTACTACCATTACAACCTTTATTATCGGGTTTAATCTTTCAAAATATTCACTTCCTATTATATTTTTAGGAGCTGCACTACTATTTTTCACAAAAAGATCTACTTTGAATAATATAGGTAGAATACTATATGGTTTTGGAGGAATATTTTATGCATTGACTTTAATGTCATCTGCCATGCAACCTCTTAAGTATGAACCTTGGTTTACACAACTTATGATAGACCTTGGTAAGAATTCAATATTAGGTGTTTTTGTAGGTACTGGTCTTACTATGCTAATACAAGCATCTTCTGCGACTATAAGCATACTACAAAATCTGTACTCCGAACATATTATAACCCTTAAAGCAACATTGCCAGTTTTATTCGGAGATAATATAGGGACTACAATAACTGCAATAATTGCATGTATAGGTGCTACACGTTCAGCAAAAAGAGTTGCAGCATCACACGTACTATTTAATGTAATAGGTACAGTAATATTCTCAATATTACTAACACCATTTACTGAATTTGTACTATTTATTGAAAAACTACTTAAAGTTCCACCTAAATTGACAATTGCTCTAGCACACGCAACATTTAATGGTGTTAACACTTTAATTTTATTCCCATTTATTGGGGCACTTGCGTATATAGTAACAAAACTAATACCATATAACGAAGATGAAGAAACATATAAGCCAAAATTCCTAGACACTATGCTTATACACAACGCTCCATCAGTAGCACTTGGACAAGCAAAAAAAGAATTGTCTGTTATGTTAACTAAGGCAAGAGAAAATTTAGAAAGATCTGTTAACTACTTCCAAACTAGAGATCCTAATGTTGGTAATAGGGTTGCAATTAAGGAAGATGAATTAAATAACTTAGATAGGGCTATAAACAACTATCTTACTGTACTATTCCATGAACATTTGGCACAAACAGACAGTGAAATAGGTTCAAACTTAATGGATATGTCACGTGATATAGAAAGAATTGGAGATCACGCTATGGCATTAGTTAGAGATGTAGACTATCAAATTAAAAAAGGCATGGCTTTTTCTGATGATGCTAAGTATGAAGTTACAATATTATCAAATATTACAAACGAAATGCTTAAACTTGCCTACGAGGCTTTTGTTAATAATGATAAAGAAAAAGCAATAGAAGCACTAGACTTACATAATTCTATTTATGTATACGAAAAAAAATCACGTAAAAAACATATAAATCGTTTGAGAAACGGTGAATGCGATATTAAAGCAGGACTATACTATGTTGATATTATCTGTCACTTTACAAGAATATGTGACCATGGTAGAAACGTAGTTGAAAAAGTAATAAATAACCAAATATAGGAGGATAATATGAAATTTAATTTAGAAAAAAATGGTGGTCTTTTAGTTGAAATATATTTTGAAGGCCTAAGCTGTGAATGTAAGCTATATAATCATTTAAAAGAAAAGAAAATATTTGAAGGTAAATTAGGACAAGTTTATGTTAATACCTTTGAAAATGTTGCCTTTGTTGGACTAGGTAAAAAGGATGAACTTGATTTAAATGAAGTACGTACAGCATTTTTCAATCTTGCTAAAGAATTAGAAAAAAATAACGTAAATGAAATTAGTTTAACTGTTGAAAAAATTGATGGTGTTTGTATGGCTGGATTTACATCAGCTGTTGTTGAAGGTTTAAAACAAGCTGAATACAAGTTTGATAGATTCCATACAGATAGAAAAGAAGCTTTCGAATTAACTGTTAACTACACATTAAATATTGAAGAAGAAAAATTACCTGTTATACAAAAAGCAATAGACGAAACTCAAAGCTTAATTGATTCTGTCTTTATTACTAGAGATCTTGTAAATCTTCCATCAAATTATATTTACCCAGAAACATTGGCTAATAAGGCAAAAGAATTATTAGAAAAAGTTGGTGTAAAAGTTACAATATATGGAGAAGAAGAAGCAAGAAAGATGGGATTAAATGCCTTCCTTGCAGTAGGTAGCGGTTCAGATAGAGAACCTAAGTTTATAGTAATGGAATATTCAAATGATCCAACATCTAATGAAAAATTAGCTCTTGTTGGTAAAGGAATTACATATGATTCAGGTGGATATTCACTAAAACCAAGTGATGGAATGAAGACTATGTTTGATGACATGGGTGGAGCTGGAACAGTTATAGGTACTATACATGCAATTGCAAAATCTAAATTAAAAGCTAATGTAGTTGGTGTAGTTGGAGCTTGTGAAAATGCTTTATCTGGTCATTCATACAAACCTGGTGATATTGTAACATCATTCTCAGGTAAGACTATAGAAATTGATAATACAGATGCTGAAGGTAGAGTTACATTAGCTGACTCTGTATACTATGCTTCAACTGTAATGAAAGCTACTAAGGTAATAGACCTTGCAACTCTAACAGGTGCTTGTCTTGTAGCATTTGGTGAAGTTTATACAGGTGCTGTAACAAATAACCAAGAATTCTTTAATCAAGTTGTAAGTGCTGCTAAATTATCTGGTGAAAAGATATGGCAATTACCTACAGATAAAGAATTTGCTAAATTAAATAAATCAAGAGTTGCAGACATTAAGAACACTGGTGGAAGAATGGGTGGAACTATTACAGCAGGTATGTTTGTTGGAGAATTCAATAACAACTTACCTTGGATACACTTAGATATAGCTGGTACTGCATTCTTATCAAAGGCATACAGCTACTTATCTGTTGGTGCAACTGGAATACACGTTAAAACATTATACAACCTTGTTAAGGGATTATAGAGAAAAAAAAGTGTCAAATTTAATTTGGCACTTTTTTAGTATTCTATTGAATTTTTAAATTTTAGGTAGTATAATATATATGTGTATCGGTTTCTAAGGAGGTTATATGGAATTAACAATAAATGATATTGCTAAATTAGCCAATGTTTCTAAGACTACAGTTTCAAGATTTTTAAATGGTAAGTATGAATTTATGTCTTCTGATACTAGAAAACGTATTCAAGAGATAATAGACAGTACTGGATATACTCCTAGTAATCTTGCAAGAAGTCTTAAAACAAGAAAAGGTAAGATTATAGGTCTGACTATTGCTGATATGCAAAATCAATTTTCTAGTTTCATCTTCAAAGGTATTAGTGAAGTTTGTTGTAAAAAAGGTTATCACGTTTTAGTGACTGAAGTTAATGGAGATGAGAAAGACGCAATAAATTCTCTATTATCATATAATATAGATGGGTTAATAATTAATACAATAGGTGGTAATGATGAATATATTATAGACCTTGCAAAGAAAAAAAATATACCTATAGTCCTAGCTGATAGAAGTATAGGCTCAAAAAACACTATAGATACCGTTACTTGCGATAATTATATAGCTAGCTATAATTTGATGAAACATTTAAAAAAACAAGGTTTTGAAAATGTAGCTTTTTTTACAAGCAATATGAAGAATAATAGTGTTAAGAATTTAAGGTATAGTGCATTTTGTGATGCTATGTCAGATATTTTTAAAAGAAACCCTAAAGACACTACCTATATTGATAACTTTAACTTAAAAGACTTTATACAAAAATACAGAAATTCTAATACAGCCATATTTTGTGTAAATGGATCTATATTACTTAAAGTTTTAGATGAGGTTAATAATCTTAATCTATCATTAAAAGAAGAAAATATAGGGATTTGTAGTTTTGATGATTGGGGATGGCAAGAATTATTAAATATCACAACTATACGCCAAGATTCATATGAGTGTGGTAAGATATGTGCTAATCTTTTATTCAAGAGACTAGAAAATATGGATAAAACTGTTGAATTTATAGAATTACCAACAAAATTAATTGTAAGAAATTCAACAAAAAATGAGGTGTAACATGAAAAATATATTATTATTAGGTGAACCACTAGCGTTGTTGGTTGCTGAAGAAATAGGTGATTTAGAAGATATTAATACGTTCTATAAAACAACAGCAGGGGCTGAGTTAAATGTTGCTGTTGGTTTAACTAGGTTAGGTTTTAATACACAATATGTCACAAATTTAGGTGATGATCCTTTTGGAAAGTCAATATATAATTTTATAAAAAAAGAACATATAGGTCTAAAATATATTAATATTTTAGAAAATAAAAAAACTGGAATAATTTTAAAAGCTAAAACAAATGTAGGTGACCCCAAAGTATATTATTATAGAACCAATAGTGCTGCAACAAAATTAGATATTTCGAATATAGAAAATATTGATTTTGAAAATATCTGCTTATTACATATTACTGGAATACCTCTTGCAATTTCAAATTCATTCAGAAATGCTATATTTTACGCAATAGAAAAAGCTAAAAAACATAATATTACAATAACTTTTGATCCAAATATTAGGCTATCGATGTGGAAGGATATGGATGACTTAAAAGATACTATACTTAAAGTCGCAAGATTATCTGATTACTTTATGCCTGGTTTAAATGAATGTAAGACTTTGATATCTGAAACTAATATTAATAATATTAAGGAAAAGTTCTTATCCACAGGTATTAAAAGGATAATAATTAAAGATGGTTCTCTTGGATCATATTACATAGATAAAAATCAAACAATATTTGAACCAAGTTTTATTGTTAAAAAAGTTGTAGATACAGTTGGTGCAGGTGATGGATTTGCTGTTGGGATAATAAGCTCTATATTAGAAAATATAGACTTACATTCTATGCTAATACGTGCTAACGCTATTGGAGCAATACAAGTAACAAGTAAAAGTGATAATGAAGATTTACCATCAAGAAATGAATTATCTAATTTTATATCTAAAAATGAAAGGAAAAAATTATGAAACAAAAAATTTTAAGTAAAATTAAAGAAAATGGCTTAGTTGCTGTTGTTCGTGGTACAGATGATATTAATGCTGTAGAAATTTCAGAAAAAATAATAGAAGGTGGAATAAAAACTATTGAACTTACATTTTCTACTAGATATGCAGACAGTGCAATAAATAAATTAAGTAGAAAATACCATGATGATGAAAATATTTTAATTGGTGCTGGTACTGTATTAGATGATATTACAGCAAGAATTGCCATATTAAATGGTGCTCAATTTGTTGTATCTCCTCATTTTGATAAGAAGATTTCTAAAGTATGTAATAGATACTCTATTCCATATTTAGCAGGTTGTGGTAGTGTTACAGAAGTTATATCAGCAATTGAAAATGGATCTGATATAGTAAAAATATTCCCTGGAGGAGTATTAGGAACTAACTTTATTAAAGATGTACATGGACCTATTCCTTATGCAAATATGATGCCATCAGGTGGTGTAAATATCGATAATATGGATAAATGGATAAACGCTGGTGCATACGCTATAGGTATAGGATCTGCACTAACAAAAGGTGGTATGGATAAAATCGTTGATACTACTAAAGCATTCGTTGAAAAATATAATGGGATAAAATAAGGGTAGGCTAAAAACTTACCCTACTCTTCATATATTTTTTTAATAATTTTATCTATATTAACCTCTTCAAATCTTATCTCATCAATATCTATTGCTTGGAAGACTTTAGATAGAACTTTTTTTTCAATTTGTATATCTTTTTTTATTGTTAATTTTAAGATGTTGTTTTCTATTCTATATGATTTAACTAGGTCTTTCATGGTTTCCATTGTATTTTTAATATCCCCTACATTTCTTAGAGTTAATTTTATTAATTTATCATTTCCATAGTATTCTTTTAATTTTTCTAGACTATCATCATATATTATTTCACCATAGTTGATTATAATAGCCCTATTACATAAATATTCAACATCTCTCATATCATGAGTTGTTAAAAGAATTGTAACACCCTCATCCTTATTAATCTTTTTTAATGATTTTAATATTTTATCCTTTATTACAACATCTAAACCTATAGTTGGTTCATCTAAAAAAAGTATCTTTGGACTATGTAGCAATGCTCCTGCAATGTCTGCTTTCATACGTTGACCAAGCGATAAAGATCTTATCTGACTATATTTAATTTCATCTAAATTTAAAATTCCATTTAAATATTCATATCTTTTTTCAAAGCCTTCATTTGTTAGTCTGTAGATTTCTTTTAAAAGACATAAATTATCCCAAACTGATAAGTCCCACCAAAGTTGTGTTCTTTGTCCAAAAACTACACCTAGATTATATGCATTTTGCTTTCTGTTTTTTATAGGACTAAAACCATTAACAAGGCAATTACCAGAAGTTGGTGTTAGTATTCCTGTTAGCATTTTAATAGTTGTAGATTTACCAGCACCATTAGGACCTAAAAATCCAACAATTTCACCTTTTTTTACGTTAAAGCTAAGGTGTTTTACAACTTCTTTTTCGCTTTTTTCTCTTTTAAATATTCCTATTCTTTTGTAGGTAGTAAACTTTTTAGTTAAATCATTAACTTCTATTATTCTATGATCCTGAGCTTTCATAACGTTTTTCTCCTTCTTTCCAAAATATGCTAGTAAATACGATTAAGATAACTATTAAAAATATTATAGATACAAAATCCTTTATCTTCATAGGTTCTAGTAATATGTACTTAATAGGGTAATATGCTGTAAATCCATAAGCTAAAATATATGTTAATATCATTTGCATTACTTTCGGATATATTGTTATAGGGTACTTAGCAAAATCTGATACTGAGTATATTGCTCTTAAAACTGTGAAACTACGTTTAATGAAAAATGCAAAAGTTGTTCCTATAATTTTTATAGACGTATAGATTATGCAAGCAATTACTATGAAAAATATTGTTTTTACTAATATTGTGTAGCTAAATGATATATTTAAAGCTTTTAATGAATATATGTATAGGGCAAACCCTGTAATAATTTCTCCTAGTGCATCGAATTGTACGGTTTCTATAATAATCTGAAATAAAGGATTTAATGGTCTTGTTAAGTACTTATCATATGTTCCACTTATTACACCATTTGATGCAAAAAACCAAAGGTAGTCTGAATAAAAATGATCTAGACCTCTTGTTATTTGAGAAAATCCATACAAGGCTATCATTTGATTTAAGTTAAATCCTGCAATTTCTGGAGTTTGTTTGAAAATTATACTAATAAAAAATAATCCACTTATTTGAATTAGCAAAAAGGCTGTGACACCTATAAAAAAATTAACTAGAGAATTACTAAATATCTTAAACGAATATTTAAATCTAATAATATATACTTTGAAATAGTGTAAAAATGTATTCATATTACCCTCCATTTACTGTCAAATACTTTTGTGCTGATAACCAAAGCAAATGTGTTAGTATGCCTAAAATTACACACCATAAAATTTGTATACATATCAATCTATATGTTTCATATGGGCTAAATTGATTAAGAAGTATAGATACTGGTCCGAAATTCATGTAATAAAATGGAGTTAGTTTAAGTATCATTACTACTTTATCAGGGAAAAAGGTTAGTGGGAATAGTTGACCTGTAACTAGTGCCATTATAGTAGATTTTAATGTGAAAAATCCCCAGATGTAATTTAAATAGAAAGCTGCAAGACCTATTATGAAACTTAACATAAAGTTTAGTATAATACTAAATATTACGGTTATAGCATAAAAGAAAATACTTAAATATGTGACGTTAAAATTTGTTTTAGAATAAAGTGTATAACAGACAAGTCCAAATATTACTGGAAAAATTAGAAATAGAAAGGTAAATGATATTTCCCCCATTGTTTCTCCAATTAATCTTTTAAAATATGATACAGGTCTTATAAAGTTATTTACTACCTGACCTGACGAGACCTCATCTGCAATAGTATGTTCAATTTCACTATTATACATTCTAACAGTTAAATTTGACATTATTGTATATAGGATTAGTGAATTGAAATCAAATCCTTTAATTAGGTGATTGCCATTGTTTCTATAAACAACATACCAAATAAACATCATACTTATTACATGGAAAATATTAGCAAGTACACCTATAATGAAATTCCATCTATACACTAAGTTCGTCTTCCAAACACTTCGTATATATATTTCCATCGCCTTCATTTTTACCACCTTTTTAATAATTTATATGTTATTGTATATTTTTTAAGTTTTATTGTCAATTATATTTTGACTAAAATTAATTTTAATATTGAATATTATATAAAAATTGCTTTTTTAATACACTCTTACAAAAAATCCCTCTATCTTTAAAAATAGAGAGATTTACACACTATAACATTTATACCCCACCATATAGCAAGTGGTTAACATTTATCTGATTAAATTATATCACAGTATTATTTCTTTTCCAATACTAATTCCTTATACCCATAATTTGGTATCATAGTCCATCTGTTTTTTAGGTGCTTTGCAATTGACTTAGGATTTCTTTCTCTTGTAAATATTCCTTTCTTATTACCTTGAACTCTAAATAGACCATATTTAGTTTGAAAGTCTGCATAATTCCATGTTTGTTCTCCAATAAAGTATGATAAACTATCGAAAACTTCTTCATTCATTTTGTAATACTCTATTTGAAATTCTTCAGAAAAAGGTGTCATTTCATCTATATCATGTATACCAGCTATAGTATCTACGCCATATTCTGTAAACATTATTGGTTTATTAGGATATTTTTCATGCCATAGATTTAATTCTTCTAGCATTTTTTCTCTAGCAACTTTTAAATCTCCTAAATTTACATACCAACCATAATATCTATTAAGACAAAGTACATCACATAAACTACTAGCTAGACATTTATTTACTGGTGCTAACATAATATTTGCAAAAGTACAAGGTCTTTTTTGCTTATCTAATTTTCTAGCTAATTTAAATAATGGTTCAAAATATTCATAAGCCCCTTTTTCTGCAGTAGATGGTTCATTTGCTATAGACCACATTACAACACAAGCATAATTTTTATCTCTATCTATTAGTTCTCTTATCACTTGTTCATGAGCTTCTTTTGTATTTATTTTTTCCCAAGTATTCTTTTTTTCAGTTGTTCCAATTAAATCAAAACCAAAATTAGCCATAAGACCAACAGCTGTTGTTTCATCTATTACAACAAAACCTTCTCTATCAGCTAATCTCATCATTTCCTCAGAATATGGATAATGTGATGTTCTAAATGAATTTGCACCTAACCACTTCATTCGATTAATATCAGATACATTTAAAACCTCATCTAAGCCTCTTCCATGTATATATGAGTCTTCATGTCTACCAAATCCTTTAAAATAGAATGATTTTCCATTAATTAAAAACTTATTATCTCTAACTTCTACAGTTCTTATTCCAAACTCTTCTGTATATTCATCAATAACTTTGCCATCATTTGATAATAGTTCTACTTTTGCTTTGTATAAATATGCATTTAATGGTTCCCATAATCTTACATTTGTAATTACACCATCAGTTGACACAACAGTATTTTTTTCATCTAATATACTTATTTTCAATTTAGGATTTTCAACATTTGTTTTTACATCAAAACTTACTTTAGCATTATTTTTATTAACTTCATATGTAATTACTATATCATCTATATGTTGCTTAGGTTTTATCCATAATTTAACAGGTCTATGTATACCTGCATAATTAAAGAAATCAAAATTTTCATCAACTTTTTCTTGACCATTTTCATTACTATAGTTTCCAACAGGTAATGAAGTATAGTCTAACTTATTTGAAACAATAACTTTTAATCTATTTTCTCCTTCTTTTACATATTTATTTATATTAAATTCAAAAGGCGTAAAACCACCTTTATGTGTTCCCACTAATTCGTTGTTTATATATACCTTTGCAACATGTGTAACTGAACCAAATCTTAAAAATATTTCGTTTAGTAACATTTCTTCTTTTATCAAAAAGTCTTTTTGATAAATTAAATTTCCTACATAATTTTTCTTATCATGCCCTACCACTTGATCATTAAACGAACCAGGAACAGCTATCATTTCTTCTTTTTCATTCTCAAAATTAAATTTCCATATACCTGATAAATCTATTAAATCACGTGTTTTAGTTTGTAATGGATACAACATATTATCACCTCGTTATAGTTTAGCTTGAAATTGATTAGCCCAAACATTTTCATTAAAATGTTTTCCTTTAAATTCTGATTTACCTAATAGTTTATCTACTAGTTGGTTAATTGTTTCCTTGCAATCAGAATATGCATTAATGTAGCACTTTGCCATTGTTAAGTCATGTAAATGATTTGTAAAATTAAATGAAACAACAACAGTAGGTACTTCATGAACAAACCAAGGTATTTCATTTGACATAGGCCCGCTATATTTAATTCTCATATTATTTTGTTCAGCATACCCTTTAACATCTACAAATACTAATGCTAAATCAACTTCTTTTTTGTATTTTTCTACACTTCCTTTAGCACGAACTCCTCTATCATTTAAAGTTACTATAAATCCTTCTTTTTCTAATTTTTCTACACATAATTTTTCAAATTCTTCGTTTGGCTTATATATTCCATTTTTTTCACCTTCTATTATGTATAGTCTTACTCTTTTATGTTTTTTATTATTAATAGGCAAAACATTTTTTGTATCTTTAATTAAACTTATACCTTTATCTATAGCTTCTTTTTGCATTTCCTTATGTTCTTTGCAACCAATTACATCTAAATCTTTTAGACTTCTTTTTGGTTTTTCAATATTTAGTCCTAACTTTGCCTTAAGACCTAAAATTCTTCTTAATGCATCATGTAATCTTTCTTTTGTTATCACACCATTTTTGTACCCATTTAACATATAGTTAAAGTCTTCATCTATATCATTGAAGAATAAGAACATATCGCAACCAGCTGCTATTGCCTTAGGTACATAATCTTTTCTTTGCATACTAGAAGTCATACCTAGCATATGTGATGCATCTGTAATAACTAAACCATTAAAGTTTAATTTTTCTTTTAATAAGTCTTGTATTAATTCACTTGCTAATGTTGCTGGTAACACATCTTTATCTTCTAATCCTTTAACTAAGTATTTTTGATAATTAGGTAATGCAATGTGACCTGCCATTATCATTTCAACACCATTATTTATATGAGTTCTGTATACTTCTCCAAAACTTTTTTCCCAATCTTCTATACTTAAATTGTTAATTCCTAACACTAAATGTTGGTCTCTTTCTTCTATTCCATCTCCAGGGAAATGTTTTATGCATTTTATTACTTTGCTCTTATCTAAACCTTTTAAATATGAGACTGTATGTTTAATTACAACATCTGTATCTCTACCATATGCTCTTGTATTAACAATTGTATTTCTAAAGTTTTTTATTATATCTACGCAAGGATCAAAATTAACATTTATTCCTAGTGCTTGTTCTTCTACTCCACTAACATATCCAGCATTATATGAAACAGTTTCATCTCCACTAGCTTCACATTGTGCAGCTGTTGCTATATATGTACCATCGCTACAAGCACCATCTCCACCTGAATCACAATTAGCTGCAACTAATAGAGGTATTTTTGAATATTCTTGTAAATCATTTATTAAATTCATTACAGCTTCTTTATTACCACCTTGGTATCTTGCACCTCCTATATGATATTTTTCTATAATTTCCTTATTTGTTAAATCTGTTTCAGTAAATTTTCTATCTTCTAGACTGAAAAGATTAAAGAATAGTTGTCCTATTTTTTCTTCATCACTCATTGAATTTATTGTATTTTCAACCCATGAAATTTGTTTATCACTCAAATTATATGGTTTTTCTTTTAAATTAACTGTTCTTGGCATCTAAGTCACCTAACTTTCTTTCATATTTTTCTATATATTCAGCATCTTTGTATTCATCTTTCAAAAATTTTTCTAGGATATGGTTTATGAATAAATCCCAACTCTCATTTTCTTCGTTTACTATTATAGGGTACATAAGAACATTATTTTCTTTTGCAGACAATATATCTCCTGGTGAATCACCCATCATTACTATATTTTTAGGTTCATACCCTTTATCAATTAAATATTTAATACAATCTTTCTTTGTACCTTGACTTTGACCCATTACATAATCTACATAATCTATTAATCCAAATTTTTCCCATTCGTCTTTTATAGCCTCATTATTTGCTGCTGACACTATTGCTATATCCACATATTTTTTCATCTTATGTATTGCATCTTTAACGCTAGAAAAAGGCTTAGCCATATATTTTATACCTTCTATTTTTTTATTAACTTCATTGCTCCATATAAGTGCCTTTTCTAGCTCACCACTCTTTTTTTTCGAAATTTCTTTCTCTAAAGACTTATTAGATAACTCATTTGTCGAATTTATCCATGCTTTTAAATCATTTAAAGGTTTATTTATACTATCAAACACTAAGGAAAGTCCAACAAATCTATTTACTCCTCTTGTTTTTGAATAAAGATTTATCTTATTCCATTTTTTTAAAAATTCTTCTTTTTCCTTTATATTAAACACTCTTACAGCAATAGGTCCAAAACAATATATATGTTTGTAATTCATGGTATCCATAGCACAACCATCTGAATCTATACATACAATTTTCCTATTTTGCATTTTCTACCTCTCTACGTTTATTTAATTTTTCTGTATTTATCATAACTTGCTTTATACCTAAAGGATATATAAATAGTAGTACTACACCACATAAAATACAACCTACTCCTTGTGCTAATGTGTATATTGAATAAATACTATTGCTTACACTTACACTTTGTATTACTTGACTTGAATTATATCCTATATATGATAATATGAATCCTGTCATACCTCCTGCTAATGCTTGACCTAACTTTCTAGCAAATGAATACACAGCATATACTGTACCATCTTCTCTACAACCTGTTCTAACTTCTTGATCATCTATTATGTCTGTTATAAAGGCCCAAACTATTACATTAAAGTATGATGTACCTAGTGCACATAGTACAAAGAACGCAAAGAATACCCATGCATTATTAAGTCTTAAAAGGTATAGGATTATGAATATACCTCCTGATATTAATAGACCTATTGATCCTGATGTCTTTTTACCTATCTTTTTTACTATTTTACTTGCAATAGGTGAAACAGCAAATGTTAAAATTGCTCCTATCATACCTGAATACGCTAATACTTCTTTGTTTTTAAAATAATCAATATAAATATATGCTGATAAACCACTACCTAACATTGTTGTTAATAAATATATTAAAGATATTACCAAAAATACTTGTAATGATCTATTAACTTTTAAACTATTTCCTATCTTCTTTACTTCTTTTAAAAAACTCTTTTCTTCTTTATTATACTCACAAATTTTAACTTTTACTCTTTCTATAGAAAATTTATAGCAAAACATATAGAATATGAATGATAAAATTGAAAATGCTAAGGCTAAAATTGTAAATCTTTCTGGGACTATTACATTTTCTAATTTACCATTTATATACTTTTCAACAAATATCACTTTAGGAACTATATATGAGATTAATAAAACTGATATACTTGCTCCTACGCTTCTATATACTGATAATGATGCTCTTTTTTCACAATCTATAGTTATGACTGAAGCCATTGATCCATACGGAATATTTATCGCTGTATAGCATATGCTTCCCCAAAAAATGTATGTAACAAATATATATGCTATTTTTATAGGCATTGAAAAATCTTTAACTACATATACAAATAGTAAAAATGACGATAAACTTACAAAAGGTGCAACCATTTTTATCCAAAATCTAAATTTACCTTCTTTTCTTGGTTTGATTATGTCAACTAATCTCCCCATTCCTATATCAGTAAATGCATCAACTATTCTTGCTGTTAAAAATAGTAATCCTACTACTGCTCCTGATATACCTAATACCTTAGTATAGAATACCATTAAATACATCATTACAAATATAAATGACAAATCATTTGCTACGTCACCTGACATGTATGCTAATTTATCTAACATACCAAATTTTCTATATTCCATATATTATACCCCCGAATATGCACTGAATCCGCCGTCAATAGGTATTATTACTCCTGTAATAAAACTTGCTTTTTCATTATCTACTAAAAATTCTAATGCTCCTAGCATTTCTTCTGGTTCTCCAAATCTTTCCATTGGTGTGTTTCTTAATATCTTACCTGTTCTTTGTGTTGGTGTTCCATCATCATTGAATAATAACTTCTTATTTTGATTAGTTACTAAAAATCCTGGTGCTATTGCATTACATCTTACACCTACTTTTGCTAAATGTACTGCTAACCATTGTGTAAAGTTATTTACACTAGCTTTAGCCCCTGAATATGCAACTATCTTTGTTAAAGGTGTGTATGAGTTCATACTTGATATATTTATTATGCTACATCCTTTTTCCATATCTTTTGCAATTACTTGTGTTGGTAATATTGTTCCTAAAATATTTAAATCAAAAACAAAACTTATACCTTTAGGATCTAAGTCAAAAAAGCTTGTACCCTTGTTTTCTTTATCGTAGAATTCTTGGTCTGCTGTTGCTTTTGGATTATTTCCTCCAGCACCATTTATTAATACATCTACCTTACCCAAATCCTTTTTTATATCTTCATAAACTTCTTCAATATTTTTTTTATCTAAAACATTACACTTATATGCCTTAGTCTTTAGACCTTCTTTTGCAAATTTTTCTTCATATTCTTTTGCTTTTTCATAATTTAAATCTAGCATCGCTACCTTTGCACCTAACTTTGCAAAATGTTTTGCTATCATTGAACAAATTACACCTGCTGCTCCAGTTACAACTACTACTTTATTTTTCATTTTTACCCCCTTTTAATTTTTCACACATTTCCCATAATCCGTTTATATATGCTACTCCTAATGCTCTGTCATATAGACCATAACCTGGTTTACCTGTTTCTCCCCATATCATTCTTCCATGATCTGGTCTAAAGTAACCTTTGTAGCCTAGATTATAGTATGTCTTAACTATTTCAGAAAAATCTAAACTACCTTCTTTTGTGATATGACCTGATTCTTCAAAGCTTCCATCTTCTAGTATCTTTATATTTCTTAAATGTGCAAAATGTATTCTTCCTTCACTACCAAATTCTTTAACCATAGCTATATAATCATTTCTAGGATCACATCCTAAACTTCCAGCACACATTGTTAAACCATGGTGTTTATCAGGATATATATCTAAAAATCTTCTTAAATTATCTCTACAAGTTATTATTCTTGGTATACCAAATATTGAATATGGTGGATCATCTGGATGTATTGCCATATATACATCATTTTCTATAGCCACTGGTATTATTTCTTTTAAGAAGTATTCTAGATTCTTCCATAATCCTTCTTCTCCTAATTCTTTATACTCATTAATTAACTTTGCCATTTCTTCAACACTATATGATGAATCCCATCCAGGAAGTGCTAATTTTGTAGGGTCAAGTTTTTTTATTTGATCCTTATAGAATACTAAACATGTTGATCCATCTTCTCTTTTATGATCTAATTCACTTCTTGTCCAGTCAAATACAGGCATGAAGTTGTAGCATATAACCTTTACTCCAGCTTTTGCACATCTTCTAATATTTTCCTTATAGTTTTCTATATATCTTTTGTAATCTCTTTTACCTAATTTAATATCTTCATGTACTGGTATACTTTCTACTACATGGAAGTTAAGTCCTACCTTATTAGCCTTTTCTTTTAACTCTAATATATCTTCCATAGGCCAAACTTCTCCTACTTTTACGCTGTATACAGCTGTTACTACTGTATCCACATTCGGTATATGTCTAATATATTCAACTGGTATATTATCCTCTGTACCGTACCATCTAAATCCTATTTTCATTCTATCTACCCCTTTTTTCAAAATATCTTTTTGCGTTATAGTAACAAATGTTTTGTATTAGTTCTTTTAACATATCCATATCTTTTGGTATTTCGTTTCTTTCAACTAAATCAGCAATAAAGTCACATAAAATTCTTCTAAAGTAATCATGTCTTGTATATGATAAGAAACTTCTTGAATCTGTTAACATACCTACAAATTTTGAGAATAAACCATTATTTGCTAAGCATTTCATTTGTTTTAACATACCTTCTTTAGTATCATTAAACCACCATGCAGCACCAAATTGCATATTTCCATTGTTTGGTTGGAAATTTGCTATGGTGCTTGCTATCAAATCATTATACATAGGGTTTAAGTTATATATTATCATTTTAGGTAAACTGTCATTTTCTACCATTTCATTTAATAAGCCATTTAACTTGTATGCTAAATTTGTATCATCAGTAATTGAATCAAATCCTGAATCATAGCCTAACTTTTCAAAGTACTTCTTGTTATTATCTCTTATAGCACCAAAATGTATTTGCATAGTCCAGTCATATTTTTTGTATTCTTTGCTTAAATCTACTAAGAGTCTTGTCAAATATTTATTTACTTCTTTTTCACTTAATCCCTCTTTATTTAAAGCTTTCTTGAAAATTTCTTTTACTTCTTCTAAACTAGCCTTTTCAAATGGCATATATGTTAGTCCATGATCACAAACACAAGTACCATTTTCATCAAAATATTTTATTCTTTCACTTAATGCTCTAACTAAGTCCTCATATTCCTTTATTTCATAACCTACAACAGAAGGAATTTGGTTAATAAAGTTATAGAACTTAGGTTTACCTATACTTAATGCTTCATCGGGTCTAAATCCTGGTAGCACATTAGTTTTAAAGTTACTTTCACGTATTAATTTATGATATTTTAAGTCTGATATTGGGCTATCAGTTGTACATAAAGTATTTACATTAGATATTTCTATCAACTTTCTCGGACTATACTTTATATTATTAACAGCATCCCAAATAACGTTTGCATTTTTACTTGTTAATATTTCATCTATATTGAAATATCTTTTTAATTCTAGTGCATTCCAATGATAAAGTGGATTTAATATGCACTTATCAAGTGTACTAGCCCATGCATAAAATTTTTCATAATCTGTCTTATCACCTGTAATATATTCTTCACGAATTCCATTTGCCCTCATAGCACGCCATTTATAGTGATCGCCATTTAGCCAAATTTCAGAAATATTAGAAAATTCCTTATCTTCATATATTTCTTTAGGGTCTAAATGACAATGGTAGTCATAAATAGGTACATCTTTCGCATATTCAGTGTATAGCTTATTAGCTAATTTACTATTAAGCATGAATTTTTCCATATCTAATTTCATTTTTGCCTCCTTTTGTCCTCGTTGTCATCTTCTATTACATTGTAACTCGATTTAGAATTTTGTCAATAAAAAAAAAAAAAAAAATAGCCATTTTTTTTATGACTATTTATATTGTAGACTCTCTTTCAATAATTTCTGCTGGTATAACCATACTTTTAGGTTTATCCTTATTTTCTATAAGTTCAACTATCTTATCTACTAAATTTTTAGCTATACTTTCGAAATTTTGTTTAATTGAACTCATGCTTGGATATGTTTCGTTACATATAAAGGTATTACCGAAGGTTATAAACTTAAAATTCATTGGACAAGGAATTTTTAATTTATTAATCGCTCTTACAGCACCTAAACCTAAAACATCACTACCTATTAATACTCCATCATACAAACTATCTTTTAGATACTTTTTAGTTATTAAAGCTTCAACATCAAAACTAGTTCTGTAATTATAGTGTATATTCTCATCATTTATCATGTATCCAACACTTTTTAGAGCATCAGCATAACCTCTAACCTTTTCTTTATTAGTTGTTGTATCTGGATCATCTAGTATTACCGCTATATCCTTACAGCCTTTTTTAATAAGTGCCATTGTTGCAATATATCCACTTTCATACTGATCTGTTCCAACACATACATACTTTTCACTAATACCTGACATCACAACTGGAAGTTTATCTCTAACAGTCTCTTCTATATCTTCCATTTTTTTAGGATTTAAAAAGATTATACCTTCATAAAACCCTTTATCTATTTTACCTAAATTATTTCTTTTAACCTTATCTAAGCTTTCATGTACTATAATAGTATAGTCTTTCATTTTCGCAAAGGTTAATATATGATGTAGTATAATATAGTTCTTACTCAATTCATTACTTTTTGTATTTGTTATTACACCTATTTGTCTTGTTCTACTACTAGCAAGTCTTTTAGCGTTATAGTTCACACTAAAGTTTTGTTCTAATAAGATCTTTTTAACTTTTTCTTTTGTTTCTTCCTTTACATTATCTTCATTATTAATAACTCTAGAAACTGTTTTAAACGACACACCTGCCAATTTTGCAATATCTTTAATCGTTAATTTCTTCATAATACCTCTTCAACAATTCATTTTAATTCTAGCTCTATTCTACAACATTTTTTTATAAAACAAAAGAAAAAAAGTTGTCATACAACAACTTCATTTTTCTTATATAAGCATAAATCACACACTTATAGCTATTCTTTTAGCTATTGACCCTAAAAGTGTAAAATCAATGTATTTCCCCAAATACATATGCATTATACCTTTAATCTTATATAATGTCAAACTAGACTTTTTCCTTCATTTTTTTCCAGTATTTAAAGATGTAATTAGTGTAATTTAATAAGTCTTAATTTTTTGTATTTTGAAAAAATTGAAAAAATATTTTTTTGAGTGATTATCTTAATATTATAAATTTTTTATTATTTTTTTCACAACATATCTGCCATTTATAAATATATTTTCTATCATTTGTTAAGTTATTATCCACCAAACTTCTTTTGATTTTGTGCATTTTTTTCATAGTTTTTACTTGTATTTTTCATTTTAATCTTTTTTTATTGATTAAAGTACCTGAATATAGTATAATGTATTCAAAGAAAGTTGAAAGGAGATACATACTATATGAAGTTAGTATTAATACGTCACGGACAAAGTGCTTGGAATTTAGAAAATAAGTTCACTGGATGGACAGATGTAGATTTAACTGAAAAAGGTGTTGAAGAAGCTAAAAATGGTGGAAAAACACTTAAAGATTTAGGATTAGAATTTGATGTAGCATTCACATCTTACCAAAAAAGAGCAATCAAGACTTTAAACTACGTACTAGAAGGAATAGACCAACTATATCTTCCTGTATATAAATCATGGAGATTAAATGAACGTCACTACGGTGCATTACAAGGTCTAAATAAAGCTGAAACTGCTAAAAAATATGGTGATGAACAAGTTCACATCTGGAGAAGAAGCTTCGATGTTGCTCCACCTAAGGTTGAAGTAACTGATAAAGAAAGATATCCTAAATTCGACAGAAGATACAAAGATTTAACAGATGAAGAATGTCCAAGAGGAGAAAGCTTAAAAGATACAATTGCAAGAGTATTACCATACTGGAACGATGTTATTTCAAAAGAAATAAAAGATGGTAAAAATGTAATTATTGCTGCTCACGGTAATAGTTTAAGAGCATTAATTAAATATCTTTTAAATATTTCTGATAAGGATATACTAGATTTAAATTTAACAACTGGTAAGCCTTTAATTTTTGACATAGATAAAGATTTAAATATTCTTTCAAAACCTGAAAGTTTTTAATAAATAGCTAGGTTATGCCTAGCTTTTTTTTTGTTTTTAATATTGAAAATTTTGCCAAAAAGTGCTATTATTTACTTAACTAAAAAATGTAATCAGAAGGAGTAAATTATGAAAAAAATAGCTATTCTAACTAGTGGCGGTGATGCACAAGGTATGAACACTGCAATTCGTGCCGTTGCAAAAACAGCAATGTTTAAAGGTTGGGAAGTTTATGGTATCAGAAGAGGTTACAAAGGTATGCTTGAAGATGACATATACAAAATGACACCACTAGACGTTTCAAATATTGCAGATAAAGGTGGAACAATATTAAAGACAGCTAGATTGCCTGAATTTAAAGATCCTAAAGTAAGAGCATTAGCTGCAGAAAATTTAAAGAAAAGAGGTATTGACTCTCTTGTTACAATAGGTGGTGACGGTTCATATCATGGTGCATACTATTTAAATATTGAACATGGTATACAAACTGTTGGATTACCTGGTACAATAGACAATGATATTGCAGGTACTGATTTCACTATTGGTTTTTACACTGCATTAAACATTGTAATTGACGCTATATCAAAATTACGTGATACTGCTCAATCTCATGACAGAACTATCCTTGTAGAAGTTATGGGAAGAAATTGTGGAGATATTGCTTTAAATGCTTGTATCGCTGGTGGTGCAAACGGTGTTATTATCCCTGAAATGCCATATAAAATAGAAGCTATTGAAGAAATAATAAGAAAAAGAAGAGAAGAAGGAAAGAATTTTGATGTTATAGTTGTTTCTGAAGGTGTAAAAGAAGGCACTCAAGAAATTGCAAGACAATTAAAAGAAAGAAATCCTAAATTAGATGTAAAAGTTACAACTCTAGGACATATACAAAGAGGTGGATCTCCTACAGCATTTGATAGATTACTTGCAACTAGATTAGGTGTAGCTGCAGTTAATTTAATAGAAAAAAATGAAGCAGATGGAGTTATGCTTGGAATAGAAAAGACTTTAGTTGTTACACACAAATTACAATATGCTTGGGAAAACTATGAAAAGAAAGATCAAAAATTCTATGAAATTGCAATGATGTTATCAATCTAATATAATATATAATATAACTTAGGAGGAAATATGAAAATTAAAATGACAAAAGTTGTTTGTACTATAGGGCCTAAAAGTGAAGATCCAAAGGTATTAAAACAATTACTATTAAGTGGAATGAACGTAATGAGATTAAACTTCTCACACGGTGACCACGAAGAACATGGAAAAAGAATTAAAACATTAAGAAAGCTTTGTGAAGAAACAGGAAAATTTGTTGCAATAATGCTTGATACTAAAGGACCAGAAATTAGAACTGGTGAATTTAGAGATGGTGACATTAAATATGATTTAGTCGAAGGTCACAAAATCACATTAACAACTGACTATGCATTCAAAGGTGATGACAAGAAAATATCTGTTTCATACAAAGATATTACAAAAGACTTAAAACCTGGAGATACTGTTTTAATTGATGATGGTTTAATCGCATTAAACGTTGATTCAATCGAAGGTGAAGAATTACACTGTACAGTTAAAAACAGTGGTGCTTTAGGACAAAAGAAAGGTGTTAACTTACCAAATGTTTCAGTAAGCTTACCTGCTTTAGCACCTAAAGATATATCTGACTTAAAATTCGGTTGTGAACAAGGTGTAGACTATGTTGCTGCTTCATTTATAAGAAAAGCATCAGACGTTGCTGAAGTTAGAAAAGTTCTTGATGAAAATGGTGGAGAAAACATTAAGATTATTCCTAAGATTGAAACTCAAGAAGGATTCGACAACTTTGATGAAATACTAGAATTATCAGACGGTATCATGGTTGCAAGAGGTGACTTAGGAGTTGAAGTACCAGTTGAAAGAGTACCATACATGCAAAAGGTTATGATAAAGAAATGTAATGAAGCTGGAAAACCAGTTATTACAGCTACTCAAATGTTAGACTCTATGCAAAAAAACCCTAGACCTACAAGAGCAGAAGCAGGAGACGTTGCTAACGCTATACTAGATGGTACTGATGCTGTTATGTTATCAGGAGAATCTGCAAATGGTAAATACCCAGTAGAAGCTGTTAAAACTATGGCTAGAATTTCAAGTGTAACTGATGAAATAGGAGTTGGAAGAAGAAGTTATACACCAGCATCTATGACTATTACTGAATCTATTAGTAAGAGTGCAGTTTATGCAAGTGAAACATTAAATGCTAAATTAATAGTTTGTTGGACTAAGACAGGTAGAGCTGCTAAGATGATAAGAAAGTATAACCCTACTGTACCTATCATTGCTTTAACTGACCACCCACAAACTGCAAGACAATTATCTGTTGTTAGAGGTGTAAGATCAGTATTAGCTACAGGACTTGATAAGACTGAAGACTTCTTCAAAAAAGCTGTAGAAGTTGCTGAAAGTCATGCATTTACAACTGAAGACGAAAATTACACTGGTATTAAAAAAGGTGATTTAATCGTATTAGTTACAGGTATATCTGAAACAGGAACTACAAATACACTTAAAGTTACTAGAATAGGAGAAAACCAATAATAGTAAATATAAAAGGAGTATATTTACCAAAATATACTCCTTCTTTTTTGTAAAGGAATATATATGACAAAATTAGATGAATTAATAAAGGCTTTTTCTGGTCTACAAGGTATAGGAAGAAAAAGTGCTGCAAGAATTGCTTTTGATTTATTAAAAAAAGATGAAAAAGAAGTTAATAAATTCATAAATACTTTGACTGAAGCATATAATACCATTAAACCCTGCACTGTATGCAATACTTTAACTGACAGTGGTGTATGTAATATATGTACTAATGAAAAAAGAAACCATTCTGTAATATGCATAGTTGAAGACACTAAAGATGTTTTTGCAATTGAAAATTCTAATGTATATAACGGCATATATCATGTACTTGGTGGAAAAGTTGATCCCCTAAATGGTGTTGGTATAGATGACCTTAATATTTCAACACTTTTAAATAGGCTAGATAATGTAAAAGAAATTATCTTTGCACTAAATCCAGACCTTGAAGGTGAAACTACCATACTTTACTTAACAAAGCTATTGCCTAAAAGTATAAAAATAAGTAAAATAGCAAGTGGTATACCTATGGGTGGTAATATTGAATATACCGACATAGTTACGCTTACTAAATCATTAGAAGGGAGACAAACGATAAATAATGAATAATAATTATTCTTTTTTTACATCAGAATTTGTATCACCTGGGCATCCAGATAAAATATGTGATCAAATTTCAGATGCAATATTAGATGAATGTTTAGCAGATGACGTAAATTCAAGAGTTGCTTGTGAAACATTTGCAACTACTGGTTTAATTTTAATTGGTGGTGAAATAACTACTAATACATATGTTGATGTACAAACAATCGCAAGAGGCGTTATAAAAGAAATAGGATACAAACCTGGACTAGGATTTGACTATGACTGTGGTGTAATAAACACTATTCATGCTCAATCACCAGATATCTCTATGGGTGTTGATACAGGAGGTGCTGGAGACCAAGGTATCATGTTTGGTGGAGCTGTTGATGAAACACCTGAACTTATGCCACTTGCAATTACACTAGCTCGTGAAATAATAAAGAGATTGACTAAGTTAACTAGAGATAAAACTCTTCCTTGGGCAAGACCTGATGCTAAATCACAAGTTACACTAAAATATGATAATGATAAAATAGTTGGTATAGATGCTATTGTATTATCTGTACAACATGATGAAAGTGTAACACAAGATATGATTAAAGAAGAAGTTAAAAATCTTGTATTTGAACCTGTACTAAGAAAATATGGATATGATTTACAAGATGTTAAAAAAATCTTCATAAATCCAACAGGACGTTTTGTAATAGGTGGTCCTCATGGAGATACTGGTCTTACAGGTAGAAAGATAATAGTTGATACCTATGGTGGATACTTTAGACACGGTGGTGGTGCATTTTCTGGTAAAGATCCATCTAAAGTTGATAGATCTGCTGCATATATGGCAAGATACATTGCAAAAAATATCGTTGCAGCTAAATTAGCCAAAAAATGTGAAGTTCAATTATCATACGCAATTGGTGTAGTAGATCCAATATCTATTAAAGTTGAAACATTTAATACATCAAATGTTCCAGAACAAAAAATTGAGGAAGTTATACCTCAACTATTTAATTTATCACCACGTGGTATAGAAAAAACATTGAATTTAAGAACACCTAATTTTAAATACAAAGACCTTGCAGCCTTTGGGCACATTGGTAGAACAGATATAGAATTACCATGGGAAAAAATTGATATGGTAGATAAATTATTGGGGGCAATACATGATTAAAAAACTACTTATTTTACTTCTTTTTTGTTTTACTTTTAGTTGTGGTAATACAAATACAACTTTAACATACAATATGGTATCAGAACCTACTACAATAGATCCACATCATTTTAATGAATTAGTAAGTGTACAACTTATGAATAATATTTATGAAGGTCTTCTTAGATTAAACGATAAGAATGAATATGAACCTTGTCTTGCTAGTTCATATACAAAAAATGGAAATACATTAACTTTTACAATAAGGAAAAACTTAAAATGGAGTGATGGTAGTCCTTTAACTATAGATGATATATTATTTGGATTTAAAAGAGCATTAAATCCAAAAACTGCGTCTAGATTTGCCGAATTACTTTATCCTATTAAAAACGCAAAAGAATACAATGAGGGTAAAGTTAGTGAAGATGAACTAGGTGTTAAAAATGTTAATGGTAAACTTGTAATAACACTAACTAAACCAACTGTATATTTTGAAGATATACTAACCCTACCCATATCTTTTCCTGTAAAAAAAGGAACGACAAAAGATATAGGGGACTTTAAAACAGCACTATACAATGGACCATACACAATACAAAAAATGGATAACTCAAGTATTCTTCTAAAAAAGAATAAGTACTATTGGAATAGTAAGAATGTATACTTTAGTAATGTAAAGCTACTATTTATCTCAGATTTCTCTGTTTTAGAAAATTTAATAAAAAACGATGAAGTTGATCTTGCTCGTGTTGAACCTTATGATCTTGAAAGTAAGAAGAAGAATAAGGAGTTAATAAATTATCAAAATGGTAGACTTTGGTACTTAGACTTTAATCTTGATAATCCAATACTAAGTAAAAAAGAAAATAGACTTGCTATACGTGATAGTATAGATAGACAAAAATATGTAAATGTGATTAAAGAAGATGGATCTATTGTAAGTAAATCAATAGTATCTAATGTATTTAAGAAATATAGACAAATGTATCCAGATAAAGATTACTTTAAGGACAATGTTAAATCAAACATATTATCTGGTAAAACTTTAAGACTTCTTACTGGTAATACATCTATAGAAGTTAAAGAAGCAAACTTTATACAAGAAGAATTAAGAACTAAATTAAATTTAAATGTAGTTGTTACAACTGTAACATTTAAAGATAGACTAGCTCTAACAAGAGCACGTGACTTTGACATTGTATTAAATACATATAGTCCGAAATTTAATGACCCCGTTAGTATGCTATACAGATGGGGCAATAAGGGAAATAAAGAATATGATGATATATTATCGAAAATAGATAATGAACAAAATGAAAATGCTCGTTATTTACTTGTAAATAAGGCTGAAAGATTATTAGTCGATAATGCCATCATTGCACCTCTTTACTACTCTACTGAAAATTGGTTCATACGTAAAGGTCTTAAAAATATTGTAATACACCCCATCACTAATACGATGGATTTATTTAGAATAAAGAAATGAGAATGATACTCTGAAAGACAAAAATGATACTCTGAAAGGTGAAAATGATACTCTGAGATTTTTAAAAATGTCGGTCTAAAATGTCGGTCTAAAATGTCGGTCAAGAACAAAAATATCGGCTTAAGGTTTATTACCTTATAGCCGATATTTTATAAAAACATTGCTAAATATGTGGGTAGATATATAACATTATCTTTAACTTCTAAATCCTTGGGATATATTACATATCGATTTTTTATCCTATTTGAATACTTCTCACAAAAAATATCTAATGATTTATGTGCCTTGTAACTTGAAGATTTAACTTCAATAGGGCTAATTTTTTTACCATCTGAAATTAAAAAATCAACTTCATAATTACGTTTTTGTACTTCATTATACATAGTATGATAGTACAACTTATGACCATTTGTAACTAAAGTTTGTGCTATAACATTTTCATAAAATATCCCTAAATTAACATTCAATTTATCACTTAATAATTTTAAATAAATGTCATTAGAAGTAAATTCCCTGTCTTTAAACATTAATGTTACAAGTAATCCTACATCAGATAAGTATAACTTGAAATTATCCTTATTATACATACTACTTAATCCAGTATTTGGATCATTTACGTTATATGCAGGCAATACTGTCTTAGATTGTATAAGTTCATATAATTCATTTAATGCACTTTCTTTACTACCAGTAATTACACTTGAAATTTTAAAACCTGTACTATGTCTATTTAATTCACTAGGTATAGCTTCATATATACTAGATACTTTACCACTATTATCTATTTTGTAAAAATCATCGGAATACAAATTGATTATTTCTCTTTTAACATCATCTACCATTTTAAGATTATTTGTATTAATATATTCATTAATAGCTTGTGGCATACCTCCAACTAGCATATATAATCTAAACTTTCTCATTTGATTTCTATGTTGTAAATTACCTAAAGAAATCTTTTTATCAAATACTTCTTTTAATAATTTAGCTGTTACATTATCACCTATAGCCCACAAAAATTCTTCATAGTCTAATGGATACATATTAATTTTTTTCTCCTCACTAGGAATTAGAATATCTTTTACATTCTTTTTTATTGAAATTAATGATCCTGTTTCAATGTAGTCATATCTACCATCTGCAACTAAATGCTTTATTGCTTGTCTTGCAGTTGGACAAAACTGCACTTCATCAAAAACTATTAGTGATTCTCTTTCAAATAGACTTACATTATATTGTAATTGTAACTTCAAAAATATATATGATAAATTTGTTATATCATTAAATAGATTAATGATTTCTTGAGGAGCTATTGAAAAATCTATGAAAATGTAGCTCTTATACTCTTTCTTTGCAAACTCTCTAACTATTGTAGATTTTCCTACACGTCTTGCACCTTCAATTAAAAGTGCTCTACTCCCTTTACACTCATTTTTCCAAGCTAATAATTTGTCATATATTTTACGTTTAAACATAGATTTTCACCTTCCGCGTTTTTTATAATACGATTATATCATGTTCCCGCACTTTTTGAAAGCTACTTTTATGCTGTTCCCGCACTTTTTCACATTTTAACTTTTTATTACATTTTTCTATTTATTTTTTTTAATTTTTATGATATTATACTCATATAGATAGATTTCCTTTATTATTGTTTTGGTTTTCATATTATAGGGTCTATCTATTTTTTTATTAATTTTAACTCCATTCCCTAATACAATATTATTTTCACTATATATTTCATTATTATTACCATGTACCACATTACCATTTTAATTTGTTTCAGATAAATCACTTTTTAAACTATTACTACTATATTTATTACTAGAAGTATTAACAAAACTAGATCTCATATATATGTACCTGTTTCACTAAATATTTGATATGGTTTTTCATCAGTGATTTGACTACAGGTTGACCTCTGCAATTACCATATTTATTTGGAAATCATATACTATATCTTAAAGTTACTTTCTTCTTCTTACTTTTTTCTATAATAAGTCATCTCTTATATATTATTCAGCTAAATCTTACCTCCCAAAAAAAAAAAAAAAAAAACAGCTTTCGCTGCTTTTCTGTTTCTTACTTATTTTCTTCTTCTAGCATTGATAAGTAAGCTGCACCATATATTCCTGCATCATTTCCAAGTATTGCTGGTTTAATTTCTAAGCCTTCTAATACTGGTGGTAGGACGTATGCTTTCATTTTCTTTTTTATTCTATCAAATAGTATATCTCCTGCTAGGGCAACTCCCCCTCCTATTACTACAACTTGTGAATCTGTAATATTTAATACATTTGATATACCTAATGCCATCTTATCTGTAACACTTTCAACTATATCTAGTGCGAATGCATCACCTTTTTTAGCTGCATCAAAGACATCTTTTGCTTCAACTTTTCTATCTTGTACCATTTCATAAAGAAGATTATTCTTATTAACTTCTAATCTAGATTGTGCTTCTCTTGCTATACCTGTTGCTGATGCATAAGCTTCAAAACAACCTTTTTGTCCACAACCACATAAAGCTCCATTTGCCACTAACTTTATATGCCCTATTTCTCCACCTGCACCAACTTTACCTGAAATTAATTTACCATTTGCAACTACACCTGCACCTATTCCAGTACCTATGGCAAGTCCTAGAACATCTGTATAACCTTTTGCTGCTCCTGTCCAAACTTCACCTAAAGTTATTACATTAACATCATTGTCTAGGTATACTGGTTTTTTCAAGTATTTTTCAAATTCTTTTGCTAAATTCAAATTTTTACCCCAAGGAAAATTAGCAAAGAACTTAACAATTTTTTTCTTAACTACGGGTCCTGGAATTCCAACACCAAATGATACAACATCTTCCATTGAAATTTCTGCTGCTTCAATTTCATGAATTAATACTTCACAAATTCTTTTAACAGTTATTTCATAACCTTCTTCAGATGAGGTCTTAATATTAGTCTTTAATATTAATGTCCCTTTTTCATCTAACAACCCTATTTTTGTATTTGTTCCACCCAAATCAATTCCACCATAATACTTCATTTTTCTATCTCCTATATATCGAATATTATATTTTTTAATCTTGTCATACTTTCAATGCTATACTTAATTCCTTGAACACCTAATCCACTATTTTTCACACCTAAAAATGGAAAATTATCTGGTCCTCTTTGTGTCTTATTGTTAATATGAACACTTCCTACTTCTAATTTTCTTGCAACATAGAAAGCTTTTTTCATATCTTTTGTAAATACAGAACTTTGTAATCCATATTCAGACTTATTTGCTATTTCTATACCTTCTTCAACATCTTTTATTGAAATTATTGGTAAAACTGGTCCAAAAGGTTCTTCAAAATATATTCTCATATTTTCTTTAACACCATCTAACACACATGGGTATATTAGATTCTTTTCTCTTTTATCACCTATTAATACCTTGGCACCTTTACTTTTTGCATCATCAATTAAACCTTGTACATAATCTGCACTCTTATCATCAATTAATGGTGTAACAGTTGCATTATCCATAGGATCTCCAACCTTTATTTTCCCTACTTTATCTAGTATCAATTGAACTAGTTCTTCTTTCACACTTTCAACAACCAATACACGTTTTATAGCGGTACATCTTTGACCTGAATAACTAAAAGCACCTTTTACTATTTCGCTACTTGCCTTTTCTAAGTCTGCATCTTGTAGGACTATTGCGGCATCTTTACCACCTAATTCCATCATAAGACCTTTTAATCCAGCTTGATTTGAAATTCTTTCTCCAACTTTTGTACTTCCAGTAAAGTTAATAAATGATATATCTTTATGTGTATTAATGTAATCTCCTATTTCACTTCCACGACCTGTTACTATTTTCAACACACCCTTAGGTAGTACTTCATTCATTAATTCAACTAATCTTGTACAAACTACAGACCCTTGTGTAGGTGGTTTAAATAGGACAACATTACCTGTTATTAATGCAGGAACTATCTTAGATAAAGAAAGGTTAATAGGATAATTAAATGGTGCTATACATAACACTACACCTAGAGGTTCTCTTATGCTAAGACATATCTTATCTTTAACTCCATAAGATTCCCCACTAGACATTTCACCTTGTAATCTTATACCTTCTTCTATAGTATAGTCTATCATTTCAACTGATCTTAAAACTTCTGTAAGACTATCCTTATACCCCTTAGAAATTTCTTTAGTCATCAAAACTGCTAATTCTTCAGAATGTTCTTTTAAAACTGCACTTACTTTTTTTAAATATTCTGCTCTTTTTGTAACAGCTAATTCACTAAATGCCTTAAAATTTTCTTTTAATTCTTTTATCATATCATCTATATGTTCTTTTGTCATAGCAGGCACTTCGCCAATATATTCATTGTTAATAGGGGAATATATTTTAATACTACTCATTTGTTACCTCCTTTAGCCATTCATTTATTTTACCATATACTACGTCCTTATTTACTTCAAGTAAACTATTTCTTCTACCTTTTTCATTTTTAAATATTCTAATATTTCTTGTATTACTATTTATTCCTATCATATATTTCTTTATTTTATCACTATTTAAATATATGTCTTCTCCACCATAAATATTTAGTATATTAACCCCATCTGGAATATTTTTAAAATTCTTTTTTACATATCTACATAGTCTTAACATATCATTAAAGTATGCAGGACTTGCAGATATCATATATTTTTTATCTTCTCTTAATTTTTTCTTAAAATTACTATCAGCTGTTATCATACCATGCACACCTTCTTTAAGGTATTTTTTAGATGTACTATAGTAATACTTATTTAATCTGCTATTTTTTACATTTGCTTTTTCTTCTATTTTAGATAAAAGTATATTTGCGTTAATTGTAATTAAGTTTTCCATAAATAGGGAAGAAAGTATAAGGGTATTAAATTTATTACCTATGAAGGTATAGTAACTAATTAAAGCTCCTATCCCTTGACCTACTAATATTATATCGCTATATCTTACATTAACAAATTTTTTATGTATAAATATATCTATATCTTTTAAAACTGCTTCTATTCTTCCATCGCCAAAATCTGTATATTCTTTTTCACGTAAATTACCATTACCTCGTATTTCTGGTACATATACATCATAGCCCTGATTAAAAAAATATTCTATAAAATCTATGTATAGGTCTATATCCTCAAACATATCATGTATCAATACTATCTTCTTACATTTTTTATCAGTATGTTCTTTCATATAGTACTCTATATTTTTTTGATTATAGCCCTCAAAAAACTCTTTAACCATTGCTAAATCCTCTTTTCTTTTTTTATTTAAATTATATCAGAACTTAAAGTAAATATCTAGTATTTGGAAGTGTAAAAAAATATGTGTTTTATTAACAAAAGTAAAAAAAGTTCTATGCAAGCCCTTGCAAAAAATATCTATTCTTTTTATTAGTTTTTATAATATATATTGTCCTGTAGTTTTTTTATGTTGCAAAGTATAATAAAAAAACAAAAATATATTTAAACATTTTTCGGATTATATCTTATATTTCTTGCAGTTTAATCTTACATTTTTCTTATTTTTATTAAAATATCTCAGATTTTTTTAATATACCCACCCTTAGGATATGCACTTTATGCTTTTTTTAACTTTGTTATTTTTTTATTTTTAATATATGTTGATTTTTTTTTTAGAAACATATATAATAGTTCTGTACTTAAAAATAGGAGGGATTTTTTTATGACAAAAAGGGAAAGACAAATATATGAGCTTATAAAATCTAGACCTAGTATTACTCAAAATCAAATAGCAAGAGAACTTAAGATCTCAAGAGCTTCTGTTGCAGTACATATTACACATATAATTCAAAAAGGATTTATACTTGGAAGACAATATGTTATTAAAACAGATCCAGCAATACTAGTTATAGGGGCTTGTAACTTAGATTTACAAGGTGTACCTGAAGATACCTTAAAATTTCACGACTCAAACATTGGAAAAATAAATATTAGACTTGGCGGTGTCGCAAGAAATATAGCAGTCAACTTGAAGAAATTAATGACTAACATTAAATTCATAACAGTTTTAGGTGAAAATTTCTATAGCAATAAATTAATAGACGATTTAAATATTCGTAGAATAGACACAACTGATATTTTAAGAGTTCCTGATGAAACTATATCTATGTACTTATCAATATTAGATAATAACGGTGAAATGGTTTCTGGTATAACCGATATGGATATATTAAAATATATCACACCAGACTTCTTAAAAGAAAAAGTTGATGTTATTAAAAACGCTGAAATTATCGTAGTTGATACTAATATTTCTCAAGAAAGCTTAGAATATATAGCAAGTATCAAAGGAACTAATCAAAAATTAGTTGTTGATACTGTTTCAATTAAAAAGTCTGAAAGAATTAAAAATATTTTAGATAAGATTGATGTTTTAAAGACTAACAAACTTGAACTTGAATCTATCTTCGGTAAAACATTTAGAAACAAAAAGGAAATGAGACAAGCTATGAGAGAACTTATAGCCAAAGGTGTTAAAGACGTTTACATAACTCTTGGTTATGATGGCATCTTAGCTATGAATGCTAAAAAATCTTTAAAATTGCCTCTACCTATAGTAAAACATGTTGAAGATATTACAGGTGCTAGTGACATATTTACAGCTGCTTTAGTATACTGTGCAAAGAATGACTTACCATTAACTAAAACTGCTAAAGTTGCACAAGCTGCATCAATTTTAAAGATGTCACAAACTGGAACTATTCCAGAAGAATTTTCATTTGACTTATTAAATGAAAAAGTAAAAGAACTATACAATCAAGCTATATTCAATGGCGAAGATGATGAAGAACTATAAAATATACATTGCTCCAATGTCTGGTATAACCGATTATTCGTATCGTCAGATATTAAAAAAGTTCCATCCAGATCTTATGTATACTGAGATGGTTAATTCCACTTTATTTACTCGTGAAAATGAGAAAACATTAAAAACTATCATGAGAATGAGTAAAGATGAAAATACTGGCATACAATTATTCGGTTCTGACATGGATGAACTTTTTTCAAATTTTTGCAAACTACATGAAATGGGCTACCATGATTTACTTTTAAATATGGGCTGTCCTAAACCAAAAATTTTGAAAAATGGTTCTGGAGCTGGCTTACTTGATAGAATAGATGATATCGATTCACTGCTTACTAGACTAAATAGGGAAAAAATTAAAGTGTCACTAAAGATTAGACTCTGTGACAAAATCGATGAATACTTTGCCTTAGCGTATAAGCAGGAAATTCCTTATCTTTGTGTTCACGCAAGAAGCTTACAAGAAAAATTTGAGTCTGATTCACATTTTGAAGAAATCAAAAGGTTATCTAAATTACCCAGAAACTTTGAATTTATCGCTAATGGTGGGATATATTCACTTGAAGACTTCAAAAATATACAAGACATAAATATAGATGGTATTATGCTTGCAAGAGGAATAATAGGAAATCCTTGGCTAATTTCAGAAATACAAAATGGCATTAATTATACACCTACATTAGATGAAATTAAATCTACATTAATTGAACACATTCAATTAATCAAAGAAGACAAAGGAGAGAAAAAGGCTGTTATAGAAATAAATAAATTTTTAGAACACTACTTTAAAAACTTTAATATCAACTATACCGACATTATGTTAGAAATGGATTATGCTAAAAAAATTGAGTATATAAAAAGGGCTATCTAAACTAGTTAGAGAACCCTTTCTTTTTTATTTAGTTGCTTTTTCAACATCTTCATTTAATTGTTCTTTTGATCTTCCACCTATTAATGTATCAACAGGTTTTCCATCTTTAAATATTACTAATGTCGGAATACTTCTAACTCCATAGAATGCTGCTAAATCTGGATATTTATCAACATCTACTTTTACTATTCTGTATTCTACTTCCATAGATAACTCATCTAATACAGGCCCTAATGCTCTACATGGTCCACACCATGTTGCAAAAAAGTCTACTACTGTAACTCCTTTTTCTAAAATAGCTGTTGCTAATAAGCTATCTACTACATTTTCTCCTTCATAATGAACTACTTTACTCATATTCTCCCCCTTATTTTGCAGATAATGCTGCCATTGTTATATAGTTATATGGTTGGTTAAAGTGTGGTAAGAAGAATATATCTAATAATTTAAACTTATCTATTGTTATACCTTCTTGTATTGCTAGTGAGAATACATGTATACCCATAGATATGTCATATTTAGATGCAATTTGTGCTCCAACTATTCTTCTTGATTCTTTTTCATAAACTATTTTTATCATAACTTTTTCATTTTCAGATTCCATAAATCCTGGTTTTTGAAGATCGTTATAACTTGTAGATAATACATCCATTCCTAATGCTTTCGCCTTTTCTTCACTTAAACCTGTTGAAACCATATTAAATCCATAAATTGATATACCATTTGAACCTTGTACACCTATTGATTCTAACTTAGTTCCACAAGCATTGTGTGCTGCGATAATACCTGATCTAACTGCATTAGTTGCTAATGCAATGTAGTCTATACTTCTTGTTGCATTATCATATATACTTGCACAGTCTCCTATTGCATATACATCTTTTTGACTTGTTTCTTGGTTTCTATTAACCTTGTATGCATTCTTGAATAATTCTAACTTATCTTTTAATAAGTCTGTGTTAGGTCTAAATCCTACACAAAGTATAACCATGTCTGTGTTTATAGTTCCCTTATCTGTTTTAACACCAGTTACCTTTGTATCTCCTAGTATTTCTACTAATTTTTCACCATAGTGAGTTTTGATTCCATGTTCAACTAATACCTTATTCATTTCTTCTCTGAATTCTTTATCATAGTATGTTGTTAAACACATTTCTTTAGCATCAAGTAATGCTACTTCTTTACCTATTCTCTTAAATGCTTCAGCTAATTCAACTCCTATGTATCCTGCACCAACTACTGTTACATGGTTTATCTTTTCATGATCAATTTTATCGATTACTTCTTGAGCGTTTTGGAATAGTTTTACAAATTGTACATTTTCTAAGTCTCTTCCAGGTACCTTTATATCTATTGGTAATGAACCAGTTGATAATATTAATTTATCATATTTTTCTTCATATTTCTTTCCATCTTTTCCTACTGCATAAACAACTTTTTTGTCAAAGTCTACATTTGTAACTTCTGTTTCCATATGTACAGTTGCACCTTTTCTTTCAAAAACGTCTTTTGAGCAATAGAACAATCCATCTGAACCCTTTATTTGCTTACCTATCCATAATGCCATTCCACAACCTAAAAAGCTAATGTTGCTATTTCTTTCAAATACAACTACTTCATTTCCTTTATAGTTGTCTAAAATTGTATTTACAGCAGCTGTTCCTGCATGGTTTGCACCTATTACAACAATTTTCATTTTCATACCTCCATGTTTTTTTATTCAAGTTTATTTGACATCTTTATTATATCATATCTTTTAATTTTTTCAAGAATTCTTTTAAATCTGCCACTGTTATACTCGAATTAGATGCAACATTTTTCCATATTTTACTGTATTTTGTAGCGTAAAATAGACCTAATGTGTGCATAGTAAAATGATAAACTCTTCCATCATATTTTTCTAAAAATTTTATCATTTTTTCTAATATTTCTATTCTTGATATCTTATCTTCATTAAATAGCATGGGGTTATCGTAACTTGCTCTACCTATCATAACAGAATCTACATGCTTTAATTGTTCTTCTACATCTTCTAATGTCTTTATACCACCATTTATCTCTATATCGTATTCTGGTCTATCTTTTTTTAACCTATACACCATATCATAGTCTAATTGTGGTATAGTCCTATTTTCACTTGGACTAAGACCTTTTAATATTGCTATTCTTGCATGAATGATATTTCTTTTAACACCTGCTTTATGTAATTTATCAACAAAATTAATTAATTCTTCATAGCCAACTATTTTTCTATCATTTTTTAGTATACCTGTACCATCTATACCTATTCTATGTTTTACCGTTACATCTTTTTGACAAATATCTTGTATTACCTTAACCATATCACAGACCAAATCTGGTTGGGACATTAAATATGCTCCCATATGGTTATCCGATACCCTATCAGATGGACAACCTGCATTAATATTAATTTCATCAAAACTATATTCTTTCAGTATTTCACAAGCTTTTTTTGTATACTCTATACTAGAAGTTGCTAATTGAAATACTAATTTATGTTCATTTTCATCAAATTTTAATATTCTATCTCTATCACCATTTATTACTGCCTGAGCCGTAATCATTTCAGTGTATAGGGTAGATTTTGTATTAAACATTCTAATAAATTGCCTAAAATTATATGTCGTCCTATCCACCATAGGTGCTATACTCATTTTTTCTACCATCTAGTTATTTTCCTCTTTTATTTTACTCCAAACTTCTTTCATGCTCTTTTCAAACTTGTTGTCTGAATACTCATAAAATTTAATTGGATTATTCATATATACTTGTTTTGTGTAATGATTCTTAAAATTATGTGGATAAACATATTGCTTAATACCTTCTCTTGTTAAGTGCTTAGGTACATCTTGGACTCCATTTTCACGTATATTTTCTAGTGCACTGTTTATCGCGTTATAGCTACTATTACTCTTAGGTGATAGGGCAAGATATATTACGCACTCTGCTAAAATTATTCTAGCTTCTGGTAAACCTATCTTTTCAACTGCACGCATACACGATACAGCCACATCTAATGCCTTTACATTTGCAAGCCCTATATCCTCACTAGCTAATATTACAAGCCTTCTTGCTATATACAATATATCTTCTCCGCCATCTATCATACTTGCTAGCCAGTAAATGCTTGCATTTTCATCACTACCCCTAATACTTTTTATCATGGCAGATATCCTATCATACTTGTCACTATCGTTATATCTTCTCCTAATATCTAAGCCCTGCTTTACAACATCAAAGCCCACTTTACCAATCAATTCTAGTGTGTTTATAGCTATTCTAGCATCTCCATCATAAATAGATAATATATATCTTCTTATTTCTTCTGTCACTTGTATATCATATTTTTTTGAAACATTGTCCACTATTTTTAAGATTTCATCAGTACTTAATTTATCGAATTTTAAAACTACACATCTTGATACTAATGCCTTGTTTAGGTTATAGAAAGGGTTTTCTGTTGTTGTACCAATAAGGATAACATTACCCTCTTCTATGTCTTGTAATAAGGAGTCTTGTTGTGATCTATTAAATCTGTGTATTTCATCAAAAAGTAATATTGTCTTTTTGTTATTTAAGTTCATCATTTCTTTTGCTCTTAAACAAACACTTTTTACTTCTTGTACACCTGTGTTAATAGCATTTAGGTACTCAATATTATACCCCAACTCTTTAGCAAGTATTCTTGATAAAGTTGTTTTACCAGTCCCAGAAGGCCCATATATTAAAAGATTTACTAATTCTTTTTTCTTTACTATTTTCTCTATTATTCCCATAGCATAAGATTGACCTACAAATTCTTTTAAACTTGTAGGTCTTGCTCTATATGCCAATGGCTTATTTTCTTTTTTACTATATATCCCTAATTGTTCCATATTATCTTCCATATATTTCAGTTATATGCCCTATAGCACCAGCTAATTCATGTGTTAATACTCCTTCTCTTAACTTGAATTGCCAGTTACCTGAACCTACACCTGGAACATTCATTCTTGTATCGCTACCATAACATAAGTAGTCTTGTATAGGAATTATACTATACTTTGCTACACTTCTATGTGCAAGACGTATAAGTCTCCAACACATACCATCATCGCTTGCTGAGTCTGTATAATCTCTTACAAGTCCTCTTTCATATTCATTTAATGAATTGTACCAACCTTGTGTTGTATCATTGTCATGTGTACCTGTATATACTACACAATTAGTTGTTGTGTAATTGTGTGGTAAGTAAACATTATCTGGATCATCATCAAATGCAAATTGAAGTATCTTCATTCCAGGATATCCTGTTTCTTCTACCAATTTAATATCTTCTTCTTCAAGATTACCTAAATCTTCTGCAATAATTTTTAAGTTTGGATATTCTTCTTCTATTGATTTGAATAAGTCTATTCCAGGTCCTTCTACCCATTTACCATTTATTGCAGTTTCTTCACCATAAGGTATTTGCCAGTATGCTCTAAATCCTCTAAAGTGATCTATACGTATTATATCGCATAATTTCAAGTTAGCTTTTATTCTATCTTTCCACCACTTATACCCTGTTCTTTTTAGCTTCTTCCAGTCATATAGAGGGTTACCCCATAATTGACCTGTAGCACTAAAGTAATCAGGTGGAACTCCTGCTACACAAACTGGTTTTCTATCTTTGTCGAATAAGAATATTTCTGGATTTGACCATGCATCTGCTGAATCAAATGATACAAATATTGGTATGTCCCCTATAATTTCTATTCCCTTGCTATTTGCATATTTTTTAACATCATTCCATTGTTTGAAGAATAGGAATTGTATGAATTTTTGCACATCTACTTCTTTTTCTAATTTCTTAGCATATTTGTCCTTAGCTCTCTTATGTGCTAATCTTAATTCATTATCAGGCCATATATCCCATGATGCTCCATTGAAATAGTTCTTGACTGCTATAAACAACGCATAGTTATCTAGCCATTCTGCATTTTCTTGTTTAAACTTATCGAATTCTTTTTCTAAGATTTCTTTTTTATCATATGCTTTCATAAGTATTGGGTTTTTTACATTGTATAACTTACCATAATCTATTACTAAATCATTTGTTCTCATAGGTTGTATATCATCGTATGTAAGCAAACCATTTTCAACTAACTTTTCTAGGTCAATTAAATATGGATTACCTGCAAATGCTGAAAAACATTGATATGGTGAATCACCAAAACCTGTGGGTCCTAGAGGAAAAATTTGCCATAATTTTTGTTTTGCCTCATGTAGAAAATCAATAAATTCAAAACACTTTTTACCTAATGTACCTATACCATATTCACTTGGTAATGAAATAGGTTGCATTAAAATTCCTGCTTTTCTTTCTTGTTTCACTTTAATACCTTCTTTCTATATTAACTCAAGTATAACGCTATCTGCTAGCATTATTCCCTTTTTCGTCAAGTATATTCTATTATCTTTGTGTGTGATTAGCCCTCTTTCTATTAGACTATCAATTTTATGCTTATCTTCTTTAAAAAATTTTGCTCCCGTTTGAAGTTTTCTTAACCCTAGAATATATTCTAATTCTTTTTTATCTTTTTCATTAACTTTTTCTAGAGTTAGTTGGTTAATTGGAAGCTTACCTTCATCAATTTCTCTGTAATATGTTAAAAGTTTTCTTGCCTTCTCATATCTTTCGCCTTGTAAATAGCTTGATGCACTTATACCAACACCAATATATTCTTTATTTTCCCAATATTTCATATTATGTCTACCATACAACTTCTTTTTGCAAAAACTTGATATCTCATAATGTTCATAGCCTAATTCTTCTAAACTATTCATAACATACTCGTACATATTAGCTTCCATATCTTCATCTAGCTTTTCTAATTTATGCTCCCTTAAAAGTTTAGAAAATCTTGATTTTTCTTCCCATATTAAGGAGTATATGGATATATGATCTGGATTAAGTTTTTTTATCATAGATATATCATACTCTAAATCTGACATACTCTGTCCTGGAACGGCAAATATTAGGTCTATTGAGATATTTGTAAAGCCTGCTTTTCTTGCCTGAATAAATGTATCTATGTTATCCTTTGCTGTATGTTCTCGATTCATAAGCTGTAATATTTTATCATTAAAACTTTGCATACCTATGCTGAGTCGATTAATTCCTAGTGAATGTAACTGACATAGTTTGGTATAGTCCATATTTGTTGGATTAAGTTCTAAAGTAATTTCTGTTTTTTCTGTAAATTTAAGTGTATTTAATATTCTTCCTATTTGTTCTACACTAAGTACAGATGGTGTACCTCCACCAAAGTAAATACTATCATATACGA
Organism: Sneathia vaginalis; assembly: GCF_000973085.1. Classification (NCBI taxonomy): domain Bacteria; kingdom Fusobacteriati; phylum Fusobacteriota; class Fusobacteriia; order Fusobacteriales; family Leptotrichiaceae; genus Sneathia; species Sneathia vaginalis. Next base: position 976,477 of record NZ_CP011280.1, read on the forward strand.
TATCTTTATCATACATAGATATTTCCTTTATTAAATATTCTGTATATTTTTCATACTGATTTTGCATATTAGTTAGAATGTAAAAGTCACAGTATGAACATTTTTTATTACAAAAAGGAATATGTATATATATACTATCTACCATAAATTTCTCCTTGGCACTTTATAAGCCGAATTCTGTATTTGTTAATCATTTTTCTAGACTTATACTTGCGTATAGGTTCAAGCGAATACCCCAAAGACTCAGCGGGCAACCGATATATCTTTAATTTTTCTTGCTTCAGAAGGGGTTTACCTAGCTATCTTAGTCTCCTAAGACACTGGTGAGCTCTTACCTCACCGTTTCACCCTTACAATTTCTTGCGGTCTATTTTCTGTGGCACTTTCCTTAGAATTACTTCTAGCAGCCATTAACTGCCTTCCTGCCCTATGAAGTTCGGACTTTCCTCAAAGTTTTACCCTTGCGATTAACCAAAGTACCAAGGCTACTAAATTATACTATAATTTGCGTTGTTTTTCAAATTATAATTAATTCATCACTTCCTTACGAATAATTTATGTGAATTTCCACATTTTTTATTCGTACATATTTTGCCATAAAATATGTACAAGTAAGAAAGGTATGTATAATTCCTTTTATTTCATTAAATATTGAAAAAATTTAAATCTTGAATTATACCATTGTGCGATTATACTAATAATAATAAGGAGGACATATATATGCTAACTAAACGGAGTATTGATTTGATTTATGATATTTCCACAGAAAAATATACTCTCACTGAACTAGCTAATAAACATCATATATCTGATAGAATGTTAAGATATGATATAAATGAAATAAATGAAGTTTTTATTAAATATTTTAATGATAATATTATTGAAATAAAAAATTCAAATGTATATTTATTAATAGATCCTACAACATATAATAAATATATTTCTCAATTACCTATAGAAATTTATACTCTTACTTCAAATGAACGTGAATACTTAATTATTTTAGATATTTTATTATTTAACAATAAATTTAAGATTCAAGAAATATGTGATACATATTTAGTTAGTAAAAGTACTACAAGACAAATCATAAAAAATATTTCTTATATACTATCAAAATATAAATTAAAACTTTGCGTATCATCAAGCATAAATAAAGGTTATACACTTGTAGCAAATGAATTAGACATTAGAAAATTTTTGATTAATCATTTACAAGACAAACGGCAAATAACAGAAAATAATCCTTTTATGGAAAAATTAATTGAAAATAAAATAAATAAATTCTCTTGTGCAACTACAATAAAACAAGCTAAAAATGAAATTTTAAATTTTTTAAAAGAATATGACCTAAACATTAATGATGAAGCTTTTATGATTGTTTCTTATTACTTATTTCTTGCTAAAAATAGAAATTATCAAGGTTTTCATATTAAAAATGAAAGTATAGATAATAGAACATTTTTATACAACACAAAAGAATATAATTGTGTTAAGCAAAAAATAAATAAAGTATATTTTAATGAAAATGATATTTTAGTTATAACTGATTTTTTAATAGGTCTGTATAATTTTAATAAAAACTATTCTTTCTTCGCAAATTGGGTTTTAACTGAACAACTAGTATTTAATATTTTAAAAAAATTAAGTAATGAATTTAACATAGATTTTACTAAAGATAAAATTTTAATAAATGAATTATTGCATCATATTAAACCTGCAATTTATAGGATGAAAAATAATTTAAAATTAAGTGAAAGTATTGTGGATCAAGTTATTAAAGAATATGGTGAAACTTATTTCAAAGTAAATAAAGCTTTAGAATATTTGAAAGATATTCTTAATATAGAATTAGATGCTGATGAAATATCCTTTATCACAATTATGATACAAAGATCTATAAAAAGAAATTCGAAAATTAAAGTAAGTAATTATCCTAAAATACTAATAATTTGTGGATTTGGTTACTCAAGTTCAAAATTAATAGCAGAAAATTTAAATGAAAATTTTTATGTAAATATAGTGGATACTATTCCATATAATAAGCTACAAAATTATAAAAATATATCTAATATTGATTTAATAATAACAACAATAGATATTACTCTAAATACTCATGATATTTTAAAAGTAAACACTATTTTCAATGAAGAAGATATAAACAAATTATCTGATTATGGACTTGTAAAAAGAAATATAAAAATTCCTGAAAAAGAATTATTAGAGTTTATTGAAAATAACAGAAATCTCTCTAAAGAAAATTTAAAAATAAAAATAAGAGAAAACTTTAAAAATTATATTTTAGAAGAAATTGATGAGAATAATTACAAAAATTTTTATGAATTTTTAAATAAAAATAATACTAGATTCCAATTAGATATTAATAACTTAGATGAACTTTTAAATACAATCAATGAATTAATGTGTTCTAATGGATATACTACTCCAAAATATATTAATTCTCTAAAAATACAAATTAAAAAATATGGTTCATACATACAAATTGGTAAAAAAACAATTCTACCTCATGGAGAATTAAATGTTGATGTTTTAAAAACTGGGTTTGTTTTAATAACTTTAAAAAATCCAATAAATTTCTTTGGAGAAAAAATAAGTATAATTATTGCTCTAGCATCTAAAAATGTTGAAGAACATAGACTTGCAGTTTTAGATATAAATAAATATTTGAAAAATAATGATTTTGAAACAAAATTAGAAAAAATAAAAAATTACATTGAATTAATTAAATTTTTAAAGTCATTATTTGTAGAAGGTGATTCTAATGAAAATAGTAGATATTAATAATATCTTATATAAAGAAAAATTAAAAACGAAAGAAAAGATTATAAAAAAAATGCTAACTAAAGTTACTAATGATACATTAAAAGAAAAAAATCTTTTCAATGAAATTATCAAACGTGAAGAAATAGAAAATACTGTCATTGGCTTTAATTTCGCTATACCACATTCGAAAACTGATTTTGTTGACAAACCTTATGTTATTTATGCACAATTAGAAAATGAAATTGAATGGGCTAAAAATGAAGAACTTGTAAAATATGTCATGCTAGTTCTAGTACCTAAAAAAAATTCTGATGTTCACATTGATATTTTAAAAGATATCTCAACGAAACTTATTAATGAGGACTTTAGAAAAAAATTAGAAAATGTAAAAAATATTTCAGAAATATATGAAGTATTAAATGTTTAAGGAGATGAATATATTATGGCAAAATTTGTTGCAATCTGTGCATGCCCTATGGGATTAGCACATACATTTATGGCAGCTGATTCTTTAAAAAAAGCTGCTGAAGAATTAGGAGTAGAAATTAAAATAGAAACTCAAGGTGCTGATGGCATAAAAAATGAATTAACAAAAAAAGATATTAAAGAAGCTGATGCTGTTATACATGCAATTGCTATCACACCTCAAGGTATTGAAAGATTTGATGATGTTGATGTTTATGAAATATCATTGAAAGAAGCTATTAGAGAAGGAAAACAAGTTCTTCAAGAAATAATGGAAGAATTAAATTTAAAATAGGAGGATAGTTTATGGCTATAAGAAGAAGAGGACATGAAGTCTCAGGATTTCAAAGTTTTTACAAACATATTATGACAGGTATATCATATATGATACCTATTCTAATTATGGGTGGATTAATTGGAGCATTTTCACAAGTAATTCCATATGTAATTTTTAAATTAAGTCCATCAGTATCAATTTTAGATGCTATAAATTCTGGTAATTTTACAGGTATGAATCTACAATTATTAAAATTAGCTTCACTTATGGAAAGCTTTGGATTCACATTATTTTCATTTGCTATACCTATGTTTGCAGCATTTGTTGCAAATTCAATAGGTGGTAAGACTGCATTAGCTGCAGGATTTATAGGTGGATATATTGCAAATAAACCTATATCTGTTATAAAACTAGTTGATGGTGTTTTTGATAAAGTATCACCTGTTCCAAGTGGTTTCTTAGGAGCTATATTAATCGCTATATTTGTCGGATATACTGTTAAATGGCTAAATAAACATATTAAATTACCTGAAAATTGGTTAGCATTTAAAACTACATTTTTAATACCATTATTATCAGCTGTATTATGCATGATAGCTATGATTTTCGTAGTAACACCAGTAGGTGGATGGATAAATATACAAATTAGAAATATTCTAGAATTAGCTGGTAAACAAGGTGAATATGTTTATGCATTAATATTATCAGCAGCAACTGCTTTTGATTTAGGAGGACCTGTTAATAAAGCAGCAGGATTTGTTGCATTAGGATTTACAACTGAAAAAATATTACCTTTAACAGCAAGAAATATTGCTATAGTAATACCTTCTATTGGTCTTGGATTATCAACTATGATAGATAGATTATTAGTCGGTAGAAGAGTATATAATAAAGAATTCTATGATGCTGGTAAAACTTCTATGTTCTTAGCATTTATGGGTATAAGTGAAGGTGCTATACCTTTTGCATTAGAAAATCCTATGTTTGTTATCCCACTATATGTAATATCTGCAATAATAGGATCATTAACTGCAATTTTACTTGGTGCTGTACAATGGTTCCCTGAATCAGCAATATGGGCATGGCCATTAGTAGAAGGTTTACCACAATATATACTTGGTATTTTAGTAGGTTCAGTTATAATTGCTATTGTAAATGTATTCTATAGAAACTATCAAATTAAAAATGGAAAAATACAAGTAGATGACGATGATGAAATATAATTTTGATGAAATTGTTAATACAAATAATGATATAAGAAGAAAATGGAATAAAGATATAATTAAAAATATTTTTAATATAGAACCTACTGAAAATTTTATACCTTTGTGGATAGCTGACATGGATTTTAAAGTACCAGAAAATCTAAAAAGCGAAATAATAAAGTTTATTTCAGAGTCAAATATGGGTTATACTTTTCTTACTGATGACTTCTTTAATTGTATAATAAATTGGTATAATAAAAGGAAAAATATCGTATTAAAAAAAGAATGGATAAATATTACATATGGTACTGTTGGAGCATTACATATATTAAATCAAGTATTTCTGAATGAAAATGATTGTTCACTTATACTTACACCAGTATATGAACCATTTAAAAATGCAGCAACAGATAATAACAGAAATATTGTAACATCTAAATTAATTATAAAAGAAAATCGATATTATATAAATTTTTTAGATGTAGAAAATAAAATCAAAAAATTTCATCCAAAATTATTTATCCTATGTAATCCACATAATCCATCTGGAAGAATATGGAACTTAAATGAATTAAATAAAATTGCTAAATTATGCTATGAAAATGATGTTATACTTGTTTCTGATGAAGTCCATTCTGAAATGATTCATATTGGAAAATATTATAGTTCCTTAAATATTGATAATAGATATATTAATAATTTAATTGTTTTAAGTTCACCTAATAAAGCTTTTAATCTTGGTGGACTTAAAACATCATATTCTATCATACCCAATAAACTACTAAGAGAAAAATTTAAATGTGGAATGAAAAAAAATTCTGTAACATCTCCTAATATAATAGGTTTAATTTGTTTAGTTACAGCATATAATAAATGTGAAGATTGGTTAGATGAATTAACAAAATATATTTATGAAAATTATAAACTTTTTTCATCTAATTTAGAAAAAATAGGACTATCTTATCAAAAAATGGAATCATCATATCTAATATGGGTGAATTTAGAAAATACAAAAAAAGATGGAAAATGGTGGACAACTAAACTTAAAGAAAAAGGAATATTAGTTGAAACTGGTTATGATTTTATTGAGAATGGAGAAAATTTTATAAGAATAAATTTAGGTATCCCAAGAAAATATCTATTTAAAGTACTAGAAATAATGAAAGAAGAATGTTATGAACTTACTAGAAACTCTAAGTAATTTAGATGCTGTTGCTTCTAATGAAGATGAAATTAAAAACTTTTTAAAAACTGAATTGTCACAATATGCAGACGAAATTCTGTATGATAATCTAGGATCAATAATATTTAAAATTGGAAATAATGATAATTTTAAAATTATGCTTGATGCTCATATAGACGAAGTAGGTTTTATTGTAAAAAATATATTAGATAATGGAAAAATATTATTAAAAGAATTAGGGAATGTTAGTGATTATGCAAAATTTAATATTAGAGGTAGAATAACTACTACTTCTGGAAATAAAATATATGGTATAATTAATGGAGGTTCTGATGACTTACATTTCGATTTAGGAATAACTAATAAGAATGATATTGAAAAATTAGGGATAGAAGTAGGTAATATGGTTTGTTTTGCTACTGAATTTAAAGATTATAAAATAAATAATATTGTTGAAGGTAAAGCATTAGATAATCGTGTTGGATGTTACATTTTGGCACAAACTATAAAAAAATTAAAAAATAAAAATCTAAATTCAAGTATATATTTTGCATTTTCATCAAGTGAAGAAGTTGGATTAAGAGGTGGAAAAACTGCAGCTAGTTTAATAAATCCAAATATTGCTTTTGTAATTGATGTAGTTAGTGCAAAAAATGTATTTGATAATAGTGGTTTAAATACTCGAAAAAATGGAAATGGTTTTTTAATAGAAGTTTACGATAAAACTTTTATTCCATCTAAAAAAATGATTAATCTAGTTAAAAATATTGCTATAAAGAAAAATATTAAATACCAACTTGATACTATGAATGGCGGTGGAACTAATGCTGGAGAAATACATAAATTAGGAAAAGGTATTCCAAGTCTAGTAACTGCTATTTCTCTTAGATATTGCCACGGATCTCATAGTATGGTAAATATGAATGATGTAAATGATTTAATAAATGTATATGTTCAGTTATTACAAGAAATATAAAAAATGGAGTGTATAATAAAGTGTGTAAATTATAAAAATAATTTATGCACTTTATTTTTATTTAAAAACAATATATATCAATAGAAATAAATTGAAAGAAAATGAATTAATTTGTTATGTTAGTAAAAAAAAATAAATGTAGTAAAGCAATAAGCAAAGGCTATTGCCTAAAAGTGCTAAAGAGATGCAAGATGCTCTTTATGAGAAATATTAAAAATAGTGAGACCTATAATGCTTCTCATAGATTTTGAATACATTATATATTTAGTCTCACTAAAATAAAATTTACATAACTTGCTTGTCAAATTCTAATTTTTTTTAATTAATTTTCTTAATTCTTTCATTTCATTTTCTAATTCTTTAATTTTTTCGTTTTGTTCTTTACTTTCTTTCATATACTCTAGAATTTTCTTTTCCATTCTTTTTATAACGTCATCTTTTGTACTACTTACTACTGTCATACCAAAGCCTAGTCCTACTCCTACATTTCCTCTCATATTTGTTGATACTCCCAACTTATATGAAAATCTTTCTGTATTTCCACTGATTCCTACTGCTAATGCATGTTCTCCTCCATATGTTCCATATGCCCCTGTTATATTAACCAAACCTTCTCTTGGTTGTGTCATACTTGACATAGCTATTGCATTCGCTACTCCACCTAGGGCTAAGTTTGATTTTGCATTAATACCTTCTAATTTTTTATCTACTTCTGCTTTGTTATAGTAGTTTTCAGCTGAAAAAGAATTAGCCGCAACATAATCTTTTAATTGTTTTACATTTACTGCATCTGTATCAGCTGTTCCTTTTGCAACAAATTTTAATTGTCTTTGTGTAGTCTCATTACCAATTGATACTGCATTTTCTATTGCTTCAGAGCCATTACCTATTACTACTGCGTTATTTTTTTTATTAATTTTAACTTCATTCCCTAATACAATATTATTTTCACCATATATTTCATTATTATTACCATGTAATATATTATTATTTCCAACAGTAATATTTTCAACTCCAAATACTTGATTTTTATCTCCTTTAGTATAGTTTTTTTCACCTATAGAATTAGAACCATTACCAAAAGTTGCACTATTAGAACCTAATGTTACAGAATCAATACCTGCTGTTAAAGCATTAGTACCTATTGCATACGATCTAATCCCTATTGCATATGAAGAAGTTCCATATGCTAAATTATCTTCTCCTTTATATTCAATACTCTTTAAAAGTTCTTTCAATTCATTATTAAATTTTTCTTTCCATTCTGTAAAATATGCTACTCTTCCTTCATATTCATTTAACAAATCTTTTTCTTTTTCTACGTTTTTATTTAACTCATCATATGTTTTCCCTACATTGTAGTGTGACACTTTATTCCTAAAAGCAATTTTGTATAACTCTTCACTACAATTATCCATTTTATCAATTTCAAATTCTTTATGAGCTTCCAAAAAACTTTGTATTAAAGGCAATCTATATGTTTTTATTTTTGCCTTTATATCCTTAACATTTTCATTTATTATATTATTGTCTTGTGGTTTACCATAATATGGACTAATATCATATACATTACCTGCCATAGGCTCTTTTAATTTATAACTAATACAATCTGATAAATATTTTTTCAAATTTTTTTCATCATCTAATTTCAAATAATCCCAAACAACTTGATCATTAATAAATCCTTTTATTTTAGCCTTACTTAAATTAGAATTTCTATTATCATCAGCTTCATCTTTAAATGTAATATTTTCTATTGTTTCACCAACTAATCCTTTTTTATCTATTAAATAATCAGCTATTTTTCTTAAAGTAGCTCTGTAATCTCCAATTGGTGTACCAAACTTTTTATTAATTTCAATATTTTTTAATATTATTATATTAGCAAATTCTCTAAATTTTTCTCTATCATCTGTAACTTGTTTTAATTGTGTTTCTACTTTTTGTTTATCAATAAAAAAATCATTTATTATTTTCATTTGACTTTCTATAGAATTTATTCTTTTTAATTTATTTATATATTGTTCTTTTATATCCTTAACTCTATTATCTATATCTGCTTTTGTTTTTTGTATTTCATTTTCTATTTTACTCTTATCAATTAAATTTGAATTATAATATTCAAAATAATTATCTAAAGAATTAGAATTCGTTCCAATTGCAATACTATTTTTTGTTAAACTTATACCATCACTACCTTTAACATAAGAATTTTCACCTATTTCAAACTCATTTATTCTATTCTCAGATAAAGTAATACTACCAGTAATTACAAATAAAATTATTATTAATATTTGTCTTGTATTTTTATTCATTTCTACCTCTCCCTATCCCATTATATACCCCCCCCCCCGAAATTTTGTCAAGTTTTATTATCCAAATGTTAACTTTTTTTCATCAAAAAACCCTTAGCTACTATACTAAGGGTTTAAAACAATTATGTATCAAACGTATTGATAACTATTTCCATTCATATTTTAAGTTTAAACTTGTTTTAATTTGAGTATCTGTATACTTAAATTCTTTTCCAACTGTTTTAAATTTAACTGGAGTTTCAACACTTCCTGTTAATGTTAATGTGTCAGTTGGTTTGTATTCAGCTGATACTTTTGGTGTTAATGTTAATTCTGTACCTACTAATACTCCTTGTAGTGTATTTAATGTAAGGTGAGCTGTTGCTTCTGGTGTTACATTGAATTTTTCATTTACATCATATTTGTATTTTGCATTTACATCAAAATCAAATTTACCATGGTGTGCCATTCCTACTCCATTTAATAGTAGAGAAGCTCCTTGTAATTTAGATTTACCTGTTAATGTTAATTTTTCATTTAACATCTTGTATTCAGCTTCTAAGTTTACACCATATGTTACTATATCAGAACGTAATAAAGGTGTTTTTTCTAAGTTATAGTGTCCTAAGAATGGATTAACAGTTAATTTTAATCCTTCAACACCTGTATATATTGCTTTGAAGTCATATGTATCTGAGTAATTGTATGCTCCTATTGTATCTTTAAAGTCACCATCATCTAATTTTGCAACCTTATTTACATTTACTTTAAAGTCAAATGCTCCTTCTAATCTTAAGTCTTTTACACCTTCATAAGCTGCACCTAAGTGACCTGAAACGTAGTCTACTCTTTCTCCAGGTTTTACAACATTTTTAGCATAGTTATGTTTGATTTCAAGATTTGCTTTTACATCTCTTAATCCTTTAACGTATACATCTTTATCTTTTTCACTTTCAACAAAGATTTTGTGTGTTGATTTAACTATTGCACCATAATCAGCTGCTACATCATATGTTGCAGTATGGCTACCATTTAAGTATGCATATGTTTTGTTACTTAATGGGAAGTTAGTCTTAGAATTAAATCCAAATGTTAACATATCATGTTTGTAGCTTACTTGTCCTTCTAATTCTGCACTACCTTTATCTACATTTTTTGGAGTAACATTTTCAAGAGTTGCATCATTTCTAGCTTTATCTTTAGCTTTTTGTACAGCTTCAAAAGCAGCATTAACTTTATTTTTAGCGTCATCCATATTCGGTTTATTATTTATTAATTGTCCAAACATAGCTTTAAGTGATTCTGCAGATGCTGTTTTACTTCTCTTTAAATTGTTTGCTATTGGACCTGTTAGATTTTTTTCTGAAATTACTTTGTTTATTTCATCTCTTAATTTTTCTGTAGTTTCTTTTCTTGCTTCATCCACTCTTTTGTTTACATCAACGTGTTCTTCTAATACTCCCACAAACTTAGGACTAACACTTACCTTAACATACATATTAAGTCCTTCAGTTAATTCAGGTAATTCATATTTAGCCCATATGCTTGAGTGGTTTAATAGGTTTGGTTTTGTGATTTTACCTAATTCTAAGTCTTTTGCTACAAAGTCTCCACCAAAGCTAAATCCTGTTCCATTTACTTTAACTTCTGTTTTAACTCCTGTTTTCTTTGCTACAAATCTTGGCTTTTCACCTTTTACAAATGTAGCTTCATTTTCGTTGTATGCTTCAACTGATCCAGTTGTTGCTGCAAATGTAGTTACTGAAGCTATTAAGCTTGCTAATAGTAATGTCTTTTTCATAAATTTTCTCCTTTTTAATATAATATATTTATAGTAGTCAAGATATTTTACCTTAAATTAGAGGTAATAAGAATAAAGGTTTAATTAATTTGTTATTTATTTTTTAACCGCATTAATTTTAATATGTGTCAAGATTTTTATATAGTGATATTCTTTTATGTACAACTTTTTTAACCTTTTACGTATTTTTATATAATTAATAAAAAAATGTAGCAATATAGTATGACTAATATAAATTTAAAAATATTTTTATAAAAAAATGATGGAATTTTATCTTCCATCATTAATATATTATTAATAAATATAGACTGGATTGTTGTGAAACTCAACAATTTGTACATTTGTAATTTCTTTTAAATAGTTTGATAATAGGTCTACTGCATGAACTTCACTTTCAAGATGCCCAAAGTCTATTATACTAACACCTTGTTCTAATGCATCTTGTGCTTCATGATATTTAACATCTGCTGTAATGAATAAGTCTACCTTATCTTTTACCTCATTAAAAAAGTCCATACCTGATCCTGTTACAAGAGCAAAACTCTTTATATCTTTTTTTGTATAATACTCATCATATATTACTCTAAGTTGAGAAATATTTAACTTTTCTTTCACAACTTTCACCATTTCTTCAATAGTCATCTTTTTAGTTAGATCAAAATATCGAAGTGGTCTATTTTTAGTTTCATCCTCATACATTCTTTTTGCATCTAAATCTAGTAATTTAAACACATAGTCATTTAATCCACCTGTTGCAGAATCAAGGTTAGTATGCATAGCATATACAGCTATATCATTTTTTAAAAGACGCATAATTCTTGAGCCTATCATATCATCTTTTGTAATTTTCTTTAAAGATTTAAATATTAATGGGTGATGTGATATTATTACATCAACTCTTTCTTGTATAGCCTTATCAATAGCTTTAGAGTTAACTTCTAGGGCTATTAAGACCTTTTTTACATCTTTATCTTTGTCGCCTAATAGTAGACCAACATTATCCCAAGATTCGCAAATATTTTCTGGAAATTTTTCATTCAACTTATCTATCAATTCAGTTAATTTCACGCTTCCTCCGTTTCACTAACCTTTTTTAATATATCATTTAGCATTTCATCATACTTTTTATCCTCTATTTTCAATGCTTTGCATATATCATCTTTAGTATTCTTTTTATCTTCTAAATTTAAATACTTAATCAAAAGATTTTCTTCAAAATAGTTGAACATGAATATTTGTCTATTACTATTAAATTCATCAGTAACTTTTTCTGTATATGAGTATACATCGCCTAAATCCTCTATTTCTATACCTCTATACATTTGATCTAGATTTTCAAAGTATTCTTTCTTTAGGCCCATACCTTTCAATACACTATTTAATTCTTCATTCTTTTCTAGTCTATCTCTAACTTTTAAGTAGACTAGTATTGATATCTTAGTAGAAAATTCTTCATTTTCCTTCTTTATTTGTAGCATAAGTTGCTTAATAGCACAGTAAACATCAAAAATTTCACTTATCTTTTTTTCATCATACTTCTTAGATAATTTAGGATAGAAATTTTTTAAAAATTGTAAGGTTATTAAATTTGTTTCATTTATTAATTCAATCAATGAAAAGTGTGCCTTAATATTTTTAATAGCTTGTATTACACCTCTATCTATTAAGTTACTAAATACCTTATCCTTTATTCCTTCCTTATTTTCACCTTTTCGTATACTTTCTAGGTAAAACTTAGTTGTATCACTAATTTCTGATGTAGCATCTTTTTTATCATATGATTCTCTAACTTGTGCTATGTTATTATCAACAATATACGTAGAAAGAAGTAAAGCCTTAATATCATCTAAAATTAAAGTCTTTAACTCTAAATTTAAATCTATACTCTTACTTTTTTCTATTTTTTTCAATAATTCATTCATTTTTTCAAGCCCTCAACAAATTTTTCAACATCTTTTTCTACATATTTCTTATACTCTTCTTTGGTCTTTTTTTCTAAGCTCTTTTTAAATGCAACGCTTCTAACTATGCAGAATAAGCTTGCAAACCCTATTATACACATTAAAAGAATATTAGAATTAGGTTTAAAGCCAAAAGCGACTATGCATGTAATTATTAACATATATACAGCAAAAAAGATTACTTCTCTAAAGAATATTCTTTGTGCTCTTTTTACGTATTGTTTATAGCTTTCTTTTACTACTTTATTTAATTCATCTTGGTCATATTCTTTTAAAACTTCTTTGTAGTCTTCCTTCTTGTCTTCTATATACTCCCTTATTTTGTCAAAAACATATTCAGCTTGTACCAAATTATCTGAACTTTCTTTTAAGATATCTAATAATTTACGTATATTTTCTTTAACTGTCATAGAGTCACTTCCTCGTCTTCTATATCTAGATATTCTTTATTCTTTTCTAAAATTTTTCTAACCTTTTCTAGATACTCTTTTGTTTGTTCAACAGAAAATCCTATATATTTACTAGGTATTAATATATTATCTAATTCTTCCTTAGTTAATTTTAATCTACCATCAGAAACTATTCTATCTATTAAGTGATTATCATTTCCATGAATTTTAATACTCTTAACTTCTTCCATAGATAATTCTCTAATTATTTCATGTACTTCTTGTCTATCCATACCTTTTTTTACAGCATCCATTATTATATTCTCTGTTGCCATAAATGGCAATTCTCTAATTACATTCTTTTTTATCATTTCTTCATAAACTACAACACCATTTAATATGTCTTCTATTATCACCAATATTGCATCTACTGCTAAAAAGCTTTGTGGATATGAAAGTCTCTTGTTTGCTGAATCATCTAAAGTTCTTTCAAACCATTGTGTCATATGTACTAAATGTCCATTTAATTCTTGGCTTATTACAAACTTAGCTAATGAAGATACTCTCTCACATCTCATAGGATTTCTCTTGTACGCCATAGCTGAAGACCCTATTTGATTTTTACCAAAAGGTTCTTCTATTTCTTTTTCATGTTGCAACATTCTAAAATCATTAGTAAATTTATGTGCAGAACTTGCAAGTGATGCTAGTGTTTGTAATATATATGTATCTTGTTTTCTATCATATGTTTGTCCACTTACTTCTTGTTTTTTACTAAATCCCATTTTTTGAGTAACTAATTCATCAAGTTTTTTGAATTTTTCATAGTCATCTCCAAATAGTTCTTTAAAACTAGCACCAGTCCCTGTAGTACCTTTTACACCTCTAAATTCCAAGTTTTCTATTCTTCTATCAATTTCATCTAGGTCATACATAAATGACTTTAACCACAGTGTAGCTCTTTTACCCACTGTACTTAACTGTGCTGCTTGATAGTGTGTGTATGATAAGCAAGGTAAATCCTTATACTTATCAGAAAACTTAACTAAATTTTGTATTACAGCTAGTAATCTCTTTTTTATCAATATTAGTGCTTGTCTTATTTGTATCAAATCTGTATTATCACCAACATATGCACTTGTAACTCCTAGGTGTATTATCCCTCTAGCTTTTGGGCACACATCTCCAAATGTGTATACATGAGCCATGACATCATGACGTAATTTTTTCTCATATTCTCTAGCCACATCAAAGTCAATATTTGAGATATTATCTTTCATTTCTTTTAATTGTTCATCTGTAATATTTGATAAACCTAATTGCTTTTGTGATTCTGCTAATGTATACCACAATTTTCTCCAAGTTGTAAATTTATTATCACTAGAAAATATATACTGCATTTTCTTACTTGCATATCTAGTACATAATGGATTTTCATATCTATTCATACTTAAAACTCACTTCTATATATATTTTGTGTTCTTTCAGGCCCTACTGATACTAATGATACCTTAACACCTAAATGATTTTCTATAAACTCAATATATTTTCTACAATTTTCAGGTAATTCACTATATTCTTTGATATTAGTAATATCTTCAGTCCATCCTTTAAATGTCTTGTATATTACTTTAAATTTCTTAGATTGTCTTAAACTACTAGGATAACTGTCGTATACCTTACCATCTATTTCATAACCTACGGCAACTTTAATTTCTTCTAATCCTGTTAGTACATCTATTTTTGTTAATACTATATCAGTTAAACCATTTATCATAGTTGCATATTTACCCATAACAAGATCTAACCAACCACATCTTCTTGGTCTACCTGTTGTAGCTCCGTATTCATATCCTTTTTTTCTAATTAATTCTCCTAAATCATCTAATAGTTCAGTAGGATATACACCTTCACCTACTCTTGTTGTGTATGCTTTCATTACACCTAATATTCTATCTATTTTCTTAGGACCTACACCAGTACCTGTACATACTCCACCTGCTGTTGGTGATGAAGCTGTTACATATGGATATGTTCCAAAGTCTATATCCAACATTAAGGCTTGTGCACCTTCAAATAGAACTCTTTCACCTTTTTCTATTGCGTTATTTAATACGCTAACACAGTCAACAACCCTATTAGAAATCTTTTCTGCTAGCTTCATATATTCATTATACATTGTATCAAAATCAAAAGTTTCTTTACCGTATCTTGTTAAAATATCATTCTTTTCTTTTAAGTTCCATAAAAGTTTGTCTTTAAATCTATCTTTATCTAAAAGATCTCCTATTCTTATACCATTTCTTGCAATTTTATCGTTATAGCAAGGACCTATACCTCTTTGTGTAGTCCCAATCTTGTTTTCCCCTAAAGCTTCTTCTTTAGCTTTATCAATTGCAATATGATAAGGGAATATTATATGTGCTCTTTCATCGATGTATAAATTAGATAAGTCATATCCTCTTTTTTCTAATTCTTCCATTTCTTCTAGTAAGACCTTAATATCTACTACTACTCCAGCACCTATAATGCACTTACCTTTTGAACTAATTATACCTGATGGTAATAGGTGTAGTACAAACTTATCCTTTCCTACTACTACAGTATGTCCTGCATTATTCCCACCTTGAAATCTAACAACATAATCTGCTGTTGGTGCTAAAACGTCAATAATCTTACCTTTACCTTCGTCACCAAATTGTGTTCCAACTACTACAAATGTTTTATCCATTATTCTTCCTCCTGTACAACTCCAAAATTTAGCCCTTTTATATTATTTAATTTGCTCTATTTTTCCATACATATATTACACTATTATTCATAAAAAAGTAAATAGTTTGTGTATAAAAAATAGTTACTAGGCAAGTAACTATTTATACTGTTTTTTTTATTCTTGAAACGAATTCCCTTTACAACAATTTTATATCATATTTTAAATTATTGTTCAACTAACTTATTCTTTATCTTGCACAACTTCTCCTAAATAAGGTAATGTTCTATATTGTTGTGCATAATCTATACCATATCCTACAATAAATACGTCTGGTATTGTAAATCCTACATAATCTACCTTAACATCATGTATTCTTCTTGAAGGTTTGTCTAATAGGGTACAAATTTTAAGGGTTTTGGGATTTCTTTGTAATAGAAATTCCTTTATTTTGTATAATGTTGTACCTGTGTCTATTATGTCTTCTATAATCAATACATTTTTACCACAAATATCTTCATCTAGATCTTTTTTTATGTTAATATTTCCACTAGTATTCATTTCATTACCATAGCTAGAAACGCACATAAAATCTATACGACATTTACTTGTAATTTTTCTTGAAATGTCAGCTAAAAATAGGGCTGATCCTCTTAATAACGCTACTAAAATTACTTCTTCATCTTTGAAGTCTTCTGAAATTTGTTTTCCTAATTCTTCAATTCTTTTTGCGATCTTTTCTTCGCTTATCAGTTCTTCAATATGATGTTTCAAATTAATCCCTCCATAATAATTGTTTCGTAAAAATGCTTTTTACTTTTTATTTTACCACTTATATGATTTTTTCGCAAATTATTCCCCACAAAATATTTTTTTGTTGACAATAGTTTTTTTTTATTGTACACTATGCTAGTAAGTGTGGTCGCATAGCTCAGTTGGGAGAGCACCTGCCTTACAAGCAGGGGGTCATTGGTTCGAGCCCAATTGTGACCACCATACGTGGAGGTGTAGCTCAGTTGGTTAGAGTGCTTGCCTGTCACGCAAGATGTCGCGAGTTCAAGTCTCGTCACTTCCGCCATTTGCCCAGATAGCTCAGTCGGTAGAGCAAGGGACTGAAAATCCCTGTGTCCGTGGTTCGATTCCGCGTTTGGGCACCATAACTCTTTAAATACTTTGAGCTATAGTTTAAAGTATTTTTTTAAATTCAGGAGATTTTATGAAGTATTTAATTTTAACCGCTGCAACAGGTGGTGGTCATATTCAAGCTGCTAACAACTTGAAAAAAGAAATAGAAAAAGATGGAGATACTTGTATTGTTTATGGGCTTTTTTCAAAATCTAAATTTAAGATTGTTGAAAAAGGTTATGATTTCTTATTAAATTCTAACCTACTAAAAACATATAGCCTATTATACAAAATATCTGACATTGACTTTATTAATCAATTCATTTTAAAGAATACCTTTATACACTACGAATTGAATCTAAAAAAAGTTTTGGAACAAGAAAAACCAGATGTAATAATCTCAACACACCCATTTGGTGTTCCGATTTATTCACAATTAAAAACACTATTTCATTTTAAAATACCATACATACAGATAATTACAGACTTTAAAGCTCACTCTACTTATATAGATAAAAAAGTAGATGCGTATATCACTGGTAGTGATTATACAAAAGAAACTTTAATTAACAAAGGTATTGATAAGGATAAAATATTTGTATTTGGTATACCTGTAAAAGAAGAATTTAGAAATACTACTTCTAAAAAAGATGATAATAGCTTTAATATATTAATTATGGGTGGATCTTTAGGTCTTAAAAAAATGGAAAATGTTGTTGATACATTGATGCATTCTAATTTGGATATAACATTAGATGTGGTTTGTGGTAAAAATATTAAATTGCAAAAAAGAATAACTAAGATTTTAACTAAGGATATTATCGAAGGAAAAGCTAATGTATATGGCTTTACTGATAAGGTTAGTGAAATTATGGATAGATCTAAATTGATTATTACAAAGCCTGGTGGTCTAACTTCTAGTGAAGCGATTAATAAGCATATACCTATGCTGATACCATTTTACATACCTGGTCAAGAAGAAGAAAATACAAGCTTCCTTGTTGAATCAAATATGGCACTAGAAATACGTAATATTAACTATATACCTGAATATGTTAAATTTTTAAAGGATAATAAGGAATATTATGAAAAGATGGTAGATAATATGAAAAAATTATCTAAATGCTATTCGGTTAGTAAGATTATTGAACTTGCAAAGAGTTTAAAAAAATAGCTAGTAGAATTAACTACTAGCTTTTTTTATGCTAACATAATGAATAAATTAAATGTCTTTAGTATTGAATAAAAGTCAACAACTGCTTCTTTATTTCCTTCTATTAAATCTACAAAAATATCTCTTATCTTATCTGTAAAATCTTTTACTGTCTTGATATCAGAAGCTTTTATTACATTCTTTTTAACGTTATTACCCTTTAAATATTTGAAGATATAGTCACATTGTTCTTTTGATAATTCTATTTCTTCTATATTCATACAATAAAAATCAAATGCAACCTTAGTTAAAACCTTATCGCTTTCTGTAACTGTTAAGACTTCTGTAAATTCTCCTCTTTTTCCAAATTCTCTATTAATTAAATTTAAATTTCTAATACATGCGTCTACTAGTCTTACTAAACCATCTATACAGTATGCATGTATATTTATCTTACCACGATTTTCTTTTCTAATATTAGATATTTTTTCTAAGACTTTATCAACCTTATTTTTAGTTAATAAGTCTAATACTTCTTTTTCTTCTTTAGTATCAGCCTTTATATCTTCTAACTTTCTTGTATTTTGTAAAAATTGAATTACACTACTGTCAAATTCTAAATAAAATCTTCCCTTTACTTCTTTGACTTCCTTTTTAGAATTTAGCTTACTTTCTATCTTAGAATCAATATATTCAGCTAATTTTCCTTCTTTATTTCTAATATCTTCACAAAATACTTTTAAGTCTTCTAAAGTCTTTATATTATTAATCTTTTCTTCATATTTTTTGTTAATATTGTTCTTATTGATAAAGTTGATTATACCTTTTTTTGTCATAGGATGTAACTTATTTTTCAAATTATCTGACATAGCTTATTCTCCTTTTTTTAGTTAAGTAAATTATATATAATTTAATATTCATAGTCAAGCATAGTTTGTGTTTTAAAATATTTTATGTTATTATTTAATAAATATTTTTAAAAGGAGATTTTATGGGAAGAAACGAACTTATTTGGTTTTGCTATTTAGTAGTTAATTACGGTTTTATACTGTACGCTTACAAAAAATGGGGTAAAATTGGACTTATGTTATTTATACCTCTTTCTATCATTGTAGCTAATATACAAGTCAATAAATTTATATGTCTATTCGGGATAGATGCTACTATGGGAAACATTGCTTATGGGGGTATATTCTTAGTTGCTGATATTTTATCTGAAAATTATGGTAAAAAATATGCAAAACATATTGTTAGTATGGGATTTTTAACAATGATATTTATGACAGTTATAATGAACATAGCTTTAAAAATATCACCTACACCTATTGATACATTACAACCACACTTAGAAGCTTTATTCACACCATTGTATCGTTTAACTTTCGCATCTCTTGTGGCATATGGTGCATCAAGCCTTATAGACGTATACTCATATCAAGCGATAAGAAAGGTTTTCCCAAGCTTTGGATCTATATGGATAAGAAACAATCTTAGTACCATATTCAGTCAAATTATTGATAGTGTAGTATTTACGGTTATAGCGTTTATAGGGGTAGTAGATACTAAGACTCTGCTTTCTTTCATCTTTACAACTTATGCACTTAAATTTATTGTAGCACTTTGTGATACACCTTTTGTGTATATAGCTGCACACTGGAAGAAAACTGGTAAAATTAAGGAATTAATAGAAAGCGAGTAATATATGTTAAAACTTTTTTCATGGAATGTTAATGGTTTTAGGGCTGTATTAAAAAAAGGATTTATGGATTTTTTCAATGAAGTAAATCCTAGTATTATAGCCTTACAGGAAATTAAGTTATCTAGTGGTCAAATAGACTTTTCTATACCAGGATATACACTGTATTGGAACTATGCAGAAAAAAAAGGATATTCTGGAACAGCAATTTTTACAAAAAAAGAAGCACTTAACGTTCAATATGGTATAGGTATAGAAGAACATGACAAAGAAGGTAGGGTAATATCTCTTGAATACGACGACTTCTTCTTTGTAACCGTCTATACACCTAACTCTAAAGATGGACTTTTAAGACTAGACTACAGAATGGAATGGGAAGATGCCTTTCTTAACTTCCTGAATGAATTAAAGAAAAAAAAGCCAGTAATTGTTTGTGGAGATTTAAATGTTGCACATAATGAAATTGACTTGAAAAACCCAAAAACAAACACAAAAAACGCTGGATTTACTATACAAGAAAGAAATAAATTTAGTAATTTAATAGATAACGGGTACGTTGACACATTTAGATACCTATACCCTACTATGGAAAATATGTATACTTGGTGGTCATATAGACAAAATTCAAGAGCTAAGAATACCGGTTGGAGAATAGACTACTTCGTTGTTTCAGATAACTTAAAAGACAAAGTTGAAGATTCTATAATTCATTCAGATGTTTTAGGTTCAGACCATTGCCCTATACAATTAAATATAAACTTGACATTTTAGGCTAAATTTAATAAAATAGGGTGTCATTTAGGTGCCTGGGTGGCGAAATGGTAGACGCATCAGACTCAAAATCTGACGGAGAAATCCATAAGGGTTCAAGTCCCTTCCTAGGTACCATTTTTATATATTAGGAGGAATTATGTTAACACTTGAGATGACTAGTGATGAATTAAAAGCTGTAGAGTATAACGAAGAAGCTATAAAAAATATTCTAGTTTCAAGAGCGATATATAACGAAAGCTACAATTATGAATTTAACGAAAAGGAAGCTGAAGAAATTAAATATCTTGAAAAAAATGAAATAATACGTTTATACATGCACAAAACTGTAGAACCTAGAGTTATTGTCACAGAAAACTCTATTATAGACAGATATAACAAGGATAAGGCATATTTTGATAATCAAAACATACCTTTTACAAAGGCTCATGAAATAATTAAGAGTCAATTAAATGCTGAAGTAAACTATGGTCTTGAACAAGATTTAGTTACTAATTTAGTTCATAATATGGCTGATACTGTAACTTTAAAAAAGGAAGATATTATCTTTTCTAAGGGAGATCCTGAATTAATTAAAACTATGGTTCTTTTTGAACTACTAACAATAGAAGCTAATAAAATAGACTTCTTCAATAAGTATGCAAAAGATATAGATATACTTAAAAAAGAAGTTAGAATTAAATACTACGTTAACCACATCTGTTCTAAAGATATTAAAATAACTGAAGAACAAGTAAGTAAGTTCTATGTAGATCACACAAATGATTTTTCAGGTGTAGATATACAAGTTGCATACAACAACATTGCATCATACTTATTCCAACAAGAAATGGATAAAAGAACTAACGAATACATACTAAGTATTTCAGAAAAATATCATTTAGATGAAGAAGTTAAAAAATACAAAAAAGATGACAAGGATGTAGTTAACTAATGATAGAATACAAAGGAAAAGAACTTTGGACATACTTTTTTAATAAACCTAAAAACCACTACAATCAATATATGTTTGAGATGATTAACTATGAATCTTTCCTATATTTTGATGAAGAAGAAATTTTATCTTTCAAAAAGAATTGGTCTAAAGTATTTAATAATACCAACCCCATATTTTTAGAAATAGGTTCTGGTAGTGGTAATTTTCTAATAGAATTAGCTAGTAAAAACCCTTTATGTAACTATATTGGTGATGAATTAAGACTTAAACGTTTAGTTTATGCTAGTAGAAAAGCAAAAAATCATAGTCTTAATAATGTTAAATTTATTAGAATTGATGCAAATAAACTAGATAAATTCTTAGATAATGGTGAATTATCTGGTGTATATATTAATTTCCCTGATCCATGGGAAAATGAAGAACATAAAAGAATACTATCAAATGATCTTTTGGAAAAACTATACCCAATATTAAAAGAAAATGGTAAAATATTTTTCAAAACTGATCATACTGATTATTACAACTCTGTTTTAAAACTTATTAGTAAGAATGAAAAGTATAAGTTGGTGTTTAATACAGATGACTTACACTCTACCGAACTAAGACATGATAATATTAAAACAGAATTCGAACATTTGTTTATAAACAAGATAAAAACAACTATTAAATACATAGAAATTATTAAGTGTTAGGATAATATATGAAACTCATATTAAAGCAATATATAACTCCTAGTTTAAAAACTAGGGATTTTGAAATTAATCCTCTTACAAATACACTTATTACAGTTGGTGATAAACTTACTTTCTATAATAAAGAATATAAGGAGATTAAAAGTTTTAAAAGAAAAATAAATAACAGTGATAATATACGATATATTAAAGAGGAAAATCAATTATTTGCTTCCTCTACTTTTTATATCACAACATCAAAAAATGAAGTATATAAATGCGATAGTTCTACTAAAAAAATAATAGATTGCATTTTTAAACCTACTAATACAATTTTATCTATTGCAGTTAGTCCTTTAGGTAAGATTGTATATATAGACTCTAGTTCATCAAATTTATGCCTTATTGATACATTAAATAAGACTAAAAAGGAACTAGAACTTGATGATATATATAGCAATAATTATTCTGTATATATCTATAACGAAAATGTAATACTAAAAAGCAGAAAAACTGATGAAAACTCTAATAATATCCGTATATTTACAGCCGATTTAGAAGAAATTAGTAATATCTCTTCTAAGGATAATAATATATTTATAAAACTTGTAGGTATTAATCTACTTATGACAAAATTGGACGGATATGTAGAAATATGGGATGCATCTACAAGTGAGATTTATGATTACAGCCATATTTCAGAGTATAAGATAACATATCTTGAAAACGATGATGAGTGGTTCTATTTTGGAAACTCTATGGGTGAGATTATAGTCACTAATGATAGATTCAAAGTAGTTAGTAAAATAAAGGTATTTAAAAGTGAAATAAAAAAACTCCTATACATCGAGGAAGATACACTTTATGCACTTAGCGAAGATGGAGAAATTGCTATTATCCTAATAGTTGATGATGATAATACTTCTGTTGTAGGTAAATTTATGAAAATGTACAATATTCATCATGACTATACAGAGTTTTTCACAACAGAAAAGGTTTCTATTATCGAAAATTTCTTAAAAAAATTAAATATGAATAAGAAAAGCTATTCTCCACATGATAATAATATCTTCAAGGCATTAGAAACTAGTATCATGGATAAAAAAGTTTGTATACTAGGTAAAGAACCTTACCCACAACCTAATCTTTCAACAGGGCTAGCCTTTGAGATTAAGACAAAATCATGGGGAACAAAATTAGTAAATAAATCTCTTAAAAATATACTAAGATTACTTTACTATTCATATACTAAAGAATTAAAAGATGTTAATGAAATTTTAGCAGATATAGAAACAGGTAAATTTAAAATTTTACCACCCGATAAACTATTTAAATCATGGGTTGATCAAGGTGTGCTTTTACTTAATACAGCACTAACAGTAGAAGTCGGACTACCTAGTTCACACCATAAATTCTGGGATGATATATGTAAGGACTTAATTAAATATATTTCTATAAAAAATCCTAATATAACATACCTATTATGGGGAAAAGATAGTCAACAATTTGAAAAATACATATTATCTGGTAAAAAGATTATGCACAATCACCCATCAAATAACATTAATTTAGAAAATCCTAATGACTTTCTAAATGGTAAATCGTTTGTTAGTACCATGAGTACAATAAACTGGTTAGGAGGAGAAAATTGAGTAAAATTATAGCCGAAGGATTAACATTTGATGATGTATTACTAATACCACAAGCATCTAGTGTAATCCCTAGTGAAGTAAGTTTAAAAACTAATCTAACAAAAGATATCGTACTAAATGTTCCTATACTAAGTGCTGCGATGGATACAGTTACTGAATCAAGACTAGCAATTAGTCTTGCAAGAGTTGGGGGTATAGGTTTTATACACAAAAATATGACTATAGAACGTCAAGCAGAAGAAGTTCATAGAGTTAAACGTTCTGAAAGTGGTATGATAACAAATCCTATTACATTAAATGTAAATTCAGTACTTCAAGATGCTGTTGATTTAATGAGAAAATACAAGGTATCTGGATTACCTGTAATAAACGATAAAAATGAACTTTTAGGTATCATTACAAATAGAGATATTAAATATAGAGAAGATTTAACTCCAAAAGTTACTGATGTAATGACTAAAGATAACCTAATTACTGCTAATACAGATATTACATTTGAAGAAGCAAAACATATCTTGCTTGAAAATAGAATAGAAAAATTACCTATAGTAGAAGGTAAAATATTAAAAGGTTTAATTACTATAAAAGACATAGATAATATTGTAAACTACCCTAATGCTTGTAAAGATAAAAAAGGTAGATTAAGAGTAGGTGCTGCTGTTGGTATAGGTACTGATACTCTAAGAAGAGTAGAAGCTTTAGTTGAAGCTGGTGTTGATATAATTACAGTAGACTCTGCACATGGACATTCTAAAGGTGTCATAGAAAAAATTAAAGAAATTAGAAAAGCTTTCCCTAACCTACCTCTAATTGGTGGTAATATTGTAACAAAAGAAGCTGCAAAAGACTTAATAGATGCTGGTTGTGATGCTGTAAAAGTTGGTATAGGACCTGGATCAATTTGTACAACTCGTGTTGTTGCAGGTGTTGGTATGCCACAATTAAGTGCTGTTATGGAAGTTAGTGAATACTGTAATTCTAAAGGCATAGGAGTAATAGCTGAT
This sequence comes from Sneathia vaginalis, assembly GCF_000973085.1. Lineage (NCBI taxonomy): Bacteria > Fusobacteriati > Fusobacteriota > Fusobacteriia > Fusobacteriales > Leptotrichiaceae > Sneathia > Sneathia vaginalis. The sequence continues at coordinate 1,001,531 of NZ_CP011280.1, forward strand.
GGAGGTATAAAGTTATCTGGAGATATAGTTAAGGCTTTAGCTGCTGGTGCTGATTGTGTAATGCTTGGTGGCTTATTAGCTGGTACAAAAGAATCACCTGGTGAAGAAATCTTATACAACGGTAGAAGTTACAAGAGTTATGTTGGTATGGGATCTCTTATTGCAATGAAAAGAGGAAGTAAAGATAGATACTTCCAATTAGAAGCTGCAACAGATAAATTAGTCCCAGAAGGTATTGAATCTATGGTTCCAACTAAAGGTAGTATAAAGGATACAGTATTTCAATTATGTGGTGGACTACGTGCTGGTATGGGATACTGTGGTACAAAGACTATCGCTGAATTAAAAGTTAATGGTAAGTTTGTTAAAATTACTAATGCTGGACTTAAAGAATCACATCCTCACGATGTAATTATAACAAAGGAAGCACCTAATTATTCTGGAGCAAAATAATGCTAGATAGATATTTAAAATTAAAAGAATTAGTAGAAAAATATTCATATTACTATTATGAAAAAAGTGAAACACTAATCTCTGATGAAGAATTCGATAAGCTTTTAAAAGAACTTGAAGATATTGAAAAACTACATCCTGAGTACAAAAATCAAAAGTCACCCACTCAAGTTGTTGGTGGTTTTGTTAATACAAAATTTACTAAAGTTAGACATAATAAACCTATGCTAAGTCTTGCTAATACATATAGTATAGAAGATATTAAAGACTTCGATACTAGGGTTAGAAAAATATTAAATAGACCTGTTATCTATGTATTAGAGTTAAAATTGGATGGAATTAGTATAGATTTACAGTACAAAAAAGGAAAACTTGTACTAGCCTTAACTCGTGGAGATGGTATTTTTGGTGAAGATGTTACAGATAATGTTTATCAAATACAAAATATACCTAAAATTTTAAAAAAAGATATAGACATTGAAGTTAGAGGTGAAATAATCTTACCTATTTCTGAATTCAACAGAATCAATAGAGATAGAGAAGCTAATGGTGAACAAGTATTTTCTAATCCAAGAAATGCAGCTAGTGGTACTATACGTCAATTAGATTCAAGTATAGTTGCAAGTAGAAAACTTTCTTGCTTCCTATACTATGTAATAAATACACAAGATTTTAACATTACTACTCACCTTGAAAGTATCAATCTTTTAAAAGAACTAGGTTTTGAAACTGCCAATGTTTTTGAAACATATACTGATTTTTCAAGTATGAAAAAAGCTATAGACGAATGGGACATAAAAAGAAAAAAATTAGACTTTGAAACTGATGGACTTGTTCTAAAAGTTAATGACTTATCTACATATGATATGCTTGGTTATACTGCTAAAAGTCCTAAATGGGCAATAGCGTATAAGTTTAAACCAGATCAACTATATACCAAAATTTTATCAGTTGACTATCAAGTAGGTAGAACTGGTGTAATAACCCCAGTAGCTAATTTTAAGCCTATTAATCTTTCTGGATCTATTGTTAAAAGGGCCTCAATGCATAATTTTGATGAAGTAGAAAAAAAGGATATTAGAATTCATGACACTGTCTTGGTTGAAAAAGCTGCTGAAATAATACCACAAGTTGTTAATGTTGATTTTTCAAAAAGAACAGGTTTAGAAGAAAAGATTATAGAACCTAAATTTTGTCCCGCTTGTAATGAAAAACTATATAAATCTGATAAATTAGTTGCTATTAAATGTATTAACCCCTTCTGCCCTGAAAGAATTATGCGATCTATTGAATATTTCACTTCAAGAGACTGTATGAATATCAAGGGATTGGGTGAAAAAATAGTAAAAAAATTAATTGATATTGGTTTAATTACTAATATATTGGATATATACAACCTACATAATTTTAAAAATGAATTAATTACCTTTGATAAGATGGGACAAAAGAATGTAGATAATTTAATAGGTAATATTGAAAAATCTAAATCTAATTCTTTTAGTACTGTACTTTATTCTTTAGGTATACCCTATGTAGGTAAAACTACAAGTAACCTAATTTGTGATAATATTACAGATATTGATAAACTAATTAATGCTAGCTTTGATGACTTAGTTAGTATAAAGGGTATAGGTGATAAGGTTGCAACTTCTATCATCGAATACTTTAAAGAAAAAAATAATATACGCCTTATTAAAGGCTTGCAAGAAATAGGCTTTGTACTTGAAACAAAACAAAAAGAAAAAAAATACAATAAATACATTAGTGGAAAAACATTTCTTGCAACTGGTACACTTAAAGAATTTACAAGAGATGAAATAAAGGATATAATCATAACTAACGGTGGTAAATACTTATCTAGTGTATCAAAAAATTTAAATTACTTAATTGTTGGTGATAAAGCTGGTTCTAAGTTAGAAAAAGCAAAGAAATTAAATATTGCCATACTAACAGAACAAGACTTATTAGATATGATAAAATAAAACAAAATAAAAGGAGACACTTATGGCAAACACAATTATACCTAAAGGATATAAATCAAAACATACTATACTTGAAACAGAAATATTAATTAAATTAATTAAAGACTTCTTTCAAGTAGAACTTGCAAAAGAATTAAAATTAACAAGACTTTCTGCACCACTTTTCGTTAGAAAAGAATCTGGATTCAATGACACTTTAAATGGTGTTGAAAGACCAGTTAGCTTTGATATGTTAGAAGAACCAGGAAGACAAATAGAAATAGTTCACTCTCTTGCAAAATGGAAGAGATTTGCATTAAAAAGATATGGTGTACAAACTGGTTATGGAATTTATACAGATATGAATGCTATTAGACGTGATGAAGAATTAGATAATCTACACTCTATTTACGTTGACCAATGGGACTGGGAAGCAATAATAACTAAAGAAGATAGAAATATTGACTTCTTAAAAACTATGGTTAAAAAAATATACAGTGTATTTTTAAGAACTGAAGATATGTTATCTAAAAAAATACCTGATTACAAAAAATTCTTAAGTAAGGATATCTTCTTCTTAACTTCACAAGAATTATTAGATATGTATCCTAATCTTAGTCCAAAAGAAAGAGAAAAAGAAATAGCTAAAAAATATGGTGCTGTTTTCATTATGAAAATAGGAGATCTTTTATCTAATGGACAAAAACATGACGGACGTGCTCCTGACTATGATGACTGGAAATTAAATGGAGATATTATTGTATATAACGAAGTTTTAGATATACCATATGAATTATCTTCTATGGGTATTAGAGTTGATAAAAAAGCTTTATTAGAACAATTAGAAAAAGCTAATGTAAAAGAACAATCAAACTTCCATAAAATGCTATTAAATGACGAATTACCATTAACTATAGGTGGTGGAATAGGTCAATCAAGAATTTGTATGTTATTCTTAAAAACTGCCCATATAGGTGAAGTTCAAGCATCTCTTTGGACAAAAGATATTGAAGAAGCTTGTGAAAAAGCAGGTATCAATCTATTATGATAGGAAAATTAATTGTTATAGAAGGTACTGATGGTAGTGGTAAACAAACACAATCTAATCTTTTGTATGAGAATTTATCAAATTTAGGGTATAAGGTTAAAAAAATTACTTTCCCTAATTATGAAAGTAATGCTTGTTATCCTGTTAAAATGTACTTAAATGGTGAATTTGGTAATAACGATGATGTAAATGTTTTTGCATCATCTACCTTCTATGCTGTTGATAGATATGCTTCATTTAAGACTACATGGGAAAAGCTATATAACGAAGGGTATATAATAATAGCAGATAGATATACTATTTCTAATATTATACACCAAGGTAATCGTATAACAGATGAAAAAGAATTTATGGAATACAATAAGTGGATAATAGATCTTGAATGGAATAAATTTAACCTTCCTACTCCAGACTTAATAATTCTATTGGATATGCCTTATACATATTCAAATCTTCTTATAAAAAATAGAAAAAATAAGATAAATGGAAGTATGAAAAAAGATATATTAGAAGCTGATGAAAAACAAAAAAAGCGTGCATATGATGTTACAAAAAAAATTGCTAAAATGTACGATATGAAAATCATTAATTGTACAATAAATGATAGTATAAAAGATATAGAAGATATTCAAAATGAAATACTAAAATTTGTAAAGGAGATTATTAAATGATACAAATTTTAAAAGGTATGAAAGATATACACTATGATAATATGGATAAGTTTTCTTTTGTAACTAAGACAGCTGATGAAGTATTTACAAGATATGGTTACTCAAGAATAATTACACCCATATTAGAAGAACTAGACCTATTTAAAAGATCTGTAGGTGATGAAACAGATGTAGTTTCTAAAGAAATGTATGTATTCAAAGATAAAGGTGATAGAAATGTTGCACTAAGACCTGAGGGTACTGCTGGTGCTGTAAGAGCATTTTTAGAAGCTAAATTATACAACATACAACCAGTTACAAAATGGTACTATTACGGAAGTATGTACAGATATGAAGCTCCTCAAAAAGGAAGATATAGAGAATTTAATCAAACTGGTGTTGAATGCTTTGGAATTAGAAATCCCCTACTTGATGCAAGCCTAATATCTATGGCTTTAGAATTTTTAGATAAGCTAGGTATTAAAAATTTAACTCTTGAAATTAATAGTTTAGGGAATAAGGAATCTAGAGTTAAATATATTAAAGCTCTACAAGAATACTTAATTAAAAACTATGATAAATTATCAGAAATATCTAAAGTTAGATGCTATAAAAATCCATTAAGAGTTTTAGATTCTAAAGATGATGATGAAATTGTTAGTAATGCACCTAGCTTATACGACTACTTTGATGATGAAAGTACCAAGTACTTTAAAGATGTTTTACACTACCTAGATAAATTTAATATTAAATATGTGGTTAATAACAAGCTTGTACGTGGTTTGGACTATTATAGCGATACTGTATTTGAAATTAAATCAAACGCATTAGGTTCTCAATCAACTGTATTAGGTGGTGGTAGATATGACAAGCTAATTGAAAACTTAGCGAATAAGTCTATACCTGCTATTGGTTTTGCTGCTGGTATAGAAAGAATCTTACTATTACTAGATGAAACCCTACTACCTAAAAAGAAAGAAAAAATCTTTATAGCCTACTTTGAAGAAACTAAAGATTACTTGTTTGATGTCTTAAATGAATTAAAAGACTGTGATGCAGAAATTAATTATGAATATACTATTAAAAACTTTAGTTCTCAAATGAAAAAGGCTAATAAGTTAAATGCTTCTCGTGTTTTAATACTAGGTGAAGATGAATACAAGAATAATAGTGTATCAATTAAGGACTTTGAAACTGGTTTACAAAAGACTGTAAAATTAAATGAATTGAAAGGAGAACTATAATATGTATAGAACAAATAAGCTAAATGAATTAAGAATAGCTGATTGTGGTAAAACTGTTACTCTTTCAGGTTGGGTATCTACTATACGTAATCTTGGATCATTTGCATTTATTGATTTACGTGATAGATATGGAATTACACAAATTTTAGTTAAAGATGACCTTACCGACTTAGTTAAAGATATTAAAAATGAATATGTCTTAAAAGTAACTGGTTTAGTACAAGAAAGATCTTCTAAAAATCCTAAATTAGATACTGGAGATATTGAAGTATTAGCTAATAGTATAGAAATTTTAAGTAAGTCTAAGGCCTTACCGTTTGAAATTAATGATGAAGAAGTTGCAAATGAAAGTTTAAGACTAAAATACAGATATCTTGATTTAAGAAAACCTAGAATGTTAAATAATATTATTAAAAGAAATACTATGCTATTCTCAATGAGAGAATTTCTAAACCAAAATGGCTTTCTAGATATTGACACACCAGTACTAGCTAAAGCTACACCAGAAGGTGCTCGTGACTTTATAGTCCCTAGTAGAATTCAAAAAGGAAGTTTTTATGCTCTTCCTCAATCACCTCAATTATTCAAACAAACTCTTATGATTGCTGGTCTTGATAAATACTATCAACTAGCTAAATGTTTTAGAGATGAAGACTTAAGAGCTGATAGACAACCTGAATTTACACAATTGGATATAGAAATGTCATTTGTTGAACAAGAAGATATAATAAATATGGCTGAAAAATTAGCTAAAAAAGTATTTCATGATGTAACTGGTAAGACTATTGACTATACTTTCCCTCGTATAGAATACAATGATGCTATGGAATTTTATGGATCAGACAAACCAGATACAAGATTTGAAATGAAGTTAATAGATATTAAAGACTGTGTTCAAAACAAAGGATTTAGTATCTTTGATAATGCTGAATATATAAAGGCTATTGTAGTTAATAAGCTACTATCTAGAAAAAATGTTAAAGACTATGAAGACTTTGTTAAGACATATTATCACGCAAAGGGTCTAGCCTTCGTTAAAAAAGAAAATAATGAATTAAGTTCACCAATATTAAAATTCTTTGAAAAAGAAACAATTGATAAGTTAGAATCTGTACTTCATTTAGAAAATAATGAAACAGCTCTAATAATCTCAGACACAAAAGAAATAGTTTTATCTAGTCTTGGTGCTCTACGTCTTAAGATTGCTGATGAACTTAACTTAATTGATAAAGATAAATTTAACTTCTTATGGGTTGTTGACTTCCCTATGTTTGAATATAGCGAAGAAGAACAAAGATATAAGGCATGTCACCATCCATTTACTATGTTGAAAAAGGAAGATATTCCTCTATTAGAAAAGAATGACTTAAAATATATTAAGTCTGACACTTATGACATAGTACTTAATGGATATGAAATTGGTGGTGGAGGTATTAGAATACATGATTCTAATCTTCAATCATTAGTATTCGATAGATTACTAATTGATAAAGAACAACAAGTAGATAAATTTGGTTTCCTACTTGAAGCACTAAAATACGGAGTTCCACCTCATGGGGGACTAGCATTCGGTATTGATCGTTGGTTGATGGTTATGCTAAATCAAAATTCTATTAAAGAAGTTATACCATTCCCTAAGACAAATAAAGGACAAGATCTATTAACTGATGCTCCTAGTGATGTTGACGAAAAGCAATTAGAAAAGGACTTACAGTTAAAAAAATTATAGACAATATTATGTTTAACTGATATAATAAATTATAAAACTAGAGTTTAGAGTACTAACAAATTTTTGGGCTTTACTCAAATTTACTGGGGGTGTCCCTAGATTACGTGCCTCAGGTTAATCACGAATGACTTAGAGCTTAAACGGATTCTGTACACGTTTTCTAAATACCTGCCACTTGTCTTTTCGTAAAAGGCATCCAAAAATTTGGTACTAACTCTAGTTTTTATTATGAGGTGATTTATGGGTATTATTAAAATTCTTGATGAAAATGTTTCTAACATTATTGCCGCAGGTGAAGTTGTTGAAAATCCTGCATCTATGCTAAAAGAACTCTATGAAAACAGTGTCGATGCTAAAAGTTCTAGTATAGAAATCAGTATGAAAAGTGATTTAAGCTATTTTAAAATTGTTGATGATGGTATAGGTATGAAAAAAGAAGACGTATACCTATGTATACAACGTCATGCAACATCTAAATTACAAAAAAAAGAGGATATATTTAATCTTAAAACATTTGGTTTTAGGGGTGAAGCACTTGCCTCTATTTCTAGTGTTTCAAAATTATGTATATCAAGTAAAACAGATACTGATAAACTAGGTACGAAAATAACGGTATATGGTGGGAATATAATAAACGATACAAGTGTTGCAATGAAGACTGGTTGTATTATTGAAATACGTGATCTATTCTACAATACACCAGCTAGAAAAAAATTTTTAAGAAAAGAAAAAACTGAAATAAGTGCAATAAAAGATATATTAGTTAAATTGGCTCTGTCTAATCCAATAATTAAAACTAAATTAATAATAGATTCTAAAGTAATATTCTCAACTTCAGGAACTAACATGGATAATACCATAATAGAACTACTAGGTAAAAATATATTTAAGAATTTAAAAAAGTTTAAGTATGGCTATCTTGGTAATCAAGAAATTTACCGTGGCACTAAAAACTATATCTACACCTACATAAACAATAGATACTGTAAATCTAACATAATTGAACGTGCAGTAATTGATGGATACTATACCAAATTAATGAAACATAAATACCCTTTTGCACTCATTCTATATGACATAGACCCTACGCAAATTGATGTGAATGTACATCCCTCAAAAAAGATTATTAAATTTTCAGATGATAAGATTGTATACAAGCAAATTAGAACTAGTATAGAAGAATTTTTCTATGAAGATGATAGAAAAACCTATACTCCTGTCATACATGAACAAAAAGAAGTTTCAATAAATGAAAATGTTAGTACAACACAACAAGAATTATTCACATATGATGCTCATGATGATGTCGTAGAAAAAAATAACTATGATATATTAGCCCAAGTATTTGATACGTATATTATAGTAAAAAACAAGGATAGCCTTGATTTTTACGATCAACATGCCATGCATGAAAGAATAACTTATGAAGCACTTAAGGACAAATACTACAATCAACAAATGGCAAAAAAACAGCTACTAATACCTGAGGTAATAGAACTATCTCTTACAGAAAAAAATGTATTACTTGCTAATATTAAAATATTTGAAGATTTTAAATTTGAACTTGATGAAATAAGTGAAACTGAAATAATTATACGTGCTGTTCCAGATTTTGAACTTAGAAACTCAAATGAAAGAATTATTAAAGGCATAATAGAATGCCTAATGGAGAATAAAACTGTTACAGATATTAGAGAAAAAGTAATAATCTCTATGGCTTGTAGAACTTCTATTATGGCTGGTCAAAAATTAAGCTATAATCAAATGACTGAATTAGTTAATAAGCTGCATGAAATAAATAAGTTTAACTGTCCTCATGGTAGACCCGTAATCTCTACAGTAACGAAAAATCAATTAGACAAATTATCTAAAAGAAAAATTTAGTTTTTACTTGTAATTTTTTTTAAAATATGTATAATAAGGTAGGATATTATATGCTAAAAATTAATATAATCACAGTTGGAAAAGTAAAAGAACAGTATATTAACGACGGAATAAAGGAATTTTCTAAACGTCTTTCTAAGTATGTTAGCTTAAAAATTGTAGAATTGGCTGAAGAGGCTGACAATGCCACTTCTGTCGATATAGAATCTAATAGAATATTAGCTTATCTTGAAAAAACTAAAGGTTATACTATACTTCTTGATTTAAAAGGAAAAGAACTTGATTCTGTAGAATTATCTAATAAAATATCTAAACTTACTATTAATTACAGTGAAATATCCTTTTTAATAGGAGGATCTAAAGGAATAAATAATATGGTACGAGAAAAATGTGATTATTCACTTTGTTTTTCTAAGTTTACCTTCCCCCATCAACTATTTAGATTAATACTATTAGAACAAATATACAGATCTATCTGTATAATAAATAATATAAAATATCATAAATAATGGAGGTTGAATATGTACTCATACGATGATGAGTTTACTTACACTATTGACGGAGAATTAGAATATTTTACATGTATTGGAAATGTTAAAATAAAGGATAACGAATATATTATTGGTGAAAATGACTATGGTCAAAAAAGGGCGTTTAAAGTTGACGAGGATGAAGAAGAACTTTACTTACTAGATGATGATGAAGAAGAATATGTTTTTGAATGTTTTCAAAGACAATCATTAGATGAAGATCCTGATTTTGGTGATTTAGATGATGATTATGAATATGAATCAAAATACATAGAAGGTCATAATGATGATGACGATAATGAATTTGATGATTTTGTTGATGACAATGAAAAAAGTAATTATCCTGTATTTGATTATGATGACAATGATGATAAAGATATTTATGATAGTGATATAGATGATGATAGCTTCATAAATGATTTACTTGAAGATGAAGAAGAAGAATAGAAGAAAATGATTAATATAGATATCTGTAGTGTATTTAATTACTATGATAGCAATACTGAGAATATTGATTCATTAAATCTTGAATTTATTAGGTTAAATAAAGAAACTCTTTATTGTGAAAATGAAAAACTCTATTTAATTTTAGAAGAAAATAAGATTACAATAAAAAAAGACGATAAGCTTAGCTATACTAAGGTATTTGACCTTGATAACTATACTACCGCCTTTTTAAAACTTGATAATATGGTTATGAATACTAAAATAAAAACCATATTCTTAAGAAATACTAATAACCATATTAATATTAATGCTAAAGAATATTCAATAAATGATGAGTTCTTATCTGAAATTAATATTAATATATATTTTAAAGGAGAAAATTAAAATGGCTGAACAAACAACTAGCTATATCATGGGTGAAAAACTTAAAAAAGTTCAACAACTACGTGATATGGATATAGAACCTTATGGTAGATTTTTTGATAAAAAAGATATGATAAAAGATATTTGGAACAACAAAGATGATAGCGAACGTATATTTATTACCGCTGGACGTATAGTTTCATACAGAAGAATAGGTAAAAATGGATTTGCTCACTTAAAAGATCCATCAGGTAAGATACAAATATATGTAAATAAAGGTGAAGTTGGCGAACAAGAATATGAAATATTCAAAAATATTGGTGTTGGTGATTTTATCGGTATAGAAGGTAGACTATTCTACACTCAAACTGGTGAATTAACACTAAGAGCTATAAAATACACTGTTTTATCTAAGAATATTCGTCCATTACCTGATAAGGTTCATGGTTTAACTGATGTTGAATTAAGATATAGACAAAGATATGTTGATCTTGTCATGAATGATGAAGTAATGGATACAATGAAAAAAAGATTTAAGATTATTAGCTACATCAGAAGATATTTGGAAAATAAGGGATTTTACGAAGTTGAAACACCTATGCTACATCCAGTTGCAAGTGGGGCTAACGCTAAACCTTTCGTAACTTTCCACAATGCACTAGATCAAGAAATGTACTTAAGAATAGCACCTGAACTATACTTAAAAAGACTATTAGTTGGTGGATTTGAAAAGGTATTTGAAATTAACCGTTCATTTAGAAATGAAGGTATTTCAATTAAACATAATCCAGAATTTACAATGATGGAACTTTATCAAGCTTTTGCTGATTTTAATACCATGATGGATATAGCTGAAGATCTAATATCTTCTCTTGCTTTCACATTATACGGTAAGTATGAATTAGAATATGAAGGTAAGATGATAAATCTTGCTAAACCATGGAGAAGAGTCACTATGGCTGATATAGTAAAGGAAAAGACAGGATTTGATATACATAAGGTTACATCTGATGAAGAAGCTATTAACTTTGCTAAAAGCATAGATATACCTTTAGATCCTAAGGTTAAATACACTAAATATGGTATCTTAAACTTACTATTTGAAGAAAAGGTAGAATCTACATTAATTAATCCTACTTTTGTTACAACTTATCCAAAAGAAATTTCACCTTTATCTAAAAATTCATATAAGAGTGAAGACTGGGTAGATAGATTTGAATTATTCATAACTGGTAGAGAATATGGTAATGCATATTCAGAACTAAATGACCCTATGGAACAAAAAGCTAGATTTGAAGACCAAGTTAAGAAAAAACAAGAAGGTGACGATGAAGCTTGCGATATGGACCTAGACTATATCAGAGCCCTAGAATATGGAATGCCACCTGCTGGAGGTCTTGGAATAGGTATTGATAGATTAACAATGCTATTAACAAATTCTGCCTCAATTAGAGATGTAATCCTATTCCCAACATTAAAGAAAGAAAAGAATATAGATTAAAAAATGCCAGACACATCTGGCATTTTAATTTTGACCTAATCTTTTCATGACTTTTTCAAGTTGTTTTTCTAATCTATTAGTCTTTTCAGTTTGTTCTTTTAATCTATTTTCAAGATCACTAATTCTCTTATCCTTACTATTTACACTACCAAGCATTACTCCAGCTCCAATACCAAAGGCAAGATTACCCTTACTATTAACTGATCCACTTAGTTTGTAGATAAAGTTTTGATTATCATTTGTTCCACTAAATCCAACAGCTACTGCATGAGAACCACCATAATATCCATATGATGCTGCTAAATTAAACTTCTTATCTCCCATTACTTGTGGTAGATTAGCCATAGCCACTGCATTTGATACTCCACCTAAAGCAAGGTCTGATTTCTTATCTACTTCTTTAACATCTTTTTGTAGTTGTTGTATATCACTAGTATTCTTTTCTACTTTTGTTCTAACAGCCTTTAATTGACTTACATTTACTGCATCTTTAGCTTTGACACCATTAGCTACATTTGTTATGACTTTTTCACCATCTTTAACACGTAATATTACATTCTTTTTTTCATCACTTTTTAACTTAGAATATTCTTCTTCAGATAAAACTTTTTCATCTAAAACATATTCAAATGTATTTGAACCTCCAACATTTTCATTTACTTTAAAGGTTGCTATATGTTCTTTTGGTGTTTTAGTTTCTGTTGGTGTAGGTGCAATTTGTGGTGTTACAGCAGGTTTACTAGTATTAGGTTGTGTTGTTTGAGATTGTTTACTAGTTTTATCATCATCTACTGATATATCAATACCATCTCCTTTTAACACCAAAGTATCTCCTAATTTAACGTTTATAGTTTTTTCTCCTGCTTTTACATTTATATATTGGTTCTTTATTACTTGTTTTAGTTGTGCAACATTAACTGCATCAGTATCTTCACTACCTGCTGCAAGTCCTGTTAATTGACGAGTCATTCCTGTATCTTCATTACCTATAGATACTGCAGCTCCTGTTGATTTCCACATACAAATTGCCTTATTATATGCCATTGAATTTTCAGCACTTAATCTTTCAACCTCTTCTTTTAAATTTTTATCATCGGGCTTAGTTTTTAATTCATCTTTTTTTACTTTCAAATTATTATATGCCTTAACCCATTCATCATATTTTTCATCATTCCCTATTTTTTTATTCAAATCTACTTTATCAACAAATGGAACATAACCTAAAGTCCCTTTATCTCTATTTGATATAGAACCATAACCTAAAGCTACACCAGTTTCATAATTTACTTTTGAACTTACACCTAATGCTGTTGCAAATCCAACATTAGCATTTGAATAAGGTCCTATCGCTAATGACCAGTTACCATTTACATTTGCTTTATATCCATATGCCATACTTGCTAGTCCTATAGCATTTGAATTACTACCACTTGCAATTGTATAGTTCCCTATAGCATTTGAATCACGACCAATTGATATAGCATCTTCACCTGATGAAACTAAAAAAGATCCTAAAGCTAAACCATGTTGTCCTCCTCGGTATTCTTTTTCTTTTTCTTTTTCCCCATATTTATATTTAGATTCTGAACCTATAACTTCATTCCCATATCCAAATGACATTCCTAAATCTTCAACTTTAGAACTTTTACCGAAAATAACACTACCACCACTAATTGTATTTGTCATACCAGTAACTACATTTTGATCAGATCCTTTTTTATTGTATTCCCATACTGCTAATTCATTTTTTTTATCAGCATTTTTATTAATTGCTGTCCATCCAACTAAATTCCCTTGACCTATAACTACATTGTGTTCTCCAGATACTTTTGTAAGCTTATTATCTCCATTATAGTAATCTATTCCTACAACAACATTATATGCACCATCGACTTCAAGATTATTACCTAAAACAACACTATTATTTTTACCATTTTTTATACCTGTAAGTTTAGAATTTACACCAATTACAATACCATTATCTCCTCCTTTAGCACCATCATTAGTATAATTACTATTTGGACCTGTTTCATTTGAATTTACTGAAATATAATGTAATCCATCATTTAAATTTATTGTATATGCTTTATTATTTTCATCAATAACTACTAGCTTATACTTATTTTTTTCTTCATTTGTAAGCTTATTGTATTCTTCTTCTGTTAAAACTTTCTTACTTTGTGCATCAACATATATTTTAATATTATCTGCGTATCCTATACTACCATAGAATAAGAATGGTAATATTGTTAATATCATTAATTTAAGTTTAAATTTAAAACTAAACTTAATGTCATTTATATTCATATATAATCCCCTCCAACTCTGTATTCTACCCCCCCCCGCATATTTTCAAGGCTTTTTTAGCATTTTATATAAACATTTTTTAACATCAAAAAAGATGAAGCTCGCAACAGTTTGCAATACCTCATCTTTTTCCTATTAATGTTTATTAACTATTTATTCATTAATCTTTTCACAATATCTTCTAGTTTTTGAATTCTTTCATTTTGTTTTCTAATATTTTCTGCAAATATATTATTTTGTTTAGTTAATTCTTCTATTTTCTTATCCTTACTATTTACACTACCCATCATAACACCAGCTCCAATACCAAAGGCAAGATTACCCTTACTATTAACTGATCCACTTAGTTTGTAGATAAAGTTTTGATTATCATTTGTTCCACTAAAGCCTATAGCTAACGCATGAGAACCTCCATAATATCCATATGATGCTGCTAAATTAAACTTCTTATCTCCCATTACTTGTGGTAGATTAGCCATAGCCACTGCATTTGATACTCCACCTAAAGCTAGGTCTGATTTCTTATTTGCATCCTCTATCTTTTTATTCATTTCTTCTTTTTCCTTGGCTAATAGACCAGCACCTTTTGTTATATCCTTGAAAAAGTCTTCTTCCTTAGCATTAGGCTTATTTTTCTTTTCTTTCCATACTTCAAAGGCACTCTTTCCATCTTGTCCATCTTTTCCATTTTTTCCATCTTGCCCTTTATCACCTTTATCGCCTTTTAACCATTTAACAAAGTCTCCTTCACTTTTGCCTGCATTACCATCTTGCTTTAACCAACTTTGATATGCTGATTCACCATCGCCTTTTATTCCTTGTTCTCCTTTTAATGAATCAATAAAATCTAATTCAGTTAAGTCCTTCAATTTTTTATTATGCTTATCTGCATATTCAATAGCTTTAGATGATGTAGCCCATATATCATATGCACTCTTTCCTGCTTTTAATGTAACTTTTTTATCTACATAACTTCTCATTGCTTTTAATTGAGCAACATTAACTGCATCTGTATCTTCACTACCTGCTGAAAGACCTGTTAATTGACGAGTTATACCTTTATCAGGATTACCTATAGATATTGCACTAACTGTACTAAAATACGGTGTTACTCCTTTAATTTTATCTTCTAATTCTTCTAATGCTGTATCTAATGTTTCTCTTTCAGTTTTTAAACTTTTTATTTTTACTTTTTTTTCATTTAAATCTCTTTCCAAAGAATCTTTTGTTTTTTTAATTTGTTGCAAAATATAATTTTCATGGACATTAGTTTCATTAAATTCATTAAGACCCTTTATATTAATTTCATTTTTTTCATTTTCTTTTTCTAAATTTTTTATGTCATAAATATTATTCTTTATTTCCTGTTTTTTATCTTTTATTTTTTTTATATAATCAGTGTATTTTACACTTTCATCTAATCCTAAATCTTTATTTGTATATTCTTTATCTTCAACAACATTATATCCATACTTCCCTTTTTCTCTATCTGCTAGTGCTTCGCTACCTATTGAAAATCCTTCTTCAATTTTTGTTACTGCACCTTTTCCTATAGATACTCCTTCAGTTGCACTAGGTTCTACAGTTCCTCCTGAAAGTGCAAGTGAATTTTTAGCCTTTGCATAACTCCAACTACCCATTGCAATTGCATTATTCCCATATGCTTCTGATTCATAACCACTCGCAAATGAACTATTACCATAAGCTTTAGTATAATATCCAAATGATATTGATTCTTTACCTGCTGAAAGTGTATTATATCCATAAGAAATTGAATGAATTCCTGAAGATATGGCATTTTCACCACCTGCAAATGTTCCTTTATTACCTGCAACACTTTCTATTCCTATTGCGAATGCTCCTTGTCCATATGAAGCATTTCTAACACCTATAGCAGTTGAATTATTACTTGGTTTATTCATTTCAAATAAACCAAATTTTTTTTAAAACTATAATAATTATTTTTCCAATCATAATTTATAGCATAAGGCTTATTTTTCTCCTTAATTCCAGGATTATCTCTTTCTTGTTCATAGCCAATTATTAATTCTTTATCCTTTATACCATTGGATATCTTCTTTTTAATTGGTTTCAATTGCATTCCAGCACTATTCCCCCAACCCAAAGCAATGTTAGAATTTAAATCTTGTCTACCCCAATTATCTTTTCCTTTATACACGTTATTATTAAACATTGCTAAGTATTGTGCAGTATCATCATTAGCAGTATATATATTCCCATGCAATCCATCAAATTGTAAAGCTCCTAGACTAAAATTATGGTTATTTAAGTCTAACTTTGTTTGTGCAAATGCTCCTCTTACAAATTTTTCATTACCTATACTTACACCTGAAATTATTTGATTTTTACCATCAAGATTAATAAATCCTACAGAAAATTTAGCTTCCCCTCCATTTTCACCATCTTCTTTTATTTCTATTTTAACGCCTGGATACGTTCCACCATTTTTTGATGTTTTAAATTTACCAATTTCTATATTTTTTAAATCTTTTTCTATTTGTTTTTTTACTGCATTTGGTATTTTTTTATCTATTTTTTTCCCTAATTCATCATCCAAATAGTCTAACCATTGATTTATTCGATCATCTACATAATCATTTATTTTATCTACATCTCCATTAGCATATATATTACTTACTCCTGTAAGGAATATACTTGAAATAATTAAAATTAAATTAATCTTTTTCTTACCACTTTTTTTCATACTAATACCTCAACTTAAAAATATTTCAGATAATTGTACCCCCCCCCATTCTATTTTCAAGGTCTTATTTAGTATTAGTAAATACCTTTATTAACTTATCAATGACTACATTATTACTTTTTATTATATATTGTGTTTTATTATCTCACATTTTTTAACTGTATGTAAAAAGACAAGTACACTTTCATATACTTGCCAAAATACTTATTATTTATTTTCTAATAATTGATTCTAATTTTTGTATTATTGTATCTTGTTGAACCATTCTTTGCTTTATTGCACTGTTTTCTTTTTTTAATTCTTTTATTTCATCATCTTGATTTCTATCCTTTTCTATTAATTTTTCTATAATCTTATCCTTACTATTTACACTACCCATCATAACTCCAGCACCAATACCAAAGGCAAGATTACCCTTACTATTAACTGATCCACTTAGTTTGTAGATAAAGTTTTGATTATCATTTGTTCCACTAAATCCAACAGCTACTGCATGAGAACCACCATAATATCCATATGATGTTGCTAAATTAAACTTCTTATCTCCTGATACATTAGGTAAGTTAGCTATAGCTACTGCATTTGATACTCCGCCTAAAGCTAGGTCTGATTTCTTATTTACTTCCTTAATATCATTTTTTATTTCAGTTATATTATTATTAATTTCTGTTTTAAAAGTAGAGAATTCTATTTTATCTTTTTTTGCATTACCTTTTATTGTTTTTAAATCTTTAACCACAACTAAATAATTATCATTATTATCATCTGGCTTAGTACTTGGCTTATCTGATGTAGATCCTTGTGATACAGTTGTAGGGTTAATAGAACTTTCAACATTACCTACTTGTAATTTATCTACTGCTTTTATGATAATATCTTCTGCTTTAACATCTTTACGGTTATTTTTTTCTATAACATAGTATCCTTGTGCATCTCTATATACCTTTTTATTATCCTTTTTTGAATAATACTCAAATGGGTTTGAATAGTAGTCTACATAGTTTTTTAGTTCTTTTAATTGTGCAACATTAACTGCATCAGTATCTTCACTACCTGCTGCAAGTCCTGTTAATTGACGAGTTATTTTTTTATCAGGATTACCTATGGATACTGCACCATATGTAGATTTCCATGTATAATTTTCTGCATTATTAGGTGAAAGATATCCTAAAACACCTTTTTCACGATTACTCAATGAATATGAACCTAGTGCTACACCATTTTCAGTATTAGTTAAACTGTAATCACCTATTGCAACACCATGCATTATTTCATTATCTTCTTTTTTGTAACCATATATTTCGCCATTTTCATAACTAGAAAATACATATTCTGCATTTTCACCTGTTGTCTTATTCTCTTTATCATTCTCATCCTTAAATACAATTCTTTTACCTTTAGCAATTGTTGCAGATTTTCCAAGTGCTATAGATCCACCAAATGCTATTGCATTATGCCCTAATGCTATTGATGGTGCTTCAAATTTTTCTGGACTTGTTGATTTTGAAAATGCACCTTCTCCTATACTAATACTATTATACCCTTCAGATCTGCTTTCCATTCCAAAAGCAATATTTCTTGAACCTTTAGAAACTGCATAATTCCCAAGCGTAATATTTTCACTAGGATCAATATTATCTCTTATTTTATATGTATTTGCATTATATCCTATACTTATTTCCATTTGACCTGCTTTTGCATTATGACCAATTGCAATTGCAGAATTAAAAGTCGCACTTGCTTCATCTCCTATAGCAATTGTACTACTACTATTATCATTTGAAGCAAATGCTTTATTTCCTATTGCTATACCATTATTAATTGATTTAGTTTCATTACCTATAGATATACTATTTTCACCAGTAGATTGAGCTGTATTACCCATGGATATACTATTTTCACCAGTAGATTGAGCTGTATTACCTATAGATACTACAGCTTTTCCTAAACCTTTAGTCATATTACCGATTACTACATTTGATTCAAATTTATTATTTTCTTCATTAGGTGAACTTGCATTATATCCTATAACTACAGAATTATTTGTTTTATTTTCTGTATTATCACCTATTGTTATTGAATTATTACTTAAAGATTTAGCATTAAATCCTAAAGCTACAGAATTATCTAAAGCTCTAGAAAAAGCTCCAACTGCTGTACCTTTTTGACCTTTAACATGAGAAAAATATCCTATAACTGTGTTATAGTCATCAGTAGGACTATTTAAATTTTTCTTTAAGAAGAATTTAATTTCTTCTCCTTTTTCATTTTTTATAGTATGTTCACCATATTCTTTAAAAAACTCTTCTTGTATTTTTTTCTTATTTGCTAAAGTCCCTGCTTCAATTTCTATTTGCTTTTCAATATAGTCTCTTATGAACTCTTCACGTTTATCTTGAGGAATATTTTTATCATCTGCTTCACGATTGGCTAGCATTTTAAAATTCTTATATTCATTTTCATCTTTATTTTTTTTAACTAAATCCTTTGCATATTCAAGAATTCCATTTTCATTTAATATTGCTTTTTCTGTGTTACTACTAGTTGCATAAGTACCTACAACAACGGAATTATTAGAATTAGCCTTTGCATAATTACCTACAACTGCACTATTTTCACCAGATAAAACTTCATATCCAACTCCAGATGTGCCTTTTTTTACAACAGCATTATTTGAAAATAGAGTTATTTTTGGTGGGCAATATTTTTTACCATCTTTTTCAATTAATACATCTTTTATTTCTTTATTAATTTCATTTTTTAATTCTTCATTTGATTGCTTTAATTTTTTAAAATTTTTTCCATATATTTCTATTATATCCTTACTTAAACCTTCTCTAATATATCTTCTTATAATTTCATCTTCTGACTCTTTATTTTTAGGCATTGGGTTTTCAGCGGAATTATTCTTATTATATTCTTGTTCTCCTTTAAAATAATACCCATATAATCTACCAGTATACATACTGAATGTTTCAGGATCATTATCTTTAAATATTTTTTTCTCTAATTCATTTGTTATATTTATAATACTATTATTATATATACGATCGTTAAATTTTGAATTATCAATAATATTATTGAAATACTTTACTAACTCCGTTGTATGTCTATTTAATACTTCATTTTCTGCCATATCATTAATTTTTTTGTATTCTTTATCATCCATCAATTTCAAATTCACTTTTACATTTTTATCATCTATATGTACACCATAACCTTGTGCACCTACAACATCATAATGTTCTGCAAATGTGTAACTACAAATCATTGACAGAATAATAAGATATATTTTATATTTACCTAATATATTCATAAAAACCACCTCTTTTTGAATATTAACACTTACAACAAATAATTGCAAAAAATTAAATAAATATTTAGATATACCTATTTTTTTGAGTGCCAAAAAAAAAAAAAAGCTAAACTTCTCTTATTTTTATTAAGAAAATTGTTTTAATTAGGGTGAAATATGTGTATTATATTAAAAATAAGGAATATTGCAAATTTAAATTTACTTGTCAACTGTAAAGAAAAAAAGATACAAAACACCGATAAAACGCGGCATAATGTATCCATTAAACATATTAATTAATTTATATTTTCCCTTCCTCAGCCAATTTCAGCTCTTTCTTTAATTCATTTTTCACTTCTTCCTTAGAATTTCTCTATTAAATTCTTCTGAAGTTAAATCTGACAAAAAAAGGGGTTTTCCATTATTTTTCATAATATTATCACTCCTTTAGTTTGTATCATATCATAATATATTTTGATTAACAATATTTATATTTGAAAATGGAGAATAAAAAAGCAAGCATACTTTTATACACTTGCCCAAATACTTATTATCTATTTTCAATAATTGATTCTAATTTTTGTATTATTGTATCTTGTTGAACCATTCTTTGCTTTATTGCACTGTTTTCTTTTTCTAATTTAGTTATTCTTTCATATAGTTCTTTTACATTAATATCTTTATGTTCCATGCTTTCTTCCTTATTACCAAGCATTACTCCAGCTCCAACTCCAAGGGCAAGATTTCCTTTATTGTTTACTGATCCACTTAGTTTGTATACTAATCTTCTATCCTTTGTTACCCCACTAAAGCCTATTGCTAATGCATGAGAACCACCATAATATCCATATGCTGCACTTAAATTATGTCTATAGTCTGAATATGAATTCACTTGTACTAAATTAGCCATAGCTATAGCATTTGCTACTCCACTTAATGCTAGGTCTGATTTTTCTGTAGAACCTTTTACTTCACTTTTTAATTTTTTCAATTGTGCAACTGTTACTGCTTCATCATCTTCTGCTCCATCTGCTAATCCTTGTATTCTTCTTTTTATTTTTCCTCCTCCAACTGATACAACATAATGTGGAGCATTTTTTTGATCAGTTAAATATGCACTTTTCTCAGATAACTTAGTTTCACTAAATGAACCTAAAGCTACTGAATCGCTAAATGTTGCTTTACTACCAGCTCCTATAGCTACAGAATTTACAGCATTAATTAAACTAGCACTAGCTCCTATAGCTATACCAAAATCACTATTTTTTGCACTTATATTTGTACCAAATATATTTGAACACTTTGAGTTATTTATTTTATTGTTATTACCTAAAAGTTTTGTTTTTTCACTTTCTACTACTTCATTTGATTCTCCAATTGCAGTTGTTTGTTTTGAATTTGTAATTGTGTTATTTTCACCAATTGCAGTTGTTTGATCAGAATCTTTAATTGCATTATTATTTCCTTGTACATTTGCATGATTACTATTTTCTGCTTGTATATTTGTACCAAATATATATGAATACTTTGATTTATTTATTTTATTGTTATTACCTAAAAGTTTTGTTTTTTCACTTTCTACTACTTCATTTAATTCTCCAATTATACTTGTTTGTTTTGAATTTGTAATTGTGTTATTTTCTCCAATTGCAGTTGTTTGATTAGAATTTGTAATTGCGTTATTATTTCCTTGTACATTTGCATGATTACTATTTTCTACTTGTATATTTCCACCAAATATATATGAATAATTTGAGTTATTTATTTTATTATTATCACCTAAAAGTTTTGTTTTTTCACTTTTTACTACTTCATTTAATTCTCCAATTGCAGTTGTTTGATTGGAATTTGTAATTGTGTTCTTTTCACCAATTGCAGTTGTTTGATCAGAATCTTTAATTATGTTTTTATTTCCTTGTATATTTGCATGATTACTATTTTCTGCTTGTATATTTCCGCCAAATATATATGAATACTTTGAGTTATTTATTTTATTGTTATTACCTAAAAGTTTTGTATTTTCACTTTCTACTACTTCATTTAATTCTCCAATTACACTTGTTTGTTTTGAATTATTAATTTTATTCGATGTCCCTAATATATTTGAAAAATTACTATTAGTAATAGTATCACTTGCTCCAAAAATATTTGACCAATTACTATTAGTAATCTTTGAAATGTTATATGGACTAATAATTATACTTGTTGGATCATTTACTTCCTTATTTTCTATAGTTTTAATTTCTGCTTCTGATATCATACATCCTAAAAGCATAATAAATAATATTGTTTTTTTCATTTATATCACCTCAAATAGTATTTTAGTACCCCCCCCCCGAAAAAAATCAATGTCTTTTTAAATATATTTATGCACTTTATTTAACTTTTTAAATATATATCTCTGTATCCCAACATATATATATTGTATTATACTACACACTTTTTTAACTTTATAATCTATATATATTAATGTACAAATATATAAATTAATTGTATGATATATCATATTTTAAATCGAAAGGATAACAATGCTAACATTAGAAGATTTGCCTAAATTAAAAATTTTTGCTGATAATTCAAATATTAAAGTTAATTTCTCTAAAATTGCTAAAGAATTAGGAAAATATAGAAGAACAGTAAAAAAAATATTATTATGGTTTCAAAAAAAAACTAAGACTAGAAATAAGCCATCTAAATGTGATAAGTTCTATGATACAATCATAGATTTACTTGAAAATAGACATGAATCTTTTTATTACATCAGTAATTTATGGAATTACTTAAATGATAATTATAATATGAATATATCGTATTCTACTTTTAGAACATATATTCTTAAAAGGAAAGAACTTTATTCATACTTTAAAAACACAAAAAAGGTATAAGCAATATTACCTATACCTCTCAAATTCTTTTTTACATTATATAATTTTCATCTATATCATCTATTCCAAGCTCTTTCATCAATGCTTCTTTTAAAACTTTAGAAAAATTTATATTATTTCTCTTTCCAATTTTATTTAACCATCTAGGAATTGAAACATTTTTTCTAATAATTTTTTTATCTGATAATTTTAAAAATCTATAATAATCAATAGGAACTAATGTCTTAAAATATTTTGCATTTTTTATCTCTTCATCAGTGCTATTTAATTCTTTTTTCATAAACTCTTCAACATCTATTTTATTAATATCTAAAGGAGTTGGAAATTCCTTATGTTCTTCATAGTAGTCATTTAGTTGTATTCCTAAAAACTCAGTAGCCATATAAAAAGCATCATTAATATTTTCGCCTTGTGTTGCACAAGGAAATCCAGGAAAGAAAACAGAGTATCCCCCTACTTCTTCTTCAAAAAATATTGCTGGATAAATTAAAATCATTATAACCTCCTAATTTGTTTAAGGATTCCTTTTTCAAGATATTTTCCTAACTCCTTACTATGAAAAGGTGCTATAGTAGCCCTATTTGAATCCATTGGCATACTTTCCACCTCAAGATTATTATACACAATTTTTGTGTATAATTCAATGTGTTTTTAGATTTTTTTCAAGAAATTCCTCTATTATTATGATTTAAAAGTATACTTAAACAAAAAAGCAAGCATACTTCCATACACTTGCTCATTTTCTCACCCTGAATTTCTTAGACCTGTTGCAATTCCATTTATACATGTATGTATTGCCTTTATTAGGTCTTCGTCATCCATTCCTTCTCTTCCTTTTTTCAATAGCTTAATTTGTAAGTTATTTAAAGCGTTAAAGTATGGCATTCTGTTTTCTAGGCTCTTTTTTAATTCTAAATTATCTTCTAATAGTTCTTTCTTTTCTGATACTTCAAGTATTAACTTCTTAGTTAGGTTATATTCCTCTAATATATCAGCAAAGATCTTTCTTGCATTTTCCTTATCATCATCTAATTCTATATATTCTCTAGCTATATCCATATCTGTCTTAGCTAAAAGCATATCTACATTAGATATTTGTGTTCTAAAGAATGGGAATGTCTTATACATCTCCTTTAATTTACTCATATCAGCACTTTTTAGAGCTGTACCTAGTCCATACCAGCCTGGTAGCATTATTCTTGCTTGTGACCAAGAAAATACCCATGGTATAGCACGAAGATTTTCTATGCTTCTACCTTGTTTTCTAGAAGAAGGTCTTGAACCTAAGTTCAACTTAGATATTTCTACAATAGGTGTTATTGTGTAGAAGAAGTCTATAAAGCCTTTTGTTTCAAATACCAAACTTCTATATTTTCTATAACTAATATCTGACAAGTCTTTTAAGATATTTTCATAATCTTTAAAGTCTTTTTTTGTATTACTCATGCTAACTTCAAGACTTGAAGTTACTAATGCTTCAAGGTTATATATCCCGTTGTTATAGTTTCCGTATTTAGCTTCTATTATTTCACCTTGTTCAGTTAATCTAATCTTACCCTTTATACTTCCACTTGGTTGAGCAAGTATAGCTTCATAACTAGGTCCACCACCACGTCCTACTGTTCCTCCTCTACCATGGAAGTAACTTATACTTACTCCATATTTTTCACCTAATTCTATCAAATTCTTTTGTGCTTGATAAAGTGAAAAACTAGATGTTAGATATCCACCATCCTTATTACTATCTGAATATCCCAACATTATTTCTTGTTCATTGTTGTTTTTCTTTAATAGTTCCTTAACTAAAGGAATATTAAACCATTTTTCCATTACTTTAATAGAATTTTGTAAGTCTTCTATAGTTTCAAATAAAGGAACTATATTAACATCCAAATTAGCTTCCTTTAAGAATATTAATGCTTCTAACATATCTGAAACACTAGTTGTGTGTGATATTATATTATGCTTTATTACATCTTTTCCAAACATATCATGCATTTTTTTAGCTGTTGTATATATATCTAATTCTTGCTTTAATAAATCGCTTTTAGGTATATTATCACTTGATAAAGGTCTTGGATCATTTTCTAATATATTTAGTAGTAGTTTACACTTTTCATCTTCATTTAAATTTAGATAATCTTTATGTATATTAGCAGATTTCAATAATTCATCCACACATTTTTCGTGTATACTTGAATCTTGTCTTAAGTCCACTGTAGATAAGTAGAAACCAAACACTTTAACTGCTGTTATTAATCTTTCTAGTGTACCTTTTACTAAAATTTCACCACTGTATTTCTTTATTGAATCTTCAATTTTTTGTAAGTCGCATAAGAACTCATTACTATCCTTATACCCTTCTAAATCTGTATTATCAGGCATAGTAGTTGTATCTAGTTCTAGCATATATGCTGTTGCAATTATTCTGTCTTTAATATAGCTAATGGCTCTTCTATATGGTTCTTTTTGTCTATGTATAGATAAATCATGTGACTTATCTACTAATTCTTGTACTTCTTTAGAATAATTTACAAGTTCATAACTCATAGAAAATTCACGGTACAACTTAGACAACTTAGAAATATATTCATTAAATATTACACCACTTGCCATCTTTATTGTCTTATTCAATGTATGTGCTGATACATAAGGGTTACCGTCTCTATCTCCACCTACCCATGTACCTATTCTTACAGGAATTACAGTCTTTTTAATTCCATATTCTCTAGCTAATTTATTATACTTTAGAATTAAATCAGGTATTGCAGACAAGAATGTTGTGTTATAGTAACTCATAATATTACTAATTTCATTATCTACTCTTAATTTTGTACTTCTTAAAGTATCTGTTTGTAGTAAAATATTGATATCTCTTTTTAATGCTGTCTCCCATTCATTTCTATCAATCAAATTACTCTTAACAGCATCATATGCCTTAATTAAATCATATATATTTGCCATTAAATCTAGTATACTTTTTCTTTGTATTTGTGTTGGGTGTGCTGTTAACACTGGTGTTACTTCTATTCTTTCTATTGCTTCCCTTTTTTTCTTGTTTAAAAAAGCATGTTCTAGATTTTCTCTTTTTATCTTGCCCTGATTTTTCTCACATATCATTTTCTTAGATGATATTGCATCTTCTGCTATATTAATTAAAAGTGGTATAAATGCTAAAACTCTCGATAATTCATATGCTTTCTCGTATGGAATATTATCGATATTTTGTGTTAATGCCGCTTTTTGTATATCCTTGTCTTTCAAGGAATTAATTAATGTATTAACCAAAATTTCAATTTCTTCACTCATTTCATATTACCTTCTACCTTTTTTTGATTTTGACTTCCCATTTGATATTTCTACTATAGGTTTTTTTGCATCTTTTCTATTCATTGCCTTCATTATTTCTTCTGCTTCCTTGAATGGAACAGTGATAAATGAAAACTTATCCATAATCTTTATGTCCCTTATCTTTCTACCTGGAACTTTTGCTTTTTTATGTAATAGTTCTAGTAGTTTTGATGGTTTCATACCATCTCTTTGTCCTAGGGCTATGAACAGACGAGTTTTATCGTCTACTTTTATGCTCACATCTTTTATTTCGTTATAGTTTTCCTTTAAGAATTCATCATCATATACATGTCTTAATAGTGATGCTACAATTACATCATGATTTCTATTTGACAATATCTTTCTTGCTAAATCCATATATTGACCGTAGTCATCTTCTAGCACTATTTCATCTATACTTGCTAATAGATTTTCTTTCTTAGCTTCTAATATTTGTTCAACATTAGGAACACTTTCTTTAACTATTTCAGATTTTGTTAGACGTTTAATTTGTAGCAACTTATTAATTTCCTTAGGTGTTACAAATGTTACAGCCACTCCCTTTTTACCAGCTCTTCCTGTTCTCCCTATTCTATGAACATAGGCTTCTGGTTCTTGTGGTATAGAGTAGTTTATTACATGTGTTAAATCTGATACATCTATTCCTCTTGCTGCTACATCTGTTGCAACTAATACATTTAATATTTTTTGTTTGAATAAATCTAGTGTCTTTTCTCTTAGACCTTGTGTAATATCCCCATGTATACATTCAGCACTATATCCTCTTGCCTTAAGTTTTTTAGTTACTTCATCTACATCTTGCTTAGTCTTACAAAATACTATTCCATAAAAATCTGCCCTATAGTCTAATACTCTACATAATGCTTCAAACTTATCATCTGGTCTTACTTCAAAGTATATTTGCTTTGTTAAATTAGTTGTTAACTCTTTCTTTTTGACCTTTATCTTCTTAAAGCTAGGCATAAACTCTTTTGCAATAGCTAATATTTCATCTGGCATAGTAGCTGAGAAGAACAACATTTTCTTATCATCATTAGTACTTTTTAAAATTTCCTTTATGTCGTCTATAAATCCCATATTAAGCATTTCATCAGCTTCATCTAATATGAAATATTCTAATTGTTTTAATTTTAATGCCTTCTTATTTATCATATCCATTACACGTCCAGGTGTCCCAACAACTATATCCACACCTTTTTTTAGTGATCTTAATTGTGTTTCTATTGATGCTCCACCATATACTGCAAGTATACGTATATCCTTATCACCCTTTAGTGAATATATTTCTTCTGATACCTGTACAGCTAATTCTCTAGTTGGTGTTAAAATTAAAGCCTTTACATCTTTTGTAGGTTCTAAAAGTTCTAGTATAGGCAGTGAAAACGCTGCTGTTTTACCCGTACCTGTTTGTGCTTGACCTATTAAGTTAGTACTCTCTTTTAAAAGTTCGGGTATAACTAACTTTTGTATTTCTGTTGGCTCAGTAAATCCTTTCTCCATAATCGCTTTTAGCGTAGATTCGCTAAGTCCTAATTCATTAAATTTCATCTATTTCCTTTCTTGGTAACTCAAGGAAGAATTTTCCTAATTTTCCTTGTCTATAATCTTTTAAAATTCTTTTTGAAACTTGTTCATAATCAAATTCCTTTGTGTTAATTAACAATCTGTTCTCTATTTTTTTTAGTAAGACGTGATAATCATCATCACCTTCTTCTATTCCATATACACTATATACATTACCTAATATTTCATATTCCTTCATCTTCTTAAGTAATTCTATACATACTTCTTCTATAGGTAGCACATCATCTCTTATTGATCCTGTTATGGCTAAGTTTACTGCTACACTATGACTATCAAATTTAGGCCATAATACACCTGGTGTATCTAGTATGAAGAAATTATCATCTACATTTATCCATTGTTTACCTCTAGTAAAACCTGGCATATTACCTACTCCAGCTTTACTTTTACTTGACAGTCTATTTATTAGCCTAGACTTACCTACATTTGGTATACCAGCTATAATAGAACGGATTTGTGTTTTTCTTAAACCTTTTTTAGCTACTTTTTCAAGCTTTTTATTGTATAATTCCTTTATCTTACTCTTAATATCTTTAATATTCATTCCTTTTTCTGCACTTATGGGAATAATGTAGTCGGCTGTATTAGTTTTTAAAAAATATTTTTTCCATATATCTAATTTATTTTTATCCACTAAATCAACCTTGTTTAGTAAGACTATTCTTGTCTTATTCCCCACTATTTTCGATATTTCAGGATTTCTACTTGATAATGGTATTCTTGCATCTAATATTTCTAATACCACATCAACTTGCTTTATTTCTTCGCTAAACATATCCATAGTTTTTTTCATATGCCCTGGATACCAGTTTATGCTTGTTTTATCACTATTCATCCTTATCACAAAGTCCTTTTATTATCAACACCATTTCACCTTTTAGAGGTTTTTTCTCTACCTTATCTATTAAATCTAATACCTCTCCTCTAATAACTTGTTCGTAGACTTTAGTTAATTCCCTTGCAATAACTATATGTCTATTCCCTAAGTAGCTATATATATCTTTTAAAGTTTTAAGTAATCTATTTGGTGATTCAAGAATGATAATAGGGCGTTTTTCCTCTTGTAGACTTAAGAATAGAGTTTGTCTACCCTTCTTTTTAGGTAAAAATCCCTCATACGCTATTCTTCTCATACTATATCCAGATATACTAGCTGCACTTAAAATTGAAGAAGGTCCAGGTACAGTAACCACCTTTATTCCCTCCTTCAATGCCTCATTTACCAACTCATATCCTGGATCAGATATACAAGGCATACCAGCATCTGTAACTATTGCAATATCCTTATCTTCTTTTAATATGTTGATAATATTTGGAATTTGATGCATTTTGTTATGTTCATGATATTGATATATAGTATTCTTTATTTCATAATGATCTAATAGTTTTCTTGTTACTCTCGTATCTTCTGCAAAGATATATTCGACCTCTTTTAATGTTCTAACTGCTCTAAAGCTAATATCTTCTAAATTTCCAATAGGAGTACCTACAACGTATAACATTACTTACCTTCCTTTAAATATTCAATAGCTCTTTTTAACTGAGTATCTCCTTCTTTAATCATCTTGTCTGCTTCTTTTTTACCATGTATTTCAACTAATAGTTTTTCTATTTCTTTCATTCTATTTTTCTTTGCTTGTTCTGTTTCTGAGCTATATCCCTTACTTGATAATAGAGTTTCCATCTTTACTGTAATATCTGGTTCTATTCCTTGTTTATTAATATTTTTACCCTTAGGTGTGTACCATTTAGCAATAGTAATTTTTAATGCATCTCCTGATCTAAATGGTAATATATTTTGTGCAACACCCTTACCATAAGTCTTTTCACCTATTATTTTCGCTCTGTTATAATCCTTAAGTGTACCTGTTAATATTTCTGATGCTGATGCACTTCCTTTATTAACCAACACTACCATAGGCCCTGTATATATTTGCTTATTTGTTCTCTTAAATACTGTTTCATTACCATTTTTGTATTTTAAGCTAACAATATTGTCTTCCTTAACAAATAGAGAGGCTAAGTCTACAGCTTCTTTAAGTGATCCACCTGGATTAGTTCTTAAATCAAAGATTAATTCTTTCATACCCTTAGATTGAAGATCCTTTATTGCATCATCTATTTCTTTTGCTATACCATCACCAAATTGAAGTAAACTAATATATCCAATATTCTTATCTAACATCTTGTATTCAACATTATCTAATTTAATATTATCTCTTACTAGGGTAATAACTAGAGGTTTTTTTAGTCCCTTTCTTACTACTTCAACAGTAACACTAGTTCCCTTTTTACCTTTTAACATCTTAGAAGTTTCTGTTGCTGTTTTATCACGTATGTCTTGATTATCAACTTTAGTTATTCTATCCCCTATTTGTATACCTGCTTTAAATGCTGGTGAACCTATAAAGGGTGATATTACTTCCATTGATTCACCTTTTTGTTTTCTAATTGACATCCCTACACCTGAATATGTACCATTTAAACCTTCATTCAAGTCTTTAAATTCTTCTTTAGATAAATATTCTGAATATGGATCATCAAGATCTGACAATATTCCTCTTAAAGCTGCTTGATATTGTCCATCAAGTGTTAATTTTTTATCACCAACCCATATTTCATTAACAGTATTAATAGTTTCAATTATTTTTTGTAATTGTGTAATATCCTTAAAGCTTGCCTTATTTGAAGATGTCGCACTTAAAGGCATCGTAGTTGTTTTAGCATTGCAATATTTTGAAACACTTACTGTCATTAATATTCCAGCTAAAAAACATAAAAAATATCTTATCTTACTTTTCATTTTGTTCCTTTCTAACATAAAGTAAATATTCAACATTTCCTTTTGTTCCTTTTATAGGGGAAGTTTCAACGCCCAATATATTAAAACCTTTATCTAAAAAACAATTTACAACTTTTTTTATTGCCATATCATGAGCATCTTTATCCCTAACTATTCCATTTTTACCTATATATTCTCTTCCTACCTCAAACTGTGGTTTAATTAAAAGTACAGCTTGTGCATCACTCTTACTAAGTAAATATACATAATCAACTATTTTTGTTAGAGAAATGAAGGAAACATCTGCTACTACTATATCTGCTAACCCTTTTACTAACATATCTTTTGTAACCTTATTAATATGCATATTTTCTATACTTAATACTTTTTCATTCTGTCTTAGGGTATAGTCCAATTGATTTGTACCAACGTCTATACTATACACAAAGCTTGCACCGTGTTGTAAGCTACAATCTGTAAAACCTCCAGTTGACGCTCCAATATCTAATACTATCTTATCATTAAAGTCTATATCAAAGCGTTTTATAGCCCCCTCTAGCTTAAGTCCTCCACGACTAACATAGGCTAATTTTTCTTTTATTCTAATACTTTTAAGATCTTCTTCCTTAAACATAGTACCAGCTTTAGTTACAGCATGTTCGTTGATTATGACGTTTCCTGCCATAATTTCCCTTTTTGCTTTTTCTCTTGTACTAAAATATCCTTTTTCACAAAGTATTAAATCTAGTCTCTTTTTCATACTAAATATCCTTTTAATATTACTGTTATTATTATACCTAATAAGCAACCCATAAACACTTCAAAAGGAGTATGTCCTAAAAATTCTTTAAATGATTTAAATTCTTCACTTTTGAATATATCCTTGTCACTAGATATTATCTTATTAAGTGCCTTTGCGTGCTTACCTGCTTCTCTTCTAATACCTGTTGCATCATACATTACTACAATTGCTAATACAAAGGTTATTGAAAATAGGGGGCTTGCAACTCCATACACCAATGCCATTGCTGTACATAGTGAGCTAACACTAGCAGAGTGTGAACTGGGCATACCACCTGTTTCAAATATTTTTGAAAAATCTGGTGATTTACCCTTTAACATAGGCATAAATATTTTTAATCCCTGTGCTATTACTACAGACAGAATTACGATTAATAATATATTATTTCTATTTTTATCCATTTCTATTTCTCTTTCTAAATTCTAAGAAATCGCTTGTAATCTTACCTTTTTTATTTTCCTTAAAGAATATCATAGTATGCCCTATATCATATACTGCAACACATTTTGCATACTCTTCTATTTCTTTTTGTAAATCACGTGTAATTATCTCATCTGAATTAGATAATATTTTAATTTTAATTAATTCCTGCTTTGTTATCGCCTTATTGATACTATCTAAAACAGTTTCATTTAACCCTTGTTTACCTATTCTTACCACTGGCTCTATATCATGGGCTAATTTTCTTAAATAATTTCTTTCTTTACTACTTAACTTCATTTTGCTCCTCTTGCATTTTAGCTAAAAATATACCCGTTGCAACACTTACATTTAATGAATTAATTTTTCCTAATAAAGGTATCTTAACTATCATATCACTATGTTCTCTTACTTTTTTTCGTATACCATTACCTTCATTACCTACAACTAAGACTTTCTTTTTAGCATATTCTATCTTATCGTATTGTTTATCGCCTTCACCTGCTGCAGCATAAACAAAATATCCATATTTTTTTAACTTATCTATTGTATCAGAAATGTTTACAACTTGTACTATATCCATATGTTCTATTGCACCAGCAGATGATTTGATAACAGTTTCAGTTACCTTAACATTATTTCTATCTTGTATTATTATACCCCTAACTCCAAAGCACTCACACGAACGAATTATGGCACCAAAATTACCTGGGTCTTGTATTTGATCTAGTATAACTATTAATGACTCATCATGTATTAATTCTTTTTCTAAAAAAGCTTCTAAAGTTGTATAATAGTCGTATTCTAATAAGTATCCTACTATACCTTGTGAATTATCAAATCTTTTATTGGTATAGTTTATCTTAATATTATTAGTACTTGCTATTTTTAATAGTTTTTTTATACTCTCTTTTTTTATACCTGTATATATTTCTATCTTTTCAAAGCTTTTACCACTATCAAGTGCTTCTATTATTGGATTCATACCTATTATTTTCTTCATATTTCAAATTTCTCCCTCTTAATATCTGCACCTAATTTTATTAGCTTTTCTTCTAATTTTTCATATCCTCTATCTACATGATAAATTCTATTTAACCTAGTTTGTCCTCTTGCAACTAGCCCTGCTATAACTAAAGCTGCTCCTGCTCTTAAATCAGATGCCATAACATCTGCACCACCTAGATGGTCTACACCCTCAATTATTGCAGTATTGTGATGTATCTTAATATTTGCACCCATTCTATTGAATTCTGCAACGTGCATAAACCTATTTTCAAATACAGTTTCTTCTATTTCACTCTTTCCTTTAATTAAGGCTAGTAAAAGCATTGTTTGTGCTTGTGCATCTGTTGGAAAACCTGGATGTGGCATAGTGATAATATTTGCAGGTTTCAAATCTTTTACCTTACCTATTACTTTTAATATATTGCCATCTTTAACAAATTTAACCCCCATAGATTCTAATTGTGACTTAAATATTCCTAAATCTTCTAAGTTTCCGTTCTTTATATACATCTGCCCTTCTGTAACAAGAGATGCTATTACATAAGTTGCTGTTTCTATTCTATCTGGCATTATACTGTATTCCACAGCATGTAATTTTTCTACACCCTCTATTTCTATTTCATCTGTTCCAAGACCTTTAATTTTAGCTCCCATTTTAATTAAGAACTTACCTAAGTCAACTATTTCTGGTTCTTTTGCTGCATTGATTATTCTAGTTGTACCTTTTATCTTAGTTGCAGCTATTAAAATGTTTTGTGTTGCACCTACTGATGGAAAACTTAAAACTATATCATCACCTTTTAAATTGCTAGAATCTACATACACATAACCATGTTCTTGTATAATCTTAGCACCTAATTTTTCAAATCCAAATAAGTGTAAGTCCACAGGTCTTGAACCTATAGAACAACCACCAGGTAATGAGATTATTGCTTCATCAAGATTTGCAACCATAGGTCCCATTACTAAAAAAGATGCTCTCATCTTTTTTACTATTTCATATTCTGCCTTATTATTTGTTATTCCGTTATTTAAAATTTCATATTCATGATCACCAATTTTTGTAACTTTTAATCCCAATGATTCTAAAAGTTTAAATAGAACACGTATGTCTGATAGATTAGGTACATTCTTTATTGTATACTTACCTTTTTCAATTAGTGTTGCTATAATTATCGGCAATGCTGCATTTTTTGCTCCACTTACTTCTATAACTCCATTTAAAGGTTTTCCTCCTGTTATTACGAATCCATCAACCATATATCTTTCCTCCTAATTTTTCTTCTAATGGGCATTTTTCTCCACAAAGTTTATCAAAAAAACTTAGCTCCATGTATTGATCTTTTAACTCTGGTAAAAGTTTTTTTACTATTTTCATATATCTATGACTTATCTTTTTACCTAAAGCCTCATAATATACAATAGGCATACCTCTTTCTTTAATAATTTCTAATCTAGATTTAACGACGGGATCTTTTTTTCTATCTACTGCATCATCAGCACATACAACAAGGCATATGTCGCTTTGATAAGATAATCCATCTACTATTTTACAACTTACCCCATAAGTTTTAGCTAAATCTATATATTTTTTTAAGAATTTCATATCTACTTTTCTTGATAAAATCATTTTAGTTGCTATTTTCTTCTCCAAAGCCTTAGAGACCTCAGGGTAAGCTAACTTTTCTTCTACTTCCTCCTTAGTTAGTGCAACTATAACCCTTTCTTTATATATCCCTAAGAATTGATTTTTTTCATAAAAAGCTTTTCCAACTCTTTCTCTCTCTTTTTCTAATTTTTTTAACACATCATTTTCTAAATTTTCCATAAGTAAATAGTAACATAAAAGCGTCATAAATGCAATAAAAATAAGCTACACATAAAGGTAGCTATTGTTTATTTTTATTCAAAAAAATTGTGATTATAAGGGGAATAAAAAATGCTAATAGTAGGCCTATAAAAAATTCTAACCACTTTGCTACAGGTATAGCTATGAACCCTAATACACTAGATATACCTAATGTAAATGATAATATGTGATTATATGAAATATATATAGATGCTATCATACTCCCTATTAAAGATGCATAGAAAGCTTTTCTTTTCTTTAAAGTTACACCAAACATTGCAGGTTCGGTTATACCCATTAGGGCTGAAAACATTGCAACTTTTTGTACATTTTTTTCTTTTTTATCTTTTTCTGTTAACATAATGGCTAAAACTGCACCTGCTTGAGAAACATTAGACATTGTTGCAATGGGTGTAATAAAAGTACCACCTGTCTTTGAAATTTCAGCTATTAATTGTGTTTCTATAGGTAAAAAAGCATGGTGTAGACCTGTTACAACTAGGGGTGCATATATTAACCCTAGTATACCACTACCTATATATCCAAATCTTGTGTAGATATAGCAGATGAATTTAGTTAACATCTCCCCTAAGTTATATAGCATAGGTCCTAAAAGGAAAAAAGTCAACCCACTTGTTATAACTATAGCTATAAGGGGAATAACCATTTCACCAACATTTCCTAATATATATTTTTTTAAAAATTTTTCTATCTTAACTTGAATGTAGCATAAAACTATTATCGGTAATACTGTTGCAGTATAATTTACATGATAAGTAGTATAGCAACTTTCACTTACTAATATTAGTCCCAAACTTGCACCTAAATACACATTACCACCATATGCTTTTGCTGCAGAATAGCCTAGTAGGACTGGTAGTAGCATCAATGGTGCTTGTGATACAACAAAAAACATATCATGTAAAAAAACTAATTTTGGAAAGTGTAATAATATCTTAGCTACACCACCTAATAACCCGCATATTAGAAATATGGGGATTATAGGGATAAATATATCGCTTAATTTTGTAATAATTTTTTTCATATCTCCTCCAAGTATATTATACTATTTTTTAAAATCGAGTAGGGACTAAAATATAGCCCCTATCACACCACTGTACGTGCCGTTTGGCATACATATGATAGCATATCTATCTATTTTTTTATACTTTTTCGTCATTTAATTATACAGTTTTTACTTTTCAATTTTTTTGTTTTAATATAATTTGCTTAAATTTGCTCTTCTAAGCTCCAAAATCAAAAAAGGGGTGCTTTTTTTGTGCCCCTTAACTTTTAAAATCTCTTAGAATGAAAAATATGGCTTATTTTTTATATATTTCACCCCTGCTATCAATATCAAAAACTAATATGACAATTTCAGTATCTATAATTCTAAATATTGCTCTATAATCTCCTATTCTCATTCTAAATATATCATAATAATCTTTATGAATATATTTTTTTATATCATATTCAAATATTTTATTTTTATCTTTTGAAATTTCATCAAATGCTTTCATAAATTTAATTCCATAAATTTTGTTTTTCTTTATAAACTTTTTAGCTTCTTTTTTATATAAAACCTTATAAAACATCTTCTAATTTCAATTCCTCTCCACTTATATCTGAAAAATCAATGTTTTTACTATCTATTTCTAATTGTTCTTCTTTTGATAATAAAGAAATATTTGAATTTAAAAAATCTAATAAACTTATTTCTTCTTCTTGTTTTATTCTTTCTAAGGCTGTTTCTCTTAAAAACTCTGAAAAATTATATCCTTTTTTTAAAATAAAATTTGAAATTAAATCATAATCTTCTTGCTTTAAAGTAATATTTTTACGAATAGTCATAAATAGGTCTCCTCCTTCTCAATATGTTTCATACTCACTATACATATCATACACATTATATCATTTTTAATTATAATTTTCAAATAATCTTTTTATAAAACATCTCACTCCAGAATTTTTTGGAGTCAAAAAATACTCAAATACGCTCTCAGAAGCTCTAGAATACACCAGATTGTAAATTCAATGCATTAGGCTTATAATAACGAGAATATTCATTATCCAATCGAGTAGGGTCTAATATGTGCCCCCTCTCACACCACTGTACGTGCCGTTCGGTATACAGCAGTTTAATTCAAATAATAATCCAAACAACTTTGAAGGGGCTGTTGCAAAGTGACTAATTTTTATTGAAATTTTTCATTTTGTTAAGCTTAGTTTTGATGAGAGTATTAGAGTATAAAATAGATAATGTTATGTCAGTAAATAAAATACAAGAAGCATTGAAAAGCTGTACTTGTAGAGAATATAATAAAGGAATAAAAAAAGAAAGGCTAAGCCTTTCTTAGATAGAATATATTAGTGTTTATGATGATGATTTGCTAATTTAGTTAAATCCATTTCTGATATAAACATAGCTGTTCTTGTTAAGTTCTTTTCCATTTTTTTAGTATCGTCATATTTAGAGAATAAAATTATTGTAAATCTTCCTTTTTCTTCTGTAAATACTCTGTCTTTTGTTTCTTCATTTATAGTCATCTTACCATTGAAAGTTAATCCTTCTTTCTCTTGTAATCTTACTTTTGTATATTCTTTATTTAAAAAGTCTACATGGAAATGTGGGAATCCACCATTGTATGAATGGAAATTCATTTCTTTTTCAAATTTAGAAGAATTGTAATCACTTCTATCGAATAATAGGATAGCTACTTTTAGGTGTGCACCATTTTTAGTCTTTTGTATTGTGATTAACTTATTAGCTGTTTCGTAACCATTTTCAGTTTTTTCTACATCAACCATACCAAATTCACCTATTTTAGCATGTAATTCACCTTCATGTGTTCCAATAGATAAGTCTGTGTTTAATGATCCTTTTACTGAATGATAATTAACTGCATTTTCTAATTTTGCTTCTTCATGATGATGTTCATGAGCAAATGTTAAAAATGATAACATAAATGTTAAAGTAAGTAGTATTTTTTTCATATATATTTCTCCTTCTTTTTTTTGTACTGTAAAGTATACAGCCCCTCCTTTATTTATATAATTTAATTTATATATTGTTTTTATTGGGTTGTAGCACTTTCTATAAAAAAAATTGTGATACCTCCCATTTTTCTTGTATAATTGAATCGCTTAACACAACCAAGAAAGGGTGATATCACGTGTCAATTATAGCAAATTTTATTAATAATATTCAAGACCTAACTTTTTCAAATGTTATTTTATCTCTTAATAATCAAATTAATTCCTTAGATGAAATTTCTAGATCTCCTCTTTATGAGTATTTTAAGCTTGATAAAGAGGCTATTAAAGTCCCTATTGTTAGTTCTCCTTCTCTTAATTACAAAGAAATACTTTCTAATGGTAATTTTAAGCATTCTAAGGCTTATTTAAAGCCTAACTTCCCTAATCCTAATCAACTATGTCCTAAATGTAATTCTACTAAAGAATGGCATTACATGCATACTAAAACTCAAAAAAGATGTAAGTTATGTCTTAAAACTTTCATTTTTAGTGAACCTAATAAATTTAATACATCTATTTTATCTAATGAAAGTTTAAAATTTTATTGCCCTTATAGAATTAAAGCTAAAAATGAAATTATTAAAGAGCATGGAAAATTAAATCCTACTTAACTATGAAAGACTTATATGGCATTAATATATCACATAGTATTTTATTTTTTATCTAATAAAATTTCCTATTAATTTAATAATCACAAAAGTCATACCAGAAGCTATTATAGGTCCAACAGCAGTCCCTCCTAGTGATACTATTCCTATTATTATACCTATACTACCAGCTATAACTACATTAGGACTAATACTTTGAAATTGTATTCCTTGTTTTGATAATAGTGAAGCTATTATTCCTATTATAACAGCGATTAATCCTTGATAACTTGTAAATGTTTCAATTAGATTTTTTATACTTATTTGACCTAAAGCTATTGGCGATAATATTGCTATTGTTAATATAAACACTCCAAATTTTAAGCCTTTTGACTTAAAAAATCCTAAAGTTTTATCTTGAAAAGGTAAAATGCTAAGCAATAAAACTATTATAGATGCATAAAGTAAACCTTTATTTTTACTAAAATAGCCAACTACACACATTAAAACCAAAATTATATATTTATCCATTTTTACCCTCTTTTAAAATAATGTTAAAAATGAGAACATAATTGTTAAAGTAAGTAGTATTTTTTTCATATATATTTCTCCTTCTTTTTTTTATGTCTCGATTATATCTTCTCATTTTTTTTATGTCAATAAGCTAAATTCAGTTATTTTTTAGATACTTTTTTAAAAATTCCCTTAATTTATATCCTAACATAGAAAAAAATTTTTTGGATATTTTTCAGTTATATTCCAAAAAAAGAGTAAAAAAAGAGAAGGTTTACACCTTCTCAATCTATTTTTGAACTTCTATCCATAAAACTGCATCGTGTTCTACTTCTTTACCGTCTAATGTTTTCTTAGTAGCAGCATCTATTACTGAGAATCCCCATTGTCCTTTTTCAGTAGGAACAAATGAGAACATACCATTATCATCTGTTAATATTACTGCTGTTGAATGTTCTGTTTTAGGTTTACCTACAAACATACCATCCTTTATATCATAATTTTTAAATTCAACTTCAACTCTTTTATTCTTTGCTGGATTTCCATTTTCATCTACAACTTTTGCTGTAAATACTTGGTTCTTCCATACATTTGTTGGATCTATATGTGGTATTATTTCTGGTTCACCTTTAGGCATTTGACGTTCTTGCCATTCATCACTTTCTGTATCGCCCTTCTTTATGTATACTTTTGTTGCTTGTTTAATATATCCATCTTCACTCTTTTCAAAGTATGGTGCTGGGACGAAAATAACTGTCCAAACCCCTGGTCTCAACCCTTCTTTAAAATTAAAATCGTATGTGTATGCTAAAGCCTTATTATCTTTTTTACCAAATTTTGTCTTTATTAATTTATCCTTAGCATTTATTACAGTATCTCCCTTTTTTAATAGAAAAGCTTCAACTGGTTTAATTTCACCCTTAGCATTCTTCCCTATATCCATAGAGAATCCATTTTCTGCTGGGTGTGTAAATAACATATCAAGTTTAACATTCTTTGCTGAACTATCAATAGCAAAATTAGATGTACTTATCATTTGAAAATGTGCAAATGACAATGTACTTAATAATATTGTTAAAGAAAAAATTGATTTCTTCATTTTTTTCTCCTTTCATACTTATATCAATATTATCTTCCTTTTGCCTTTATTTGTCAACAAAATATTTTTGCTATAAAACTAATCTTTCAACATCTAGTGCAATCATAAGCTCTTCATTAGTTCTAATTCTATATACTTTAACTTTAGAATCTCTATCGGTTAACAGTACATCGTCATTAGTTCTCATGAAA
The DNA here is from genome assembly GCF_000973085.1 of Sneathia vaginalis. Classification (NCBI taxonomy): domain Bacteria; kingdom Fusobacteriati; phylum Fusobacteriota; class Fusobacteriia; order Fusobacteriales; family Leptotrichiaceae; genus Sneathia; species Sneathia vaginalis. Next base: position 1,041,775 of record NZ_CP011280.1, read on the forward strand.
TTATGCCCTTTGTCTAACTTTACACCTATAGCCTTCAATCTATCACAGACATATTCTCTTGTTTCAGGTGAGTTTTCACCTATACCTCCTGTGAATATTATTGCATCTAATCCACCTAATTCTACATAGTATGAACCTATATAGCTTGCTATTTTATTACAAAATACATTAAGTGCTAACTTTGCATTCTTGTTACCCTTATCAATTAGTGATAGTATATCCCTATTATCTGAGCTACCACATAGCCCCTTCATACCACATTCTTTATTAAGATAATTTAACATTTCTTTTTCATTAAATTCCTTAACATTAGATAAGTACTCTAATATTGATGGATCTATATCTCCACTACGTGTTCCCATAGGAAGCCCTGCTAGTGGTGTGAATCCCATAGTTGTATCAAATGATTTTCCATCTTTTACTGCTGTAATTGATGCACCATTACCAAGGTGACATACTATTATATTCTTTAAACTAGAATCTATCTTATCCAATTTTTTTACTATGTATCTAACTGATGTCCCATGGAATCCATATTTTCTTATTTGATACTTTTCATAATCTTCATACTTTAGTGCATATATATATTTTTCTTCTTCCAATGTTTGATGGAATGATGTATCAAATACTGCTACATTAGCCTTATCTGGCATAAGTCTTTTACACACATTGATTCCTTTAATATTTGCTGGATTATGTAATGGTGCTAAATGTGACACACTCTCTATATCCTTTAACACTTCATCTGTAATTACTGCAGAATCTTTAAAGTATTCACCACCATGAACAACTCTATGTCCTATCGCATCTATTTCAGAATAATCCTTTAATACTCCTATTCTTTCGTCTGTTATAAGGGAAAGGACCTTTTTTATTGCTTCTTCGTGATCATGAAAGTATACTGGTACATTCTTATCCTTCAAATCTTTCTCTACATTTGTTACTGTGTATATTGAATTTTCATGCCCTATTCTTTCACACAAACCTTTCATAAGTGTTTTTTGCGTATTTGTTTCAATTATTTGAAATTTAATAGAAGAACTCCCACTATTTAATACAAAAACTTTCATAATTACCTCCATGTTCTTAAAAATTCTACATTAGACATTCCATTATCTTCATCTAACATCTTTATTTCTTTTTCTTTAATTAATTTACTTACAACTTTATCAGCTTTAATACATATCGCCCTATACTTCTTATCAACTTTTGAGAGCATAGCTGTTGAGTATTCAATTTGAACTATGATACTGTATAAATATTTCTTATCCTGTATATTGTAATATCCCAAATTATTATCTACAAAGTTCAAAAACTCAGGCATATATTTTTTAGGCTCCTTATATATCATTTTAAGATGCCCTACTGTCATATTATCTAATATCCTATACTTCAAAGCTTGTGACATATTGTATTTTTCTATCTTATCGTATCTATCATTTAGTCTATAGTAAATGTATTTATTATTAGTTTTTTTAAACTTGCTTCTTAATTGACTCATATACCCTTTTTCTATATACATTTCTAGTATAAAGGGAATATCTCTAAATGTTTTCATCACCACTTCTATATTATACAACTTACCATTTTTAGGTAATGAGTCCATAAACAACTTAATATCAGGATTTTTTTCTATTATCTTTTCTTCTTCATCAATTAATTCAGATTCTTTTAATAAATCTGCATTAAAATATATACCAAATAGCCTTTCATTTGCATCTATATTCTCATTTTCATTTATTGCTTGTAAATAACTGTCTCTATTGTCAAATCTTTGATACAAATTCGAAAAACTCAACGTAGATAAAAACAAAAGTATTAAAATTCTTTTCATATCTCCTCCTAATACTTTATTATATCACATATACAAAAAAAGTGTAAAATTACACTTTTTTTTCTATTTCTTAATTAATTTAAGGACTTCATCAAGTTTCTTTTCAAGATTAGAAATCTTATCTCTTTGTTCCTTAACTGTTTCTTTTAGTTTCTTAACTTCTGTACTTTCAATGTAGTCATTTTCTTCACCAAGCATTACTCCAGCTCCAACACCGAATGCAAGATTTCCCTTATTGTTTACTGAACCACTTAATTTATATACAAAGTTACGTTCTTCATTAGTTCCACTAAATCCTACTGCTAATGCGTGTGCTCCTCCATAGTATCCATATGCTGCACTTAGATTATGTCTATGTTTTGAATATGAATTAACTTGTACTAGATTTGCCATTGCTACTGCATTTGCTACTCCACCTAATGCTAATTCAGATTTCTTATTTGTTTCAACTACAGTATTAGATATATTGCTTACCTTTGCATCAACATCAGCTTTATTATAGTAATTATTCTTTAGATGTTCATTTACTTGTGTATCTGTTACTAATCTGTTATTAGGTTCAGATATATCTGAATCTTTAGATAATTTGTTAATTAAGTTAGTTTCACCTTCTGTAGTTAAGTTGTTTGCATTTATATCTAATTTACCTTTTAATGCTTCACCTACTTTAGTATCTGTAACTAATCTATTAGTTGGTGTAGTTAGATCTGATCCTTCACTTAATTTGTTAGTTAATTTAACTATAGACGCGTCATCTAGGTTAGTTCCATCTTTATCTAATTTGTTAGATAAATCTTGTGTAGCTTGATTATTTAACTCTTGCTTAATGTTATTAACATAAGTAAATATATCTCCACCTTTAACTAATCCTGTATTACCACTAACAATTTTACCATTACCTAGTTTATTTTGCCATACATTTAAATTAAATTCGTTACTTTCTAAATTACTTCCATCAAGTAGTGCATACTTATTAAATTGTTCAGTTAATTTAGTGTTCTTAGATAAATCAAGATCAGTTGCTAATTTGTCTTTATCAAACACTAGACTATAATGGTTAGGTTTTTGTACATCTTTATTTACTGTGATATACTCATCACCTTTAACATCTACATCTTCACTACTTAATTTACCACTTACTTTAGTGTTAATATTGTTTATTTCCTCAGTTATATATTTTTTAACTGTTCCACCTGTTACTAAATTGTTGTTGTTATCTTTGATTTCACCTGTACCTAATTTAGTAGTTAAAGTAGCTACTCCATCATCTGTTATATTTTTAGCATCTATATCTAATTTTTTGTTTAATTCGGTATATACTTTTCCTCCTGTAACTAATCCTGTATTACCATCAGCAATTTCTCCATTACCTAGTTTAGTTTGCCATGTAGTTATGTCTATATTATCCGCATTCGCATTCGCTTTACCTTTTAGTGTTGCATTATTTGATAAATCTAAATCATTTACTAGCTTTTCTTTATTGAATGCTAATGTATATTTACTTTTATCATTTGTATCCTTAGTTGCTGTAATATATGTATCTCCTGCTACAGTTATATCTGATAATTTTTTGTTTAATTCGGTATATACTTTYCCTCCTGTAACTAATCCTGTATTACCATCAGCAATTTCTCCATTACCTAGTTTAGTTTGCCATGTAGTTATGTCTATATTATCYGCATTCACATTCGCTTTACCTTTTAGTGTTGCATTATTTGATAAATCTAAATCATTTACTAGCTTTTCTTTATTGAATGCTAATGTATATTTACTTTTATCATTTGTATCCTTAGTTGCTGTAATATATGTATCTCCTGCTACAGTTATATCTGATAATTTTTTGTTTAATTCGGTATATACTTTTCCTCCTGTAACTAATCCTGTATTACCATCAGCAATTTCTCCATTACCTAGTTTAGTTTGCCATGTAGTTATGTCTATATTATCCGCATTCGCATTCGCTTTACCTTTCAATGTTGTATTATTTGATAAATCTAGATCTTTTGCCAACTCATCTTTATTGAATGTTAAGGTATATTTCTTACCTGTACCACTTACTGATATATAGTTATTTGCACTTTTTACATCTACATCTTCTGATTTTAAGTATTTGCTTAATTCTTCTTTTTTAGCATAATCATCTAATTGTTCAACATTAACTGCATCTGTTTTATCTGTACCTTTTGCAACAAATTTTAATTTTCTTTGTTTTTTATCATTACCAAATGATACAGCATCTTTTACTGCTGTACTTTTATCTCCAAACACTATTGCATTACTAATACCATCTATTGTTACATTACTACCTAAAACAATATTTTTTTCTACTTTTTTCTTGTCTGTACCTATTATATTGTTCGAACCAAATGATATATTTTCATCTCCATATACCTTATTCTTATTTCCAAATATTTCATTTTCATTATATTTAGCTTTTGGAGTTTGAGGGACAAATTTTCCACTTCCATGTTCTGTTCCACTTGAAGTTAGTGTTTCTGAATATACCTTATTATCATTCCCAAACACTAAATTCCCCTTAATAGTTTTTTCTTCAGTCCCAACCTTATTATTATTTCCATGCACTTGATTTGAATCACCATACACTTCATTTTTATCACCTAATGAATAAGTTTTATCACCTTTTGTATATGACTTGTCACCTATTGTAAAGGTATTTTTTCCTAATGTTGTTGTTTCGTTACCTATAGCGTAGCTATTATTACCTCCATCTGGAACTATACCTAATAGTTTATTTTCTTCCTTTGTTATTTCTAATTCTTTTTCAGAAATTTTAATTCTTAATTCTGCTTGTTTTTCTGTATCAGTTGTATTTCTTAATTCTTTTTCTAAATCTTTTTTTTGGTCATTTAATTCCTTTAATTTTCCGAGAATTTCCTTTATTTTATCTACATCTTTTCCATCTTTACTTCCGACTATTGAATTATCACCAAATACATATCCATTTTTTGCAAAACTATTTCTACCTAGTGCATTACTTTTAATAATATAGTCCCCTTGTGCGGACATTGAAAAACTCCCAGTAATCATAAACAAAATTATTAGTGCTCTATTTACTGTAATCTTCTTTTTCAAACTAGACTTGACATATTTTTCGATATTTTTCATTTTTTACCCCCTATTTTTTTAAACACATATTTACCGAGTCTAATAGTATCCTACCCCCCCCCCACAATGTTTTGTCAAGTATTTTCGCAAAAAAAAAATGACCATTTTGGTCATTTCCCTCTCTATATCACACAACTTGTGCAAGTGTGGTCTTCACTTCCTTCCAATATATCCTGTCTTATTCTCAAATAATATATTGATGGACACTTCTTACTAAACGCTCTAATATATGCCTTATTTAAATCTCTTGTTGTTGCCTTATCTGTCATGAATAGAGTTAATGAAATTGCTTGGTCAACATGTTTTGCTGCAGCTGCTGCTACATCTATTATCCATTCTGATCCTATTTCATACGCCCCTTTTTCATAGTACTTATAGTTCTTATCATCTATCATATATGCAGGTACATATACTCTTCCTAACTTACCTTCTTTTCTAACTTCTATTGGTGATACAACTGGTTGTAAGCTTGGAGTACATGATGATACATAACTAATTGATCCTGTTGGTGCAACTGCTAATAGGTGGGCATTAGCAAGTCCAGATTCCTTAATATCTTTTGCTAATTTTATCCAATCTTCTTTTGTTGGAAGTTTTAACATATATTTTTCTAATAAGTTCTTTACTTTTTCACTGCTTATTGTAAATTCATGTTCTGTATACTTTTTGAAATATTCTCCTGTAGCATATTCACTATCCTCAAATCCTTCAAATACTCCTACATTTTTTGCCAGCTTATTTGACGCCTTAAATGCATAATATGCTAGAGTATAGAAGAAAGCATCAGTAAAGTCTACTGCATCATTTGATGCATAATATATTTCATTTGTTGCTAAAAAGCCATGTAAATTCATTGCACCTAGTCCAACAGCATGATTTTTTTCATTACCCTTACGTATACTTGGTGCACAGTCTATATCCGTTAATCTTGAAACACTATCAAGACTTACAATACAAGTATCTATTATCTTCTCCATATCGCAAGCGTTTTCCATCATCTTAGCAATATTAATAGATCCTAAGTTACAACAAACATCTTCTCCAATATTTTCAAAACTCAAGTCTTGTTTAAAGGTACTAATCGTATTAACTTGTGCTATTTCAGAACACAAATTAGACATTACTATTCTTCCTTTTTTCTTTTGAGGATTTCTCATATTTACTGTGTCATCGAATAATATATATGGATATCCTGATTCAAAATGCAATTCTGCTATCGTTTGGAATAGCTTTCTTGCACTAATATATGTCTTTTTGATTCTATCATCTTTTAGTAGGTTATAGTACTCCTTAGTTATACTAATATCGCTCATAGGTACTCCATACACTCTTTGTATGTCATATGGTGAAAAAAGTGCCATATCTTCATTGTTTTTTGCTAAGGTAAATGTAATATCTGGTATAACTAAACCTAGGGCTAGTGACTTTATTCTAATCTTTTCATCTGCGTTTTCTCTCTTAGTATCAAGGAAAGTCATAACTTCTGGATGGTGTACATTAAGATATACAGCCCCTGCTCCTTGACGTTGACCTAATTGATTAGCGTATGAGAAGCTATCTTCTAATAACTTCATAACTGGCACTATACCTGTGCATTGATTTTGTATTTTCTTAATAGGAGCTCCAAATTCTCTTAAATTTGTTAAACATAACGCAACTCCACCACCACGTTTTGATAATTGAAGGCTTGTTGATATTGCCCTTGAGATTGACTCCATATTATCTTCAACTCTTACTAGATAACAAGATACATATTCACCACGTTTTTTCTTACCTGCATTTAAGAATGTAGGTGTTGCTGGTTGAAATATACCTTTTAGCATTGCATCTAATATATCATATGCACTTTTAATATTACCTTTTGCTAATAATAGGGCGTTCATAGATACTCTATCAGTATATTCTTCAAGATAATATTTACCATCAAAGCTTTTTAAACAGTATGAGTTATAGAACTTATACGCACCCATAAAATTTAAAAATTTAAAGTTATACTCCTTAGCTTTTTTGAATAGATCTATTACATCTTTTCTATCATACTTATCTAATACTTCTTCATCATAGTAGTCATTTTCTATTAAATACCCTATTTTTTCTTCTATGCTAGAAAACTTTTTTGTATTAGGTTCTACGTGTTCTTTAAAATACATATCAACTGCCTGTTTATCAGCATAAAAATTATGCGTATTATCTTGATTTTGTATCTTTGTAACTGCATTTAACGATATATACTCTTGTGACAAATCTTTCATTACTTCATCCCTTCTAATATTTTCTTTACTTCTTCTACATCCTTTGTAGTTCCTAAAAGCTCAAATTGGTATAGCAAAGGTACATTTATCTTCTTTGAGATTATGGGTCCTGCTATACAATATGTATCTCCAAAGTTTGTATTACCCGAAGCTATTACACCACGGCACAACTTCCTATTATTCTCATCATTTAAAAAATGTATAACTTGTTTTGGTACAGCTCCTCTAGTATCACCATTACCTCCACTGTATGTTGGAACTATTAAAATATATTCTTCATCTACAGTTATACTTTCTTTTATCTTAATAGGTATTCTAATTCCATCTACTCCCAATTTATCTACAAATCTTTTTGTATTATTTGATATTGAAGAAAAAAATACTACTCTCATTTAAAACTCCCAATCCTCATCTTCTGTTTCTTCTGTTACACCCATAACATATGATGAACCATTACCTGAGAAGAAATCATGATTTTCATCTGCTCTTGCAGATAATTGTGCAAATACTTCTGGCTTTATTTGTGTTTCTTCTTCAGTAAAAGGAGAATCATATCCTAAATTTTGCAAGAATTTTCCAGCATTATACACACTAAATTTAATTGCATCTTCTGCTAGAGAAAAGCCTTCATACAACTCATTTAAGTAATCTTTTTCTAAGTCTATTAATTTATACAATAAATCAAAAACAAACTCTTTCATTTCTTTTTGCTTTTCAACAGACAATTTCTTTACTTTTTGTTGGTATTTGTATCCACTATAGTAATTATGTATTACCTTATCACGTAGTATTAGACGTATAATATCTGATGTATTAGGTAATTTTGCACGTGATGCTAAGTAGAAAGGTAAATAGAATCCTCCGTATAGCAAGAACCCTGGCATAAGTGCTGCTGCTACCTTTGATTTTAAAGGATCGTCTCCTGTGTAATATGGTATTAATATTTCTGCTCTTTTTTGTAAGCTTTTGGTATGTATAACCCACTCATGTGCTTCCTCTATTTGTTCACTTGTACATAGTGTTGAAAATATTGTTCCATATGATCTTGCATGTACAGCAACCATAAATGCAAAGTTAGTATATATTACTTGTTCATGATCTGTAAGTGAATTTTTAACTTGGGCAACATCACCTATTGTTGCTTGAATTGTATCTAATAGTGTTAATCCTGTAAATGTTCTTGTTATTAACCTTTGCCAATTTTCGTCCAATGTATTCCATGATGGTAAATCATTTGATACTGGTATTTTTTCTGGCAACCAGAAGTTTTGAACTACTCTATTCCAAACTTCTAAGTCTTTTTCATCATCTATTTTATTCCAGTTAACCGATCTCATCGGCTTATTCACACCTTTTGAAAATTCTAAAGGTGAAACTGACTCTTCAAAATATTTTGACATAGTTTTCTCCTTTTTTGTATATTATACTTTACTATACCACAAAATATATGAAACGTCAATTTGATTTTACACAATATATTGTTGTGTATTATCTATTAGATATGCCCCTATAGGTGCTGTGAAAAGTATGGCAATAGCTGAGATTGTAAGCACAAGACTTCCACAATTAAGACCCATAGCTAAAGGTACTCCACCTATAGCTGCTTGAACTGTAGCTTTTGGTATGTATGCTAACATACAAAATACTCTTTCTTTTGTATTTAAATTTGTTCTTAATACACAAATATATACTGCTAACATTCTGAATATTAGTATTAATAATATTAGTAGTATTCCTAATATGAAGTTTTCTTTTAAATACTCTACCTTTATACTTACTCCAACTAGGACGAAAAGTAAGATTTCAAATACTTTCCATAAGTTCATATATGAAGTATTTAACTTTTGACATATGTCCTTACTTCTATTTATTGTCATACCCATAACCATTAAGCTAAGTAAAACAGCTATTGGTAAAAAATCTTGTATTTTAATAGCTAAAAACGATATTGATATTAGGGTAATTGTCATACTAACACTATTCATCTCTATTTTCTTGTATATGTACAACATTACCTTACCTAAAATCACACCAAATACTATACCTAAAACTATTGATATTGGAAGTTTAACAAATTCCATATATGATAGGGTATTTTTGGATAATAGGGTTAAAAAGCTTGTGAAAAACACAATAACGTACACATCATCAACACTAGCACCTGCTAAAATCATTTCTGGTATTCCCTTTTTAATACCCACCTTATTCTCTATCATTCTTATCATACGTGGTGAAACAACTGCTGGACTAACTGCTGCTAAAACTGAGCCTAATAAGGCACCTTCTAGATGTGAAATTTTAAATATCATAGGTGCTATTATACTACAAGCTATCATTTCAAATGTTGCTGGTAAAAAGCATAATAGCATTGCAGGTCTACCTACTTTTTTTAAATTATCTAAATTAAGTGAAAGACCTGATCTAGTAAGTATTACTATTAATGCAATTTGTCTTAAATCGCTGGATATATTAAATATTTTAGGGTGCATAAATTTAGATATGCATATACCTACTATTATCATGCCAATAAGGCCTGGAATCTTAAATTTTTCTAATATTTTTGAAAAAACTAATCCTAATAAAAGGATTATTGCTAAACTTTGTAACATATTTACCTCCAAAAAAAAATGATTTCTAGCACTAAAAAAATCTTAGTGTAGAAGTCATTAGCATAAAGCAGTTTTGATATTTAATCATGGAGAACTTCATCTCCAATTTCATTATATACCTTTTAAAAAAAAATAGCTAGCCCAAAGGCTAGCATAATTTAATTTTAATTTCCATTTGTTAAGTTAAATTTGTTTAATACATAGAATATTAAGCTAATAATTACAGCTACAACACTTGCTAATACCATTCCTTTTAATTGGATACTGAAGAAGTTAACTTCTAGTCCACTTAATCCTGCGATAAATATTACTGAAGTTAATATTAGATTTTGTGTCTTTGAATAGTCTACTTTTTGGTCAACTAATAGTCTAATACCTGATGCACCTATCATTCCGTAAAGTAGGAATGTTACTCCACCTATAACATCACCTGGTATAGTTTGAATTAACATATTAAGTGGTCCTATGAACGCCATACATATTGATATTATTGCAGCTCCTGCTATTACATATACTGAATATACTTTAGTTACTGCCATTACCCCTATATTTTCTCCGTATGTTGTTGTTGGAACTCCACCAACTAATCCTGATAACATAGTAGAAAAGTTATCTGCAAATATACTTCTGTGTAATCCTGGATCTTCTAATAGATTTGTTCCTATTATATTACTTGTTACTACTTGGTGACTAACATGTTCTGATGTTATTACCAACAACACTGGTAGCATTGTTAATGATGCACTTAATGAGAATGAAGGTAATTGGAATGCTGGCATTGTGAATAGTTTTGCTTGTACTACTGGTGTGAAATCTATCATACCAAAGTACATTGCTGCAATATATCCTACTATTATTGAAATTAATATAGGTATAGTAGCGAAAAATTTTCTAAATATTACTGAACCTATTATTGCTGTTCCTAAAGTAATTAGAAATACTATAGCATCTGCTCTTGTTGCAGTATCTGTTAAGATGTTAGCTCCTATCTTTCCACCTCTGATAGTTACTCCTGCTAATTCAAACCCTATTAGTGATACAACAGCCCCCATAGATGCTGGTGGCAATACTATATCTATCCAGTTAGTTTTAAACTTGTAAATTAATAGAGCAAGAATACACCCTAAAAATCCAGTTGTTGCAAATGCTCCTGTTGCATAAGAAAATCCCATGTTTTGTATAATTAGTGTTCCAACACCTATAAACGCAAAACTTGACCCTAAATATGCTGGTGCTTTAGCTTTTGTTATTAGAATGAATAATAGGGTACCTATACCATTCATCAATAAGACTATACCTGGATTTACGTTAAATAATATAGGTACTAAAACTGATGCTCCAAACATTGCAAATGTATGTTGTAAACTAAGTGGTAATAATAGTGCTGCTGGCACTTTATCCCTAACTCCAATAATTCCTTTAACCACGATTATCCTCCTTTATTTTAAAAAAAAAGAAATAACAAAATTGCTACTTCTCAATGGTTAATTCCTGTAAAGTGTAAAGAATTCTAATAAGTTTTTATTTCTTTTCTTTTTTATCATTCCTAACACCTCCAACACTTCTTCAGATACTATACTACATTTTTTGGAAAATGTAAAGTTTTTTTTTAAATTTTTAATATAAAAATGCTAGCTTCTATGATTTATATATTTTATCATAAAAGATAGCATCATTATTTAATATATTTTTCTCAATTTTTACTTTCACATCCAAATTCTTTTAAAAATTTAATTTTATTATCTTCTGTCCAGTAAATTAATGACATCCCATCAAATTCACTAACTACATTATCATAAACACACTTAAATTTCCACTCTACAACAGTTTGATCTCCCTTATGAAAAAATTGTAATATGTCCCATAGAATAACTTCACCTTTCATATTCCATTCATTAAACCACTTTTTTACACTTTTACAATCTTTGTACTTTGGTCCCCAACTTTCAATATATATTACATTATTTGTAAAAATATCTTCTATACCTAAATCTTCTCGTTTAAGCCACATTGAAAACCACAAATAAATTATTTTTTCTCTTTTTTCCATAATATTTTCCTTATTTTAATAGCTATTTTCATATTCCTTTATTATTCTAACTATTTCCTTTTCCTTAGGAGGTAATATATCCATTATATATGTTGAAGGTTTGTACCAAGATTTTTTAGAAAAATATTCCTTGTATTTAACGTCAGTAAAAATATATCCCCTTCTTGCATAGAAGGTATTACGTATTATTCCAAGTTCATCTTTATTAAAATTATTTAAATAATCATAGTTCCCCTTATTTATTACTTCGTCATATACCGTATCTGCTGTTGTTAGATCATCATCTGTATAGTCTGTAGATTCTGTTGTAGATTCTGTATTTTGACTTGTATCTTCTGTACTATTTTGTGTATTTTCTGAATAATTTTGTGTTTGTTCGTATGTTTGTGTTTCCATATCCTTACCCTTTAAATCACTAAAAATATTTGTTGCAAAAGGAAAAAATGATATTAAGACTGCGTATTCTATAATACTAATTATGCTAAATATTCCACCAATTATTTGGGTGATAATAAAGATAATAGCCTTTGTATTTTCTCCACTATCTACTATCATTTTGTATTTTACTATATCTATAGTATTATCTATAGGTATATATCCATAAATCATAAGTAGTGCTTTTGAGTATTCATCTGCTGGAACTAGTCCGTTTAAAAGCAATCTTCTTGTATATGCCTTATTATACCAAAAACCTAAATATATTCTGTATAAAAAAATACCAATGTACATTAAAGCATATATCACAATACTACCACTAAAGGCCATTAAAACACATATTACAAATACAAGTATTTCTGATAAAAGCACTTCCAAGAACCCTATAATATCAAGTCTAAATAGTGGAACTAGCGACCCAAAATATACTGTAATATAGCTAAATCCTACAGCAGAATTCTTAATTTCTGTTTCACTTTTTAAAATTATTCTCTTTGCCATACATAATACTCCCGTTTTTTCCTTTATTATATACCAAAAAAACTTCAACTTCAATTTTTTATTACATTTTTTTTAATATTATGATAATATATGTAAAAGCAAAGGAGTGGAAAAATTTATGAGTATATTAATTAAAAATATTTCCTATCTTGATATAGAGAATGAAAAGATAGTAGATAATATAGATATACTAATTGAAGGCAATGTATTTAAAAAAATCGGAACAAATTTAAATATGTGTGCTGATAAAATAATAGACGGGAATAATATGCTAGCAACACCTGGATTTATTAATTCTCATACTCATCTTGGAATGAGCTACTTTAGAAATTATGCAGATGATTTGAGTTTAATGGACTGGCTTCAGACTAAAATTTGGCCAATTGAAGACAAATTAAATGATGACGATATTTACTGGTCATCTGTATTATCTTTAATTGAAAATATTAAAAGTGGTGTTACAACAGTTTGTGATATGTATTGTTCAATGGAAAAAGTTGCAGATGCAACTATACTACTAGGAATACGTGGTGTTTTAACAAGAGGTCTAACAGATTTTGATGGTAAAGGCAAACAAAGGCTGTTAGAACTTGATGAATTGTATAATAAATACAACAATGCAGGTAATGGTAGAATTAAAATAGTTCCTGGTCCTCATGCAATATATACTTGTAGTACAGAATACTTAAAAGAAATATCAAAATTAGCAAAAGAAAAATATGATAATATAATTAACATACATTTATCAGAAACTATTACCGAAATAGAAGATTCAAAAAAACAACATAACCTTACTCCTATTGAATATATATCATCTATAGGTCTATTAGAAAATCATGTAATAGCAGCACACTGTGTACATATTACTGATGAAGAAATAGAGCTAATAAAAGGAAAAGACTTCTATCCTGTGTATAATCCAAGCTCAAATTTAAAACTTGCAAGTGGATTTACACCTATTGATAAACTTTTAAAGAATAAGATAACTGTAGGTATAGGAACAGATGGTGATTCTTCGAATAATAATCAGGATATCCTAGAAGAAATTCATATAGGTGGAATAGTTAATAAGGCTATTGAAATGAATGAAAAAGTTGTCCCAGCAATAGAAATGCTTAAAATGGCAACGATTAATGGTGCTACTTCATTAGGACTTAAAAATCTTGGGGTAATAAAGGAAGGATTTTTAGCAGACTTAAATATATTTAATTTAGATTCTAATTCTTTCACACCAAGAAACAACCTTATCTCAGCATTAGTATATTCAGCTAAATCATCTGATATACAAACTGTTATCTGTAATGGTAAGATAGTAATGGAAGATCAGAAAATTCTAAGTGTTAATGAAAAAGATATACGGAATATCATACAAACCAGATGGGAAGAAATACAAAAAAGATAAAATGGAATGCAGCTGTGCTGCATTTTTTCATTATACGAAATATTAAATTCAAATATTTTTACTTATCCCTTTAATTTCTTAATTGTTAAAAGAATATTTTTTTAATTTGTAAAATATACTTGAAATTTGTTATTGTAAATAATACTATACAATTAAGGAGGCAAAATGATTAAAGTTACTAATTTAAAAAAACAATTGCCAGAATTCTGTATTGACTTAAATTTCACTATACAAAAATCATGTATATTTGGAATAGTTGGTAGATCTGGTAGTGGTAAAACAACCACTTTAAAAATGCTACAAGGTCTTTTAAAGTATGATAGTGGCAATATACAACTAGATGGAAGTAGTAATTTAATATTCCAAGATTTTAATTTGTTAAATAATTTAAATGTATTTGACAATGTTAATCTGGCTCTTAAATTAAAGGGTATAAAAGAAAAAGATACTGTAGTTGAAATTTTAAGTTTCGTAGGTTTAAAAGATTTTATGAATAAGTTTCCTAGTCAATTATCTGGTGGACAAAAACAAAGAGTCTGTATAGCAAGAGCCTTAGTTACAAGACCAGATATCATATTTTGTGATGAACCTACTGCATCACTAGATACAAAAACAAGTTTTGAAATTATACGCCTTTTCAAAAAAATACGAGAAGAGTACAAAACTACCATAGTTATTGTAAGTCATGATCTTGATGTTATTAAATACCTTTGTGATAAGGTTATGATAATGAAAGATGGTAAGGGGTTGATAAAAGATGGACTATGAATTAATACAAGCATTGCGTGAAACACTTATCATGATTACAATACCCACTGTAATATCAATATTATTTGGTATTCCCATAGGGGCTTGTATCTATTTAAAAAATAGATTCAGTATATTTTGTAATATATTCGTAAATACAATAAGAAGTATACCATACTTGCTGTTTGTAATACTCCTAATACCACTTACAAGATTAATATTCTCAACAGCATTTGGTGTTTTACCTGCAACTTTACCCTTATGTTTTGTAGGTATTGCTACTTTTTCAAGATTTGTAGAACAATCATTTTGTGATGTAAATACAGGTGTAATTGAATTAGCAAAATCTATGAAAGTTTCAAATTATCAATTAGTTAGATATTTTTTAATAGTTGAATCAAGACAAAGCTTAGTCCTAGGATTAACATCAAGCATGATAAGTATAATCTCATATTCAACTGTAATGGGTATTGTTGGTGGAGGTGGTATAGGTGACTATGCTATTCGCTACGGATACTATGAATTCAATATGCAAGTTGTATACAAAGCTATTCTTTGTATAGTAATTTTAGTGTTCACTATACAAATATTAGGTAAAAAAATATCAGAGATACTAGATAAGAAAGGAATAGATAAATGAAGAAAATTTTAACAGTATGTTTTAGTATGTTTTTAACAGTATTATCATTCTCAAATGATAAATTAATTAGAATTGCAGCTTCAGTATATCCAATGGAGAAAATTGTAAGAATTGCTGCAAAAGACTTAGAAAAAAAGGGATACAAAGTAGAAGTTAGAGTTTTAACTGACTACAAAACAGCAAATATTGGATTAAACGCTGGAGACTTAGATGCTAACTTTCATCAACATGAACCTTTTATGAATTTTTTCAATAAGAAAGCTAATGCACATTTAGTGAAAGTAAGAGCAATATATGATGTGTATGTTGGATTTTACTCAAAGAAACATAAATCAATTAACCAATTACCTAAAGGTAGTACAATAGCTATACCTAATGATCCAACTAATCAATCTCGTGCACTTTTAATACTACAAAAAGCTGGATTAATTAGACTAAACAAACATAATGGATTAGCTTCAGTAAATGATGTTATATGGACAAAAAATTCATACAAATTTATGCAAATACCTATACCATCATTAGTACAAGCATACCAAGAAGCAGATCTTGTATTTAACTGGCCTTCACATATGAGAAAAATAGGGGTTAGTGTAAAAGATGCATTATTAAAAGAAAAAGATGGTAATAACACATATGCAATAATACTAGCTTCAAGAAGCGATAACAAGAACTCTAAGAAAATTAAGGACCTTGAAAAAGCAATGACAAGTAAAAGTGTTAAAGATTTCCTAAGAAAAGAGTATAAGGAAGAAGGATATCCTGTATTCTAGATGTATATTAAAAATGGGGTTATGATTCAATTCATAACTCTTTTTCTTTACATAAAAAAATGCACTCCCATGAGAGTGCAAAATAATACATTTTTAAAAATTTATTATCCTAGTGCTTTAACTTTTAGAGATAATCTAGACTTGTATCTTGAAGCAGTATTTTTCTTTAATACTCCTTTAGTAACTGATTTATCTAATTCTTTGAAAGCTAATGATAAAGTTGATTTTGCTTCTTCAACATTCTTAGCTTCAACAGCTACAAGAACTTTTTTAACGAAAGTCTTAACTCTGCTTTTTATTGCTTGATTTCTAAGTCTATTTCTTTCTCCTAAAACAACTCTTTTTTTAGATGATTTAGTATGTGCCATTTTTCCTCCTTCATTAATTCAATAGTACCTTACAATATTAACATTTTTTATACAAAAAATCAAGTGTTTAATATCCCCCAATTTTACTATCTAAGATTTTACCTTCTTTGTCTATTCTAACCTCATATTGTTTACCATTTTGCATGGTAACAAAGTGGAAAATGCCGTTTTTTACATAAAATCCCACATCCTTATTATCCACTTTTTTTTGATTTTTTTGTTCTAAATATTCCTTATTCGTAGCATAAAGCTTTTTTCTAAGCCTTATACCATCTACTTGTGTACAAGATAAAACAAAGAACAATAAAAGTATAATTATTTTCTTCATTTTAATAACCTCTTTGTAACTTCTATTATTTCCTCTAACTTCTTATCTGTTTTAAAGCCTGATGCTAATATATGTCCACCACCATTAAATTTAGAAGCTATCATATTTACATCTGGTCCTTTAGATCTAAAGCTACCCTTAATTGTGTTATCACTTTCTTCTTGTAAGAATAATGATACATCAACATCGTCTATAGTCAACATATATTCTGATACACCATCTGTATCATCCTTTGTATATTCACTATCCTTAGGTAAGAAAAAGTACATGAATTTTAAACTTTCATCGTATACACCATTTACTATACTCTTTGAAAAAAGACTCGCCTTCTTTCTTGTTTTAGAGAATAGTACTTGATATATTTTATTCATATTTATACCAGATTCAGCTAATTTTGAAGCAACTAAAAATGTTTTATCTGTAACATTGTTATGCTTAAAATTACCAGTATCATTTATTATACCTAAATACATATATGTTGCTATTTTCTTATCTAGAGTAATATTAAATACATCTAAAAATCTATATATTAACTCTGATGCTGATGAAATATCTACAACGTAATTTATATCAAAATATTTTTTGTTACTTATGTGATGATCTATGGCTATAGTTTTTTTAGCCTTACTTATACTTTCAGTGTCTATAGCAACCCTTTCAATATTAGCAACATCTAAAGAGATTAATAAGTCTATTTCATCATTTACTTTATCATATATTTTAGGTAAATAGTCTAGTTTTTCCAAATACTTTGGCAATTCATCATTTATACAAACCTTTACTTGCTTAGTTGCATCCATTTTTTCTATCATATATTTAAACGCTACACAAGCACCTATACAATCTCCATCTGGTCTAACATGACCAACCAATACAATCTTATTAGCCTTTAATATTTCTTCCTTTATTTTTTCTAACATTCCATACACCTCATATATATTTAAATACATCCTGTATCATTACTATTATAGTCAAAGTTATTAAGAATAAAAAGCCTATAACATATATCTTTTCTTCTAATTTTTTATCTATTTTAACACCCACCATTTTTATTAATGTTAAATAGATTCTACTTCCATCAAGCCCTGGTATAGGTAGTAGGTTTATTATCCCAAGATTTATTGAGATGATAATAAGTAAAAAGGCACTTCCTTTAAATATTCCTAGAGCCTTTGTAGTGCTTACAACAGCACTATGTATACCAATAGGACCTGATAAGTCTTTTAATCCTGTTATATGTAAAAATGCTTCTACCATCTTGTATATCACACCTGTTAAGGAAACAAATGCTTTTACCACATCAAACTTACTAAAGTATAGTATTAATATATACGCTAAAAGAAAGTTCATAAATATTCCTGCAAGCATTATTACAATTTGACGTGGTTTACTAGTATTTTCTAAGCTTTCCTCATCTAATTTTACATAACCACCTAGTGGTAATAGTCTTATAGAGAATTTATTATACCCAAATATTTTAGGCCCCATACCTATTGAAAATTCTAGAACCTTAGTCTTAAAAAATACTGCTGTTAAAAAATGCCCTAATTCATGAACTACTATAACTATGCTTATTATCACTATCGTTAAAACTACTAACATTTAATTCCTTTCACAATCAAGCTATTTCTTGTGTATACAGCATTTGCATATACATCATTAATATTTGCAATTAACGCTATTTCATCATCAACTATGCAAATTAATTTTTCAGTATCATCTGTATTAATATGCTCTATTTTGCTAGTATCTTCAAAATATATATCTGTATATCCAGAAATTACTACCTTATTCTTAGCCTCCATAACCATATCTTTTATCTTTTCCTTTATATTCTCAAGGCCTTCAATATTGAATACTCTTTCATATTTTTCTTTGTTGTACATTTTATCTAAGTCTTGACCTATAGTTTCTAGGATATAGCTATATTCCCTTTTTAGTCTTTTTACTAAGTCTTGGGGATATATGGGGTTATAGTTTTTCTTGTCTGTTTGTGTTGGTATTAGGTATATTATATTCTTTTTAAGTAAGCTTTCTAGACCCATATACACTGTACTTCTAGGTTGATTCATAGCCTTTGATAACTGTGTACCATTTTGACCTTGTTTTTCTAATAACTCTATATATATTAAAGCTTCTATTTCACTAAAACCTATACACATTAATTTTTCTTTTACACTCATATTTTTCTCTTTATCCATTCCTTACTAACATATCTTCTTATACAAGGATATAGCTTTATCAAATCATCAATTCTTGCAACTATATACACGTAGTATACTGATAAGTGAAATACATTAATTGATATATATGTTAAAGGTATTCCGACTATCCACATTATTAATAGTTCAACTACCATACAGAACATTACATCTCCACCTGCACGTAATATACCAGATAAGTACAACATACTATATGAATAGAATACCATGCTTATTGATTGTGAATATACTAATTTTCTAGTAATACTATACATATTGCTATCCAAATTCATAAATCTTAATACTATAGGTGAGAATATATTCAATGCAATTACAACTATTATAGTAAAGATGGTATATAGCTTAAGACAATCATTAGCATATCTATACACTTTTTCTCTATCACTTTTACCTATTTCATTACCAATAATTATTGAACTTGCATTTGATAGACCTATGAATAGTGTGAATAAAAGTCCATTTATCCCTATTACTATCTGTATTCCAGAAAATGCTTCCGTCCCAAGACTACCAAACATCATTACTTTCATTGCATCAGCTATTACCCATAAAAGTTCATGTACAAATGTTAAAACAGATATGGCTAAAAGTTTTTTTGTAAATTCTATGTCTATATCCTTAAACTCTCTAACTTTAGGTAGTATAGGTATTCTTTTTATGATAAGGATAATGTATAGGTATATTGTAGTTACAATTCTTGCTATTAATGTCGCAATAGCTGCCCCTTGTACACCATATCTTGGTATAAGTATCATATTTAAAACTACGTTTATAACAAGGGCTGACATTGAAGAATACAGCGAATACTTTGGCTTATTAATCGCTCTTAATTGCATCGCAAATGAAAAACCTATGGAAAATAGAGGGAAAGTATATATTGAATACTTTAAATATTGTTTTGCATATTCAATAACCATACTATCTTTTGTATAAAATGTTATTACATTTTCTGGGCTATGATTTATTAGTATAAAAAAAGGAAGTGACATTAATAGTCCTAGTCCTATTGTTAATGCCATTATTTTCCTAAGATTCTTATAGTTTTTAACTCCATAATATTGTGCTGCTAGTACATTAGCCCCACTTAGTAAACCATAAACACTGCAAGTGAATATGAAAAATACTTGATTTGCTATTCCTAGTGCACTAATAGCTGATGTCCCTATCTTACCTATCATAAATATATCAACAAAATTTATTAAACTAAATATCATATTTTCAAATGCTATGGGTAGTGCCATTATTAGGATTCTTTTATATATCTTTTTCATGCTAATCCCTTTCATTATTTAACTCAATAAATATTAAAAGATGGTCTGATATATATTTCCTTACTTGTTCATAATTAGACTTTGTAAAATTATACACACCATATCTTTTAGTAAATGCTTTTAAATTTTTTAAATTTAGGAATATGTTGTCATAAGAATTAGCTAAACCTTTTTTAGATAAAGTCGTTTTATCTTCAATTGGATTTAATATATTTACCAGATTAAAATCCTTCTTTAGAATAGAAAAAGCCTTATCATTAGCTGGTAAATTAAAATCTCCTAGTATTATTATATCATCCTGATGTGTTTTATTAAAAAAATACTTATACACTTTTTTGTATTGGCTTGCCTCATAGGCCCTTTGTTTTTCATTTTTACCAAATACTGAATGAACTGGTATTAATACCATATCTAACTTATTAGATTTAATGTAAAAGCCTGATGGTTCTCTTATGAAGTCATCATCTTTGTCTATATAGCTTCCTAAATCTTTAATAATATCTACACTATCTTTTCTGTAAATTACTGCATAATGTTCTTTGTACTTCTTAGTTCCAACAGCTTTTGTCATTATATAATTATAATTATTAAGCCTTTGTTTCAACTCTTCTAAACCTTTATTATTCATAACCTCTTCTAGGGCTATAATATCGAATTTTGAGATTATCTTGCAAAATGCATCATAATCTTTTTTTGATTCTCCTAATCTTTCTGCATTAAATGATGCTAGAGTTATATTTTTAGAAAATGATATTAATTGTATGAATAATATTAAGGCTATTAATATTTTTTTCATAATCTCCTTTTTAAAAAAGACCTCATAGAGATCTTTTATTATTAATTTGCTCTTTCTATATATTCTCCTGTACGAGTATCTATTTTAATTTTATCTCCTATTTTACAGAATAATGGAACTTGTAATTGGTAACCTGTATTTATTGTTGCAGGTTTAGTTGCTCTACCTATAGTATCTCCCTTTAAACCTGGTTCAGTATAAGTTATTTCTCTTATAACTGTATTAGGTAATTCAACACCTACTGGAGTACCTTCATACATTAATACTTGTATTATCATTTCTTCTACTAAATAGTTTACAGCATCTCCTAAATCTTCTTCACGCATACTTATTTGTTCAAAAGTTTCTTGATTCATAAAATTGTATTCATGGTCCATTGCGTATAGAAATTGCATTTGATATCTATCTAGCATAATATCATCCATAATATCTGTAGTTAATACTATTATTTCTTGAGTCTTACCACTAATTAAATCTCTTATTTTAAATTTCATTTCAGCAGCTCTTTGTCTTTTACCTGATGTTGATTGATGTCTTTCTGCTTTTAAAATTATGTATGGAACACCATCCTTTCTATATGTGCTTCCTTGTCTTAATTCCATTGCTGGTTTCATATTTTCCTCCTAAAATTATTAATTTATTTCATATGTTGCTGTAACAGTTACAGAAACATTTTTATCGTTTATAACTAATCTTTCTTGCTTTATTTTAACTATTGAACCTAAGCCTTTAGAATTTTCTTTAGCTAGGTTATATGCCTTATTCTTTGCATCTTTTGAAGCTTTTTCTATTAGAGAATTCGCATTAATTTCTCCATATTTTACATCTATATCTGACAATGATATGTCTGGATATTGTGCACTGAACTTATTAACATCCTCTCTAATCTTCTTTATATCATCTAAATTTTTAGCTGTAAATGTATATACAGATGTTAGATCATATCCTATTACAGTCTTATCATCTTTTTTTGTAATAGGTGTTAAGTCTACCTTATCTTTTGTGTACTTATACTGTATATTATTAGAAATCTTATCTTCCTTATCGTACATTGCTTCATATACACTATCTATTTCTTTTGATGTAGTATCCAATGTCATTGTAAAACTATACTCATCTATGGGTCTTTCCATAGTAGCTGTACCTTTGACTATAACTACCTCACTTTTTTTGTTTATTCTATCTATTGCATTAGAAAATATCGCAACTGATATTATTGCACCCAAAGCTAATATTATTGCAATAACTATATCATACATTTTTTTCATATCTACACATCCTTAATATGATCCATAATAATTTTGATATTCTTCACCTATGGTAGTCGAATCTCCATGCCCAGGATAAACTATGATATCACTATCTAATTTTAATAATCTATTTAAACTATCACGCATCTTGTAGCTATCTCCTGTTGGAAAGTCTACTCTTCCATAAGCCATTTTAAATAAGGTATCACCTGTAAATATTATTTTATCCGATTCAATATAGTAACAAACACTACCAGATGTATGACCTGGTGTATGTAAGACTGTAATATCATCAAATATCACATCATTATCATTTAATTCTACTATTTTAGCATCCTTATTTATCACATACTCTGTACCATTAAATATTCTAGCTAATGAAATACTTGGGTCATATAGCTTTTCCTTATCTTCTTTCCCTATGTAGATAGGAACATCAAAGTTATCTAATAGCTCATTAATACTCAAAATATGGTCAAAATGTCCATGTGTTACAAGTATAGCCAAAAGATTTAACTTATTTTCTTTGATATAACTAACAACTTCACTAATATTATCCCCTCCAGGATCTATTAATAAGCAATCTTGTTTTTTTGATAATAAGTAGATGTTTTCATCTAGCACCGTACTTATGAATCTTTTAATTTCCATAAAAAATCCTTCCTTACTTCATATATACATCTAATTTATTATATGGTATTTCAATATTATTTTCATCAAAAACTTTCTTTATATTTTCTAAAATATAGTATCGGGCTTCTTGGTATTTACCTTTTTTTACATATACTTTAATATCAAAGTCTATTGATGAAGAATTTAAATCTACTACCCCTATTATAGGCTCACTTATAGTATAATCAAATAATTTTTCTTTTTCCCTATTAATTATAGATAATATCAGATTTTTTACTTTTTGTATATCACTTTCGTATGAAACACCAACTTTTAAGTCTAATCTTCGTATATTATTAATATCAATATTCTTTATTTCATTATTTATCAAATTCCCATTAGGTATTATCAAATACTCATTTTGTAGAGTTAAAATAGTTGTATAGAATATTTCAATTTTTTTAATTGTCCCTATATTTGAATTATAACTTATTAAATCTCCAACTTTAAATGGCTTAAATGTTAGTAAAATAACTCCACCACAAATATTACTTATTGTTTCCTTAAATGCAAACCCTAAAACTAGTCCTAATGCACCTACTAAGGCAAAGATACTACTTAAATTTATACCCACTAACTGTAGTATTATTGTTAATAGCACTAACTTTATTACTATATTACTAAGTGAATTAAAAAATGTTCTAACAGCTTTTTCTTTTAAAATCTTGCTATTTACCTTACATAATATTTTATGAAATATACTAGCTATTTGATTAAAAAATATTACTAGTAATATTGCTAATATGACATTAAAAAAATGTAACTTTACATATTTTAATAAATTATCTAAAGATAATAGACTACATACCTCTTTCATGAATATCTCCTTATACATTAAATCTAAAGAACATTACATCTCCATCTTTAACTATATATTCTTTACCTTCTAATCTCATTGCTGCATTTGTCTTAGCACCATTCCATCCTGAATATTCAATAAATTTATCAAAGTCTACTACTTCTGCTCTAATAAATCCTCTTTGTATATCTGTGTGTATTTCACCTGCTGCATTTTGTGCATTTGTTCCTTGCTTTATAGTCCATGCACGTACTTCTTTTTCTCCTGCTGTAAAGAATGTAATTAATCCAAGTAGTTCATAACCCTTAGAAATTAGTCTATTTAAACTAGGTTCTTTTATTCCTAATGATTCTATAAATTCTTTTCTTAATTCTTCATCTTCAATTTCAATTAATTCTGACTCAACTTTTGCAGAAAATACTACTGCTTCACTCATATTTTCCTTTGCATACTCTTTAACTATTTTTACATACTTATTCTTATCAGGATCTGCTAAGTCATCTTCTGAAACATTTAGAGCATACATCATTTGCTTTATTGTTAAAAATTGATATTGTTTAATTAATTCTAATTCATCTTCATCTAAATCTAAACTTTTTAGTAACTTCCCTTTTTCTAGGTGTTCTTTACACTTAATTAGTGTGTCTACTAAAAATTTAATATCTTTATTCCCACCTCTTAACATCTTTTGATTCTTAGTTAGATTTCTTTCAACTGTTTCAAGGTCTGAGAATATTAATTCATAGTTAATAATTTCTATGTCTCTTATAGGGTCTATACTACCTTCCACATGTATTATATCATTATTTTCAAAACATCTAACAACTTGACATATTGCTTGAGTATTACGTATATTACTTAAAAATTGATTTCCAAGTCCTTCACCCTTAGATGCTCCTTTTACTAACCCTGCTATATCAACAAATTCTACTGTCGCATTAACAACTGATTTAGGATTAATTAAATCTACTAATTTTTGTATTCTTTCATCTGGAACTGCTACTGTACCTACATTTGGTTCTATAGTTGCAAACGGATAATTTGCTGCCAGTGCGTTTTGTGTTTTTGTTATTGCATTAAATAATGTTGATTTACCTACATTAGGTAATCCTACTATTCCTATTGCTATCATTTATTTACTCCTCTTAATATATCTGCCATTTTCTTCTTTTCGTTATATGTCAAACTTTTAACTTT
The DNA here is from genome assembly GCF_000973085.1 of Sneathia vaginalis. Lineage (NCBI taxonomy): Bacteria > Fusobacteriati > Fusobacteriota > Fusobacteriia > Fusobacteriales > Leptotrichiaceae > Sneathia > Sneathia vaginalis. The sequence goes on from NZ_CP011280.1 coordinate 1,067,047, forward strand.
AAACATATCGTATATAGGGATTAAACCTATTCCGTAAAAATCATATACATTCCCTACACACTTTGAAATATCTATTACTAACTTTTCATTTTTTGTATTTGTATAGTATTTGTATAAGTAGTTAAAGACTTCTTCCCCTATACATACTATATATTTAGGTTTAACTAAGTATATTTCTTGTAATAGATATATCATGCTCTCTTTTCTTTCACTTTCTTCCACCAAATTTAGTGGTTCATACTTAACTAAGTATGTAAAATAGCAATTGTTTAAGTCTATTTTCACAAAATTAAATATATTACTTAAAACCTTAAAGTTCTCACTTCCAACAAGTTGCTTTTCAAAAGGATGGTCAAATACTACCAATATATCTGCATCCTTATTACCCTCTCCAAAGTATGGAGTATTTTTAGCATATATTTTTATTCCTGTTTCTAATTCTTCCCACATAATACCTACTTTTTAAAATCAAATAGCTTAGTCGCTACTTGCCCTGTTATATTAATTTTAATTCTTTTATCAATTTTTTCTTCAAGTGTCTTATACGCTATATTCGGTGTATTATTCTCTTCGCTAAGATGTAGCAAAAAAATTTCCTTTAATCTGTTATTTGATATATTTTCTAAAAAAGTTGATGCTTCATCATTTGAAATATGACCAACATTACTTTTTACTCTATTTTTTAAATCCCATGAATACCTACCATTTAAAAGCATTCCTAAATCATAGTTGCTTTCAAATGCAATATAGTCACTATCCATACAATTTTGTCTTACAATATTTGTAATCTTCCCTATATCTGTAACATATGATAGTTTTTCATTTTGATAATTAAATGTATAGCCCAAATTATGTTTTGAATCATGCATAACATCAAAATTTTCAACTAATACATTATCTAAAAAAACTTTTCTATCTTCTAGTACTACTATATTATCAGTATTAACATTACCTAATTTTCTTTGTATTTGTCTTAGTGACTCTTTATGAATGTATATAGGAATATTTTGTCTTCTTGATAGAGTACTAACAGACTTCATATGATCACCATGATCATGGGTGATAAAGATAGCATCTATATCCTCTAAATTTTGGTCTATAGTCAAAAGCTTTTCACGTATTTTTTTTACGCTATACCCTACATCAACTAAAATTTTCTTGCCACCTATTTCAATATAGCTACAATTACCTTTACTTCCACTACCTAATACTGCTAATTTCAATTTTATTAAATTCCTTTTCTATTGTGTTTATAGATATATTGTATATTATACCTAATATGATTAATATGAATATTATTTTTTTTATCATAACATTTCATCTTGCCTTTTATTTGCGTACTTTATTTTCTCTCTAACAATTACCTTAACTTCTTCTGGGTGCTTTATACTTAAAGTTACACTACTATTAGCTTCAACATACCCTAGACCTAATATATCTAGTGCATCATCTCTTGTTAGTGATATTTTATCTATTACAAATTTGTGGTTATAGTACTCATCAGTTTCTTCTTTACTTAACAACGTAAAGAAACCATTGGTCATAAGCTCATCTACCTTTTGCTTATTTGTCACATGAAATTGTATATTTTTAGAAGCATAACAGTCTAATTCACATTTATTCTCTACCATAATATATATTAAATTAGAAAATGTTAAGTACTGTCCTTCATTTAATCTCACCTTATTTTTCTGAACAGATTTACTATTTAAAAGTAGTACTGCTTTATCCTTAGGAAGCATCTCATTCATTCTACCTTCTGGAACTATACCAGGTGTATCTATGAATGTTATCTTTATATCCTTGTATTTTACAGTAGTCTTTATACTTCTTTTTGTAGTTCCAGAATATTTTGATGTAGTTAACTTATTAGACCCTATTAATCTATTAAGTAAACTTGACTTACCTACATTTGAGACACCTAGTACACAAACTTTAACTTGTTTTTTACCACATATGTCCTTTATTTTATGTAATATCCCATTTATACCCTCATTTGTTTTAGATGAAACAAAGCAAAAACTTTGAGGAAATATATTGTTTTCTATTATCTTTTTTCTAAACCATGAAGATATTTCTGGCATAGTGTAATTTTTTTCTAGTAAGTCTATCTTGTTTAATACTACTATTGATTCTTTTTCATCTAATAAGTCTAAAATTTCAGTTACCATAGAAGATTCAATATCAACAGCATCAAATATACCAAGCACTATATCTGCTTCTTTTATGCTTGCTATAGCTACATCTTTATACTCTTTTTTACTCATTGTTTCTTCAGGTATCTTACCATAATTTTTTAATCTAAAACAATTTTGACATATTAAATTATCTTGTAATAGAAGCTTTTCAAAGGGTACATATCCTTTTAAATTTTTATCTTCACTTTGTAATTTTTCTCCACAACCTTTACATTGTTTATCACTCATCTACTTCTTCTCCTTTTGAAAATGGCCTTGTTTTTAAATACATCTCTCTTAACTTATTTTTGCTTATATGAGTATAGAATTGAGTGGTTGCAATAGTTGAATGTCCTAATAGTTCTTGAACATAACGTATATCTACACCACTATTTAATAGTTCTGTTGCAAATGTATGTCTAAATACATGGGGTGTAATTTCCTTATCTATACCACTTTTCTTAGCATAGAACTCTATTATTCTTCTTAGTGATCTTGTTGTAAGTCTTCCACCTTTAGAATTACAAAAAACTATATCTTTATCATATATATATTTTTGCTTTTTAGCTTCTATATATTCTTTCAAATATTTTTTTGCTGTATTGCTAAAAAAAGTTATTCTTTCCTTATCACCCTTACCAATTACACGCAATTCTCTTTTATCAATATCTATCATACTTTCAGATAATTCTAATAATTCCATAGATCTTAGTCCACTTGAATAAAGTACCTCTAAAATTGTTCTATCACGAAGACCTAGTATGTTATTTGTATCTATACACTCTCTTAGCTTTGCTATATCATCTTTCAATAAAAAATTAGGCAATTTATTCTCAAACTTAGGTGTACTTACATATATTGCCTTATTTTCTTCTATTACATTGTTTCTTACCAAGTAATCAAAAAAACTTCTAACTGCTGAAACTTTTCTATTAATACTTCTTTTAGAAGACTTTTTTTCTACACTAAGGTAAGCTATAAAGGACCTAAGCGTTATTATCTCAACCTTACTAAAGTCCTTTATCCCCTCATTTTCTTCTAAGTATTCTATTAGTTGCGTTATATCATTTCTATATGATCTTATGGTATTATAGCTTTTACCTAGTATTACCTCGTTATAATAAAGGTATGCATCTAACTGTTTTCTCATTATTTACTCTTCTTTTTTAAGTTTTTAATGTTTTTACAATCTGGATATCCACTACAAGCTAGAAACTTTCCAAATCTTCCTTTCTTTATTGTAAATGGTTTTCCACATTTTTCACATTTACCTGCTTGTTTTATTAACTTTTCATTTTCTTCTTTTTCTTTTAAGATGTATTCGTTAAGTTCTAATACACCTTCATTTTCTTTTATTTCACCCTTTTTTAGCTTTGCTCTAATAAGGGGTGTAAGTGTAATTCTTTTGTTATCTTCACTAAAGTTTTCACTTTCAAGATAAGGTCCGAATCTTCCTATTTTTAAATAGAATTTAACACCTTGTTCTGTGTAGTCTGTAAGTTTACCTTGTTTTTCTTTTAATATCTTTTCTACTTTATCCTTAACTGCTACCTTACCACTTTTTATTTCTTCTTTAGGAACATCTATTCCCTTTAGAGAAATTTTTTCTTCTTCATTAGTTTCACTTATTAAGTATTTACCATATATACCTGTTTTAAGTATCATAGGAAGGCCCTTACTGTCCATTACATCACTAACTACTTTAAGACTTTGCATCTTATTTATATCTTCTTCATATTTTATTACATCTTGGTTTATAGTATTGTAGTATCTAGATAAAATATCGTGCCATTCTTTATGACCTTCTGCTATTTCATCTAACTCACTTTCCATATTAGCTGTAAACTTAATATCCATGATGTTTTTAAAATGTTCTTCTAATTCTTCTTTAACGCTATAACCTTGAACAGTTGGTATTAATTTTTTTTCTTCTATTACTACATACTCTCTTGTAATTAATGTGTCTATTATACTAGCATATGTAGATGGTCTACCTATACCTTCAGATTCAAGTTTCTTTATTATACTAGCTTCTGTAAATCTTGCAGGTGGCTTAGTTACACCTTCTTTTGTATTAACTTTTTCTATTTCTAATTTGTCATTTTCATGTATGTCTGGTAAGTCTTCTGTTAAGATATCTTCTTCTGATTTTTGATATTTATAGTACCCATCAAATGTTATCTTATTTGCTGTCCCTGTAAATTCTAAATTATCTTTTATAGATGTTATTTGCATTTGATCATATTTAACTGCAGCGATTTGTGATGTAATAAATCGTCTAAATATTAGGCTATATAGCTTGTTTTGATCTTTTGATAAGTATCCACTTATTTTATCTGGTTCAAGCTCTATATATGATGGTCTAATACCTTCGTGGGCATCTTGTGCATCACTCTTATTCTTTGATATGTATTTACCAACATACTCTTGTCCTAAATTTTTAACAATATATTCTTTTGCTTTTTCTTGTGCTTCTTTAGAAATTCTTGTAGAATCTGTTCTCATGTATGTTATTAAACCTTTTGTTTGCCCCGCTATATCTAATCCTTCATATAGCTGTTGAGCTATTCTCATAGTTTTAGATGCTGAAAAACCTAAATATGACGCTGCCAATTGTTGCAACGTACTAGTTTTAAATACTAATGGAGGTCTTTGTGTTTTCTTTTTAATTTCCACCTTATTAGCAATTAAATACTTATCAAGTTCTAATTTAAAGTCTTCATCAAAAACTTTATCTACTTTTTTACCATCTATTTTTGATAATTTTAATTCTACACCATTTTTTAATAAGACACTAAATTCCCTATAATTCTTAGGAACAAAATTTTTAATTTCATCTTCTAAATCACAAATTATCTTAAGTGCAACAGATTGTACCCTCCCTGCACTTGCATTTCTATTTACTGTCTTCCATAATAGGGGGCTTATCTTGTATCCCACTATTCTGTCTAATAACCGACGTGTTTGTTGAGCATCAACTAAGTTTAAATCTATTTCTCTAGGTGATTTTATAGCGTGCTTAACGGCTGTTGCTGTTATTTCATTAAATACTATTCTCTTAGTCTTTTCTGGGAATTTTATATAATTAGATATGTGCCACGCTATAGCTTCTCCTTCTCTATCTAAGTCGGACGCAAGATATACAATGTCTGCATTCTTAGATCTAGATTTCAAGTCTTTTAATATCTCACCTTTTCCCTTTATTGTCTTATACTTCGGTATAAATCCATTTTCAATATCTATACCTAATGTTGTTGTTGGTAAGTCTATTACATGACCGTATGAAGCTTTTACTTCATAATTTTTACCTAATATTTTTTCAATAGTTTTCGCTTTAGACGGTGATTCAACTATTACTAGATATTTTTTCACTTTTTTTCCTCCAACCATACTCATAAGCTATGTCATCAGAACTCCTAACAAGTTTTGCAATATTTTTAGCTATTAATTCATTACAACCTTCAAACGACTTGTTAAATATATCAGCTGGGCTAGTATATATTTCTTTGTTGTACATATTAGCAAATTTTGCAGTTATTAATGAACCTCCACTAATATATGACTCTGGTATATACACAAGTCTAGATAAACCTGCTATCAACCGATTTCTAATAACAAAATTGGCTTTTGTTAATTTAGTGTTAGGTTTAAATTCTGATACAACAGTACCATTACAAGATATATATTCTTTTAATTTCATATTTTCAATTGGATAACAACTAAATATATCCGTTGGCAATATTGCTATGGTATTCATACCATATTCTATTGCACTTTTATGTGCTATAGAATCTATACCTCTTGCCATACCACTAACTATTGTTATATCATAATCAGATAACCCCTTTATTATCTTCTTACAAGTAAGTTCCCCTAGTTTTGTATTTTTTCTTGTGCCCACTACAGCTACTTTAAGACTCTCATCAAGTCTTTTACCTTTAAGAAACAAAAATGTTGGAAAATCCTTTAAATTCCTCAAATATTCAGGATATTCATCATCAAAATACGAGATTACTCTAACATCTTCGTCTATAGTATAACTTTTACAATTTTCTATCTCTCTTTTCATATCATCACTTAATTTAGAAAAGTTGGATAATAGTAGGTCCATACTACTGTATTTTTTCATAAGTCTACGTATATCACAATTTCTAATGTTTGTATTAAGTAAATCAATCCATTTCATAACTCTCCTTAATGTGAGCTTAAAACATTGATGTCTTGTTGTATTCTTCTTGAATTATCATGACTTTGATATGTTCTTAAGTAAGATAGGGCTTGTTTGTAATTACCCTTACCCTTGTATGCCATCGCTAAACCTAAATATGTCTTAGGGTGACCAGAATCTCTTTTTAATAATTCATTGTACAATTGTATTGATTTATCAAATCTTCCTATCATTCTTGCTGCTGTTGCTGCTAAATATACATTTCTTGTACTTCTTGACTTATCACGTAATGCCAAATTCATGGCACTTTCATAAAGACCTTCTCTAACATACATCATTGCTAATGAGTGTATTGCTTCTGAATTACCTGTTGCAACTACTTGATTTTCATACTTTTTGTATCTTGCAAAAGTTGCACTATCAAATGTTTTTTCACTTGGTAAACTAGGTAGAGTACCTGTATCTGTTGCTGATAATTCATCATTGTTTTCTGTATCAATACTTTCACCAAGATTATTAATCACATTAGTTGCTGCATCTTTAATTTTTTTCTGTACATCATTTAATACTGACTCAATAGCACGTCTATCATCTTCTGAAGTTACCTTTTTTAGTGCTTCTTTCCCTTTATTTATTGCACTATCATATTTTTTGTTTTGTACATCTTTATCTATATTTTGTAAATCACCAATAATATCAGCAAAAACTAGTGTTGCAATTGAAATATATATTACAACTAATAATCTTTTCATATTCCCTCCTAATATTCAAGAGATTTGTTTGTTCTTGGGAATGGTAATACATCTCTAATATTTTCTACTCCTGTAACATACATTAACATTCTTTCAAATCCTAATCCAAATCCAGAATGTGGAACAGAACCATATTTTCTTAAGTCTAAATACCATTCATAATTATCTATGTTTAAGCCTTTTTCTTTCATTATTTTAACTAATTTATCATAATCTTCTTCTCTTTGGCTTCCACCTACTATTTCACCTATACCTGGTGCTAGAAGATCAACTGCTCTTACTGTTTTAGCATCTTCATTTAATTTCATATAAAATGCCTTAATGTCTTTAGGATAATCTGTTACAAATACTGGACGTTTAAATATTTGTTCTGCAAGGTATCTTTCATGTTCTGTCCCTAAATCCATACCCCAAACTACTTTTTCTTCAAATGTATGTTTTGAAGCTATTAATTTTTCTATAGCTTCTGTGTATGTAACTCTTGCAAAACCATTTTCTAGTATATTATTTAATCTATCTAATAGTCCTTTATGAACAAAGGTATTGAAAAATTCCATTTCATCTTTTGCATTTTCCAAAACATACCCTATTATATACTTCATCATATCTTCAATTACTTCTAGTAAAACATTTAAATCTGCAAATGCTATTTCAGGTTCTACCATCCAGAATTCTGCAGCATGTTTTTTAGTATTTGATTCTTCAGCTCTAAATGTTGGACCAAATGTATATGTATTTTTGAATGCACTAGCAAATGCTTCAACATGTAATTGACCTGTAACTGTTAAGTATGCGGGCTTACCAAAGAAATCATCTTTGTAATCTAATTTTTTTAAATTTTCTAAATCTAATGTTGTAACTTGGAACATTTCTCCAGCACCTTCAGCATCTGTACCTGTTATTAGAGGTGTTTGGACATATACAAAGCCTCTTTCTTGGAAAAATTTATGGATTGCATATGAAAGTAATGATCTTACTTTGAATACTGCGTTAAATGTGTTTGTTCTTGGACGTAGATGAGCTATAGTACGTAAAAACTCAACACTATGTCTCTTATTTTGCAATGGATAATTTTCATCACATGCATTATATACACTAATATTACTTGCTGATATTTCATAAGCTTGACCTTTACCTATAGATTTAACAACCTTACCAGTAACTTTTATTGATGAGTAAATGTTTAATTTAGCTATTTCATCAAAATTACTTATGTTTTCATCATAAACTACTTGTATTCCTTTAAATGAAGTCCCGTCATTAAATTCAATAAATCCAAAGTTCTTTTGATCACGATTCTTCTTTATCCATCCTGATAATGTAACTTCCTTATCTAAATATTTATCTATATCTTTTAACAATATTCTTAACTCCATAATCAATCTCCTTCTTATTCTTTATAGGGAATTATACCATTTTTTAGTATAAAAAAACAAGGTAAAAGAAAATAGCTAGTGAATCTAGCTATAAATTTAGTGTATAGTATTGCGTCTTATCTCTAGTTGATGACCCATGCCATAAAAGTATTTTTTTATCTTCTAATTTCTTTAAAAGTTTATAACAATATGAAGTACTTTTATCTATTATTCCTGTAGATATTTTAGTATTTACATGAGCCCCTGTATTGAACATATATTGTAAAATTCTTTTTTCGTCTTCTGTTAAACTACTAAAATTATTTTTCATTACACCTGATTGCCTATTTGCAATATTATTTTCTAAAGTTAATATTACGTTATATCCTATTTCGCTATATTTAGGTTTATTTAAAAACATATCATACATCTCACTATATATTCTTCTTACACCTTCATTCATTTCCTTAACATACCCAAATTCTGTTAATATCCTAGCTATCTTAGGATTTCTTGAATATCTTTGATTTAATATATTTTCTACTGTTACTATATTAGGTAGTAATCCTGGACTCATTATTTCTAATCTATCTTCAAATATGATGACTTTAATGTAATCGCCTCTTATAGAGTAATTTCTATGAACTAGTGAATTAACTATACCTTCAATCCAAGCAAATTCTGGATACTCTGGTACAGTCTTAAACATTCCATCATCATCTAGATACTGAAAATCTCTTAATAATGTACCTACAAACTCTTTAGATTTTTCTATAGTATCCAATATTGAACCATAAAATGTTTTTTCCTTTATTATATTTATACTTTTACCAAATAAGGCCTTAACTCCATTATACTTCACTACCTTTAACTTGGCTTGTGGTAAAAATCTTGTAGGATCATTACCAAAAAGCAGGATACAAGCATTAGTTAATTTGCCATTTTTCATTAAATTTCTAGCTTTTAACAAATCGTATGTAGATATATTCTCTACTTCCATTTTCTGCTTATACTTTTTTATTAAGCCCTCATCCAAATCTTCTAAAGTTGCATCTTCTACTATTTCATCTTCAAAATATCTTTGACCTCTATCGTATTGTAGCTGTATTATTTGTTCAGAATTCAATTTTACTGTTTTATCAAATTGTCTTAAATAAACATTATTATCATTACATTTAATAACTCTATTATTAGAAATTGGTACATTTATGATTAAAATCTCATCATCTTGTCCCTTAGAATTTTTAACCTCAACTCTATCAAACATAGGTAAAATAGGTGTTTCTTTTAATTCAGTAATTGATATATTAATATATTCTTCAATATTATGACTACCATCAGATTTGAATCCTGTTATTTCTCCATCATCCTCTATTCCAATAACTAATTCACCACCTTCAGCATTAGAAAATGCTACTAAATGTCTTAAAATATCAATTGGTCTTATTTTAGCACTTTTCCTTTCAAAATATTGACCTTCCTTAGAATTAACATAATATGAAATTGATTTTATATTTATTTTTTCACACATAAGACTACACCTATCCTCATTTTTTTATATTATATCATATTAAAATTCCTTTTATCTACTATTTTCTTAGTTTTCTTAACACCCCTTACAACACTAGTATTTACTAGGTATATAGCTATTGCCATCCTATCTCATTCGTTTTCTTAACACTTATCATACTTTTCTTAACACCACTTATAACACTAGTATTTACTGAGTTTACTTCATTTCATTTAACTTCTTAACCTAACTTCTTCGTTTTCTCTTAATTTTCTTTGTTTTTGTTCTATACCTCATATTTACTAGATTTACTTCATTTTATACAACTTCTTAACCTAACTTCTTCGTTTTTTCTTCGTTTTTGTTCTATACCTCATATTTACTAGCTTTGTTCCATTTTATACAACTTCTTAACACAACTTCTTCGTTTTTTCTTCATTTTCTTCGTTTCTGCTCTATACCTCATATTTACTGGCTTTACTTCATTTTATCCAACTTCTTAACATAACTTCTTCGTTTTTTCTTCATTTTCTTCGTTTTTGTTCTATGCTTAATATTTACTAGCTTTACTTCATTTTATCCAACTTTTTAACACAACTTCTTCGTTTTTTCTTCATTTTCTTCGTTTTTGTTCTATACCTCATATTTACTAGCTTTGTTCCATTTTATACAACTTCTTAACACAACTTCTTCGTTTTTTCTTCATTTTCTTCGTTTTTGTTCTATACCTCATATTTACTAGCTTTATTTCATTTTATCCAACTTCTTAACCTAACTTCTTCGTTTTTTCTTCATTTTCTTCGTTTCTGTTCTATACCTAATATTTACTAGCTTTATTCCATTTTATTCAACTTCTTAACGTAACTTCTTCGTTTTTTCTTCATTTTCTTCGTTTTTTCTTACCATAAAAAAAAATGCCCTAAGGCATTTTCTTAAAATTGATTTATTCTATCTAAACATCTCTTCTTACCTATTACTGCAATTACTGTGTATAAGTCTGCTCCTCTTGACTTACCTGTTAATACAGCACGAAGTGGCATTAACACTGCTGATGGACCTTCATTTAGTTCATCTTGTAATTCTTGTAATATATTCTTAGCTTCTTCTTCACTAATTTCTTCATCATGTTTTTCTAATTTTTGTTTAAATAGTTCTATAGCTTTTTTACCTACTTCACTATTTAATGCATCTAATATTCTAGTAACTGATTTTCTTTCTTTTTTGTTCATACCTTCCTTTATTTCAGGTAAAGTATATTTATCTTCAAAGTATATATCACTGTTTTGTGCTAGTTCTTTTAGTGTATGTGAACCTTCACGTATTATTTCAACTATTCTTTCATATTTTTCATTAGATATTGTTGATAGATCGTATAGTTCTTCATAGAAAGGACGAGCTAATTCTGCTAATTCTTTAACTGGTTTTAGTCTCATATGTTGGTTATTAACCCAAGCTAATTTAACTAAATCAAATACTGGACCCCCTAATGAGATTCTATCAAATGTAAACTCTTTAACCATTTCATCTAGAGTGAAGATTTCCTTTTCACCTTCCATGCTCCATCCCATTAATGCTAAGAAGTTTAACATTCCTTCTTTTAAATATCCTTCTTGTCTATAGTAATTTAATGACACTGGATTTTTTCTCTTTGAGATCTTAGTTTTATCTGCATTTCTAAGAAGAGGCATATGATACCAATTAGGTTCTTGCCATCCAAATGCTTTATACAATTGTACGTGCTTAGGTGTTGAAGCTATCCATTCTTCTGCACGTATTACATCAGTTATTCCCATCAAGTGATCATCTACAATATTTGCTAAGTGATATGTAGGGAATCCATCTGATTTTAATAGTACTTGATCATCAATACCACTATTATCAAATGCAATATCTCCTCTTAATTTATCTTTTACTATTGTTTGACCATCATATGGCATCTTTAATCTTATTGTATACGGTGTATTTTTCTTTTTTAAGTCTTCTACTTCTTCTTTTGTTAATTTTCTACAATGTCCATCATACCCTGGTGCTTGATGCATTGCTTCTTGTCTTTCTCTTAAAGCTTTTAATCTTTCTTGAGTACAAAAACAGTAATATGCTTCTCCTTTTTCAACTAATTGTTCAGCATATTTAGCATACATTCCCATTCTTTCAGATTGTCTATATGGACCACAAGGCCCTCCTACATCTGGACCTTCCTCATAATTTAGACCTAACCATTTCATTGCATCAAATATTTGTTGTTCAGATGTTTCTGAATATCTTGTTCTATCTGTGTCTTCTATACGGAGTATGAATTTACCTCCGTTGTGTTTTGCAAATGCGTAATTGAATAATCCAATATACGCTGTACCTACATGTGGATCTCCTGTTGGTGAGGGAGCTATTCTTACTTTAACTTTTCTATCCATTAAATTAGGTTCTCCTTTTTTCATATATGTTTTATGATATCATTAATATTTTTACTTGTCAATTTATGCTTCTTTCACACAAAAACTGTATAATCCCATTTTGGATAATTATCATTAACTTTTTGGTATCCACCAAATTCTCTATTTCTAGTTTCTTCTGTTTCTAATAAATATGAGACTTGATAATATTCTTTCAATATTTTTTTCATTTGTGCCTACAACATCTTTTTTATCTTTTAGTAAAGGGCTTTATTTTATCAATATATTCTTTTCTTTCAACAAAATCCATAGCATCACCTCATGTAGATTATACTATGGATTTTTCTGTATTTTAATATTTTTGTAGACTATACTCGACAAATTATTTTCTTAATTTCTTCCTTGTATTCTTTTGCTTTTTCTTCACCTATAGCATAAATATATACCTTTAATTTAGGTTCTGTTCCTGAAGGTCTAATTAGAATTCTTGTTTTATCAGGATAGTCAAATTGTAATACATTAGATTTTGGTAAGTTAGTATCATCATTTAAGTAGTCTATCTTCTTAATATCTAACTTTCTAAATTCTTCCATAATCTTTTTAATTTTTTCCTTACCCTTTTCACCATCAATAGTTAGATTTATTCTTTCTTCCCTATAATCCCCGTATTTATTACGTATACTTTCTAATTGTTCTATTAGATTACTTCCATTATTCTTGTAATATGCTGCCATTTCAGCAACCATCATAGTAGCACTAACTCCATCTTTATCCCTTGTTGTTGTTCCATAAAGGAATCCAAAGCTTTCTTCAAAACCAAATAAGTAGTCCTCTTCACTCTTCTTTATTATCTCACCTATATACTTAAATCCTGTCAAAGTCTTTTTAACCCGTATACCTTTAACATTATCAACCATAGGTGTAGATACTATTGTAGTAGCAACAACATTTCTTTTTGATGTATCTCTTGTTTTTAGGATATAGTCTAGGACCAACATTCCTATTTCATTTCCAGTTAAATATACAAATTTACCTTTATTAGGTACTACAACTCCTATTCTGTCTGAATCTGGATCATTACCTATTAATATATCACTATCTTTATCTACATATTTTAAAGCTTCATCAAACGCTTCCTTATACTCTGGATTTGGACTTTTTACAGTAGGAAAGTTCCCATCTGGTTTAAATTGTGTATCAACTATTTTAACTGTATATCCCATTTCTTTTAATATTTTTGTTACAGGTATACCTGCTGTACCATGTAGTGGTGTATATACAATATTTACATTACCTTGCTTTATACTAAGTTTTTTTATATCGGTTATAAAGCAATCGTCTATTGTTTTATCTAGTACAAAAATATTCTCTTTAACTTCATCTAGTTTAACGTCTTCTAGACCAACTTTCTTTATTTCCTCTATTATCCCATCAACATATGGAGGTACAACTTGCCCACCATCTTGTAAATATACCTTGTACCCATTATACTCCTTAGTATTATGGCTAGCAGTTATTGCTATACCTGCATTTGTTTTTAATTTACGTATAGCATATGTCATTTCAGGTGTACTTCTAACTCCATCGTAAATATATACCTTTATTCCATTGGAAGATAGGACTTTTGCTGCCTCATTTTGAAATAGTTCTGAATTAATTCTACAATCTCTTGCAATTACTACACTAAGTTCTCCTGTATATTCTTTTTTGATATAGTTTGCTAGACCTTGTGTTGCAAGGCGAATAATATACTTATTTAATTTATTAGACCCTAGCCCCATCTTAGCCCTTATACCTCCTGTACCAAAGCTAATATACTTGCAAAAGTTTTCATCAATCTCATCTTTATTCATTTTTCTCATTATCTTCTTATCTTCTTCGTCTATATATGGGCTATTTAGCCATTCATCATATATCATTTTGTATTTCCTCCAATATTTTTTCACTGCATTTAATTCCATCAACAGCAGCTGTCATTATACCACCTGCATAACCTGCACCCTCACCACAAGGTATTAAGCCTAAAACATTACAATACATTGTATCTTTATCCCTATTAATTCTAACTGGGGATGAACTTCTACTTTCTACACCTGTTAATACACTAGACTTATTAGAAAAATCTTTTAATTTTCTATTAAGTCCAACAAGTCCTTCTTTTAGTGCATCATTTAAGTATTTTGGTAATATTTCATTTAAATCTGCTAGTGTATACCCTATACTATAGCTTGGCTTAACATCTAATAATTTAGTTGTCTTAACTCCTGCGATATAGTCTTTAGCTAGTTGTACAGGTGCTTTGTAATTAGAACCACCTAGTAAGAATGCCTTATGTTCTATTTCTCTTTGAAACTCTATACCACTCATAACATCTTCTGGTAAATCACTAGGTTCTACATTAACTAAAACTGCGGAATTTGCATTTTCTAAATTTCTTTTATTGTAACTCATACCATTTATTGCAAGATAACCTTGTTCACTAGAAGCTGGTACAACTACACCACCTGGGCACATACAAAAGGTGTATACACCTCTACCTGTTTTTGTTCTAACATTTATCTTGTACTCAGCTGGTGGTAATTTTTTGGAATAGTTTTTACCATATTGACATTCGTTTATATACCCTTGCTTATGTTCTATTCTAAATCCTACAGCAAAAGATTTCTTTGTTAAGTAAACTCCACGATTTTTTAGCATATATATTGTATCTCTTGCACTATGCCCTATTGCTAAAATACAATAATCTGTCTCTATTTCATAGGTGCTTCCATCAGCTTTTTTTACAACTAAAGCCTTAAGTCTATCATTAGTATACTTAATATCTACTAACTGATTTAAAAATCTATACTCTCCACCTAATTTTTCTATCTTTTCTCTAACTTTTTTCACTACATTTACAAGTACATCTGTTCCAATATGTGGTTTTGCAATGTATGATATATTCTCATCTGCTCCAGCATTAATTAATTCGTCTATAACTATTCTTATTCTACTATTATGGCTATTAGTAGTTAACTTACCATCAGAAAATGTTCCAGCACCACCTTCACCAAATTGTACGTTAGATGTAACATCTAACTTACCTGTATTAAAAAAATTATACACATCAGTTATTCTATCATCTACTGCCTTACCACGTTCTAAGATTATGGGATTAAGTCCTGCTTTTGCTAGAATTAACCCTGCAAATATTCCTCCTGGTCCACTACCTACTATTACAGGTCTTAAACCCTTATACTCACTTAAGTTTGGTATAACGTACTTTTCATTTACTAACTTTTTAATTGTATTACCATCTACATATTTATCTTCGTTATCAACTTCAATATCTACTGAATATACTATATATATATTAGGCTTTTTTCTTGCATCTATTGCCTTATTTGAAATCTTAAATTCCTTTATTTTAACTTTTTCTCCCAATTTATCGTATATTGCTGTATATATATCACTTTTTTCATGATCTACGCTTAATTTTAATCCTGTTAATCTTATCATATACTATCTCCTACTAATAGACCTGTTGCAAAGGCAAATTGCAGATTATACCCTCCGCATTCTCCATAAATATCAAGAATTTCACCAGTAAAGTAAAGATTTTCTACTTTTTTAGACTCTAATGTTGTATCTACATCATTTGTATCTACTCCACCTGCTGTAACTTGAGCATTATTAAATCCCATAGTATCATTTGCTTTTATACTATACCCTTTTAAAAGTGTAGCTAATCTTTCTATACTCTCATACTCTATATCCCTTATTAAGATATTTAATTTTTCAAGTCCAGATTTTTTTAATAAGAACATACCTAATTTTTTAGGCAAAAATCCATTTAAAAATTCAGTTGTTTCTAAGTCTTTTAACATATTTTTTCTTTTGTATAAGTAAGGTAATAGGTCTTTTTTTGATATTTCTGGGACAAAGTCTACTACATATTCCATCTTAAACTTATACTTCGGTAAAAGATATGTTAAATTAAAAATAGTAGGCCCTGATATACCATAAGTTGTGAATAGCAATTCACCTTTTTCTTGCCTTACAATCTCACCTTTATACACTGCACTAACTATACAATCTACCTTTATGCCTTCTAACCCCTTTATATATTCTTTTTCTGTTTTAAGTTGCACTAAAATTGGTGTAAGTTCTGTTATCTTATGACCTAATTTTTTAGAAATTTCATATCCTGAACCATCAGAACCTAAATTAGGATAACTATACCCACCTGTTGCAAGTACTAATGACTTAGCAAAAAACTCATTATTAATACAAAAAACGCCATCTCTTTTTTTTACACTTTTTACTTCATATCCTAACTTTATATCTACTCCTAAAACTTCTAACTTTAAACGTATGCTATCAACCATAGAAGCTGCTTGAAGAGATCTTGGATAAGTTTTACCATTAGTTTCTGTATAAGGATAAATACCCATATTCTCAAAAAATTGTATAATCTTATCTGGTCCATAACTAGTTAATACATTTACAATATCTTTTGTATTGTTTCCAGTATAATTCTTGTATGTTGCATTAATATTAGTGAAATTACATCTACCATTACCTGTGACTAATAGTTTTTTCAAAATTCTATCTTTATGTTCTAAAAGCAAAACTTTTTTGTGATTCATTGCAGCTTTTATCGCACAAACCGTCCCCGATGCTCCTGCACCTATTATTATACAATCAAAAACCATGTTCTTTCCCTTCTTTAATAGTCTGTCTGAATTTATCCCTATCTGCTGCAAAAATACAACCACAGTAACATTGTCTATATACATTATATATCTCACATAATTCTATAGATCTTTTATACCCATTATTCTTTTTAAAATCTGATGGCAAGTACTTTGTCTTATATATACTTTGTATAGAAAACCCTATCTTATTAATCAACTGAGAATTTTTCATGGGGCTTATTGTAAGTGCTGAACCAAAATAGTCATAATTTAATTCTACTGCCTTTTTTGCAACTATATCTAACCTATATGCAAAACAAGCACTGCAACGAAGTCCTCCTTCTGGTTCTTTTTCCAAACCACGCATAATCTTAAAGAATTCTAGTGGCTTATATGGCTCTTCTATATACTTAACATTATTCCCAGTTTGCTTATTAAATTTTTCTATAAACGCTCTTTGTTCACTACTTCTTTTTCTATACTCATATTCTGGATGTATGTTTGAATTTGCAAAAAGTATGGTAATATCTGCATAATTACACATAAATTCTAATGTATATGTACTACAAGGTGCACAACAACTATGTAATATTACTTTTGGTTTTTCATCATGCTTCTTCCATTCTTCTATTACCTGCATAAGCATCTTTTGATAATTTATTACTTCATTAGGTCTCATTAGTTTTAATAGATCACTTGCATCAAACATATTATCCGCTCCTTTTTTCTTATGTCAATTATATTATTTTTTTAAAAAAAATGCTACTATTATGGGAATAATAGTAACATCTTTAATTAATTAATATTTTATTTAGCTTGTTTCTTTATTGCTTCTAATTGTTTTAATATATTATCTGCACCTGTAAGCTTATTTGCTACAGCTTTTTTAGCGTGTGTAATAGCTAGATCTATTTTACCTGTATTACCATATATTAGTGATAGTAAAAGGTCTGCATCTTTAGATTTATCTTTAAGTGCTAATTTTGCATATTTTTCTGCTGATTCATTTATTCCATTATTGTATAGTAAGACTGCTAATGTAATATTTTTAGCTCCTTTTTTCTTTAATAGATTTGCATATTTTGCTTCACCTTTGCTATCTTTAGTTATTGTTGATAATACAAATACATAATTTAAGTATTCATTAACAGCTGGTGAATTGTTGTAAGCTTTTTCTGCATATGAATAAGCTGTTTTAACATCTCCTATATAATTTAAAAATCTATTAGAAATTAAATAATAATTATCTTTATCTACTGATGCTCCATTTAAATATCTAGTTGCATTTTTAACGTCTTTTTTTGCTAAATAGTAATCTGCATAAGCTAAATATACACCAGACTTAATATTAACAAATTTTGAATTTGCTGCCTTATTTAAATATGATATACCATCTGATTCTTTATTTTCACCTAATAAAGCTCTTCCAAGTAATAGGTTAAAGTTATCTATTGTATCTTGTCTTTTTGTATTTTCAATTAATTTTACAATATCATTGAATTTAGATGTTTCATTTTCTACTTTGTATAGTGCTGCTAAAACTGATAAAGTATCTAAGTCATTTTTATTTAATCTTTCGTTTAATATTTCTAAATATTTAATTTTTTCTTTAGTTGTCTTAGCACTGTTTGCTAAATATATATTAGCTTGTACTGCTACTTGACTATTTGATTTTGGATTTTCAGCTGCCTTTTTTAAGTATTCAATAGCTTCTTCATTTGTTTTTGCATTTTGTGCTAAAAAATAATTAATTCTTTCATATTCTGCTTCTTCACCTTTTACATTTTTTGATTCTTTTAAAATTTTAATTGCTTCTTCATTTTTTCCTTTTTTAAATAAATCTTCAGCCTTATTTATATCTTCTTTTGGCCCAGCTATTGCTAATAGGCTTGTTAATAAAGCTGAAATTGCTATAATTTTTTTCATTTTATATCTCCTTTTTTTGTTTAAATTATACACTATTTTTTAAATTGTGTCTATTATTTTTGATTTTCATTCAAAAATTGTCTTATACTGCTCTCGTATTTGTCTTTACAATACATATCCATTTCTGAATGTTTAATGCCATTAAACTTAATGTATTCTTTCTTCCCATTATACTTATCATATATCTTTTTACTTTGATTTGGAGTTACAAAAGTATCAGCTGTGCCATGTAAGAATAAGATGGGTACATTTGTGTTGTTTATATTCTTACTTGCATTTATCCCCTTTATATCCACACCTAATTGTAAGAAGGCAACAATTCTTGCAAGTGGTAATACAGGATATTCAGGTAAATTAAATCTTTTCTTCAACTCTTGTTTAAATACTGAGTATATGTCATCGTATGGGGAATCGACTATAAGGACTTTAACATTTTTAGGAAAATCTTTTTCACCTGCAGCTTGAAGAACAGTTGCTGCACCCATAGACATACCATATAGTGTGATATCTTTATCTTTGTACTGTTTTAATATGTCTATTAATACTCTTTTTTCATTTTTACCAAATGTATAGTACTTACTTTGGTTATCGATTAATAGGACAGAATAATTCATTTTTAGGAATATGTCTTTTTCTCTTTCCATTCTTTTTGCATCCGTCTTATACCCATGTAGTATTACAGCCAATTTCTTATCATCCCGTTTTATATACTCCACATTAATTCCACGTGGATTAGGATTTTTCATTGCATATCGAACGAAATACTCACCTATTCCTGCACAAAGTATCACAATTATTGCTAAAATACTTAAAACTTTCTTCCTCATAATGTAGCTCCTTTCTGCAATTTACCTTATTATACTTTATGACAAATAATTTTACAATATTTTACTTTACTTTCATATGAATATATGATAATATAGTTTGAAGAAATAAACATGAAAGGAGTTTCCACAAATGAAAAAAGGTTTACACCCTGAATACAGATTAGTTGTATTTGAAGACACAAGCAATGGGTATATGTTTTTAGGAAAATCTACTAAAGAAACTAAAGATACTGCTACTTTTGAAGGTAAAGAATACCCTGTTATTAAAGTGGCTATAAGCTCAACTTCACATCCGTTCTACACAGGAAAATCAAAATTTGTTGATGAAACTGGAAGAGTTGATAAATTTAAGAAAAAATATAATTTATAATTTTTGCAGAGTACGTGCTCTGCTTTTTTTTGAAATAATTTAGGAGGTATATTTAATGGCAATTTTTGAATTTAATCACCCACTTATTGAACATAAGTTGACTAATTTAAGAAACAAGGATACTGACACAAAGTTGTTTAGAGAAAGTCTTTATGAAATAGCAGCACTTATGGTTTATGAAGCAACAAAAGACTTCAAGGTTAAGGACACTGAAACTACTACACCTATAATGACAACAACTACTAAAGTATTATCTCAACCAGTTACAATTGTTCCTATCCTAAGAGCAGGACTTGGTATGGTTGACGCTCTACTTGACTTAATACCTAATGCTAAAGTAGGACATTTAGGGGTTTACCGTAATGAAGAAACATTCAAGCCTACATACTACTATGCAAAAATGCCTACAAACATTCTTGAAAGTAAGGTAATAATAACTGACCCTATGTTAGCAACTGGTGGATCTATAATTTACACATTAGATTATCTTGTAAATCTAGGTGTTGATATTAAGAATATTACTGTAATGTGTATAATAGCCGCACCAGAAGGTATAAAGGCAATTATTGAAAAATATCCAAAGATAAATCTTTATGTTGCTGCTATTGATCAAGGTTTAAATGAACACGCATACATTTACCCTGGTTTAGGTGACGCTGGAGACAGAATTTTTGGTACAAAATAGGAAAAAAGTGGTATAATATGACTGGTATAAAACATACAAAATTAAATTTTAATGAAATAAATAATATCATTGATCACATTGCTAGTAAGATATCAGAAAATAAGGAAAAAAGTATTTGTATCGCCTTAATAGGTGATTTAGGTACAGGAAAAACTGCATTCGCCAAGAGACTTTTAAAGGACCTTGGCGTTTGTGTGCCTGTAAAGAGTCCAACTTTTACATTCTTAATTGAATATACTACCCCTAGCATTGACATCGCACATTTTGATGTATATAGAATTAGTAACGAAGATAGCCTTTATGAAATTGGCTACTTTGACTATATTGATGCTCCTGGTTTAGTTTTAATAGAATGGGCTGATTTAATACCTCATTCACTACCAGATAACTGTCTTTTCTTTAAAATAGAACATGATAGTTTAGACACAAGATATATATCAATATATACTATGAAAGATGGTGAAAAAAATTATGTTGACATTTACAATTACAACTTCAACTAAACTTGCTAGCATGAGTCTTTTTCAAGATGATCTTTTACTAGGATCTATTGACGTTAATGTTAAAAAGACCCATTCGGTTAATATATTAAATCAAGTAAAAAGTCTTTTTGAATGGACTGGTGAAAGTATACAAGATGTTAAACGTGTAATAATTTCTAAAGGACCTGGATCTTTTACAGGTATTAGAATAGCTATGTCTTTAATTAAAGGTATCTTTGCTTTAGAAAAAGATGTTGAAATTTTTAGCGTGTCTGAATTGGATGCTATATTCTATCCTGCAAAAGACTTAGCTAGTATTGTTGTATCTGGAATTGATTCAAGAAAAGGTAAAATATATTACAACATTCACGAAAATGGCGTAAAAATTAAAGATGATACTATAGGAAACATATATACTCTAGTTGAAGAATTAAAAAATACAAAGAAAAGTATTGTATTTGCTGGAGATATAGCATATAACTATAGAGAAGTGATTGAAACTTTAGATACTGTTAAAATAAGTTACCACAAACTCCTAGTTGATTCTAAAGTATTTTATGATATGTTTAAAGATAATCTTGCACAAAAAGAAGATATTGCAAGTATTCATCCATATTATCTTGAACAATCACAAGCTGAGCGTGAGTATAAAGGAGTGTAGAATATGTCATTACTTAAACCTAAAAAAGGATTTTTCACAAAATTAAAAGAATTTTTTGTAGGTCAAAGCATAACAGATGAACTATACGAAGAATTAGAAGAACTTTTAATCCAATCTGATATGGGTATAAAGACTACCAGCAGTATAATAGAAGAGTTAATGAAGAATAATTTTTCTACTACTGATGAAGTCTATGCTAAGCTAGAAGAAATATTAATAGGTAAGATAAATAAGTTTAGTGATAACTCACTAAGATTAGATAAGTCTAAAAAGAATGTAATACTACTTGTAGGTGTTAATGGAGTTGGTAAGACTACATCTGTTGGTAAAATAGCTAATATTATTAAAAACAGTGGCTATACATTAGTAATAGGTGCAGCTGATACTTTCCGTGCTGCAGCTATTGAACAACTAGAAGAATGGGGTAAGAGAGTTTCAGTTAAAGTAATATCACAAAAAAAAGGAACTGATCCTGCTGCTGTTGTTTTTGATACATTAAACTATTTAAACAGCGAAAACATACAGGTTAGTATAATAGATACTGCTGGAAGATTACATAACAAAAAAGATTTAATGGATGAATTGGGTAAAATTAAAAAGATAATAACCAATAAAATTGATTCTGCAAATATTGAAACTTTGCTTGTAATAGATGCTACAACTGGTCAAAATGGTTTAGAACAAGCTAAAATATTTAATGAAATAACCTCTATTACTGGTGTAATACTTACAAAATATGATGGAACAGCTAAGGGAGGTATAATATTCCCAATAATAGAAGAATTACAAAAACCTGTAAAATTCTTAGGTGTTGGTGAAGGTATCAATGACTTAAAAGTCTTTGATCCAAAAAGTTTTGTAAAAGAAATTTTTAATAAATAAGGGGGACATAATATGTCTAGAAATTTAATTGAAGAAATAAAGGAAGAAGTGCAATCTAACAAAAAGTGTATAGTGCTTCCTGAAACTGAAGATGAAAGAGTTATTAGAGCTGCGGCTAAAATTCTTAAACAAGGTTTTGCTAATCTTATCCTTATAGGTTCTAAAGATAAGGTTGAAAGCGATGCAAAAAAATACGGTGTTGATATAGCTGGTGTTAAAATAATAGACCAAACTAATTTTGACAAAATAGATGATTTTGCTAATGAATACGCAAAATTAAGAGCAAAAAAAGGTATGACTTTTGAACAAGCTAAGACTATCATGACTACTGACCCTAGATTCTTTGGAGCTATGTTGGTTAGAATGAAAATGGCTGATGGTATGGTAGCAGGTTCATTATCTCCTACTGCTAGTGTTTTAAGAGCAGCTATACAAGTAATAGGTCCTAAAAAAGGATTAAAAACAGTATCAAGTTCTTTCGTTATGCTTTTAAAGGATAATACTTATGGTGAAAATGGTACTATGGTATTCTCTGACTGTGGTGTTATACCAGAACCAACAGCAGAACAAATAGCTGATATTACTATCTCAGCTGTAGAAAAAGCAAGATTAGTTGCAAGAATTAAAGAACCTAAGGTTGCCCTACTTACTTACTCAACTAAGGGTAGTGCAGAAGGTGAAACAGTAACTAAGATGAGAGAAGCTAAAAAGATACTTGATGAAAAGAATGTAGATTTTGCCTATGATGGTGAATTACAATTTGATGCTGCTGTAGTTCCTAAGGTTGCTCAATTAAAAGCTAAAGGTTCTACTGTTGCAGGTAGTGCAAATGTATTCATTTTCCCTAATTTATCAGCTGGAAACATTGGTTACAAACTAGTACAAAGATTAGCAGGTGCTACTGCATTAGGTCCACTTATCCAAGGTCTTGCAAGTCCAGTTCATGATTTATCAAGAGGATGTAGTGATGATGATATAGTAAGTATAGTAGCAATTGCATGTTGTGAAGCAAAATAAGGAGAGAATATATATGAAAATATTAGTAATTAACAGTGGTAGTTCATCACTTAAATTTGAACTTATAGACACAGAAACTAAAAAAACTCTAGCCAAAGGAATTTGTGAAAGAATAGGTATTAGTAACCAAATATTCACTTACAAAAACAAGGTTACTGGTTACAATGAAATTGAAAAACCTACTCCTATGCAAGACCACAAAGTTGCAATACAAGTTGTACTAGAAAAATTACAAGATAAAACTAATGGTGTAATTTCTTCTATGGATGATGTAGATGCAATAGGTCATAGAGTTGTTCATGGTGGTGAATACTTCGATGATGCAGTACTAGTAAATGATGACGTTATTAAAAAAATAGAAGAATTGGCTGACTTAGCTCCACTACATAATCCTGCTAACTTAATGGGTATAAAGGTTATACAAAAACTATTACCTAATACACCACAAGTTGTAGTATTCGATACAGCTTTCCACCAAACTATGCCAGATTATGCATATAGATACCCTGTACCTGAAGAAGACTATACTGAATTAAAGGTAAGAAAATATGGATTCCATGGTACATCACATAAATTTGTAAGTAACAGAGCAAGTGAACTATTAGGTAAAAAAGATTCTAAAATTATTGTTTGCCATCTTGGTAATGGTGCCTCTATATCTGCCGTTAAAGACGGTAAGGTAATTGATACTTCTATGGGATTAACTCCATTAGCTGGTGTTATGATGGGTACACGTTGTGGTGATATAGACCCTGCTGTTCCTTTATACATCATGCAAAAGAGAAATTTAAGTGCTAGTGAAACTGATACTAGATTGAATAAGAAATCAGGATTATTAGGTATATTCGGTAAGAGTTCTGACTTTAGAGATGTACAAGATGCTATGATAAATGGTGATAAACGTGCTAAATTAGCATATGAAATGTTCTGTTACAGAGTAAGAAGTTACATAGGATCATACATAGTAGCACTTGGTGGTGTAGATGCAATAGCATTCACTGGTGGTATAGGTGAAAATGCATTTAGAGCTCGTGAAGGTATATGCCGTGGTCTTGAATTTTTAGGAATAGAATTAGACTATGAAAAGAATAAAGAAATGATTTCTGGAGATGTTGAATATTCAAAACCTACTTCAAAAGTTAAAATTTACAAGATAGAAACTGCTGAAGAATTAATGATAGCAAATGATGCAGCTAGATTGGTTAAATAGTATGCATATGTTTAATAAGGAATATATTTATGCTCTAAGTTTTGCGACTATAGTGCTTTTAGTACTTTTCTCTATGGGCTTTGTTGTAAGGAATAAGTATAAGTATGCTAAGTTTTTAGGTATAGTATTAGTAATATTTAAAGCTTTAGATATCTCATATATAATCTTTAAAAAATGGTCAATATTTACTAATTTTTCTTTAGTAAGTACTGTCGTTCTAATTAGTTGCATAATATTCTTAATTACAAATAACAGGATGTGCTTTAACCTATCATATCACTTTATGTATGTGATACTCTTAATACTACTATTTATCCCTATTAAATGTGATAATCTACTACACCTGTTTTTAATAACTACCAACTATTTCTTAATAATCTTAGCCATACTTTATGGTTCTTACTTCTTAAGACAAAAGGTGGTATTTGCAGGTTTAGTTTGTAGTATCATATCCCTATTTATCCTAATATCTTTTGCATATGTAGGAAATAAGGGATTAGGAACAAATATGTTTTTCATACAAAATAGCATAGTGCCATACTTTAATACATTATCACAACATATATACTTAGCTATTTTGATGATATTAAATTTATTAGGAATTTGTTTTATGTATGTTATAAAGAAAAATTAATCGAGGGTGTTTGCCCTCGATTTTTATACTATTCAGTTCACTCTATTTTGTATATTTCCATCAATATACTGTATAACATTATCAATGCATATTTTTAATCTTCTAACCATAGATTCATGAGTCAGATATGCAATATGATCTGTTACAAATACATTATCATATTCTTTTAGCAAGTCATAATCATTAAACACGTCTAAAGCTACAGCATAAATTCTTTTTTCTTTTAATATTCTAGCTAGATCATTTGTATTTAATACACTAGGACGTGCTGTATTTATTAAAATAGCAGTAGGTTTTAAAAGACTTAATTTATCATAATTCATGAAATTTTCTGTTTCTTTATTTAAAGGTATATGCAGAGTTAATATATCCGAACTTCTTAAAACTTCTTCTAGTGTGCTAGTACCTACCTGATGGGGATCATAGTATATGGTACTTGCTCCAAAACTACTAAATAATTTAGAAACTCTTTGCCCTATATTCCCATAGCCAATGATGCCAACTGTTTTTCCATGTATTTCATATCCAGAATGTACGCCTCTTTTATTCAACTCTCTATAAATATTCAATACTTGTCCTATAACAAGTTCAGCTACACATATATCTGAATATCCTCTAGAATTTGAAACAACTATTCCCATGCTTTTAGCTTTCTCTACATCTATATGATCAAAGCCTGTAAAAGCTATAGAAATATACTTTGTTTTTTCTAATTTTTCTAGAACTTCATTAGGAAATTTTGTATTAGCAATTACAAGTACATCACTGTCTTTTGCTCTTTCATACAATTCATTAGCATCTTTAGCTTTTGTTTCATAAACTACAAAATCAATTCCTTTTTCTTTAAACATATTCTTGACTTCTGTCATATCAACATTTAAAGGTTCTATCACTGTTACTTTCATTATTGGTTAGCTCTTTTCTTTTCTATGATCTTTACAGCAATTTCTTGTGGTACTTCTTCATAGTTTAAAAATACCATTTCAAATTTACCCTTTCCTTGAGTCATAGATTTTAAATCATTAATATATTTAAAAGTTTCCGCCATAGGTGCTACTGCTTTTAAGGTTTGCTTACCGTTGTATAAGCTTTCCATTCCTAGTACCTTACCACGTCTTTTACTAATATCTCCCATAATATCACCAACATAATCTTCTGGTATAGTTATGCTTAATTGCATTATGGGTTCTAACAATACTGGATTAGCTTCTTGCATACCTTTTTTGAATGCTAGTGAAGCTGCAACTTTGAATGCCATTTCTGATGAGTCTACTTCATGGTATGAACCATCATAAAGCACTGCCTTTATACCAGTAACTGGATAACCTGCTAATACTCCTTCTTTCATGGCTTCTATTAACCCTTTTTCAACGGCTGGGATATATGATTTAGGTACAGCTCCTCCTACTATTTCTTCACTAAATTCAAAGTGTTCCTTAGTATGTGAGAATCTAATTTTTACATCTCCATATTGCCCGTGACCACCAGATTGTTTTTTGTATTTACCTTGCACATCTGATGTTCCCTTTATTGTTTCCCTATATGGAACTTTAAGTTCTGTTACAATGACCTTAACTCCATAACGTTTTAGTAACTTTTCTATTATCCTATTAGCATGAATTTCTCCTTGAACACCTAATACTGTTTGTCCTGTTTCTTGATCACGTCTCCAATAGAATGATGAGTCTTCATCTCTTAATTTATGCAATGCATTAGATATCTTTTCTTCATCGGCTTTCTTTTCTGGAACTATGGCAATTAGCATTTGTTCTTTAGGAAATTCTATTGCAGGTATAGGTTCCATATTAGGATTAGTACTTAAAGTATCTGAGTTTTTGGTGTATAAAAGTTTTGTAAATACAACAATATCTCCAACTATTGCCTTAGGTAATTCTACTAAATTGTCATGTACCCAAGTATATATCTTACCTATTTTTTCTGTTTCCTTTTTGTTGATATTATACACTTCGGTATCGCTCTTTATTTCCCCTGAAACAACTTTAGCATATGACAAAACTCCTAAAAATGGATCTATTACTGTCTTAAATATTTGTGCACTAAAGTCTTTTACATGGCTTTTTACACTTACATTATCAATAGGTGATGGCATATATTCTCTTATCATGTTAAATGTAGTATGTAGTCCAATATTCTTGTAACTAGATCCGCATATTACAGGCACTAATGTTCCATCTAAAACACCTTTTCTTAATCCTTCATGCATTTGTTCTGTTGTAAATTCTTCACCTGCAAAGTATTTATCCATTAATTCTTCACTAGTTTCAGCTACAGCTTCTAATAACATGTCCCTTATTTCTGTATAATATATGTCTTTAGGCATAGGTGCATCATTACAAGATTTTCCGTCATATATTCTGGCATATAGGTCTACAACATTAATATGACCTTTAAAGTCTTTACCTGTTCCCCAAGGTATGTGGAAAGGTGCTATTCTTTTACCAAATTTTTGTTTTAATTCACGTATTATCTTGTCAAAATCTGCTTTTTCGCTGTCTATTTTGTTAATAAAGATTATCTTAGGAAGTTTTTTTTCATCTACCGCTTCAAAAGCTAATTCTGTACCTATTGATACGTCAGTTGTTGCATCCACTACAATAATTGCACCAGCAGCTGCTGCTAATCCTGATTTTACTTCTCCTACAAAGTCTGAATAACCTGGTATATCCAAAAAATTATACTTAATATTTTGATATTCCATTGTATTTAACATAGTTGTATTAGTCATTTTAAATATATCATTAGGATTTGAAATTTTATCTACTAACCCAACTGTATATTCTAAAGATTCAATGAAATTGCTTTTACCAGCACCAGTCTGACCCAACACTGCTATATTTCTAATATTTTTAATATCATAAATTCTCATATCTAACCTCCACAATCTTTATATACTATATTATATCCCTGTTTTTGTATTTGTGTATAACTGAAAAAAAATATTTTAGTTAAAAAACAAGAAGTGCGTATAAGTAAGGATATTGTGAAAGATAAGCATGTGTTCTATATTAAGTTAAATTATTGACAAATTTTTGTTTGAATTACACTTTTTTTTTTTTTTTTTTTTAAGAGTAAAATAGTATTTATCATGCCAAAAAAGGAGTATATATGAAAAAAGCAACAATAAGTTTAATATTTTTAATTGCAAGTAGTTTGACATTCACTAATCAATTACTTAATCCCAAACATCAATCAGGTAGTTATATAATAAATAATGATGTAGATACAAATAATCCTGCAAAATGGTCTCCATACCCTAGCAAAGCTGGACCACAACGACCAGTTACTATTGATACAACAGAAGCAGATAAAATAAGAAATGAAATAAAAAATAAAATTGAAAGTCTTGTAAAAAATGATAATGATAAGAGAGATATTGAAAATGCTCTTGAAATTGATAGCACAGATAATTTAAATAAATTAAAAAAAGCAAAAGAATATGCAGATATTCTATTTGAAGATTATGATAACAACATTCATTATCTTCGTAATATCTCTTTTCAACTTGATAATGATGATTTTGTGTATTTCATTAATCGTAAAAAAAGCATTGACCAAAAAATCGACACATTATCTAAAACTGCCAATCACGCTTTAGATGGTGTTTCATTAGCTGTTGCTATGGCTAATTTACCTACAGTATCAAGTGAATACAATCATAATATTTCTGCTTCATATGGTACTTATGCTGGTTCTCATTCATTTGCTTTAGGTCTTAGTGGACATATTGCTAATGATAGATTAAGTTACAAGCTATCTGGTGCTGTTAATACTAAAGGTAATCTTGCATTCGGTGTTGGAGTTGGTGTTAATCTTGGTAAGAAGAATCAATCTAATAAAGAATTACTTGATAGAATAGAAAAATTAGAAAATTTAGTTAAACAATTACAAAACAAATAAAATATGGTGCACCCGTTATGGGTGTATTTTTTTGTGAAAAAAATATTGATTCTTTACAATAAAATATCTTTTGATATAATACGGTTGAAGAAGGTGATATAATGCTAAGGAAAATTATTTTTCTATTCAGTATAAGTTTATTCCTCGCGTGTTGTATGCAGGATAAATTTAATCCTACTAAAGACATAAATGTCATCACAAGAGAGCAAGGCTCAGGTACTAGGGGTGCATTTATGGATATTTTCAAACTAGAATTGAAAGGTAAAAATCTTAAAAAAGATTTAATTACCAAACAAGCAAGTGTTGAGAATAATGCCAACACTATTATTCAGACTGTAAAGAACGACAAACATGCCATAGGATATGTTTCTTTAGGGTCAGCTAATAAGGATATTAAAATTTTGAAAGTCGATAATATTTACCCAGATATTGAGAATATTCAAAACGGTAAATATACTGTCGTCAGAAATTTTTCAGTGATCGTTAATAAAAGCGAGCACGATAATCCTTTATTCAATCATTTTATTTCATTCATTTTTTCAAATCAAGGACAAGAAATTATCAAAAAAAATTCATACATTCCTATTCCAAATCAATTTTTTTCAAATTATCCAACCCAGAAAGTAAAAGGAAAGTTAATTATCGGTGGATCAAGTTCAGTCTCACCACTTATGGAGAAAATAATAGAAGAGTACTGTAAGGTTAATAAAGATGTAAAAATCGAACTACAAATTAGTGATAGTACAATTGGTATAACAAAAACAGCAGAAAAGGTATATAACCTAGGTTTAGCTAGTAGAAGTTTAAAAGATGAAGAAAAAGCAAACCTAGAGGAAATAAGGATAGCGTTAGACCCTATTGTTTTAATTGTAAATAAGGAAAATACTACAGAAAGTCTCACTAAAAATGAAATAAAAAATATTTATTTAGGAAATATTAAAAAATGGATAGAGGTGACTGAAAAATGAACAAAGAAAAGGTAATGTCCTACGTTTTTTTAGCTATTTCAACTACAACAATATTATGCGTTGTATTAATTTGTTCTTTTCTACTAATTAATGGTTTCCCCGTGATAAAACAATTAGGTCTTAGAAATTTCATTTTCAATATTGATTGGGCTCCTACGGATATACCTGCAAGTTACGGTATATTACCAATGATACTAGGAAGTGTTGTAATAACAATAGGTGCTATTATCATCGGTGTACCTATAGGTATTATGACTGCAATATATCTTGCAAATTACTGTCCTAAAAAGATATATCCTTTTTTAAAAAACACCGTTGATTTATTAGCTGGAATACCATCAATAGTATTTGGTTTTTTCGGATTGGTAATGATAGTCCCATTTGTTAGAACAGTATTTGGATATACTGGTAAAGGAATATTAAGTGCATCAATACTATTAGGTTTAATGATTTTACCTACAATAATTTACATAACAGAAACTTCTATAACCACAGTACCCAAATTCTATTATGAAGGAGCATTAGCCCTTGGTGCTAGCCATGAAAGAGCGATATACAGTATAGTATTACCTGCAGCCAAGAGAGGTATATTCTCAAGTATAATCTTAGGTATAGGTAGAGCTATAGGTGAAACTATGGCTGTTGTAATGGTTGCTGGTAACCAAACTATTCTACCTACAAATATATTAAAAGGAGCTAGAACTCTAACAACTAATATAGTTATAGAAATGGGATATGCAACAGGATTCCACAGACAAACACTTATCGCAACAGGATTAATTCTATTTATTTTCATACTATTAATCAATTGTACTTTTGTATATTTAAACAGAAAGGATAACAAATGAAGATAAAAGACTATTTATTTAAATTTTTTGTGTATTCTTCTGCACTTTTAGCCTTTGGTATGTTTGTGTTTTTAATTATGTACATAGTGATAAACGGAATAAAGAATATAGATCTCTCTATTTTCTCAATAAACTATACTAGTGAAAATAGCTCTATTTTCCCATCATTTGTATCTACTATAGCCATAATCATACTAACATTAATGTTTTCAATACCATTTGGAATAGGTAGTGCAATATATCTAACTGAATATGCAAATAAAAGAAATAGGATTATTCAACTAATCTCTATTACTACTCAAACATTAGCTGGTATACCCTCTATTGTTTACGGTCTATTTGGAATGCTTTTTTTCGTTACAAAGCTTAAACTAGGCTTTTCAATAATATCAGGATCATTAACACTTGCGATAATGATTTTACCAATTATCATGGAAACAACAGAAAACGCATTAAACTCTGTTCCTGATAGCTATAGACAAGGTGCTTTTGGTTTAGGTGCTGGAAAATTAAGAACTGTATTTTCCATAGTATTACCTGCAAGTATGCCTGGTATACTTTCTGGAATAATACTTTCAATAGGTAGAATAATTGGAGAAAGTGCTGCCCTAATTTATACTGCAGGAACAGTAGCACAATTACCTAAAAGTATTTTTTCATCATCAAGAACATTAGCTGTACATGTATATAGTTTATCTAGTGAAGGCTTACATACCGATAAAGCATATGCAACAGCATTTATACTTTTAATACTAATACTAGGTATTAACTTACTTGCCAAAAAAATTACTAATAATTTGAAAAAGGGGTAAATATGGACAAAATACAAGTAAAAAATTTAAATCTCTATTACAACAAATTTCAAGCATTAAAAGACATTAATATCACAATAAAAGAGAATAAAATAATGTCCTTTATAGGACCATCTGGATGTGGTAAATCTACTCTTTTAAAATCTATCAATAGAATGAATGATTTAGTAGAAGATTGTAGAATTGAAGGTGAAATTTTATTAGATTCTAAAAATGTTAATGATATACAAGTTAATCAACTAAGAAAAAGAGTTGGTATGGTTTTTCAAAAACCAAATCCTTTTCCCATGAGTATATATGACAATATTGCTTTTGGTCCTAGAACTCATGGTATAACAAAAAAATCTGAGTTAGACTTTATTGTAGAAAGCTCTCTTAAAAAAGCTGCTCTTTATGATGATGTTAAAGATAGAATATACAAGTCAGCACTTGCATTATCTGGAGGTCAACAACAAAGATTATGTATAGCAAGAGCATTAGCTGTCGAACCTGAAGTTTTACTTATGGACGAACCTACAAGTGCATTAGATCCAATTTCTACTGGGAAAATAGAGGATTTAGTTAGAGTTTTAAAAGAAAAATATACAATAATTATGGTAACCCATAATATGCAACAGGCTATAAGAATAAGTGATGATACTGCATTTTTCTTACTAGGTAGAATAATAGAAGTCGGAAAAACTGATGATATTTTTAGTAACCCTCGTGATAAAAGAACAGAAGACTATATCACAGGAAGATTTGGATAGGAGTGAATAAAATGAGAGAAAAATATGATGAAAAATTAAACTTACTAAATGATAACCTTGTTAAAATGGGTGAAATGGTAAAAGAACAAATAGCCAATACTATACGTATCCTTGAGAATCAAGACAAAGAAATTGCTAAAGAAATTTTGCAAAATGAAAACGATATTAACTCAATGGAAAAAAATATAGAACGTTTATGCCTTAATTTAATATTAC
Source organism: Sneathia vaginalis (assembly GCF_000973085.1). Lineage (NCBI taxonomy): Bacteria > Fusobacteriati > Fusobacteriota > Fusobacteriia > Fusobacteriales > Leptotrichiaceae > Sneathia > Sneathia vaginalis. The sequence goes on from NZ_CP011280.1 coordinate 1,100,280, forward strand.
ACGAACAACCCGTTGCCAAAGATTTAAGAACAATATCTTCAGCATTTAAAATGATAATAGACTTAGAACGTATAGGTGATCATGCAACAGATATTTCAGAAATAATACTTGAAACTAAAAAGACATTGAAAAATATTGAAAACTTTAAAAACTTCATTGCTATGTCTAATAAGACGACTGAAATGATAACTAACAGTATTAATGCATATATTAATAAGGATATTAACCTTGCTAATTTAGTTATTAAATCTGATGATGTAGTAGATGACTTATTCGAAAAAATAAAGAAAGAAATGATACATTTAATAAAAGATACTGATGAAGATGGAGAAAAAATAATAGAAGACCTATTAATAGCGAAATATTTTGAAAGAATAGGTGATCACTCAGTAAATATTGCAGAATGGGCGATATTTTCAATAACTGGAGAACATAAGAATTCAAAAATACTCTAATTCATGTTTTCAATTAAAAATTTTTCTTCAAAGTTAAAAAAGTACTTAATTCGATTTTTAAATATATAATGCATTAAACACGCTAAGTTCGATTGTGGTTAAAAAATAAACTTTTATTTATTTTCAAACCACTTTTTTTTTTTTTTTTTTAGACTAAAATATACTTGACTACTATAGAAATAATTAAAAAATTACTTTTTAAAAAGGAAGAAAAATTATAGAAAAAAACAATATTATTAGCAAGCGTGATTGCATCAATGACTACATTAGCAGTAGAATCACCAAAAGGATTTGTTGAAGGTACTGCTAAAGGTGGAGTAACATTTAGACAAAATGTAAGTAATGAAACTAAAATATCTGGTGATGTAGAAGAATTATCAGTTAAAGGTGAAGTAAAAGTTAATAGATTTACTTTAGGTGCTGTATTAGCTAACAAGGATCTTAAAGGTATATCAAAAGAAAATCCAATAACAACTGAAAAATATACTGATAATCTATTAGATCATTCAAGTGTATATGCTAAATATGAATTACCAGAATTTTCTGGAATTAAATCATATGTAAAAGGAACATTAAATCCTAAAGCTCCAACTGAAGATGGAAAACATAACTTCAAAAAAGGTAATGTTGAATTAGAAGGACAATTAGCTCACAGCTTCAGTAATGGTGCAGAAGTATCATTAACTTCAAAGACTAAATTCCCATTTGAAAAGAAAGATGGAGAATATGGTAAAGGTGTAGAATCAGAACACGTATTAAAAGTAGCTGCTAAAAAATTAAATAAATTTGAAGACTTAGAAGCAAGCTTAAAATTAAATCATACATACGCAAAAGAAGAAGCATTTAAGTTTGTTGATCTTTCAGCAAAAGGAACATATGCAGGATTAAAAGATACTAAGTTAACAGGTAAAGCAAACTTCAGATACCAAGTAAATGGAACATCAGATGTTAAAGACCTATTAACAGATGGACAAATCAAATTAAATAAAGATGCATATGCACACTCTTATGAATTAGATGGTAAATACACAGGAGTAAAAGACCTAGAATTAACAGCAGGAGCATTCGTACAACACGTACACTATGCAAATGCAGAATTAGGAGACTATGTTGCAAATCCATTTGAATACCTATATGCTCAAAGCTTAATTTCAAATGATAAAGACTTCTTCAAACACCATGCTGAAAAAATAGAAGCAGCTAAAAAAGAATTTGAAAAAGCTCAAGAAACTATAAAGAATACATCTAAAGAAGTTAAAGATGAATATCAAAAAAATGTGGATCTTTACGAAAAATTAGTAAGTGTAGAAACTAATTATTTAGATAATGTAGTTAAAAAAGCTACTGATGAAAAAAACAAATTAACAGGTGCTGAAAAAACTACTGCAGACCAATCATACAATGATCAAAAGAAGTTATATGAACTAGAAGATAAAATTGCTAAATTAAAAAATTTAAAAGATAATTATGAAAAAATTTATAATAATGCAAAGGCAGAAGTTAAGAATTCAGAATTTAAAAACTCTAAATTTAAAGAATTTACTGACGAAATTAGTAAATTAACTGATGAATATAATAAATTAGATGAAAAATTAAGTAATTTAGAAAATGCTGGAACAATTTTAGCAGATGCTGAATCTGATAAAAAAGATTTTGATACTGCAAAAAAAGAAAACGATAAAAACGATATGAAAAACGTACTTGGTGATTTAGCTTTTGTTAAACAAGCTGATGGAACATATTTAGATGTTAGTGACGATTCTTATGATGGCGAATATGGTGATAATGTAATATATGCAAATGAGCTATTTGATAAAATTAAAAATTCAGAATATGGTAATGCGCTAAAAATTGTAAATGCAGTTAATGATTTCTCAATCAGAGAAAAAGCATATAAACTTGAACTTGAAAGATACAAAGGTTTAAAAGCAAAATTAGACCTAGTTAACTTTGGATTCAAATTAGGAGCTAAATATACTGGTGTTAAGAACTTAACATTAACTGCTGATGGTGTATTTGGTGGAAGACATCACTCTGCATATGATCAATTACTTAAATTCCCTGCATACACAACTGGATATGTTAAATTACATGCTGGTGCTAAATATGACTTCAAGTTATTAAATGATAAATTAGTTGTAAGCCCAGAAGGTAATGTAACTGCTAAATTTACTGATATATATGCTGGAATATGCAATCCAAGCTTAGTATTAGCACCAAAGGTTTCTGTATCATACAAACCAATGGATGCATTAAAAGTTGCAGGATCAGTTGAATTACCAATTAACTTTGGATTAAATACATTAGGTGATTTCGGTTACCAAAGCACAAGCATTAAAGGTGCTTTAAACATGAAATATGAATGGAAATAAGTTATCAAACAAGTTTGATATATAATTGTTTTTTCTACCCCCTGGATTAGTCACCAGGGGGTTAAATTTTTATTAATAATCTAATCTTCTATAATATCTTCTGATTTCCATAGGGTGTCTTGTTTCTCTTTCCATATAGGCATCTATTCGATTTGTAACACCATGCATAACTAGATGAGATATATGTTTTCTAAATTTTTCTTTTATTCCTTTTAATTCATAGTTTTTAGTATCAATTATTGTATAATTTTCACATATTCTTGGTAAAAATTTAGCTACTCTTTCTGATAAATATCTATGATTATCCTCACCTATAAATACTGTAACTGGCGTTTCTTTAGTAACAATTTCAAACATTCCATGGAAAAATTCACTAGATCTTATTGATTTTGTTTTTATCCATAGTTGTTCTTCCCAGTAACACATTGCATATGAATATGTAGCACCCCATTGATTACCACTACCTATGAAATAGTGTATGGGATCATTACAATGTTTTTTAGCAAATTCTTTTGCAAATTCATCTGCTTCTTTTTCAACGTCAACTAGAACTTGTGGTAAATAGTTTTCTAGATTTTCATACAATTCTTCATATTCATTAAACTCATTATTGTTATACATAAATCTATCTGCAATCATGAAAAATTTTAATTGTTCGTTTGCCTTATATGTAATTACACTACTACATAATTTGTGAAGTTGTGTATTTTCATTATCAATAAATCCAATTATATTTGATCCAATTTCTTTTATTCTTTTAATTGCTTTTACTAGTTCTTCTGTACTTCCTGTTACTGAAGAAAAAATAACTATGGTTTTATCTGTAATTCTTTTATTAGGTGCAGCTAAGTATTCAGCAGCATTTTCAACAATTACCTCAATACTTGAATACTCTTTCATATGTTCAAATGCTTGCATACTAGATGCCCAAGTACCACCTATACCTATAAAGCAAATATTGTCGTAGCCTTTTTCACAAGCATTATCCACTATTTTATTTATATCGTTTCTTAATTTTAGTGCTCCTTTAACACTTTCTATTTGTTTTTCTTCATTAAATTTTAGCAATTTTACCCTCCTTATATTTTGCTTTTTAATACTTTATCGAAATCGTCAAATATTCTTTTTCCAAGATCTATTGATTTTAATTGTGAAATTCTATAACTTAAAACTTGTATTATTGTTGCCATATATATGCTTACAAACACAGTATTTTTTTCAAAACTAAATGTTTTCATAACATATTTTTCCATATATTCTTGTAACATCTTGCTTCTTATTTCATTACTATCTTTAATATTTAAAAACAATAATATGTGATCTTTATTAGCTTCTAAATATGGTCCATGCATAAATTGTTCTAATTCATAACCAATTGATGGAACTCTTACTGTTTCAGTGAATTTAGTTTCAAATTCTTTAGAAATACCATACAAGTCCCCATATGCAATACAACTAAATCTAGAACATTTTTTTAATTTTTCTCTTTCTTTATCACATAATGAATTAGCTATTTGAATAGCATTTGGTAAATCGTTAATTATATCACTTAGTTCCTTCTTATATGCAATTTTATCCACACTATTTGAATTTTCAATTGCCAATAGGTATAGATTTAAGACTGTTGAACTAAATCCTTTTGTAACAAAACCAACTGTTTCTTCTCCCATATTTAAATTCAAAAAATATTCACTTTCTTTTGCTAATTTACAGTTATCATTGCTTGTAATAGTTAAAATTTCTATATTTGTATTAGCTCTAATATATTCATATGCTTCTACGATAGAAGCACTTTTACCACTTTGTGTTATTAAAATTACTAAATCTATTTTTTTATCAATTTTTGAATAATGTACATAATTAAATGGTTCAACAATTGTAATAATAGCATCTAAAGTATTTTGCATAAAATATTTTGTTGCTAGTGCTGCATTTTTTGATGATCCTGTAGCTATTATTAATATATTCTTTTTGTTTCGTATATCAATATTTTTAAATTCTTCTAAAATTTTTGATAATACATTTTTTTCTTCTAAGATGTAATCGTACATTGTCATATTATAGCACCCCTAAAAATGCCATTATTATTCCAAAAATTGCAATTCCTAAAATAATAGATACTGGCTTGAATTTTTTACCTAGTAAGTAATATATTACTCCAAATGCTAATACTTGTGGAATACCTGGCATAATATCATTTAATATATCTTGTAACACAAATGGATTTGTCTTCCCTATTGTTAAAGGTATATTAATATCTATTAAACTTGCAGCCATACTTCCAACTACAAATACACCTAATATTGATGCTCCATAAGTTAATTTTGATAAATTACCTGATTTTTCAATATTTTTTAAACTACCTATACCAAATTTGTATCCTACAAAAGTTAATAAGTATCTTACAATTATATGTGGTATATTGAAGATTAATAGGAATAATATAGGTCCTAATATATTACCTTTAAGTGCTAGTGATGTTCCTATACCTGTAGCTACTAATCTTAATGTTCCCCAAAAGAATGAATCTCCTATACCAGATAAAGGTCCCATAAGTGCTGTTTTTATATTATTTACTGAATTTTCATCTAAGTTATTTTCCTTCTTATTTTCTTCTTCCATAGCTGCACTTATACCTAACATAAATGTACAAATATGTGGTGTAATATTGAAAAATTCTAGATGTCTTTTTAATGCTTTACTTAATTCTTCTTTTTTTGTATATATTTTTTCTAATACAGGTATTAATGCATATACATATGCTAAGCTCATTTGTCTTTCATAATTCCATGAAAATTCCATTTGAAATGATCTCCAAAATACTCTTTTAAGCTCTTTGTCTGTAATAACTTTATTTTCATTTTCGTTAAAAGTCTTCATCTGCTACACCTCCATTATTTGTTGCAATTCCATTTTTATTAATATTTACCATTACAACTGCTATAATAGCCCCTAAAATTGCCATACCTGTTAATGGTATCTTTAAGTACACAGTTATTACAAATCCTAAGAATAGGAATGGTGTTATTTCTTTGTTTAATAGTAATCTTGCAAGCATTGCAAATCCTAATGCAGGCATTATACCTGTTGCTACTGCTAATCCGTGTTTTATAAACTCAGGTATTGCATTAACTAATCCTGATACAGCTTCACTTCCAACTAAATATGATATAGTAACTATTAAACCTAACATTAATGATAGACCAAACCCTGCAAGAAGTTGCATTCTTTCTATACCTCTTACATTTGCTTCTTTTGCATAATCATCTGCCTTATGGTTTAATATTGGTATAAATAATCCTAAATAAACATTTTTCAAAATTAGTGTAAATGTAGCTATAGGTAATGCAAGAAGTAATGCTGTTTCAACACCTGCTCCTGATGATATCGCAAACGCAACACCTAATATACCTCCAGTTACTGGATCTGGTGGAATAGATGCTCCAACTGAAAATGAACCTATAAACGCTAATTCTAATGTTGCTCCCATAATAATACCCATCTTTATATCACCTAGTATTAGTCCTGTAATCATTCCAGTTACTAATGGACGTGATATTAGTGATGTTCCTAATGCATATTCGCATTGTGCAACAAAGGCAACTAAGCCTAGTAAAACTGCTGTCATCATATACTTTTATCCTTTCTATATATTTGTTTTTTATCTAATGGTAATTGTCGTATTTCAACTTCTATAGATTTTTCACATAATTTATCTAATAACTCTATTTCCTCTTCTGTTACATTTACAGCTTTAGAGATATTCTGTGTATTTTCAGTTGCTTTCGTACCACCTAAATTTATACTTTTCAAATTACAATTAACTGCAAGTTCATATGCATCCTTTATATTACTTACGATTATAATCAAATCATATTTAGAGGTTACTCCACTATTTATAGCATTAATAGAATCTGTTATGTTCTTTATAACCAACTTACAGCCTTCTGGTTTCGCTAATTTTAATGTAGTCTTATACACCTCATCATTAACTACTTTATCGTTTGCAATTAAAATACAATTACTTTGTAAATTTTTAACCCATGAAAACGCTACTTGACCATGTAATAACCTATGATCTACTCTTAGTAGTTGTATCATCAAAAATCCTCCTCACTTTCTTCTAATAATATTTTCTTACATTGTTTTAACTGATTTCTAGCTTCCATTACAGATAACTCTAATAATTCATTACAATTATCATTTTCTTGATCTGATACTAGTTCTATTAATAGTGAAAGATTTATACCTGTTACTAAAAATTTATCAACATCATTTACAAGACTAGACAAGTAATTGTTAACACTGCCACCAAAAATATCTGTACAAAATACTATTTTCTTATCCTTATACTCTTCAATAATATTTTTAACTGTTTTTTCTAAATTAAATTTTTCATCAACATAACAAGATACTGCAATTAAATTTTCTTGCTTACCTATAAGCATTTCAAGGCTATTCTTTATACCTTCTGCAAATTTACCATGTGTAATTACTACAAATTGTTTATCCATATACGCCTCCTTTACTAGTATCATACTTGATATAAAAATGAAGTCAAATATACTGTTTTTTTCGTTAATTAATTTTTTTAATATCTTCTTTTTACCAATATTCATGGTATACTATGAATAACAAACGAATTTACATATATATTTTTTTCGTTTTATTCAACTAAATTTTGAGGTGTTTTAATTATGAATAATGCAAATTACAAAATATTTTTTCCATTTTCTTACATAAAACTTTTTTACAACAGAAAATTTTCTAAAAATGATATTATCCTAAAAAACTATATCATAAAACAAATAATTACGAATCAAGAAAAAGAAATAACTCTTACACAAAAAGAAATAAATAAAATTCTAAAGCTAAATACATATGAAACTGTCGATGAATTTATGGATAAATTTAAAATTAAGCACTACACATTTCACATAGAAACTGATAATACCTATGATGGTTTCTTTAACATTTTAGATGGATTCATAAAAACTAACGATGTTTACAAGCTAATAATTTCTTCTACTTTTTTTGATATATTTACAAACCCAACTACAGAATTAAAAGAATACAAGCTAGATACATTATTAAAGTTTTCTAATACAAATATTTCTAGCCTTTACAGCTTTCTACAAAATTTTACAAAAGATGGTAAAGTTAGAGTGAACTTACAACAATTAAAATATATTATGGATATTGAAGAAAACAAATATACACGATTTTTTGATTTTGAAAAATTAATTTTAAAACCTTGCATAAATGAAATTGAAAAATATACAAATTTAAAGATTACATATTCTAAATTAAAGCAAAATAACAAAAGAAATGAAAAGGTAATGGGAATACTCTTTAACATTAAAGATTTAACTTCTGAAATTCTAGATAGAAGAATAAATAAAATTGGTGAGTTAATAAAAGTACACTGCAAAAATTATGATATAATTCTAAAATTCATAAAAAAGGAATTAGAAGAAAAAACGTTCAGCTATATTTTTGAAAACACTCAATACGCACTAATGCACCCTAAAAATAATTTTGAGCTTTCTTTAATATCAGCTATAAAATACAATTCCTACAAAAATGAATTCAATAAAAAAGTTCAAAGCTATTTGAATACATATAAAATAATTACATATGAAACATTACTATTAAACAATAAAACAGATTTCTATAATCTCTTCATTAAAGAACTAGGTAAATATGATATAAAGCAACTATCTAAAATTATACCCTTTTTGAAGCAATTATTTGATCTATATGACTATTCTATTACTCTTCCTTCTAGCATAAAGGAAAATAGATTCTATAACGAAATATTTTTAAGTTTAGATAAAAAAAATGAGTTCATATTTAAAGAAGGTGATGTGATAATTTTAGGAGAATATAACGGAATATTAAATAGCAATTTTTGTATATTACTAAAAATTTACTCTCAAAGTTAAAAAAGTGCTTAATTCGATTTGTGAATATATAATACATTAAATTCGTTAAGTTTGATTGTGGTTAAGAAATAAACTTTTATTTATTTCCAAACCACTTTTTTTTTTTTTTTAGCTAAAATATACTTGACTACTATAGAAATATTAAAAAAATCTTTTTAAAAAGGAGAAAAATTATGAAAAAGACATTATTACTAACTAGCTTAGTTGCATCAATGGTTGCAATAGCTGGAACAACTGGATCAGTTGAAGCATATAACGAAAATGAAGCTACATTTGTAAAAGGTGCAAAACCAACTTTCGTAGCAAAGAAAACAGGAGTTAAAACAGAAGTTAAAGTAGAAGGAACAGGATTTAGCTTTGGTGGAGAATTTAAAGCCGAAGATTTAGAATTAGGTAAAGTTACAAAAGCAAATTACTTAAATCATTCAAGTGTATGGGCTAAATATGAATTACCTGAATTAAAAGGAGTTAAATCATATGTTAAAGCAAGTGTTAGTCCTAAGTTTGATGAACAATTAAAGACATATGATTTAGCAGGATTACAAGCAAAATTATCTAATGCACAATCTGAACTTGCTGAAGCAGAAGCTAATTTTGACAATGTTGCAGATACTGAAGATAATAATTTAATTCAAGATGCATTTAATAAAGTTAGTACTGCAAGAAAAAATGTGAAAAATCTTGAAAGTGAAATACAAAATGCTAATAATTTAAAAACAATACCAGCTTATATAGATAAAGGAAGTGCAGAATTAGAAGGACAAGTAAGTTATAAATATAATGAATTTACATTTGGTCTAAATTCAAAGACTAACTTCCCATTGAGTAATGAAGAATATACATATGATGGATCAAAAACTCATAAGTCATCTGTTAAAGATTATGGAAAATTAGTTAAATCAACTCACAAACTATTCGTTGAAAGCGAAGAAGGTAAAGACGTATTCGTTAAAGGATTAAAAGACGTAAAAGCAAACGTTGAAATTAAGCATAACTACGCTAAAACAGTTACAAAAGCTGGAGATAGAGTAGACTATGTTTCAGGTGAAGTATCAGCAAAATATGATGCTGTAAAAGATCTTGAACTTGAAGGTAAAGTTGCATTTAAGAAGAATATATCTGCTGAAAAGATTGGAGACTATGAAGTTTTAGGAACCAAACTATTTAAAGAATCACCAGCTAGATACATACACTCATATGAATTAAAAGGAACATACACAGGTGTTAAACACTTAACATTATCTGCAAAACCTTTTGTTGCTCATGTAAATCTTTATAAAACAGTTACAGCTAACAAATTACAAAGATCTGACGTTGCTTTATACGGTATAGAACTTGGTGCAGAATACAAGATGTTAAATGACAAATTAACATTAACAGGTAAATCATTACTTGCAGGTAAACACGGTAAAACAATAAATGAAGCAGCAATAGCTGATGCTGACAAATTAGTTAAAATAAATGCAGGTGTATTTGTATTTGATACAAATGCTAAATATGACTATAGCGTAACAGATAAATTCACAGTAAGTCCTGAAGCTAATGCTAACTTAAAATTAGATGTATTTAAGTTAGGAAATTCTTTAGTTACTTTACCAGAATTAACACTAACACCAAAAGTATCAGCTGAATACAAACCAACTGACACATTAACATTAAAAGGTAGCGTAGAAGCACCAGTTAAATTTGGAGTAAATGCAATAAGTAAAAAGTTTGAATACAAACAAACACAACTTAAGACAAGCTTAAACTTAAAATATGAATGGAAATAGTTATCAACACGTTTGATATATAATTGTTTTTTCTACCCCTTGGGATTAGTCACCCGAGGGGTTAATTTTTTTCTTTTTTTTAGTATCTCAAAAAAATAGGAGTCACATAAAAATGTAACTCCACTTTTTCTACATATCTTCCCCATTTGATTGTATTACTTTATTGTACCAATAGAAGCTATCTTTCTTTATTCTTGATAAATCCTTAATATCTTTATTATCTCTATTTACATAGATAAATCCATATCTTTTATCAAATCCTTGGTGTGTTGAAATTAGATCTATTGCAGACCATGTACAATATCCAAATACGTCTACTCCATCATCAACGGCTTTTTTCATGTATTCTATATGTTCTCTTAAATAGTCTATTCTATAGTCATCGTGTACTTTACCATCTTCTAATTTATCATAAGCTCCTAGACCATTTTCAGTAACAATAAGTGGTAGTCTATATCTACCATATATTTCATTTAGTGTAATATAGAATCCTAGTGGGTCTACTTGCCATTTAAATTCAGTAAACTTCAAATACTCATTTACATATGACTTGTAATATCCTTTTTCTAAAAGAACACTGTCTAAGTCTTTTAACTTATCACTTTTTGCATCTGGATCTTCAACAGTGAATGAGTTATAGTAATTAAAGGCTATGAAGTCTGGTTTAGCTGCCTTTAGTATTTCCATATCACCTTTTTTAATATCTAACACATAGTTTTTATCATGTATATACTTTAACGCCATGTTATTATACACTCCAAAGCATGTAGCATCTAGATAAAGCCAATTTCGTATAGCATTACAATATTGACTAGCCAATACATCTTTAGGATTACATGATTTAGGATAAACTACTCCCACATTAAGTGCAGGCCCTATCTTTGCTTTAGGTAACATTTTATGGCATAGTATCATTGCTTTTGCTTGTGCTAAAAGCATATGGTGATTCTTTTGATAAACCATCTTATTTGACTTACCACCATCTATTTGTTCTGAATGAATTATCATAACATTTTGTTCATTTATTGTTAGCCAATATTTAACTTTATCTCCAAAGTGTTCAAACAATATCTTTGCATATTCTTCAAAGTATGATACAATTTCAGGATTTTCCCAACCACCTTTTTTTTCTAATTCATATGGTAAATCAAAATGATACATAGTAACTATTGGTTCTATACCATATTTTAATAGTTCATCTATTAGGTTATTGTAAAAATCAAGACCCTTTTGATTAATTTTTCCAAATCCATTTGGCAATATTCTTGACCATGCTATAGAGAATCTATATGCCTTTAATCCTAATTCACTAAAAAGTTTTACATCTTCTTTGTATCTATGATAGTGGTCAGAGCATACTTTAAAATCTGGTGTACCTTCTGGTACTTTTTTTACATCTTGTACACTAAGTCCTTTACCATCTTCATTGTATGCACCTTCTACTTGATAAGCACTAGTTGATGCTGCCCATAAAAAGTCTTTTTTAAAGCTCATTTTTTTCACCTTTTTCTCCTTGTTCCTTTTTGTATGCTTGTCTATCTAGACTAATTAAGAATGGAGCATAAATAGCTACTGAGATAATTATGATAACTACTTGAAGTAATGCTGTTCTTGGACCTCCAGAAATTAATCCTGATATGATAGGTGGTGTTGTCCAAGGTGGATTTACTCCTCCAAACAATGGTACTAGTCCAGATTTTATTGCTAAGTATGAAACAATTGATGAAATAACGGGAACTAATACAAACGGTATGAATAGTATAGGGTTATACACAATTGGAACACCAAACAATACTGGTTCATTAATATTGAATATTGCTGGAATAATACTTAATCTACCTATTTGTTTGTATTGTTCAGACTTAGCTCTAAATAGCATAGTTAATACCATACCCATAGTAATTCCTGCTCCTGTAACTGTAACAAAGCAGCTATTAAATTGATATGTAACAATATGTCCACCATTTGCTATTGTTAGTGCTTTACCTGATTTTACAATATCTAAGTTTGTAGATACAGCTGATAACCAAATTCCTGTCATAACTCCACCTACAACATTACTTCCATGTATACCGAACCACCATAGTAATGATGTAATAAATCCTATTACTATTACACCACCTAATGAATCAGTTAAATTCATTAATGGAACTTGTACTAAGTGGTAAACACAATCAACTAAGTCACCATTACTTACAACATGAATTATTGCATAGATTATTATTGATAATGTTAGTATGAAAAAGCTTGGTATTAGTGCTGCAAATGAGTTTTGAACACCTAAAGGAACGCTATCTGGCATCTTAATAGTAATTTTCTTATGTATAAATAAGCAGTATATATATGATGAAACTAAAGATACTATGATAGCAGCTATCATTCCACGTGAACTTAAAATATTTGCTAATGATAGTACACCTTCAACTTTTTTACCACCATCCATTACAAATTGATCAGATAATATTAAAAAGGCCATTATTGATGTTACTATGTTTCCAATAGGATCTACCTTATCATTTCTTGCATAGTAATATGATATAGTCGCAACGCATATTAATGCTAGCACATTAAATGTTGAATTAAAAACTTGATATAGATAAAAACTTATCCCCATATTTGCTAGTGCTTCTTTAATAGGTGTATAAGGGAATTCTGCGATCAATAGGAATACTGACCCAACTACTGTAGCTGATAGTATGGCAGTCATACCATCTTTTAATGCTACTACACCTTTTAAGTTAGAAAACTTATTTACTAATGGGATAACTTTTTTCATGAAAAACTCTTTCACTTTTTAGCCTCCTCTACTAATTTTAATGCTAATTTAAGAACATTTGTCCCATTCATCATTCCATAATCTTGCATTGGTATAACGGCAACGGGAACACCGTTTGATACTTTCTTTAAATCATCAAGCATGAACTCAATTTGTGGTCCCAAAAGAGCAACATCTGTATCTTTAACCTCATCTTCAAATTGTGTTGAAGAATATGCAGATATTTCTACATCTATGCCTTTTTCTTTAGCAACTTGCTTCATTTTATTCATAAGCATTGATGTTGACATACCTAATGCACAAAATAGTTTAATTTTCATATTTTTTCCTCCAATTCTTTTATTTTTTTATATACATCAATAATTTCTATTGCATTATCTTTTAGCATTAATGCCATGCTTAAATGGTCTTGAGCATGAACCATTAATATATTTGTTAAGCTCTTACCTGTCTTAGTTTCTTCTGTTAAAAGTTCATTTTGTATCTCGTGAGCATTTGAAAAGGCTTTATTTGCTTTTTTTATTTCTTCTTTAGCTGTATCAAAATCATATTCCTTTGATGCTTTAATTGCATTCATTGAATGAACTTTCGATTCCCCTGAACACATAATTAACTCCATTGCCTTTTCAGATATTTCTTCATATGTCATTTAGTATCTCCTCCTTCTTTAAGTAAATTCATGAAATTAGAATATGTTGGATTTTTTTGTAATCTCTCTAATTTCTCTTTAGAAAAAAACAAATTAAAAATATTAGAATAGATAATTTCACTATATCTATCAAAATCATTTATACAAACTAGAAGCACAATATTTACAAATTTTTTATCCCACTTTATCTTATTATCCAATACTGCAATCGCTACCTTATTAAAATTAAAATCCTTTGTCATTGGATGAGGAATTGCAATATTATTTAAAATCTCTGTAAATCCTAATTTTTCTCTTTCTAACACTTTTTGGTAAATAGGGAAAGTTGTGTTAGTGTGTTTTTTTATCATATTACATAATATTCTTATCACCTCATCTTTAGTAACAGTCTTATCTATATGTACAAAAAGATCTGAAGAGATAAAGAATTTTACCTTATCATCACCAATGAATAACTTCCTTATTTCATTTATTTCTTTTTCACTTAAGAAACAATTTACCTTATATACTTTTTTACCAACATCAACATCTAATTTCGTTGTTGTGAATAGTAAGTCATACTTATTTAAGTCTATAGATTTTAGTTCCATAACACCTACCGTATGTATACATTCTATATATTCAGAAAAAAGCTTCATGTACATATATTCCAAAAACTTAGAAGTTCCCCTACCTAATGGGCAGATTATTAGGACACGCTTTTTGTTTAATCTTTCGTTTTTTTCTATATACATCTCAAATATTACTGCTAAATATCCTATTTCATCTTCAGCTATATTACAGCCTATCTTTTTACTCAATATATTTGCCATATACAGTGCTATATTATATGAAAAAGGCATATTCTCCTTTATTTCATCTAAGATAGGATTAGTAAATGGTATATTAAATCTAAGTCTAATTGCTAATGGCACCAAATGTTTGTATAGATTGTCGTATAGCTCCTCATTTATTTTCAAGCTATATGTTAAATCGATATACTTAATTACCTCATCAATTAATTCATCTATTTCAATCGATCTTTCCTCACTTAACATAAAAGTTCTCTTTGAAAAGAAATGCAAAAGTATATATGAAATTTCATTCTCTGTTAACTTATATTTTGGATAATACTTCTTGTTTAGTGAGGTTATAAAGGAGATGATATTATCTGAATCTTTATATATTATTGAGTCGTTTATAAAGGTGGTTAGATACTTACCTTGTTCTATTCTTTTAAAGACTACATATATGGTAATCACTAAGTTTATATATGCAACATCAGAAAACACTAAATTATTATTTTGTATAAATTTCAATACATCTTTAGAAATTAGATTAAATTTTTCAGAAAATATATTCTTATGAAAGATATTTTTATTTAATTTTTCTTCTAAGAATCTTACAATATATCTTCTTATATCTATTTCTTCACCACATATGCTAAGACCATAGTATGGTGTTGATTTTAAATCTAGCTTATACTTTTTTAAGTTTTGCTTTATACTCTTTATATCACTAGATATTGTCCTATTAGATATATCTAATTCATAACTTAAATCATCAATTTTAATATATTCATTTGTTATTAATTTTGAAATTATGTAATTAGTCCTATCTAAGCTAGTATTTTGTATTTTTTTATTAAATTTGTCTGTATAATCTACTTTATTATTTTTTAACCTATAACCAACTCCTTTTTTTACATCTACATCTAGAATATTTCGCATATTATTTATTTTCTTTCTAACCGTTTTGTCAGAAATACCTAATATTTTTGCAAATTCATCGGATGTATGATAATTACCATCTTTTAAGATCTTATAAATTTGTAATTCTACATTCATACTTTCAACTTCCTTTTCTAAAACTAGTATAGCTTTATTTATTTTAAACTCCATAAAGTATATTCTGTTACCATAACGGTAATTTTTTCATGTAAACAAAAAAGTGCCCCCTTGGAGGCACCCATCTAGTCCTTATACACATACTTATTATCCGCACTCACACTTATCTTTATACCCCTATTTTCAAAGTGTTGGCGTATATTTTCTATTTCGTTTTTATCTTCTAGTTCTATAGCATTGCCTCCGCACGCATCTCTAAAATGTAATTTTGTTTTAATATTTTTTTGAAGTTCCAAAAACTCTTCTATAGTGAAATTCCTATTTCTCATACTTAGTTAACACCTCGCAACCATCTTTTGTAACTACAACATCATCTTCTATTCTAACACCTGCAATGCCTGGTACATATATACCTGGTTCTATAGTAAACACCATATTTTCTTCTAGTCTGTCATCAGTCTTTTCTGAAACATCTGGATATTCGTGTACATCAAGTCCTAAACCATGACCTAGTCTATGAGTGAAATATTCACCATATCCCGCCTCTTTTATTATATCCCTTGCTATCTTATCTACTTCACTGAATTTAACACCAGGTTTTGCAAATTTAATAGCTTCCATATTGGCTCTTTTTACTGTTTCATATATCTTTTCTGCTTCTTCACTAATTTGTCCAAATTTTAAGGTTCTTGTTTCATCTGATGCATAACCTTCATAATATACTCCAAGATCAAATAATGCTAAATCACCTTTTTGTAATTTAGTCATACCACTTTCTCCATGAGGATCAGCTGCATTTTTACCAAAAAGTACTATTGTATCAAATGACATTGCTTTTGCATATTTTTTCATTTCAAATTCTATTATTGCTTTTAATTCTAGTTCTGTTATACCTTCTTTTAGATTTTCTTTTGCTATGCTAATAGCTTTATCAGCTAAGCTTGCAGCTACTCTCATTTTTTCTAACTCAGAACTACTTTTGTACTTTCTCATGTCCTTTATATCTTCATCTATTCGTACACATTCTTCTATACCAAATATTTTTGATATTCTTTCTAATCTATCTACAACTAAATGTTCTTTTTCTATACCTACAGCTTTCAATTTACCTACTTTATTCATTAATAGCATATATCCATCTTCTGTATCTAGGTATTTCACAATTTCTATACTCTTGTCTACACTTCTTTTAGCATTTTCATATTCCATAGCTGGAACTAACATACTTACCCTATTTTTTTGTATGACTACCATAAGTAATCTTTCATGTGGGTCACAGCTCATATGTGTTAAATAGTACACATTAGTTGGATTTGTAACTAATATTGCATCTAAATTCTTTTCTTGTAATTTTTCTTGTATTTCCTCTATTTTTTTCATATTATCACCTATTCATATTATATCAAAAATTTGATATAATGAAAATGTATATTTAAAGAAAAAGGAATTAGAAATGAAGAAATTATTAATACTAGACACAAGTGCAATAATGTACAGATCATTTTATGCACTACAAAATTTGATAAACAAAAAAGGTATGCCTACAGGAGCAATATTTGGGTTTGTAAAGCAATTAAATATGGCTATAGAAGAAGTTAATCCCGACTATATTGCTGCTGCATATGACGTAAAAAAATCTACTCTAAAAAGAAGAGAATTTTTTAGTCAATACAAGGAAAATAGATTAACTATGCCAGATGAATTACTTTGTCAAGTTGATATTATTAAAGACATTATTGGATACTTTGGAATAAGATCTTTTTCAGAAGAAGGTTATGAAGCTGATGATGTAATAGCTTCACTAACTGAATTTGCACTAAAAAACTCTATAGAAGTACATATTTACACTGGTGATAAAGACATACAACAATTAGTGACTAAGGATAATAACGTATTCATACATTTACTAGGTAAAAATGAAGTTGTTTCTACCTATGAGGATGTTAAAAATATGCTCTATGTCTACCCTAACCAAATACCTGATTTTTTTGGACTTAAGGGCGATAAATCAGATGGTATACCTGGTGTAATGGGTATAGGTGATGTCAGTGGTAAAAATCTAATTGAAAAATATGACACCCTAGAAAATATATATATGAATATTGATGATATTCGTGGAAAATTAAAAGAAAAATTAATTAAAGATAAAGAACTTGCATTTATCTCACGTGATTTAGCAAGAGTAAAAAAAGACATAGACTTTAATATTTCATTATCTGATTTAATTAAAGAAAAAGATAATGTACAAAAATTAAAAGAAGTCTTTACTGAACTTGAATTAAACACTCTACTTCCTCTAATTAAAGAAGAAGAAATTAAAGTTAGTTATACAAAAACAGATTTTAATAATATATTAGAGCTTTGTAAGAATGCTAGTACATTAACAATATACATGGATGAAAACTACTTATCTATTCTTGTAGATGATAAGGTATATATCTGCAAAAATGAAAATGAAGATACCCTATTTTCTACTAAAATTGACTTAAAAAAGATTAATACTACTGCCAAAGTCATCATATTTGATGCTAAAAAGTATATGCATCTTGGTCTTAACTTAGTTAATTACTTTGATATTTTAATAGCTTCTTATGTAATAGATACACAAGATAAGTTTGAAGTTGAATTTATTATCGAAAAATATGCTAATATTCATACTGAACAATTTGACAAAAAAGCTCTAAAAAATATTACTGAAGAAAAATTAGAAGAAAAAAGTGCAAAAGTATGTTATGGGTTGTATAAAAGCTATGCTACCCTAGAAAAAAAATTAAAAGAAATTGATATTAATAATACATATGAAACAATTGAAAAGCCTTTAATTCCTGTCCTATACTCCATGGAAAAAAATGGGATAAAAATAGACAAAGGGGCTTTTGAAAAATTAAATTCTAATTTTAGTAAGATTTTAGAAACTGAAAAAGAAGCAATTTACAATCTTAGTGGAGAAGAGTTTAATATAGACTCACCTAGTCAATTGGCAAATATTTTGTTTAATAAGTTAAATATACATGGAGTTAAAAAGACAAAACGTGGTTATTCTACTGATGCAGAAGTTCTTGAAATCTTATCTAAAAGAGGTATAGAAATTGCTGATCATTTAATAGTCTTTAGATACTACAAAAAATTACTTTCTACCTATGTTGAACCACTACCTTTATACGCTGATAGTAACAATTTAATACATTCTAGCTTCAACGGTACAGGTACTGCTACTGGTAGACTATCTTCACAAAACCCTAACCTACAAAATATACCTACTAGAACTACTGAAGGTAATATGATTAGAAACTGCTTTATTGCAAACGAGGGTATGAAATTAGTTTCTTTTGACTACTCACAAATTGAATTAAGAGTATTAGCTGAACTATCTAATGACCAACACTTAGTTGATTCGTATAACAATGATGTTGACCTACATACACATACCGCTAAAAAATTATTCCCTAATTGTGAAATCACAAAAGAAATGAGAAATATAGGGAAAGTAATTAATTTTAGTGTGCTATATGGTAAAACACCTTTTGGTTTATCTAAAGAATTAAATATTCCTTTATCTGATGCTAAGCAATATATAGAGACATATTTTAAAACATATGATGGCGTAACAAAGTATCTAGATAGTATTGTAGAATTTTGTAAAAAGAACTTGTATGTAGAAACTCTATTTGGAACTAGAAGATATATCTATGATATACGTTCTAGTAATGCAAAAGTATTTGAAGAAGCAAAGAGAAAGGCAATAAATACCGTTATACAAGGAACTGCAGCTAATATTTTAAAAATTGTAATGATAAAACTACATAAATTAGGGTTTAGAATGTTATTACAAGTACATGATGAATTGATTTTTGAACTACCTTCTAGTGAGGCAGAAAAATTAAGTCTTGAGATTAAAGATATTATGGAAAATACTATAAAATTTACTAAAGTCAAATTAAAGACAAATTACAGTATAAGTGATAAATGGGGTGAATTAAAATAAATGATAAATAAATTTTTTAAAGGTATGAAAAAAGGTCTACCCATAGGAATAGCATATTTCCCATTTGCCTTCACATTTGGATTTATAGCTACAAATGTAGGAATTAATGCATTCAAGTCTGGTGTAATGAGCTTTTTATTATACGCTGGAACTAGTCAAGTATTAATAGTGAAATTATTAGAACAAAACTCTACAATGTTTCAAATTATACTTGCTAGTACTGTAATAAATGTAAGGTATATATTGATAAATATGCCTATATTAAAAAGGCAGGAAAATGAAAGTTTAATAAAAAGATTTATTAATGCCTTCTTCCTAACTGATGAATGTGTTTCATATATGATATTAAACAACATATATGATATACATGAAACAATAGGTTTTGGTTTTTGTGCATACTTATCTTTTGGTATTTCAACAATACTAGGGTCTATATTAGGTAGCTATATGCCACCACTATACACTCAATCACTAAACTTTATACTTTACGCAATATTCCTTTACCTATTGGTACAAGTTTTAATGAATAACTTAAAATATATCTTTGTTGTTTTAACAACAATAATATTAAAGTGTATTTTAGTATATATTGGGCTTAGTGCATCGCTTTCAATATTATTAAGTATAATATTAGGTGCTTTAATTCCATTACTATTAAAGGAGGAATATTATGGGGAATAAGTTATACATCTTAATAGGTATAATCACAGTAATTACAATATTTTTTAGAATATTACCTATATTCATACGTATACCAGATAACAAAAAAGTAAGTAAATTCTTTGAATTAATGCCTGTATCCATACTTACAGTGCTTGCATTCCCCGATATATTTACTTCTATTGGGACAAAATTAAGTGATATATTAATTTGTCTAGTTGCCATTGCTCTTGTAATATTCATGGCTAAGAAGAAAAAAAGTATGGGATTAACACTATTTCTATCTTTCATTTTGATAATACTACTAAAGGAGGTTTTCGTTGGAAAGTTTTGAAATTAAGAAAAATGTATCAAGCATTTTTTCTGATATTAAAGAGACATTTAAATTAGATGCCAGAAAAGAAGAATTAAAACAATTAGAAAATACTATGATGGAACCTGATTTTTGGGACAGAAAAGACAATCAAGAAATTTTACAGAAAATAAATATAATAAAATCTACTATAGACCATATTAATACAATTATAGAAACACATGATAATATTGAAGTATTAATTGACTTTGTTGAAAGTGGTGATGAAGGTTCAGTAAAAGAATTAGATAATCTATATGAAGAATTTGTAAAAATTACTCAAGATTTTTCTAATACTATGTTACTAGATGGTAAATATGATACATACAATGCTATAGTCAATATTAACGCTGGTGCTGGTGGAACTGAAGCTTGTGATTGGACTAATATGGTATTTAGAATGTATGAAAGATGGGCTAACAAGAAGGGATTTAAGTGCGAAGTACTTGATTTACTAAATGGTGAAGAAGCTGGTATTAAGTCTATAACCTTCAATGTTAAGGGAGAATATGCCTATGGCTTATTAGCCTGTGAAAAAGGTGTCCATAGACTAGTTAGAATATCACCTTTTGATTCTAATGCAAGACGTCACACCTCTTTTACAGCCGTTAATGTTATACCCGAAATTGAAAATGACTTGGATATAGACCTTAACATGAATGATCTTGAAATAGATACATATAGATCTTCTGGTGCTGGTGGGCAACACGTTAATACAACAGATTCTGCTGTACGTATAACTCATAAACCTACAGGACTTGTAGTTACTTGCCAAAATGAAAGATCACAAATAAAGAACAAGGAATCTGCTATGAAAGTCTTAAAAGCTAGATTATTTGAATTAGAACAAGAAAAGAAAAGACAAGAAATGAAGGATATTAAAGGTGAGGAGAATAAGATTGAATGGGGTAGCCAAATTAGATCTTATGTAATGCAACCGTATAAGCTAGTTAAAGATCATAGAACAAAGTATGAAGAAGCAAATGTTGATAAAGTCTTAGATGGCGATATAGATGAATTTATAGGAAGTTATTTAAAATTTAAAAAAATGAGCTAGGCCCAAAGCCTAGCTTATATAATCATTACCCTCTATTTTTTTACCTAATCTTTCAGGATTTTTAGCATTATCCATATTGTACTTATACATAAATGCTTCATCTATCTTTTTCATATTTTTATCATACACTTCTACAACGACTCTATTATACTCATTGTTTTTTAGATTTTTTTCATCATATCCTTCAAGTTCATCCATTTCTTTAAAATCATCCATAACTTCATATAGCTCACCTACTGAATATTCTGTATCACTATCTAAAAGTGCAGGATATCTCTTATCTTTTAATGTATATAGCTCACCACTAACATAGTAAGTTCCTAAATATTTTGCTTTACCCTCTAAATAATGATGGTTATACCCTTTTTTTCTTAATGATCCATAAACAAATAACTTTTCTAACATATTGTGCCTCCACTTATCTTTTTATCACTATCATTTTCTATTATCGCTTCTAATGCTAGTGTTAATGCTTTTACTATTGTAGAAATAGACATAGATGGTGTATTTGGTCTACTTATTACTTGTTCTGGTAAAAATGGTATGTGTATAAATCCTGATTTCTTATTAGGATATTTCTTGTCTAATAAATATTGTACTCCATATAGGACGTGATTACATACAAATGTACCTGCTGTATTTGAAATAGATGCTGGTATATTATTTTTTCTAATATTTTCAACTATTGCTTTTATAGGTAAATTTGAAAAGTATGCATTTTCTCCATCATCATATATTTTAGTATCTATAGGTTGATTCCCTTCATTATCTTTTATTCTATAATCATCTACATTTATACCTACACGTTCAACAGTAATATCTGGTCTACCTCCTGCTTGTCCTATTGATAATATTACATCTGGATTGTATTCCTTTATTGCTTCATCTATCTTTTCAAGTGATTTCATATATACTGTAGGTATTTCTAATTTAATAATTTCAACTCCTTTAATTTCATCTGGTAATTTTTTTACAGACTCTATTGCAGGATTAATTTTATCTTCTCCGAATGGATCAAACCCTGTTACTAATATCTTCATATCTATGTATTCCCCCTTTTAAAATTAAAATGCTAATGCAAGTATTAATAATATATGTACTACTATTAGTGCTAATGCTATTGGTAATTGTGCTTTAATAACTCCGTATTTATCCTTCATTTCTAAAATTGATGCTGGCACTATATTAAAATTAGCTGCCATAGGTGTAATTAAAGTTCCACAAAATCCTGCTGTCATTCCCAATGCACCTACTACTGTAGGGTTAGCACCTTGGTTAATAACAAAAGGTATACCTATACCCACAGTTATTACTGAAAATGCTGCAAAACCATTACCCATTATCATTGTAAATATTGCCATAGCTATTACATAAACTATTACACCTAAAACTATATTCCCTTGGGGTATAATAGTTGAGACTAAGCTAGATATTACATCTCCTACACCTGCTTTTGTAAATATTGAACCTAAGGCTGCTAAAAGTTGAGGTAATAGTGATGCTGCTCCAACTTGCATTACTAGTTTTGTTGTATCTTCTACTGTATCCCCTACATTTGGTTTGAATATTATTAATGCTAAGACTATGGCTATTATTGAACCTCCACCTATACTAATTACTGATGGTATCTTGAATTGTAATAGTAAAAATGAAGCTATACCTATTGCTAATGCTGGTATAAAGATCAAATTTCTAAATTTTTCACTATTAGCCATTCTAAGAGATTCACTAACATTTTTAAATTGTCCCATAGTTAATTTGTTAGTTACTGTTATTATCCCTAGAACAATAAGAAGTACACCTGTATATTCATAAGGAATATATTTACCAAAGATAAAAGTAATAGCTAAAATATTCCAAAATAGGAAGGTAGTAATCTTATTCTTTTCATTTTTTAAGCCTCTAAACCCTGTTAGTATACATACTATTCCACACAGCACATACATTAATTCAGATAAAATAACTTTCATTACTTTTTACCTCCCTTTTGTATCTTTTTATCAAATAATACAAATTGTATTATAGCTAAAATTACTGTAACTATACCTATAGGTATAGAATAAAAGGCTAGGCCCTTAAGTGTTACTTCTATACCTGCTTCTTTTAGTGTCCCAAGGATTAATAGTAAGCCTGCTGAACCAACAAAGATATTTTGTGCAAAGAAATTAGCATAATTTTCTACTCCTGCATTTAATCCTTTTAATTCTTCTTTTTCTTTTTCAGTTAATTCTCTTCCAACAGCTGCTTCACTCATAGGTAATATCAATGGACGTATAAATTGTATGTGCCCACCTATTCTAATTGATAATGCTGATGCAATTGTTCTTATAACCATGTAGATACTAAGAATTTTACCTGCTGTTGCATTACTTAATTTAGATATTAGTTTTGCACTTCTTTCTTTTAGTCCATTTCTTTCAAGCAATGCTATTACTGGTAATGATATGAAAAATATTGACATAAGTCTATTATCTATAAACGCCTTACCAATTATCCTCAATATCTCTAATATGTTCATTTTGGCTAATAAGCCTGTAACTATTCCTGATAGTAGAACTACTGCTAATACATCTAGCTTCAAACTAAATCCTACTACTATTATTACTATTCCTATAAGGACTAAATAATTCATAGTTATTCCTCCTTTTTATCTAAAAAACATTCTAATAAATATTATTAATTTTAATATTGTGTATACAACACTAAGTTCAATAGAGTCATATATACCATTATTATTAAAATTCCTATATTCACTATATGTTATTCCTATTATCGACAATACATATGTTATTAAATGCAAAATCCCAAATTTAAAAAATGATAAAACCAATATATCTAACGTTATGAAAATAAAGGGTAAAAGTATAAATTTACCTTCTTTAAAGTATAGCTTAATTAAAATATAGCTTAAAAGTATACTAGATAAAATTAACAGTATCTTAAATATATCAAACTTAAATGATAATATATATGTTAGTATGAATAATATCATAGAAATTTGTATATTTGATTCATTACCTAAATATTTAAATATCTTTATCTTCATCTTCTTCTCCCAATTGTATTTTATCGTAAATAGATTTTAACTTTGATTTTTCTACGTGAGTATAAATTTCTGTAGTCGTTATACCTGCATGACCTAATATTTCTTGTACAGTTCTAATATCTGCTCCATTTTTCAATAATATTGTAGCAACTGTATGTCTTATCATATGTGGATGTACATGTTTTTGTATATTACACATCTTTGCATGTTTAACTAGGCTTATATAAAAGCCCTGTCTAGTTGTTTTAGGAAAAACTTTAAAATCTCTTTTTCCATTTAAAAGCATTTCTCTTTCTTTGTATATATATTCTTTTAATATTTCTCCCATTTTTTTGTATATTGGTATGTATCTATACTTACTACCCTTACCTAAGACTCTAATAAATTTGTATTCACTATCTTCTACATCTTTAATTTCCAAATTAATTATTTCTGATATTCTAGCACCTGTTGCTATTAATAATTCTAGTATAATTCTATCCCTAACATTTTTAGCTTCATGATTGTATGTATCAATTAGTCTTTTTAATTCATCTTCATCTAATATATCAGGAAGTCTTTTTTGCTTTTTCATAGAACGTACAGTATTAGTTGGATCTTTTTGTATATATCTATTGGTGTATAGGAACTTATAGAAAGACTTTAGTGATGATATCTTTCTTTGTGTAGAATTATACTTATACATCCCTTTTATCTTTTCTATATATCCATATATATCATCTTTTTGTATTACATTGTATTTCTTATCTACTAATTTAAAAAAAGTCTTTAAATCTGTCCTATAGCTTTCTATAGTACGTTCTGAACTACCTTTTTCTAGTCTAAGATAATCTAAAAATTCATTTACATATACTAGATTTTCATTATCCATTCTACTCACTCATCATTTCTTTTACGTGTTCTACTAAGGCACTAGTAATATTATCTCCAGCAACTATTCTTGCAATTTCTTGTACTCTTTGTTCTGAATCTAATTTCTTTATCTTTGTTTCTGAATTTTTCTTGTATATCATAAATTGTTCCCTAGCTTTTGCTGCTATATTAGGTGAGTGTGTTACACATATGACTTGAACATTATTTGATAATTGTTTTAACTTATCAGCTACAAGCTTAACAGTTTGCCCTGAAATACCTGCATCAATTTCATCAAACACTAAAGTTTCAAGCTTATCAACTCTAGAAAATACTATCTTTAATGCTAGCATTATTCTTGATATTTCTCCACCAGATGCTATCTTAGCTAATTTTTGATAATCTTGATTCTTATTTGTTCTTATCATAAATTCTACATCATCTATACCTGAGGTATAGAATCCATCTTTGTTTTTAAAGTATATTTTGAATGAAGCTTCCTTCATATTTAGTTCTTTCAACTCAGTATTTACCATTTCTTCTAATTTTCTAGAAAAATCTTTTCTAAGCTCGCTTAATTTTTGGGCTTCTTCTATATATTCTTTTATGTATTCTTCTTTTTCTTGTTTAAGCTTTTTTATATTCTCATCTGAATATTCAAAATTAATTAATTTTTCTTCTAAGTCTTTCTTATACTTCAAGATGTCAGTAATACTTCCAGCATACTTAAACTTTAATTTGTTAATTTTATTTAATTTATCATTAATTTCTTCTATATCATCTTCTTCTTCTGGAATATATATTTCAGAATCTACTTCATTTAGTAATTCTCTAGCACTTTCTACTTTTTCTAATAGCTCTTGTATATTTTCATACTCACTTACTCCATGTAGTGGTCTTATACATTCTTTTAAACTAGGCAATATCTTCTCATTTAGATTACCTTGTAATATACTTAGTGCTTCTGTTATTCTACCTATGTCAAAGCTTTTTTTATACTTATACTCTAATTCTTCATCTAATCCTTCGTATAGATCTAATTCTGAAATTTCATTTATACTAAATTCATATAAGTCCTTTTTTTCTAAAATAGCTTTCTTTTCTTCTTCTAAGTCTTCAATTTTTTTATTAACATCATGTATCTTATTAACTATGCTTTTTAAATTAATTTTATTAGGTAAAAATTCATCAAGTAAAGACAAATGATATGATTTGTCTAATAGATATTGGTTTTCATGTTGACCAACTATATCAACTACTTGTTTTGTAATACTAGCTAGTGTTGCTAATGTTACTCTTTTGCCATTTATATTTATCTTTGTCTTACCATCTTTTGTAATTTTTCTGTATATTATTAATTCATTATCGCTAAAATCTATATCATCTACAAGTGTTTCTAAATTAGACTTTAAATTATCACTTATTTCAATAACACCCTCAACAGTTAAACTGTCACAATCTTTCATTATGTCATTTACATTAGATCTTTTTCCTAATAGTAAGGATATACCATCTAATACTAGTGACTTCCCTGCTCCAGTTTCACCTGTTATTACTGCGAAATTTGTATCAAACTCCATTTGCACATTCTTTATTATCGCTAAATTATTTATCGTCAACTCTTTTATCATTATATATTTCCTCCAAGAATCTTGAAATCTTATTTATCGAATCATTTGTTTCTTTAAATATATTAAATAATTGGAAATTATGTTGCATATTCTTATACCCTTTTATCCTTGCATCTACCCTATTTTTTATCATATTATTATACACTAATATTGAATCATCACTCAATATTTCATTTGCACCATAATGTATTAATGTTTTAGGGAAGTTATAGTAATCACCATATACTGGGGAAACATATGGATTTGTTAAATCTTTAACTTCACTTACATATGGATTATTATTTAAATATCTTGGATGCCAACTTACACCGAATAAGATATCATCATCAAATTTATTAACCCTACTTTTTACCTTGTTACTCAAATCTGTAAATGGTGATAAAAGAACTATACCATCTATTAAAGGTTTATTCTCATCTCTTCTTTTCAAAAGTGTTGATAGTATTAAATTCCCTCCTGAACTATCTCCCATTATTACTATTTTATCATAATGATTTAGTGCATAGTCTACGACATTATTAACTTCTATTGATTGGCTAGGATATTTTTTACCCTTATAGTCTACAAGTAGAATCTCATAATTGCTATTTTTTGTATTTTCTAGTATTCTTTCATTAAATTTAAAATATGCTGACTTTATATACTCAACTCTAAAAGCTCCACCATGTACATAAACTAGTGCATTTTTGCTGTCTTTTTTTCTGTATCTATAAAAGACGGTATTTCTAAATTTGTATGCATTTATACTATACCCTGGCTTATAGTCTACTGTATTTATTAATTTATCAACTGTATCATATATATCTATAACTTTTTCTTTATTGGTTATGACATTATTAATTAATATATCTGTAATCTTTAATATTGAACAAGATAACAGGGTAAAATTTAGGAAAATTATTAAAAATATTTTCTTTATCACTTATATATCCCTCCTAAAAATTTTGATACATTTTTTAATGCCTCATCTGTCCTATCGAATATACCGAATAATTGGAATACATGAACCATATTATCATATATTTCTAGTTTAGCATCAACCTTATTTTTCTTCATATTTTCATAAACTATTCTTGAATCATCTAGTAAAAGTTCTGTACTTCCACACTGTATTAATGTCTTAGGAAAATTATGATAATCTCCATACACTGGTGAAATATATGGATTAGTTTTATCTTTTACATCTTCTATATATGGATTATTCAATAATAGTTTAGGATAAGTCTTACCAAATAGTACATCTTTTGTAAAATTATCTTTTCTACTCTTTACCGTATTAGTTAAATCTGTCCATGGCGATAATAGTACTAGTCCATCTGGTAACTTTTTGTGCTCATCCCTTCTTTTTAAAATTTGAGATAATATTAAATTCCCTCCTGAACTATCTCCCATTAAAACTATTCTATCATATCTTTTTTGAACATAATCTAGTACATTTTCTAATTCCTTATTTTGTTCAGGATATTTTAATCCCTTATAGTCCAACAATATTATTTCATAATCCTTTGGACAATTTTCTAAAATCTTTTCATTCATTGTATAGTAAAAACTATTTACCGTTCTAATGTAAAATGCTCCTCCGTGTACATAAACTAAAACATTTTTACTATCCTTTTTCTTGTAGTTAAAAAATAGTGTATCTTTATACTTATACGGCACTAGTGTATAGCCATACTTTTTATCTATTGTTTCAATTAAGCTATATGCATACAATATATTTTTCAAAAATTGATCCTTATCTTGGACTATATCATTACTTAATATATCCAGTGACTTTATAGTCAAACTTGTACATGATGATAAAAGTAATAGCACTAAAAGCATTTTAATTCTTTTCATTTTTTACCTCTCCAATCGAGTTTTTTTCTTAGTATATAGTAAAAATTTTTATCTTTTGGTTCTATTAATTGAACATATTTATCAGAGTATTTCACATTAACTTGGGGGCAAAAATGTGATTTTTGCTTACCATCTATATATATTTTTGCATTTGATTTTACTACTAGATTTTTTTCTGGCAATATTAATGGCCTTGTTCCTAGATATTGAGGTGCTATTGCAACAATATTCATAACCTTTACACTAGGATGTATAATGCTACCACCTGCTGACATTGCATAAGCTGTTGATCCTGTTGGAGTTGAAATGATAAGTCCATCGCCTCTAAATCCACTAATTTCCTTGTCTTCGTCATATAGGACTAATTCTCCAACCCTATCAAATTTAAATGCTATTTCATTTAGTGCATAGTATTTCTTGTCATTTATACTACATTCTAATAAGTATCTCTTACTTAAGTTAAAGTTGTTATCCAATAACTCTTCTATTCTAGTTCTAAAATACTTGCTATCTATGTCAGCCATATATCCAACTCTTCCAAAATTTACAGCTAATATTGGAACCATATACTTTATTGCATATTTTAATGCCCTTAATATTGTTCCATCTCCTCCAAATGTTAGTATATATTCTGGATATTCATCTACAATTTGTATATCATACTCTTTTAATATTTCTAATTCCTTTTCTATTTTAATACCATCTTTTTTTACTATTAAAACTTTCATTTTATCCTCTTTATTGTTTCATCTAATACTTCTTTTGCACTGTCAACATAGCCCAAAATTTCTAAAAAGCCATGCCCCATTCCTTTATACTCTATGCACTCTATATTAAACTTATTACAAAAATCATCTATATCTAAGTTAAAATAATCATATTCAGCCTTAACAACTAATATTTTAGGTAATTTATTAAAGTCTTCCTTTTTAATATTTAATAGATTAATATACATAGAATCTTTGTTATACTCTTTGGGGAGATACAGCTTTTTCATGGTGTCTATAGAATATTTAAGTTGCATTATACTTGCCTTTGCATAAGTACAAGGTTCTTTTAGGTTATATTCTTTTATACTCCAATTAGCTCTTTTTTCTATTTGTATAACTGGATAATACATAAAAACATATGAAAATATGCTAGGATTTAATAGCACTACATCTAGTGCCAACATTGCACCTGCACTGTCACCTGATATATATACTGTTGTATAACCATATTTTTCTATATTTTCCCTTATTGTATCATATATTTCGTACATTATATACGGATATTGTTTTGTAGGTGCTAGTGTGTAGTCTATTGATATAACATCTATGTTGGTGTTATTCGCTATGTATTTATTACAATTTTGAATAGAAGTTACATCTCCAGCATAAAAGCCTCCACCATGTATTGAGAATATGACCCTATTTGTCTGACCTTTTGAGTATATATATACATTTTTTTCTTTTCTTACTTGTATATTTGGTGCTAAATCAATGCTACTATACCCTCCTACCATAGAACGTATCTTAGAAACATTTATACCCTCATACACAAATTCTTCATACTCTTTTTTTACTCTATTACTGAATGCCTTAATCATTTTTTCATCAATATCCATTTTTCACCTACTTTTATTAATTATACTATATCCAAAAAAAAATACTAGAATCATTGTTCTAGTATTTTTTCTATATTATTTTTTCTTTTTTGTTTCTTTCTTTTCGTGTGCATTAGTCATATCATACATTTTTTCATATTCTTCTGCACCATAGTAAGCTCTTAGATAAATTTCTTTTAATTCAGAAATTAGTGGGTATCTAGGGTTTGCTGGTGTACATTGGTCATCAAATGCTTCTAATGCCATTTGGTCAACATGTTCTAAGAAGTCTTTTTCAGGTACTCCCCAGTCTCTAATTGTCTTAGGTACTCCAACTCTTTCTTTTAATTCTTCTATGTGTTTAATTAATTTTTCTACTTTTTCTTCTCTAGTTTCTCCACCTAATCCTAAGAAATCAGCTATTTTTGCATATCTATTCTTAGTATCTGGATATCTGTATTGAGGGAATACTCCCATCTTAACTGGAGCATCAGTAGCATTGTACTTAATTACTTCTGTTAATAGCATACCATTACAGATACCATGAGGTATGTGGAATTGTCCACCTAATTTATGTGATAATGAGTGAACTATACCTAGGAATGCATTAGCAAATGCCATACCTGCTATACATGAAGCGTTAGACATCTTTTCTTTAGCCTTAACAGCTTTTACTCCTAATGCAACTGATTCTGGTAAGTATTGGAATACTAATTTAATAGCTTCTAATGAATATGGTTTAGTATATTCAGTAGCCATTATTGATACATATGATTCAATTGCGTGAGTTAATGCGTCAACACCTGAAGCTACTGTTAATCCTCTTGGCATTGTTAACATTAATTCTGGGTCATTTATTGCTACATCTGGTGTTAATTCATAGTCAGCTAATGGATATTTTATTCCAGTTTCATCGTCAGTTATAACTGAGAATGGTGTTACTTCAGATCCTGTACCAGCTGATGTTGCTATAGCTATGAATTTAGCCTTTATACCCATCTTAGGGAATGCAAATATTCTCTTTCTTATATCCATAAATCTCATTGCAAGATCTTTAAATCTAATATCTGGATATTCATAAAGTACCCACATAATCTTAGCAGCGTCCATTGCAGAACCTCCACCTAATGCAATAATTACATCTGGTTGGTATTCTCTTGCTAATTTAGCTCCTTCTCTTGTACAACTTAAAGTAGGATCTACACCAACTTCAGAGAATATTCTGTAATCTATTCCTATTTTTTCTAAAACAGTTGTAATATGGTTTGCATAACCTAGTTCAGCTAAAGTCTTGTCTGTAACTATCATTGCTTTTTTATGTTCACCTTTTAATTCTTCTAGTGCTTGAGGTAAACATCCATATTTAAAGTAAATCTTTTCTGGAACTTTGAACCAAAGCATATTTTCCCTTCTTTCTGCAATAGTTTTAATATTTAATAAGTGCTTAACTCCAACGTTTTCTGATACAGAGTTTCCACCCCATGATCCACAACCTAATGTCAACGATGGTTCTAATTTAAAGTTAAATACGTCTCCTATTGCTCCAAGAGATGCTGGCATATTTATTAATGTTCTTCCAGTTTTCATTCTTCTTCCGAATACTTCAATCTTTTCTTTTTCAGCTGGGTTTACATACATAACTGATGTATGTCCTAATCCACCTAATTCAATTAAAGCTGCTGCTTTTTCTATTGATTCATCGAATCCTTCTGATTTATACATACCTAAAATTGGTGATAATTTTTCATGTGCTAATTCTTCATCGAATGTTGCTTTTTCTATTTCTGCAATTAATACCTTAGCTAATTTAGGAACTTCGAATCCTGCTAATTTTGCAATTGCATATGCACTCTTACCAACTATTTCTGGGTTTAATGCTCCTGCTACACCATTTTTAAATAATGTCTTTCTTAATTTATTTTTTTCTTCATCAGTTAAGAAGTATGCTCCTCTTAATTGGAATTCACTCTTAACTCTGTCATATATATTCTTATCTACTATTAATGATTGTTCAGATGCACATATTACACCATTATCAAATGTCTTAGATAATAGGATGTAGTTTACTGTCATCTTTATATCACAAGTTTCGTCTATTATTACTGGTGTATTTCCAGATCCAACTCCTATAGCTGGTGTACCTGATGAATAAGCACTCTTAACCATTCCAGGACCACCTGTAGCTAAAATTAAGTCTGATTCTGCCATTAATTCTTTAGATAATTCTAGACTAGGTTCATCTATCCATCCAATAATATCATCTGGAGCTCCATATTCTTTAGCAACTTCTAATGCTATTTTAGCTGTGTATATAGTTGCATTTTTTGCTCTTGGGTGTGGCGATATTATTATAGCATTTCTTGTTTTAAGTGCTAATAATACTTTAAATGCTACTGTTGATGTTGGATTTGTTGTAGGTATAACCCCTGCAATTACTCCTATAGGTGTTGCAATTTTCTTAATACCATATGCTTTATCTTCTTCTAAAACTCCACAAGTTTTTTCATCCTTGTATTTGTTATAGATGTATTCTGATGCGAAATGATTTTTTATAACCTTATCTTCTACAACTCCCATTCCTGTTTCATCATGTGCAAGTTTTGCTAAAGTTATTCTTTCATCATTAATTTTTTGAGCTACTTTTCTGAAAATCTTATCAACTTTTTCTTGATCAAATGTTGAATATATTTCTTGAGCTTTTCTAACTCTACTCATAAGTTCTCTCAAACTTTGAATATCATTAACCATAATTCAAATCCTCCTAGTTAGTTATTTTTTTAACATACTTATTATATTACAAATATCTATTATTGTCAACTTATCAATTAACTTTAAATCTTTCCTTATTTAAAACTGAAATAACAAACCCTATAATCGATAATACAACTGCAAAAAGTAGTATTGCTCTTACTCCACTATTTTCAACTAAATATCCTGTAATTGTTGAACCTATCATAATTGAAAAATTAAATGATGATGATTGTAATGAATTAGCAACTTCAACTCCATTTGTAACTTGATGAGCTGTTGCAGTTTGAAATATACTACTTAATGATCCAAATTCTAGTCCCCATAAGAAGAACAATGTATGTAATACTATTAAATTTCTATTAAAGATAAATACTAGAAATACTACTGCTGTTATTACAAACAAAACTAGGACCATAAGGTGTAGATGTTTATCAATAAATTTCATAGTTAGAATTACAGAAATTATTGAACCTATTCCTATAAACAACTGTGCTGTTGCAATACTAGGATATGATGTATCTTTTATTAGATTAGTAATAAAGGTATAGACTCCATAGTTTGCACCTACTCCTAAAAATGTTAGGACAATAACTAAAAATACACCTGGATTTGTAAGCATGGTAAGAATTGAATTACTTTTATCCTTTTTTTCTCCTGCTATATCAGGTAATTTTAAATAACATAAAAAAGCTATTACAAGTAAAGCAATTCCTAATATTAAAAATATTGCCCTATAACTTAAAAGATTACCTATAATAGTCATAATAGGTAGTCCAACAGACATTCCTATTGTTATACCTGACATAATTATTGTAACTGCTCTTCCTTCTTCATCCTTATTAACTAATTTTATTCCATAACCTGTTATCATAGGCCAAAGTGTTCCTGCACAAAGTCCACCTAATAGTCTACCAAATAGCATAATATTAAAAGATGGTGCAAAACCTACAATTAAATTAGAAATTGAAAAACCTATTAAAAGTATAGTTAATAGTTTTTTTCTATTCCACGAAACAGTATATGAAATTAAAGGTATTCCAAAAATAGCAGATGCTAATGCATAGATACCTACTAATCTACCTGTTTCTGATATACCTATACCATACACGCTTCCTATTTGTGGTAAAAAACTAGTTGGCATAAGTTCACATAATATTGCCATTAAAGTTATACATGACATGAGTATAAGCAGTGGCAAACTTTTTTTATTTTTTTCCATAAAAACCCCTATTTTTTATTAAGTAACAAAAGGATTAACAAAAAGTTAATCCTTTACTTGTCAAATTTGTTATCAATATATATGCACATAAATACAAACGAACACGAACATATTACCGTTAACATAAGTGCATTCCATTCCATTGGTAATATATTAAAGTACAAAACTACTGAAACAAAAATAAATAAAACAACTCCTAAAATCATTGATATTTTCCCGCAAAGCATATTTATTCTCTTCCAATTCTCTTGATTCTTCATCGAATTTTTAGTTCTTATACCACATGCGTTGTTTATAGGACCATTTGCTATTTTTTTCCAATACGGATATGAAATAATCAACAATATTGGTATTAAGTAATCAATTACTAAAAAGAAGTATTTCATAAATCTCTCCCATCATTTGTTATCGCAACATATTATATTATATTTCACATATATTTTCAACTTGATAGGTTT
The DNA here is from genome assembly GCF_000973085.1 of Sneathia vaginalis. Classification (NCBI taxonomy): domain Bacteria; kingdom Fusobacteriati; phylum Fusobacteriota; class Fusobacteriia; order Fusobacteriales; family Leptotrichiaceae; genus Sneathia; species Sneathia vaginalis. Next base: position 1,135,510 of record NZ_CP011280.1, read on the forward strand.
TTATTTTTCTCTATGTAATTTTGCTGTGAACTTAAATTCTGCCATATCAGGTACTTTATATCCAGGTCCCATTGGTTTTGGTATGTATAAATAAGTGAACTTACCGTCTTTTTCTTTATACATTACAGACTTATCATAAGGCCCTACTGGATCAAATTTAACTACTTCATAGTCTTTATCTTCAATCTTTATCTTATTTTCACTTAATTTTGGATATACATGTGAGTGTAGGTATCCATATGTTGAATGGAAAAATTCTCCTTTATCTATATCCATCATTGTAACATTTGCCTTTATTATTAAATCACCTTTTTTAGTTTTAATAATATCAAAATTACCATTTCTATCTGCATAACCATATTTTGTTTTTACTATAAAGATTCTACCCCAACCCCAAACATATGCTACATCTAAGTTTGTATCTTTAGTTTTTGCAATAATTAATTTTAAAGGCAGATTACTTTTATCCTTATATGTCACATATACCTTTTCTGTTCCTTCTTTAAATTCAGGTCTTTTAAAATGTCCATGTGAAAATGAACTTACTGCTAAAGTTACTGTTGCTAGTAAAACTGTTAATATTTTTTTCATATATATATTTACCTCCTATTTTTTCCTATTATATATTACACTTTTCGTATAAGCAATATGCCTCATTCAGTTCCATATTTTTTTATTCCACATATGCTTGATAATTGCTAAAAGCCTTTAATTTCAAATTTTTTTAGTTTTTTTTACATTAAAAATTTTTATGCTTACATTACTTATATTTATACATAAAAGAAATTGAATAACTTTTCAGACTAATATTGTCAGTGTCTATAGCTTTTCTTTAACAGATTCTTATTTTTCTAATTTATATTTTTTCTAAATCATGATTTTCACTAATCTTGTATTAAAAAAATATATAAGCTATAATACCCATATATTTTTAAAAGCCTAATAGAGAAAGGAGAACTATGAAAAATATTTTAAAATTTTTAGTAAAGCGGATTATTGCCAGCTTTATTACCTTATTATTAATAATAACAATAACATTTGTATTATTACATAAATTACCTGGAGACCCATTTCAAGGTGAAAAAGCCATTCCGCCTCAAATTAAAGCAAATTTGATGGCAAAATACAATCTAGATAAACCTTTATCTACTCAATACAAAACTTACTTAGAACAGTTAAGTAAAGCTGATTTAGGATTATCTATGAAGGAAAGAGGTAGAAGTGTTAACTCAGTAATAAAGGAAAGCTTCCCTGTTTCAGCTGACTTAGGAATAAGAGCTATACTTTTTGGACTTATAGTCGGTATACCTCTTGGAATATTATCAGCATTATTCAGAAACAAACTTATTGACAGATTCTCAATGATTATAGCAGTAATAGGTATATCAGTACCAAGCTTCATAATAGCAGGTCTACTACAACTATATGCTGTAAATATACATAAAGAGATATTGATTAATAAGCTACATCTACCACTGGGTAGAATATTACTAACTGGTTGGGACAGCCCTGCTAAGAAGATATTGCCTGTAATAGCATTAGGACTATTCATAGTAGCAGAAATTGCAAGACTTACTAGAAGTAAAATGATAGAAATTATGGAACAAGACTATATTAAATTAGCAATAGCTAAGGGGGTTAGCCCATTTAAAATAGTAATGACACATGCTTTAAGAAATGCGTTATTACCAATTATTACAATAATATCACCTACAATAGCTGGTGTATTAACAGGTTCATTCGTTATAGAAACAATGTTTGGTATACCTGGACTTGGTAAATATTACATAGGAAGTATAATCGATAGAGACTATACAATGGTATTAGGTGTTACAGTCTTTTATGCAGCATTTTTAATACTTATGATGATAATAATGGATCTAGTTTATGCTTTAGTTGATCCTAAGATAAAAATTGGAGGGGGTAAATAATGGTTAAATATGACAGAGAAAAATATGTAACTACTCCTGAAGATTTCACATTTGTGGGTCCAGACAAGAATAAAAGAGAAGAAATTACTAAACCTAGCCTTACTTACTGGCAAGATGCATGGAGAAGATTTAAAAAGAATAAACTTGCTATGGCATTCTTAGTTTTCTTAGGTTTTGGACTATTCTTAGCCATCTTTGGACAACACATTACAAAGTATTCATACTTTGAACAAAATACAAAATTAAGATTCTTAACTCCACTAAAAGGAATAAAATTAGGACATTACCTAGGTACAGATACACTTGGACGTGACTTATTCGCACGTATATCACAAGGTATTAGAGTATCTATGGAATTAGCAATAATAGTAGCTGCTGTCTGTGTTGTTGTAGGTACTATATACGGTTCTATTGCAGCATACTTCGGTGGAATAGTAGATATGTTAATGGTTAGATTTATAGAAATAGTTATAGCTGTACCATCTATGATATACATCATACTTTTAATGGTTGTAATGGGTAACAGTGTTAAGACTATAGTAATCGCATTATCACTAACACGTTGGTTAGGATATGCCCTACTAGTAAGAGGTGAAGTTCTAAAATTAAAAGAAAATGAATATGTTATGGCTTCAACTGCTCTTGGTGCAAGTTTTACTAGAATAATATTCAAGCACTTAATTCCAAATACTTTAAGTGTAATAATAGTTAAACTTACTATGGACATACCATCAATAATATTCTCAGAAGCATTCTTAAGCTTTATAGGTCTAGGAGTTCCTATTCCTCAAGCTTCATTAGGTAACTTAGCAGCAGATGGTTTCAAAGAAATTAACTCACATGTTTACTTATTCTTAATTCCATCAATAGCTATATCACTAATTACTTTATCATTTAATATTATTGGAGACGCATTAAGTGATGCTTTAAATCCAAAGCTTAGAGATTAGAAAGGAACAAAATGGAAGAAAATAATATTTTAGAAGTTAAAAATTTAAGTGTTTCATTTAATACCTATGCTGGTGAAGTTAAAGCACTAAGAGATATTAGCTTTTCAGTAAAAAGGGGAGAAACACTGGCAATCGTTGGTGAATCTGGTAGTGGTAAATCAGTTACTGTACAAACTATAATGAGACTATTACCAACACCTCCTTGTGAAGTTAAACAAGGAGAAATAATATTCGATGGTGTAGACTTATTAAAACTATCACCAAAAGAAATGAGAAAATATAGGGGTGGAAGAATAGGAATGATATTCCAAGATCCTATGACATCACTAAACCCAGTTATTAAAATTGGAAAACAAATAATGGAAGGTATCTTAATACATAAAAAAGTTTCTAGGGCTGAAGCTAAAAAGTTAGCCATTGAAATGTTAAGAAAAGTTGGAATACCTAAACCTGAAGAAAGATTTGAACAATATCCACACCAATTCTCAGGTGGGATGCGTCAAAGAGTTGTAATTGCAATTGCACTAGCATGTGAACCAGATTTACTTATCTGTGATGAACCTACAACAGCTCTAGATGTTACTATACAAGCTCAAATACTTGATTTAATAAATGAATTAAAGAAATCATTGAATATAGCAGTAATACTAATAACTCACGATCTTGGTGTAGTTGCTGAAACTGCAGATAAGGTTATTGTTATGTATGCTGGTGAAAAACTAGAAGAAGCTAGTGTAGATGACTTATTCAATAATCCACTACACTCATATACTTGGGGATTATTAAAATCACTACCAAGATTAGACACTGATTCTAGTACAGAATTATTCTCAATTAATGGTACACCACCTGATTTATTAAACCCACCAAAAGGAGATCCTTTTGCAGCTAGATCTGAATTTTCATTAAAGATAGACTACGAAAGAAAACCACCTTTAGTTGAGGTTACAAAAAATCATTTTGTTAGATGTTGGCACTATACAGATGGTGCTCCTGAAATGAAATTCTTACCAGACGGAAATATATTAATGAAACCTAAGGTTGGAGATCCATATATCATTAAAACAAGTTTTTCAAACTTAAAAATAGCTAACATACAAGGAGGGAAATAATGGAAAAGGTATTTGAAATTAAAAACTTAAAAAAATATTTCCCACTAGAAGGAAAATCAGTATTAAAAGCTGTTGATGATGTTTCTTTAGACATATACAAAGGAGAAGTTTTAAGTCTTGTTGGAGAATCTGGTAGTGGAAAAACAACATTCGGTAGAACAATTTGTAGACTTTATGAAAAAACTTTCGGTAATATTTCATTATTTGGTAAACCCATTGAAAAGTATTCAAAAAAAGAATTTACTAAAAATGTACAAATGATATTCCAAGATCCTCAAGCTTCACTAAATCCAAGAATGACTGTTGGAGATATTATAGCTGAGGGTATGGATATACATAAGTTATACAAAAACAAAAGTGAAAGACAGGAAAAAATATATTCTTTATTAGAATTAGTTGGTTTAAGTAGAGAACACGCAAACAGATTCCCTCATGAGTTTTCTGGGGGACAACGTCAAAGAATAGGTATAGCAAGAGCATTAGCAGTTAATCCAAAAGTTTTAATCTGTGATGAACCTATATCTGCATTAGATGTTTCTATACAAGCACAAGTTGTAAACTTACTAAAAAAACTACAAAAAGAACGTGAACTAACTCTTATCTTTATTGCACACGATCTATCAATGGTTAAATACATATCTGATAGAGTTGCAGTTATGTTTAGAGGTAGAATCGTAGAATTAGGTAGTCCTGATGAAGTGTATAATAACCCAGTACATATTTATACTAAATCACTAATATCAGCTGTTCCTATTCCTGATCCCCATCATGATAGGAAAGCAAACCGTATAAATATGGACGAATCATATTTGAGAAGTCCTGTTGGTACCATGGAAGAATTGAAAAACATTATGCCTAACTCAGGGTTAATTGAGTACAAAAAAGATCATTATGTTGAAAAAGAATACATAGAAAATAACGGAGGTAAATAACTATGAAAAAACTTTTAGCAATATTTGTTTGCTTTTTAACACTGTTTAGTTGTGGGTCGAGCTCTACATCAAATGGTAAATATTTAACACTTAATTTATCAGAAGAAGGTAAAACGATAGACACAGCTTTACAAACAGACGTATCTTCAGGAGATTTACATCAATTTATAAGTGAAGGTTTAACAAAGATTGATCCTAAAACTAAACAACCAGTTCCTGGACTTGCTGAAAAATATGAAATCTCAGAAGATGGACTAACATATACATTCCACTTAAGAGATGGAATAAAATGGTCTAACGGAGAAGCTATTACAGCTAATGACTTTAAATTTGCATGGCTTCGTGCTCTAGACCCTAACACAGCTGCACCTTATGCATATATGCTATACCCTATTAAAAATGCTGAAAAATTCAATAATGGTAAAGCAAGCAAAGATGAAGTTGGTATAAAAGTAGTAGATGACAAGACATTAGAAGTTAAACTAGAAGCTGCAACTCCATACTTCTTATCATTAACTGCATTCGTAACATATATGCCAGTAAATGAAAAATTCTTTAATGAATGTGGAGATAAATTTGCACTAGAACCAGATAAATTACTTTACTCTGGACCATTCAAAATGGTATCTTGGACTCATAACTCAGAAATTAAACTAGTTAAGAATGAAAACTACTATGATAAAGACAAGATAAAATTAGATGGTGTTAACATTAAATTTATAGCTAACCCAGCTGCTGCATTAAATGCATTTAAGAATGATGAAATTGACTTTACAGCTTTAACTGCTGAACAATATGATGAATACAAAGATAATCCTAACTTACATAAAGTCTTAATGGCTACAAACTGGTATCTAGAATTTAATCATAAAGAAAAATTCTTAGGTAATACAAATGTAAGAAAAGCTATACTTCTAGCTATAAACAAAGAAGAATTAACACAAACAGTATTTAATGGAATAAATGATCCTGCATATACATTCACACCAAAAGGTGTTGGTATGCCTGGACTTAAAACTAATGACTTTGCGACTGAAATCGGTGTAAGTGCACCTAAATTCAACGCATCTGAAGCAAAAGCTTGCCTTGAAAAAGGATTAAAAGAATTAGGACTTTCTAAAGCTCCAGTTATTTCAATTATACTTAACGATTCTGGATTAAACAAAAAGATTGGTGAATCTATACAAGAATACTTAAGAGTTAACTTAGGTATTGAAGTTAAGATTGAAACTATGGCATTTAAAGAAAGACTTGCTAGAATGGAAAGCGGACAATTTGATATGGTATTAGCTGGTTGGGGTGCTGACTACCAAGACGCAATGACATTCCTTGACTTACTAGAATCTACTAATGGTAATAACCATGGTAAATATTCTAACCCTGAATATGATAAATGTATTAGACTTGCAAAGTCTACACCAAACAAGGAAGAAAGATACTTAGCTATGAAACGTGCTGAAGAAATAATAGCATCTGATATACCTATTGCACTATTATTCCAAGCAAAACACAACTACATAGTAAATGAAAAGCTAAATAACTTCTCATTCTCAGCTATAGGACCTGAATTCCTTATGAATTATGCTGACTTTAAATAGAGGTGAATTTTATGATTAAGAAATTTTTATTATCAATATTTCTTTTTATTACCCTGTTTTCTTGTGGGAGTTCTACTCCCACAGGAAAAGTATTAAATTACAGACTTCCTGAAGAAGGTAAAAGTTTAGACCCGCAATTGTTAACTGATCACACTGGTTGTAACATACACCAATTACTTAGTGAAGGTTTAACTAAACTTGATATGGAAACAAAACAACCTAAACCAGGTTTAGCAGAAAAATATGAAGTTAGTGCTGACGGTTTAACATGGACTTTCCACTTAAGAGATAATCTTAAATGGTCAAATGGTGATAAATTAACCGCAAATGATTTCAAATATGCATGGTTACGTGCATTAGATCCTAAAACTGCTTCAGAATATGCATTCATACTTTTCCCAATAAAAAATGCTGAAAAATTCAACGACGGAAAATGTAGTAAGGATGAAGTAGGAATAAATGTATTAGACGATAAAACATTAGAAGTTAAACTTGAAAATGTTACACCTTACTTCCCATCATTAACTTCATTTGTAACTTACTTACCTGCAAATGAAAAATTCGTAGAAGAAAAAGGTGAAAAGTACGCATTAGAACCTGAAGATATTTTATCTTCTGGTCCATTTATATTGAAAAAGTGGACACATAACTCTGAAATGTATCTAGAAAAAAATCCTAACTACTATGCAAAAGATAAAATCTCACTTGATGGTGTTAAGATTAAATTCATAATGGATAATGCTGCTGCATTAAATGCATTTAAGAATGATGAAATTGATTTTACTAATATAAGTTCTGAACAATATGACGAATTTAAAGATGACAAGAGATTAAAAGTTCTTCCTCAAGCTCAAATGTACTTCTTAATGTACAACTTCCAAAACAAAGTATTAACTAACTTGAAGATAAGAAAAGCATTTGATCTTGCATTAAATAAGGATGATATAAACAAATCTGCATTCAATGGTTTAAATTCTGTTATATACAACTTTACTCCACACAAAGTTGGTATGCCAGGTAATAAGACAAATGACTTTGGTAGTGAAGTTGGAGATGTTATAGAAAAATACAATGTAGATAAGGCTAAAGAACTATTTAAAGAAGGTATGAAGGAACTTGGTTTAACTGAATTCCCTAAATTATCTATAATCGTTAATGATATGGACAACAACAAGAAAGTTGCTGAAAATATACAAGAACAACTTAGAACAAATCTTGGTATAGAATTTGATATCCAAGTTATGACATATAAGGAAAGATTATCAAGACAAACTAATGGTGACTTTGATATAGCTCTTACTCGTTGGGGTGCTGACTATCAAGATGCTATGACATTCCTTGATTTATTCATGACTAAGAATGGTAATAACAATGGTAAGTATTCTAATCCAGAATATGATAAATATGTTCAATTAGCTAAAGCTGAACCAGACAAGGCTAAGAGATTTGAATACTTGAAGAAAGTTGAAGAAATAATAGCAAATGATGTACCAATTACTGTACTTTATCAAGTAAATAAATACTATGTTGTAAATGATAGAATTTCAAACTATGCTTTCTCTCCTGTTAATAGTGATATGTTCGCTGAAACGGTGATAAAGTAGATGAGTATTAAGCTTATTGCATTTGATTTAGATGGTACAATTTTTAGTAATACTGTTTCAGAAAAAGTTAAATTAGCTTTTTCTGAACTTGAAAAAAGAAAAATAAAGATACTTCCAATAACAGGAAGATCTCTACATTCTACGCTAGACATACTAGATATGGCTGGTATAAAGAATAACAAGGAATTGTCAGTTTTAACTACAGGAGCTCTTGTACAAGATTTAAACACAAAAGATATAAAAAATAAAAACTTTCTCAAATCATTAGACTTTTTAAAACTGAAAAAATATGAAAACTCGAATATTCATATAAGTGTTTATACTACCAAATTTTTGTACTACACTACTCTAAGTGAAGAGCTCCTAAATGATGCTTATGCTCTAAAAGATCCGCTACGTTTAATAACTGATACAGATTTTGAAGGTGACATATGCAGAATAAATTTTATGGGAAAAGAAGAACATTTAAATGAGTTTAAAAAGCTTTATGTAGATGAACTTTCAAAGGATTATTATGTTGTAAGTAATATACCTACTAGCTTAGAGATACTATCAAAAAAATCTAGTAAGGCTAATGGATTAAAGTTCGTAATGGATTACTATGGCTTTACTAAAGATGAAGTATTAGCAATAGGTGATGGTAATAATGATGTTTCTATGTTTAATGTCGTTACAAACTCTGTTGCTATGGGTAATGCTAGTGAATATGTAAAAAAACATGCAAAATATATTACATCCTCTATTGAAAATGACGGTTTCTATGTGATACTAAAAGAATTAGAGATAATATAAATAAAGCTAATCAAGTTAAATCTTGGTTAGCTTTTTATTTACAGTGGCTTTTTTTTAGGAACTCCCACTTTTCTTGGATACTTCTTATCTGTTATTCCCTTTTTTTGTATTTCTATTACAACTCTTTCATCTTTTGAAATAGGTAAATTAAATTTATGTATTGCCTTTACTTCTGATTTTAAAACCTTTAATGCATTCTTTGCTTGTTCTATCTCATCTGCACTTTGTTTTTGTGCTAAAAATCTTCCATTAACCTTTAAAAAAGGAACTTCATATTCTAATATTATTGATAGATGAGCTACACCTCTACATAAACCTACATCGAATTTTTCTCTATTCTTTTCTATTAGTTCTTCTGCTCTCAAAGTACTTGTTTTTACATTTTTTAATTCTAAGTCTTCTATTACATTGTTAATAAAGTCAATTTTCTTCTTAACTGAATCAACTAACAAAAACTCTTTATCTGGATTTAGAATGGCTAAAACTAAACCTGGAAAACCTGCACCTGTCCCTATATCTATTATCTTCTTATCTTCTTTTGTTAATAAATCATTTAAAAGCATAGAATCATAAAAATGTTTGTCTATAATCTCATCTTTTTCTCTAATTGCCGTTAAATTCATTACCTTATTCTTTTCCATTAACAATTCAAGATATCTTTTTAATTTTTCATTTAACATTTTAACCTACCATCTAAGTACATAATTAATACTGCAATATCTGCTGGTGTTACACCTAATATATTAGATGCTTGTCCTAGTGTATAAGGTCTTTTTTCTTTTAGTTTTTGTTTTGCTTCTCCTGTAATACCCTTCATATTATCATAATCAAAATCACTAGGTATCTTCCAATTATCAAGCTTCTTTGCTTTTTCTATCATTTGATATGCTTTTTTTATGTAACCTTCATACTTAACTACTACTTCTATTTGATATTCTATATCATCACGAAAATCAAGGTTATACCCTATTCCCATTTCTTTTACTATATTCTTAATATCTTCATAGCTTACCTTAGGTCTTCTTAAAAATTCCTTCAATGTTACACCACTTTTAGTAGTTTCTCCATATTTTTCAAGTAAATCTCTAAAAGTTGTGTTACTTATACCCACACTAGTCTTATCTAAGAATTCTACAACATCTTTTACTGTCTTTTCTTTTTCTAATACTTTATTATATTCTTCATCACTAACTAACCCTATATCATGTCCATACTTAGATAAACGTATATCAGCATTATCTTCACGGAGTATAAGTCTGTATTCTGATCTTGCTGTAAACATTCTATATGGTTCTTCTATTCTTTTAGTAATTAAATCATCTATCATAGTTGCTATATATGAACTATTTCTATAAAGTATTAGAGGTTCTTTATTCATTAGTGATAAACTAGCATTAATTCCAGCTATTAGTCCTTGTGCTGCTGCTTCTTCATAACCACTAGTTCCATTTATTTGACCTGCTAAGTATAGACCCTTTACTTTTCTAGTTTCAAGCGTATAATCTAATTCTTGTGCTGAAACAAAGTCATATTCAACAGCATATCCATATCTCATTATCTTTGCATTTTCCATACCTTTTATTGAATTAACCATTTGTTGTTGATAGCTTGCTGGAAAACTTGTAGATAAACCACTAATATATACTTCTGTTGTATCAAAACCTTCTGGTTCTAAGAATAAATGATGTGATGACTTATCACTAAATCTTACTATCTTATCTTCTATAGATGGGCAGTATCTAGGCCCTGTACTGTGTATAGTTCCATTATACATAGGTGCTTTATCTAGGTTATTTAATACTATATCATGCATAGTTTGGTTAGTTCTTGTAAGATAACATGATAGTTGTCTTCTTTTTAATACATCTTCATCTTTTGATGAGAATGAATACTTTAAAGGCTTTCCTATTTCACCTGGTTGTTCTTCTAATATATCAAAATTTATTGTTCTTCCATCTATTCTAGGTGAAGTCCCTGTTTTAAATCTTCTTACTTCAAGACCTAATTCAACTAATGATTTTGTTAAGTCCTTTGCACTTAACTCTCCCATTCTTCCACCTTCAAGTTTTTTATCACCTATGTATAGCAAACCATTTAAAAATGTTCCAGTTGATAGTATTAATTTTTTAGTTTTAAGTTCCAGACCATTTTTTGTCTTTATACCTGTAACCTTATTACCCTCGTGTAGTATTTCTGTTACTATATCTTGTATTATATCCAAGTTTTCTTGTTTTTCTACAGTCTTTTTCATGTTATTAGCATAAAGTTTTCTATCTGCTTGTGCTCTTAATGATCTTACAGCTGGTCCTTTTTTAGTATTTAGTATTCTCATTTGGATAAAGCTCTTATCCATATTCTTACCCATTTGACCACCTAATGCATCAATTTCTTTAACTAAATGACTCTTAGCTGGTCCACCAATAGATGGATTACAACTCATTTCCCCTATATTATCTAAACGTATAGTAAACATCGCTGTTTTAAATCCAAGTCTTGCACAAGCAAGGCTAGCTTCTATACCAGCATGTCCTGCTCCTACAACTATTACATCATATTCTATCATTTCATTAACGCTCCAATACCTTCTGTTTTACCTAATACTACTATTGTATCTTCTTCTTTAAATTTGTATTCTGGTGAAGGAGTAATATTAAATTCTCCTTGTGTTCTGATGGCTATAACATTGGTTGAATACTTATGTCTTAAATTTAGTTCTAATAAAGACTTACCTATGAATATCTTAGGCACTTTAATTTCAAATACTGAATATTCATTTGAGAATTTAAAATACTCTATTACTGTTGGTCTCATTACTGAATATGCTATCTTTTCACCCATTAATTCTTCTGGATAAACAACTTGATCTGCACCTAATTTTTCTAAAACCTTACCTTGTATTTTTGTTTCTGCCTTACATACTATATTCTTAACATCTAATTCTTTTAACATAAGTGTTACTAAGATACTGTCTTGTATGTTACTTCCTATACAAACAAATGCAGCATCAAAACTATCTTTAACTATATTCTTCAATGCATTTTCATCTTTTGCATCTAATGTTATTGCATCTTCTACTATTCCTTCATCTAATATACGTTGTACTGCTTCTTCATTTTCATCTAATGCTAATACAATATTTCCGTTTTCATATAAAGTTTTTGCTATTGCTCTTCCAAATTTACCAAGTCCTATTACTAGATAATTTTTCATCTTAACTCCTAACCTATTAAAATAGTTTCTTCTGAATATTTATACTTTCCTTCTTGCTTTCTCTTTCTTGAAACAGCATATAGGATGGTAAGAGGTCCTACTCTACCTATATACATAGTTATTATCAATATTATTTTCGTAATCACAGATAACTTTGCTGTTAGTCCCATACTTAATCCTACAGTACCAAAAGCTGATACTAATTCAAATAGTAGTGGCAAGAATCCCATTTTACTATCAAATATACTCATTAAAAATATCATGAATAATATATATGATAATGATAATATTAGTATAGCACATGCCTTATTAAACGTAGTCCATGATATTCTTCTTCTTCTATATTGTATATCTTCTCTTCCTGTTATAGAGTTTGTTATACCTAATAAAAGAACTCCTAAAGTTGTTGTTTTTAGTCCCCCTCCTGTTGACCCTGGAGAAGCACCTATAAACATTAAAAAGATATATATTATTATCGTAGGTAATGTAATACCACTTAAATTAATAGTTTGAAATCCTGCTGTTCTTAAAGTTATACTTTGAAAATATGATGCTAATATCTTATTTTTCAAGCTCAAACTTCCTAATGTTAAACTATTACTATACTCTAGTACAAATGTTAGAACTGTACCTAATATTATTAATATTATTGTCATATTTATTGCTATATGTGTACTATTAGAGATCTTACGTCTTACACCTTTAAATACATTGTATATATCAATTATGGCTGCAAATCCTAAACCACCTAGAATGATAAGGGTTGTTACACATAGATTTATTAGTAAACTTGATTGATATCCTTCTAGGTTATTAGAAAATAGGGCAAATCCTGCATTACAAAAAGCTGATATTGCATGGAATATTGAATAACCTATTGCATCCTTAATAGGCATTTTTCTAATAAATTCAATAAAAAGAATAAGTGCTCCTAAAAATTCTATACTAAATACCATTATAGATACTTGCTTTAGGTATCTAGGTATTTCTGTTAATATATTGTAGTTTATATCCTCACTTACTATCTTTTTGGTATAATATCCCATTTTACTAGATATACTAAGAATAACCATAGATGAAAAAGTTAATACACCTAATCCACCTAATTGTATTAGTATCATAATAACTATTTTACCAAATATTGTATATGTACTATGTACATCATTTACAACCAATCCTGTTACACATAATGCTGATGTAGCTGTAAATAGACTCTCTAAGAAATTCCCTATGTGTCCATTATTTAATGAAATAGGTAGCATTAAAAGAAATGCCCCTAAAAACATCATAATAATGAAGGATAAAAGTATTAACACATACGGACTTAATTTTATCTTTTTCATTTTCACTCCACTTTAAAACACAATAAATGCTCTAAATGAGCATTTATTGTGTTTCAGTCATGTTTAATTGTTTATTTGCAAAATCGAATGCCATTTCTACTCTTACTCTATCTTTAAATTCTTCAAAAGTAGCTGCCTTAAATGGTATTTCTTGAGTTTTTTGTATTATTACATAAGAATCATTTAAGTCTTTTTCTACTATATCTCCGACTTTCTTACTGAATAATTCATCCATTAATTCTTTTGAATATCCTACTTTTGGTAAGGCAGAATTTCTTTCAAGTAATGTAAATTGTTCTCTTATATCATACTTCTTATACTTATTTGTCTTATCTGTTGTAATCTTTTCCCAAGTTATCTTTCCAGATTTAAGATCATTTTCTACATTTATTACTTCTTTTTTAGCTTCATTCTTAGTTTCATTAGATGCAACTGGTTTTAAAAGAATGTGTTTTAATTTTGCTTTATTTGGATCATCCTTATCCTTATCTTCTACAAAGATTAGGTGGTATCCATACATTGTCTTAACTGGTCCTATTATTGATCCTTTAGGTGTATCTCTTACAACTTGGAATTCTGGAACTAGTTGTGATACATTTAACCATCCTAATTCTCCACCATTTGCCTTTGAACCTGGATCGCTTGATAATTCTTTTGCCTTTGCAGCAAAATTATTCTTATTCAATGTCTTTAATACTTCTTTTGCTCTTTTTTCTGTTTCTTTATCATCTTTTTCGCTAGACTTGTATGTTATACCTAAAATTTCACCAGATATTGTATTCTTTGTATCATATCTACTCTTATTCTTATCGAACCATGCTTTCATTTCTGCATCACTTGGCTTGTATGTATCAACTAAGTAGTAGTAATAGTTTTGTAATGCACTTTGTATTCTGTTTATTGGTGTTAAACCATCAAGACCCTTAACACCTTTTGAATTTGCAATCTTTTCTTTATCAACTAATTTTTGTATTTCAGTTTTTCTTTGTTCATTTACGAATTGTTCTATACCATCATAATATCCCTTAGGATTTTGTATAGCTTGTGAAGCGTAAAAACTTAACATATCTTTTCTAATAACTTTAACATCTGCTACTTCTATTTCTACCTTCTTTAAGTCATTGAACAGATCAATAATTTCTTTATTCTTAGTTGAAATTTTAGACTTGCTAAATAACTGTTCCATATTTGAATTGATTAAGAAGTCTAGATTTTGTTTGTAATACATATCTTCTACTTGTCCCTTAACTTCATCAAATTGTCTTGAAGCATATTCAGTGTATTTGAAACGATTATACATATCTTGTAATTGTTTGTCAGTAGGTTTAATTTTTTGTTTAAACTTATCAATTGTTTTTTGATATATTAAAGAATCTTTTATGTCTGCTTTTAAATCTTTTATTGTAGATCCTTTTTGTGCTAACATTAATGCTAATGTTTCCTTACCACCATACTTATTTTCTATTTCAGTTAATTTTGCATTAACATCAACTGTACTTACTTCTATTTTCAAATCATGAGACAATACTTTTACCATCGTATTATTTATAACAGAAGCTAAAGCCATTTCATTTACAACTTTATTCGGTATCTTATTATACCCCTTGTTAACATCTAATCCGTTGTTTTTGTATAACTCTTCTATATTTGCATTAAGACTTTTTACTTCTTTTTCATAGTCTTCTTTATATACTTTTTCTCCATCTAATGTGAATAAAACTTGCTTTCTATTATGAAAATATGCTGTTAAATATGTGTATCCAGCGTATGAAGCAGATAAAACTGCTGAAATAATTATTAATACAGTCATTATCTTCATATATTTGCTAAATTTTCTAAGTGCCATCTCGTCCTCCTAAATTGACTCATTATGTTAGTAATTATACCATTTTGTATTTAAAATTGCAATTGAGTGTTATTGTTAAGATTCATTTATTTTATTTATCCACTTTACATTAGAACCCTCAAATTTTTTTATAAATTCTTGAAAATTAGTAAATTGACCTAATCTTATTTTCATTTTATCATAGTTTTCTTTTGTTATTTTTAGCATCATTCCGTTGATTTGATTTTTATTACCTTCGTAATTTTTAACTCCTGTACATTTTTCTATTAATTTAGAATTTTCTTTTTTGATTGATGTTTTTATATTTTTATCCGTCCAATGTTTTATAACTATCTGCATAGTACAAGGATACGAAAAAATTATAACATCATTGGCTCTATTATGTATTTCATTTATTTTTTTCTTAATATTTTCATAATCTTTATCAGCATCGCAAAATACTAATACAATATCATATCTAGAAATATTGTACCAATATTGGTATCTAGATGATATATTCCCATTTCCTTTAGAGTCAACTAAGATAAAATCATAAATCTTATTCCAAACTTTTAACTCAATAAGTCTTTCTAAATATTTCTTTTCTTCTAAACCTTCACAAATAATACAAATTTTATATTTATTAAATTTAATGTTTGGTTTAACTGCCATTATTATCATCTTCTTTTATATCAAGTAGCACTTCTATCAAATTAGGTTCTGGCAATGCCCCTAACATTCCTCTTTTGTATTTTTCTATTATATCACTTGTATCTCTAATACCTTCTTTTGCTTTAAAGTCTGCTAAAGAATAAACATATACACCAGTATTGTCCTTATGCACAAACCAAATTTGTTCTTTTCTAAAGAGTTTTTTACAATCCATCAAGTTAATATCATGTACTGTGAAAATTAATTGTGCATTTTTATTTAATTCATTATTGAACATAGAAACTATTGCCCGCGTAAGTACAAAATGTAAACTACTGTCTAACTCATCAACAACTAAAATTTTACCTTCTTCTATCGCTTCTATAATATAGCTAGCAAGAGCTGTAACTTTCTTTGTTCCTAAAGAATCATACTTTACACTAGAAACTTTAATCCCATTGTATGTAGATAATAATTTTTCAAAGCTTCTAGATGTATCGCCTTCACCTATATTATCATATTCTATTTTGTCTAAATAAAGATCTGCATTTTTAATAAACTCTATAACTTTTTGTTGGTTATTTCCTCCATTTTTAATAAGCTCTATTGTATGCGTAATAGGAATTAAAGTCATATCTATAACACAAATTTTATTTGCAAATCCTATTAGAATTTCTTTCATTCTTTTTACATATTCAAATCTTTCATTATCAATAACATTAAAAATTAAAATAGGTGCTGATATATTCTTTATTTCATCTTCAATTTTTTTATCTATACTCTCATAAATATTATTAATTCTATCTTTTTTTAACCAACATATTTCTTTTTCATTTCCATAGCTATCTTTAACAATTTCTGAAAATTTTTCATAAATATATTTTCTTACCACAGTATCGTATTTAAAGTCAAAACTATATTTTTTACCTTCATGTAAAAATATTACTCCTAATTCACAAATATTACTATTAGAGAAAAAATTTTTTTCTAATATGTTTTCTTCGTTTAATAGTATTTTTTTTATAGCTAAAATACATTTAACTAAACATGTCTTACCTGAATTATTAGTTCCATATATCCCAGCTGTTTTTAATATATTGAAATTATTTTCTTTGTACACATTAAAACCAAATTTTTTATTTCTCATATCAGCTTTCATAGAGAAACTAACTTCTTTTTCAAAAATATAACAATTTTTAATTTTTAAATCTATAAACATAATCCACCGCCTTTTACAAATATTATACCATAAAATATTTTTTGTGCAATATTTTTACATAAAATATATATTACATGTTTTATTTTTTTATGCTAAAATATACACAAAGGTGGTGGATTAAATGTTAGATTTTACTGTTTTTGAACAGCTAGCTATTTACTATGAAACTCTTGATACAGAGCAATTTGAGGTGATTTTAAAAAGTTCATATCCTTATCAAAGAATGATATCAGAATATGAATGTGCACTGTTAGAAGTTGAAACAAAACTAAAAGTTTTAAATTTAGAATTTTCTGTAAAAAAGGAAAGTAACCCTATAGAAAGTATAAAAAGCAGGATAAAAACTCCTACTAGTTTTATTAACAAATTAAAAAGACGTAATATCAGTTTAAATAAGCAAGATATTGAAGATAATATATTTGATATTGCAGGTATTAGAGTAATATGTCACTTTGTTGATGATGTATATAGCATAATAGAATCTCTTAAAAATCAATATGATCTTAAAATATTTGAAGAAAAAGATTATATAAAAAATCCAAAACCTAATGGATATAGAAGTTACCATCTGATAGTTGAAGTCCCTGTTTTCTTATATGAACAAATGATATATAGAAAAGTGGAAATACAATTTAGAACCATAGGAATGGACTTCTGGGCTACAACAGAGCATAAGATACGTTATAAGAAGAATATAAAAAATACTGAAAAAATACAAAAAATACTATACGATTGTGCCGTTTTAAGTGCACAGTTAGACGATAAGATGAAAACTGTTAGAAATATTATATTAGAGCAAAAAAAGAATGAGGTTTGAACCCCATTCTTTTATTATTTAAAGAATTTTCTTATCTTTTGAAAGAATGATTCTGTTTCTCTGTAATTATCTTTTTCTAATGAAGTGTCCAATTTAGAAACTAGCTTCTTTTGATCTTCGCTTAAATTTACTGGTATTTCTATAGTATAAGTTATTATTTGATTTCCTACACTACCTTTAAATTTAAGACCTTTACCTACCAATACTTTTCTGTTTCCATATTGAGTTCCAGCCTTTATTTCAACATTTTCAGTTCCATATAAAGTTGGTATTTGCTTAGTTGTACCTAATATTGCTTCTGTTAGAGTAATTGGCACAGTTAAATATATATTTAAACCCTCTCTTTTGAATATATCGTGTTTTTTCACTTCAACTCTAATATATAGATCACCACAATCACTATCACGTCCTGCATATGATCCCATGTCTCTTAAAATCATTCTAGTACCATCTTCAATTCCTGATGGTATCTTTATTGTCTTTGAAACCTTTTCTTTCTTTATACCAGTTCCTTGACAATCTGTACATAACTTCTTAGGCACTCTACCTGTACCTGAACATGTACTACATACTACTGTTTGTTTCATATACCCTAGTATAGTCTTTGTAGTCTTTGTTATATGACCTTGTCCTTGACAATTTCCACAAGTTGTCAAATTTCCATTTTCTGCTCCTGTACCAGAACAACTACTACATTTACCATCTCTTGTATATTCAATTTTAACTTCTTTATCATTTACAATGTCTTCTAGTGTTAGTCTAACTCTATACTCTAAATCTCTTCCTCTAGATCTAGTGCTAGTGTGAAAGCCTGA
The DNA here is from genome assembly GCF_000973085.1 of Sneathia vaginalis. NCBI lineage: Bacteria > Fusobacteriati > Fusobacteriota > Fusobacteriia > Fusobacteriales > Leptotrichiaceae > Sneathia > Sneathia vaginalis. The sequence goes on from NZ_CP011280.1 coordinate 1,154,309, forward strand.
TGTTTGTCCACCACCAAATGCACTTTCGAATATATCAGAGAAATCAAAACCTCCAAAATTGAATCCACCAGTATTAAAGCCTTCAAATCCACCAGCTCCAGATGCACCTCCATTTTCAAAGGCAGCTTGACCGTAATTGTCATACATTTGACGTTTCTTATCATCTTTTAAAACTTCATATGCTTCTGATACTTCTCTAAATTTTTCTGTAGCTTCTTCTTTGTTATCGGGATTCAAATCAGGATGATACTTTTTTGATAATTCCCTATATGCTTTTTTGATTTCATCCTGACTTGCATTCTTATTAACACCTAACACTTCATAATAATCTCTTTTAGCCATTTTCTCTCTCTTCTTAGTTTATTATTTCTGGTTCTTCTGGGTCATCAGAAGATTTCTTTTCCCCTTCATTGTTATTAGGAGTTGCATTTTCTTTTGCAGCTTCTTGGTAAACTCTTGTTGCAAATCCTTGTGTTACCTTTGATAATTCATCTATCTTTGCTCTAATTTCTGTTATATCATCAGAATCTTTTACTTTCTTCAATTCTTCAACTGCTTTAGTTATTTCTTCTTTTTCATTTCCTTGAAGTTTAGCTTCATTATCTTTTAACATCTTTTCTGTTGAAATTGTTAATTGATCTGCCATATTTCTTGCTTCTATTAATTCTTTAAACTTCTTATCTTCTTCAGCATTAGCTTCGGCTTCTTTCTTCATTCTTTCTATATCGTCTTTTGATAAGTTTGATGAACCAGATATTGTTATTGAATTTTCTTTTCCAGTTCCCTTATCTTTAGCTGATACGTGAACTATACCATTTGAGTCAATTTCAAATGTAACTTCAATTTGAGGGACTCCACGAGGTGCTGGTAATATTCCTCCTAATGAGAATTCACCTAATTTTTGGTTATCTACTGCTTTAGCTCTTTCACCTTGGTAAACCATAATTCCAACTTCTGGTTGATTATCAACAGCTGTTGAGAATACTTGTGATTTCTTAGTAGGTATAGTAGTATTCTTTTCTATTATCTTTGTAAATACTCCACCTAATGTTTCTATACCTAATGATAATGGTGTTACGTCTAGTAATAGTACACCTTTAACGTCACCCTTTATTACACCTGCTTGTATAGCAGCACCTGCTGCAACAACTTCATCTGGGTTTATACCCTTATTTGGTTCCTTACCGAAGTATGATTTAACCCAATCTTGAACAGCTGGTATTCTTGTTGAACCACCAACAAGTAATATTTCATTAATATCTTTTGTAGTTAAACCTGCATCTTTTAATGCTGTTTGTACTGGACCTTTAGTCATATCAACAAGGTCTTTAGTTAATTCATTAAATGCAGCTCTTGTTAACTTAGTTTCCAAGTGTTTTGGTCCATTAGCATCTACTGTAATGAATGGTAATGAAATTTGTGTTTCAAGTGTAGTTGATAATTTCTTCTTAGCATCTTCTGCAGCATCTTTTAATCTTTGGTATGCCATTTTATCATTTCTTAAATCTATACCATTTTGTTTCTTAAATTCTTCTGCTAACCAGTCTATTATCTTCTTATCGAAGTTATCTCCACCTAAGTGGTTGTTACCTGCTGTTGCTAATACTTCTACTACATCGTCCCCTATTTCTAGTACTGATACGTCAAATGTACCACCACCTAAGTCAAATACTAGGACTTTTTCATTAGCTTTCTTGTCTATACCATATGCAAGTGCAGCAGCCGTTGGTTCATTAACTATTCTTTCAACCTTTAATCCTGCTATTTCCCCTGCATCTTTTGTTGCTTGTCTTTGTGCATCTGTAAAGTATGCTGGAACTGTAATAACAGCTTCCTTAACTTCTTCACCTAAGTAGCTTTCAGCATCTTTCTTTAATTTTTGTAATATCTTAGCTGAAATTTCTTGTGGTGTGTATTCCTTACCATGTATATTTACTTTGTAATTTTCACCCATATGTGTTTTTATTGAACTAACTGTTGAATCTGGTTGAGTTATTGCTTGTCTTTTTGCTATTGTACCTACAACAACTTCACCATTTTCTTTAATATTTACTACTGATGGAGTAGTTCTTTCACCATCACTATTTGGTATTATTGTATATGTACCACCATCCATAACGGCTACGCATGAATTAGTTGTACCTAAATCTATTCCTATTACTTTCATAATTTTCCTCCTATTTTTTGTTTATCTTAACCATACTTGGTCTAATAACTTTACCTTTTAATTTGTATCCCTTTTGTAGTACTTGTAATATTTCTCCATCTTCTTTTTCATCATCCTTATCCATAGATATTGCATGATGTTGATATGGATCATATACACCTTCGTTGTTTATCTCTTCAACTCCCATTTCTTTTAATTTGGCTACCATATTTTTTACAACCATATTTATACCGTCTAATAAGGCTTTATTACTATCTGTTGCATCAGTAGTTTCTATAGCTTTTTCAAGTATATCAAGATCTGAAAGTTGACTTAAAATTAAATCTTGGCAAGCATATTTTTCAAGTTCTTTAAACTCTCTATCTATACGCTTTTTATAGTTATCGAAGTCTGCAAGCTTTATTGCATATGCTTTTTTCCAATCTTCAATTTCTTTTTTTAATTTTTCTTTTTCATCTTCTTTTGTTTCTTTCGTTTCTTTTTGTTCTTTTGCTTCTTGTTGTTCTTTTTCTTTTTTAGCTTCTTCCATTTTCATCTCCTAACTTGTTAATTTTAGTATAACAGCACTATTTATAGCTTGTTTTAAAATATCTGTTACATAATTCAATAACTTAATATTTTCCTTGTATTCCATACGTTGAGGACCTATTATTCCTATCAATCCTCTTTCACCTTCATATTCATAGATTGAAAATATTATTACCATGTTTTTGAAGGCTTCGATTCCTAATTTAGATCCGAATAATATATTAACTTCATATGGATCATATTTTTCATCATCAACAATATTTTTAAATATATTCTTTAGATTTTGCTTATCTTCTATGAAGTTTATAGTCTCAATTAAGTTATCTGAATGAAGTAAGAGATTAGGTTCATTAGATATACGGAATTTAGAATCGTTTCTATCTGAAAAACCAGTATCTAATTCTCCAACTTTTTCTAAAAAATTCTTCAAATCTTGTAAAGTGTAGCTATAGTTATTTGAAACAATTAAATTATTAACATATCTAGTTGCTTCCTTTAATACCTTTTCACTAGTTATGTTGTATAAGTTAATGTTAGCTGCCTTTACAATATCTAAATCGGTTACAGCTACCACATAAGCTCTTCTATCATTTACATGTATCATGTCTATTTTCTTTATCTTATGCTTTTCAACTGACGGTTCCAATGATACTGCTGTATGCTTAGAAATTTTTGATAATAGCTCAGTAATATTTTCCAATATTAAACCGATTTGCTTACTCTTTAATTTAATATATGAATTGATGTCATTATATCCATCATCTTTTTCATCATCCATAAGTTCATCTATATATGTTCTGTATCCCTTTTCTGTTGGAACTCTACCAGATGATGTATGCATCTTATATATCAAACCCTTATCCTCAAGGTCTGCCATCGCATTCCTTATAGTAGCTGATGAAACACCAATGTCATATTTTTTTTCAATTGTTCTTGATCCAACACTTTCACCTGTTTTAATATAGTGATTTATTATTGTGTTTAGAATCTGTTTTTCTCTTTCATTCATGTTACACCTCTGTTAGCACTCTTTATCCCCTAGTGCTAATTGTATATTACAACATATTTTTCAATATGTCAACAGTTTTTTCAAAAAAAAAAAAAAAAAAAAAAAAAATAAAATAAATAAAAAAATAAGAACCCATACAGGTTCTTACTTTCTACTTATGGATAAGCTTTCTAACTACTTCTTTTAATTCATTTATTTCTTTTCTCATTTCCTTATTTTCATCTTTTAATTGTTCTATAACCTTATCCTTATTATTTACACTACCAAGCATTACTCCAGCTCCTATACCAAAGGCAAGATTTCCCTTACTATTAACTGCTCCACTTAATTTGTATGTGAAGTTTTGCTTGTCATTTGTTCCACTAAGTCCTACTGCTACTGAATGAGATCCTCCATAGTATCCATATGATGCAGCTAAATTAAACTTTCTATCTCCACTTACTTGTGGTAAGTTTGCCATTGCCACAGCACTTGATACTCCACTTAAAGCTAAATCTGTTTTTTCATTAAGTTTAGCTACTTTTTCATCTACATATGCCTTATCAGCCTTATTTTCCTTAATAGTTTTTAAGTCATTAATTACAACAACACTATCTCCATTTTCACTAGTTGATGATGCTGGTGTTGTATCTGAGCTTGTTGTATTACCATCACCTAATGAACTTTTAATATTAGAAAGTTTATGTGGTTCTTTGGCTTTTATGATAACTTCATCAACTTTACCTTCATATTCCTTATTATTTTTTTTATAATAGTATTTCTTACCATACTTATATAAACTTTCACCTTTTGTAGTAGCATATTCAAATGGTGTAGAATTATCTACATAAGTCTTCAATTCTTTCAATTGTGCAACATTGACAGCATCTGTGTCATAATAACCTGCAGCAACATTTGTTATTTGTCTTGTTCCATATCTAGGATCACCTATTGACACTACACCTAAATTTGCTTTCCATACTCTATCTTTAAACATCGCATTAAATGCTTCTTTCGCTTTTTCTCTACCTTCTTTTAAAGCTATTTCTCTTATTTTTTCTTGTGTAATTCCCTTATATTTTCCATCTATAGCACTATATGGTCTATATCCATCTTTTTCACTAGCTTCACCTGCTTTAGAACTAGAACCAAGTGCAACACTATGTTCTCCAAAAACTTCAGCACCATATCCTAATGCTGTCCCTTCTTCAGCAATTACTTTAGAATTACTTCCTAATGCAGTAGACCAATTACCATATGACATTGCATTAGCACCTATTGATGTAGAGTTTTCTCCATAACTTCTCGCATTATATCCTAAAGCAACTGCTAATTTATTTACAGCAACTGCACGAGGTCCAACAGCTGTTGCTGATCGCCCTTTTGCTCTTGCATAAAAACCAATTGCAACATTTCCATGACTATTAGAATTTTCTACTTCTGCAAGATAACCCATAACAACACTATTTTCAGACTTTTCTGCTTTATTACTTTCTCCCAATATGGTATTATAATCTGAATATCTATATAAAGATGAAGTTGCAATATCTTTTTTTATCTCCTCATCTTTTTTATTTTTTTTAGATATTACTTTCTTTATTACATCTCTATTATAATAGCCATCTGAATCAAAAGCTTTATACAGTATGTCATCATCTTCTGTAAGTTTTCTTTCTTTTACATTTTTAATAATATTATTTATTATTTCAAAATCGTATTTTGCAGCTTCGTTAGGACCTAAAGTTCTTTCTATACTTTTTAATATTTCTGCATCAGTTTCTTTTATTTCATTTTTTTCTGGTTTTTTCCCATCAGGTGTTTTATCATTTTTATTATATTTTTTATTTTCATTAGCTTTAACTATATCCAAAACTTTTTTATATTTCTTACCTAATTCTTTTGAAATCTCTTTCTTTATTTCAGCCTCACTTTTATCCTTATTAGCTATTGCAATATCTAAAAACTCATCATTTACTTCGTTATTTCTCCCACCAATAACATTATCGTAACCATTTATCTTATTATCTATACTTGGTTTTAGAATTATATTACTTGCTCCATCTATAGTTACATTGCCATCATTTTTATCACTATACCCAACACTTGCTAACATTGTTAATGCAGCACAAATTAAAATAGATTTTTTCATCTTTCCCACTTCTTCCTTTATTATTGTTTGGTTATCAGTTATATTTTACATCAAAAAAAAAAAAAAAAGGAACATTTTTTTAAATACTTTGTTTATTTCTTAACCTCTTTTTTTCTATTCTTTGTCTTCATTGAATTTGTTCGCCTTGGTTCATAATCGTTTTTTAACTAAATAAAAAAGCTCCAAAGTTTTTTTCTTCACTTTAGAGCTTGTTTTTCTCTATCTATGTGCAATTACTTCAATTTCTACTAATGCTCCTTTAGGCAAGTCCTTAACTGCAAATGCTGATCTTGCAGGATAAGGTTCATTAAAGTATGTCATATATATTTCATTAACTGGTACAAAATCATGAATATCAGATAAAAGAACTGTTGTTTTAATTACATTATCCATAGTTAAATTTTCTTTAGCTAAGATATTCTTGATGTTTTCTAATATTCTCTTTGTTTGTGAACTAAGGTCCAATTCCAATTCATTAGTTTCTGGATCTAGTCCTATTTGACCTGAAATATATACATAATCATCTACTACTCTATATGCTGAATATGGTCCTACAGCCTTTGGAATTAAATTGCTCATAATTTTCACCTATTTTCTGTAATTTTCTAAATTACTTGTATATTTTTTACTTTTTAACTTATTAATTGCCTTAACTTCAATTTGTCTAATTCTTTCCCTTGTTACATTGAAGATTTTACCAACTTCTTCTAGAGTCTTAGGAGCTCCATCATCAAGTCCAAATCTATGACGAAGAACTTGTTCTTCCCTTTCATTTAGTGCTTCTTTTAATATACTTTCTAGTTTTTCTCTTAAAAGCACTCTTGATGTAGCATCATATGGGTTCAAGAATTTATCATCCTCAACAAAATCTCCTAATTCACTATCTTCTTCACTACCAACTGGTGTTTCAAGTGAAATAGGATCTTGATTCATTTCTAATATACTTTTAACCTTGTCCATAGGAATACCTAATTTCTTAGATAATTCATCTGGAGTAGGTTCTCTACCTGTTTCTTGTAGTATTATTCTACTTTCCTTTTTTATCTTATTTATTGTTTCTATCATATGCACTGGTATTCTAATAGTTCTTCCTTGATCTGCTATTGCTCTTGTTATAGCTTGTCTTATCCACCATGTTGCATAAGTTGAAAATTTAAATCCTTTTTCATATTCAAATTTTTCAACTGCCTTCATTAGGCCCATATTCCCTTCTTGTATCAAATCAAGTAACTTAAGTCCTCTATTAGTATGTTTTTTAGCAATACTTACAACCAATCTCAAGTTAGATTCTATCAACTTTTGTTTGGCTTGCATATCACCTTCAACAACTTTTTGTGCAAGACTTATTTCTTCCTCGTGTGTTAAAAGGGGTATTTGTCCTATTTCACGAAGATACATTTTTATAGGTTCATCTACATCCATATATTCTGCTATCTTCATGATGTCATCATTTAACATCTTTTGTACTTCAGCATCATCTAGTTTTTCATATGGAACTTCAGAATCTACGTCTTCTATAATAGTAATACCTTCATTTCGTAATTTTTCAACTATTTGGACTATTTTTTCATTCGATATTCTATTTTCAAGAAGATTTTCTATCATATTTTTGCTTATTTCTTTTTTATCACGTGCTTCTTTCAATATTTTTGATATATCTTCTTTTAAACTATTTGTTTTCTTCTCCTTTTGTAGCATGTAATTTCCCCTTTTCATATTCCATATAATTGATATATACTTCTTTAATTTTTGGTAAATCCACGCTTTTTTCTATTTCTTTAACTTGGCTTACAAAAGACATATATTTAGCGTAGTCTTCATCATTCATATTTTCATATCCGTTGTAATAATCTAATATCATTTCTCTTGAATTTTTGATATAATCTAAAACCCATTCTTTGTATAGTAAAATATAGTCTATCTTACTAATATCAGTATACTTTGTTTTTAAATGAAAAACAATTTCTTTTTCTTCTTCTGAAAATTTAGAGCCATCAAACCCCTTATCTATTATACTTTCATAATAGATATTTTCAAATGAAAATGTGTTGAATAAGCTATACTTTGTTTTGTCGTATAATAAATACAGTATTGTTAGTTCTTCTAATCTTGCTTTTTTACTGATTTTTAAATTACTTTCTTTTGGTTTCTTTGTCGATACAAGATTATTACTAACAGCAATTTTACCTAAATTTGATTTTAGTGCCTCTTTTGATATATTAAGTCTTTTTGAAAATCTATCTACAAATTCATCATAATATATCATATTCTTTAATGATGAAAAATACGGCTTCATATCGCCTATTACTTGCATTTTAGTACCAAGTTTGGATATATCTTTTTCTTTCAAGTAATATTCGAATAAAAAATCAAACGCATCTTTGGACTTACTAAGGATATCCACGAAATCATTTTTACCATATTTATGTAAAATTTCATCTGGATCTTTTCCTAAATTAGAATAATCCATAACCTTAATGTTAAATTCAAATTTATTCAAAATATGTATAGCCCTTTTTTTAGCTTCAAGTCCTGCACTGTCATTGTCATACGCAATTACTATATTATTTGTAAACTTACGTATATATTCTGCTTGTTTTTCTGTTAATGCTGTACCAAGACTTGCAACAACATTCTTTATATTATTCTTATGTAATGCTAGAACATCAAAATATCCTTCTACAAGTATGCATGAGTTATATTCTTTTATCTTCTTCCCACCATCAAAGACTCCAAAAAGCTCAAAGCTTTTCTTAAATATCTTTGATTCTTTAGAATTTAGATATTTAGCTACATTAGGATTAGATGAAATATCTCTTCCACCAAAACCTATAATATCTCCCTTTACATTTAGAATGGGTATCATTATACGGTTTTTAAATGTATCATAATATCTATTTTCCGAATGTGATACAATACCAAGCTCTAGTAAATCTTTTACTGCGTCATCATTTTCATACTTTGTATATATACTATCCCATTTATCTAGTGCATAACCAAGCCTATATTCCTTAATATCATTAAGACTATATCCCCTATTTTTTAAATATTCTAGTGCTTCTTTTGAAGCTAATAGATTTTCTTGATATATCTTTGATATCTCTGATAGTAGGTTATAGTACTTTACGTTATATCTCTTCTCACTAGTAATGTTAATATTGACATTGTATTTTCTAGCTAACTCATCTACTGCTTCTAAATATGTTAGATTATTTATTAACATATAGAACTTTATAGCATCGCCACCTATATTTGAACTAAAATCTTTAAATATTTTTTTACTAGGACTAACCATAAATGATGGTGTATTTTCACTCTTAAATGGTGATAAACCTTTAAATCCTGCACCAGACTTTTTCAAGTCCACATATTCTGATATTAATTCTACAATATCAATCTTAGATAACAATAACTGCTTATCCGACTCTTTTAACATCTACATTACCTCATGCTATAGTATAATTTGATATTTGCGTTTGTCAATGAAAAATCTTAATTTTCTTCTATTTTTATTTTATCTTCCATTACTTCTTCAAAAACTATATCCATTACTTTTGACTTTGCAACTCCATTTTGTAATTTAATACGTGCTAACTTACCACATGCTATTGCTAATTCATATTTATTTGGAAACTTATTTACTAATTCATCTACTGTTATTTTATGCTTTTTCATATGATTCTTCCTTTATAATATCTATCAATTGCTTTATCGCATCATCTAATTTCTTATTAACTATCACATAGTCATACTCTTTCTCATATGACAATTCTTTTTTAGCATTTTTTAATCTTAATTCTATAATTTCTTCACTATCAGTCTTACGATTTCTAAGTCTTTTTTCTAAAACTTCTTCGTTTTCTGTTCTGCAAAAAATTAAAACTGCATCTTGTTTTCTCTTCTTAGCCTGTATGCCACCTTGTACATCTATTTCAAGTATAATATTATGTCCCTTATTTAAGCTATCTTCTACAACTTTTTCTAAAGTCCCATAATAGTTCCCATGCACAAGTGCATATTCGAAAAATTCATTATTCTTAATTTTTTCTTCAAATTCTTCTTTGGTTAGGAAATAGTAATCACGACCATCAACTTCACCAAGTCGTGGTTTTCTACTAGTTGCAGAAATTGATAAAGGAATATTTAACATATCCCTTACCTTTTTTGTGATTGTTGACTTTCCAGACCCTGAAGGTCCTGAAACTACAAATAATCTACCTTTCACAATAACTCCTAAAGTGGCAGTCAATATTTCTATTGACCGCCTATATTTCATCCTCTGATATTTCTTCTAATTCTTCTACTTTTAAATCGTTATAGTCCTTAAATCCTGTTCCTCCTGGTATCTTCTTACCAATTATTACATTTTCTTTAAGTCCTTCTAATCTATCAACTTTACCTTCTATAGCTGCATTAGCTAATACTTTTGTTGTTTCTTGGAATGAAGATGCAGAGATAAAGCTTTCTGTATTAACAGCTGCTTTAGTTATACCTTGTATAATAGGTTCATATTTAGCAGGTTGTTTACCTTCTTCTATCTTCTTTCTGTTAATATTTTCAATTAACTTCTTGTCAACTAATTCTTCTTCTAAGAATAAAGTTGAACCAGATTCAAGTATTCTAACTTTTTGGAACATTTGTTTAACAATAATTTCTATATGCTTATCGTTAACTGTAACTCCTTGTCCTCTATATACACCTTGAACAGCTTCTAGTATAAATTGTTGTGCAGCAACTTCGCCTTTAACTCTTAACATATCATGTGGTGATATAGGACCATCAGTAATTTTAGCTCCTTTTTCTATTAACATTTCGTTTGTAACAACTAAACGTTCTCCACCTTGGATTACATACTGTTTAATTTCTTCACCAGTTTCTGGATCAGTTATTATTACAGTACGTGCCCCCTTCTTATTATTCATATCTTCTTTTAGTATTACTCTACCTGCAACATCTGATAATAGAGCTTTACCTTTTGGATTTCTTGCTTCAAATAATTCTTGTACTCTTGGAAGACCACCTGTAATATCCTTTGTACCTTCAGCAGTTTTTACTATTTTTGCAATTATTTCTCCTGAATTTACATGTTCCTTTTCACTGTGCATTATATATGCCCCATATGGAATACTGTATTCTGCTAACTTCTTATTTGTCTTTTCATCGTAGATAATAGCTCTTGGGTTTATTTCGTTATTTTCACTAGGCTTAATTGCTAATTTTTCTATAACATTATACTTAATATCTACATTTTCCTTTATATATATATCTCTATATGAAATTCTACCTGCCTTAGTTGAAATTATTGGTGTTTGGAATGGGTCGAATTCTACTATTACTTCACCCTTCTTAACCTTTTCTCCATTTTTAAACATTAATGTTGATCCACTAGGTATTTCATATTTATGTTTTCCTACTATTGCCTTAGCTGTTTGTGTTGCAACAATTTCACGACCATTTTCATCAGTAATCAATTCTAGGTCTACATATTTAATCTTACCACCGTCAATTGCCTTATAGCTTGATTGAACAGCAGCTGCTTGTGCTACCCCTCCTGTATGGAAAGTACGCATTGTAAGTTGGGTACCAGGTTCTCCTATTGATTGTGCTGCAATAACCCCTACTGCTTCACCTTTTAGAATTTCTTTATGGTTAGATAAGTCTATACCATAACATTTTCTACATACCCCTTTATTTTCTAATTTACATGTTAATGGACTTCTTACCATAACTTCTGTAATACCAAGCTCTTTAATCTTTTCATTTAATTCATCTGTAACCATAGTATTGTACTTAGCAACAACTACTCCGTCATGAACTAAGTCTTGTGCTAATCTTCTACCATATATTCTTTCTGCTAATGGTTCGATTACTTCACCTGAATCAACTAAACTAGATACTAATAGTCCTTCTCCATGACATCCACAATCATCTTTTTTGATTATTACTTCATGTGAAATATCAACTAGTCTTCTTGTTAAGTATCCTGAATCGGCAGTTCTCAAGGCTCTATCTGAAGCTCCTTTTCTAGCCCCGTGTGATGACATGAAGAAATCTAATACACTAAGTCCTTCTCTAAAGTTTACTTTTATAGGTTTTTCCATGATTCTTCCTTGTGTATCTGCCATTAGTCCACGCATACCTGCTAGTTGACGCATTTGTGCGATACTACCTCTGGCTCCTGAAGTTGCCATCATGTATACTGGGTTAAATTCATCAAGGTTATCCATCATATCTTTTGTAACTTGTTCTGTAACATCTGACCAAATTTCAACAGTTCTTCTGTATCTTTCGTCATTTATTATCTTACCTTGTCTGTATTCTTCATCTACTTCTAGAACTTGCTTATCTGCTTTTTCTAATAGACCCTTCTTTGTTGCTGGGATTTCTAGATCTTCAACACTGACTGTTACCCCTGCTAATGTTCCGTAGTGGTAACCAAATGCCTTAATCTTATCTAATAATTCTGATGTTTTTTGTGCTCCATACTTCTTGTATAGTACTGCGATTAATTTTGCAATTTGTTTTTTACCATAAGTTGCACCATAATCCCTTACTTCTGGAGGTAACATTGTTGTAAACATAACTCTTCCTGGAGTTGTTTCAACTAATTTTCCATCTATTCTTACTTTAGCTACAGCGTGTGTATCAATGTTTCCTGTTTGATATGCAGTTATTAACTGATTCTTATTAGAGAACATTAATCCTTCACCTTTAGCTCCTTTTTTTGTTGTTGTCATATAGTAACATCCCATAACCATATCTTGTGATGGAACAGCTATAGGCTTACCACTTGATGGTGATAATAGGTTACTTGTTGATAACATCAATAGTTTTGCTTCCATTTGTGATTCTGGTGATAATACCAAGTGTATTGCCATTTGGTCACCATCGAAGTCGGCATTAAATGCAGCACAAACTAGAGGATGTAGTCTCATAGCCTTACCTTCTATAAGGATAGGTTCAAATGCTTGTATAGATAGTCTGTGTAGAGTCGGTGCTCTGTTTAGTAAAACTGGGTGATTCTTAATTATTTCTTCTATTAATTCCCATACACATTCATCTTCTTCTTCAACCATTCTCTTTGCTATCTTAATGTTAGAAGCTAATTCTCTTTTTACTAATTCTCTCATTAAGAATGGCTTGTATAGTTCTAAAGCCATCTTCTTAGGTAAACCACATTGATTCATTTTAAGACTTGGTCCTACGACTATAACAGATCTTCCTGAATAGTCAACACGTTTACCTAGTAAGTTTTGTCTAAATCTTCCTTGTTTTCCTTTTAACATTGAAGATAATGACTTTAATTCTCTGTTATTTTGAGATAATATTGCCTTACCTCTTCTACCATTATCTATTAGACAGTCTACTGCTTCTTGTAACATTCTTTTTTCATTTTTTATCATTGTTTCAGGTGCATTAATTTCTAATAGTTTTTTAAGTCTTGCATTTCTATTTATTACACGTCTATATAGATCATTTAAATCTGAAGTTGCAAAACGTCCACCATCTAATTGAACCATAGGTCTTAAATCAGCTGGCATTACTGGTAAAACAGTTAATATCATCCATTCAGGTCTATTTCCTGAATTCTTAAAGTCTCTTATTACCTTTAATCTCTTAACTATTTTCTTTTTCTTTTGTACTGAATTTACAGTTTCTAACTCTTCATCTAACTTAGCTTCTGCTTCATCTAGATCTATTTTTTTAAGTAAGTCTTGTACACCTTCAGCACCCATTTTAGCAACAAAATTTTCACGATTTTGAGTTTTAATAAGTTCATATTCTCTACTTTGTATTACTGAACCTGCTGGGTACTCGTCATCCCCTTCAATTACTATATATTTTGAGTGGTATAAGACAGCTTCTAAATCTTTAGTAGAAATACCAAGTAATAAGCTCATCTTGTTTGGTGTTCCTTTAGAATACCAAATATGTGCAACTGGTGATGCTAGTTCAATGTGTCCCATTCTTTCACGTCTAACTTTTGATGTTGTAACATCTACACCACATTTTTCACATTTTATACCTTTATGTTTTAGTCTTTTATACTTCCCACATGAACATTCATAATCTTTTGATGGTCCAAATATTTTTTCACAAAAAAGTCCATTTGGTTCTGGTTTTAATGTTCTGTAGTTAATAGTTTCAGCCTTAGTTACTTCTCCATAAGACCATTCTCTAATTTTTTCTGGAGAAGCTAGTTTAATTTGTATGCTGTCAAAATCTTTAATACTCATCTACAATAAGCTCCTTACATATCTACATTATTGTCTAATTCAATCTTTTCACCATCAGCACTGTATAAATTAATATCTAATCCTAGTGATTGGAATTCTTTCATAAGTACTTTGAATGATTCTGGTGCATCAGCCTCAGGCATAGGTTGACCTTTTACAATTGCTTCATAAGTCTTTGTTCTTCCATTAATATCATCAGACTTAACAGTTAGCATTTCTTGTAATACATTTGATGCTCCATATGCTTCTAGTGCCCAAACTTCCATTTCTCCTAATCTTTGTCCACCGAATTGTGCTTTTCCTCCTAATGGTTGTTGAGTTACTAATGAATATGGTCCTATTGCTCTTGCATGCATTTTATCTTCTACAAGATGGTGTAATTTTAATATGTACATATATCCAACTGTTATTTCACTATCAAATGGTTTACCTGTTCTTCCATCTATTAATTTAACTTTACCTGTCTTATTAAATCCAGCTTTTTCAAGCATTTCTTTTACTTCTTCTTCTGTTGCTCCATCGAATACTGGTGTTGCTATGTGTTTTTTCAATTTACCTAAAGCCATACCTAAGTGTACTTCTAGTACTTGCCCTATATTCATACGTGATGGAACCCCTAATGGATTTAAACAAATATCAACTGGAGTCCCATCTTCTAAGTGTGGCATATCTTCTACTGGTAATATTCTTGAAACTATACCTTTGTTACCGTGTCTACCTGATATCTTATCTCCAACTGTTATCTTTCTCTTTTCAGCTACATATATTCTAATTAATTTGTTAACTCCAGCTTTTAAGTCATCACCATTTTCCTTTGATAATTCTAGAACTTCTACTACAGTTCCTTTTACACCATGAGGTAATCTAAGTGATGTATCTCTAACATCTTTTGCCTTATCACCAAATATTGCTCTTAATAATTTTTCTTCTGCAGGTGGTTCTGTTTCACCCTTAGGTGTTACTTTACCAACTAAGATGTCATCTGGTTTAACATATGCTCCTACACGGATAATTCCGTTTTCATCAAGATCTCTTATTGCTTCTTCTGATACATTAGGTATTTCTCTTGTAATTTCTTCATCACCTAATTTTGTTGTTCTTGATTCTATATCAAATTCTTCTATGTGTAATGATGTTAAAACATCGTCTTTTCTTAATCTTTCTGAGATTAAAATAGCATCTTCATAGTTGTATCCTTCCCATGGTATAAATGCTATTAATAGGTTTCTACCTAAAGCTAAATCTCCACCACAAGTTGCTGGACCATCTGCTAATATTTGTCCTTTTTCAACTTTTTCATCTATGTCTACTATAGGTTTTTGGTGTAAGCACATAGATTGGTTTGATTTTTCAAAGTTTAATAATCTATATAGATGTTCTTTACCTTCATTATCTGTTACTATTATCTTCTTAGCATCTACTGCTGTTACAACTCCACTAGTCTTAGAACATATTACAGCTCCAGAGTCTATTGCAACTTTTCTTTCTAGTCCTGTTCCAACTAATGGGGCTTCTGTTTTAAGTAAAGGTACTGCTTGTCTTTGCATATTTGATCCCATTAACGCACGGTTGGCATCATCGTGTTCTAAGAATGGTATTAATCCTGCAGAAACAGATACTAATTGTTGTGGAGAAACGTCCATTAAATCAACCTTATGTTTGTCTATAGTAACTATTTCATCATCATATCTACAAACTGGATTAGTTAATAGGTTACCCTTATCATCAACTGGTGTATCGGCTTGTGCTATGAATAATCCTACTTCTTCATCAGCTGCTAAGTATTCTATCTTATTAAAATCTGCAACACCATTTTCAACCTTAACATATGGTGTTTCTATAAACCCATACTTATTAACCTTACCGTATGTTGATAATGATGCTATAAGCCCGATATTAGGACCTTCTGGTGTTTCTATTGGACATATTCTACCATAGTGTGAGTTGTGTACGTCACGAACTTCGAATCCTGCTCTATCTCTTGATAAACCTCCAGGACCTAATGCTGATATTCTTCTTTTATGTGTCAATTCACTTAAAGGATTTGATTGGTCCATAAATTGTGATAATTGTCCACTACCAAAGAATTCTAATATTAATGCATTTAATGGTTTTGTGTTTAATAGACTTTGTACTGATAATGCTTTAATATCTTGTATAGTAGTCATTTTTTCCTTAGCCATCTTAGCTAATTTAATCATTCCACCTTTAACTTGTATAGCAAGTAATTCTCCTACACCTCTAACACGTCTATTTGATAAGTTATCTATGTCATCAGTTGTTCCTTCACCTCTAATTAACTTTTTAAGGTAATTAATAGTTGCAACAACATCTTCTTTCTTTAAGACTACATCTGTATCAGGTAATGATAATTTTAGTCTCTTGTTTATCTTGTATCTACCAACATTAGCTAAATCATATCTTTGAACATTAGTAAACATTGGTATTATTAATTGCTTAGCACTTGTTAATGTTACAAGATCTCCTGGTCTTAATTTTCTATATATTTCTATTACTGCTTCATCTGAATCTACTGTATCATCTATTTGTATTGAGTTTGCTAAAGGTATTTCTTCAGGCTTAACTTCCCAAATATCAATTGAACTTTCTTTTGCTTCTATTAAGCTTTGTATGATACCTTCAGTAATTCTTTGACCTATTTCTACAATAAATTCACCAGTATTACCATCTATCTTATCTTCTCTTGAGAATGAACCTTCTATTCTTGATTTAATAGCACTAAGTGTTTCATCAGTAGTATAGTCATACCATTCACTTAAATCTATTGTCTTTTTTTCTAAGAATTCATCTAATATTTCATTATTATCATGGAAAAATCCAATAGCTTTTAAGAAGACTGTTGCAGGAACTTTCTTTCTTCTGTCAATTTTTACATTTAAAATATCTTTCTTGTCTACTTCAAATTCTAACCAAGTACCTTTATATGGAATTATTTTACCTACAAATAAGTCCTTACCTGTTTGCATATCTACTTCTTTATTAAATGTTATTCCTGGTGCTCTATGTAATTGTGATACTACAACTCTTTCTGCTCCATTGATAATAAATGAACCTTGTTCAGTCATTAATGGTATTTCACCAAAATGCACAAATTCTGATGGTATTTCCCCATCCTTATTTGTCAAATTAAACTTAACTTTTAACAACCCTGAAAAAGTTTTACCTCTTCTTTTACATTCTAGTTCATCATTTAATGGTTCTTCATTATCACGAATTTCATAACTTGAATATCTTAGTTGTATATCCCCATGAGAAATTTCACCAAATATTTCCCTAAAAATGGCTTCCAATCCTTTGACTTCTCTATCTTCTGGTTTAACCTTTGCTTGTAAGAAGTCTTCATAAGAATCCATTTGAAAATCAAGAAATCCAGGCATTTGCCCTCTTTCTTTAATTTTACCGAAACTGTATCTTTCTATCAGTTTACTCATTATTTCCTCCCATAAAAGATGCTTTTTAAAAAAAATTATTTAAAAATATAAATTAACGAAATTTTTTTGATTTTATTGAAATGCATAAAAGACACTCTACACAATTACTTACGTAGAGTGCCTAAATATATTAATATTATTACTTAACTTCTACAGTTGCTCCAGCTGCTTCTAACTTAGCTTTAATTTCTTCAGCTTCTTCTTTAGAAACACCTTCTTTAATTTTTGAACCTGCAGTTTCAGCTAATTCTTTTGCTTCTTTTAAACCTAATCCTGTGATTCCTCTTACTTCTTTAATTACATTAATCTTTGAAGCTCCTGCTGATTGTAAGATTACATCGAATTCAGTCTTTTCTTCAGCTGCTGCTCCTGCTGCACCTGCTGCTGCAACAGCTACTGGTTGAGCTGATACTCCAAATGTTTCTTCAATTGCTTCTACTACTTCTTTTAATTCTAATACAGACATTGCCTTTAAATCTTCTATAAATTGTTCTTTATTAAATGCCATAAATTTTCCTCCTAATTTTATTTTAATTTATTTTAGTTTTTTTGTTCAGCTACGTTTGTTAATGCAACTGCTAACATACGAACTGGACTTAATAATCCGTAAGCTACTTGAGCTAGTAATTCTTCTCTTGTTGGTAACTTAGCTAATGCTTCTATCATAGCCTTGTCTACTAATCCACCGTCAACATAACCACCTTTAATTTCTAGTTTGTTGATCTTTTTACTGTATTCGTAAACTGTCTTTGATGGAGCTACACCATCTTCATATCCAACTACAAATGAAGTTGTTCCTTCTAGTAAAGTACCATAGTCTGCATCCATTCCAACTTCTTTTAATGCTATTTGTATTAATCTATTTTTTGCTACAAAGTATTCAACATTACTATTTCTAGCAATTCTTCTTAATTCTGTATCTTCATTAACAGATATACCCTTGTAATCAACAAATACGACAGCTTTAGCATCTTTTAGTTTAGAAACTAATTTCTTAACTTCATCTACTTTATATTGTGCTGGCATACTTTTTCACCTCCTATATACGCAAAAAAACCTCTCAAGCCAGAGGTAAAAATATACAAAAATATATCATACTCACCTCGGTAGGATTTACCTTTACACCTACTGTCTTTGGCTTAGTTTTTTCATTTCAAATTATCATAGCACATTTAATTGCCTTTGTCAAATTTTTTTTAGAGCGATATTCGAGGGACATTTCGAGGGACATTTCGAGGGACATCTAAAATTCATATTTGTAACAAAGCTAATATATAAAGGGTTTTTTCGAGGGACTTCGAGGGACATTTCGAGGGACATTTCAAGGGACAAAAAAAAAAAAAAAAAACTCTTCTATTTCTAGAAGAATCTTTTTTGTCTATTCATTAATTTCCCAGTGACCATTTTTACCTACACCTACATATTTAATATTCTTAATTTCTTTAATATATCTTGTAACTGTTTTTTCACCAACATTTAATAATTTAGCCATTTCTTTACGGCTTACTTTATTATTTTCTTTAATTATATTTTTTATATTATTTTCAATTTTTTCAAATTCATTTTGAGACTCACTATATTGATACCCAACTTTTTGTGTTGCTATCTTACTTAGAGGTATAATTGTTCTAAATATATCTCCTTCTTCAAATAGAGGTTTTCTTCCTGAATAAAGTTGTGTGTACTTATATGTATTTCTCATTCCTGAACCTAATTCATCTGCAAGACCTATTTCTCTGAATACTTTAGATATAGTTGGGTTTTTAGGAAATGGTTCAAATTTTCGTAAATCTAATGCTCCAAATCCGTGAGCTAAATTACTATTTTCAACGGTAATTTTCTCATCATCAATAATCATTTTTGCAGGATAACCACTTGAGTAATCTCTATGTGCTAATGTATTAGAAACAATTTCTCTTAATATTCTATCTCTTGCATTTACATTTACAATTCCATCTAATACAAACAAGTCATTTAAATGCTTTTGCCCAAATGCTATAAGTCTTTCATAACTATCAATTAAATTTGTTATTACAACATCTCTGTCATCATATCTATCCTTATT
The DNA here is from genome assembly GCF_000973085.1 of Sneathia vaginalis. Classification (NCBI taxonomy): domain Bacteria; kingdom Fusobacteriati; phylum Fusobacteriota; class Fusobacteriia; order Fusobacteriales; family Leptotrichiaceae; genus Sneathia; species Sneathia vaginalis. The sequence goes on from NZ_CP011280.1 coordinate 1,173,895, forward strand.
TACAACTCTAAATATTGCATCAGTTTTGTGTTGAGGAAGAACCGACATAATTGAATTATCTTTCCCAAATAGCAAAATAGCAGCTAATGTAATTCCTTCTCGTTTTGTTTCTGGATCTGTAAGAATAAGGTTAGCACTTCTAAGTAATTCTTCATCACTCATTTCTTTCCATACATGATTTTGATTTCTTGAAATAGCCATTTTCTTTGCTTTAGCAATAACTGAAGAATCAAGAAAACTAATATCAAGATTAGGGTATACTTTATTTACAAAGTAGCTACCTTGCTTTCTTGCATATAGCTTATACACAAGTTCCGAATTATCTGTGACATTAACATCTCCCTCATAAGATCTATCCCAAATTCTACCATTATGTCTACATACTCTATATCCTTCTGGAACTCTAATATGGATTATTTTCTTATTATCAATCTCAAATACTTCTGGTAGTAAATAAAGTGGTGGATAAATTTTTTGAGGATTATTGATAGATGTTGTAAATTCTTTAATAACTTTATCTACTCTATCTTTATTAACACCAACAATCTCTCTTTTATCGTTTACCCCAAGTAAAATATGCCCTCCATTTCTATTATTAAAAGAACATACTGTATCAAATACATCTTTGGTTATGGTATCTTTAGATTCTTTAAACTCTACATCTATTTTTTCGCCATCTTGAATTAATTTTTTTACTTCATCTACCGTCATATGTATTACTTCTCCATTTTTTAGTGGTTTATAATATAATTAAAAGCTGATAGTGCTGCTTTTGCACCTTCACCCAACGCTATTATTATTTGCTTGTAAGCTACATCAGTACAGTCACCTGCAGCAAATATACCGTCAACGTCTGTTCTATTAACACTATCTATCTCTATTTCACCTATTTTGTTTGTCTTAACTAAGTCTTTAAAATTATCTGTATTAGCTTTTAGCCCTATTTCAACGAATACGCCATCTACTTTTAACTCTCTATCTTCATTAGTTTTTCTATCTGTTACTAATATATTAGTTACAAATTGTTCTCCTCTAATTTCCTTTATTGCTGTATTAGTTAGTATCTTTATCTTTTCATTTTCTTTTGCTTTTTCTTGTAAAACTTCATCTGCTTTCAATTCTGGCATAAATTCTACTACTGTAACAGATTTTGCAATATTTGATAAGTCTATGGCTGCTTCTATACCTGAATTTCCACCTCCAGCTACTACTACATCAAGATTTCTGTAAAATGGTCCATCACAAGTTGAACAGTAATGAACACCTCTACCTTTAAATTCACTTTCACCCTTAACATTTAGTTCTCTATGTTTTGCTCCAGTTGATATAATTACAGTTTTTGTTTTAAACTCTACACCATTATCAGTTACAACTGTCTTTATTTTACCATTTTCAATCTTATTCACTAAATGTCCCTTATAGAAAGGAATTTCATACTCTTTAGCGTGTTTTTCTAATGAATTTACAAATTCTGGTCCTGTTGTAGAAATAGTACCTATAATATTTTCTATACCATTAGTTGTACTTACTTGACCTCCTATAGCATCTGCAATAATCCCAACTTTTAATCCTTTTCTAATTGAATATATCGCTGCTGATATTGCACTTGGTCCTGCACCTATTACAATAACATCATAAACACTATCACTTCTCATTTCACTAAAATCTTTTTCATTTAAATTAAGACTTAAATCAAACATCAGTCCTCCTTTTTGATTCTTACAATCTTCTTCTTTCCTGCCTTTATTATCATACCATGTGATATTTCTATTACCGCCTTATTATCCTTAACCACATCGTCATTTACTTTAACAGCACCTTGTTCTATAAGTCTTCTTGCTTCACTAGTTGATTTACAAAAATCAAGTTCTTTAACTAATAGATCTATTATACCCATGCTACTAGCACTAACTTCTTTTGTAGGCAACTCTATATCAAGATTTTTCTTTGAGAATAAGTTTTCAAAATATTCTCTTGCTTTTTTAGCTTCTTCACTAGAGTAATATATCTTAACTAATTCTTCTCCTAATCTTTTCTTTGCTTCCATAGGATGAACTTCTTTTTTAATTCTTTCTATTTCTTCTAAAGGTACTTCTGTTAATTGTTCATAGTAAACGTACATTAAGTCATCAGATATAGACATAATTTTACCAAACATATCATTAGGTGTGTCAGTTATACCAATATAGTTATTAAGTGATTTACTCATTTTTTCCACACCATCTAAACCTACTAGTATAGGCATTAGCATACATACTTGTGGTTCTTTTCCAAAATCTCTTAATAAGTCTCTACCCTTTAAAATGTTGAATTTTTGTTCTGTAGCACCTAATTCAACATCTGCTTCTAAATGTACTGAATCATATGATTGAAGTATAGGATACATGAATTCAACTAATGATACAGGCTTATTCTCCTTAAGTCTTTTTGCAAAGTCTTCACGTGATATCATTTGTGAAACTGTAAATTTAGACATTAAACTTAAAAAATCTGATAAACTTAGTGATTCCAACCATTCATGGTTATACATTACTGTCATTTTATGTATGTCTAATATATTCCCTATTTGGCTTAGATAAGTTTCAATATTCTTTTCTATTTGTTCCATAGTAAGCATTTTTCTTGTTTCACTCTTACCAGTTGGATCTCCTATTCTTGCTGTAAATGTACCAATTAAGAATATTGGTTCATGTCCTAAATCTTGGAATTGTTTTAACTTTCTAAGTGGTACAGCATGACCTAAATGTAAGTCACTACCAGTTGGATCTATTCCTAATTTAACTTTTAATCCTTTACCTGTTCTAATACTTTTTTCAAGTTTTTTCTTAAACTCTTCCTCATTAATTAATTCTTCACAACCTCTTTTTAGAATGTTAAATTGTCTTTCAACTTCTTTTTGAATTTCTACTTCAGTCATAATTATCTCCTGTCAATTTTATTTTACATTTTTTATTTATTTTTTTCAAGTAGATTGTATCATATTATATAATTATGTTCAAATATTATGGTATAATTAGTTGAGGTGAAATATGAAAATACTTATTGCTCCAGATTCATTCAAGAACTGTTTAAGTTCACAAAAAATCTGCGAAATTTTTAGAAAAAATTGTATTAATGATGTAATTACTTGTCCCATGGCTGATGGTGGCGAAGGAACTGTAAATACTTTAGTTAATGCAACTAATGGAAGATATATAACAAAAAGAGTGCATGGACCTAATTACAATAAGGTTTATGCAACCTACGGTATTTTAGGTGATAAAAAAACTGCTGTAATAGAAGTTGCTAGTTGTGCTGGCATAGCATTGGTTAAAAAAAGAAATCCTTTTTACACCACTACATATGGTCTTGGAGAATTAATACTAGATGCTCTAGACAAAGGAATACGTGACTTCATAATAGGACTTGGTGGCAGTAGCACTAATGATGCTGGAATAGGTATGCTACGTGCTTTAGGGATTAAAATGTACAGTACAGATAAAACTGAAATCATACATGCAAAAGATATATGTAAGATATGTGAAATAGATAGAACACATTTTGATAAAAGAATTAAAGAATCTAATTTTTTAATAGCTAGTGATGTTACTAATCCTTTTACAGGTATTAATGGAGCCTCATTTGTTTTTGGACCACAAAAAGGTGCAACAAAAAGTATGGCTAAAAAACTAGATGATAATTTTAAACATTTTGAAAAAATTTTAGGAAGGAATTTAGAATTTAAAGGTGCTGGTGCTGCTGGAGGATTAGGTGCTTGTTTTGTTGTGTTCTTTAATGCAAACTTAGAAAAAGGCATAGATATTGTAAACCGTATCTGCAAATTAGAAGAAAAGATTCAAGATGCCGATATTGTCATTACTGGTGAGGGTAGATCAGATAGTCAAACAAAATTTGGTAAAACACCTTACGGTATCTTATGCCTAGCAAAGAAATACAATAAGCCTGTTTATCTATTCTCTGGTAGAATTATTGACAGCGAAGAACTTTTAGACTTGGGCTTTGATAAATTAGTGGAAATAAGTCCTAAGGATGTGACTATGTCATATGCAATAAGGAATACCAAAAGATTTTTAATTGAAACAATAAAACGCATAGGAATATAATAACTTACCTTGATTTTATGCATTTTTCAATATACAATATTAGTATCTTAATTAGGAGGTTTTCCAAATGAAATTATCTAAAAAAGTATTTGCTTTATTAGCAACTACTATTACTATAGCAAGTTTTGCAGCAGACAAAACTTATACATTAACTGCTAACCAATTAATGGCTAGAGAAAATACTATGAGTACTTATTGGTACCAAACATCTGTTGAAGCTAAAGCTCTATACCTTCAAGGTTACAAGCTTGCAACAAAGAACTTAGCACAAATCATTAAAAAACATCACAAAAAACCTATAGCTATTGTTCTTGATATAGATGAAACTGTATTAGATAATAGTCAATATCAAGCACAAAATATTAAAGATGGTACTGAATTTGATTCTAAAACTTGGGATGAATGGGTACAATTAGGTAAGGCTAAAGCTGTTCCTGGTGCTAAAGAATTTTTAAGATTTGCTAATAAGAATAAAGTTAAAATCTTCTTTATCTCTGATAGAGCTGGTAATCAAGTAGATATTACTAAGAAGAATCTTGAAAATGAAGGAATACCTGTTCAAAGTACAAAGAGTCTATTATTCAAAAATTTAGGTTCAAAAGTTGAAAGAATGAATAATGTTAAAAAACATTATGATATCGTAATGTTATTCGGAGATAACATCTGTGACTTTGGAGACTTTTCTACAACTTCAATGGCAGATAGAGAAAAGAAGTTAGAAGAAGTTAAAGCTGAATTTGGTGATAAATTCATTATCTTCCCTAACCCTATGTATGGTACATTTGAAAGAACTATTTACAAAGAAAAGAAAGCAAAAACAACTGAAGAAAAAATGGAAGTTAAACACAATTTACTTAAGGGATATAAATGAAAATACTAAGGCTTACGCCTTAGTATTTATTTTACAATTTTTTTCAACTCTTCTACCACTTCATTAAATGAATATACTAATTTACCATATTTTAATATTCCACCTAAAACAAAGTGATTCATTCCATATGTTGGTATATCATACTTGTTACTAGATTTTAATCTAATATCTGAATTTATTCCAATTATTATCTTCCCATATGCTATTGCTAAACCAAGTTCAACCATAACTCCAGCATCTTCATTTGTTAAATCAAATATTGCAATATCACAATTTTTTACAGCGTTTGCATCATTTGTATAAATTTCTTCTGGTGTAGGTAAACTTTGCTTATTTTCATTAAAAGGTTGATCTATTGGATTAAATATATCTAAGTTAGGAAAATTTTTTCTTAAAATTCTCCCTTCTTTTTTTCTTTGTTCTACTTCTGCTTCATTGAATAAAGCACCTGCTAAATATACCTTCATATTATTCACAGCTACATCCACAAGACTTGTTGTCTATTGCTGCTAATCCTGGTAATACTTTTCCTTCTAAGTATTCTAATGATGCTCCACCACCTGTTGAAATGTGTGAGAACTTGTCGCTGTATCCTAATTGGATTGCAGCTGCTGCTGAATCTCCACCACCTATAATTGTAATTGCATCTTTTAAGTTAGCTATAGCTTCACAAACACCTATTGTTCCCTTAGCATAGTTACTCATTTCAAATACTCCCATAGGTCCATTCCATACAACTGTCTTTGCACCTTCTAATTCTTTCTTGAATAATTCTACAGTCTTTTCCCCTATATCTAATCCCATATCATCAGAAGCTATATCTTCTACTGATACTGTCTTATGAGGTGCATCATTATTAAATTCTTTTGCAACAACTGTATCGATAGGTAATACTAACTTAACACCTTTTGCTTCAGCTTTAGCTAAAATTTCTTTAGCTAAGTCTAGTTTATCTTCTTCTAATAGTGATTTACCTGTATTTAATCCCTTAGCTTTTAGGAATGTAAACATCATTCCACCACCTATTAGTATTTTATCAGCTTTTTCAATTAAGTTTTCTATAACTGCAATCTTGTCAGAAACTTTAGCTCCACCTAAAATTGCAACATAAGGTTTTTTAGGATTATCAACTGCACCACCTAAGAACTTTATTTCCTTTTCCATTAGGTATCCAACAGCTGTATTTCCTTTTAAGTTTTCAGAAATTCCAACATTTGAAGCATGTGCTCTATGTGCTGTACCAAATGCATCATTTACGAACATATCTCCTAAACTTGCCCAGTATTTACCTAATTCAGGATTGTTCTTTGATTCAGCCTTACCATCTAAATCTTCAAATCTTGTGTTTTCAAACATTAAGATTTCACCATTTTTTAAGTTTGAAATTGCATCTTCTAATTCTTTACCTCTTGTTTGTGGAACGAATTTAACTTCTTGTCCTAAAAGTTCTGCTAATCTTTTTGAAACAGGTAATAATGTCTTACTCTTCTTATCTGCTTCTTCTTTTATACGTCCTAAGTGTGAGAATGCAATAACTTTAGCTCCTTTACTTAAAAGATATTTTAATGTAGGTAATGCTGCTTTTATTCTATTATCATCCTTAATTACACCTTCTTTAATAGGTACATTAAAATCTACTCTTACTAAAACTTTTTTACCTAAAACTTGTAAATCTTCAACAGTTTTCTTTTTCATGATTTCCTCCAAAATAAGGCTTCTGGCATAACATAATGCTAGAAGCCTTCAATAATTTTTATTTTATTAAAGCTTATTTTGATAATTCAACAAAATATTTTAATGTTCTTATTAATTGAGCTGTATATGACATTTCATTATCATACCATGCAACAGTTTTAACTAATTGATGATCTCCTGCTTCAATAACTTTTGTTTGAGTTGCATCAAATATTGATCCAAAGTGGCTTCCAACTATATCTGAAGATACGATTGGTTCTTCATTGTAACCAAATGATTCTGTTGCAGCTTTCTTCATAGCTTCATTAACTTCTTCAACTGTAACTTTTTTCTTTAAAACTGTTACTAATTCTGTTAATGATCCTGTAGGAACTGGTACTCTTTGTGCAGCACCATCTAATTTTCCTGCTAATGAAGGGATAACTAATTTAATAGCTTTTGCTGCACCTGTTGTATTAGGAACAATATTTACAGCTGCTGCTCTTGCACGTCTGAAGTCTCCCTTTCTGTGTGGTGCATCTAATGTGTTTTGGTCTCCTGTGTATGCGTGTATAGTTGTCATTGATCCACATTCAATACCAAATACTTTTTCTAATACGTTAGCCATTGGAGCTAAACAGTTAGTTGTACATGAAGCACCTGATATAACAGTTTCAGAACCATCTAAGATTTCGTGGTTTACGTTATATACTACAGTTTTAACACCGTCTCCTTTTGCTGGAGCAGAAATTACAACTTTCTTTGCTCCTGCTTTTATGTGAGCTTCTGCTTTTTCTTTCTTAACAAAGAATCCAGTACATTCTAATACTACGTCTACACCTAATTCTCCCCAAGGTAATTCTTCAGGATTTGCATTAGAGAATGATTTAATTGTTTTACCATTAACAACAAATGCTCCTTCTTCTACTTTAATTTCACCATTAAATTTCCCTTGTGATGAATCGTATTTAAATAAGTGTGCTAACATTGCAGGATCTGTTAAATCGTTTACTGCAACTACGTCAAATTCTGGATCGTTAATCATAAGTCTTAATGCAAGACGTCCTATTCTACCAAATCCATTAATTGCCACTTTTACTGACATAATATATACCTCCTTAAATTTTAAAAACTATGTTATCTTTTTAACGAATACATTATAGCATTTTTTAATCATTTTTTGAATATTTTTTTAATATTTTTTTCATATCATCATACGCTTCTATTGTTATGTCCATTTTTTCTTTTGTTCTTGGGTGTATAAATTCTAAGCTATATGAATGTAACATCTGCCTTTTGACATCGTTATTTTCTTTATCACTGTACAACTTATCTCCTAGTATAGGATGGCCTATATGTGATAAGTGTACCCTTATTTGATGCGTTCTACCCGTAAATAGTTCACACTCTACCAAAGATATATCTCTTTTTTCGTTATATTCTATTGGTCTAACCTTGGTCTTTGCATACTGACCTTTTTCATCAATTATTCTTTTTATCTCATTTTCAGGTCTATATATATTCTTTTCTATTATAGTTTCCTTTTCTAACTTACCTTCTACAATAGCTAAATATTTTTTTCTAACATTACCATAATTTTGTAAAAAAGACTGTGTATAGCTATTTTTAGCTACTATTATCAATCCTGTTGTATCCATATCAAGTCTATTATAGAACCTTGGAACAGTGTTTAAATAGTAAACCACTCCATTAGCTAAAGTTACATCAACCTTTTTTAGAGTAGGATGTGTTACAAGTCCATATGGCTTATTTATTATCAATAAATCTTGATCTTCATAGACTATATCTAATTCCATTTGTATAGGCTTAATATTTGTCTCTTTTTCTTTTTCAACAACTTTTAATGTCCCACTTGATGGTAATTTTTTAGTTAACCTTACTTGCTTATTATCCAAATATACAAGTACTCTTCTCAAACTTCTTGATGAATAATTTTGAATTTCTCGTAAATATTCAGATATTTTCATTCTGTGTGTACTTCTATCTAGTCTAAATGATTTCATTATAGTAATTTAGGTATAATTAGTATTCCATAAACAGGCCCTGCATGTGTACCAACAGTTGCACCTATTTCTTTCATTGGACTAATAACCGTAACCTTTCTATTTTGTTTGAAGATAGATGTTAACTTGCTAGCTTGTTCTACTTGACTAGAAGTTCCACCTGCTCCTGATAATAGATATATGCTATGTTTTCTAATTCTTTCATTTATTGCTTTTTCTAGATATCTAGTTATACTATTTTCTCCACCTAAAACCTTCTTTTCTACATATAAAGAACCATTGGCTATTGATAGTATAGGCTTCATATTTAATAAGTCCCCTATTGTTTGTGCTGCCTTAGAAATTCTTCCTCCTAGGTATAGGTATTTTAAGCTATCAACAACTATGTATAATTTCATATTATCTCTTAATTTATCAAGATAATTTATAGTATAGTCTATACTTCTTCCATTTCCTATTAACTTAGCTGCTTCTTGTACCATGTATCCTAATTGTACTGAAATAGCTTTAGAGTCGTATATGACAATACTGTCTTCTTTTTTTATCATTTCCCTTGCTAATTTAAGTACATTTTGAGTACCAGATAATTTACTTGACAATGGTATAACTAATATTTTCTTATACCCTCTATTAAATATTTCTGTATATGTATTTACTATATCCTTAGGTGAAGGTTGAGCTGTTCTAAATTGCTTATCTTGATTAACTAATATATCCCAGAATTCTTGTTTTGTAATATTTTCTTCGTCCCTATATTCAACTCCATCACAATCCATTCTAGTTGATAATATTGTAATACCTTTACCTATAACTTCATGTGGGCTTAATTCAGATGCTGAATCTGTAATTATTGCAACATCTGGTTGATTTTTTGGCTTATTATCTATGTAAATATAGTAATCATAATTTTCTTGCTTACCTTCAATAAACTTAACATTTTCAACTAATTTTGAATTTAATTTATTGAACTTATCACGTATATTTTGATATATTGTATTACCTTCAACAACAGTAATATTTAGTGTATATTCTGTAACTAAATTAGATATTATCTTATCTATAGCTTCTTCTAGTGTCTTAGTTACAAACATTATCTTAGTATTAACTAATACTAAATAATCATCCACCTTTATTTCCATTCCATCTACAACTGTTTCTCTTACAGCTCTTGTAATTTCAATAGAACTATTAATGCTATTTAATTTATCCTTTTCTTCTATTGTTATTTTCGGATATTTCAAATAGAACATACCTTCTAGCATAGTCTTAGTTGGAATTACAATTAGTGGTGTACTAATTTTTTCCATAGCAAGATTTGCTGCTGCTATTACATTCTTGTTATTTGGTAATACATATACATTGCTATATCCTTCTACCTTACTAACTGCATTTACTATGTCATTAACACTAGGATTTTGACCTTGTCCACCTAATATTACAACATCTGCTCCTAATTCTAGGAACTTATCTTTCAATGCTAGTGTATCAGCTAGGATTACATACGCATCTTTTCTTAAGAACTTCTTCTTATTAACAAATATTTTTGCAAGTCCTTTTTCATCCTTTAGTACATTTTCATTTTGTACTTTCATATTTTCTATTTTAACTTTTTCTAATTCTCCATTTTGTATTGCCTTATCTATTACAATTAATGGTGTATTGGTATGTATATGAACCTTAAATCTCTTACTTGATGCTGCAAATACAGCTGAATCTCCTAATTCTAGTAGTTCAGATTTTAACTGTTCTCTATCAAAGTCTTCCTTTATTTGAATGATAAACTCTGTACAAAACTTATATTTAATTTCTTCTTGATTGTGATTTATATTAAGTATAGTTTTGTCATAGTCACTTTCAACAACTGATGCTTTAGTTAGTAGCTCTAGCTCTGTTAGTATTTTGCACATACCTACAAAGAAATAGAATAATCCCTTACCTCCTGAATCTACAACTCCTGCTTCTTTTAATTTAGGTAGTAACTCTGGAGTTAACTCAACAGCTTCATTAGCAATTTCTACTATTGCGTCTATAAACTCATTAAAAGTTTCAACATTTCTTACTTCATTTGCCTTTTCAGAAACCATTCTAATAACTGTTAGCATAGTACCCTCAACTGGTGTATCAACTACTTTATACGCTAACTCTTTTGCTGCAATTAATGCATCTGCTACATCGCTAGGACTTAACCTTTTTTTGTCTCTAACACTACTTAAAAATCCTGTTATTATTTGTGATAATATAGTTCCAGAATTTCCTCTTGCACCTATTAAAACAGCATCTTCAACTACATCTGATAAAGTTTTCATATCTGTTTTATCAGTAGTATTTTCCATAATTTCATCTATCATATTCTGAACTGTCATAGACATATTCGTTCCTGTGTCGCCATCAGGGACTGGATAAACATTTAATTCATTAAGATATTTCTCATGTCTTTTTATCCATTTTGCCCCACCAATTAAGACTCTACGTAGTCTTTTAGCGTCCATATATTTTATACCCATAGGTTCTTTTACCCTCCTATTATACTTCAAGAATTATTGGTAATACCATTGGTGATCTATCTGTTTTCTTGTATAGATAATCTGATATTTTCTTTCTTAGTATTTGTCTCATCTTTGTTTTATCAGACAAATTCTTTCCTTCTATATTCTTTAATTCTAGTCTTATCATTTCTTTTGCATCACTTAATAATTGTTCTGCATCTTTAACATAAACAAAGCCTTTAGTTACTATTTCAATATTGTAGCCAAACTTACCTGTCTTATATAAAGGTATATTTGCAACAAATATTCCATCATCTGCCATACTTTGTCTATCTTTTAAAACACTATTACCTATATCACTAATTCTTGATCCATCAATTAATGTTAAGCCTGCTGGTACTTTGTCTTCTACCTTACAACTATCATGTGTTAGTGCTATTTTAAATCCATTTTCAGCTAAAATTACATTTTCAGGTTTAACACCTGTCATTATAGCAGATTCTTTATGTTTTTTTAACATACTGTATTCTCCATGTACTGGCATAAAGAAAGTTGGCTTAATTAAATTCAACATTAATTTTTGTTCTTCTTGACTTGCGTGTCCTGATACATGCACACCAACTGATCTTTCAAACACAACATCGGCTTGTTTTTTTAGAAGTTGATTTACATTTCTACTAGTAGCTTTTTCATTACCTGGTATAGGTGTTGATGAAATAATTACAGTGTCTGTTTCTCTTAATGTAATATACTTATGTGTGCCATTTGCAATTCTTGATAATGCTGCTAGTGGTTCTCCTTGAGTGCCTGTACAAATTACCATGACCTTATCTTCAGGCATTTTTTCAGCCTGTGTGATATCTATCATAATTCCCTTTGGCACATCTAAATATCCTAATTTTTCACAAATATCGAATATCTTTAGCATACTTCTTCCATCTATAGCTATTTTTCTATCAAATTGTGCTGCTACATTTATTATCTGTTGTATTCTGTGTACGTGTGATGCAAATGCTGCTAATATTACTCTCCCTTTTGCTTTTGAAACTTCTTCTGCAATATTCTTACCTACTGATTTTTCTGATGGTGTATATCCTGGTACCAATGAGTTAGTACTATCAGATAATAACATATCAACACCTTCTTCACCTAATTTTGCAAGCCCTGCAAAATCGAAGCCATCACCCTTTACTGGTGATAAATCTATTTTAAAATCTCCAGTATGAACTATTGTAGCTCCTGGTGTTCTAATACATATTGCACAAGCATCTGCTATACTGTGTGTTATACTTATAAATTCAGCTGTAAAATATTTTGATAATTTTATAACTTTTCTTGGAACAACTGTGTGTGTCTTTGGTTTTTTTATTTCTTTTTTTTCAAACTTTGCCTTAGCTAATGCTAGTGACAACTTTGTTCCATACATATCTATTTGATTACCTAATTTTTGGTATAAGAAGGGTATTGCACCTATGTGATCTTCATGACCATGTGTGATTAATAGGGCTTTTATCTTACTGACATTAGCTTCCAAATACGAAATATTAGGTATTATTAAATCTATTCCTAAATGTTCATCTGATGGGAAAGATAAACCTGCATCTACTATTATCATTTCATCCTTATACATAAATGCCGTCATATTCTTACCAACTTCTTCTAAACCACCTAATGGTATTATATATGTTTTTTCTATCTTTTCATCATCCAATGGACGTTTTTTTCTAGTTCTAAATACTCTCTTTTTTATGGTAGGCATAGAAGTTATTTCTTTTAATTTTTTTGACATTTTAACTTTATTTTCTTCCATTATCTGTTTCTTCTCCTTTCTTATAGAATTTTTCAATAAATGCTCTTGCTTTTTGCCCAGCAGCAACTCCACCGTATCCTCCGTTTTCAACTAAACAGACAAATGCTATTTGTGGATTATCAGATGGGAAATATCCTGCTATCCATGAGTGATTTGCTCCTCCACTATTTTGTGCTGTCCCTGTTTTTGCACTTACTTTAACATATGGTAGTCTTAATATCTTAGCTGTACCACTTGGTGAAGAAACTGGCAACTTTAATGCTTCTTGCATTTGCTTTATTGAGTTCATACTTATATCTAATTTTCTCTTTATTCTTGTCTTATTATTTCTTGTATTACCACTTGAATCAACAAATCTATCTACAAGTGTTGGATACAACATAACCCCATTATTTGCTATTGTTTGATATATCATTAATACTTGCATAGGTGTTAGTAATATATATCCTTGTCCTATAGACATATTAATCATATCTCCTGGTAGCCATACTTGTTGTGATTTCTTCTTGTATCTCTTCTTCTTCCATTCTGGTGTTGGAAGTACTCCTTCTTGTTCTCCAGAAATATCTATTCCTGTTCTTTGACCTATACCAAATTCTCTAGCTATTCTAAAGAAATTATCTCTTGGTATTTTCATTATGAAGTTATAGTAATACGTATTTACAGATTGTTCTATTGACTTATAGAAATTAGTATATCCATGTCCATATTGGTGTGCATCTCTAAAAGTTACTTTACCATAAGTAAATGTCCCTGTTGAGTTTACACCTTCTTGTGGACTTATACCTGAATTTAATATTGATAAACCTGTAACAGCTTTAAATGTTGACCCTGGTGGGTATAGCCCTGCTATTCCTTTATTAACTAGTGGTGTAGCCTTTGAATTAACTAAATTGTTCCAATCGTCTTTATTCATCTTAGAACTTAGTAAATTTGCATCTATTTCTGGTGAACTAACAAAGGTAATTATCTTACCTGTTTTTATATCCATAGCAATAAAGGCCCCAGGATTTGAACTAAATATATCTGTCATATATTGTTGTAAGTCTAAATCTATTGATAAATATACATTATCTCCACCAATAGCATTAGTTTCATCCAACTTTTTAATAATATTACCCTTAACATCTACTTCAACAAATTCTTGACCATCTGTCCCTTTAAGTTGCTTATCATATTGTTTTTCTATACCTTTTTTACCTATTAAATCATCAACTAAATATCCAGCATTTTTTAAAACCTTATACTCTTCTGCTGATATTAGCTTAACGTAACCTAATATGTGTGAGGCAAGTTTCCCTTTAGGGTAATTTCTTTTATTATACTCAACTATATCTATTCTATCATTTGGTAATTTTTCTACTTCTTTTAATGCAATGTCTTGAGGTATATCTTCTACAACGGTTATAACCTTATCAAACCCCATAGTAGGTGTCTTATAGAAAGTTTCTAATATTTCATCAAAACTAGAATTAGATATCTTTGAAATATATGAAATATCAAAAAACATCTCATCTAATTTTGCTTTTTTCTTACTGCTTAGTGTATTATACATACTTTTATTATTACCATTCATTTGTAATAATATGTTCTTTTCTTCCAAGCTCATAGTCTTTGTTTGAAGATGTATTATCTTATACCCTGTAACATTATCTGCTAAAATTTGACCATTAACGTCATAAATTTTACCTCTTGCAGCCTTTATTACATTTTCTCTCAAACTATTTTTCATAGCTTTTTCTCTATACATATCCCCATTTAAAATTTGAAGATAGAATAATCTTAAAATTAATAAAAGAAATATACACCCAACTATGAAAAGAAAATATGTTATTCTTTTCCCTTCACCTTCGGTGTCCATTACCCTTCTTGCTTTCATTATCTAAATTTCTCCATAAAATTTATCTAGTTCATAGTAATCTCTTGCATCCTTAGTAAATACATTTACTAAAATATCTTTCCCATCAATTAAAACCCAGTCACTATCTGCTTGTCCTTCAATTGAATTAATACTATCCATTGTATCTTTAACAGCATCTACTATTGCATCTACATTTCTTTTTGAACTACCTGTACATATTATTGAATAATCATAAAACGGTGTCTTATTTATTACAGAATAAACTTTAATATCTTCACCTTTTTTGCTTTCAATAGCATCTACAATATTCTTTATTCTTATTTCTATATCTAACATTTTTCTCCTATCTTGAACTTTGTATTATTAGACCTTGCTTTATACTATTATCTTCTTCTAGCTTAGCATCATTTAATATGCTTTGTAGCTTTTTAGCTATTAATATATCTTCCTTGTTGTATTTAATTACAACACCATCTGTAACATTTTCATCTTTTTTAACTACTACCTTATACCCTTCTAGCATATTTTGTAGTTCTGTACTTCCATTTTTTGTAAGTATATTAATAGGGTAATTAACTTTTTCATCATTTCCAGTTATTAGTACTACATCACTATCTGGTTTTAAATTAGGATCATCTAAAACTTTAATATATTTAAAGTTTAAGCTGTTAATAAGCTTAGATAATTCTTGATCTGTCAACTTATGGTTTACAATATATGTGAAATTAGAAGGTTTTCCATAGTTTTCAGCATTATATTGCATCTTCAAGTTATTAACCAAAGCATCACCTAATTCTTTTGCAAATCCTGGTATACCATTTGCATTTAATATTTCTACTTTTTTACCTTCTAGAGAAACATTAGGATCTACTTCATCACCATTTTTAACGTCTATTATATCCGTACTTAATTCACTATTAATTAGTCCTTCACCATCTTGACCAGCTAATAAATCAGCAAGTTTTACACTATCAACCATAGTCTTACCATTTACTTTGTATGTAGGTAATTCTGTATAATTACTAGGTTTAGAACCTCTTTGTATATCAGTTATACCATGTGGGAAATACTTTGTTAAATCTACTAAAAGTTTCTTTTCGTCCTTTATTTGCTTACCCATAAAACTGAAGAAATAGTCATCAACCTTAGTATCTTTAGTTAAATATGTACCACTAGGTATTTCAATTACTTCATCATCATAGTACACATAATAACTATTTCCAACTAGAACTAATCTATTCCCTTTATTTGTATCTTCTTTTATTCCACATGAAAATATACTAATTAATGATAATATTAACAAAAACTTTTTCATAATACTCCTTTTTTAATATCCATAAATATGAGCTAAAACTGCAGACACCACTATTGCTGCTGTTTCTGCTCTTAATATTCTATTACCTAAGCTAATCTCAATTGCTCCTTTTTCAGTCAATTTACTGCATTCATGTTGCGTAAATCCACCTTCTGGACCAATTATACACAAAACATTTTTATCTTGTTTTGTTACCGCTTCATTTATCTTTATACTCTCACAAGAATTTTCATAAAGATATATTACTTTATCATACAATGAAAAATCAATATCATTTAACCTCATGATATCTAATATTTCTGTTCTTCTTATTGCACGACATTGTTTCATTGATTCTGTAACTATATCTTCCCATTTATCCTTTTTTGTATCTAGTTTTACTACGACTCTTTCAGTCTTTAGAGGTATTATACCTCTAACTCCTATTTCTGTTAATTTTTGTATTAATAGGTTCATCTTATCGTTTTTTATAAGGCCAACTGCGACATCTATATTTATACTTAAATTATATATATCCTCTTCTTTATTTTCTATCTTAGCTAAAACTTCTTTTTTTGATATTTTCAAAAGACTACATAAGTACTGATAAGTTCCATCTGTAACACGGATATTATCACCTACTTTTAGTCTATATACATTAACCATATGACGTATGTCTTTTTCATTTGTTATACTAACATAATCAACATTAACATCTTTTTTATCTACGACTATACTTAGCATTCATCCACCTTTATTCCCAAATGATTATATGCTTTTTCAGTTACAACACGTCCTCTGTGTGTTCGTTTTATAAGGCCATTTTTTACTAAATATGGCTCATACACTTCTTCTACTGTTCTTTTATCTTCACCTAAAAGAAGTGACAAAGTTTCTAGTCCAACAGGTCCTCCGTTATAGTTTTCTATTATTTTAATTAATATTCTTCTATCCATAGCATCTAGTCCATATTCATCTATTTCTAGCATATCTAATATCCCTATAACTGACTTTTCATCTATGACGCCATTACCTTTAATCATAGCATAATCTCTTGCTCTTTTTAATATTCTATTGGCAAGTCTAGGAGTACCTCTACTTCTTTTTGCCATAATATCTATAGCATCATCTTCATAAGGTATTCCTAGTATATTTGCACCTCTTTTAATTATTCTAGATAATTCATCCGTAGTATAGAATTCCATTCTATGTGAAACTCCAAATCTATCACGTAATGGTTTAGATAATTTACCTGCATTGGTAGTTGCTCCAATTAAAGTAAATTTAGGTAAGTCTATACGTATACTTTTAGCACCATGTCCCTTACCTATTAGTATATCTATTTCACCATCCTCCATTGCAGGATAAAGTATTTCTTCTACACTAGTATTTAATCTATGTATTTCATCTATAAATAAAATATCGCCATCTTCTAATGAAGTTAATATTGAAGCAAGATCTCCTGATTTTTCTAAAACAGGCCCTGATGTTATTTTAATATTCCTATTCATTTCATTAGCTACTACATATGCAAGCGATGTTTTCCCTAATCCTGGTGGTCCGTATAGAAGTATATGATCTATAGGTTCATTTCTTAATTTCGCAGCTTTGATGTATAGTTTCATAGCTTCTTTTAATTTTTCTTGACCTATATAGTCATCAAAAGTTTTTGGTCTAAGATTGTTTATACTATTATCTTCTATATGTTCTGATAAATCTGTAAATCTATCTTCCATCTTTATTTTCCTCCATTGAAAGTTATAACAATCTTGTATGTTTTAACAGAATTTTCTTGTACCAACAATTTATTCTTGTCTAATTTACCATATTTTTTTTGTAACATAACACCATAACTATTTAAAATAGGTATTACTGTATTACTTTTTGACTTATTTTTATCACTATTTCCTGCTTTAACTTTTACATTTCCTATGTTTATAGTTTCGTTTATAGCATTAACTGTTCTTTTTATTTGTTCACTGCTGCTTTTCAATTCATAATTAATATTACTTTTTCTACTAATGGGCTTATTTGAGAAATTGATTATAGATATCCTATCTTGAGTATTTTGCTTATTATTTCCCTCACCCAAAAAGTATGTTATATTAAGTCCTATTGAATTACCATTTTTAAAATATGATTTTAAGTCAGAAACTCCCTCTTCTAATTCTTTTTTGTAAACAGCTTCCAATAGTATATTATCATTTTTTGTGTTTATATTAAACTTTGATTCTGCAACATTAGGATTCTTATCCTCATTTATTTTTATCCTATTGTCTGCTGCTAAAAGTGCTACAGACATCATGAAGAAGAGACAAAATATTTTTTTCATATCTCCCTCTCTATCTATATTTCTATAATATTCCCTGTTGTTTTTAGAATATTATTTAATAATGCTAATCTATTGTTCTTCATTTCAACATCTTCAACATTTATCTTAATGTTATTAAAGAAGTTATTAATTACATCCTTATTCTCAAGTAAAATATCTATAGTACTTGAGAAGTCTTTATCTTTTAGGGTTAATAAGACTTCTAATAGAGCTTTTTCTTCTTTTTCTCTTATTAAATCAGAGTTAATTTCTGTTGTTTTAACATCTTTTAATATGTTTTTTACCCTCTTTAATACATTTATTAAATCAGTAAACTTATCAGTATTTTCTAATGTCTTTAATTTGTCTAATTTAACTAAAAGATTTTTGAAATTAGTTTCGTTATTTATTACATAACTAACTAAATCTCTATCATACATATCAGATAAAACATTTTCTAATCTTTGTTTAAAGTATGTTTTGTATTCTTCTAATGCCTTAGCATACTTAACTTCCTTATTCCCCTTAAATATATTATATGCCTTATCTATTAATTGTAAATAATCTACATCTAATTTTTTATCTAGTGCTACAAGACAAATACCTTGTGTTGCCCTTCTAATAGCATAAGGGTCTTTTGAACCTGTAGGTTTTAGACCAACACAAAATGCCCCTATACTTGTATCTAGCTTATCAGCTATTGAAGCTATAGCCCCTTGTATAGTTCCTGGTAATTTGTCTCCTTGGAATCTTGGCATATAGTGTTCTGGTATTGCTTTTGAAACAACTTCATTTTCTCCTGTTTTTTCTGCATAAATACCACCCATCATACCTTGCAATTCTGTAAATTCTTTTTCATTTATTACATTTGAAACTAAGTCTGCCTTTGCTAGGTAAATAGTACGTAATGTGTCAGAATCTGCATTTAAAAATTTAGCAATTTCAGTTGATCTTTGCATTTTTTCATATATAGTTCCCATATCTTTTTGGAACATTACATTTTTTAACTTTTCTACATTATCACTTAATTTATGCTTTAAGTCTTCATCAAAGAAGAATTTAGAATCTGCAAGTCTTGGTATTATTACTTTTTCATTACCTAACTTAACACTTTCTGAGTACATAGGTGCATTTCTAATTACCACAAAATTATTTGCTAACTTACCATCAGCAAATCTTACAGGGAAGTATCTTTGATGTGTCTTCATAGTTATAGTTATC
The DNA here is from genome assembly GCF_000973085.1 of Sneathia vaginalis. Lineage (NCBI taxonomy): Bacteria > Fusobacteriati > Fusobacteriota > Fusobacteriia > Fusobacteriales > Leptotrichiaceae > Sneathia > Sneathia vaginalis. The sequence goes on from NZ_CP011280.1 coordinate 1,193,550, forward strand.
AAGTCTTCTGGAAGTACAAGATAACTCTTATCAAATGAACCCATTATAGCATAAGGGTATTCAACCAAGTTTACAACTTCTTTTAATAATTTTTCATCTATTTGTGTCTTCTTTTCTTCTGTATCACAATTAGTATGTATTTGGTCAATTATCATTTGTTTTCTTTTATCATGACTTACTATTACATAGTTTTCTTCTAATAGCTTTTCATAAGAATCTATATCATCAATTTGTATTTCTTGACTCTTAAATATTCTCATACCTCTTGTAATGTTTCCAGATTTAACTCCTTCAAATGTAAAGTCAAGTACCTTATTATCTATTAGTGCCACTATCCATTTTATAGGTCTTACAAATCTAAAAGTATTAGAACCCCACTTCATAGTTTTTTCAAATTCTAATGATTTTAAAGCTTTATCCAAAATATCTTTTAATATTTCTTCTGTTTTCTTACCCTTTATATATTTTTTTATCTTAATATATTCACCCTTTGGTGTATTTACTATACTATAGTCATTTTCACCTAAGTTATTTGAAGATAAAAATCCAAGTAATGCCTTTGTTGGCTTTTTGTCTTTTAGTGCAACACTAGTGCTAGGTCCTATTTTTTCTTCATTTAAATCTTGTTGCATTTCGTCCATGCCATTTATTCTTAAAGCTAGTCTTCTTGGAGTACTAAATGATTCTATGCTTTCATAATGAATTCTATTTTCTTTTAATTCTTTTTCGACTTCTTTTTTTAAAGCTTTTTCAGATATATCTACATATCTTGAAGGCAATTCTTCAACACCTAATTCAAATAAAAATTTCATTATTTTTCTCCTTCTTTTAATAGTGGGAAACCTAAGTTTTTTCTATTTTCCACAAATATTTCTGCACATTTCTTTGCTAGATCACGTACTCTTAATATATATGCCATTCTCTCAGTTGTACCTATAGATCCTCTTGCATCTAAGTTATTAAATGTATGTGAACATTTTAATACATAGTCATATGCAGGTAATACTAGCTTATGCTCCAAACAATTATTTGCTTCTTTTTCGTACATATCAAATAGTTTAAAATTCATAGCACTATCACTTACTTCAAAGCTATATTTTGACATTTCATATTCATATTGGAATCTTCTTTCACCATATTTAACTCCATCTGCCCAGTCAAGATCATATACATTGTCTTTGTTTTGTAAATAAAGGGCAATTCTTTCTAACCCGTATGTTATTTCCACTGGTGTTATTTCAACTTCTAGACCTCCAACTTGTTGGAAATATGTGAATTGTGTTATTTCCATACCATCAAGCCATACTTCCCAACCTAGACCCCATGCTCCTAGTGTAGGTGATTCCCAGTTATCTTCAACAAATCTTACATCATGTTCTTTTAAGTCCAAACCTAATGCTTCAAGACTTTTTAAATACAATTCTTGTATATTATCAGGTGATGGTTTCATCAAAACTTGAAATTGATGGTGTTGATACACTCTATTAGGGTTTTGCCCATATCTACCGTCTTTAGGTCTTCTTGAAGGTTCAACATAGCAAACCTTCCATGGTTCTGGTCCTAATGACATTAAAAATGTATCAGGATTAAAAGTTCCAGCTCCTGTTTCAACATCATATGGATTAGCTAAAACACAACCTTGTTTTTGCCAATACTTTTGTAATGTTAATATTATATTTTGAAAAGTCATTTTTTCTTTCTCCTTTTTAATATATATGCAATTACTATTAAGTATACACCTATGTGTATGTACATATCTGCCACATTAAATATGAAAGACCATATTGTTCTAAAATCTATCATATCTATTACATACCCTCTAAAAAATCTATCAAACATATTGCCTAATGCTCCAGCTACGATAAATAGAACACCTATCTTGGTTAAGTTTGAATATTTACTGAAGTTTTTTAGCTCTGTCACATATACATATATTATTAATATACTACTTACAATAGTAAATGCCCTTATATGCCCTTGAAATATTCCAAATATGCCTCCATGATTTTCAACATAAGTAAAACGTAAAAAATCTCCCATAATTCTAAAAGAATATCCTATTACACCATTTGCTAAACTTCTTATTGCCTGTTTAGTTAACTGATCTATACCTAGCAAAAGGACAACTATTAATGCATATACAATCTCTTCATTATTCTTTTTCATTTAGTTCTCCATTTTGTTTCATTAATCTAAGAACTTCTGCATCTCTAGGTGTTACTTGTCCAAATTCGCTATCTCCTATTTCTGTACTATACTTCCAACATCTTTGACATTTTTCACCTAATGCTCTATCTATTCTTACTGTAACTCCTTCAATTTCTGTATTTTCTAAAGGTGTTGTTTCATATGCTATTTGAGATACTAAGAAGATATCAGATAAATCCCAATCTGAATATTCTTTTACAAATTCATAGTCCTTGTTTTGTATATTTAATACTACTCTAGCATCTAGTGCTAAACCTATTTCACCTTTTTGTCTTCTTTCTTCTATCTTTTTGTTTACTTCTTTTCTTAAAGCAGATAATTTTTCCCATTTAGCTTCTAGTTTGTCATCTATATATTCTTCATGTACTGGTATCCATGATGTTAATAGAACACTTTCACTATCTTTTAATTCTTCTGGCATCTTTTCCCATATTTCTTCAGCTGTAAATGATAAAACTGGAGAAATAGCTCTAACTAATATTTTTAATATTTCTGCTAATACTGTTTGTGCTGATCTTCTCTTTAATGATGTCTTGTATTCGCAGTATAGTCTGTCTTTTATTATATCCAAGTAGAATGATGACATTTCTATAATACAGAAATATGATATTTCTTGGAAGATGTTATAGAACTCAAAGTTATCATAAAGTTTTTCTAATTTTTTCTTTAATCTTTCTAGTCTATTTAATGCCCATCTATCTATTTCTAACATATCTTTGTAGTCTACTTTGTCTTCATTAATGTTAAAGTCACTAACATTACCTAGTAAGTATCTTGCAGTATTACGTATCTTTCTATATGAGTCTGAAGTTCTATTTAATATATCTTCTGATAATCTTACGTCTTCTCTGTAATCTACTGATGATACCCATAGTCTTAATATATCTGCACCATATTTATTAATTACATCATTAGGAGCTATGGTATTACCTATAGACTTACTCATTTTTCTACCTTGTCCATCATTAACAAAACCATGTGTTAGTATTTGCTTATATGGCTTATCTTTTGTACTAGATATTGATGTTAATAGTGATGATTGGAACCATCCTCTATGTTGGTCTGAACCTTCTAAGTATAGGTCTACTGGTCGTTTGTAACCTCTTTGAACTACAACTGATCTATGAGTTACACCTGAATCAAACCAAACATCTAATATACTTCTTTCTTTTCTTATTTCATCTGCATTCAAGTTATATTTTGCTAATAGTTCTTCTCCTATTAATTCTTTGGCAGAATATTTCCACCAAATATCTGTACCTTCTTTTTCTACCATAGCTATTATTCTATCCATAATGTCACTATGATATATTATTTCATTTTGTTTGTTATAGAAGATAGGTATAGGTACACCCCACACTCTTTGTCTTGAAATAGTCCAGTCTGGTCTTACTTCAAGCATAGATTTTATTCTATTTTTACCCCATTGTGGATAAAATTTAATTTCATCTAAAGCCTTTAATGCATTCCCCCTTATATCACTATCCATTATGTTTATAAACCATTGTTCTGTTGCTCTAAATATTATTGGCTTCTTACTTCTCCAGTCATGTGGGTATGAGTGTGTTATCTCTTCTACTGATAATATATATCCTGTTTCTAACAAGTCTTGTACTATTTGCTTTTCTGCTTTTTTGTAGAATAATCCTTCATATTTACCTGCTTCATAAGTCATATGACCCTTGTCATCTACTGGTGATAATATCCCTAGATTATACTTATTCCCTGCAATAAAGTCATCTGCCCCATGTCCTGGTGCTGTATGTACACAACCTGTACCTGCTTCTAATGTTACATGATCAGCTAATATTACAAGCCCTGTTCTGTCTATAAACGGATGCTTGTAATGAGTATTTTCTAATAGGTCTCCTTTAAATTCTTTTATCAATTCATAATCTAATCCCATCTTAGAAAATGCTTGTTTTGCTAATTCTTTTGCAACTACTAGATTACCTTTTTCTGTTTTGTAAACTCCGTAAACAAAGTCCTTATTCAATGCAATACCTAAGTTAGCTGGTAATGTCCATGGTGTTGTTGTCCAAATTACTATACTAGCTTTATCTAGCCCTATTTTATCTAAACCATCTTGGCACATATCCATTTTTACATATATTGCAGGTGATGTAACATTCTTGTACTCAATTTCTGCTTCAGCTAATGCTGTTTCTGTTGTAGGTGACCAATAAACTGGCTTTAGACCTTTGTATACATATCCATTTTCATAGATTTCTTTAAATACTCTTAATTCTTCAGCTTCGAATTCAGGTTTTAATGTAATGTATGGATTATCAAAATCACCTAAAACACCTAGTCTCACAAAGTCTTTCTTTTGTTTTTCTACTTGTTTTAAAGCATATTTTTTACATTCATTTCTCAAATCAAGTACAGACATAGATGCAACTTTTTCACCTTTTTCTTGAATTATCTTCCATTCTATAGGTAATCCATGTGTATCCCAACCAGGTATATATGGTGCATTATACCCTCTCATTCTCTTGTATTTAAGTATAATATCCTTTAATATCTTGTTGATTGCGTGTCCTACGTGGATATCTCCATTTGCATATGGTGGTCCATCATGTAGGAAAAACACTGGTTTTGTCTTATCTGCTATTGATTTTTCATAAATTTTTGCTTTTTGCCAATCCCTTAACTGTAATCCTTCTCTTTGTGCTAAATTTGCCTTCATTTTAAAGCTTGTCTTAGGTAAATTTAGTGTTTTAGAATAATCTATTTCCATTATTTAACTCCTTTTCTTGATAAAGTTACTCTGTGTCTAACTTTGTCAACACTTAATACTCTTACTTTAATAATCTGACCAACAGTCAATACTTGTGTTGGATCTTTAACAAATTTTTCTGATAATTCTGATATATGTATCATAGCGTCATTTTTTAAACCTATATCAACAAATACTCCAAATTTTGTAGCATTTCTAACTGTACCTTCTAGTATCATACCTTCTTTTAAGTCTTCCATTGTTAATATGTCAGATTTTAGTATAGGCATAGGATAGTCTTCTCTTGGGTCTCTTCTGTCTTTTAATAAGGCTTCATATACGTCTTTTATTGTATCTTTACCATAAGTATCTTCCATAGCTTTTAACACTTTTTTCAAACCAAGATTATTTAACTTTTGACGTATTTCAACATAGTTAGTTCTAAATTCACTAGGGTTAGATTCTACTAACTCTAAAATCTTTTCTGCTAGAGGATATGATTCTGGGTGAATTATTGTATTATCTAGTGGATTAATTGAATCTGGTATTACAACGAATCCTGCCATTTGTTCAAAAGCCTTAGCACCCAATCCTTTTACATTTTTTAATTCTTCTCTTGACTTAAAGTCTCCATGTTCTTTTCTGTATTCCACAATATTTTTAGCTATATTCTTCTTTACACCTGATACATAGCTTAATATTGAAAATGATGCACTATTTAGATTTACTCCAACTCTATTTACAATCTTTTCTATTGTTTCTACTAGTTTTTGTTCTAGTTCTTTTTGATTTACATCATGTTGATACATACCAACACCTATAGATTTTGGATCTATCTTAACTAATTCTGATAATGGATCTTGTATACGTCTTGCAATTGAAATAGTACCACGTACAGTTACATCTAAATCAGGAAATTCTTCATGAGCTAATTTAGATGCTGAATATACAGATGCTCCTGCTTCATTTACTATGACATACTTACAATTAAGTCCTTTAATTGCATCTGCAACAAAGCTTTCAGTTTCACGTGATGCTGTACCATTACCTATTACAATAATATCAACTGAATATTCTTTAATATATTTAAGTAGTTTAACACGTGATTTTTCTAGCATTGCTTCACTGTGTGCACCTTTTACAGGATATATTACATCTGATGTAATGTAGAAACCATCTTTTGAGATTACTGCTAGCTTACATCCTGTTCTAATACCAGGGTCTAATCCTAAAATTGTTTTTTTAAGTATAGGTGGTTGTAATAGTAGTGCTTCAAGGTTAGTTGCAAATATGTTTATTGCCTCTTTATCTGCCCTATCTGTCAATGTACTTCTAACTTCATTTTCTATTGAGGGGAATAGTAATCTGTCGTAACTATCATCTACAACCTTTTGAATTAATTCTTCTTTCATATCAGCATTTGCCTTTTTAAAGAAGTGATTATACATATATCTTTTTATCTTCAACTTATCTTGATCTTCAAAATCTATGTTAACTTTCAAGATCTTTTCTTTTTCAGCACGATTAATTGCTAATATCTTATGTGATGCAATCTTTTTAACAGTTTCACTGAATTCATAATAGTTTGAATATACTAATCTTTCATCTAGACTTCTATTTTTTTCTATTACACTAGCATATACTATACCAATATTTAATGTTTGTTCTCTTAAATACTCACGTATCTTTACGTTTTCTGATAAGTCTTGTGCTAGTATTAGGTAAGCACCTTCTATTGCTTCTGCTTCATTTAAAACTTCGCTAGTTATGTACTTACTTGCTTCACTAGAAATTTTAGCTATACTTAAACCATCATATATTTCTTTAGCAAAAGGTTCTAATCCTTTTTCTTTTGCAATATCTGCCTTAGTCTTTTTCTTTTTTTTGTAAGGTAAATATATGTCTTCAACTTTTTGTAAGACATTAGCTTCTAATATTTCTTTTTTTAGCTCTTCTGTTAATTTACCTTGCTCTTCTATTAAACGAATTACTTCTTCTTTTCTTTTCTCTAAATTCTTCTCATATGTTATTTTATCAATAATTTCTCTTATTTGTTCTTCATTCAAGCCACCTGTTACTTCTTTTCTATAACGTGAAATAAAGGGGATTGTTGCTCCTTCATCATATAGCTTAAATGTATCTGAAATGTTTTTTTCATTAATACCTAATATCAATGAAACCTTTTTTACTATCTCGTCCACGACGCCTCCTAAAATGTATACTTTTACAAGATATTGTAGCACATATTTATTTATTTTAAAAGATGGACAAATTCAAAAAAATACAAGGCTAAATAATTATAGCCTTGCATTTAAACTTTTTAATGTTTATTTAAAATTTGGTTAAGTTTTCTTTCAAGTTCTTTCACCTTTATATCTGTTGCTTTTTGTCTTTCTTCGTATTCTTTTATCTTCTTATTAGCTTCCACCAAATCTTTTTCTACAGTCTTCAACTTAGTACTATATTCTGTTGTTAATCTTTCATCTTTATCACCAAGCATAACTCCAGCTCCAACACCGAACGCAAGATTACCTTTATTGTTTACTGAACCACTTAATTTGTATACAAAGTTACGTTCTTCATTAGTTCCACTAAATCCTACTGCTAATGCATGTGATCCTCCATAGTATCCATATGCTGCACTTAAATTATGTCTATAGTCAGAATAAGAATTAACTTGAACTAGATTTGCCATTGCCACTGCATTTGCTACTCCACCTAATGCTAATTCAGATTTTTCAAGTGCTACAGTAGACTTCTTATCTACTACTCCTAACGCATCATTGTATCTAGATAAGTAGGTATTAACTTGTCTATCAGTAACTAATCTATCTTTAGGTTTAGCTATGTTTGAATCTTTAGATAATTTGTCAATTAAGTTAGTTTTTCCTGTTTCACTTAAATTAGTTGCATCTGCATTTAATTTATTACCCATATCTTGTTGTAATTTAATAATGCTAGATGTATTAGTATCTGCCTTAGTTGTTAATGAATTAATGTTATTTGTATTAGTTTCTAAGCTAGTTTTTAATTCTCCAATATTAGTATTAATATTACCTAATTTAGTATTAAATATACTATTTATTGAATTATTGTTAGTTAAATCAAGATCACTTTCTAACTTTGTTTTATTAACTTTTAATGTATAATTAAATTTATCATCTTTATCAGCAGTTATATAATTATCTCCTGTTATTGATAAATCATTTTTATCTAACTTGTCATCTAACTTAGTTTTAATATTATTAATTTCTTGTGTTGTATTCTTAAGACCTTCTACAGTAGTTTTTAACGCAGTAATATCACCAGTATTTGTTGTAACTTGAGTATTAAGACCTTTATACTTATTATCTAAGTCTGTTTTAATTTCATTTAATTTAGTGTATACTTTTCCACCTGTAACTAAATTTGTATTATTTTCTGCAACTTCACCAGTTCCTAATTTATTAGTTAAAGTAGTTTTACCTGTTTCACTTAAATTATCTGCATCTGCATTCAACTTTTTAGCTAAATCTTTTGTAGACTCACTAGATAATTGTTGTTTAAATGTAGTCATATAATTATATATAGTTGAACCTGTAACTAGTCCAGCATCACCATTAGCAACTTTGCCAGTTCCTAGTTTTTCAGCCCATTTATTTACAGCTATATTATCTGCAGCTACTTTAGCATATTCAGTTGCTAAGTTTGTTGTTCCTGCTATTTCTTTTACTTTTGATTCATCTAATTTTATCTTATATGTATCTTTATGACTATTTTTATCTTCTGACTTTGTAACAACAATTCCTGAATCATTTTTACTACTTTCTTTTTTATCTTCAACTATTTCTATTGATTCTTTTGCTTTGTCTTTTATTGTATTCTTTGCTGTTTCATCAATATTCGATAATGAAATGTTTGCATATTTTCCATCTGCTACACTACTTTGTAATGCTCCATCAATTTTTGTTTTTAATTCATCTGCAAGTGCAACTGTATATTTATTAGCTGTAGAAGTTACTTTTATTCCTTCTCCTTGTTCTACACTTACCTTTGATTCATTAATCTTTGCTTTTAATTTAGTATCATCTATTCCAAGTTTATATGTTACTGAACTTATTCCGTCATCTGTACTTGGTGTTGTTGTTAATGTTATTATATCTCCTTCTTTTTCAACTTTTGTCTTTGAATTCTTAATAGCATTATACACTGTCTTTCCTGTTACTAAATTTGTTTCATTAGTTGTAATAGATCCTGTTCCTAGTTTTTCAGCCCATTTATTTACAGTTATATTATCTGCATCTACTTTAGCATATTCAGTTGCTAAGTTTGTTGTTCCTGCTATTTCTTTTACTTTTGATTCATCTAATTTTATCTTATATGTATCTTTATGACTATTTTTATCTTCTGACTTTGTAACAACAATTCCTGAATCATTTTTACTACTTTCTTTTTTATCTTCAACTATTTCTATTGATTCTTTTGCTTTGTCTTTTATTGTATTCTTTGCTGTTTCATCAATATTCGATAATGAAATGTTTGCATATTTTCCATCTGCTACACTACTTTGTAATGCTCCATCAATTTTTGTTTTTAATTCATCTGCAAGTGCAACTGTATATTTATTAGCTGTAGAAGTTACTTTTATTCCTTCTCCTTGTTCTACACTTACCTTTGATTCATTAATCTTTGCTTTTAATTTAGTATCATCTATTCCAAGTTTATATGTTACTGAACTTATTCCGTCATCTGTACTTGGTGTTGCTGTTAATGTTATTATATCTCCTTCTTTTTCAACTTTTGTCTTTGAATTCTTAATAGCATTAAATACTGTCTTCCCTGTTACTAAATTTGTTTCATTAGTTGTAATAGATCCTGTACCTAGTTTTTCAGCCCATTTATTTACAGCTATATTATCTGCAGCTACTTTAGCATATTCAGTTGCTAAGTTTGTTGTTCCTGCTATTTCTTTTACTTTTGATTCATCTAATTTTATCTTATATGTATCTTTATGACTATTTTTATCTTCTGACTTTGTAACAACAATTCCTGAATCATTTTTACTACTTTCTTTTTTATCTTCAACTATTTCTATTGATTCTTTTGCTTTGTCTTTTATTGTATTCTTTGCTGTTTCATCAATATTCGATAATGAAATGTTTGCATATTTTCCATCTGCTACAGCACTTCCACCACTGCCACCTTTATTGTCATTAATTGCTTTCTTTAATTGTGCAACAGTAACTGCATCAGAATCAGCTGAACCATCTGCAACATTAGTTAGTCTTCTTTTTCTATCTTCTTTTCCAAATGAAACTGTTTCTCCACTTGTATGGTCAACTTCTGTAAATGCACTCTTACCATTACTTTTAACTGCCAATGAATCTGCTCCTATTGCTACTGAACCACTGTGTTCTACAGCAGAGTCTTTACCTATAGCAACTGAATATTCTGATTTTTCTCCTCCAACTTCTATTCGATAAATTTTGCTAAGATCATTTTTCTTTTCTAATTCTTGTTTTGCTGCCTCAAGAGTATCAAATTCTTCAATTTTTTCTACTGTGTCTTTACCCTCAATTGTTTTAAGAACATACTTTATTTTCCCAGTTCTAGATCCTTCTCCTATGGCAACACTTGATTCTCCAAATATTATAGAATTTTTACCTATAGCTACTGAATTTTTACCTTCTGTATCTGCATTTTCTCCTATTGACACAGCACTTTCAAATCCAGATATGGCTCCTTTACCTATTGCAATTACATTATCAGCAAAAGCACTTGCATTTTTACCTAATGCTATCGCATTTTCTACTGGTTTTACTTCAAATTTATAATATCCTTTATCGTCTTCACCAGGGCTATAGAATTGTTTTGCAATATCATTCCAATTTTTTGCATCTATTTCTACCCCATTCTTATCAGAAAGAACTCCATTATCTTTTGTACTTAATGTTAGTCTTTTCTTCATTGCAATAGCATTATCACCTATAGCTATATTTGAATTACCACTTGATTTAGTTCCGTCTCCTATAACTATTGTTTTTTTGTACTCTACATTGCCTTCATTTTCAAATTTAACTATTGTATCTGGAGTATTTAAAATACGAGCTATTTGTTGACCTACTTTTCCTTTAAAAGTTTTACTAAATAGTGTCGCATCTCTTCCTATCGCTATATTACCTTCTCCATCTGCAATTGCATCTTTACCAAGTGAAATTGAATCTTTCCCTGATAGTGTATCAACACCTATAGCTATACCATTTTCTCCTTTTATTTCAGCACCTTTACCTATAGCTATACTATGTGCAAAATCTATTCCTAAATTATTAAAGTTTGTACCTAGCTTATTAATTTCATTCATTCTTTCTGTATATTCTTTATTAATTTCTTCACTATCTTTTGTTTTAAACTTTCCTTCAATTTTGTTTGATACTTTTTGGGATATTAATTTATTTGTTTCTTTTAATTTATCCATTTGTTTTTTTACATCTCTTGCTTTTTGGTTTATTTCCTTTATTTTCTTTTTATCTTTACCATTCGCTTCTTCTAATGCTACTTCTTTTAAATATCCAATTTTTTCTTTCAATAAGTCTAAATATTTATTATAATCTTTATACTCTTTAACATCCTCGTCGCTATATTGTACTGAAACAAAATGTAGACTATTTGGATAATCATAGTCTTTTAAATCTTTAATTGTTGCTGGTTTTGTTTCATCTACTGTCTCAGAAAAGTTTACTTGCGATAAAAGCAATCCCCCTGTCATTAAAAAAAATATTACCATTCTTTTGGTAACTTTCACTCTATTTTTACAAATTTTCTTTAAAAATTTTAATGCTTCATTTTTCATTTATTTGTCCCCTTACTTTTGTTAACGTTACATATTAATTGTAGTCCAAAAAAAAAAAAAAAAAGCACTTTTTTACTAAACATCAGTTTGTTTATTAACTTAAATAATTTTTTACATATTTCCCTTAATGTTTACTAGCGTTAAGTAATGGGCGTTTTTTAACTAAAAATCACAAAAATACAAATTTTTATTAAGAATTTGATATAAAAAAACAAGACACAACCCTGTGCCCTGTCCTTTATTTATTTAATCTAGAGTAAAGTTTATTGAACTTATATAGTTTTTCTGCATTTTCTTTTGTTAAATATTTTTTATCTAATCTAAATGTCCAATTTCCTAATGTAGATGGTATATTCATTCTGTAATCATTATTCAATTGGAAAAAGTCTTGTATTTGAGTTATTGCAATATTTGCAACACTACTCCATGCAGCACGCAATATTCCCCAAGCATATCCTTCTTCTTCAGTTAGGTTAAGATATCTTCTTGCAAAGTCTAATGTTGGCGTTCCCTTTTGCCATTCTATCCAACCTTGTAGAGTATCACTATCATGAGTACTACAGTATACTGCCCAATTTCTTTCTATATTATGAGGTAAAAAATCGCTTTCATTATTTGGATCAAAAGCAAACTCTAATACCTTCATACCAGGAAATCCAGTTTCAGTTCTGAATTTTACAACTTCTTTAGTTGTATATCCAAGATCCTCTGCTATTATATCTATATCTCCCAGTTGTTTTTTCACTTCATTAAATAGATCCATACCTGGACCTTTTACCCAGCTTCCAGTACTTGCATTAACACTACCCTTAGGTATAGCCCAATATGATTCAAATCCTCTAAAATGGTCTATTCTTAAGACATCACAAAGTTTTAGGCTCTTTTTTATTCTATTAACCCACCATTTGTATTTGTCTTTTTTCATATATTCCCAATCATATGTAGGATTACCCCACAATTGTCCTCCATCTGAGAATGAATCTGGTGGACAACCACCAACTAGGTCTAATCTAAATTGTTTTTCATCTGACCATACATCGCATGAATCTCCTGCACAATATATTGGAATATCTCCAACTATCTTTATTCCCTTATCATTAACATATTTTTTTAAATTTGTATATTGCTTGAAGAATTCATATTGCATAAAATATTGAAATTGTATGTCATTTTTTAATTCTTCACTGTACTTTTTTATTGCATCTTCTTTTCTATTTTTAATATCTTCATCCCAAGTGTCATATGAAGCACCATTGAAATGATTTTTTAATGCGATAAATAGGGCATAATCTTTTACCCAGTCAGAATGTTTTTCAACAAATTCATTTAGTTTGTCAAATTCTTTAAATCTTTCAAACGCCTTTTTTAGTACTGTATATCTGTTATTGTATAATTTAGCATAATCTACTTTTAGTGGATTATCTCCAAAATCTATATTAATATATTCTTCCTCTAATAGCAGTCCATCATCTTTCAAAATATCAAGGTCTATAAAATATGGATTCCCTGCAAATGATGAAAAAGATTGATATGGTGAATCTCCATAACTTGTAGGCCCTAATGGTAATATTTGCCAATAATGAAATCCTGCATTCTTTAAAAAGTCACAAAACTCATATGCTCCTTTACCAAATGTTCCTATACCATATTTTGATGGTAGTGATGAAATATGCATTATTACACCACTTTTTCTATTTGTATTTATTGCCTTATAGTCATAATCTTTATCTAACATTATTCCTCCCATAGTATGTTTGCTTGAATAATAGCATAATTTTTTTTCATTAATCTATTTTCTATTTTTTGTATCAATAGTTCACATGCTTTTTTACCTAACTCTTTTACTTTTATGTCTACTGTTGTGAAGTTATAGTTTGAAGTTTTCTTCAAGTATGTATTGTTAAATCCTGTAACAATTACATTTCTTTTATTAAGACTCTTACAAGCCTTTATTGAAGCAATAGCTAAAACATCATCCGTTGTTACAATAGCGTCTATTTTTCTATTATTACGTAAATATTCTCTTATTATATCATAAGCTGTGTCGATATTAAATAGAGATTCTATAATATATTCTTTAGATATATTTTTTTCTTTTAAGGCCTTCACATATCCTTTATATCTATAATTTGTAACCTTTAGGTTCATAGGACCTCCAACAAAACAAATATTTTTCTTTTTGTTTTGTTCAATTAACTTTTTAGTAATTGTATATGTTGTCTTTGTATTATCGTTATCCACCCATATATATTCACTAGTATCATTAGGAGTCCCTATTATACTAAAAGGAAATTGTATATTTTCTAAATATTTTAATAATTTTTCATCGTCATAGGCACGCAAGAAGATTAGACCATCTAATCTTCTTGAACCTACTAATGATTTAACATATTCTTCTTCAGTTTCACTGTTATTGCAGTGAATGTACAGGGTATAGTAATCCTTGTTTATTAAATAATCACATATACCACTTAATATTTCTGAAAAGAAATTATTTGATAAGGGATCAATGTCTTTTGAATTCAACACTATCCCTATTATTTTACTACTATTCCTTGTTAAACTTTGTGCCATAGAGTTTGGAACATAATTCAAATTATCTATAACCTTTTGTACTTTCTTCTTAGTTTCTTTGCTTATTAAACTGCTATTGGCTATAACTCTTGAAACTGTTGCTGTACTAACATTAGCTTTTTTAGCAACATCTGCTAATGTAACTCTATTCAACATAATTCACCTAAATTCTATTTCCTTCTTCATCAAAGTAGTGTAATGCTTCTGTATCAAATGTAAATTTATGTGTTTCACCTACATTATACTTAAAGTAACTAGGTACTGTTATTATCAATTGAGTGTCATCTGCTAATTTAACATATAGAGCTTTTTCTTTACCTAACATTTCAATAACGTCTATCTTTGCTTCTATAGTATTTTGAGTTCTATCTGCATCGCTTAAGAATCTTTCACTTCTTATACCAACAGTAACTTTTTTACCTTCATATTCTTTAAGTCTTTCATCTACATTAATCTTTACTACACCACTATCACTTACAAATATTCCACCTTGTATCTTACCGTTGATTACATTCATTGTAGGTGAACCTATGAATTTTGCAACGAATAAGTTTGCAGGTTTGTTATAGAATTCTTCTGGTTTACCAAATTGTTGTATTACTCCCTTGTCTAATAGGCAAATCTTTGTACCCATAGTCATAGCTTCTGTTTGGTCGTGTGTAACGTATATAGAAGTTGTTCCTAGACTTTGGTGTATTCTTACTAATTCAACTCTCATGTGTTCTCTTAATTTTGCATCCAAGTTTGATAAAGGTTCGTCCATTAAGAATACTGCTGGTTTTCTAACTATTGCACGTCCTAATGCAACCCTTTGTCTTTGTCCTCCAGAGATATCAGAAGGTTTAGAATATAGATATTTTTCTATTTGTAATATTTTTGCTGCTTCTAATACTCTTTCGTGTATTATTCTCTTATCCATCTTTCTCATTGCAAGAGAGAATGCCATGTTATCATAAACTGTCATATGTGGGTATAGAGCATAGCTTTGGAAAACCATAGCTATATTTCTATCTTTTGATGCAACTTTATTCATTAACTTACCATTGAATAATAGTTCTCCTTCTGTTATTGAGTTAAGTCCTGCTATCATTCTTAATAATGTTGATTTACCACATCCTGATGGTCCTAATATTATACAGAAATCTTTACTTTCAATATCAAGATTAATATGTCTTATTGTAAATTCTTCTCTACCTTCGTATTTTTTACCTATATTTTTTAACTCTACTTTCATAAATCCTTATCCTTTCACTGATCCACTTGATAATCCAGAAACTAATTGTTTTTGTAAGAATATAAACAATACAACTATAGGTATAGCTGTTAAGAATCCACCAGCAGCAAATACTGGTTCTAATTTTGTTCTTTCGTCATTAATTAATGTAAATAGCCCAGCTGCTAATGTATAACTCTTAGGTGATGTTAATAGTACTTTTGGTAATAGATAATCCATAAATGGTCCTATAAATGACCATAATGCAATTATTGCTATCATTGGCTTTGCAATAGGTAGAATTATCAATCTATATACTTGCATATTTGAACAACCTTCCATCTTGGCTGCTTCGTCTAATTCAACTGATATTGAATCTATATATCCTTTAAGTATAAAGGTATTACCTGCAACCCCACCGATTGCATATATTAATATTAACATCATTGTTCTTGTGAATAATGGGAATATTGCTTCTACTATTGAGTGCATAGTGTAGTATGCTGCTATACCTGCGAATGCTGGTATAACTTGTATTAGCATTATTGCCATAAGCGAACCTTTTTTACCTTTAAATCTAAATCTTGAATATACATATCCTGTATATGATACTATTATTAAAGTTATAATAGCAGTTAAACACGCTATTACAAGTGTATTTACAACCCATCTTAAGAACAATGTCTTAGTGAATAATATTTTAAATTGTTTTAGTGAAAATTGGAAATCTGATCCCATTACTATATATTGTGATTGTAATCCATTAAATGATGATATAACCATGACTAATAGTGGTATTATTATTAATAAAGCCCATATTATTAATATCGCATAGCTTATTGTTAACCCTATCTTACCAGACAATGTTAAAGGTGGTTTATCTGATAAATATAGATTAGATTTCTTTTGTTTCTTACTAGCCATTATTTTTCCTCCTTGAATGCCTTTGAATTCTTAAATCCTATGTAAGCAAACACCATTAAACCTAATGAAATAAATATAGTTATCGCAGCACCAATTGATTGATATTGTTTTTCTATAGTTAATTTATATATATATGAAATTAATAAATCTGTACTTCCTGCTATATTTCCATAATTACTTGGATCAAATGGCCCTCCACCATTGAATAGATAAATTATAGAGAAATTATTAAAGTTAAATGTATATTGTCCTATTAATAAAGGTGCTGTTTGGAATAAGACTAATGGTAAAGTAATCTTACTTAATTTTTGCCAACCTGTTGCACCATCAATTTCTGCTGCTTCATACAAGTCTTGTGGTATTCCTTGTAATACTCCTGTTGATAATAGGAATATGTATGAACTTCCAAGCCAAGTTTGTAATAATATTAATGCTATTCTAGTTAAATTTGCACTACTCTTTATTGCAAAGTTACCACCAAATATACCTTCTAGTAATTTAGTTATTTGTCCATTTGGTGAAGTCATAATACTAAAGAACATTATTGTTATAAACGCTGGTACAGCCCAAGGTAATAAGAATACTGTTCTAATTATTGACTTACCTTTTATTCTATCGTTATTTGCAAGTAATGCTAAGAAGAATCCTACTGCTATTGCACAAGTACTTGAGAATATAGTCCATATTATTGTCCATCCTAAAATTAACCAGAATGGTCCTCCTGCAATACCTTTACCTTCTATTAGTAATAGATAGTTCTTTAATCCTACCCAAGCAAATTTAGATTGGTGTTTAGGATCCATACCTGCAAATGATAACAAGATAGTTGTGAATATTGGTAATAATACTATAAACATTAATAATATACCTGTTGATACAGTTACTATGTATGGGAATCCATCATCTTGTATTGAAGTAATAATTTCAAAAGTTGTTTTAGGTCTTATACCTTTTGCTTTTGCTTTTAATACGTCACGACAATCCATAAATGCTACTGCCATAATAGTTATTGCTAATAGTATTAGTATTACTGCAACTAACCCTTCTATCATGAATATCATTGATTTGTCTAATTTTTTAGCTCCCTTAGCTAAAGTATATAATCCATAGATTCCTTGTCCTCTATAATTACCGTATCCTAAAGCATATGGAATAGCTGCAAAATAGATAAATATTGTACCTATGAATAATAGGCAAGCTTTTAGATATTGTTTGTTTAATAATTGCCCTAATCCTGGTATTATTATTGATAAAATAGGAGCTATTTTATTGACTTTTTCTATTTCTACAGGGGTTTTTCTTACTATATCCGATATATCTTGTTGAAGTATCTTGTATTTTGAATCTACTTCAACTGATGTAATATATTTTGCTACTCTTATTCTACTTTTTAAATCTTCACTAGGTATTTGTAATTTTAATACTTCTATTTTATCTTTTGCTGCTTGTTTTAATTGGTTAACTTCTTCTTCATAAGCTTTTTCAGAAATTAATCCTTCATTTCTGCTATTTTTTAATTTACCTTTATTCTTTTCTAATTCTTTTTTCAAGTCTTCTTTCTTTTGTTCGAACACTTTCTTAGCTTCTTCATTAGCCTTATTATCTAATTCTGATAATTTCTTTTTGAATTGTGCTTCTTCACATATAGTTGAAACATAAAGGTCTATTATTCCTGGAAGTCTTTCTTCCTTTAATTTATTTACTAAATATTCAAGTTCATAATCATAACTTAATTCAGTATATGGTTTATAGAATTCTGTCTTCTTTTTTGATTCCATCAATTCTATTCTTAATTTTGTTTCTTTCTTATCACATGTGCCTTTGTACTCTTGTTTCTTCTTATTTACTTCAGATTTCAATTCTAATAAGAAGGCTTTTTCTTTTTCTTTGAATGAATTTAATTCTTTAAGATATGGGTGAGTACTTTTATCAACTTTTACACCTTTTGCTAAATCTTTTAAGTAAAGATTTTTTCTTTCATGGGCATTACCTATACTATCGTAAACATATTCGTCCATATTATTTCTCCCTTTCTTTAAATACAATTATCCAAATCAGCAATATACATTGTAAAATTATACTTAAAAAGTAAAATATAGTATCTTGAGGATATACAAAAATTTTAAATAAAATATTAGCGATTATAAACAATGAAAATATCCCCTTATATAGTACGTTTATTCTTAATTTTTCATTTAGAAAATAATTATACAAATTAAATATCACAAATAAACTAACTGAACTCATATAGTTAATCATCTGATTTGTTATATACACATCCAATGACGCCCCTGTTCTTTTATGAAATTGTTCAAATAACTCTATACTTTTAACTAAATAAAAACTATTTAATGTTTCAAATAGTACTATACAAAAGGATATTACCATAAAAGCTATCATAGTCTTTTTATCTAATTTCATATATCTCCTTATAATAAAGAAGTAGGTGCTACTCTAACACCTACTCCCCTAATTTATTATTGACCTAAGTTTGTTAATAGTGCCTTAAAGCTTGCTTGTACTTCTTTATATGCATCTTGTGCTGTTTTAGGTTTCTTAGCTTCCCAAGAAATTATTGAGTTCTTCCATGTATCCCATACTTGTCCCCATTCTTCGAATAATGGTCTTGAAACGGCTACATCATAGCTTTCTAGTATAGAAGCTAGAACTTTCTTATCTAATGGGCTTAATTTATCCATCTTTTCATATTCATCTTTGCTTACATTTGGCATAATCTTACCTGTTATCTTGTACATGTCTCCTGCATATTTAGGATTCATTATTTCAGCTATAACAGCTTCTGCTAATGCCATCTTATCTTTATCTTCTTCATCTCTTGAGTTAATTCCTAATGCCCATCCACTCTTCCAGTGTTTTAATGGTTTTCCTTCCCATGTAGCATGATTTAATCCTATAACATCGAAGTCATCTCCTAGAGCTTCTGCCATTGGATTAGCATCCCATGGTCCAACTATTCTTACAGAACCAGTTTTTCCACTGTTAAAGTTATCTGTAACATATCCATCTACTGCTTTTTCGTCAAACATAGGAAGTTTCTTTTCGTGTGAAGCTTTCCAATAATTGAATAATCCTTCAAACATCTTTTGTTGATCTGGTGTTAATTCGTCCCAGTTCTTTGTTAAGTCAGAGAAGAATTTATCTCCATCTTTACCTAATAATTCAACATCAAATGCATTAGTTATTGCAACTGCATACCAAGCATTAAATACTGGTACCATTGCTACATCTGGACTTAATTTTGCTAAGTCTATATCTTTAGTTACATCGATTCCTTGAGCAGCTGCATTTTTCTTATTTAATCCTACTGCAAGTGTTTCAATGTTCATAGGGAATGCAACATAAGAACCATCTTTCTTAAGTTGTCCTCCTAAACCGTTATCGAAATCTTTGAATCCTCCAATTTTATCAGCTAATGCTTTAGCATCAAATGAAGCTAAAACTGATTTACTATTTAAGCTTTCCATTTTATCTAAAGGTAGAGCAAATACGTCTGCAACGTCCTTATTAGTTGCATCTGTCTTATCAATTATGTCTAAGTGGTCAAATGAACCTATAACCTTTAATTGAATGTCTGCATCTGGGTTCTTTTCTTTAACCCTCTTTATTGCTGCTTCATAATATGGTTGCCAAGTGTCTTCTGCTTGTACAACGATACTACCTTTTAATCCTTCTGTTTTTGGACCTTTAGCTTCTTCCTTACCTTTACAAGCTAAGATTGAGAATGCTAACAAAACTGCTGTCAAAATTTTTTTCATTCTATATCTTCCTTTCGTTTATATATGTATGCAATCGTTTGCAATAGTATTATAACTTGAAAGTAAAAAAAGACAACCTTTTTTTTAAAATTTTTAGTAAAAATGCTGTGGACATAACAAAACTATTGTATTATACTAATTGTGGTGATTTTATGAATAATATATATAATGCAAAAATAATAGGTAATGATGGTAAAGAATTTAAGACACTATGCTTCTTATTAAAAACAGATAATAAACTAGTACTTGTTCTACCTAATAATTTTAAAATTATGTTTATGAAAAACATAACAATTTCAAAATTTAGCATCAATTTTATCTTTGATATAAAGGAAGAAAATATACGATATGATAATGATCTAGTATTTATAACTATCGACTGTGTATACTTTGATGAAAATAACATATTAAAGGATAGTAGACCTCATTTTTCTATTTGTGATATGCACAAATTAGTTTATGCAACAAAAGAAGATTTTGACTATACACCATACAAAAAAGAAGACTGTTATGTCAACATCTTAAATCATGGCATAGACAAAACAATCCCTTTTGTAAATGTAGATTTCTCACTTCTCACAAAGGATAACAAAATATATGGAGTGGTTATAGGGGATAAGGTTGTGAATGTTGAGTTTTAATAAAATATAAAAAAGCATAAACACTTAGTCTATGCTTTTTATTTTCAATTCTTTTTTTAATGCTTGTTGCAATAATTGTGAACAATTTATATTTTTATTTTTAGCTAATTCAATAAGCCAACTAGGTAATGATACCATTTTGTTTTTATAAACTTGTTTTATTAAGGAATATTCATAATCTGGGTTAAAACTTACTATTCCTACAAATTGATTTTCTTTTAATCCTTTTTGCAATTCTTTGATTTTACTAGGTGAAGGGATTTTACCTGTTTCATAAATCATGGTACTAACAACTTCTAAAGCCATATTCATCGCCTCTTCTATTGTTTCTCCATATGCTCCTAATTCTAAATTAAAATCAGGTATGTTTACTTCATAAAAGTTATCTTCTGTTAAAGTTACAATAACAGGATAAATTACTTCTTTAGCCATAAAACATTATCTCCATTTCATAATTTTTTTATCTCATCAACAGAATAACATATATTTAACATATATTCAAGTTCTTTATTACTCTTTTTTGTAAACAAAAATACACCCACATTTGTAGGGTGTATTTATTTTCACTATCTCTTTGAGAATTGTGGGCTTCTTCTTGCCTTTTTCTTTCCGTATTTCTTTCTTTCAACCATTCTTGAATCTCTTGTTAAGTATCCTGCTTCTTTTAAAGCTGGTCTGTAATCTGGATCATTTTCTAGTAAAGCTCTTGCAACACCATGTCTTATTGCTCCTGCTTGTCCTGAGTTTCCTCCACCATATACATTAACTATTACTTTGAATTTATCTAATGATTCTGTTACTTCTAATGGTTGTTCAACAATTTTTGCTAATATTTCTCTTCCTTCGAAATATTCTCTCATGTCTTTTCCGTTAATTTCTACTCCTGTTTGTCCAGGTATAAGTCTTACTCTTGCAACAGAAGTTTTTCTTCTTCCTGTTCCTAAATATTGTCCTTTAGCCATTTACTCTACCTCCTACTTTTCTAACTTTTCTGGTTTTTGTGCACCATGTTTATGTTCAGCTGTTACATAAAGTTTTAATCTATTGATTTGTTGTTTTCCTAATTTATTCTTAGGTAACATTCTTTCAACTGCTTTTCTTAAAACTTCAGTAGGTTTCTTATCAAGCATTTCTTGTAAAGTTCTAACACTTAGACCACCAGGATATCCACTGTGTCTGTAATATTTCTTGTCAGTTAACTTTTTACCTGTAACTGCAATCTTATCAGCATTAACAACTACTACATAATCTCCTCCATCAACGTGTGGTGTGTATGTAGGTTTGTCTTTACCCATAAGAATTACTGCTATTTCAGTAGCTAATTTTCCTAATATTTTTCCTGTAGCATCAATTTCATGCCATTTTCTTGATACTTCTTCTTTTTTTTGTATTTTTGTATACTTATTCACTTTTTTTCCTCCTAAATTAATACGTGAATAACGGTCCTTTGTGGGAAAGGATTATAGATTCATTCTATAATATTTAATAATATTTGTCAAGTTATCTATTTTTACTTCTTCTACAACTTTTCCGTCCCTAGTTTTTAATTCAACTATACCTTCACTAGCTTTATTTCCTATTATTATTTTTATAGGAAATCCTATTAAATCTGCATCTTTAAATTTAAATCCTGCTTTTTCATTTCTGTCATCATATATTACATCAATATTTTCATCTTTTAATAGCTTATACACTTGTTCAGAAACTTTAACTATATCTTCATTTTTCATGTTTGTAGCTATTATATCCACTTCATATGGTGCAATAGATAAAGGCCAGATTATACCATTTTCATCGTTATTTTGTTCAACTGCTGCGGCTGCTACTCTTGATATACCTATACCATAGCAACCCATAATTACAGTTTGTAGTTTTCCAGTTTCATCTAGTACTTTTGCATTCATAGCTTTACTGTACTTATCACCTAATTTGAATATATGACCTACTTCTATTCCACGTGCCATTTTTAAAACTCCGTCTCCTATAGGTGACATATCACCAGCACGAGCTTTTCTTACATCTGCTACAACATCGTATCTCAAATCTTCTAAATTTACATTAGTATAGTGATAATTTTCCTCGTTTGCACCAACAACAAAGTTGTATAAATATTTAACACTTTCGTCCATTACTACTTTTACATCTTTATTAAAGTCTTTTAAAGCTCCCATATATCCCTTACATATACCTAATTTTTGTATATCTTCATCTGTAACTAATTCTAATTCTACATTAAGGTTAAATGCATTCTTTACTTTAATATCATTTACATCAAGATCTGATCTAATTATTGCCATATAGTAGTTTGTCTTATCTTCCAATACTTCTTTGAATAGAACAGCTTTTACTATTTTCTTTTTAGAAATATTTAAATATTTTTCTAATTCATCTATTGTTGTTACATTAGGTGTTTCCACTAATTCTTTTTCTTTCTTTTCTTCTTCTGGCATAACTAACTCTATTTTACTTGTTGCCTTTTCTACATTAGCTGCATAATCTGTTGTATCTGAGTATAGTATGTCATCTTCACCAGCACTAGCTAAAACCATAAATTCATGGCTTTCTGCTCCCCCTATAGAACCTGTATCTGCTTCAACTGGTCTAAAGTTAAGTCCACATCTATTGAATATATTACAATATGCTTGTTTCATATTTAGGTATTCTTTATCAAGACTTTCTTTAGTTAAATGGAAACTATATCCATCTTTCATGATAAATTCACGTCCACGCATAAGTCCAAATCTTGGTCTTATTTCATCCCTAAACTTAGTTTGTATTTGATAAAAATTAATAGGTAATTCCTTGTATGACTTTATCAATTCTCTAAATAGATATGTAACTATTTCTTCATGTGTAGGACCTAATACAAAGTCTCTTTGATTTCTATCTTTAAATCTCATAAGTTCTGGTCCATATGCATTCCATCTACCTGATTCTTTCCATAAATCTGCTGGTTGCATTATGGGCATAAGTAATTCTATTGCCCCTGCTTTATCTAATTCTTCTCTTGCTATCTTTTCAATTTTCTTTAGTACTTTTAATCCTAACGGCAAATATGTATAATTTCCTCTTGATACTTGCTTTATCATACCTGCTCTTAGCATTAATTTGTGACTTTGTGTTTCTGCTTCTTTTGGACTTTCTTTATACGTTTTTATGAATGTCTTTGAAAATCTCATTTACCTTCCTCCTAATATATTTTATTACTCCATTAGCTTCTGATAGGATTACTGCTAAAACTATGAATAATCCTCCAAAGCAAACATTTCTTGTTAACTGTTCTTTTAGTACTATATGTGCAAATATTGGTGCAAAAATTGATTCTGTTGCTAAAAATATTGAAGCTCTAACAGAACTTGTATATCTTTGAAATAGTGCTTGTAGAAATAGGCATATACCTGTTGTTACAAGCCCCATGTAAAGTACAGATACAATTTCTTTATTGGATAATATTCTAACCTTTTCATCACCTACATTAAAAATTGTTAAAAATATTACAGCTATTACAAATAGTATTGACGCTAAGCTATTTTGTATTAATATCATCTTCTCAACTGTATATTTTTTTGAATAAAAACCTGTAAGTGCTATATGTATTCCAAAAAATATTGCCGATATTATTACAAATACATCCCCTACATTTAGCGTGAATAAATTTTCTTTGGGTACATAGGAGATAAAGCCAATACCTAATAGACATAGTATAGTCGATAAATATGTAAATACATCTGGTGCTTTTCTATTTAACATCCAAGAAATATATGGAACAAACATTACATTAACTCCTGTATAAAAGGCTGCTTTTGATGCACTTGTATATTTACTCCCTACTATTTGAAACCCATATGCAAAGAACAAAACAAAAGATATTAAAAACATTTTTTTTATATCTTTTAGTTTAATTTTCTTTATTGTATCACGAAATACAAATAATAAAAAGATGGTTGCAATTACAAACCTTAATCCTAGCATATATACAGGGCTTATTCCTTCATTTAACCCTATTTTTGTTACTACAAAACCTGAACCCCATAATAGTCCTACTAGGAGTAATCCTAAATCTGCAAATCCTCTTCTCATAAATTCCCTTTCACCTTATGTTTATACTCTATATCTTTTACTAAAAAATCGTTATCTATTTTCCCATTATGTTCTATTAAATACTTAGTTACAAATTCTTTAACATGTTCAATTTCTTTAATATTCTTCACTATATCAAGTAAAACTAAATCAGAAATACCACTTTGCTTTACACCAAATATTTCACCTGAATTACGTAATTTTAAATCTTGTTCAGATATTTTAAAACCATCTGTTTCATTTTCTAAGACTTCCAACCTCTTTTTTGAAATTTCCTTTTCACTGTTAGATTCTATAAAGCAATATCCTCTATTATTTCCTCTACCTACACGCCCTCTTAATTGATGTAGTGTTGAAAGTCCAAATCTTTCTGCATTCTTTATTAGTATAATATTAGCATTACTTACATCTACCCCTACTTCTATAACAGTTGTAGAGACTAACACATCAATTTCTCCATTTTTAAACTTTTCCATTATTTCTTTTTTTTCAATAGAACTCATCTTACCATGTAGTAGACCTATACTTTTACCTGGAAATTTCTTACTAATACTTTCAAATGTTTCTTTTGCTGATGCAGCATTAATTTTTGCACTATCCTCTATCAAATATGAAACAACGTATACTTGATTACCCTCATTTATTTTTTTCAAAATGAAGTCATACATTTTTTTCTCTTCTTCTTCATTTTTTATCCACTTAGTTAAAATCTTTTTTCTACCTTCTGGCATTTCATCTATTATACTAACATCTAAATCTCCGTATATAGTTAGTGCAAGTGATCTTGGTATAGGGGTTGCACTCATAACTATTACATTTGATAATACTTCCCTTTTTCTTAATTCATTTCTTTGTTCTACACCAAATCTTTGCTGTTCATCTATTACAGCTAAACCTAAATTATTGTATTCTACCTCACTAGATAAAAGAGAATGTGTTCCTATTAAAATATTAACCTTACCTTGTCTTACATCTTCTAATATTTTCTCTCTTTTTTTACCTTTTATAGAACTAGTTAGTAGTTCAACATTAATATTTAACTTACTAAAGTTTTCAACTACTTTTTCATAATGTTGCCTTGCAAGTATTTCTGTTGGTGCCATTAAAACTGATTGATAATTATTCTCAGCCATGTATAGCATAATTATTAACGCTACTATAGTCTTACCTGAACCTACATCTCCCTGTATTAACCTATTAATATATTTACCTTGTTTTAACTCTGAATATATTGAGGTTATTACCTTCTTTTGTGAATTAGTTAGAGTGAAACTTAAACTTTCTATGTATTCCTTAACTAATTTTTTACTATCATCTAGTACATATCTATTAACATTTTTCTTGTTGTCTATATACCTTTTTTCTAAAATTCCCATTTCAAGTAGCATTATTTCTTCAAATGTAAATCTTCTAATTGATAAGTCTAATGCCGTCTTATTACTTGGAAAATGTATATTTGATATTGAACTTGTTCTAGACATTATCTTATTATCATACAAAAAATCTATAGGTATATTTTCTTTTAATAAGTCACCATACTTATCCAATACATTTTTCATTATGCTTCTCAACTTTTTTTGAGTTAGGCCCTTTGTTAAAGAATAAATTGGCTCTAAACTTACATCTTTTTGTATTGTATCTTCTTTAATACTCTTTGTATAACTAGGATTAATTATCTGTAATTTTGGGCTTCTCTTAGCTTTACCTGTTACAAGTAGTGTAGAACCTTCTTTGATATTAGAATAAATATATCTATTGTTAAACCATATCAAGTCTATATATCCAGAATTATCCATTAAAGTAGCTGTTACCATCAACCTATTTTTAGATAAATACTTCCTTGTAATTCTTGCTATTGTACCCTTTAGCACAACACTTTCATTATCTTTCACACTAGAAATATCCTTATAAACAGCACTATTTTCATACCCTTTAGGAAAGTAGTAAAAAAGATCATATACTGTGTATATATTAAGTCTTTTTAAATTATTTATACATGTCTTCGTTAGACCCTTTATTTTAATTTCCTCAATAGGAGAAAAAATCTTAGTATAATTCATTTTCAGTCAACCACTTAATTAATTTATCAAATGCTCTTTTTCTATGGCTTACTCTATCTTTTTCTTGTAGACTAGCTAAACCAAATGTCATATGTAGATCAGAACTGAAAAATATCGGGTCATAGCCATGACCATTTTTACCCATGCATTCTCTTGTAATTTGCCCCTTAGTTTCTCCACTAAAATGGTAGTATGTCCCATCTGGTTTTATTAGGGTTATAACACAAACGAATTTTGCATCTCTAGTTGTATTTTTTTCATTCACTAATTCTATTAATGCCTTACCTCTTTCTTCATAAGTCAAAAGGTCATTTCTAAATCTTGCTGTATGTATTCCAGGCTTTCCGTCTAAACAATCTATACAAAGTCCTGAATCATCTGAAACAACAGCTAATCCATTACTTACTTTCAGTGCTTCTTTTGCCTTAATTAATGAATTTTCTTCAAAAGTACTTCCATTTTCATCTACATCTGGCATTTTTATACTAACAAAATTTATACCATGCTTATTTGCCATTTCATTAAACTCTTTTACCTTACCCTTATTACTAGTAGCAAGTACTATATCTATCATTTCTATCCTTTCTAGAATAAAATGCACACTAAAAAGTGTGCAAATTACTTCATTTTATCTATTACCTTCTTTATTTTTGAATATTCATAACCTTTTCTTGTTAGTTTTAATATTATCTTAGGCAATTCTATCTTATTCTCCTTCAATTTAGCTATTTCTTTTTCTAGTTGATCTTCTTCAGTGTTTTCTGGTACATCTGTATACGCTAAATCAATATCTGCTTTTTTTATACCCTTTTGCATTAATTTAAAATAGTTTTTTTGTCTACTATTACTATGTGTTAAAATGTATGAAAGTGCATAGTCTACATCATCAATATATCCACACTCTTTCATATACATAACAGCTTCATTAATTAAGTCAATATTCGTATACTTTGCTTTTAATTTTGAAATTAATTCATAGCTAGTTCTAGGTTTTAAGTAAATGTAAAATATTGCCTTATTCTTTATTGAAGCTAGCAATACATCTGTATACTTATCTGTAATATCATCGCCCTGTCTTAGCTTATACTCATGTATAATATCTGGATTAACATCTATTATCTCTTCATTTGATAGATAAATCTTATTCTTCACTAACTTTATTATTGTTAACATTTAATTTTTCTAATACCTTTGCTTTAATTTCTTCAAATAGTTCCTTATTTTCTTTCAATAAGTTTTCAACATTTATCTTACCTTGACCAAGTTTTGTGTCACCATAGCTAAACCATGCACCACTTTTTTTGCATATTTGTAATTCAATTGCAAGATCTAGTATTTCTCCTTCTTTTGAAATACCTGTTCCATACATAATGTTAAATCTAGCTTCCTTAAATGGAGGTGCAACCTTGTTTTTAGTTACTTTTACTAATACTTCATTTCCTACAACGTCATCGCTTTGCTTAATTTGACCAACTTTTTTTACTTCCATACGTATAGTAGAGAAGAATTTTAAAGCTCTTCCACCTGAAGTTGTTGTTTGAACTCCAGGAACAAAGCTAAATCCACCTATTTTTTCTCTTATTTGGTTTATAAACACAACAACAGTTTCTGATTTACCTATAGATCCTGTTAATTTTCTCAAGGCTTTAGACATTAATCTTGCTTGTAGACCCATTTGTTGGTCTCCCATTTCACCATCTATTTCAGACTTTGGTACAAGAGCTGCAACTGAGTCTATAACTATTACATCTATTGCTGAACTTCTAACTAAAAGTTCTACTATTTCCATTGCTTGCTCACCAGTATCAGGTTGAGAAATTAATAAGTCATCTATATTAACACCAAGTGCCTTTGCATATACGGGGTCTAATGCATGTTCAGCGTCAATAAATGCTGCTATTCCTCCTTCTTTTTGTGCTTGTGCTATAATATTCAATGCTAAAGTTGTTTTCCCTGATGATTCTGCACCATATATTTCAACTATACGGCCTCTTGGAACTCCTCCTATACCAAGAGCTAAATCTAGGTTCAAACTTCCAGTCGATATTGAACTAATATTCATTCTTTGATTTTCGCCTAATTTCATTATAGCTCCATCTCCGAAACTCTTTTGTATTTGTTCAACCGCTGATTTTAACAATCTTTCCTTTTCTTCAACTATATCTGTTTCTTCTTTTTTCTTAGCCATTTTTTTCCTTTCCAAAGTTCAAAATATATATATGATTATATCATAAATTTTGTTGCAAAAAAAGGTTCTATTTGACATTTAAGTATAAGTTATATATACTTTATTTATTAATAAGAAGGGAGATAAATATGTCACATATTTTAGTAATTTTAAACACAAAATTTTTATCAGCAATTTTTTCTACAATATTCATAATATTAATTGGATATTTTTTAAGAAAAAAGAACAAAGTTACAGAACAAGGGTCAAAAATATTAAGTTCTATACTTTTGTCTGCAGCTTTACCTGCATTAGCATTTAATGCTTTCATGCAAGATATTAAGCCAGAAACATATACAACTGGTATAAATGTATTAATCTTTGGATTTGTTGCATATGTTTTATTAATCTTTTTATCTTACATTTTCTACATTAGATACGAAGGTGATGCTAAGAAAACTATGATAGTATTAACTACATTTGGTTCTACAACATTCTTTGGTATACCTATCATAAACGGTTTACTTGGTAGCACTGGTACACTATATGCAAATATATTCAATATTGCTTATAGAGTATTCCTTTATTCATTTGGGTTAATAATGATGAGTGGTATTAAATTTGAAAAGAAAAATTTAAAACAAATTTTCCTTAACCCTATAATAATTGCAACTTTCTTAGGATTAATTATTTGGATATTCCAAAAATACATACCATTTGCAAGAATAGATAAAACTGCAAAACCTATATTTGCTGGTCTTAAATATTTAGGTAACCTATCTTCACCATTAGCATGGCTTGCAATAGGTATGACTTTAGCAAATATATCATTAAAAGAAGCACTAGAAGAAGTTCAAACTCTTGTATATGGTGTTATAAAATTAATTGTAATTCCTTTAATCTTCTTAGTATTATTAATAATACTAAACTCTTTAGGAATACACTTCCAATATGAAGCAATTACAAGTATTATTATTATGCTTGCAACACCACCTGCAACTGTTGCTGTTGCTTATGCTATTAAGTTTGATAAAAAAGCTGTACTTGCATCTAATATTTCATTAGTAAATACTGTATTATCTGTATTTGCTATAATAATATGGATAGTTGTATTAACTATTACTCATGGTATGGGATTAATTTAGAAAAGAGGAATAAAAAATGAAAGTCTTATGTTATGGTGTCAGAGATGTAGAAAAACCATTCTTTGAAAAATTAAATGAAAAATTTGGTTTTGATTTAACTCTAGTTCCTGAATACTTAAATTCAGTAGAAACTGCACAATTATCAAAAAATCATGAAGCAGTAATATTACGTGGAAATTGCTTTGCAACAAAAGAAGTCCTTGATATATACAAGGAAAATGGTGTTAAATATGTTTTAACTAGAACTGTTGGTGTTAACCATATTGATAATGCTTATGCTAAGAGTATAGGTTTAAAAACTGCATTTGTACCATTTTATTCTCCTAATGCAATAGCAGAATTAGCTATTACACACGCTTTAATGCTTTTAAGAAACATGGCTTTAACAACTAGTATGACTTCTAAAAAAGATTTCAGATGTGTTTCACAAATGTTCTCACGTGAAATTAGAAATTGTACAGTAGGTGTAATTGGTTTAGGTAAGATTGGATTTACTGCAGCAAAACTATTTAAAGGTCTTGGTGCTACTGTACTAGGTTATGACCTATACAAAAAAGAAAATGTAGAAGATATATTAACTCAAGTAGATCTTGATTATTTAGTAAAAAATAGTGATATTATATCACTTCATATTCCATTTATTAAAGAAAATGGTCAACTTGTTACTAAAGAATTTCTAGATAAAATGAAAGACCACGCTATATTAATAAATACTGGACGTGGTGAAGTAGTTGATACTAAAGCCTTAATTCAAGCACTTAAATCTGGTCACTTGGCTGGTGCTGGGCTTGATACAGTAGAAAAAGAATCTGGAATATTCTTTAAAGATTTTTCAAACGGTTCAATAGGTAACGAAGAATTTGAACAATTAGTTGCTCTTTATCCTAGAGTTACTCTATCACCACATATAGGTTCATTTACAGATGAAGCTGTTAAGAATATGATAGAAACAAGTTTTGAAAATCTACATGAATATATTTCTACTGGAGATTGTAAGAATAAGATAAAATAAGGAGTTCTATGACAAAATTAAGTGAAATATTAAATACAGCATTTTTATCCGCAATAGCTTGTACTGTTATTATTATACTAATAGGATATTATTTAAGAAAGAAAAATATAGTGCCTGAAAATTGTGCAAATGCTATAAGCTCTATGTCTTTGAGTGCAACATTGCCACCACTAGCTTTTACAGCTTTTATGCAAGATATTAGACCTGAAACATTTACTACTGGAATGAATGTTCTAGTTTTTAGTTTTGTTGCCTATATATTCTTAATAATGCTAGGGTATTTATTCTACTTTAAATATACTGGTAGATACAAAAAAGCACTAATTGTATTTACAGCTTTTGGTTCAACAACATTTTTTGCAATACCAATTATAGACGGGATAATAGGGTCATCAGGTACTTTATATGCAAATATATTCAATATTGGCTATAGGGTGTTTCTATATACATTTGGTTTAATTATGATGAGTGATATGGAATTTGAGCTAAAAAACCTTAAAAAGATATTTTTAAACCCAATAATTATTGCTACTTTTTTAGGATTAGTTTTCTGGCTTTTACAAAATAGATTCCCCATACTAAGAATTGATAGATCATTTAAACCTTTATTCTTTGTATTAAAATCTTTAGCACAAACATCTGCACCTCTTGCATTCTTTGCAATAGGTATGACGTTGGCTAATGTTTCTTTAAAAGAATGTATAAAAGAAAAAATGACAATAATATACTGTATATTACGTTTAGTAGTAATACCTGCGATATTTCTAGTATTACTTGTATTACTAGACTATATAGGAATAAGATTTGAATACAACGCTGTTATAGCTATAATCATCATGCTAACAACACCACCTGCAACGGTTGCTGTTTCTTATGCTATAAAATACGATAACGAGGCTGTATTAGCATCTAATATTTCATTAATAGGAACCTTTATATCAATAATTTTAATAATATTCTGGGTAATAGTTTTAACAATTGCCCATGGTTATGGAATAATATAAAAATAGTCCCTTTAAAAATTGGGACTATTTTTTTTGATTCTTTTCGAATTTAATATAGCAACTAGGGCAACTCCTACATCACCAAACACTGCTCCCCATAATCCTGCAAGACCTAATACTCCTAGAATTATGACAATGAATTTAACTAGTAATATTATTACTATATTCTCTAGTACTATATACTTCATCTTTTTAGCTTTCTTTTTCAAAAGTGATACATTCATTAATGTATCTGTATTAAATACTATATCACTTGCACCTATAGCAACATCGCTTCCAACTCTTCCCATAGCAACACCTACATCAGCTGCAGCTATTACTGGAGCATCATTGATACCATCACCTAGATACATTATCTTATCAACTAATTTCTTTTCTTCTAAGATTCTTAATTTATCTTTAGGTAGTAGGTTATAGTAACAATCATCTATTGCTAAAGTATTTTTTACTTCAAGTGCTGATAATCTATTATCTCCTGTTAGCATTGCAATATTTTTTATGCCAACTTGTCTCATACACTTTATTGCTTCTTTTGTATCTTTTTTTATTTTATCTTTAACGTATATATTCAATACATATTGTCCATTAAATGCAACGTTTATATTCGTTCCATACTCATCTTTAATATTTTTAGCACTCTCTGGAATGTTAACCTTATTCTTCTTCATCATATTGTCATTACCAACTAAAACTAAGTACTTATCTGTTTTAAGTTTGATACCTTGACCTGCTATTTCAGACAATTCTATGACCTTTATATCCTTACCAAAAGTCTTATCTTCTATACCTGCATTTAAACTAAATTCATGATTATTACACAAGTCTTCTTCAGAATGTCCTATACGATGTCTATACTCATCAACATACATTGCCTTATCATTGTTTTTACTATGATCTTTTGGCTTATGACAACAACCACAGTGCTTACAATAACTAATAAATTCCATATATACATCATCATATTGAACCTTAGTTAATCCATATTTTGCTTTAATAAACTCAATGATACTCTTAGCAATTGGGTGATTAGAATTATTCTCAGCTATATATATATGCTCAAATATTTCTCTTTCTTCCAAGTCTCTAACGTTATCATAATATTCATTTACTTCTGATACATGGAACTTTCCTTCTGTTATTGTACCAGTTTTATCTAAAAATACTGTATCAACTTTTTCTATAGTATCAAATGTGTTTATAGCCTTAACCAATATACCCTTTTTAGCTAATGCCCCTACACCTGTAAAATATGTTAATGGAATACTTAATACCAATGCACATGGGCAAGAAATTACAAGTAAGACTATACTACTGTAAATAGACCTCTCAAATGTTACATTTTTCAAAAATAGTGGTGGTAATATTGCTACTAATATAGCTAAAACTATTATACTTGGTGTATACCAATTTGAAAATTTAGTTATGAACTTATCTGCCTTAGTCTTTTTGTGCATAGAACTCTCAATTAACTCTACCAATTTAAACATTGAAGAGTCTTCATATGTATTAGTTACTTTAAGGATAATCTTAGAATTCATGTTTATAGCACCAGCATAAACTTCTTGCCCTATATCTATATGTTTTGGCATACTTTCTCCAGTAAGTGCTGATAAATTAAATTCTCCAGATCCTTTTACTACTATTCCATCCAAAGGTACTTTTTCACCTGGTTTAACTAGAATATATGAATCTTTTTTTACATCTTCTATTTTTACTTCTTCATAAGTTTCAGTTTCATTTAATATTACATTAGCTGTCTTTTCTTTTAATTCAAGTAAATTTTTAATATCTTTTCTTGAATTAATTATTGCTATATTTTGAAAATACTCTCCTATAGCATAAAAAAGCATTACTCCACAAGCTTCTTCAAATGAACCAATTAAAAATGCGGCAATTGTAGAAATACTCATTAATACTTTTTCATCAAAAAAATCTTTTTTTGTCACACAATTATATGCCCCTATTAATATTGGAAGGCCTATAACAAGGTATGCAAAAATGTATACTGGTATGAAAAAGTAATATAGCTCATAGTCTACATATCTAAATTTTTGTAATAATTCCACTACAAAAGCAACTACAAATAGACAAAGCGAAATTATTATTAACATACGTTCTTTATCTAATGTAGCTAATTCATGGTCTGCATCTATATCTGCCTTGCTTTTATTTGCTTCCAATACACTAACATCTGGTTCTATGTATCTTATATCTTCTTTTACTTTTTCTATATCACTAGTCGATATTATCATAGTTTTAGTTGTAAAACTAATACTAACTTCATTGACATAGTCTTTTTTTAATAAATACTTTTCTAATTTTGTTGCACAATCTGCACAGTCTAAACCCTCTAGCCTATATTTTTCCATAAAAATACTTTTACCCCCAAACTATTTATAGTCAAATTATACAATATAAAAAAAAAGAAGTCAAAACTTCTAAATATTTATTCTGCTTCTTTTTCTTCTTTAGCATCTGCTAAAACTTTTCTTCCTCTATATAGCCCTGTTTCTAAATTTACTCTATGTGGTCTTCTTACTGTTCCATCTGCCTCAACTATAAATGAAGGTGCTGATATCCCATCATGTGATCTTCTCATATTTCTTTTCGCTTTAGAGGTTCTCTTCTTTGGTACTGCCATTTGAAGACTCCTTTCATTTTTTACGTTAACATAAGAATTATACTCAATTACAGTTTTTTTGTCAAGGAAAAACACTTTAATTTTTATTATTTTACATCATTACCATAATAAGCATTTTTACCATGTTTTCTATTGTAATGCTTATCTTGGATACACTTAGGAGCTTCTTTAACTTCTTTATTTATCATCTCAGTTAATATTGCCATTTTCGCTACTTCTTCTAGAACAACTGCATTGTATACAGCTTTTTTTGCATTTTCACCCCATGAAAAAGAACCATGGTTTTTACATAATATTGTAGGTGTTGCCATATAGTCTAACTTCTCAAACGTTTCTATAATAACCTTACCTGTATTTTTTTCATATGCTTCATTTATTTCTTCTTCTGTTAGGTTTCTACTACAAGGTATATCACCATATATGCTATCTGCGTGCGTTGTTCCATAACACGGTATATTTCTTCCTGCTTGTGCAAAACTTGTTGCATATGTAGAATGTGTATGAACTATACCTCCAATTTTGCTAAATGCCTTATAAAGTTCTACATGAGTTGGTGTATCAGATGATGGTTTGTATCTACCTTCTACAACATTACCTTCTAAATCAACTACAACCATATCATCTGGAGTTAATTTATCATAATCAACACCACTAGGCTTTATTACAAACAATCCCTTTTCTCTATCTATTTCAGAAACATTTCCCCATGTAAACTTCACCAAATTATACTTTGGTAAATCCATATTAGCTTCATATACTCTCTTTTTTAATTCTTCTAACATTTTAATGTTCCTTTTCTATTTCATCTAACATAGTTCTAAATGTACTTACTGCAAACCTTATATCTTTTTCAAAGTCTTCTTGTCCAACATACCATAATTCTGTAACATATCTTCTAACACCTATCTTCCACAACTCTTCTAAACACTCTCTAAAGTTTACGTGTCCTGTTAAAAATGGTATTTCTCTATAATGACCTGGAATACTTTCCTTTATATGTGCTGCAACAGTTAAATGTTTACCTTCTTTAATATCATCTAAAACATCCTCGTTATATATCAAAGATGAATTTTTAATATTACCTAAGTCTGGATATATTTTTAAAAATGGTGAATTAATATATTCTACTACTTCTTTAGCCTTTTTTACTGTATCCATAAATGGTGTTTCCATAGTTTCAAAAGCTAACATTACACCGTACTTACTAGCTATTTCTGTTGCTTTTTTTAAGTTTTCTAAGAATAATTCTTTAGTCTTTTGGTTACCTTTTTCATAATACACATCATAACCTGCAAGTTGTATTATTCTCACACCTAAACTATCAGCTAACTTAATCGCCTTTTCTATTATCTCCATACTTCTTTTACGAATATTCTCATCTAAAGAACCCATAGGATATTTTCTTTGTCCTGATAAGCACATACTTCGTATATTAAAGCCTACTTTTCTCATAGCAATAACTACATCATCTACAGTTTCTTTATCCCAATCTAAACGACTTAATTTTTCATCTGTTTCATCTATACTAATTTCCATAAAGTCATAACCAAGTTGTTTAGCTAGTTCTAATTTTTCTTTAATACTTAAACTATTAGGCATAGCTTTTTCATATACCCCTAATACATATTTTTTCATAATTCTCCTATAATATTTGTAAGAATGGTAAATCTGTCTCCATTTCAAATGCATCTTCAAATCCACGTGGGTACATATATTCCATATCATCTTTGTTATCTGGATATATGAACTTACCACCAGGTTGCCAAATATATGGTTTAAACTTGTATTTTAATCTCTTTCTTCTCATTTCCCATAATACTAATATTTCATTTGTATCTGACATAAAGTTAGTCCAGATATCATGGTGTATAGGTATAATTACATTAGTGTCTAAACTTTCAGCTACTCTTAATACATCTGAAGCTGTTAATTTATCTGTCATACCTCTTGGATTTTCTCCAAATCCTACAAACGCAACATCAACTTTGTGATCTTTTGCATGTTTTACATAATAGTTTGAATAGTGTGAATCTCCAGCATGATAAATATTTCCAGCATCTGTTTTTACTAGATAATTTACTGCCATATCATCCATATCAGGTGGTAATTTACCTTTCAATACAACATCTTCACTTACTGTTAATAACATTGTTCTATCAAATGATTCTAACATAACTATTTCCATATCTTTGATTTTTACAATATCACCTGGTCTAACACAAACTATTCTTTCTTCAGGCACTCCCCATTTTCTCCATAAATCACAACAACTCTTAGGACCAATAAATTTAGCTTCTGGACAATTTTGTGTTATTGCTGCAGCGACATTTACATCTATGTGATCACTATGACTATGAGTTGCTAATATTGCATCTATCTTTGTAATTTTAAATGGATCTATTAAGCAAGGTGTGTTTCTTAAATTTGGTTGTAATTTAACGCAACCACAAGCTCTTTGGTGTTGGTGTTTTGGTTTCATAAATTTGTTTTTCTTAGTTCTCTTACCAGTTGATAGCCATAAATCTATACAGATATTAGCACCACCATTTGTTTTAATCCATGTACCCATATTTCCAAGCCACCACATAGCGACTTTACCTTTTTCAACAACTTCTTCATCAATTTCTTCATTTAGCCAAGTTCCCCATTCAGGAAATGTGTTTAGAATCCAGCTTTCTCTTGTTATTTCATTAATTTTAGACATTGTATCTCTCCTTATGCTTTTTTTATAGAACGGTTTTTTTATATTTATTTACTTACAACTTTATTATATTTCATAAAAGAAATTAAAGAAGTCCAATTTATTACTATTGATGTGTTCAATATTGGGATAAAAAAAGAAAGGCTTTTAACCTTTCTTGTATATAGCTTTTACAATATTAACCATATCACTATCCTTAAATACACTATCTACTATTACCACTTCTTTTTCTACGTCTAAAACCTCTGTAGATACTATTAAATCTATCTTCGATAAATCTATTTTATATATCTTAGACTTTCTAATAATATCTTCTATTTTGACATTTTTTAATAAATTTTCTATTTTAACTTTTATTAATTTTTTAATAATAGCACTTTCATCTGTTACAATTAATATCCTACACTTTTTCTTTTTATACACTCTTGCAAAAGCCATAGTTAAAACTGCAATATTTTCTGCATTAAAATCATCATCTATTTCTTTTGCAATTTCATAAATTATATCATACAACTCTTTGTATTCTTTTTTTACTTTATCACAATCAATATCAAACGATATTATCTTATACTCTCTTCTAACGTATATAACTTTTAGATATGTAACTATGTCGTTTATAATCTCATCTTTATCATCTATTTTTACCTTAGTCTTTAGGCAGAACTTGTCTACCATATCTTTTGCATACTCTATATATTTTTCATACTGTTTACTCTTACTATGCACATCAAGTATTTTACCTGTACTAAGTACAATTAGAGTAAATAGCATTAATACATTATCGTTATACTCCAATTTAAGATCTACAAATAAATCCTTTAAGTATCTATACTCTAGTCTTTCCTTTAGTATATCTGTTCCTTTTATACTCTCATTCCTATTATTCAATGAAAAAAGATAAAGGTATGGGAAAGAAAATATTAAATTATCTAATTCTTTAGGTGTAATTTCTTTACCTAATTTTTCTTCAAAGTATATTAGCTTCTCTATTAGTAGTGATATAAACTCATCTGTAAATATATAGCCTAAATTACTATACATCATCAAGAAATACTGAATGAACTTAGTATTTTTTGAATTAAATATCTCTTTTAAGATACTGTATAAATACTGAATTTCAAATAGTACTGGACCTTTTAATATATATCCACCTTTTGTAGCTGTCACCAAGTCAAGTTTTTCATTGAATTTTTTTGTTCTTTTCTTAATTTCCTTTATGTCACAAATTACAGTGTTTTTTGTAACTAAAAATTTATCAACCAAATTTTCTACCGTGTGCTTTTTAGGATAAGTTAAAAGATAAACTGCCATAGCTTTTCTTCTCTCATCTGTACTTAGGGTATATTCTACATCCTTTATTAGCAATCTTAAGAAGTTTTTCTGGCTTTCATTTATACATATCCCTTTTCTTGGTATATTATACACCAAGTCTATTCCATTCTTTTTTAATTCAATATTAACTTTTTCTATAGCATAATATACTATTCTTCTACTCTTTCCTATCTTCAACGCTAAGTCTTTAACAGTTAAATTAGTACTTGAGTTTATGAAATTAAAAATCAAATCATATGTTACATTGTCTATAAACATTATACTCCTACTCTACTATGTATAAAGCAATTTCATTTGTTTCCCTATTCGCAGCTATTAGATATTGTTTACCATCTTTTTCAAAGTAGTTTACGTTTGCTGCACCAACATTTTCATCAATTATATCATATTCATAGTCATTATTTCTATAACGTAATATTATTGTTCTCATTTCTTCTCTTCTATGTCCAATAACAACAACTTTTTCTCCATTTAATTCTCCTGCCCATATTGCATGTAAGAACATCATATCTTCAGGAAATTCTTTTACTAACTTATACTTTTTATCTATTAGCTTATACACTCTCAACTTATGACCGTGGAAAGGTGATAGAACTACTAATTCCTTATTACCATCATTATCTAGATCTATTAGTGTTGCATCACTACCTGGATCACTTATCAATTGTTCAACATTCCACTTATCGCCTAATTTTTTAGGTGGTGTGTAAAGATAAACTCCACTATCACATGAAACTATTCCTTTTTCTTGACCATCTTCTACTATTCTGTAATATCCATGATTTTTTAACATATTTTCTTGTATAACTGTACAATCTTTCTCAGTTATGACATCACAATGTTCTAGATCATCTGGTAATACTGTGAAATATGTTTTACCAGGACTACGCCAGTCATCCTTGTATTCATGATTTGTCTTTAATGCACAAATTAAAAGATATTTTGTTCCATCCTCACCTTTTAATACATCAAATCTATGTGCAAATGGTACAATTGCAATTACTCTTGTCTTAAAATTATACTTTCCATCAGAAGTAACATAAACAATTTTTGCATTCTTTGAATCATTGGGTGAATAAAATTGTTGAGTTGCTAAAAACTCTCCATTTGTACCTTCTAGTGGAACTATACTCATTGTTCCACCTATACCATCCCATATTGTAGCTTTTCTTTCTAAATTGTGATTATAGATGTAACATTGGTCATCCTTTTCAGCTGCAACTATTATATGATGTTCATTATTATACATAATATTTGCTATACAGTAGCACTTTGTCAATTCATCTAAAACTTTTTTTGTTATCTTCATATACACTCCTATCTATAAAGGGTGGCACTGCCACCCTATATTATTCCATTTTCTTTTAATCTTTCTTCCATTTCTTTATCAGATATAGGATTTTTTAAACCTATGACTATCTTACCTGCTTCTATAGCTTGATTAAATTCCTTGATGAATGCTAAAGGGCATAGAGTTACATCAAACATCTTTGCTTGACCTTTACCTTCAGATAAAGAACAGTGATGTACCTTTGAACATTGTATATTATTACGTTTAATTACCTTTTCTAAAGTTAATTTCATCATTAAACTAGTACCTGCACCATTTGCACATGAAACTAAAAATGTCATAATCTTATCCTCCTATTTAATATTTTTTCTTCTCTTGTATTCTTCATAATCTTCAGTTATTAAGAAGTAATTTTCTTTGTCTTTCATATATTCTAATTGTGGTATTAGAACTAAAATAACTACTATTAAACCTACACCTATGTAGCTTAAGTACTTCATTAATACTGTGAATACTGGCCAAACAACTGCCCAATCCCACATTCCTAAATATCCACCATAAGCTGCCATTCCAACAAAACTTGCAATAAATGCTGAACCAAATACTTGCAATAATCCTGAAATGAATGGGAAAATTAATGTTGCTTTAAATCCACCTTTACTATTTGCATAAACACCTATTGTTGCATTATCAAAGAATACTGGAACGAATCCTGCTACTATTAAAACTGGTGATTTCAACATAATCAATGTTATTATCGCAACAAATTGACCTATAGCACCTGCTAAAAATCCAATAGTTATTGCATTTGGTGAACCAAAGTTATATGATATAGCACAGTCTACTCCTGGAACAGCACCTGGTAATAGCTTGTCAGATATACC
This sequence comes from Sneathia vaginalis, assembly GCF_000973085.1. NCBI lineage: Bacteria > Fusobacteriati > Fusobacteriota > Fusobacteriia > Fusobacteriales > Leptotrichiaceae > Sneathia > Sneathia vaginalis. Next base: position 1,234,751 of record NZ_CP011280.1, read on the forward strand.
TTTAAATGATTGTGTAAGTTCTGCTATAAATGTTCTAACTCCTAATTGCAATATTGCAAGATAAACTGCAAAGTGTAAGCAAGTTTCTAGAATATAGAAGAAGAAGTTTGCATCTGGTTTTAAGAATTTATGTTCTACTAAGAATGGTTTTCCTAATAGTGTTAGTATAGCTCCAAAGAATATTAGCATTAATACACCAGTTGATACCATATTATCATTGAATATTGACATAAATCCTGGTAAATTAATATCTTCTATTCTCTTACTTCCTTTTCTTCCAGCCTTCATATCTGCCTTTGCCATCTTATCAGCTAAGTATGTAAATAGTGCTACTCCAAACATTTGTTGATGGGCTATTGTAAATCCTGCACCATCTGTTAATTCTTGAGAATATTTAACTAATAGGTTTGAACCTACTGCCCAGTATAGTCCAAGTAATATAGCCATTACTATTAATAGCTTAATATCGTGAGTTAATAGACCTGGAAGAGCAAATAAGATTAACCAGTATGCTGTTGCTGCTTGTTGTAATTGAACGTGTCCTGTTGTAAATACTGATCTTAATTTTGTTATTCTTGAAAATCTAACAAGTAATAAGTTTGTAATAAAAGCTATTGCTAATAGTAAAACTACTCCTGAGAATCCTTTACCAAATACTTCTTTTACTCCTGCTTCTACAGCATTTTGACCAAAGTATGGGTCTATAACAACTGCGTGTAAATTGTATTTTTCTTTTAATCCTACTAATATAGGTCTAAAGTTTTTTACTAATCCTCCTGAACCAACTGATAAAATAAAGTACCCTATAATCGCTTTAAGTGTTCCACTTAAGATTTCATACCATGGTTTTTTCAATAGAATGTAACCTATAAGCACCATAAATCCTATAAAAAATGCTGGTTTAGTTAAAATGTTTGTTAGGAAAAACTTCCAAATCAATGCAATATATTCCATATTGTACCTCCACTATATATCATATTTCTCTGATAATTTCTTTAAATCTTCAATATTATTAATTTTAAATAATTCTTCTTTTAATTCGTCGTTCAATAAGACTTCCATTAATTTTTGTATGTTTTCTATATGAACTTCTTTGTCTTTAGATGCTAATGTGAAAAATAGGGTTGCCTCATTTTCATCATCAAATTTTACGGGCTCTTCAAATTTTGTGAAAGAAATCTTTGTATTATATACATTTTCACCTTGTTCTGTTGAATGTGGCATTGCAATACCAGGTTCTATTACTATATACGGCCCATATTTTTTTATACATTCTATTACTTCTTCACTGTACTTATCACTTACAACCTTATTATCCACCAATGCTTGACAACTTTTTCTTAAAGCATCTTCCCATGATGAAGCTGAGGTATAAAATGCATAATTTTTTTCTCTTATTATCTCTTTTAACATGTTTTTCTCCAAAAAAAATCTAAAAAAAATGGCTTATACTCAATCACACAAAAATGTGACGACATAAACCGCTCTCTATAATATGTAAGTAAATAACCTTCTATGCAAAGTATACCTTGAAAATAAAAAATGTCAAATTTTTTCTTTGTAAAATATACTTGACATAATGTGAAAGTTGTACTAAAATAGAAATATATTAAAGGAAAGAGGTATAATTATGGCAATAATCGGAAAAAAATTAGAAGATTTTACAGTTAATGCTTATCACAACGAAAGTTTAGATGTAATTAACTTTGAAAAAGATATATTAGGTAGTTGGTCACTATTCTTCTTCTATCCTGCTGACTTTACATTTGTATGTCCAACAGAATTAGAAGATTTACAAGATCATTATTTAGAATTCAAGCACTTAGGATTCAAAGTATTCTCTGTAAGTACAGATACTCATTTCTGTCATAAAGCATGGCATGATACATCTGAAAGAATAAATAAGATACAATACTCTATGATAGGAGATAAAACAGGTAAATTAGCACGTATGTTTGATGTTTATGATGAAGAAACTGGATTAGCTAATAGAGGTGCTTTCATTGTAAATCCAGAAGGTGAAATTGTTGCTTGTGATATCACAACTGATGGAGTTGGTAGAGAAGCAAGTGAAATATTAAGAAAAGCTACTGCTGCTAAGTTCATAGCAGAACACCCAGGACTAGTTTGCCCTGCAAAATGGAAAGAAGGAGAAGAAACTCTAAAACCAGGTCTTGATTTAGTAGGTAAACTATAATGCTCCTAGATGAAAATATAAAGGGACAACTAAGAGAATATTTCAAGAATATCACAAGACCTATTGTTTTTCATACAAAAAATACTAATGATAAAATGAATGAATTTTTAAATGAAATAATAACTTTAAATGAAAATTTAAAAATTGAAAAAGATGATAACTTAGATTGTCGTGATAATTCTTTTGAAATATTTGATGGTAATACTGCTACTGGCATTGTATTCTCTGGCATACCTGGTGGTCATGAATTTAATAGCTTTATACTAGCAATATTATCAATATTTGGTTTAGGTGAAAAATTAACACAAAGCCAAATAGATCTTGTAAAAGATATACATGATAAAATAAATATAGATGTATTTATCAGTCTATCTTGTACATTCTGCCCTGATGTTGTACAATCTTTAAATAGAATAGCTCTGGTTAACAAAAATATTAGAGTGAATACTATAGACGGTAACGAATATATTGATGAAGTAAGAGAAAAAAGAGTAATGGCTTCTCCTAGCTTGTATATAAACAATAAATTTGTTACATCAGGTGCTCAAAGTACAGATAAATTAATTGATATAATAAGAGGAAGACATGATTAAAGAAGCTTGTATAGGTTCAATAAAAGAAGCTCTACTTGTACAAAAAAACGGTGCAAATAGAATTGAACTTTGTGATAATTTAGAAGAGGGTGGAACAACTCCATCGTATGGGACTATAAAAAAATGTATTGATTTACTAAATATCCCTATAGCTTGTATGATAAGACCTCGTGTTGGGAACTTTACATACACTAAAGAAGAAATTGAAGTTATGATAGAGGACATCAAAGTTTGTAAACAACTAGGTGTTGAATCTGTTGTGTTTGGTGTTTTAAAAGAAGACAACACATTAGATATTGAAAATATGAAAATATTATGTGAGGTAGCAAAACCTTTAAATATTGTTTTTCATAAGGCAATTGATGAAACTAGAAACCCTTTAGATTTAGTTGATACACTATATAGTCTTGGAGTTAATAGAATCCTTACTTCTGGTACAAAAAATACTGCTATTGAAGGTAGTGATATTATTAATTCTTTAATTGAAAAATGTAGAGATAAAATAACCATAGTTGCTGCAGGTAAAGTTACAAAAGATAATCTAGAATACTTAAGTAATCTATTACATACAGACCAATTTCATGGTAAAAAAATTGTATAAAAAATTGGACTTATTCGGTCCAATTTTTCTTATTCATACTATTTTTTTTATCTAAAAATGTCTGTAATATTATTGTCGCTGCTATCTGATCAACAACTTGTCTTTTTTGCTTAGCATTTTTCTTAGAAGTTCTTAAATAGAATTCAGCTTGTTTTGTTGTCAATCTTTCATCAATATAATATATATTGATTTTAGGCTCTTTTTTCTTTAATTCTAGTGAAAACTTTTCTACCTTTTCTACCTGTATTTCACTATTACCATTAAGTCTTAAAGGTTTACCTATTACTAACTCGTAGCTGTTTTCTTCCTTACAAATTTCTAATATCCTTGTTATAGCATCTTCTTTTTGCCTATTTATCGTACAATATCCAGTAGCTAATATCTCAAGTGTATCACAAGTAGAAATTCCTATTCTTGTATCTCCATAATCAATTCCTATATACTTCATTATCTTCCTTCTATATATTTTTCAAAATCTTCTAGTATTTTAAGTAATGGTTTGTCTAAAAATTTTTTTGCTTCCTCTTGCATACTTTTTTCTATACCATAGTAAGCCTGTGCAACACCTCCACAAATAGCACCTATAGTATCACTATCTCCACCAATTGAAATTGCATTTCTTATTGCATCTTCAAAACTAGTAGATTCAAAAAATGCTTCTAGGGCTTGTGGAACACTATTTTGACAAGTTTCAGTGAACTCATAACTGTCTCTTATTTCATCTAATTTAAAGTCGATGTTATAGTAATTTTTAATTACATATTCTTTGATTTCTTCTTTACTTTTACCTATTCTAGCAAGATATATACAACATGCTATAGCTCTTGCACCCTTTATACCTTCAGGATGATTATGACTTACACTTGTTACAATATCAGATAATTTCACTGCTTCTTCTAAGTCTTTTGATAAAAATCCCACAGCACTTATTCTCATAGCAGCACCATTACCAAAGCTATTATATGGTTTAGGGTTATAGAATATCCAATCAAAAAAGTTAAGTCCATACCCACAATCTGGATAATTTCTACCTATAGTTTGCATATAGTAAATAGCTTTCTCTTTTAAATCTGAATAATCTTTTTTACTCTCCATTAGTGCTTTAGCAATAGCTAAACTCATAATGCTATCATCAGTAAAAAAGCATTCATTTGAAAAGAACTCAAAATCTTTTTTCCTATAATTATTAAACTCAAAACGTGACCCAACAATATCACCTATAATAGCTCCTAGCATGATTACCTCTTTAACATAATATATTTTCTACTTTTTCTAATGCTTCATTTAATTTTGCAACATCTTTACCACCTGCTTGTGCAAAGTCTGGTTTTCCACCACCATTACCACCTGTAATTTGGGCTACTGTCTTAACTATATCTCCTGCCTTATACTTCTTAGTTAATTCTTTTGATACTCCACAAGCAAATCCTATTTTATCATCATTTACTGTTGCAAGTAGAACTATTACGTTATCTACTTTATTCTTTATCTTGTCAATATAAGTCTTTAAGTCTTTTTGTTCTGCTTTTACCTTTTTAACTATTAGACTTACTCCATTTATATCCTTCTTTTCACTAATTATTCCAGATATTTTATGACTTATTAATTCATCTTTTAAGCTTTCAACTTCTTTTTCTAATTCTGTATTTTTTTCTATGCTCTTTTTAACTGTATCTTGTAATTGATGTACATCAGTCTTAAATTCATCTGCAACATTTTGTAGTAAATCTCTATTTTCGTTTACATAATCATACGCACCAAAACCTGTTACAGCTTCTATTCTTCTAACTCCACTCGCTTTTGCTTGTTCAGATAGAATATAGAAAGAACCTATAACTCCTGTGCTAGGACAGTGTGTTCCTCCACAAAGTTCTGCTGAATATCCAACTATATCTACTACTCTAACTATATCCTTATACTTTTCATCAAACAAGGCTATTGCACCCATTTTATCAGCAACATCCTTTGTTGTGTTAGTAACTTCTAGTTTCATATCTTTTTGTATGATTTCATTAACTCTTCTTTCAATTTTTCTTAGAGTTTCTTTATCTATTACCTTACCATAAGTAAAGTCAAATCTTAATCCCTTATCATATACTAGTGAACCTGCTTGATTAACATGATCTCCTAAGATTTCTTTTACTGCTCTATGTAAGATATGTGTTGCTGTATGGTTTCTCATTGTCTTAGCTCTAAAGTCTTTATCTACTTCTAGTTCTACTACATCTCCAACACTAGGTATTTCACCATCAATTGTAACATAGTGAATGAATATATCAGACTTCTTTATTAAATCTTTAACTGTTGCCTTGAAACTATCGTTATATATCACTCCATGGTCACTTACTTGTCCACCTTGAGCAGCATAAAATGGTGTCTTATCAAATATCATTTCATATGTATCTTCATCTTTTTTTGATATATGCAGAATTTCTGCTCTATCTTTTAGAGTTTCATAACCAGTAAACTTAGTTTCACCATGTTGTTTGTAGAAATTAGAGATAAATTCATCTTTTATCATATCACTCATAACTACTCTTGAGCTTTTTGATCTTTGCACTTGTTCTTCTAACTTCTTATTAAACTCTTCTTCAGAAACTTCTATATTATGTTGTTCACACACTAACTTAGTTAATTCAAATGGGAAACCAAATGTATCGTATAACTTAAATGTTGTACTTCCATCTATTTTTACCCCTTTAGTTATATCATCTAAAAGTAATTCTGTTCCAGCTTTCAATGTCTTAGCAAATTTTTCTTCTTCAGATCGTATAACATCTTTAATTTCTTCTTTTTTATCTACTAATTCTGGATAAGCTTCTTTCATAGTTTCAACTACAGAATCTACTATCTTATACAAGAAAGTTTCACCCTTATTAAATATTTCCTTATTTGCAATACTTCCAGCACCATAAGCTCTTCTTATTAATTTCTTTAAGATATATCCTCTTCCTTCATTTGATGGTAATACTCCATCACAAATTAAAAATGTAGCTGCTCTTACGTGGTCTGCTATTATTCTAATTGCTGTATTATCTTTTTCAGTTAAGTTTACTACATCCTTAATACTCTTAATTATCTTTTCAAATATATCTGTATCAAAGTTATTAGACTTATGTTGTACAACAGAGGCAACTCTTTCTAATCCTGCTCCTGTATCTATATTCTTTTCTGGTAATGGAACTAAACTTCCATCTTCTTTTTTATTCCATTCAGTAAATACTAAATTCCATATTTCAAGGAATCTATCTCCTTCATCTCCAGGCTTACAATTTATTTCTTCATTGTTTTTACCCATATTTAAAGTGTCATAATATATTTCACTACAAGGTCCACAAGAACCTATAGGTCCTGCTGCCCACCAGTTATCTTCATCACCTAATCTAACTATATGTGTTGGGTCTATACCTATTTCATCTTTCCATATGCTGTATGCTTCATCATCAGTCTTGTACACTGAAACATAAAGTCTGTCTTTATCTATTTTCAACACTTCTGTTATATATTCCCATGACCAACAAATTGCTTCTTTTTTAAAGTAATCTCCAAATGAGAAATTCCCTAACATTTCAAAAAAAGTATGGTGTCTTGGTGTTCTTCCAACATTTTCCAAGTCATTAGTTCTTATACATTTTTGATATGTTGTTACTCTTTTTGTAGGAGCCTTTTTTTCTCCTAAAAAGAACTTCTTAAATGGTACCATACCTGCTACTGTTAAAAGTAGAGTTTTATCTTCTGGTATCAATGAAGCACTCTCAAAATGTTGATGTTTCTTACTTTCAAAAAATTCTATAAAGCTTCTTCTTAATTCATTACCAGTCATAATTTTTTCCTTCCTATTGCTTTTTTCAATTATTATACCACACCTATTCAATATTGTTAACAAAGTCCTTTAAGTCTTGTAAGATATTTAATGCCTTTAATGGTGTTATATTATTAATATCTATCTGTTTAATTTCATCTCTTAATTCTTCTAATTCTTCATTTCTTTTTTCTTCATTCACTTTTTCTACATAACTAGGATTATCAAATAGAGATAATTGCCCTATATTCTCATTTTTCACAACCATGTTGTTTCTATCTTCTAACTTAGAAAGTATTAGCTTAGACTCTCTTAATATACTTTGAGGTAAACCTGCTAATTTAGCAACATATGTTCCATAAGATTTATCAGCACTTCCACAAGTTATTGTTCTCAAGAAAATTACACGAGAATTCTTTTCTTCCACATTTATTCTGTAATTTACCACTCTTTCATACTTAGATTCTAACTCATTTAATTCATGGTAGTGTGTTGCAAATATTGTTTTTGCACGAATATTATCATGTATATATGATGATATTGCTGTAGCTAGTGCCATACCATCATATGTTGATGTTCCACGACCAACTTCATCTAGTATGATAAGACTCTTACTTGTAGCAGTATTTAATATTTGTGAAACTTCACTCATTTCAACCATAAATGTACTTTGCCCAGTTAATATATCATCACTAGCACCTATTCTTGTTAAAAACTTATCTACTATGCATAGATTTGCTGATTTTGCTGGAACATACATTCCAATTTGTGCCATTATACATATTAGTGCTATTTGTTTCATATATGTTGATTTACCTGCCATATTAGGCCCTGTTAGTATTATGAAGTTCTTTTCTTTGGTAAAATGTACATCGTTTTCTATAAACTGCGTGGGGATAAGTTGTTCTACTATTGGATGTCTACCATTTAGTATGTGTATTACTCCCTCATCATTAAATTCAGGTAAACAATATCCATTGCTTATACTAACAAATGCATATGATGCCATTACATCTATATATGCTACTATATTAGACAATTGTAGCAAGACATCTTTTTCTTGTTTGATAAGATTGCTTAATTCTTTAAACAAGTTATACTCTAACTCTACTAATCTAGCCTTAGCATTAATTATCTTATCCTCGTATTCCTTTAGCTCTTCTGTTATATATCTCTCACAATTTGCTAATGTTTGCTTTCTAACATATCTACTCGGAACATCCTTTATATTCGTTTTTGACACTTCAATAAAGTAACCAAACACCTTGTTATACTTAATCTTTAAAAACTTAATCCCTGTTTTTTCTTTTTCCTCTTGCTCTATATTCACCAAATACTCTTTACCATGTTTAAGTATCATATTTAATTCACTAATTAAAGGATTAAAGTTTTCATTTATCATACCACCTTCTCTTACAGAAAATGGTGGATTTAGAACTAAATACCTATCTATTTCATTACATAATTCTCCTAAAAAATCTGTTTTAATACTAGAGAACTTTTCAGGCCATAGTTCTATTATTTTAATATAGCTTTTGAAAGTATAGTATAGGGCTCTAATATCCTTTGCATTTTCATTACCAAATACTATTTTACTTAATATTCTTTGCATATCATAAGTACTAGCTAAATTCTCTCTTAAATCTTCTCTTAAAAGTGTATTATCTATCAAGTATTTAACATCTTTTTGTCTTTCTATTATCTTATCCTTATCTATTAAGGGATAGTTAATATATTCTTTTAAAAGTCTTGTACCCATAGCTGTTTTACACTTATCTAGTACCCATAAAAGACTACCATAGCTTGTTTTGTCTCTCTGATTCTTTATTAACTCCAAATTCTTTGATGTATTAATATTTATACCAGCATAATTACCATCATTTATTACTGTAATCTTCGGTATGTTTATATCCACATTAATCTGTGTTTCTAATATATACTCTAGTAAACCTGCACATGAATCTATTAATGTCTTATCATCTAACCCAAAACTATCAAGACTAGTCAAAGAAAAATAGCTACTTAAAAATTCCACAGAATTTTTAGGCTTGTCTATTATACTCGTACTTATTTCTTTCCCATTCAAATATTCCTTAACATTAGGATAAGTATACTTTGTCATTAATAGTTCTTTTACATCTAGCATATATATTAATGAATTAATATTTTTTGTATCTACTATACACGCATTAAACACCCCTGTCGTTATATCCACATAAGAAAAATATGCCTTATCATTTTCTGTAATAACGCAAGCTATGTAGTTATTAGACTTTGCATCCAAATTTTCTACATCTATTACAGTACCTGGAGTAATGACTTTAATAACTTCTCTTTTTACTATACCTTTTGCAAGTTTAGGATCTTCCATCTGCTCACATATTGCGACCTTGTAACCTGCATCAACCAATTTTGAGATATATCCACTAACACTGTGGTATGGAACTCCTGCTAAAGGAACATCCTCACCTTTTTCTCTATTTCTCTTGGTTAATGTTAAACCTAAGACCTTAGATGCTATTATTGCATCGTTAAAGAACATCTCATAAAAGTCTCCCAATCTAAACATTAATATCTCATCTTTATACTTTCCCTTTATTTCATGATATTGCTTCATTAAAGGAGTTGTATTATCTTTCATTTCTTACACCTTGCTTTACAACTAACTTAAAAAATACAACCAACATACTGATTATTGTAATTATTGTAACTATTACAAAAATTATCTTTGGATCTTCTTTTACTGACTTTGAAAGTACTACATATATTCTATCACCAAAAAATATTCCAAAGGCAAAAAATGCTTGAAATATACCCATACTAATATTTCTGTTCTTTTGTTCAAAATATTGTAGTGCTATTGAGATAAGTGAAATATATGTTCCACCATAACCAAAGCCATTAAATATATATCCAAAAAAGGCTAAGTATGGATTGTTGGTAAATAGGATTATTGCATAAAAGCACAAAAAGCTCCCAAGACTTAGTAATAGCGTCTTTTCTATACCTAATTTTTTCTTGAAATATGTACCAACTAATACACTTGCTATTAACTGTGGTGTTGCAAACATAGTATCAAGATACGCTAGCATTATTGCTGGCATATTTAAGTACTTTCTAGCATACACTATCATATTAGGACCACTTGTCGAAAACTTTACAAATGATATTATTATCCCTATCACACAAACCACTAAAAATCTTTTGTTTGTTAAGACTATTCTAACTTTTTCTCTTGAAAATTGTGATTTGTTCTCGATTTCTCTCATATTCATACTTATGATAAGAGAGATTAGACCTATGGTACAAGAAAATAGCCAAAGATAATTGTAGTTCTTGTAACTCCCGTATGTCCCTATATACTGTATAGGTGCTGCCATAAATTCTGCTAATAGAGGGGCAACTGCTAAAATAGACGCTGACACTGATGCATTGCTCTCAGAAAATGTTTCAGAAAACATTACATTAAATACAGCTAGCATAGATGCACCTAATCCCATAGCTAATGAAGAATAATATACCGCCTCTATACTTGGTCTTTTAAACACTGTAAACGACGTTACTACTATTATCCCCATAGCAATTTGTATAAATACTTTTCTTTTTTGTAATATATCTGTTAAAAAAAATACTGGAAGTCTTACTATACAGCTAATAAGTCCATATGCAGATGTAACTTGAGAAGCAATTATTAGACTACCTCCAAGTCCTCCCATACTTATTGGGTCTACTATATACACCTTCCTATATGCCCTTATTATACTAATACTTGTCCAAAATAGGACTAACATCCAAAATATTATCTTTTGATTTTTGTTTAATTTGTACTTTTTAGATAATACGTAGATTATCACACCTGTAAATATTACCATTACTATTGATAAAATTATCTTCCCCATTCATTCTCCTAACTTTGTCATATTATCTCTAATTATATCAAAAATACCTAAAAATATCTATATTTGACTAAAAGTTGTAGATATAGTAAAATTTCATCATAGAAAGGACAAAAAATGGAAGGTATAAGACAAAATTTTAAATTTTTAATAGGAGAAACTAAGATACATCCAACTACAAAGATAACACTAGAATATTTAGTTAAACAAGATGCTGTATGTGCTGTAATATTTGATAATACATTAGAAAATGTATATTTAGTTAAGCAATATAGACCTGGTTGTGACGGATTGTTACTAGAAATAGTAGCTGGGTTAATAGATAAAGGTGAAGAACCAATACATGCTGTATATAGAGAAATACTTGAAGAAACTGGATTTTCTAAATCAGACTTTTCTAGATTTGTAAAACTAGAAAACGCACAATATGTAAGTCCAGGATATACAACAGAAAAACTGTATTACTATGCTGGGGTACTAAAAAAAGATGCCAAACCTAAAGAACAACATTTAGATTTAGGAGAAGATATTACTGTGGTTAAAATGAGTACTAAAGAAATACTAAAAACATCAGTAGACAGTAAGACAACTTTTGCTATCAGCTATTTTTTAGGAGTATTAAAATGAATTTAATTAATTACATTAGGTCTTTTTTTAAAGAAACTTTAGTAGTTAAAAATGACCTTGGAATTTTAAATAATAGATTTGTAATTAACTTTAAAGATGCAAAAATAGCTATGGTCAATTGTTTGAAAATTGCTATGCAACGTAGTACAGGAAATATTGGGATAATAGACCTAAAGATATCAGTATACACTGAGAATGAACTTGTAAAAGTTAAAGATTTTAAAAATTCTATGAAAATTTTATCTGGAATAAAGAAGTATAATAAGGAGAGCTTCGATTCTTTTCTTAATAAGTTTTTTAACAGTAAGATAAGAGAGACAATTGAAAGTGAATTAAAGAATGAAGATACTTGGCTATGAAATAGAAAGAAAAAGGGTTAAGAATATAAACGTAAGAATTAGACAAGATGGTAGTGTGTACATATCAGCACCTCTTAATTTACACGAAAAATATATAGAAGATTTTTTGATAAAGAAAAGAGACTGGATAGAAAAAAATGTTAGTACATTCAAGAAATTTACAAATGCTAAAAACAATCTAGAACTTTACACCGACACTTCCTTTATACTCTACCTAGGAAAAATATACACTCTTCGTGTATTTCAAAGTCAAAAATTTTTAATCAATATTAATGAGAATGTAGTAGAAATACATACAGATAAAGTGGATAAAGAGAGTATAAAAAACATTGTATATACTAAAATATACTATGCAAATGCCAAAATTCTTTTTAAAAAGCGTATGGACTACTACTTAAATTTGACTAACAATGGTAGTATAAAGGAACTTCGTTTGAGTGTTATGAAAACTAAATGGGGCATTTGTACTCCTGCAAAAAGAAAGATAACGTTGAATATAGAGCTTATGAAAAAAAGTTTAACTGAGATAGACTCTGTAATAATACACGAAATTGCACATTTAGTTCACCCAAATCACAGCAAAGACTTCTACTTATACATCGATAAATATTTTAAGAACTATAAGGAAATTAACAAAAAATTAAATAAAATATTATAGGAGGAATTATGAACGAAAAAATACAAAAGATTTTTTCAGATCTTAACATAGACGGTTTACTTTTAACCGATTATTACAACAAAAGATATTTCACAGGGTTCACAGGAACTACTGGACAAGCACTAATAACTAAGGAAAAAAAATATTTCTATTCTGACTTTAGATATATAGAACAAGCAACTTTGCAAACTAAACCTTATGGATTTACTTTTGTTCGTATTGAAAGAAGAGCAATAGACAATATTATTGAAGGTGTAGAAAAACATAATGTTAAAAGACTAGGATTTGATGATTTATCTATGTCATACAGTGATTATCAAATGTATTCTAAAGCTCTACCAAATGTAGAATTAGTTCCAGCTGGTAATGAAATGTTAAATGCAAGACAAATAAAGAGTCAAAAAGAAATTGAATATTTGAAAAAAGCTGCAAGTATAACTGACATAGCATTTAGTGAAACTTTAAAAATCATAAAAGAAGGAATTACTGAAAAAGAAATTGCTGCCCACTTAGAATATATACAAAGACTAAATGGTGCTGAAGATAAATCCTTTGAAACAATAGTTGCTAGTGGTCATAGATCATCTATGCCACATGGTGTAGCAAGTGACAAAAAGATACAACGTAATGAATTCATAACTATGGACTTTGGTTGTTTGTATAATGGATATGCATCAGATATGACAAGAACAATATTCTTCGGTGACAAGGATAAAATATCTAGTGAACAAAAGAGAATATATGACTTAGTATATGAAGGACAAAGCATGGGTATAGAAATGCTTAAACCTGGAGTAATTGGTTCAAGTGTAGAATATGCTGTTAGAGATTACTTCAAGAAAAATGGAGACATGGATAAATACTTTGGACATAGCTTAGGACATAGCTTTGGTTTAGAAGTTCACGAACCTCCTTACTGTTCAAGAGCTTGTGATGACAAATTACAAGAAAACATGGTTATGACTGTAGAACCTGGTATATATATTGAAAACTTCTGTGGTGTTAGAATAGAAGACGATATATTAATAACTAAAGATGGTCATGAAAGAATAACTAAATCACCAAGAGAATTAATATTTGTAGGATAGGGGGAAAAAACTCCTATCTTTTTTTATTTATATGAAATATATAAGGCGTTTCTAATCGTATTCTAAGATTTGCGTGATATACTTTATGTATAAATAAGAATAATAGTAGTTAATAATAATGTTTTTTTCAATCCGTGTGCCTTAGTTAAAGCTAAAGCACTTTTTTTATGCTTTTTTAGTATATAATATATTATCCAGAAAGGAGAAATATGAAAAAAATACTACTTTTCTTGCTATTCCCATATATTTTGTCAGCAAAAAATATATTGATTAGTGATAAATACAATATTTTAGATGAAAAATATCTTTCTTTTGAAAATGAAGAAGATTTAAAAAGAGAATTAAATAAATTAACTCTTGAAATGCTAAACAAGGGATATGTGAGTTCACAAATAACACAAGTTAATGGTGAAATATGCGTAAAACCTGGATATATTAATAAGGTGATTTTAAAAGAAGCCAATGCTGATATTAAAAAGAAGTTACTAGGTTTAGAAAGTTTAGAAGGTAAGATACTTAATATATCTGATATAGATAAAATAGTATCTGAGTATGAAAGATTAGAGAATAATGATATAAAGATAGAGATAAGAAAGACTCCAAACAAAGATTTTTATTCTGATATTATCGTTAATAATACTGTAAAAAGAAAGCTTAAATTCGGAGTTGTTGCCTCATATACAGACAAATTTAAATACAATGTAAACTTATCAATACTACAACCTTTTTACTTGAATGATAAATTCTCAACTAATTTTAGTATTTTAAATAAAAGTAAATATGTAGGACTTAGCTACTCTTTGCCTATATATTCTAGTGTAATAGATCTATCCTACTTCTATACTACACAGAAAATAAAGGAACATGGAAATAGCACTTCACATGAAGTGTCTTTATCTGTATCCAAGGATTTGTATAAAGACAAATTAAAAAATTTAAGTTTAGAAACCTCAACAAAATTAAATATATCCAAGGAGTATGTTTCTGACATTAAAATGAAAGATAAAATTTACTTTGACAATGATGTGAATTTGGAATATAATAATGTGCATGTCTTTAAAAATTCAATTTTAAACACTAATTTACAAACAAAAGTTGGTTTAGGATATATGTATAATAAAGAGCTTAAAACTCAGCATTTTCCTGTAACCTTTGATGTAAATGCTAATTTCAAAACAAAATATCTAGATAATATAACGCAAGTCTTTGCTTCATTGAATAATAATAACGATTCTAGATATATGTTTTCAAAAGATATAAATAGTATAAATGATATACCACTTAATATAACTGACTCTAGTTACGCATTATCAACTTGTTTTACACTTAAGTATCCTGTAACAGAAAAAGATATACTACTACAACCATTTGTACAATTAGCTGGTTGTGTAGCAAAAGGTGAAAAAAAATATATTAATCTTGGTATGGGAATTGGTATAGACGTGAGAATAAAAGATGTTTTCGCTAAACTAAAATATAGTATAGATAAAGAGAAAAATAAAAGTTTAGGAATACAAATTGGTATAAATAAATAAGGAGGTCGTATGTCTAAATTTAGAAGAGTATTACTAGCACTATTCTTAATTACTTTAGTAAGTTCTGAGGTTATGGCTAAAACAATAGTAGACACTACTAAAAGTAACAAAACAAAAGTAAAAGAAATGAATGGTACTACTGTAATTGATATTGATACACCTAATTCAAACGGCGTATCTGTAAACTATTTTAAACATTTCGATGTTGAAAAAAATGGTACTGTTCTTAATAACAGTAACTCAGATTATGTAACGTCAAAGGGACTAAAAATTTCTAAAAATGAAAATTTATCAAGCAATGAAGCTAAAGTCGCCTTATTAAAAGTAAACGGAACTGAAAAGTCAGCTCTTAAGGGTCTTTTAGAAGCCGCAAGTGGTAGCGAATTAGACGTATATATTTCTAATGAAAATGGATTAGTTGTTGACGGTTTAACATTAGAAAATATACGAAAAGCCGTATTAACTACTGGTAAAATCGATGACAATCTTAACATTACAGTTGAAAAAGGAGATATTAGAATAACTAAAAACGGTCTTAGTGGTTCAAAATTCATCGATCTTTTAACTGTTAAATTAATTAATGAAGGTAAGATAAAGGCAAATGATGAAGTTAGAGTAATTTTAGGATCAAATAATAATGATGCTAAAGTTGATGCATCTAAATTAGGTTCAATGTATTCAAACAAGATAACAATTTCATCACCTAACAAGTTCTTAAACGTTGATACACATGAACTTTTATCTAAAGAAAGTACAAATATAGATATACAAGGTGAATTAACAAATAAAGGGACTATTGCTTCTGAAAAAAATGTAACTATTAAAGCTAAAAATATTTCAAATGAAGGTAAGGTTGATTTTTCAAAAGGTGGATATGAAATAAAGTGGATAACACCTGATGGAAAGGTATTCTCATTAGAAGATATTAATAATAAATGGAAGAAAAAATATCACAAATCTTTGACACCTAGTGACACTTTCTTAGCTAACGCTGGAAAGACATTAAGTGGTTTTGTATATGATATTAATTTTACAAAAAAGAACGTAAGACAAGGTGCTTCTTTATACGATAAATTTAACGCTGTACTTGATGAACTAGACAAAGAAGATAAATATACTCTTTTAAGTAGAGAAGAAAGACAAGAATTAAGAAACAAACAAATAGATAGTGGTTTTGTAAATAAGGGGGATTTCTACACTACTGAAGCTGGTGGTAAAAAAGTACTTGAAGCATTTGCAGTAAGTAAGACAAAAGCTGACCAAGCTAAAATACTAGGAGAAAATGTTAACTTAGAAGCAAAAGAAAATGTGGTTAATAAGGATGCATTAATATTAGGTAAAGATAAGGTTAGTATAAAAGCTAAAAAATTTGAAAACAAGAACACTTTATCAAATGAAATTGAATTAAAAGATGGATATGAAAACGTTAGCTGGAGAGCTGATATAGATAAAATAAATCATTCACGTCAATACTATATGCTTAAATACGACATAGACTATGAAAGAGATTTAAGAACAGATTCTAAGACTAGAAAGACTAAAATTGCTGCAGTTAACAAGTCATTAGTATCTGGTAATAATGTTTCAATTAATGCTGAAAATGTTAATTTATCTGATGAAAAGAATACTGGTATTTCTTTAAAAGGTAAAAATATACAAGTTACTTCTAAAAACTTTAACATCAATGGGCAAAATATAGAAGCAAGTAATATTAATATTACTACAAACAAAGCTAATTTAAGTAATGCTGGAATTTATTCAGATAAGGTTAGTATAAAGGCTAAGGATATGTCTATTCTAAGCAAAAAAGAAACTGAAATTCTTTTTGATAGAGGGAAAGAAAGTATGCAAAAAGAAAATATTCTTGGTAGCATAATTCAAAGTAATAAAGATATTGATCTTTCTGTAGATAACTTAAAATTAAAAGGTTCTATCATACAATCAAAAGATGGAAAAGTTCATCTAAAAGGTAATGACTTCAACCTTGAAGCAGAAAATATTTCAAAAACATATAACGCTAATTACGATATACCTGAAACATTTAGAAAGATTAAAAATCATGAAAAATTAGAACAAGCTGTTGGAAGCTTTGTATCTGGGAAAGATATAAAAATAGAGTATAAGAAGACAAACACTAAAGGTAGTGGACTTCTAGCTAATAACATTAATATTAATGCTAATAAGGTTAATATTAATACAGCTAATATTAAACATGAATTAGATAGAAGAATAGGTGTAGATAATGGTATTCTTGGTGTAAATTACAATAAAATTAAAAAACAAGAAAACATGAGTATAGGCTCTATTATCCTATCAAAAGGTGATGTAAGTACCAAAGTAGATCAAGAATTTAACTTGATTGGAAGTAAAATTAAAGGTAAAAAAATTAATATCGAAGGTACTTCAATTAATATATCTGGTAAAACAGACACTACAACTACTGATACAGCATCTAGACATCTATTAGCAGGTGATCTACAAGGAAGTTATTCTGGTGGAGTACAAAAGAATGATATAAGTGCTAATGTAGAAATGGAAGTATACAAAAAGACTAAAGGGCATAAGGTTGAAGAAAGCAATAATAAATCACAAATACAAGGTGAAGATGTAAATATTAATGCTACTAAGAAGACTAAAATTGAAGGTTCTGACGTTGAAGGTAATAATGTTAATATACATGGTGAAAATGTAGAAATTACAAGTAAAAAAACTACAAACACTGAACACAACGAAAGTGAAATACATAAAGTAAAAGTTAATGCAAGTGTTAATTTAGGTAAAGACGGTATATCTGCTAATTCAAATAATGAATATAGTGTAGAACATAAAACTACTAACTCTGTTGAAACTACTGAAAATGGAAGCAACATAAAAGGTAAAAACATTTCAATAATTGCAGATAATAAGGTTAAGATTGAAGGTTCTAATGTTGAAGGTAAAGAGTCAGTAAAGATTAAAGGTAAAAATGGAGTAGAAATAAGTTCTAAAACTGAAGTTAAAAAATATGAAGCAGCTGTCCAATTATGTAAATTAGTACTAAATGCTAAATTTAAAGAAAAAACTCTAGGTATAGTTGGAACAATAAAGGAATTAGTTGATGAAAGAGATAATATAACTAAATATCTTTTAAATATACCTGGTGCAATAAAGAAATATAAAGATGTTAAAAAGACATTGAAAGAAAATACTGAAAGTATCAAAAAAGCTATAGCCAACATAAAGGCAAATGGTGTTGACCCTATGACATTAGGAATAAGTGTTGATCTTGAAGGTATGATTTCATACAAACCTGAATATATTAACGCACTTTATACTTCAATAAAAGAAAGTACTATTAGTGCAAAAGAAGTGGAAATCTCTTCTAATAAGGATGTAAACATTAATGGTTCTAAAGTTAAGGGTAATAAGGTTTCAATTGAAGCTGAAAACTTAAATATTAATGGTAGCAACATAGTTGAAAAGACTAACAAAACTGAAGGTAATGTAAGTGTTGGTGGAAAATATAATATAGTAACTAACGAAACATCAGGTTCAGTTGGAGTAAGTGCTACTACTAGTGGAACTAAAAAAGTAACAAATGCAAAATCTGAAATTACAGCTAATGAAGTTAATATAACTACTAAAAAAGACATGAATGTACAAGGAAGTAAAGTAGAAGCTAACTCTGGTCAAATTAATGTAGGAAAAAATTTAAATATTAAACACAAAACAGACAAAAAGACTGAATATACCGCAAATGTAAATGGTACATACAACCCAAATGATAATTCAGGTACTGTTGGTGCTAACTTAAATGTAACTCATGAAAGTAAGAAAAATGAAACTGTAATTAAAGTTAATAATATATCTGTAAATGGTAAGAAAAATGAAACTTCTGAAACAGAAGTTAATGTAAAAGTAGAAGGTAATGTTGCAGTTGATGCTAAAAAAGATGGCACAACAGCTAATGGTAATGTAGGAGCTTCAACTAAACTTAAAGGTGATCATGGAAATGGAGAAATAGGTTTAAATCTTGGTGGACAAGTTGATAAAGACGGTAAACTTGTAAATCCTAAACTTGAATCTCATTCAAAAGGTCAAGTTAATGTTGGTAATACAACAATAAACGTTGAAAATAGTATAACAGGTTCTAAAGATGGAATAACTACAAATACAAATGCTTCTGGTAATACTAATATTTCACTAGATGCTAAACACGCAAAAGGTAATGTAAACATTGGCTTTGGTGGAAATTTATCTTCTAATGAAAAAGGAAAAATAGATGCTAATGGTAACTTTAATACTAATGGTGAAGTAACAATAAAAGGACAAAAAGGTAATGTCAATGGTGAAGTTACACTAGCTGGAAAAATGGATATTACAAAAGGTACTAACAAGCCTACTGTTGCAAGTATAGATGCTGATGGTAAAGGTCATGTTACTGTACAAGGTGAAAACAAACATATCAAAGGTAATGTAACTATTAGTGCTGATGGTAAATTTGGTGCTGATAATACTAATGGTGTTAACAAGTTAGAAGGTAATGCTAATACTAATGGTACTGCTACTATTAAAGRTCAAAACAGTATTGTTAATGGTGAAGTTACTTTAAATGCTAACTCTAATGTTTCTGCTGGTAAAGGTAAGAAGACTACTGCTAGTGTTGAAGCTGATGGTAAAGGTCATGTTACTGTACAAGGTGAAAACAAACATATCAAAGGTAATGTAACTATTAGTGCTGATGGTAAGTTTGGTGCTGATAATACTAATGGTGTTAACAAGTTAGAAGGTAATGCTAATACTAATGGTACTGCTACTATTAAAGGTCAAAACAGTATTGTTAATGGYGAAGTTACTTTAAATGCTAACTCTAATGTTTCTGCTGGTAAAGGTAAGAAGACTACTGCTAGTGTTGAAGCTGATGGTAAGGGTCATGTTACTGTACAAGGTGAAAACAAACACATCAAAGGTAATGTAACTATTAGTGCTGATGGTAAGTTTGGTGCTGATAAYACTAATGGTGTTAACAAGTTAGAAGGTAATGCTAAYACTAATGGTACTGCTACTATTAAAGGTCAAAACAGTATTGTTAATGGKGAAGTTACTTTAAATGCTAACTCTAATGTTTCTGCTGGTAAAGGTAAGAAGACTACTGCTAGTGTTGAAGCTGATGGTAGAGGTCATGTTACTGTACAAGGTGAAAACAAACAYATCAAAGGTAATGTAACTATTAGTGCTGATGGTAAATTTGGTGCTGATAATACTAATGGTGTTAACAAGTTAGAAGGTAATGCTAATACTAATGGTACTGCTACTATTAAAGGTCAAAACAGTATTGTTAATGGTGAAGTTACTTTAAATGCTAACTCTAATGTTTCTGCTGGTAAAGGTAAGAAGACTACTGCAAGTATAGATGCTAATGGTAAGGGGCACGCTAATATTAATGTTCAAGTTGGAAATGTTTCAGCAACAGCTAATGTAAGTGCTCAAGGAAGTGTATCTGCTTCTACAAACAAACCAGTTAAAACAAATGTAACTGCTAATGTTTCTAAACCTAAAGTAACTATATCTAAACCTAAGGTTAATAATGTTAAACCTAAAAAATTAAAAGATAAGGTTGATATGAAAGAAATTCGTAGAAATGTACTATCTAGATTTAGAAGAAGACATAGATAATTTTGAACTACAAGGATTCAATTCCTTGTAGTTTTTTTATACAAAAAACTTTTTCAAAAAAGTTGTTCTAACTTGTATTTATATGGAATATATAAGGTGTTTCTAATCGTATTCTAAGAATTGGGTGTTATACTTAGGGTATAAAAAGTAGTGATATTAATAATAATGTTTTTTTCAATCCGTGTGCCTTAGTTAAAACTAAAGCACTTTTTTTTGTTGAAAATTAAGAGTAAATAGGGTATAATTTTGGTATATAAACAATGAAATGAGAAGATTATGAAGATATTAGGAATAGAAAGTTCTTGTGATGAAACTTCTATAGCTATTGTTGAAGACGGAAATAAAGTATACAGTAACATTATAGCTACTCAAATACCTATCCATAAATTGTATGGAGGCGTTGTTCCTGAAATAGCTTCAAGACATCACATAGAGAATATAACATACGTATTTTATCAATGCTTAGAAAAAGCAAATATGACTATGGATGACATAGACTATATAGCTGTGACTAACAAACCAGGTTTAATTGGTTCTTTACTTGTAGGTTTACTTTTTGCCGAAGGTTTAAGCTATAAGTATAATAAGCCTTTAATACCTGTAAACCACTTAGAAGGTCATATCTATTCAACATTTATTGAAAATACGGTTAAATTACCAGCAATAACTGTTGCCGCATCTGGTGGTCATACATGTATATATCTTATGGACGAAGATCATAATTTAAAATTAATGGGTGAAACATTAGACGATGCTATAGGTGAAGCATACGACAAAGTTGCAAGAATAATAGGTCTTTTCTATCCTGGTGGACCAGAAATAGAAAAAGCTGCTAAGAATGCAGAAGCCACATTAGATATACCTATACCAAATATCCCTAATTATGATTTAAGTTTTAGTGGTATTAAAACTTTTGTTACAAATTATGTAAATCAATGTAAAATGAAAAATATTGAAATAAATGTAGGTAACATTGCAAAATCTTTCCAAGTAACAGCAATAGAACACTTAAGAAGAAAAATAGTTAAAGCTGTTAAAGATACAAATTCCAAAACTTTAGCAATTGCTGGAGGAGTTTCTGCAAATAAATACTTAAGAGAAGTACTTTATTCTTGTGAAGACTTATCAAATGTTGATATATCTTTCCCTGTAAAAATGGAATACTGTACTGACAATGGTGCAATGATAGCAACTGCTGCATACTATATGTTAAAACACAATAAGGTTAAATTTGAAAAGAACTTAGATGCTACATCTACAAAAGAATTTCATAGATCTTAGGAGGAACGATGAGAACAAGTAGAAATTATCCCAGTACAAAATTAATTCCCAATATACCAGTAAGAGTTAGAAGAAAACCTGGTTATCTAAAAAGACTTTATCTTAATTACAACAAGAAAATTGAAAATCTTAATGAACAATTTTGTAAATTTAAATATGATAAAGGCCTAGATAAGTATTTTGATAAGGCTCCATTACCTGACAGATACTATACAAATCAAGTTGTGCTAATACCTAAAAATATCACAACACTTTATACTTACTGGGAAGTAAGAGAAGATACCTTCAAACACTTGAAGGATAATTTTGAAGTTTTTGATGGTGCAACTATACAACTATACAAGAATGGAACACTATTTAGAAAGATAGAAAACTTATCAAGATTTGGATCTTACTACATTCTTAACGTAGAAGCTGATAAAAAATATCAAGCTGTTTTAGGATTTGAAAATAAATATGGACATTTCTTTGAAGTTGCTACTTCAACATTTGTAATTTCTCCTAGTGGAAGAGTATCTAATAGAATTGCAACTATTTGGGGTATACCTTCATTTGTAAACGGTAAGATAAGACTAGCTAAGTATTCTAGAGAATTCTTACCTGATGAAGATAGATTTAAACGTGAAATTTTAAATACTGATAATTTATACTTAGACATCTACGGTTACGAAAGATTAATAAGTCTTGGTTCTTCTTTAGTGAAGAAAATAGGAGTAATAGGATCGTCAAATAAGCACATTGGAAGTACTAATAATTTATTTAAATAACATTTAAGAAGATGTTTATTACATCTTCTTTTTTTGAAAGGAGTAAAATAATGAAAAAAATATATCTTTTACTAAATATATTTTTTGCACTAAATTCATTCTCAATTAATTGTAAATTACTAAATGAATTAGCACTTAATAAGGCTAATAAGGTCAACAAGAAATTTACACTAGATAAGCTAACTGCGTATAAGTTGGAAAAGATTGATGAAATGCTATCTGATGTACTAAAAACTTCTGAACAATTAGTCCCTAAACAATGTTGGTACATTGATATTAAAGGAATAAAAAAAGAAGAATTCCCTCTTGCAAAAAATGCCATAAAAGTCAGCGTATTAGCTAATTCAACCATCAATCCTAATTTAAATGTATTTATTCAAAAAGACCAAGAAGCATTTAATGATATTGTTTCTTTGGTAAAAGAATATGGAATAAAGAACGTTTATCCCTACTCTAATGAAAAAGACCTAATTAAAGACATATTAAAAATTAAAGGTTCTAATTCTTCCCTTTTCCATAGAAGAATCTTGCTTCTAACAAGTTCTAAAAATATGAGGGTAGAATATTCAAAATTAATAGATGCCCTAGAAGATAATAAAGAAGACATGGTTATTGATAACTTTGCCTACCTGTATAACGATACACAAGAAAAATATGAATTTTCTACTAAACAGGATATACTAAATTCGTACAATCAAATACATTGTAAATAATTTTATTGGAGGTTTTATGAACAAGACGCTTTTATTAATGCCACTTTTAGCATTAACAACATCTTATTCAATTGCCAATACTAAGTCAACAAATAAGCATTATCCACTAAACCTTAGTATTGTTCACATTAACGATCATCACTCTCATTTAGAGCCAAATGATTTAAAATTTGTAATAAATGGTAAACCCACTGCAGTTAAAATTGGTGGATACCCTGAAGTAGTTAATGAAATAAACAAAATGAGAAAAAATTCTTCAAGAAAACCACTTGTTTTACATGCTGGTGATGCAATCACAGGTACACTTTACTTCACATTATTCCGTGGATCTGCTGATGCTGAAATGATGAATTTAACTAAATTTGATTATTTCACATTAGGAAACCATGAATTTGATGCTGGTAATGAAGGATTAAAAAAATTCCTAGACTATTTAAAAATACCTGTTATCTCATCTAATGTAATACCTGATAAGAAGAGTATCTTAAAAGGTTACTGGAAGCCTTATGCTATTAAAAATATACGTGATGAAAAGGTTGGGATTATAGGGTTAGATGTAGTTAAAAAGACTAAAGAATCATCAAGTCCAGGTCCTGATATTAAATTTACAGATGAAATCGAAACTGCACAAAAATATGCAAATATATTAAAAAGAAAAGGTGTAAATAAGATAATACTTCTATCTCACGCTGGAGCACCTAAAAACTTTGAAATTGCTCAAAAAGTAACTGGAATAGATATTATCGTAACTGGTGATACACACTGGCTATTTGGTAATGATGATATGAGAAAGTTTGGACTACCTGTTATGTCTGAATACCCTACTAAATTTACAAGCCCTAATGGAGAACCTGTTTATGTTGTAGAAGGTTGGGAATATTCAAAACTTATTGGTAAACTTGATGTTAAATTTACTAAAGATGGTATAGTTAAACAAATTAAAGGTTCACCTGTAATACCTTATCACCTAGATTCAACTTTTGAAAGAAAAGATAAAAATGGTAAAAAATATATACCTACTGGTGAAGAACGTGAAGAAATACTAAGAGAACTTGCTAAGAGTAAGTACTTTACTATTGCAAAAGCAGACAAAAAAGCAGCAGTTGTCTTAAGTAAATATATGAAAGAAAAAAAATTATTAGGTGACAAAACTATAGGTAATATTACTGGAAATATTATGCCTGGTGGTTCAGATAACAGAATACCTAATACAGCAAATCCTAAAGGTTCAGTTGCAGCAAGATTTGTTGCTGAAACTATGTTAACTCAAATGAGAAGCTTTGGTAAACAATCTCACATAGATATGACTATCCAAAATGCTGGTGGTGTAAGATCGAATATAGAGCCTAAGAATTGGACATATAATGATGCATACAACCTATTACCATTCAGTAACACTCTATACCTTTTAAAAATGTCTGGTGCAGAAGTTAAACAAGTTATAGAAGACGCATTAGAATTTGCACTTTGTGGTGGTTCTACTGGTGCTTTCCCTTATTCTGCAGGTATGCGTTATGAAGCAAACCAATACAAGGATAAAGACGGTAAGAGAATCGTTAAAATGGAAGTTAAAAATGAACAAACTGGTGAATGGGAACCTATAAATGAAGAAAAAATGTACACTGTAGGAACTAACGCATATATAGCTAAAGGTAAAGACGGATACAAAACATTTGGTAAAATTGATAAAGAACGTGGTGGTGAAGATACATTCTTACCAGATGCAGAAAGCTTTATTAAATTCTTACAACTTAACAAATCATTCAAAACATATGAAGATTCAAACGTAATCTTCCACTTTGATAAGAACAATGAAGTTAAGAAACAATAATATACAAAATGCACCTTGAGGGTGCATTTTTTTACTTTAATATTTCACATTTGGGGTATAGGTAGTGAGACACCTTCTTTAACATTTCACCTTTGGGATGTAGGTAGTGAGACACCTTCTTTAACATTTCACCTTTGGGATATAGGCAGTGAGACACCTTCTTTAAAGTACTTTTAGTATATCATATATTATGTGCTTCTACAATATCACCAAACCACCTTTATTTTTCCACCTAAGCATGGTATAATTTACAAATAAAAAAGAAATGGGTGATAAAATGTTTAAAGCTGTTGTTACTGATTTGGATGGCACACTGCTTGATAAAAATCATTTTCTTAGTCCTTATACTAAAGATGTTTTAAACAGATTCTTACAAAAAGGGTATAAGCTGTACATAGCGACTGGACGTGTAGAAAAAGGTGCAAGACTAATATCTGACCAATTAGATTATAGTTTGCCATTGATAACAACTAATGGAGCAAGAATTATAGATGAAAAAGGGAATGAAATTTTCTCAGTTACGTTAAATAAAAAGTGTAAAGACTTTATCTTAAACTTAGATTACAAAAAGTTTGGAGACGAAGTCTTTATTAATGGATATTCTGGTACAGAATGGTATGTAGTTTCTAATGAGTATAAAGAGTTTTACTCAAAAAAAAGGGTTGATAAAACCTTTGGTGCTACCGTATTATCTGTAGAAGATTTTAGAAAAAAAGAATTCAATAAGCTATTCTTTATAGGTAAATTTGAAAATTTAAAGAAAATACGTACAGTCTTACAAGAAAATATAGGGGGAGAAGCTAATATAGACTTTGTAAGTCAAAATTCTTTAGAAATATTTAATTTATCTGCAAACAAGGCAAAGGCAAGTCTAGAGTTAATAAGAAAAGATGGTATTAATCCTGATGAAGTTTTAGCATTTGGTGATGGTTTAAATGACTATATCATGTTAAAGCAGTATCCTAATAGCTTTGTTATGGGTAATGCACTAGATGAATTAAAAGAATTGCTTAAAGATAAAGAAGTACTTGAAGACAGTGATACTAATGCTGTTGCAAGAAAAATAGAAGAGGTCTTTAAAATATGAAAGTAGCTTTAGTAGTTGACGACAGTCAATATTTTAGACAAATTATTAAAAACATATTGGAAGAGTATAATTTTAAGGTTATAGAAGCAGAAAATGGCCTTGTAGGTTATGAAAAATATGTTGAGTATAAGCCAACACTAGTTACAATGGATATTAATATGCCCATACTAGATGGCTTTGGATGTATAAAGAAGATATTAGACTTCGATAAGAATGCAAAGATAATAATTTGTAGTTCTATGATGTTTTTAAATGTTTACATTGCAGAAGGTTTAGAAAGTGGTGCAAAGGCATGCCTATGTAAACCATTTACTACTTCTGAATTAATAAACGCAGTAGATACAGTTTTGATGGGGGATGATTAGAAAAAATGAATGTGTATAAGGAGATAATGTATATTTTAATTTTCTCGCTTATAGGGGAACTATTTTCAAAAGGTTTAAAACTTCCTATTCCTGGAAGTGTTATAGGAATGCTAATACTATTTGCATTTTTAGAATTTAATATACTTAAGATGAAAAAGATAGAAAAAGTTGGAGAATTTTTATTAGAAAATTTAGGAATATTGTTTGTGCCAGCAGGTGTTGGAATAATGGTTAAATTTAATTTTATAAAAGAAATATGGTTAAGTTTCTTTGTTATCGCAATATTTACTACTATATTTTCACTTATTATCACAGTTAAAATAGTGGAAATTGTTAAACAAAAATTTGAAGGAGATGAAGATGCTTAATATATTAATAAACAACCAAATGTTCGGTATTATGCTTACTATACTAGTCTATGTACTAGCTGTAAAGCTATTCACTAAAACAAATTCATCATTATTAAATCCAATTTTAATTTCAATACTTTTGATAATAGGGATATTAAAAGTATTTAAAATACCTTATGATACATACAACATAGGGGGTTCAATATTTACAACATTAATAACACCAGCAACAGTTGCTCTTGCTATTCCATTACATAAGAACTTGCACTTATTGAAAAAACATTTTGTTTCTATACTTACAGGGATTATTGTAGGGAATACTATCAATTGTATAGTTGTTGGATATGTTTGTAAGTTATTTGCGTATAAACCAGAGATTATAGCTTCATTTATGCCAAAATCTGTTACTACAGCCATTGCTGTAGGTTTAGCAGAAAATGTCCATGGGATTATACCTATAACAGTAATATTAGTAATAGTTACAGGTATTACTGGTGCAACATTAGGACCTAGCTTGTATAAGATGCTAAATGTTGATGATAAAGTTGCAATAGGTGTAAGTCTTGGTTCTGCAGCACATGCTGTTGGTACAAGTAAGGCTATAGAGATGGATAAAGAAATAGGTGCTATGGCTGGTCTTTCTATAGGTCTTACAGGTCTATATGTCATACTAGTAGCTCCTTTAATATTAAGAGTAATATTATCATGAAAAAAGTTATTGTAGGTATGAGCGGTGGCATAGATAGTTCTGTCGCTGCTTTATTATTAAAACAACAAGGTTACGAGGTTATAGGTGTAAGTATTAAACATTTATCTGATGAATTCAGTACAAGTAAGAACAAAACATGTTGCTCATTAGATGATATTAATGACGCTAGAATTGTCTGTTATTCATTAGGTATACCGCATTATGTAATTAATGTAGAAAAAGAATTTGAAAAAGAAGTAATTAAAACTTTCATAGAAGATTACAAAAAAGGTATAACACCTAATCCTTGTGTAATCTGTAATGAAAAGATAAAGATAAGAAAATTACTTGATTTAGCCAATGAGCTTAATTTTGATTATGTTGCAACAGGTCATTATGCTGTAAAAACTGAAGATGGTTTCTTAGAATATGTAGACTATATCAAAGATCAAAGCTATATGCTTTATAGATTAACAAAAAAAGACTTATCAATGATGCTATTCCCACTTGCTAGTATGAATAAAAAAGATGTAAGACAAATAGCAAAGGAAAATGGCATAATCACACACGATAAAAAAGATAGTACTGGTATATGTTTTGCACAAGATGGATATATACCTTTTTTAGAAAAGAATTTACATCCCAAACCTGGAAACTTTGTTTCAGAAACTGGAGAAATTCTTGGACAACATAAGGGATATCAACTATATACCATAGGTCAAAGAAGACATTTAGGTATTAAGCTACCTTATCCCATATTCATTCTAGAAATTAGAGCAGATAAGAATGAGATAGTATTGGGTAATTATGATAAGCTTATGACAGATACAGTTAAAATTTCTAACTATATCTTCCATGAAAAACTTGAAAATGTAGTCGGTAAACGGCTTTTTGCAAAACCAAGATTCTCTTCTAAAGGATTTTATGGAAAATTAATATTACACGATAATGATATATATTTTAAATATGAAGAAAAAAATGCACAAAATGCAAAAGGACAACATTTAGTCATATTTTACAATATGAAACTTATAGGAGGAGGCGTTATAGAATGATAAAAAATATACTTAAATATCTCTTGAAATTTATATATTTCAACTTAAAAATACTTTATGTAATATTAATAATCCCAATTATTGTCATCATATGTGTGTCATTTTCAAAAGATAGTAGTAAGATTAGTAAGTCATATAGCTATGTTACTCTATCTCTTAATGACATTTCTGATGATAAATACAATAATACAGGTTTTTTTAAGGATAAAACATATACATTTAGTAATGTAATAGAAAAAGTAGATAAGTTACGATTAAACAAAAATCTTAAAGGAATAATATTAAATCTTGATAATATTGATATTACTCCCTCACAAACAGAAGAATTAGGTAAGATACTTGATAAGTATCCTATGTCAAAAAAGAAAATATATGCTTATGGTTCAAATATTAATAAGAATAATTACAAGCTAGCTAGTTATGCTGATGAGATAATAATGCCTAACACATTGAATGCTAGATTGTCTATAAACGGATATTACGCAAATAGCCTATACTTCAAAGATATTTTTGATAAGTTCGGTGTTAATGTACAAGCTATTCATGTTGGAACACATAAATCATATGGTGAAAACTTTTATTCAAATAAAATGTCTAGTGAATTAAAAGAAGATAGTACAAGAATACTAGATAATAGATTAGATAAATTTGTTAGCACTGTTTCTAAAAATAGAAAAATTGATGAGAATATTTTAAGTAAAAACATATTAGAAGGTAAATATGATTTAATCAGTCCATATACTGCAAAAGATTATGGCTTAATTGATAATATACAAGATTTTGATGACTTCTTAGACAGTATACAGTCAAATGATGATAATACAATTAGTATCACTGACATATTAAAAGAAAAAAGTACTTACAAGTCACAAAATATTATAGCCATACTACCTCTAGAAGGTCCAATATCAAGTGGTGAAAACAGTATTAATTTCAGTATATATGAAGATAGTGTAAGAAACAAATTAGATCAAATTTCTAATAACAAAAATATTAAGGCTGTAATATTACGTATTAATTCTCCTGGTGGAGATGCACTTGAAGCTGAAATGATACACAAGCTTATTACAAAATTCTCTAAAAAATACAATATACCTATTTTCGCTTCTTTATCTGATGTTGCTGCATCTGGTGGATATTATATAGCAACTAGTGCTAAAAAAATATATGCTAATGAGGCAACTATAACAGGTTCTATAGGAGTTGTAAGTTTAATGCCTAAGTTTACAAATACTTTAAATAAATTTAGTGTTAATAATGAGGTAATATCTAAAGGTAAATTTACTGGTATATTTAATCCTTACTACAAGTTGACTGATGAAGATAAAAACCACATATTAGATACTTTAAATGATGTATATGCTGAATTTAAGCATAGAGTAAGTACAGCTAGAAATATTACGGATGATAAGCTTGAACCTATAGCTGGTGGTCGTATATGGCTAGGTGATGAAGCTAAAAAGTTAGGTCTTGTTGATGGTATAGCAAGTTTAGATGAGGTTATTGATATAGTGGCTAAGGATTGTAATTTGAGCGAATATAGCCTTTTAGAAGTAAACTCAGTATTAGATATAGATTCAATATCTAAATATATACAATCATACATATTTAAAAATTCAGCTATACAAGTTTATGATGAGGCGTATAAGAAACTATTGTTCCTAAATGAAAATAGTTGTAAGGCTCTATTCTTTGATGATGAAATGAGTAAAATAGAATTTTAGTTTTAAAAAAAACAGAGTATTTACTCTGTTTTTTTACTTAACTACTTCTGCTAATTTCTTACCAGTTTTGAATTTAACAACTTTTTTAGCACCAATTTTAATTTTTGCTCCAGTTGCAGGGTTAACTCCATTTCTTTCTGGCATTTCTTTTACATAGAAAGTTCCCCATCCAATAAATTGAACTTCTTTACCTTCTACTAAGCTTGCTTCTACTAAATCAAGAAAATCATTAATTAATTCTTCTGATTTCTTCTTAGTTTCTCCAATTTTTCCTGCATATGCAGTAACGAATTCTTTCTTGTTCATGGATAAAACTCCTTTCTTTTCATTATAGATATTTTACCCTATTTTTTATAAAAAGGCAATTATTTATTGAATTTTTTTTAAATTTCTCTTAATTTTTATAAATTTTCCTTAAGCTAAAAGTGTTGTGCGTATTTACAAGTCTAAAAAAAGCTGGACTTATTTAATCCAGCTTTCCTTTAATAGAAACAGAGTCAATAAGCTAGATTACTCTGCTTCTGAAAATAAGACTTTAGATAATCTAGAACTTAGATTTTCCTTATTCTTCATTAATATTTTTCTAACTTGATCAGAATTTTTACCTTTTAAAGTCTTCATAGCTTTTGTGCAAACTCTAACTTTAACTTCTTTACCATTAATAACTAAAGTCATTACTTGTAAATTTGGTCTCCAAATTCTCTTTGTTGCTCTATGTGAGTGGCTGACTAAGTTACCATGACTTGTTTTCTTTCCAAAAACTTCACAAACTTGCATTTTGCACCTCCTAATAATATTACTAGATTTTTATTATACCATATTAATTACTTTATTACAAGCAAATTAACTTACCTATGCATTGTAACATATCACATGATAAAATGCAATATTTAATTATTTTAATTCATTTTTATACATAATATAGTCAAATAATTGAAAGAATGTATCTATTTCCTTATCATCCTTACTTGCTTTTAATTTAAGCATAGTTCCTTCCATTTGGTTAATAAGTATCTTAGAATATATTTCTGGTTTAATATGCTTGTATCTAGGGTTAGAATTATACATCATTTGTAAAAAGATCATAAGTCTAACCTCTAGTTTACCATAGCCATCATTTATTCTTTCTCTTACATCATTATTAATATCAGACATTTCTATAGCAAGATTACCCAATAAACTACCACCATGGCAGTCATTGTCTAAAACATTGCTAAAGTATTTAAAGAAAAAACTTCTAAGCTTTACCATAGATAAATCATCTACAATTTCATCAAAGACACTAATAAGGTTTTTAATATGCAAGTCTATTACTTGATTTAATAAGTCTTCTTTATTCTTAAAATAGTAATAAAATGATCCCTTAGGTATATTACATACCTTAAGTATTTCACTTATACCTGTATTAACATAACCTTGGTAGTAGAATAATCTAGTGCTCTTTAATATTACTTCGTTTTTTTTCTTTAAAACATTACGGTCCATATTACCTCACTTTATATAAAGTTTTTTAATTGGTAGATTATAGCTAATATAAGTACTAAATATGTACTAATACGTATAATCTTATTTGTTATTATCTTACCTTTAAACACATTTAAAATTAAAATTATTATTAAAACTGGATAAAATACACAAAGTACTGGTACAGATAAATTAATTATATCATCTACTCCTAATTGTGCTATTAAGAATGACACAAATGTTATTATTATTGCTATTCTATTATATCCAAGCTTATTTTTACTTAATTCATTAAAGAAGTTACTTACTGATGATATTAGTCCTATAGCTGTTGTAACACATGCAAGTATTATTATTATAATCAAGGCATATATACCTAATTTACCTAATAACTTATTTGTAATATTCATTATTAATTCAGATCTTGAAAGATTTAGCCCATCTGCTACAGGTATTCTATTACCTAAATAAACTAATCCTGCATAAACTACTGTCAAACAAATTGCAGCAACTATACTTGCTTTAACTGAAATACCCATACGATTTTTTTCGTTTTTAACAGTATCATAAATTAATTTTGCAAATACTATTGATGCTACAGCATCTAGTGTATTGTATCCTTCTAAGAATGAGTATATAAACGGCATACTAACTTCTGTGCTTCTTGCATCTACCTTAGGACCTACTATTCCTACTATTATTAATATTACTAACATAATTATTAGTAATGGTGTTAAATATCTTCCTATTATTTCTACAACTTTTGATTTGTTAATTGAACATAATAAGCATATTGCAAAAAATACAAATGTAATAATTAGCTTATTTGCATTAGGAAATACTGGTAATACTCCCATTTCATAGCTTGTAGCTGCTAATCTTGGCATAGCAATTATAGGCCCGATTAATAGAAATGATACAAACAAATATATCTTAAAGAAGACTTCTCCCATAGGTTCAAATATTTTATGATAATCCCCTTCATTTCTAATTACTACTAATAATCCTAACAATGGTAAACCTACACCTGTCAAAACAAATCCTAGTACCGAAAGTGGAAATGCTCCACCTACCCTTATTCCTATATAACTTGGTAATAGTGTATTACCTGCTCCAAAAAACATAGCGAATAATCCGAATCCTAATATAATGCTCTTTTTTATATCTCTCATAAATAAACTCCTAACTAAATCTTGAAATAAATAAAGTAATTATTCCTACATTGAAGAAATCTATAAACAATGCCCCAACTATAGGAACGGTAAAGAAGGCAAGTTTTGAATATTGATACTTTTCACAAATTGTTTCCATATTAGTTATACCATTAGGTGTTGCACCTAATCCGAATCCACAGTGACCTGCAACTATAACTGCAGCATCATAATTTGCCCCCATTACATTAAATGTAATATATCTTGTGTATATTGCTGTTATCAATGTTTGAACTACTAGTAAAACTATAACTGGTATTGCTATACCTAGTAATTCCCATAGTCTAAGTGACATCAGGGCCATTGATAAAAATAAGTTTAGTGATACATTTTCAACTATCTTTATTTCCTCCATAGGAGAATTTACGAATGCGTCAAATATATCTGTAACATTTCTAATAATTGCTGCTACTATCATAGGTCCTAAATAGTATGGTAGCTTTTTTAAACCTATGTACTTGAAGAACATATTAAATAATGTACCTATTGCCATTGCAAGTAATATTGTAAAAAATGCCCTAGCAAATTTTTCACCATTTAATATACTTTCTTTTTGATCAAAGAAAGTTTCATCATGTTCAACATTTTCAGTACCATCTATTGGTGAGTATTTTTCCAATAATGAATGTTTTTCTATTAAACCACGTGCTATTGGTCCTCCTATCATAGAACCTGCTACTAATCCAAATGTAGCTGCTGCTATTGCAACTGTTTTTGCTACTGGATCTTGTATAGACTGTGATATTGCAGCTGCTGTACCATGACCACCTGTTAAGGCTGTTGATCCTGCCATAAGTGCTATACTCTTAGATAAGCCTAAATTGGTAGCTAATACCACTGAAACTATATTTTGTATAACTATTAACCCGACGGCTACTATTAAAAATACTAATACTTGTACTCCACCTTTTTTTAACACCTTTAAACTAGCGTTGAATCCTACACTAGTAAAGAACATTGTCATAAAGAAGTTTTGCAGTATATCATCAAACTTAAACTGTAGTATATTCAGTTCTTTAAGTATAAGTGTTAATATTGCAAATAGTAACCCTCCAACTACTGGTGAAGGTATACAAAATTTATCCAAGAATTTTATCTTTTTTCTACATTTACGCCCTATTAAAAGCAAAATTATCGCCAACCCTATAGATTGTATCATATCAAGATGTATCGTTACCATATATCACTCCTCTTCAATTATTACCATCGCTACTGCATAATGTTTCTCATGAGAAATACTTACATCTATTTTTTTATCTTTAAAGTTTATTGTAGGCTTACCTAATGCATCATTAGTTATTTCTATATCTAAAAACGAATACTTAGTAAATCCTTGCCCTAGTGCTTTTACTAAGGCTTCCTTAGCTGCAAATCTTCCTGCATAATTTTCATATTTATTTTTTCTTTTTTCGCAATAACTGATTTCATTTGCTGTAAAAACTTTTTCTCTAAAACCTTTGGTTGTTTCTATTGCTTTTTTTATTCTCTCAACCTCTACTATGTCTATTCCAAGTCCCATATATTCTCCATATTATATGCTATTATAGCATTTTTTGTAGTAATATCAACTACTTCTTCATAAGAAATATTTTTTATTCTTGCAACTTCTAGTGCAACATAACTAACCATTGTCGGCTTATTTCTCTTGCCTCTAAATGGTGTAGGTGTTAAATAAGGACTATCAGTTTCTAAAATCAACTTTTCTATAGGTAATTTTTCAACTAGTTCTTTTGTCTTCCTATTGTTTTTAAAGGTTAATGTACCACCTACATTTACGTAATATCTATCAAGTATAGGAAGAACTGCTTCATATGAACCTGGATAACAGTGTAATAATCCACCAACATCCTTGTACTCACTTAATATATTTATTGTATCATTCAGTGCATCTCTTGTGTGTATGATTATAGGCTTATTAACCCTTCTAATCATTTCAATTTGTTCTCTAAATCCTTCTATTTGGACTTCTTTAGGGTCTTTCATCCAATAATAGTCTAGGCCTATTTCACCTATACCTACTACCTTCTTATTCTCTTTTGCTATCTTTTCTAATGTAGCTAATTTTTCTTTATTCATCGTACTAATATCTGTTGGGTGAAATCCTATACTTGCATATATATTTTTATGATTATTAGCCATTTTAACGGCTTCTAAGGAACTGTTGTAATCCCATCCAGAACATACGATAAATTCCATTTCTTTTTCTACTTCTTTTATTATCTCATCTACATCATCTTTGTACATTTCGTCATTAAGATGACAATGTGCATCAACCAACTTCATATATTACCTTCTTCTTGCAGCACTTACTCTTACACCATATCTAAAGTATTGATTCCAATATGGTTCTTCAATACTTGAGATAATAACGCCTTTTGAAGATGATGCATTAATAAATAAAGAGTTACCTAAGTATACAGCCGTATGATTTACACTATTTCTTGGTCTAAAGAATAGTATATCTCCTGGCTTTAAGTTTTCACGACTAACTATATTACCCATTCTAACTTGATCTACACTTACTCTAGGTAATTCATAGCCGTTAAATACTGCCCTATACACTCTTCTTGTTAGTGCAGAACAGTCTATACCGTCTTTTGAATCTCCACCCCATCTATAGCGTGTACCTCTCCAATTATTATACGCATTCATCAAACTGTCATATAGGATAATGTTGTCAATTTGTTCGTATGCATTACTTAACTTATCCTTTAATTCTTTTGTTTTAAGACGAATAAGTGCTTCATCATGCACATATTCTTCATCGAAATTTTCTGGTTCTTCACCATTATTCCTACTTGCTCTTTCTATCATTTCATCTATATTTCTATGACGATACTTACTACCATACGCTATCTTTGGTAGTGATGTTAGTAGCATTATCAAAAATATACATAATTTACGTCTCTTCATTTTTTTCTCCTAAAAGTCTAGTACCACATTAACAGGTCCAAGGTTTATTGATGTGATATCCATATTTGTTCTAAATTCTCCACTAACAACCTTTTTATAGTTTTCTTTTAAGGTTCCCAAAAACATATCATATATTTCTTTTGCTTCTTCTTTATTTGCACTTTCATCAAAACTTAATGTAGTCCCTTTTTTTGCTGTAGCATAAAGACTAAAGTTTGATATTAGCATTATACTTCCGTCAATATCTTGTATATTTTTTTTTAATTTGCCTTCTTCATTTTCAAAAAATCTTAACTTCAAAAGTTTTGATACTGCTTTTTCTATTTTGCTCTTGTCTTCATTTTTCTTTACGCCTAAATAAACAAGTAAGCCTTTTTCAATTTCTCTTTTTTCACTATTATTTATCACTACACTTGTTCTACCCACACGTTGTATTACCAATCTCATTTATATTTATTCTCACTTTTCTTATTAATCACTATTTCTATAGGACAACCTTCAAATCCAAAATATTCCCTAAATTTCTTTTCTATATATCTCTTATATGAAAAGTGTACTAATTCAGGATTATTTGAGAAGAATACAAATTTTGGAGGTGCCACACTAACTTGTGTTACATAATTAATTTTTACTGCTCTTCCTTTTCTTGTTGGAACAGGATTTTGAGTAATTATATCAGATAATACTTGATTTAGTATACCAGTTGTTATCTTTTTATGATATTCTTCATTTAAAGTTTTAACTAATTTTAAAACTTCAAATATTCTCTTACCTGTTAATGCTGACATAGTTATTACAGGTACATAGTTAATAAATGCCATCTCATTTTTTACTTTTTCAGTAAATTCTTTTACTGAATTATTATCTTTTTCTACTAAGTCCCACTTATTAATAGCTATTATCATAGGTTTTTTTGCTTCATATATTAAGCTTGCTACCTTTTTATCTTGTTCTGTTATAAACTCATGAGCATCAAGTAAAAGCACACAGACATCTGCTCTATCTATTGCTTTTATTGCACGAAGTACACTGTAATACTCTATACTATCTTCTAATTTTGATTTTTTTCTTATACCTGCTGTATCTATTATTGTATAATTTTCACCCATATAGTTAAAATTAGTATCTATTGAATCTCTTGTAGTTCCTGCAATATCACTAACTATACTTCTTTCTTGATTTAATAGCTTATTAACAAATGAAGACTTACCTGCATTAGGTCTACCTAATACAGAGATTTTAAGACCTTGTTCTATAGATGCATTAGATAAATCTGAGAATTTTGATACAACTAAGTCTAGCATATCTCCCAAATTAACCTTATGTTCTGCAGATATTCCTATTACATCTTCAAATCCTAGTGCATAAAATTCTAATATATTTTCTTCTTCCTTTTGAAAATTGTCTATCTTATTAACTGCTACTATTACATTCTTATCTTTTTTTCTTAATATATTTGCAACTTCTTCATCTAATGCTGTAATACCAGCCTTACCATCTACTAAAAAGATAACTACATTAGCTTGGTCTATTGCAACCCATGCTTGGTCTTTAATCTTTTGCATGATAAAGTCATTATTATGTGGTTCTAAACCACCTGTATCAACTAATACAAATTCATTTCCTACCCATTCAATATTTCTATATAATCTATCCCTTGTAACACCTGGTTCATTGTTTACAATCGACACTCTATCGCCAACTAATTTGTTAAATAACGTCGATTTACCAACATTAGGTCTACCAACTATTGCTACAATATTTTTCATATTACCCCCTTACACATCTATTATTTCTACATCTTTTAAACTCTTAAAAATATCCATGCTATCTTTTGGTATTAGAATTTTCATATTAATTCTATCTAAAAAACTTTGTTCTAATACCTCTATATTATTATCCTTTATGTACTTATCAATTAATCCTTTTTTTGCATAATCAAATGATATTATTATTTTCCTTTTTTCTACATAAGTTATTAGGTTACACTGATCTATTAATTCTTTTGCAACTCTAGCATAATTTCTAATTAATCCACCTGCCCCTAACTTTATGCCACCAAAGTATCTAACAGCTACCATAGCTACATTGTATACATCTCTTCGTTCTAATATATCTGCCATGGGTTTACCTGCTGTACCTTGTGGTTCTCCATCATCATTATACTTAAAATACTCTTGAGCATTTTCTATTACTCTATATACTGGTACATTATGTGTAGCATCTTTATGTTCATTTCTTATCTTATCTATATATTTATTAGCTTCTTCTACACTATTAACTGGTTTTATGTAGCCTATAAACCGAGATTTCTTTTCAATAAACTCTATAATCTCCTCTTTTTCTATATTCTTCATATTATTAACCTTATTATCAAATGATAGATATAGTCAAAAGTTCCAATATGCATAAGAAATAGTATTATCCCTAATGATAATATTGGATTATATTCTATCATATCATAAATTCTTTTTAAATCATTAGGTAAAAATAGTCTTAAAATTCTACTACCATCTAGTGGAGGTATAGGTAGAATATTAAAAGCAATTAACCCTATGTTTATAACCACCAACATATACACAAATTCATTATTTATCCCAAACCATTTAACGGCTAATATCCCCATAAACGCTAAGACTAAATTTGCAAACATTCCTGCTATACTTACAAAAAATACTCCTACTTTTCTTGGTCTTAATTTGTAATAACTAATAGGTACTGGTTTAGCACTACCTATTACTATAGGGGAATGAACAAGTATTAGTATAAAGGGTAACAACAGACCATAAAGGTCTATATGCTTTAAAGGATTTAATGTTAATCTACCCTCTCTTTTAGCTGTATCATCACCGAATAATAGAGCCACACAACCATGTGATAATTCATGTGCAATTACAGATATTAGAAAAGCTAAAACTTGCATAGAGACAATATATATATTGTTTCTAAATAGAAAAATAGCAAAGAGTAATAATACAACAACATATTTTGCATAAGGATATTTCAGGTCATAGTATTCTATCATATATTTTAATTTTCTCATTTATTCACCTAAACTTGCTCTTATTAACAACTCAAGTGTTTCCCTATAACCTATTCCAACTGATGCTAAACTTTTTGGTAATAGACTTGTAGCTGTCATCCCTGGTAATGTATTAACTTCCATGAAATACGCCTTATCATCACGCACTAAAAAGTCTACCCTTGAATATCCCTTACACTTTGCTGCATAGTATGCTTTTTCTGTAAATTCTTTTAATTCTTTTTCTAAATTATCACTAAATTTTGTGACATATTCTCTTGCACCACCATCACTATACTTTGATGTATAATCAAAATATGTTCCTTTTAGTGCCTCTATTTTTATAGGAGGATAAGCAACACCGTCTATTATAGGGACAGACACTTCATCTCCCTCTATTACTTCTTCCATTATTGCTTCATCATCCATAGTAAATATGTCTTTTAATGCTTCATCTAATTCTTGTTGGTTGGATATAAAGTGAACACCTATACTTGAACCACCACTATTAGGTTTAACTATTAGCTTTTCGTATTCCTTTGGATATGTAAACTCTTCTCCTTTTCTAATAGTCCACCACTTAGCAGTTCTAATACCATATGTACTTAACACTCTTTTTGCAATATCTTTATCCATGCATATACCACTTGCTAAAACTCCAGGCCCTGTGTATCTAATATTCATTGCTTCTAATATTGCTTGCACTCTTCCATCTTCTCCAAATTTACCATGTAGTGCAATAAAGGCTAAGTCAACATTCATATCCTTAATTTTAAATATATCTTCTGTTTTATCTATTTTTAATTCACAAATATCATATTTATCTTTATCCAAACTTTTCATTATTTGCTCTGCAGTTTTTATTGATATTTCTCTTTCAGTTGATATACCAGCGTAAATAATGCAAATTCTCATTTTTCAACTCCTTTTCTCATTAGCTCTACAACCCTAGAAAATTCTTTTCTATTTTCTTCATTTAAATTCATTAAAATTTCATGTAGTTCTAATATATGTTTTGCTAGTTTCTTGTTGTCTATCTTCTCTACATTAACTTCTTTACCACTTATCTTTAAAGTCTTATCCACTACTATTAAAAACTTTAATATTCCTGTTCTTCTAAGACAAGTTAGTACTTCTTCTGTAGGTTTTAATATTGTAATAAATTCATCATTTTTCTTTTTAAATAGCATTGTATACTTTGCTATTAACCCTAAAAATGTACTATCTACATAGGTAGTTTCACTTAAATCTAATATTGGTGTCTTATTCATTTTATCCATAAGATCAGCTATAGCCTGACTATTCTTCATAGTTGCCTTGCCATATATTTTTAATATATCTACATCTTGTACTTTTGCTACTTCAATTTTATCCATAATTAATCAACTTCTTTAAATCTATATGCCGCATTACAAAAATTACATACTGTTTCTATATACCCATCTTTTTGTATAATATCTTGTATTTCTTTTTTAGTATAAACTCTTTTTATTACATCTAAACAGTATTCCCTTGAACAATCACATTTAAAGCTTAATTCTCTTTCTTCAAGTACCTTATACTCCTCTATATCCTCGCATATTAATTTTAATACCTTTTCCAAACTAAAATCATGTGCTAATAGTTCTTGTATTCCATAAATTTCTTTTATTCTCTTAACATATTTATCAAATACTTCATCACTACAATCTGGTAGAGCTTGTATGAATATTGCACCAGTTTTCAATATGCTATTACCCTCAGTGTACTTTATACCTGTTTTGATAATAGTTTTTAATTGTTCTGATTTGATATAGTATTCGCTTAGTGCATCTTCTATGTTCTTTGTATCATCTATATCTATCTCTGTATAATATGGACTCTTTAAACCTAAATCTGTTTCAAATCTTAGTACACCTTTACCTATTCTGTATATCTTCTTAAACTCATCTAAGTCTTTGCACTCATTTAGTTTTTCAATTTTATCTGCATCTACCTCATTACTAGATATGACACGTCCATCTATTCTTGCTCTTGCGTGTGCCTTACCTAAAAGTCCATCAGCTTTCAATACAAGTGATATCTTACCTTCCTTTGACTTAATATTACTTGATAATATTGAAATAATATTAAGTAAGGCTAGTTCTGATGTGCATAGTATGCCATCATATTCACTATTTTCTACTGCCTCTTTTGATATTTCTGTAGTATCTGCTATGGCAAATCTTACGTTTTTACTTATTCCTATTAAAATATTAGATTTCATTTTTACCTACCTATATTTGATATATTAGCTATTGAAGAATAATATCCCCCAAATATATTGTCTATATTTTTTGATGTAACATCAACTTTGTATTTTCTACCTTTTCTTACTAGAACATATTGATCTACAACCTTATTCTTTTTAAAGTTCCCACTAGATAAGACACTTAGAATTTCTTTTTCAATATTTACATCTTTTTGCCCATTAAATGTTTTTTGTAATGAACTTTGAAATACTTTTAGTAATAGATCTTGTACATCTATATTCACTATTTCAACATTTACAATTATACTCTTATCTTGCTGTTTTACTGAATTTAAAACTTTAAACTCTAAATTAGAATACAATGTATTAAAGAACATTTTTTGCATATCATTGCTAAAATTATGTTCTAGATTCTTAACAAAGTCTGGATTGTTTGATAATTCCATAGCTTTATCAACCTTTTTTTCCTTTACATCAGTTAAAAATGTTTCAACTGTTTTTTCTGGTGTTAAACCACACCCTATTGTTGTTAATAAGATTAATATTAAAAATATTAATTTTTTCATTTACTTCTCCTTATGTGTATAAGGACTAGCTATGCTAGTCCCTATATTAAAATGTTTGACCAAATCCAAATGAGAATTTTCCACCTAAATCAAAGCCTTTTTTAGGTTCTTTCTTTTCACCATCATCATGCTTTATTAATGGCCATGCATAATCTAATCTGATTACACCTAAAGGTGTTGTTAATCTTGCACCTATACCTATATCTGCCTTAACATGTTCTTTAGTGAACATTTCTTTAAAGCCTTCATATTTTCTAAGCCCTGCGTATCTTCCTTCATTTTCTTTATAGAATACTGCACCTTGTTTATCAGATAACGAATTATTATGTATACCAACTTCAGCAAATGCTACTAATTGAACATAGTCATTTATGTATGTTCTATTTTCTATAGTTGCAGTAGCTAAAATACTTGCTAATTTATCTGGATATCCTCTTAATATTGTTCCATCTGATGTATGGAATAGCATATTTTCAGGAGTTCCCTTACTTGCATAACCTAATGTCACTCTATATGCCATTGAGTTCTTATCTTTAAATACTTTATGATAAGCTCTTGCATCTAAGTTTAAGATATAGAATGGTCTTGGTTTTAATCTATTTTCTGGATTAATATGTTTTTCATCTAGGCTAGGTAATTTACCTTCAAAATATTTTGCATTATATTTTTCTAAAGCCTTATCATACTTTTCAGTAGCAGCTTTCTTTGCACCTGCATCTGTACCACTTTCAGCTGCTTTTTTAGCATCATATGCTGCTTTTAATTCATCACCTAAAGTATCTAATTCTGTCTTTTTAGCTGAGGGTTGAATAATAGATGGTTTTCCCCCTGTTGCTGAACGTTCAGTAATTGCTACTGGTGTTGCTGGTGCTTGTGCATTACCACTTGCAGTACCACCTGTAGTAGTATTTTCATTTCCAATTCCTAAAGCTTTTAATGCATCTTTATAATCAGTATAAGCTTTCTTTAAGTTAACTGTTCTTAAATTATATAAGTATTCATTCTTTAAGCTCTTTTCTCTAAAGATGTATCCTAATTCTGCTGTACCTGTGATGTATAGACCGTTTTTAGGTATGTACATATCGTCTCTTGTATCGTATGAAAGACCTAATGTTACTGATCCTAATGTGTAGTCAACTAATAATTGAGGGTTACCTTTCTTATCTTCTTTAGTAATACCTTCACCGTTATATGTCTTTATTCCAAATAATCTAGGTTTTACTGTTGCAAAAATGTTGTGTTTAAATCCTTTTCCTAATGTTAAGCTTCCACCATATATGTATGATCCTGAAGGATTTAGTACATTAACTATTTGGTATGGAACATCATTTTCAATTTTTTTATCTACAAATACAAATTGTCCATCCTTAGTTAATTCTTTATGTTTTTCTTTTGTTCTCTTGAAGAATACGTTTGCACCTAATTGTAATCTATCAGTTCCTTTTATCCATGGGTCAAAGAATGATGCATTTAAATCATAGTTTCCTCTTGTACCAAAGTTTGCTGATATTGATACATCTTGTTGTCTACCTAAGAAGTTCTTATCTGATAATGTAAGTCCTCCTGTAAATCCTTCTTTTGTTTCATAAGCAACTTGTCCATTAATTGAAGTTGTTGGTCTTTCTTCAACTAGGAATGTTAAAATCTTGTTATTTGGATTATTAGGATCACTAGTTATTCTTGGTTCTATTGAACTATATAGCCCAGTTCTGTAGAATTCTTTAATTGTTGAACCAATTTTAGCATCTGTAATTAATTCACCCTTCTTTATATTTGTCATTCTTTCAAAGATATATGGTTTTGTCTTTAAAACTACTTTGTTCTTAGATATTCTAACATTATCTTCAAATTCTATCTTTTTCTTGTATAATATGTCTGATACTTTACCTTCAGAAACTAGTATAGTTACACGTCCATCTGGTGTTGCAGTAGCTTTTTCTATTCTTGCTGCTACTAATCCATTTTGTTTGTATAATTGTAGTATTGGACTTACTTCTGGTTGTAATGCTAATATATTTAGTACTTTACCTTCCTTTATACCTGCAAATTCTTTTACTTGTTCATTGTTAAATACTGTTACACCTTCTAAGTCTACACTTTTAACAATAGGATTTTCTTTTACAGTTAATGTAATATCAACTGTCTTATTCTTTGCATTTCTAGTAACAGTAGGTACTACACTTTCAAAATATCCTGTATTTACTATTGCTTGTGCTAA
Organism: Sneathia vaginalis; assembly: GCF_000973085.1. Classification (NCBI taxonomy): domain Bacteria; kingdom Fusobacteriati; phylum Fusobacteriota; class Fusobacteriia; order Fusobacteriales; family Leptotrichiaceae; genus Sneathia; species Sneathia vaginalis. Next base: position 1,279,247 of record NZ_CP011280.1, read on the forward strand.
TTCACTTACAGTTATTGGAGTGAAGTAATCACCTACTCTTAATCTTGATGCGTTTAAAATGTTATTAATATTAACATGTTTTAAATTTGCAACTTTAACACTATTAACTTTAAAGTCTGTTCTTCTTGATGCTGCTTCTACCATTTGTTGTTGTTGTAATGCATCCATTGCATGTTCTTTTTCTTCTACTTCTATTACTAAATCTACTGTGTCATTCCCCTTGTGTTCTATAGGTTTAATCTTTATACCATCTAGTAGATTAGTACTTGCAAGTGATTTGTGAATTTCACCTAATGTCATATTAGTGTATTCACTACCTTGTCTAACTGGTAAATTTTGAAGTATAAATTCCTTTGGCAATTCTTTTAAATTCTTTACTTCAATATTATTGACCTTTGTTGCCAATGAAGTTGTTGAAACTAATACAGCTCCTAATAATGAGGCTACTTTAATCTTGTTCTTCATACTTGTCCTTTCTATTTTTTAATTTGCTTTTTATCTTGTATCAACTTTTCACGCTTTTCGAATCTATTATTTATCTTTTCAAAAAACTCACCTAGATTATTAAATTTATTTGAATAATTTACTCCAGTATAGAAATTAATATTGTTGTTAGCTCTATCATTTCTATCTAAATCATTAGATTTTATACCTACATTTGCTCCCAATCCGTCTCCTAGATTATATGACATATTTACATCATATTTGAAGTTATTTTTATTAGTATTAAATGGTATGCTAAACTTAGTATTCCAATATATGTTCTTTTTCTTTGCTATCTTACCTTGTAGGTGTAGGTTAAGTGCTGCTGTTTCTCCTAAGTTTCTAAATCCTATCTTGTCCTTATTTCCAATGTTTGTTCCTATATCGAACTTAGTTAATCCTATCTTTCTTCCTATCTTATTTGTAAATTTAGATATGAATTGATTAACTGCTGTTTCTGCAGCAATATTAACTACATTAGAACTTACGTTACCTATAGAATGCTTATCAAATTTTATACCCTTAAATGCTAATAGTGATAGTATTTCGCTTCTAGACTTATTCGTTTGTGATCTAAAGTCTATCTTCAAATTACTTAAGTTAGAATTTGCAATAATTTCTACTGTTTCACCATTAATTACTGTCACTGCTCTAAGATTTATTAATGGATCTATACCTTCATCTCTATCATCCATAGTTACATCTAGAACTTCTACAGAAAATTCACTGTTATTCAATGTGAACTTACCGTCTGAAGTATTAAATGATCCTATTATTGTTGGAATACCATTTGCAATAGTTAGTGTTGCACTTCCTTGTATTTCTCCATAAATATCTTTTAATACAAGATATGATGGTACATCTACTATTACTGGTTCATCCATATCGATATTTATATTAACAACATATCTTCTTAATATATTATTGAGTATAATATTCAATTTTTTGGTTAAGATATTTTCATCTTTCTTAGTTTTTTTACTATTAAACTTATTAACAAATGATAAGTCTTCAATTTTAGCACTATTTATCTGTACATTACCATCTAATTGTTCACCTTTTAGTGATAAGTTTGCAGATGTAACAATATCGTTTCCGCTTATAGGGAGTCTTACATGATCTACTAACATATCTAGATTCATTCTACCTATGCTGATATTGTCTAATCCTGATACATTGTCTGGAATATCTGGAATTGTAAATTCACCTTTAACTTCGGCTGTTCCTCCATTAATATTACCATTAAATTCATTTACATATACATCTTTACCTGTCATGTTAATATTAACATTTAGATTATTAATATCAACTTCTCCAGTTTTAATTCCAAAGTTCTTTATATCTATATCACCTTTAGCTACACCTTTTCTTGCACTAAAGTTAACATTTGCAATACCCGTTGCATTTGAAATGTTAGGGTAAATGTTTAAGAATTCCAAATTAAAGTTTTGTGCTACTATGTTGAATGTATAGTCTAATGGTTTGAATTTAGCAAATCCTTCAATTAATATTGGATTGTTTTGGTATTCCAAATATCCTTGGTTTATATTAAGACCATCTTTATTTATTTGTCCGTCTAATATTAAGTTAGTTATATTATGTCCATCCACTGTTAACTGCTTAGATTCTAGTACTAAGTCAGCAAATATGTTGTCTACATTTCCTTTAACTATTGTATTTACTTTCAACTTACCTGAATAATCTTTTCCTAAGTCACTTAAGTCAAATATCTTATCTTTTAAGTTATAGTCTATATTTAGATTATCCAATGCAACAACAAATGATGTGTTATATATTTTCTTTCCACTTGAATTTACTACATTAAATTTATCTACATGTAATATTCCAGTCTTTAATATATTGTTCATATTACCTTTTTCATAATATGCACTCAAGTCTATGTCTGGTAACTTCATATTCTTGTACTTAACATCAGATAATTTACCGTCTATACTCATGAATATATCATCTTTTTTACCAGCTATTTGTATATTTGTCTTTAATTTAGAACTAAAGCCATCTATCTTCAATATATCATTTAATTGTTGGTCTATATCTAATTTGATATCAATATAGCCTTTCTTTGTATCATATATACCACTAATATCATTGCCATTAAGTTTAAAGTTTAGTGATAATATATTTCCTTTTAATGTTGCTAGTCCATCTAAGTATCCTATTAATTTATCCTTTATTACAACTGTTGATGGTTCTATCTTGAACACTGCATTTATATTATCTAATCTTCCACTTGCCTCTACCTTTAAAGTTGTTACATCTAAGTTAATATCTGGTATATCATATATTGAATATATCATAAATTTATTTACATCTAATTGTGAATGTACTTCTTTAGTCTTTAAGTCGTATATAATATTACCTTTTACAAACTCATTATTAATATCTTTAATTAATAGATTCTTACCGTCATAAGTAATATCAGCACCTAGTTCTTTTAATCTATGATATTTAAACCATGCTTCATTCATATTAAGTCTAGCTTTAATATCACGTGCTTTATCATCTAGTATATGATTTGCATATCCCTTTAAATTAACATCATATGCATCTACTATGTATGCCATATGTTTTGAATTTATATCATAACTTACAGATATATCTTTTTTTACACCACTAAGTTTTGCTGATACACTAATAGGTACATCCTTATTTAATCTATCATTGTCTATATTAAACATTTGCATTAAGTCTAATGCTTGTAAATTACCTTGTATATTGTAATCATGTCTTAAATTGCTAAATGTTGTAGTACCTGATATAGCTACATTACCCATAGGTAACATAATCTTTGCATTACTTACAGCTTTTTGATTATCTATATTAGATGAAGACACAATAGATACATTTTTACCTTTAAATGTACCTGATGCATTAACTACCAAATTAGCATTAAACTTATTTGTTGTTAAGTCATATACAGCATTTTTTAAACTAGGTAATGCTTTAATATTAATATCTTTTTTATTACTATATGGTATATATTGTTTAGCATTCAAATTAGCAATTAATTTTTTGTCTTTTAGCTCAACCTTACCGTATAGTTGATTACTGTCTAAGGTTATATATCCCTTAGTCATAGGTTCTAAATTAATATCCCCTTTAATATCATCAAGTTTTACTTCTTTTATATTACTTTTAACTAGATACTTACCAAATATATTATTCTTATCCATATCATATTTAGAATTTATTTCTAAATCTATGTCTACTGGTTTTTTAATAACTTTTGACTTATATGATATATTGTATAACTTATCTTTTTCGTTCTTGTCAACTAAAAGCTTTATATCCCTTATATCAACATCTTTAACATTTAATTGATTAGATTTTAAGTCTACCTTTATATCCTTTATATTAACCTTGTCTTTTACATTAAGTTTTGTACTAATTGTTCCTTTAATAGCACCTTTAATACCAAGATTTAATTTTTTGACTGACTTGTACTTATTAATCTTATCAAAAGATAAATTATTTGTTTTAAGAACAATACCTAAATCACTAGTATTGTTAGTATAGGCAATTAAAAATCCTAATTTATCATTATTATCTAATACTATATTACCATTTACTTTAACTGTTTTACCATCCATTTTTACTTTTGCTTTAGCATTAGTAATTTCTTCGTCATAGTCCTTGTATCTTCCACTAGATATTCCAACATCTAGATCGCCGAATAAGCTTGTCTTATTCCTATAATCAACTAACTTTATACTTCCATCTAGCTTACCTTTTTTGATATCCAAAATATCTAAAGTAGCAAATTGGTATAAGGCATCGTCTATATCTAGATTCTTAAATTTGAACTCTTGTGTAGATACTGTGTCTAACTTAGACTTATTATCAAATGAAAATAGGCTTAATATTTTCATTGTTAAATTAGGCTTGTTGGTTAATCTCATACCTAACTCTTCTTTTTGTCCAGTTACACTTCCTACAGATTTACCACTTACATTTATGTCATATTCTGACTCTAGTAAATTATCTATAGTTCCAAAAACATCTGTTACCTTCTTAGTAATTGCTTTTTTAAATGTCATGTTATTGTATAACACATCTATATTTTTTATTCTTACTCTAGAAAAATATGATGTTCTAGATACTTTTTCTGAGCTTCTTAAAATCTTATTAAGATTTAATGAACCATCCTTGTATTGTGTTATCTTTAGATTACCACCTGAAAAACTAACTCTACTTAATCTTGATGGTAAAAATGGATTAAAATACAAAGATCCGCTCTTTATGTTTCCCACTTCTTCGTTGTTCAAGTCCCGAATATTTATATCTTTCATTTGTATGCATAAGCCCTTAGCCCTTATATCCCTTACAGTAATATTAGTTCCAACTATATCCTTAAAGAATGTTTTTGACACAGAGTTTATGTTAATAAACGTTAAACTAAACAGTGACACTATGCAAAAAAAGAAAAGTATTAAAGTTGTTTTTCTTATTTTCTTCATAGTTCCCAACTCTTTTACTTAGTATTATACTATATTTTACTATAATTTAGTTCATATTTCAAGAAAATTTACACCCCCAAGATTTTATTAGAAGTTTTAAAAAAATGAACCCATTTTGATTGTGAGTTCACGTTTTTTCTTTGGTAGTTTCTTTGGTAGTTTTTGTTATTTCTTTGGTAGTTATTTTTACCTTAATCCACCTCTACCTTATTTAACAACAATTTATCACCACTATACTCTGCTTTTGTCATAAAATATGAATAATCATTATTTACTATTTTTTCTATTAAGTATGCATCTGTTTCCCAAAGGTTCAATTTCTTTATATCACTCTTTTTTATCCAGTGTAATTCACCTTCATCACAGTCTATCAAACTACCTTTAAAATCCCTAGTTGAAAATACATGTATATATGTTACATCATTATTAAAGATAAATGTCATATGTCCTCTAGGAATTAGATTGTATACATCTAATCCCGTTTCTTCTTTAACTTCTCTTACTACGCAGTCATATGGACTCTCATTTTTCTCAACATGACCACCGACACCTATCCATTTTCCTTCGTTTATATCATTTTCTTTCTTGTTTCTATATAGCATTAATACTTCATCATCTTTTTCTATATAGCAAACTGTACAAATTGTCATATTTTACCTTCTTATCACTATTTTTTAGTATACCCATACACATAATCAAGATTTATATTCTTCATTGCACTAAATATTCTCTTCTTTATTCCTGGATTCTTTTCCTCTAAATCCTTTAGTAATCTTTTTATCTCTTTTCTTTTACTAGTCACCTTATTTTGTTCAACACGGCAACCACAGCTCATTGCTCTAATATTATTACTCTTTGTAAAGTTAATTATGTCCTCTTCATGTACATAAACCATAGGTCTAATCAATGATAAATTACCACTTTCAGACTGTACCTTAGGTAGCATTGTTTTTACTGTACCTGCAAAGAACATATTAATTAAAGTTGTTTCAACAACATCGTCAAAATGATGACCAAGTGCTATCTTATTATATCCCATTTTTTCTAATTCTTTGTATAGAATACCTCTTCTCATTTTCGCACATAAAAAACAAGGGCTATCTGGTGCCATCTTATTACTTACTTGCCAGATATTTGTATCTATTATCTCACAATCTATACCCATGTTTTTTAGATTTTCCTTAAATTGTTTTAAGTCTTCTTCTTCAAACCCTGGATTTAGATTTATTGCACAAAATTCAAACTTTTTTGATTTATCTTTTTTTAATTCTTGAAATAGTTTTGCCATAAGCAAGCTATCTTTACCTCCAGATATTGCTAAAGCAATTTTGTCACCATCTTCTATTAAGTTAAAATCATGTATTGCCTTAATGAATCTAGACCATATTACCTTCCTATATTTTGTTCTTATGCTTTCTTCTATTTCTTCTACACTTTTAATTTCTCCACTTATATCTAACGATAAGCTTAATTTTACCATATACACCTCATTACTAAAAATGATGGAGTAACTCCATCATTTATTAAATCTACTCTTTACATAATCTAATTTTTCTTTTAAATCCTTGTCTGATGGATCTAAATTATATGCTGCTAAGTATTCCTTATACGCCTTCTCATGTCTGCCCATGTGTTCGTATTTTCTTCCAAAATCCACATGTGCTGTTATTATATCAAAGTCTAAGAATATTGCTCTGTCATAATAGCTACAAGCATCTAATATTCTTCCTTGTCTTGAACAAATATTTCCTAAAAGGAATAGTACAAATGGTTCTTTTGAACTTAGTTCAAGCGATCTTTCAAGGCAAACCTTAGCTAAATCTAAAGTATCATTTTCGTAGTATAAATAACCTAGAAAAGCCATTATTTCATGATCTTCTGGTTTTTCTTCTGATAACTTCTCAAATATTTCTATCGCTTCATTATTGCGTTTATATGCATGATAAATACTTGCTAGTTGCTTTTGAGATTCTATATCATTTTTACTCTTAAGTTCTTTAATACTATCTTCTATATCTTCATTATATCTAAATTCTCTAAATATTAAAGTTTTAAGCATTTCTCTCTCCATTTTTGTTTTATAGAAAAATTATATCATAAAATATTTTTTAGTGCAAACTACCAACTAGATCCTCCACCTCCAGAGAATCCACCACCTGAAAATCCTCCACTACCACTTGAAAAACTTCCACCAGAATAGTTTGAATTTTCTACTTTTGGCATAGAATTAATATATATATCATTATTAATACTACTAAAGTTATATATATATCCATAATATATACCTGAATAGATATAGTCTTCATCAAAGTTATTAGTTCTTATTGCATCATCTATCTTAGATATGAATTTAGAACGTATATTTAATGCTATCGCATAAGGTAGCATCTTATTCGCATAGGCTATTAATTCTTTTTCACTATCAAAATTCTTAAATATATTCTTTTCAGTTAAATTAAAATACATTAGAAATCCTTTAATATTTCTAAGTATGTCTTTACCTTCTTTTGTAAATATCATCAATGATGAACAAGTGAAGATATTTAACAATAGAAGAGCTATAGGAAGTAATGTTGAAACATTAAATTCTAAAAGAGATATATTAATTACAAAGGTAATTATTGCTATTACTATGGTTAAAACCATAGGTAAATATACAAAACTTCCTACATTTGTCTTATATATCCCCGTAACATATCCATTAAGTTCAAGATTAGTCTTCATTAATACTTCTTTATTCTTAAGTAAATCATCTTTTGATCTAAATAGATTTAAAGCTGCCTTCTTTTCTTCTGGTGGTAATATTGGTAAGATTTTTTCTAATACTTCTGGTTCAACAAAACTATATTTCTTTTCATTTTCGTCTTCCCACTTTAGCTTATATTTTTCTTTTTCTTTTACCTTCTCACCTTTTTTTAAAATATATTCAACATCTTCATATCTATCAGTGGCTATTATCATCTTCTTAGTTAAGAAACTATAGAAAACAACTGTTAATAGGTTGTAGAGTACAGGTTTTATTGATATATTCTTCTTATACACCATATATGCTAAAGATGGACTAATCTTTTCATCTATCTTATACACAGGTTCTATAGGTCTATTATCTTTAAACTTTTTCTTTAATATACCTACTATTATGAATAAAATTAAAAGAACAAAAGAAATAGCTAGATTATATGTAAGGCTTGTATAGGCATTTATTATATTAAATATTCTATCCTTCATTGTATAGCTATATATTTTTTTATCTAAATTTAATTTAAATGTAAGCCCTTCATATGGTTTTAATTTATATTTTGTCCTTATTGTATTCTTATCTATTGTATAGTTATTAGTCTGACTTCTTAGAGGCCCTGTAAATACATACAAATCCTTTATTGCATTATTATCAACATTCAATGTTATATTAGCTTTTTCTATATCCATATCCCAGTACTGTCCTATGACATTAAGGAATATTTGAGAAGTCTTATCATCTGTTCTTATGATATTGTATATATTATAGCTATTAGTTATTAATGTAGGCTTATCTTCTGGAAGATATACATCTTTATCCCCTAATCTATATGAATTTAACTTTGTTCCTCTTTCTAACATTACAGGTAAATTAGATTCAAAATCCTTTATACCAACCTTACTATTTAGGCTAAAAATATTACCTACATTGTCTTTTACTATATATCTTATTAGACCATGCGTTAATTTACCTTCAGGGTTATATAGTATATTTTCCTTTATATTAATACTTTTATCCTTATTAACACTAACTATCACATCGTATTTCTCTATTTTTTCACCGTAACAAATTAAGGTCAAAAAAAGCACAAAAATACTAATTATTTTCTTCATTTTCCTTTATCCTTTCTTCAATGAAAGTAAGTAACTCATCTGTCCCCTTATTTGATAGTGATGAGTGGAAAAATACATCTTCATTATTAAATACTAACTTCTTCTTTATTTCTTTTAATTGTCTAAATCTTTCATTATTTGATACTTTATCATTTTTTGTAAAGATAATGTAATATTCTTGATTATAGTGTTCTAACCACTTTAACATATCTATGTCTTCACTAGATGGTATTCTTCTAATATCCAAAAGTAGAAAAATTATTTTCTTTCTATCACAAGATAAATATGATTCTATAATATTCCCCCAATTTTTTTTGACATTGGCTGGAACTTTTGCAAATCCATAACCTGGTAAATCAACAAAATATATATTATTGTTTATCAAAAAAAAATTAACAAGTTGTGTTCTACCAGGAGTCTTACTTGTTCTTGCAAGATTTTTTCTATTAGTTAATCTATTTATTAAAGAAGATTTCCCTACGTTTGATTTGCCTATAAAGGCAAATTCTACCGTCTTACTTTCTGGATAATCTTGTTTTCTTGTTGCTGATTTTATATACTTTGCATCAGTTACATTCATTTTTTATCCTTTCTACCATCTCTTTTATATCTTTTTCAAGACTTTCTATACTATGCGTATTTTCTATCACATACTTAGATAATTTTTTCTTTTCCTCTATATCAATTTGCGATAAAAGCATATCTTTTGCTTTAATTTCTGTTGTACAGTCTCTTTTCATTATTCTTTTTATTTGTTCTTTTCTACTTACGTATATTAGAATTATTTCATCAAAATACTTTTCTAAATTTAGTTCATATAGCAAAGGAACTTCTATAAAGGTAAGACCTTCTTTTTGTTTAGATATGATATCAATCATGCAAGCTATTATTCTTTTATGCATAATCTTATTTAAAGCTTTCCTTTTCTTTTCATCAGAGAAGATAAGGGAAGCTAATTTTTTCCTATCTATATTATTATCACAAAAAACATCTTTAGATATTTTTTCTTTTATTTCTTCCTTAACTTCATCCTTATTTAATAGGTCATGCGATATATCATCAACATTAAAAACCTTAAAGTTAAGCTTTTTTAAAACACTTAAAACTGTTGTTTTACCACAACAAATCCCACCTGTTATTCCTATAACCATATTATTCACCTATACAATTTTCAGTATGTTCATGATGTATTTCGTCACATTTAATATATTCTTCAATGTAGTGTAAAACTATATCATTTGAGCTTACTCCTGTTGTTATTAAGAAATAGTTAGCTTCCCACATGGCAGTACCACTTAGTTTATCTCTAACTTCTGGATAATAGTTCTTTATTTTTCTACTTGATGCACTCTTGTATGCGTTTATGAATTTATATAAATTTGTAGTAGGATATGCTTCAAATTTAAAGTGCATATGTGTTGCTTCAAAGTGTATTCCAGTTAAATTAACCTGATATGATACACTAATGTTTTTAAATATCTCTACCCCAAAATTCACTATATCTTCATTAAATATTGGTGTCTTATTCTTTGTTACTAATACAAGTTCATAGTGTAATGAAAATGCAGAATGATTGTATTCCTTAAACATTTATTCACCTTCTAATATTTTAATATTGAGTAAACCTTGTTATTATGTAGTTTTTCTCTACCATTTAAGTCTTTTAATTCTATTAAAAATGCTAATTCATATATATTTGCTTTTGCACTTTCAACTAATTTTACCATTGCTTCAGCTGTACCACCTGTTGCAAGTAAATCATCTACTATTAATACATTTGATCCTTCTGTTATTGCATCCTTATGTATTTCTATAGTATTTTTACCATATTCTAATTCATATGAAGCTTTTATTGTTTCTGCTGGTAACTTACCTAATTTTCTAGCTGGAACAAATCCTGCACCTATTTCATAGGCAATAACTGCACCAAAAATGAAACCTCTTGCATCTGCTCCTAACACATAGTCTATTCCCTTATTCTTGTATCTATTTATGAAGTCGTCTATAATTAGCTTTAACCCTTGTTTATCCTTAAGTGCTGTTGTAATGTCTCTAAAAAGTATTCCCTCTTCTGGAAAATTAGGTATGGTTCTAATCATACTGCTTAATTTTTCATTTTCTAACTTAGTCATCTTTTTCTCCCTCTTCGTCTAAAAGTATTATTCTTACCTTGACGATTCTTTTATTTTCTACACTCATAACTTTTATTATATATTTATCCAGTGTTACTTGATCATTTTCCTTAGCAACTTGCCCTAACTTATATTGCACAAACCCTGATATTGTTTCATATTCTTCAGATAAAGGAATAGATATATTAATTTCTTCATCAATTTCATCAACTGTTGTTTCACCTAATACATCATATATATTATCTGATATCTTAACTATACTATCTGCTTCAACATCATATTCATCACGTATATCTCCAACAAATTCTTCTAGTATGTCTTCTATTGTAACTATACCTGATGTACCACCATATTCATCTATGATTATAGCCATATGGTTTTGTTTGATTCTAAAATCTTCAAATAATTTTGAGATGTTCATTGTTTCTGGAACATACATGGCCTTTCTCATATATTTTTCAATCTTTTGCTTATTATCAACATTTATTATATCTTTTAAATACAAAATCCCTCGAATATCATCTATGCTTTCTTTATATACTGGTATTCTAGAGAAGCCTTGTTCTATTATTTCGTCTATATTCTCCTCCAATGTTTGGTCTTTATCCAAAGCATAAATTGATGTTCTAGGTGTCATTATTTCTTTAACTGTTGATGAGCTCAATTCCACATTACTTTCTTCAGTTTTCTCTTCTTTCTCTTCTAATATACTGACAGTCTTCTCCTGTTTTATCCGTGTAACTATTAAGTATATGTTTAATATAACGGATATTGCTAATATGAGGCCTATCCCTATTTCCATTTTATTCTCCTTTTTTGTTTATATCTATATGTCTACGCCAGAAATTTAATTCTTGAAGTTTTGCTGATATATCCACAGAAATTACTGCGATTTCTCTTGGTAATTCTATTTTAAACGCAGTTAAATTTAATATGCCCTTTATACCACTTTTTACAAGTTGTTTTGCAACTGCTTGTGCTTCTTCCTTATTAACAGCTAGTATTGCTTGATTTATATTGTATTTTCTTATATATTCATCCATTTCATCTGAACCTTTTACAATTATATCAAGACCTTCTGTTTTTTGTCCTATTTTTTCTTTGTCCTTATCAAAAACTTCTACTATTTCAAACCCTTTACCTAGTACTACACTATTAGATACTAACATAGATCCCATCTTACCATAACCTACTAGTATCAATTTATTCTTCTTGTCTATCCCTAAAATATGTTCAAGTATTTCTATTAGCTTTGCGACATCGTATCCTCTGCCTCTTACACCAAATTCGCCAAATGTTGATAAGTCTTTCCTAACTTGTGCTGCTGTACTATCCATTTTTATAGCAAGATCTAAAGAATTAATTTTCTTTTCATACTTACTTACTTCATACAAAATAGTTAAATATTCTGTTATTCTTGTTACCATGCGACTTGAAATATCTTTCGATGTAAAATCAACTTTCTTTTCCATAAAAAACATCTCCTAGTAAAACTTTTCTACCATTTACTATATCTGCACCTGATTGTATTTTTTTACCTTCAAATTTTACACTTTTTAATCTTACAGCCCCATTCAAGCATTTTACAATAGGACCTTTTTTAGTTATTTCAACTACTTGTCCCATTTTACCTTCATATTCTTTGTCTATTTTTTCAACCTCATATACTTTTATATGTTCACTACCCTTTAATATATATGCTGTTGGTGTTGGATTAAATGCTCTTACCTTGTTGTATATTTGTTCTTTTGTTAAATTGAAATCTAAAAGGCAATCAGATTTTTTAATTAAACTAACAACTACAGCCTTTGCATCATCTTGTTTAGTTCTTGTAATTGTACCTGACAAAATCTTTTTAATTGTTTTGTCTAATAAGCCATAAGACATATTAGATAATTTTTCAGTTAATGTAGCTAAATTATCTTTTTCATCTATATCAACTTCTTCTACTTCTAATATATCTCCTGTATCTAATCCTTCATCTATTAACATTATTGTTAACCCTGTCTTTTTATCACCATTTAAAAGTGCATGATGTATTGGTGATGATCCTCTATATTTTGGCAGAATTGATGAATGGACATTTATTATACCATATTTTGGTAAATCTATTAATCTTTTTGGTATAATTTTACCATAAGCTGCGACTACTATCAATTCTGGGTCAAAACTTTTTATATATTCATAAGTTTCATCATTTTTCAAACTTTTTGGTTGTAAATATTCTATATTATGCTCTATTGCAAATTCTTTTACTGGCGAATAATTTATCTTATTCCCCCTAGAATTTATCTTATCTTCTTTAGTAACGACAAGACGCAAATCTGTATTTTCATATAGATATCTTAAAGATTCCAAACTAAATTCTGGTGTCCCCATAAATATTGTTCTTATCACTACTATCCCTCCTTAGAATTCTCTTGGTTTTGAATGTCTTTTTATATTTTCCAATCTCTTTCTTATTAGACTCTTGTTTATTGGTGACAAACGGTCTATAAACATCATACCATTTATATGGTCTGTTTCATGTTGGAAAGCTTTTGCCCATAATCCTTCCATAACTTCTTCAACAACATTACCATTTTCATCTAAATATCTAACCTTTATCTTATTAGGTCTTGCAACTCTTTTAAATATACCTGGTATAGATAAACATCCTTCTTCCATTTCAACATTGTCGTCTAATACTTCTAAGATTTCTGGATTTATACATTTTTTTACTATTTCATCTATTTCCAATACAAAGTATCTTCTATCTATATCAACTTGATTAGATGCTAAACCTACACCATTTGCAAGTCTCATAGTTTCAACCATTTCATCTAAAGTTTTTCTTAATTCATCATTAATCTCTTCTTTTTCTAATGGTGTTGACTTTGTTCTTAAAATTTTTGCTTCATAAACTTGTATATTCACTTCTTTTCCTTTCTATAGCATATTATTTGGATCTACATCTACTAATATCCTTGTAACTATCCTATTTCTATTTTCTATTAATTTTCTAATAATTTTCTTTATTACCTTATCATTTTTTCTGTCATATAGTATGTTTATATTAACTCTATATCTTTTACTTGCCTTATATACCATACACTTTGCCACAGGATATATTTTAGCATAAGTCCCTAGTTTATTCAAAATATATTGATAACAACTACTAGCTATTTTATTAAGTCTATTTTCATTTGTATCGGTAAATAATATTTTTATGTGTTTCTTATATGGTGGATAACCCAATTTTTCTCTTAGCTTCATTTGTTCTTCATATATTAGGTTATAGTCATTGGTGATTATAGAGTTTATTAGAATTGAATCTTTATCATATGTTTGAATGAAAACTTGTCCTTTTTTCCCTTCTCTACCTGATCTACCTGAAGCTTGTGCTATTAACTGATAACTTCTTTCATATGCCCTATAATCTGGATACGATAACATTTGATCAGCATTTAGTATACCAACTAAAGTAACATTTGGAAAGTGAAATCCTTTTGCTAATATTTGAGTTCCTATTAGAATATCATACTTATTATTCAAAAAATCTTGGTAAGCTTTATCTATTTTTGTTTTACTTGTCATAGAATCTGCATCCATTCTTAATATTCTATCCTCATCAAAAATTTCTTTTAATCTTTCCTCTAACTTTTCTGTACCTGTACCTTTTTTTTCTAACTTCTCACTACCACAGTACTTACATCTTGTAATCATCTTATATGTCTTACCACATTGATTGCACTTTAGAATGTTGTTTTTATAGTACGTTAGACTAAAAGTACATATATCACATTCCATATTTTTTTTACAGTCTCTACACTTTAAGATAATTGAATATGCCTTTCTATTAAGTAATAGTATTACCTGTTCTTTATTTTTTAATTTTTCATTAATTCTTTCTATTAATTCATCAGTTAAAAAATCTTTTTCCTCGCTAATATCTTTTACTATATACTCAGGTAATTTTGCTCCATTATATCTATTTTTTAATATATGCTCTTCTATGTCCTTATTTTTCACCTGATACATAGTTTCAAATGAAGGAGTTGCAGAACCTAATACTACTTTTGCATTTTCAAGTAATGCCCTTTTTATTGCAACATTTTTTACATGATATCTTGGTGCTTCATCTTGTTTGTATGTACTTTCATGCTCTTCATCTATTATTATATACTTTAAATTAGAAAGATTACTAAATATTGCAGATCTAGCTCCTAAAATTACCCTTATTTTCTTTTCTTCTATGAGATTAAAGTACTTTATCTTTGCGTTCTTAGTTAATTTACTATGCCATAAGGCAATATTTTGACCAAGTGCCTTTTCCAAATTTTTCTTTAATTGACTTGTAAGTGTTATTTCTGGAACTAATAGTATGGCACTACCATCTTCTTTTAAAGCTTTTTGTATTAACTTAATATATATTTGTGTCTTACCACTACCAGTTACACCATTTATTAGATGTACTGTCTTACTAGAATTAACTATATCCAAATATACTTTTTGTTGTTCATCACTTAAATGTACTTCTTCTATTTTTGTGTTATTCTCTTTTATATCTTTATATTCTTTTTTTTCTGGTTTTTCTATTATACTAAGTAAATTACCATATGGTTCGATATAGTAGTTGTGTATAAATTGCATTAGCGAAAAAAGCTTTTCATCTAGTCTTTTATCTAGCACTTTTTCTATGTTCTTTATGCTAAACTCTTTTTTTAATACATTTACTTTCTCAACTACTATACCTTCCATTTTTTTGTTATTATAGTCAACTACACAGTATGTTCCAAGCTTTATTTCTTCATCACTTTGGTATGTGAATAGCATATTCATTTTTTTTAATTGAATATTATAGTACATAGTTCTCCTACTTTAATTCTATTATTATTGGTGTATTTTCATCTATCTTAGTACCTAACTTAACGCTTTGACTTACTACTTTTCCATGACCTTTAAATTTTATATTTTTATATTTTTTATATGATGACAATGATATTATTTGTCTTAAGCTTAAACCACTTAAGTCTGGCATCATCTTATTTTGAAGATCCAAATTAATCAATCCTAAATCACGAGGTTTACTTGTATTTTTAGCAACTACTATATTATCACTCTTATTTCTTTCTTCTATATCTGGTATATATGAAGGTTCTATTCCTTTATATTTTATGAGCTTTTCTAATAAATCTCTTGCAGGAGGTAGGGCTACTGCCGCACCATAATATGCTCCATGAGGTTCATTTATTGTTATTAACACAGAATATTTAGGTTTATCTGCTGGGAAAAATGCGAAGAATGATGAGAAATACTTTCCTTTTTCATATCCTCTAGGTCCTGCTTTTTGAGCAGTACCTGTTTTTCCACCTATTCTATAACCTGGTATTATTACACCTCTACCTGTACCTGATGTAACAACATTTTCAAGAATTTCCCTTATTTGTGCTGAAGTTGCTTCTGATATTGGAGTGTATAGAACTTGTGTCTTATTCTGTAAAACTACATTTCCATTAACATCTACTACCCTATCGACAATAAATGGTTTTAAAAGTTTTCCACCATTTATTGTAGCATTTAGTGTTGTTAACATTTGTAATTGAGTCATAGATATACCTTGTCCAAATGATACATTTGACTTTCTTACTTCAGTAAATGATTTTAATGAGAATAGTCTACCTGATGATTCAAATGAAGTATCTATACCTGTTTTTTGTGATAAACCAAATTTATGTAAGTAATTATAGAAGATATTACTGTCCATAAGTTGACCTATCTTTACCATTGCAACGTTACCTGAGTGAGTTATTATCTTAGTTATTGTAAGATCTCCTCTTGTACTTGAATCGTGGTCATGTATTATTCTATCTTTAACTTTAACATACCCATCTGAGTGTATTATTGTATCTTTATTTATTAACTTTTGTTCCATAGCTATTGAAACTGTTATTGGCTTAAATATTGAACCTGGTTCAAATAGGTCTGTTATAGGTCTATTCTTTATTTCCGACTTATTTGTAGCCTTAGGATATGAATCCATAGCAATAATACGTCCTGTATCTGCTTCCATTAATATACCCATAGCAGATTCTGCACTACTATCTTCATATGCTTTTTCCAATATTTCATCTAACCCATATTGCATAACACTGTCTATAGTTAAGTATACATTATTACCTGGTTTAGGTTCTTGTAATACCTTATCATCTATTAAAGATTGTAATGTGTAATCCTTATATGTATCTGTTGCAGGTTTATATACCTTAACCTTACCTTGTACACCTCTTAAGTACTTATCATATGAGTTTTCAACTCCGTATACTGGCTTTCCTTCCTTATTTAAAAACCCTATAACTGACTCAAACTCATTACCTACAACTGTGTATCTTTCAGATTTTTGTTGATAAAATATCCATTTACCTATAACTCTACCTTTTCCAGACTTTTTACTTTGTTTTTTATAGTCACTAATTTCCTTAACTAGTTTTTCTTTTAAGGTATAGTCTATTTCTATCTTGAAATCATAAAAATGCTTTTTCTTAAGTTTAGTATCTCTTATTGCCTTTTCAACTTCTTCTTTTGATTTACCTACGTATTTTGATAATATATTTGATATATCAGATACAAACTTATCATCCAAATTCATAGGATCAAGAGTTATATCATATTTTTCAACGTCAAAGGCTAATTTATGATTATCATTTGAGTATATACTACCCCTTTTAGCATATATTTGTTCAACTTCAAATCTCTTTTCATCAATCTTTTTTCTACCACCATCTATTGCTGAACTTATTTGAAAGTAAACTAGTTTACATAAAATTATTAATATCATAAAACAAACAACAAAACTGTAAAGTCCTATAGCACTTATTTTAATTTTAAATTTCATATTTTTACCTATTTACACTTTTCTAATATTAAATCTGTAACAAGTTTTGGATTTGCCTTACCTTTAGATAACTTCATAGCTTGACCCATTAAGTATTTCATTGCTCTATCCTTACCTGCTTTTAGATCTTCTACAGACTCCTTATTATTCTTTATTACTTCATCTACTAGGGCTTCTATAGCCTTCATATCTGTTATTTGAGCTAATCCTTCTTTTTCAACTATTTTCTTAGGTGTTAAATCTGATTGTATCATTTTTTCAAATATTTCTTTTGCAATCTTTGAGCTTATAGTCTTATCATTAATTAAGTTTATTAACTCTGCTAGTCTATCTTCTCTTATTGTAAACTCATCTATATTGCAATTTTTTTCTTTTAGTACTCTTAATACTTCTGTTAGTATCCAGTTACATGATAGTCTTGGATCATTTGTTAATTTAACAACATTTTCAAAATAGTCTGCTAATTCTGGTTCATTTGTTAGAGGTATAGCTTCTAATTCTGGTATCTTGTACTCTCTCATAAATCTAACTAATTTTTCACCAGAAAACTCAGGCATAGTCTTTCTTATTCTTTCTAATCTTTCATCACTTATTACTACTGGTGGTAAGTCTGGTTCAGGGAAGTATCTATAATCCATAGCATCTTCCTTTGATCTCATGGTTCTTGTAACTCCATTTTCTTCATCCCAAAGTCTTGTTTCTTGTACTACTCTTCCACCATTTTCTATTACTTCTATTTGTCTACTTATTTCATAATCAATAGCCTTAGCAACTGCCTTAAATGAATTTAAATTTTTAGTTTCTGTTCTTGTTCCTAACTTCTTTTCTCCCACTTTTCTTACAGAAACATTAGCATCACATCTTAATGATCCTAATTCCATACTTACATCACTAACTTTTGTGTATTTTATTCTTTCTTTTAGTGTAGTTAAATATGCATATGCTTCTTCAGAATTTTTTATACATGGTGTAGTTATTATTTCAAGTAAAGGCATAGAAGCTCTGTTAAAATTAAGTAAACTTTCTGTTGATAAGTGTATACTCTTTGCTGTATCTTCTTCTATTTGTATTCTTTCTATTGTAATTTCTGATTCCTTACCACTATTAGTCTTTACTTTTAATTTACCATTTTCAGCATATGGTTTAAAAAATTGTGTTATTTGATAATTCTTTGGTGAATCAGGATAGAAATAGTTCTTTCTATCAAAGAAACTTAATTTATTTATTTCACACCCTAATGCAAGTGCTGCTTTTATTGCGTAATTTAAAACTTCATCATTTAATTTTGGTAGTGCACCTGGTTCACCAACACAAGTAGGTGTTATACAAGTATTTGGTTCTTTTTCGTCATATTCTGCACTTGCACTACACCAAATCTTAGATTTAGTCTTTAATTGTACGTGTACTTCCAAACCTATTACTGATTCGTAATTCATTATTTTTCCTCCATTTCTGGATATTCTATTTGTCCTCTAATTTTTTCATATACATTTGATACATTTAGTATTAAATCTTCTTTGAAATAGTCTCCTATTAATTGCATACCTACAGGAAGTCCATTTTTCATACCAGTTGGAACTGAGATACTAGGTAACCCTGCCATACTTACACAAACTGTGTATATATCTGATAAATACATAGTTAATGGATCTGATATCTTTTCACCTTTTTTAGTTGCTGTAACTGGTGAAGTTGGTGTTAAAATTAAGTCAACTTCTTTAAAGGCTTTTTCAAAATCTTCTTTTATTAGTCTTCTTATTTGTGAAGCTTTTTTGTAGTATGCATCATAGAATCCTGAACATAGTACATAATTTCCTATCATTATTCTTCTTTTTACTTCTTTACCAAAACCTTGTGTTCTTGTCTTTACATACATATCTTCAACTGATTCATTAGACTTTCTATCACAGTATCTAACTCCATCATATCTTGCAAGATTAGATGCAGCTTCTGCTGAAGAGATGATATAGTATGTAGAGATTGCATATTTTGTATGAGGTAAACTTATTTCTTTAAATTTAACTCCTTCTTTTTTTAATTGTTCTATCGCTGTATTTATGCTATCTAATACATCTTTATCTAGTGTTTTAGTATAATATTCCTTTGGTAAACCTATAACTAGGTCTTTTAGTTCTTTATCTAATAGCTTTGTATATTCTGGTACTGGTATATCAGAAGTTGTAGGATCTAATTCATCATATCCCGCTATTATTTCAAGTAACCCAGCTATATCTTCTGTATTTCTTGCAAGTACTCCTATTTGGTCTAATGAAGATCCAAATGCCATTAATCCATATCTTGATACTCTACCATAAGTAGGTTTTAATCCAACTACACCACATAAACTGGCTGGTTGACGCACACTACCACCTGTATCTGATCCTAATGCTATATATGCTTCTTTTGCAGCTACCATTGCTGCTGATCCACCACTTGAACCACCTGGTATTCTTTCTAAATCAAAAGGATTAGAAACATTTTTTACACTTGAATTTTCTGTTGATGACCCCATAGCAAACTCATCCATATTAGCCTTACCAAAAGGTATTACCCCTGCTTTTTTCATTCTTTTAACTACTGTTGCATCGTATGTACCTACATAATCTTTTAATATCTTTGAAGCTGCTGTCGTTTTTTCCTTATATGATACTATATTATCCTTTAGAGCAACTGGCACTCCATAAAGTTTTGAATTAGGTTCTTTTTCATCTAATTCTTTTGCAAATTCTAATGCACTATCTTTATTTAAACTTACATATGCTCCTATTTTATCGTCTACTCTATCAATTCTTTCAGATAATTCTTCTACTACTTCACTAGAAGTTAGCTTTTTCTCTTTTATCATTTTAGCTATTTCTGTTGCACAATAATCATATATTTTCATTCTCACACCTCCATTAAACTATCTTTGGTAAAATTACAAATTCTTCATCTTTCTTAGGTGCATTAGCTAAGAAATCTTCTTTTTTTTCTGTGTTGTTTACTATATCTTGTCTTGTTCTATCTTTAAGTTCAAGAACATTGTATAAAGGTTCTACCCCTGTTACATCTACTTCATTAATTTGCTTAATATAGTCAAAAATTTCATTTAATGATTTTTCCATATCAACTAATTCTTCTTCATTAAATTCTAATTTTGACAATTTAGCTATTTTTAATACTTCTTCTCTACTTAACATATATATCTCCAATCGTACTTATAGCTTCTTTAAATATTCAATTTCATCTTTTGTTAATTTTCTGTACTTACCTACTTCTAAGTTTTTTAGAGTTAATTCTCCGACTTTAACTCTCTTTAAACTCTTAACAAAATATCCTAAAACTTCAAACATCTTTCTTATTTGTCTATTTCTACCTTCGAATATTGCAATTCTAACTTCTGTCTTAGTTAATACTTTAACCTTAGCTGGTGCTGTTTTTACACCATCTATTACCACTCCATGTGATAAAGCTTCTATGTGATCTTCTGTTATTTCTTTGTCTATAGTAGCGATATAGCTTTTGTATAATTTTTGTCTTGGATGCATTATCTTATTATACAAATCTCCATCGTTACTTATTATTATCAACCCTTCTGTTAAATAGTCTAATCTTCCATAAGTGAATAGTCTTTTATTTGAATTAATTAGTGAAACTGCTGTTACTCTTCCGAACTTATCTTCATTAGAACAAATTACTCTTTTGGGTTTGTTTAGGATATAGTACTCGTATTGGTCAAGTTTTACACGAACTCTTTCACCATCTATTCTAACTACATCATTTTCTCTTACTTCGTCACCTTTTTTCGCAACATCCTTATTTATCGTTACTCTACCTATATCTATTAACTCATCGGCTTTTCTTCTAGAACAAAAACCTGATAGAGCTATATATTTATTTATCCTCAATATTATCCTCCTTATACTCTTTCAACCATTGAGCTTTTTCCATGTTAAATAATTCTTCTTTTGATTCTATGCCAACATAGCCATAGAAATTTTCTGTAACCTCATAAAGTTTAGGATTCCCTAAACTCTTTTTTCTACCACTAGCATATATTAATTTCTTTTCAAGTAATGTTTGTATACTACCATCTACACTAACACCTTTAATGTCTTCTATTGCTGATTTAGTAATTGGACCTTTAAAGGCTATTATTGTAAGGGTTTCCATACTAGATTTTGACAACTTTTTTACTTTTACAGTAGGATTAAAGAAATCCTGTATTGCCTTACCACAGTTAGGATTGGTTACAAATTTTACCATTTCTTCCTTTATTTCTAAATTAATACCTGTATTTTCTCTTTTTTCTTTTAAGTCTAATAGAAGGGTCTTTGTTTCTTCTACAGTCTTATTCAAAAAATCTGCTAATTCTTCTATAGGAACAGGTTTATCTGACAAGAAAATTATTGCCTCTATTTCATTTAAATCCATTCTAATACTCCATATATTGTGGTACTATTATATTCCCATATTTATCAAAGTCGTCAAATATACGTGCCATACCATTAACCACTGTATGAATAGGGTCTTCTGAAATAGTAACTTTTAATTTGAATTCTTCTTCTATTCTTTGTTTTAGTATGCGTATATTTGCACCTCCACCAGTTAAATATATACCTGTTTCATAAATATCTGCTGATATTTCTGGTTCTATTTCTTCTAATGCTATCTTTATCTTTTCTACTATTTTATCAATATTTTTCTTAATAGCTGCATCAACTTGGCTACCAACTATTACTAACTCTTGAGGTAGTCCGTTTGCTGTACCCATACCCTTTATTGTTATTTCTTCTTTATCTGTTGGTGCTGAAGTTGCTAGTATTTTTAATTTTTCAGCTGAAGTTTCTCCTATTATTATACTATATTGATCCTTTATGAACTCTATTATATCAGCATCAAAATCATCTCCAGCAATCTTTATTGATTCAGACTTTGATGCTCCACCTGATGCAACAAAAGCTATTTCTGTTGTACCTGCACCAACATTTACTATTAAATGTCCTTTAGGTTCAAATATATCTATTCCTGCACCTATAGCTGCTACTATAGGTTCTTCTACTAAATATACTTCCTTTATACCTAAATCACTTACAACATTGAAAAATGATCTTTTTTCTACTTGTGTTACACCACTTGGAACACAGACTATAGCCTTACCTTGTAGTACTGCATCTTTTCCTATTCTTTCTAAAAAATCACCTAACATTTTTACAGTCATTTCATAATTTGATATTACACCATTTTTTAATGGACGAATTATTTCAATAAAATTAGGTCTTCTTCCAGCTATTCTCTTAGCATCATTCCCTATTTTATCAACTACTTCTGTTTTAATATTTCTTGAAACATATGTAGGTTCATCAACTAAAATACCATCATTTTTTACGTAAATTATTGTATTTGCAGTACCTAAGTCTATACCTATTTCTTTGTAAACTCTTGATTTAAAAACTGTGTTCTTAATCTTTTTTAATTGTTTTAATATCTTCATTTTATTCTCCCACTATATTATTTTATATCCACTATCATCTAATACACCGTTATTTTTTAACTCTTCATTTATTCTTGATGCTCTATTAAATCCTATTTTCAATTCTCTTTGCAATAAAGATATTGAAATCTTATCTTCAGCTTTTTCTACTAGTTCCAAAGCCTTAGAGTAATATGGATCTTGATCTTCTTCATCTTCTGTAGGTGTTAATATATCCATATTGTATACAGCTTCTTTTTTAGATTTTAATACTGTAGTTAAGTTAACAACCTCATCGTCTGATATGTATGCTCCTTGTATTCTTTCTAATTTTGAGCTTCCACTTTCAAGTAAAAGCATATCTCCTCTACCCAATAGCTTTTCTGCACCAACTTGATCTAATATTGTTCTTGAATCTATTTGTGATCTTAGTGCAAATGATATTCTACTTGGTAAGTTTGCTTTTATCATACCAGTTATTACATCTGTTGATGGTCTTTGAGTTGCTACTATCAAATGTATACCTACAGCTCTTGCTTTTTGAGCTATACGTGCTATTGAAGTTTCAACACTATTAGCTGAAACCATCATAAGGTCTGCTAATTCATCTATTATTATTACTATATATGGCATTTTATCATGCTTTACAAGCCTATTGTATGACTTAATATTTCTAATTCCTAATTCTGCTAATTTTTTGTATCTTAATTCCATTTCAGATACAGCCCATTTTAAAGCTATAGCCGCTTGTTCTGGATCTATTATTACTGGAACTAGCAAATGTGGTATACCATTATATGGCATTAATTCTACCATCTTAGGGTCTACAAGTATAAACTTAACTTCATCACTACTTTTCTTAGAAATCAATGTAGATACTATTGTATTTATCGCAACACTCTTACCTGATCCTGTTTGACCTGCAATTAGTAAATGTGGCATTTTAGCAATATCTATTATCTTATCTCTACCAATAATATCCTTACCTAGTACAACGCTTAATTCTCCCTGTTCTAGTGCCTTATCATGTATTAAATTTGAGAAATATACATTTTCCTTTATCTTATTAGGTGTTTCAATACCTATTGTTGACTTACCTGGTATAGGTGCTTCAAATCTTACACTTTCTGCTTCTAAATACATAGATATTTCATCAGATAATTGTGTCACCTTATTAACCCTAACACCTGTTGGTATGGTAATTTCATAACGAGTTATTGTAGGTCCAGTAGCATAATCAACTACCTTCGCATCAACACCAAATTCTTTTAAAACTTTTTCTAGTTTTTGTATATTTTCATTTATCTCTTGCTTCATTTTTAATTTTTCTTTTTCATCAACCTTTTTATACTCAAAAACTTCTTCTATTGATTTTTTTAAGTCCTCGTCGATTTTTTCTATTTTAACTTCTTTTTGTACAGGTTTTGGCTCTGTTTTTTCTTCTACTTCTGTCAATACTTCTGTTTCTTCTGCTACTACTTCTTCTTCTTTTTCTTCTTTTTTTATACTATCTTCAGCTTGTTGTATTCTTTCCTTGTTCTTTATATATTCATCCCATTTTTTTTGTTGTTCTTCTAATTCTTCTTTTGAATAATATTCAGTTTTATCAAAGTAATTTTCCTTAGGTTTTTTTGATATCTTCTTATCAAAGCTTTCATTAGATAAGGTTATTATTACATTTTTTACCTTATTCTCTCTTTCTTTTGCTAATATTTCTTTTTCTTCTCTTTCTAACTTCTTTTTAACTTCTAATATTTGCTTTTTCTTTAAGTATTCTTCTGAATTAAAGTATTTATGTGTCTGAACTACTATACTAATCCCTAAGAATATTACTCTTGAGAAAGCTAAGAAAAGAAAAATAATAGAAAGAATTAAAAGTGATAATTTGTATACCACATTATTACTCAGGAAGTATAAGGGGATTGAACTTACAGCTCCAAGTAATCCTGCACCACCTTTAGAAAATCCAAATTCTAACAATTTTTGTCCTGCTTTTATTAAACTTTGTTCTGAACTTACATCTATTTTACTAATAGTCATAAATGAAGAAAGTAATACTGAAAAGATAATATAGAAAATCTTTTTAGATAGTGAAATTTCTTCTTCTACGATTATGCTAATTATTATTACTACTAAGGCCAGTATTAGAAAATAGTACATAGACCCAAATAATATATGGAAAAATCCATTTATTTTTAATAACACTGTATTAACTACAC
Source organism: Sneathia vaginalis (assembly GCF_000973085.1). Classification (NCBI taxonomy): domain Bacteria; kingdom Fusobacteriati; phylum Fusobacteriota; class Fusobacteriia; order Fusobacteriales; family Leptotrichiaceae; genus Sneathia; species Sneathia vaginalis. The sequence goes on from NZ_CP011280.1 coordinate 1,304,737, forward strand.
CTGAATTAAGTTGTAGAGAATTTCTTAAAAAGTCTGTTACTAGTAAGACTAAGACTAGTATAGAACTTACAATTAATTCAAGTATATTTATCTTCTTTTTGTTTTCATTTGCTCTTATTCTTTTTTCGCTTATAGTTAAATTCTTTTTCTTCTTCACTTTTCCGTCCTTCACACTACACATTTTCACTTGTACATTTTAACATAATTTTTACTTTTTTTAAATGCTTATACTTTGCTTTTAATATTTTTATTTTCTTCGATTTTATTTGATTTTATTTGATTTTTTTTTAATAATCGATTATACTATGAATATACGGCGAGAGCCTATATATATAGTAGTCAAAAAAATCTTTATAAGGAGGAAAAAAACATGAAGAAAATAGCACTTATGGCTTTAGCATTAACTACTGTCTCTGCATTTGGTTGGGAAGTTAATGTTAAAACTGGTTATGATTTCTACAGAGGTGGAAAAAAAGTTACAACTAATACAGATAAAGATGACGTTTTAGGTAACGGATGGACACTTGGTGCAGAAGTTATACCTTTCAACAAAGGTGTAGTTGAACTTGGTGTTGGTACTGAATACAATTTTGGTACAACTAAAGATAGATTCAGTGAATATAACAATGGTGTAGAAAATAAACAAGCTCACCACTTTGCACCTATTTACGCTTTAGCCAAAGTAAATCTATTTAGATCTGAAGACAATAATTCATCAGCTTATGCTTTAGCTAGATTTGGTGGTGTTGTTTACGGAACAAAAGATAATAGTAAAGATACATACACTAACCGTGGTGGAGTTTACTATGGTGCAGGTTTAGGATTTGACTATGGTCACTTCCTAGTTGAAGGTCTATACGATGGTGCATACTTACCTAAGACTGATACAGCAACTGCTGAATTTATTAACAAAGCTGGTATAAGAGTTGGATTTAAATTTGGTGATTACAAGGTTGTAAAACCTGTTGTAGTTGAAGAAGCTCCAGCACCTGCTCCAGTAGAAATTGTAGAACCTGTTGCTCCAAAGGTAGTTAGACCTACTAAAGTTGAAACTAAAACTAAATTTATACATGCTATGTGTGATGCAGAAGCTAAGAAATGTGTAATTCACGGATTTAAGATCGACGGAAGAAAACCTAACAAGAAGGAATCTAAAGACTTAGGAGAAGTTGTTAAATTATTAAACGACTTTGCTGATTCAGGAACTATTGATATAGTTGGACATACTGACTCAACTGGTTCTGATAAATATAACCAAAAATTATCAGTAATAAGAGCACAAGAAGTTAATAAATTATTAACTCAATACGGATTAAAGAGCGAATACAAGATTAACTCTGTTTCAGGTAAAGGTGAAAAAGAACCTATGGCTACAAACAAGACTAGAGCTGGTAGAACTCTAAACAGACGTGTTGAATTATTATTTAGTGACATTGTTAGATAGTTAAAGAGAAAAGTGCAGAAATGCACTTTTTTTCTTGCAATTTTTTAAAAAAAATGTTAATATTATCTGTAATACCGAAACGGTCCTCTAGATATTATTTATCATACGAACGTTTTATAACGAAGGGAGTGTATATTTTTTGAAGGAAAGATTAATCGAACTTGTAGAAAAGAAATATCTTAAAGCTGATGTAACTAAAGAAATGTTCAAAGCTGGAGATACTATTGCAGTTTACTACAAAGTTATTGAAGGAAACAAAGAAAGAATCCAAGTATTCGAAGGAATAGTTATTAGAGTTTCTGGTACAGGAATAGCAAAAAATTTCACTGTAAGAAAAGTTTCTTCTGGTATAGGAGTTGAAAGAATAATACCTCTTAACTCACCATCTATCGAAAAGATAGAAGTTAAGAAGGTTGGTAAAGTAAGAAGATCAAGACTTTACTACTTAAGAAATCTTTCAGGTAAAGCTGCTCGTATTAAAGAAATTAGAAATAAATAAAAATAGACACAATTGTGTCTATTTTTTTAACATAACAGGCAAGAAGTCGCCCACCTCTGCAGGTTGTGTGATGAATTGCCCTATTTTTTTTAGAGAATAAAGTGATATAATCAAATCAGTAGATATATAAAAATAGGAGTAAAATAATGATATTAGATAGTAATTCTCATTCAGTATTCTTACTGTATTATCACTTAGTTCTTATTGTAAAATATAGAAGAACAAGGACAAAGGATTAAATAATTTTGAGGGATGTGGACTGATGAAACAGCTAAAAGCATATAAATTTAGAATTTATCCAAGCGATGAACAAAAGATATTTTTTAGTAAAACTTTTGGTTGTGTTCGCCTTGTATACAATCTTATGCTAAATGATAGAATTAAAGCATATGAAGAAAGTAAGGGTAATCCTGATAAAAAATTAAAATATCCTACTCCTGCAAAATACAAAAAAGAGTATGAATTTCTAAAAGAAGTTGATAGTCTTGCTCTCGCTAATGCTCAAATGAATTTAGATAAAGCATATAAAAACTTTTTTAGAAATAAATCTGTTGGTTTCCCTAGATTCAAATCTAAGAAAAATCCTGTACAGAGCTATACAACTAATAATCAAAATGGAACTGTAAATATTTTTGAAAAATGGTTAAAACTTCCAAAATTAAAAGAATTAGTAAAAATAAAAGTGCATAGGAAAGTAAATGGTATAGTAAAATCTGCTACTATTTTGCGTAATGGAAGTGGTAAGTATTTTATCTCTTTGTTATGTGAAACAGATATTCAAGAAATGTCAAAAACTAATTCATCTGTAGGAATTGATTTAGGTATAAAAGATATAGCTATTTTATCTACTGGAGAAAAAATAGAAAATCTTAAATTTAGAAAGCAATTAGAAAATAAATTAAAAAGAGAACAAAGAAAATTATCAAAAAGATTTTTAGTTGCTAAAAAAGAAAATAGAGAATTAAGCGAATCTAAAAACTATCAAAAACAAAGAATTAAAGTAGCCAAGATACATGAAAAAATTATGAATATGAGAACAGATTTCTTAAATAAGTTGAGTACATATATTATCAAAAACCACGATATTATTTGTATTGAAGACTTAAATACAAAAGGACTACTTCATAATAATAAATTATCTAAATCTATTGCTGATGTATCTTGGGGTAATTTTGTAAATAAACTTGAGTATAAAGCGAAATGGTATGGTAAAGAGATAATAAAAATAGATAGGCTATATCCATCAAGTCAAATATGCTCTGTATGTGGGCAACGTGATGGCAAGAAAACTCTTGATGTAAGAGAGTGGACTTGTACAATTTGTCATGCTCATCACGACAGAGATATAAATGCAAGTAAAAATATATTGACAGAAGGTCTAAGAATAAGACAAGCAGTCTAAAAGGAAGTATAAAGAACCGTAGGAACTACGGGGATAGCTTGGTAAATATAGTTGGCTAACGAAAGCAACTACTTCCCAAGAAGAAGCTCCCACTTCAAAAATTACAAAGTAATTTTAAGTGGGAGAGGTTCACTCTAAAGGTACACCAGCTGGTAAACCTTCTTCTTGTTGCATTTTTAATAACTTTTCATAATACTTTGCTAAACCGCTAGTAGATGTTTCCCTATAACCTTGACGCAAATCCTTACCTGTTTCTGCCATAGTCACTATTACATCATCAAAACTTATTATATGATCTGGATCTACTGACATTACATAATTTGCTGTATTAAGTGCCTTTACAGAAAATACTGCATTACGTTCTATACATGGTACTATTACATATCCTCCTATAGGATCACAAGTCATACCAAGTGCATGTTCCATTCCACTTTCTGCTGCATATTCTATTTGATTAGCATTACCACCCATAAAATATGTTGCCATAGCTGAAGCCATAGAACAAGCTGAACCTATTTCTGCTTGACATCCACCTTCTGCTCCTGAAACTGTCGCATTTTTCTTTATTATCGATCCTACAAGACCTGCAATTGCTAGTCCACGTATTGCTCTTTTTCTATCTATATTAAATTCTTCGACCATAGCTACTAATACTGCTGGTATAACGCCACAGGCACCACAAGTAGGGGCTGTAACAACCTCTCCAGCACTAGCATTTTCTTCAGATGATGCAAGTGCATATGCAAACATCTTCTTAGTTAATTTAAGTGATTCTGGTGCAATCATAGCTTTTTCATACATTTCCTTTGCTTTTCTTTTAAAACGTAATTTAGCAGGTAGTAAACCTTCTTTTTTTATACCTCTTTTTACACATCTATACATTGCATCATATATATCATCTAAATACTGTTCTATATCCTCATTCTCAAATACATATTCCCACATCTTTTTATTATTCTTTTTACACCAATTAACAATATCTGTCATATGTTCAAGCTTATATGGTTGTTCTACACTACTTTGTTCTACAACACCATTCTTTATTTCTCTTATAGACCCACCACCTATAGAAAAGACTTCCATAGTGTCTAAAATATTGTCTTTTTCATCAAGTGCAACTAATTTCATATAGTTTGTATGATATGGATGGATAAAACTTGGATCCCAGAATACTGTTGTTGGTTTTGGCATAAATGTTTTTTCTATTATCCAATCTGTCATGTGTCCCTTACCAGTAGCTGCAAGACTTCCGTATAGATAAGCCTGATACTTTTTAGCATCTGGGCATCTTTTTTTAAATTCTTTTGCTGCTCTTTCAGGTCCCATGGTATGTGAAGATGAAGGACCACAACCAATCTTAAATACTTCTTTCAAACTTTCCATAAACACAGTTCCTCCTATGAAAATGATAACATATATTTAAAAATATTTTCAAGTGATAAAAATATATTAAAAACGGCTAGATTTTACTCTAGCCACATAACAATTTTTTAGGGTTTAAAAGGGTGTGATATAAATATATCGCAGTTATATTTACATATATATTATACAACTTTTATAAATTTTGTCAACTATTAATTTTTCATTTTATTTTATTAATGAAATTTTCTTAACTTGTGCCCCTGTATATTGAACAACAACGCTTGCAACCCTAGTTGCAAAATCTAATGATTTTTGTATATCCCCTTCATTATACATACTGAAGAATGCCCCCATAAATGCATCTCCAGCTCCTGTCGTATCTACAGCATTCACTTTTTCTGCATCACATTCAATTTTTTCTTTTTTTGTAATATACTTTGAACCTTTTTTACCTAAAGTTAAAAGTATACTTTTTACACCAAGATCTAATAATTCCTCTATGCTCTTACCTAAAAATTTTAGTTCAATTTCATTTACAACTAAACAATCTAATTGTTTTAGGTATTCATCAGGAATATGTCTTGCTGGTGCTAAATTTAATGCAACGTATTTACCTTTTTCCTTTGCTTTGTTTATGATATAGTAATTAGTTTGTTCTGGGATTTCATTTTGCAATAAGATGATATCATTTTTTTCTATTAAATCCATATTTTGTTCTACAACACTAGGGGTTAATAGGTTATTTGCCCCTGGGGTTATAACTATCATATTTTCTGAATCATCAGATACCATAACTATTGCTTTACCTGTACTTTCATCACATTCTTTTATACTACAATTACAAAAACCTAAATCAGACAGATATTTTTTTACTTCTACACCATCACCATCAGTTCCAACACAAGCTAAAAAATCAACATTAGAACCTGTTAGTTTTGCACTAAATGCTTGATTACAACCTTTTCCACCATATTGTTTTTTAAAGCTTTTTGCAGTTATTGTTTCAGATGGTTTAGGCATATTTTTTACATTGAAAATGTAGTCTATATTCACACTTCCAACTACTAGTATATTATTCATAACTACCTTCTTAAACTATCTTGTATTCTCTTTTTAGTTCCTAGAATATCTCTATCTTCTTTAATTTTTTCTTCAGTTGCCTTCTTAATTGCTTGTTCTCTTTGTAAACGAACTGCACTTTCTTGTGATGCTTCTATAATATCTTCTGCTAAAACTGTAACTACGTTTTCTTTGATTTCTAAAAATCCTCCAGAGACGACATATAGTTTTTCATCTTCATCTTTTAAACGTATTAACATTTGCCCACTACCTAATGAAGTAACATAATCTATGTGGTTTGGCAAAATCCCTATATCTCCTCTTGCTCCTTTTACTTTAATAAAAGTAACATTAGAAAAAGTATATTTTTCACCTGTTGGACTAACTACCAAAACTTCTAAAAGGTTATTATTCATTTTATTCACCTTCCAATGATCTTGCTTTTTCTACAGCTTCATCTATTGTACCAACGAATAAAAATGCTTGTTCTGGTAAATCATCATATTTACCTTCAAGAATTTCTTTAAATCCTCTTATTGTTTCTTTTAATGGTACATATTTACCTTTCATACCTGTAAATTGTTCAGCTACTGAGAAAGGTTGAGAGAAGAATCTTTGTATTTTTCTTGCTCTATTAACTATTACCTTATCTTCTTCACCTAGTTCATCCATACCTAATATTGCTATTATATCTTGCAATTCTTTGTATCTTTGTAATACTTTTTGAGTTTCACGTGCTACCTTATAGTGTTCATTACCAACTATATCTGGTTCCAATATTCTTGATGTTGAATCCAATGGGTCAACAGCTGGATAAATACCTAATGAAGCTATTTGTCTTGACAATACTGTTGTTGCATCCAAGTGTGAGAATGTTGTCGCTGGTGCTGGGTCAGTTAAGTCATCCGCTGGTACATATACAGCTTGTACTGATGTTATTGATCCTGTTTGTGTTGATGTTATTCTTTCTTGTAATGCTCCCATTTCTGTTGATAAGTTTGGTTGATATCCAACAGCAGAAGGCATTCTTCCTAATAGGGCTGAAACTTCTGCCCCTGCTTGTGTAAATCTAAATATGTTGTCTATAAACAACAGTACGTTTTGTCCTTGCTTATCTCTAAAGTATTCTGCCATTGTAAGTGCTGTTAATGCGACTCTTAATCTTGCCCCAGGCGGTTCGTTCATTTGTCCATAAACCAATGCCGTATTATTAATTACACCACTTTCTGTCATTTCGTTGTATAAGTCTCTACCTTCTCTTGTTCTTTCACCAACTCCAGCAAAAACTGATAATCCTCCATGACCTTTGGCAATATTATTTATTAATTCTTGTATTAATACTGTTTTACCAACTCCAGCTCCACCAAATAGTCCTATCTTACCACCTTTTAAGTATGGTGCTAATAAATCGACTACCTTGATACCTGTTTCTAGGATTTCAAAACTTCCTCCTTGTTCTTCAAAACTTGGAGCTTCCTTGTGGATAGAATCCATTTGTTCTGTTTTAATTTGTCCCTTGTTATCAACAGTTTCTCCTAAAACATTAAATATTCTACCTAATGTTTCTTTACCTACTGGAACTTTAATTGGTGCTTCTGTATCTAATATTTCTAATCCTCTTTTTAGTCCATCTGTATTTGACATTGCTACAGCTCTAACAGTGTTATTACCCAAATGTGAATGTACTTCTGCTACTATTCTTTTACCATTTAGATAAACTTCTAGAGCATTGTATATATCAGGCAATTTTTTTTCAAATTTAGCATCTATTACTGGACCTATTATTTGAGTGATTATCCCTTTATTTTCCAATATTGCACCTCCTATTTAAGAGCTGATGCTCCTCCAACTATTTCGTTAATTTCTTGTGTTATCTTTGCTTGTCTTATTCTATTGTATTCTAATGTCAATTGCTTTATTAATTCTTCCGCATTATCACTTGCATTCTTCATAGCCATCATTCTTGCAGAATGTTCACTTGCTGTAGTTTCTAGTAATGCTTGATAAAGTTTAATGTTTAACATCTGTGGAATAAGTTCTATTAATACATCTTCTTCATTTGGTTCAAAGATTGTACTAGTAGACTTTTTACCTTTCACATTACTTTCAAAAGGCAATAGTCTTTCTTCTAAAAGTTTGTATTCGATAACAGATACAAACTTAGAATAAATTAAATATACTTCATCATAATTATCTGATAAGTAATTATTAACTATATCAAGACTTATAGTTTTTGCTTTTTCAAACATTGTTTCTGGTATTAATTGTATATATTCACTATCAACATTAACATTTCTTGCATCACAATAATCTCTTGCTTTTTTACCTATGGAAATTACTGAAACACTTTTACCTTCTTTTGTAAACTTATTTATCATATTTTCCATTCTCTTTAAAGCATTACTATTAAAGCTTCCGCATAGACCTCTATCAGAACTCATAACAATTAAGCAAACTTTTTTTACATTCTTTTTACCATCAAATAGAATATGATTTTGACCAACAACACTTCCTAGAATGTTTTCAAAAACAACATCTAATGCATCTGAATATGCTCTTGACTTAAAAGTTAATGTTTGAAACTTTTTAAATTTTGTAGATGATACTATATTCATAGCATTAGTAATTTGTCTTGAATTTTTAATACTATTTATTCTTTCTTTAATTTCTTTTGTATTTGATGCCATTTTTTACCTCTAATGAACATAATCTTTCTTGAAATTAGTCATGAATTCTTCTATTTCTTCTTCTATTTCAGGTGTAATAGCTTTCTTTTCCTTTATATGTTTCAACAAATCAGTTGTATTTGCAGCTGATGCTAACATTTCTTCTTCAAAGTTTCTTACATCTTCTATATCAATATCATCTAATTTTCCATGTGTTGCTGCATAGAATACTAATACTTGTTCTTCTACCTTATATGGACTGTATTGAGGTTGTTTTAGAATTTCCATTATTCTTTCCCCTCTATTTAATTGGTCTCTTGTTGCCTTATCAAGATCTGAACCAAATTGAGCGAATGCTAATAGTTCGTTATATTGTGCTAATTCCAATTTTACTCTTGATGCTACTTGTTTCATAGCCTTTATTTGTGCTGATCCACCAACTCTTGAAACTGATAAACCTGCATTAATTGCTGGTCTAAATCCTGAATTGAATAAGTCAGTTTCCAAGAATATTTGTCCATCTGTAATTGATATTACGTTTGTAGGGATATATGCAGATATATCTCCTGCTTGTGTTTCAATTATTGGAAGTGCTGTTATACTTCCTCCGCCTAATTCAGGAGATAATTTTGCTGCTCTTTCCAACAATCTTGAGTGTAGATAGAAGACATCCCCTGGATAGGCTTCTCTTCCAGGCGGTCTTTTTAATAGTAGTGACATTTCTCTATATGCTACTGCATGTTTTGATAAATCATCATAAATGATTAAAACATGTTTACCATTATCCATGAAATATTCACCCATAGTTACTCCTGAATATGGAGCTAAATATTGCATAGATGCTGGTTCAGAAGCTGTTGCCGCTACGATTATAGTCTTATCCATTACGCCTTTTTCTTCTAATTTTTTTGCAATATTTGCAACAGTAGATCTTTTTTGTCCTATTGCAACATATATACAATAAACATCTGTATCTTTTTGATTAATTATTGTATCAATAGCTATTGCTGTTTTACCAGTTTGTCTATCTCCAATTATTAATTCTCTTTGTCCACGACCTATTGGAACCATTCCATCTATTGACTTTATACCTGTTTGTAATGGTTCACTAACTGGTGCCCTGTCAATTATTCCAGAAGCAGTACGTTCTACATCCATATACTTTGTAGCTTCTATACTTCCTTTACCATCTATAGGATTACCTAATGAATCAACAACACGACCTAGTAAGACTTCTCCTACTGGTACTCTTGTAATATTTCCAGTTCCTTTAACTAAGTCACCTTCTTTTATACTACCGTTTGTCTTCAACATTACAGCACCTACATTGTTTTCTTCAAGATTAAGTACCATTCCTATTGATCCATTAGAAAATTCTAGCAATTCTCCAGCCATCGAATCTTTTAAACCGTAAATATTTGCTATTCCATCACCTATTTCAACAACAGTACCCACATTCTTTATATCTAAATTTTTCTTGTAACCTGATATTTCAGAACGTATAATCTTGCTTACTTCATCTGGTTTTATACTCAAAGTATTCACCTCCTAAAATCTTTTTCGTATTTCTTTTATTTGTGTAATAATAGATCCATCTATTACTTCATCACCTATTTTAATAATACCACCTGCTATTATTTCAGGATCTATTGTTATATGAAGTAATACTTTTTTCTTTTTCATTATTTCTAATTTTCTTACTAGTTTTTCTTTTTGTTCTTGTGATAATTCTTTAGCAAATATTCCTGTTACTATTAATTTATCATGATCTTCATAATATATATTTAAATATTCATCACGAATTTCTTTAATATTCCCTAGTCTTTTCTTTTCTATTAAATAGTTTAATACTTCAACTGGAACATCTTTAATATCTTGATATATTACATTTAGTATTTGCTTTTTCACATTATCATCTATTATTGGATATTCTAAGAATTTTCTAAATTCTATATCATCTTTAATGTGAGTTAAAAGAACTTCTAACATTTCTAAAACTGGAAAAATTTGTTCTTTTTTCTTTGCTATTTCATATATAGCCTCAGCATAAACCTTTGCAACCTTTATATCACTCATATTATTCACCTATTTCATCAATAAAAGTATCTATGGTTTTATCTTGTAAAGTATCATCCTTAGAAATGTTTTCTTTAATTATTTTTTCAGCTAATTCAACCGCAAGTTCTCCGATTTCATTTTGTAATTCACTCTTTGCTTTTTCCTTCATTTTTGCGATGTCTGCCTCAGCTTTCATAAGCATTCTTTCTCTTGTTTGACCAGCATTTGCTAATATTTGTTCTTTTCTTTCATCTGCTTGTCTTTCTGCTTTTATAATAATATCATTAGCTCTTCTTTTTGATTCTTTTCTTAATTTTTCAGATGCCTCTTTTTGATCTTCAAGACTTTCTCTTTCTTTCTTAACTTTTTCTAAATCCTTTAAAGCTAATTTCTTTCTTTCTTCAATAACTCCACCAATTTTTTTACCGAATAATTTCCAAAAAACATAAACTAGTATAAGAAAATTAATCATTTGAATTACCATAGATAAGTCTATAGATATCAAGCTATTTTCCATGTTTTTTTACCATTATCCTTTCAATAATATTAGTATTAATGCAACAAGTAATGCATATATACCTGTTGATTCAGTTATGGCACACCCTATAAATAATGTACTCATAATTTGGCTTTTTGCCTCTGGTTGTCTTGATATTGCTTCTACTGCATATGCTGATGTTAGACCTTGTCCAAGACCTGCTCCTATACCACCACATGCAGCTATTCCAGCTCCTAACAGTGCAGCTGCTTTAACTATTTCAACTCCCATTATTTCTCCTCCTTTTAATCTTCGTCTCCTATTAATGCTTGTTCAACGTATACTGATGATAGTACTGTAAATACAAACGCTTGTAATATACCGATAAATAAGTCTAAATAAAGTTGTAATATCGCTGGCCAAATTACAGCTAATGAGAAACTACCTCTCATAAGGTGTAAAGTCAACGATGATAGAACATTATTAAAGCTTATACCGTATAATAACCCAATAATTACAAGCCCTGCGAACATATTACCAAACAAACGCATTGATATGTTTATGGGCTTTGCTAATTCACCAATTATATTAATTGGTAACATAATAAAGAATGGATGACACAATTCTTTAAATACACCTATTATACCTTGTCTTTTAATCCAACAAGTTACAAATAGTACAGTAACAATAATAGCTAATCCTAAGGTTGTATTAATGTCTGCTGTCGCTGTTCTAAAGAACGGTTTTATCAACCAAGTATTTCCCTTTTTCTCCCACATAAATATGTATGGGAACAAGAAAACACTCAAATTGGAAAATAGTATAAAGGCAAACAAAGCTGAAAAGAAAGGTAAAAACTTTTCTTTATAATTCTTGTAATTTGCCAAAAATGTTGATTCTATAAAGTTATAATATTCTTCTAACAATAACTGTAATCCCTTAGGATTTTCTATACTAAGATTTCTAGAACCGAAGAATAAAATCACAATGATTAATAACATTAATGCCCAGCTATTAACTATAGTTTGGTTAATTTGGAAGACATATCTACCTATTTTAACTATTCCAAAAACTCTAGGAGCTTCTATTAAATCACTAGGTTTCAAAAATGAAATAGGGAAAATTGTAGAGAATATTCCAAGTATAAAGTTAATAATTAATGTGATAACTATAAAATACAGAATAACCTTACCAGCTTTTTTCAATTCTTATGCACCTTCTTTCTTAAAAAATTTAAAATATACATAAAATAGCATATTAACTTGAACGAGCATAAACCTAATGCACAAATCAACACAGAATATATATTAGAACAAAAAAAATATGTTAGATATAATGTGAGTGCATATAGTGCATATGCTAATAAAAATCTAAAATATGAGATGTAGCTTTTATAGCCCTTATAAACCAATAAATATACTGTAAATAATAAAATTGCATTAGACACAAGTGAACATAGAACACCTAATGAAAATGCAATATACAAAAATTTAATATTTAATAATAAGCCCAAAAAAAATGCTAATAGCCCCATTAAAAAGTTCATAGCAAATATTCTATTTATTTTTGATGGTATAACTTCTAGCATTACTCTACTCCTATATCTTGATAAATAAATAATAACACTTTTCATTCAATTTTTCAACATATTATATGCCTGAAAAAAAAACAAAAAAAATGGCGTCCTCGGATGGATTCGAACCAACGACCCTTTGGTTAACAGCCAAATGCTCTAACCTGCTGAGCTACGAAGACACACATTAAAACAAAACTTGGCAGTTACCAATCTTCCCCATTACTGAGTATTGTAGGCGTTTACAGGCTTAACTTCTAGGTTCGGTATGTAACTAGGTGTACCTCTGTAGCTTACCACCAAGCTTTCTTAGGACAATTAGAAATAAATAGTAGTAGTAAAAAAGAATTTTTTTCCTGTAAAGCTTTCGGATTATTAGTACTGGTCTGCTGAATATATCTCTATACTTACACACCCAGCCTATCTACCATATGTTCTCTATGGATCCTATAGAATATTCATCTCAAAGTGGGCTTCTCACTTAGATGCTTTCAGCGATTATCCCTTCCAAACGTGACTACCCAGCCATGCATCTGGCGATACAACTGGTACATCAGAGGTTTGTCCATCCCGGTCCTCTCGTACTAAGGACAGATCTTTTCAATATTCTTACGCCTGCAGTGGATAGGGACCGAACTGTCTCACGACGTTCTGAACCCAGCTCGCGTGCCTCTTTAATGGGCGAACAGCCCAACCCTTGGGACCTTCTACAGCCCCAGGATGAGACGAGCCGACATCGAGGTGCCAAACACTTCCGTCGATATGGACTCTTGGGAAGTATCAGCCTGTTATCCCCGGGGTAGCTTTTATCCGTTGAGCGATGGCCTTTCCATTCAGTACCACCGGATCACTAAGTCCTACTTTCGTACCTGCTCGACCCGTCAGTCTCGCAGTCAAGCTCCCTTCTGCCTTTACACTCTTCGGTTGATTTCCATCCAACCTGAGGGAACCTTTGAACACCTCCGTTACTCTTTTGGAGGTGACCGCCCCAGTCAAACTGCCCATCTAACACTGTCTTACTTTCATAATTAGAATTTCAACAATCTATGGTTGGTATTCCACCAGTGACTCCTTACATACTTGCGTACATATATCTTCGTCTCCCAACTATCCTATACACACATTGCCAAAACCCAATGTCAAACTACAGTTAAGCTCCACGGGGTCTTTCCGTCCTACTGCAGGTAAGCGGTATCTTCACCGCTATTACAACTTCACCAGGCCTCCAGCCAAGACAGCTCCCAAATCATTGCACCATTCGTGCAGGTCAGAACTTACCTGACAAGGAATTTCGCTACCTTAGGACCGTTATAGTTACGGCCGCCGTTCACTGGGGCTTCAATTCGAGACTCTCATCCCTCCTCTTAACCTTCCAGCACTGGGCAGGTGTCAGCCCATATACGTCGCCTTTCGGCTTAGCATAGACCTGTGTTTTTGGTAAACAGTTGCTTGGGACTCTTCACTGCGGCCTATTTTAGCTTAAAGTTTTTCTCTTCTCACCTAATAGGCACCCCTTCTCCCGAAGTTACGGGGCTATTTTGCAGAGTTCCTTAGCTAGAGTTAGCCTGTCGGCCTCGGGTTTCTCACCCTGTCCACCTGTGTCGGTTTGCAGTACGGGCACTTATTCTCCTTGGTAGAAGTTTTTCTCGGCAGTGTAGGATTTGCGACTTATACACGTTACATGTACTTACTCATCAGTCATCATGTTTAGATATACGGTTTTGCCTATATATCCACACTTCCTCCTTAAAATGGCATCCGTTAGCCATCTCGCATACCTTCCTGCGTCACTCCATTCCTTCAAACGTTAAATAAGTGGTATAGGAATATTAACCTATTTTCCATTCGCCTTAGCATCTCTGCCATAGCTTAGGTCCCGACTCACCCATGGTTGACAAACATTGCCATGGAATCCTTGGACTTCCGGCCAGAAGGATTCTCACCTTCTTTCTCGCTACTCATTCCTGCATTCTCACTTCTGATACCTCCAGATCGTCTTTCAACTCTCCTTCTACGGCCTACAGAACGCTCTCCTACCAACATACCTATCGGTATATTACAAAGCTTCGGTTTATGTCTTAGCCCCGTTAAATCTTCGGCGCAGATACTCTCGACCAGTGAGCTATTACGCACTCTTTAAAGGTTTGGCTGCTTCTAAGCCAACCTCCTGGTTGTTTAGGAATATCCACCTCCTTTCCCACTTAGACATAATTGGGGACCTTAGCTGTTGTTCTGGGTTCTTTCCCTCTCGTCCACGGACCTTGTCATCCATAGACTCACTCCTAATTATTAATATATGGTATTCGTAGTTTGCTTGACTTCAGTAAGCTATATGCCCCCTAGGTCATACAGTGCTCTACCCCCACATATCTTCTATTAAGGCTGCACCTAAATGCATTTCGGAGAGAACGAGCTATCTCCTAGTTCGATTGGCTTTTCACCCCTAGACCTATCTCATCTCCCAACATTTCAACGGCGGTGAGTTCAGTCCTCCACTGGGTCTTACCCCAGCTTCAACTTGGACAGGCCTAGATCACTAGGTTTCGCGTCTATAACATACGACTATCGCCCTCTTAAGACTCGGTTTCCCTTCGGCTCCGCTTCCTTAACCTCGCCATATATCATAACTCGCAGGATGATTAACCAAAATCCACGCAGTCACATATTTCTATGCTCCTACCGCTTGTAAGCATACGGTTTCAAATTCTATTTCACTCCCTTACTCAGGGTTCTTTTCACCTTTCCCTCACGGTACTCTGCACTATCGGTTAGTAAAAGTATTTAGCCTTATGAGATATGGTCCTCACTGATTCACACCAAATTCCTCGTGCTTGATGCTACTCGGGTAATATTCATAACTCGTATATTGTTCGTTCTACAGGACTATCACCTTCTTTGGTTTAGCTTTCCAACTAATTCCTCTTCTTTTATACTCGTTACTGATATATAGAGTTCTATCTGAATATCCCCTCTACCCCATAATAGAAACGTCCTCCAACTTTTACTCTACTATGGTTTAGGCTCTTTCCCGTTCGCTCGCCGCTACTTGGAAAATCGTTTTTACTTTCTTTTCCTCCTGTTACTTAGATGTTTCAGTTCACAGGCTTACCTTCTTCACGTATATTCTCCTAATATACAGGTTTCCCCATTCGGATATCTCGGGATCTCTGATTATGTGCATCTCCCCCAAGCTTTTCGCAGCTTATCACGTCCTTCTTCGGCTTTTACTACCTAGGCATCCTCCGTACGCCCTTTTTTAGCTTCTCATTCTAACTCTTTTTTTAAGTTGTAATTCTTTTTTACCTACTATTCATTTCTCATTGTCCTAAATCTTTATTTGGTGGAGATAAGCAGGATCGAACTGCTGACCTCCGCAGTGCAAGTGCGGCGCTCTCCCAGCTGAGCTATATCCCCATTTGTTAGTCGTGTATTGGTGGGCATGAATGGACTCGAACCATCGACCCCTGCGTTATCAGCACAGTGCTCTAACCACCTGAGCTACACGCCCATTTTAATGAAAGTTAGCAAACAAGTGTTACTTGTCTTTTTCTCCTTAGAAAGGAGGTGATCCATCCGCACCTTCCGGTACGGATACCTTGTTACGACTTCACCCCAATCACTATCCACACCTTCAGTACCTCCCTCCTTACGGTTAGGCCGGTAATTTCAGGTGCAAACAACTCTCGTGGTGTGACGGGCGGTGTGTACAAGGCCCGAGAACGTATTCACCGTGACATTGCTGATTCACGATTACTAGTGATTCCAACTTCATGAAGTCGAGTTGCAGACTTCAATCCGAACTAAGAATAGCTTTTTAAGTTTCGCCATGTATCGCTACAAAGCTTCTCTTTGTACTACCCATTGTAGCACGTGTGTAGCCCAGATCATAAGGGGCATGATGACTTGACGTCATCCCCACCTTCCTCCTACTCTTCGTAGGCAGTTTCATTAGAGTCCCCAACTTAATGATGGCAACTAATGATAGGGGTTTCGCTCGTTGCGGGACTTAACCCAACATCTCACAACACGAGCTGTCGACAGCCATGCACCACCTGTCTCTCGGTTCCCGAAGGCACAAGTATACTTCTATACTCTCCCGAGGATGTCAAGATCTGGTAAGGTTCCTCGCGTTGCGTCGAATTAAACCACATGCTCCACCACTTGTGCGGGCCCCCGTCAATTCCTTTGAGTTTCATTCTTGCGAACGTACTCCCCAGGCGGATCACTTATCGCTTTTGCTTCGGCACAGAGACTTCGCATCCCCACACCCAGTGATCATCGTTTACAGCTAGGACTACCAGGGTATCTAATCCTGTTTGCTCCCCTAGCTTTCGCACTTCAGCGTCAGTTTCTGTCCAGTGAGTTATCTTCATCATCGGCATTCCTACACATATCTACGAATTTCACCTCTACTCGTGTAGTTCCACCCACCTTTCCAGTACTCTAGTTCAACAGTTTTGTAGGCAAGCCTATGGTTGAGCCACAGGTTTTCACCTTCAACTTGTCTTACCGCCTAGATGCCCTTTAAGCCCAATAATTCCGGATAACGCTCGCAACATACGTATTACCGCGGCTGCTGGCACGTATTTAGCCGTTGCTTCTTCTGTAGGTACCGTCATTTTTTTCTTCCCTACTAAAAGTGTTTTACAGTCCTAAAACCTTCTTCACACACACAGAATTGCTGGATCAGAGTTCCCTCCATTGTCCAATATTCCCCACTGCTGCCTCCCGTAGGAGTAAGGGCCGTATCTCAGTCCCCTTGTGGCCGTCCACCCTCTCAGGCCGGCTACCTATCATCGCCTTGGTAAGCTCTTACCTTACCAACTAGCTAATAGGACGCAAAGCTCTCCTTTAGTGCCGTAGCTTTCATTTGCATATCATGCGATATACTAACTTATCCAGTATTATCAGAAGTTTCCCTCTGTTATCCCAGTCTAAAGGGCAAGTTCTTTACGCGTTACTCACCCGTCCGCCATGAGTCCATTTAGCAAGCTAAACTTCCTCATAGACTTGCATGTGTTAAGCATTCTGTCAGCGTTTATCCTGAGCCAGGATCAAACTCTTCATTCTTTATCTTTTTTTCTTCTTGTATTCACCTTTTGTCTTTTTCTTAACATCTTGTTTGCTATTTTTTTCTTCCATTGTCCTTGTCTTTATTGACAATCACTATATTACCAAATTTAAACCCCTTTGTCAATATCTTTTTTTTTATTTTTTTTCATTATTCCTTTATTTACATACTTTGTGGTATAATAAATTCAAAAAAAAAGACTACTCACTAAAATGTGAATAGTCCTTTTAAGTATGAATATTCTAATATTTCATAATCAGTTCTAAAACCAAATTTTTCATATAAGGCATCAGTTAATTTTGTTCTAATATAATTAGGTAAGTTTGTAACTTTTTCTTTTTGAATTTGTAATTCTATACCTTTTAATGTACTTTATATTTCCTTATAAATGAGATTCTCTATCTTCTATTGTTTTAAAAATCTTTTTCAAAAAAAATGTACCCTGTATTACAAATCCTTCTTTCATTAAGACCTATTAATTTACCTTCAGAAAGACTGATATAAATCTCCTTATTTTTTCTTTTTCTTTCCTTTTCTAACTGATTTTCTTACGTAAAAGTTAGCAGAATTTTTTGATTTAGTTATTGATAATACCATAAAACATCACCTACATAAAATACCAATACATTATACAACACTAGTCAAGATAAAAAATTTTTAATTATATAACAAGCATTATCCTTAGAAAAATCAAATATTCAAGGCAATAGACTAATCCATTATATATGTTTTTTTTATTGTAATCGTTTGCATTTTACTTTTTTCATTATATAATTTATTGATTAAGTTACATTTTGGTAACACATTTTATTAGAAAGGATGTGGATGTATGGTTGGAATTATTCTAGCAACTCATGGTGAGTTCGCTAAAGGAATTCTTCAATCTGCAAACATGGTTTTTGGTGAACAAGACAATGTTGCGGCTTGTACTTTCCTACCTGGTGAAGGACCTGAAGATATTAAGAACAAAATTGTTACAGCTATCAATTCATTTAATAATTGTGATGAAATATTATTCTTGGTTGATCTATGGTCAGGTACTCCATTCAATCAATCAGCATTATTAATGGCTGAGCATAAAGATAAATGGGCAATGATATCTGGACTTAACTTACCTATGCTAATAGAGGTATTAAGTGCACGTTTAGACGATTCTTCTGCTCATGAAATTGCATCTAGCGTATTAGCTACTTCTCGTGAAGAAATTAAGGTTTACCCTGAAGAATTAGAAAAGAAGAGTGAAAAAACTACGTCTTCTGCTACTGATGAACCTAAAGGTAAAATACCTTATGGAACTGTTATAGGGGATGGTAAGATTAAATATGTACTTGCACGTGTAGATACAAGATTATTACATGGTCAAGTCGCTACTGGTTGGGTTAAAGAAACAAAACCAAATAGAATTATCGTAGTTTCTGATACAGTTTCAAAAGATACTTTAAGAAAGAGTATGATAGAACAAGTTGCACCTCCAGGGGTTAAAGCACATGTTGTGCCTGTTAAAAAGATGGCTGAGGTTGCAAAAGATACTCGTTTTGGTAATACAAAAGCTTTACTATTATTTGAAAAACCATCTGATGCTCTAGAAGCATACAATATGGGTGTTAAATTTGACTCTCTAAACGTTGGTTCTATTGCACACGCTAACGGAAAAGTTTTCGTTACAAAAGTTTTATCTATGGATAATGAAGATATTTCTTCACTTAGAAAACTTATGGACTTAGGTGTTAAAATGGATGTAAGAAAAGTTCCAAGTGATAGTCCTGAAAATATTGAACATATTTTGGAAAAAGCTGAAAATGAATTAAAGAATAAAAACTAGGAGGAAATATGAGCGGATTAACAATTGTGTTAATTATTATAGTAGCCCTACTTGCTGGTATGGAAGGAATTTTAGACCAATTCCAATTCCATCAACCTGTAGTTGCATGTACTCTAATAGGTTTAGTAACAGGGCATTTAAAAGAAGGGATCATATTAGGTGGTTCACTTCAAATGATAGCTCTTGGATGGGCTAATATAGGGGCAGCTGTAGCTCCAGATGCTGCACTTGCTTCTGTTGCATCTGGTATTATTATGGTATTAGCACTTGAAACAAATGCTACTGATACTACAACTGCGATAAATACAGCTATAACATTAGCAATACCTTTATCAGTTGCTGGATTGTTCTTAACAATGATATGTCGTACTATAGCTATACCTTTAGTACACTTAATGGATAGTGCTGCAGAAAAAGGTAATATTGCTGGTGTAGAATTCTGGCACATCATCGCTATTTTAATGCAAGGTGTTCGTATTGCAATACCTGCTGCTATATTATGTTTCATTCCATCAAATGCTGTTCAAAGTGCATTACAAGCTATGCCTTCATGGCTTGCAGGTGGTATGGCAGTTGGTGGTGGAATGGTTGCAGCCGTTGGGTACGCAATGGTTATAAACATGATGGCAACAAAAGAAGTTTGGCCTTTCTTTGTTTTAGGTTTCGTGTTTGCAGCAATCAATTCATTAACATTAATAGCTCTTGGTGCTATAGGAGTTAGCTTGGCATTAGTTTATTTAGGATTAAAAGAATCAGCTGGTTCATCTAATAATGGTAATGTATCTGGTGACCCACTTGGTGATATCTTAAACGATTATTGATACTTGAAGGAGGTAAATTATGGACAAAAAGATTAAATTAACAAAAAATATACGTTTTAAAGTTGCATTACGTCACCAATACCTTCAAGGTTCATGGAATTACGAACGTATGCAAAATGGTGGTTGGGCATTTTCAATTATTCCAGCAATTAAAGCTCTATATTCAAATAAAGAAGATAGAATAAAAGCTCTAAAAAGACACTTAGAATTCTATAACACTCACCCTTACGTTTCATCACCAGTTATGGGAGTTACATTATCATTAGAAGAAGAAAAAGCAAATGGTGCTAAAATTGATGACGCTACTATACAAGGTGTTAAGGTTGGTATGATGGGACCTCTTGCAGGTGTTGGAGACCCAGTATTCTGGTTCACAGCAAGACCTATACTTGGTGCATTAGGTGCTTCACTTGCACTTAGTGGAAGTATTATGGGACCATTACTATTCTTCGTAGTTTGGAACGTTATTCGTTTTGCATTTATGTGGTATACACAAGAATTTGGTTACAAGGTTGGAACTAAGATTACAAAAGACTTATCTGGTGGATTATTAAATAAGATTACAACTGGTGCTTCAATACTTGGTATGTTCATTATCGGTGCATTGGTTCAAAGATGGGTTAGTATATCATTTGCTCCTATCGTTTCAAAAGTTACTCAATCTCAAGGAGCATACATTGAATGGGATAAACTTCCTCAAGGAGCAGAAGGAATAAAGAGTGCACTTGCTCAATATAGTGCATTAGGTGCTAATGGTCTTGATGCTGTAAAAGTAACTACTTTACAACAAAACTTAGATCAATTAATACCAGGGCTTGCTGCTTTATTACTAACATTACTATGTTGTAAATTATTAAAGAAGAAAGTTTCACCTATAACAATAATTATTGCTCTATTCGTAGTCGGTATTGTTGCTAGGGTAATAGGATTAATGTAATGGTTAAATCAATGAATACAAAAGTGGATTTAAGTATTAAAGCAACTTCGTTTTTTAGAATTACTAGTTACGGAGATGTTTTGATAGGTGATAAAGCTTTTGAGTATTATAACGAAAAGAATACAAATGACTATATTCAAATACCTTGGACACAAATTAACTATATTGCAGCAAGCGTTATGTTCAAAGGAAAAATTATTAGCCGTTTTGCAATATTTTTAAAAGATGGTCACAATTTATCTTTTTCTACAAGAGATAATAAGTTGGTATTAAGAACTATAAGTAAATATATATCTAAGGATAAACTAGTTAGATCATATACATTCTTCGAAATAATAACTAAGGGAATTCGTTCCCTACTAAAAAAAGTTGGTATTTAATACCAACTTTTTTATTTTCCAACACAGAAGCTTTTAAATATATGATCTAATATATCTTCTGATGTTATTTCTCCTGTTATTTCTGATAACGAATCCAATGCTTCTTTTAAATCTACTGATATTAGATCTAAAGGCATTTCATTATCTATTGTTAAAAACATATTTTCTATAGCCTGTTTTGTTTTTTCTAATGCTGCTTTATGTCTTACGTTATTTAATATACATTCTTGCCCTGTATTATCAACCTTATTACATGCAATATATCTATATATATATTCTTCCATTTCATCTATACCAATATTTTTCATAGCTGAAATAGACACCGTATTACCTAAGTAGCTAAAGTCTTTTGCACCAGGCTTATCATTTTTATTTAATATGTATATTACCTTTTTATTATTTTTCTTTATGTAGTCTATAATCTCTTTATCGTCTTCACTAATGTCTTTTGTGATATCTAAAAGCATTAATACCAAATCTGACTTAGAGATTAAATCTCTTGATTTTTGAACACCAATACTTTCTACTATATCATCTGTTTTTCTTATACCTGCAGTGTCAACTAAGATTAAAGGAATTCCTTTAATCATAATTTTCTCTTCTATGGTGTCTCTAGTAGTACCTGCAACTTCCGTTACAATGGCCCTATCTTCGCGTAGAAGAGCGTTTAAGAGAGTTGACTTACCTACATTAGGCTTACCTACTATAACGGTCTTTATACCGTCTTTTAGGACTTTACCTTTATCATAACTTTCTATAAGTCTTGTAGCTTTTTCATGTACTTTTTTTAAATCATCTAGTAATTCTTGTGGTATGGGGTCTTCTATACCTTCTTCAGGATAATCTAGCACCACATTAACGTGTGCTGCAATATCAAGAAGAGTCTTTTTAAAATCTTTAACCATATCTTTTAAATCTCCTCTTAATTGATTTAAAGATACATCTAAGGCTTTTTCAGAATTCCCGTTTATTATATCTATAACAGCTTCTGCTTGTGATAAATCTATTCTTCCATTCATAAAAGCTCTTTTTGTAAATTCACCACGCTGTGCCATTCTAGCACCATTTTTTAATACCAATTGCAAGACTCTATTTGTCATTAATTGTCCACCATGGCAATTTATCTCAACTACATTTTCACATGTATATGATCGTGGAGCTTTCATTCTAACAGCCATTACTTCATCTATTATCTTATCTCCATCATGTAAATTACCATATTTTAGTCTATAGTACCCTATTTTTGTATTATTTATCGGTGTAAATATTTTATCTAATATTTCGAATGATTTATCACCAGATATTCTGATTATAGCAACTCCACCATCACCTTTAGCTGTAGCAACAGCTGCTATTGTATCAAACAACATATTAATCCTCTTTTTCTTCTCTGTATTTAATAACTAGAAATCTCTTAGGTTCTTCGCCATAACTTTCAGTCTTTAAATTTTCATAATTAGAAATTTCTTCATGTATTATTTTTCTTTCTCTTGCTGACATAGGACTTAATTTGCAATTACTCTTTGTTTTTAAAACCTTTTCAGCTTTCTTTCTAGCTATATTTCTTAATGTTTCTTCTCTTTTTTCTTTATAATTATTTGAATCTATTTGTATTCTATAACCCCTAAATTCTTTTATTGAATTTAGTAAACATTCAGTCGCATTTAAAGCTATACCTTTTTCACCTATTAGGTATCTAACATCTTTACCTGTAATATTTAATACTACAACATTCTTTTCGACCCTTATACTTTCAATTTGAACATCTAATTCTGCATTTTTTACAAATTTTGTAAATATACTAGTTAACTTTTCAGATACAGGTAACTCTTCTTCTTTAACTTCTTCTTCAATTTCTTCATCTATTTTTTCTATTCTATCTAGTTCATCTTTTTTTAGTATAGTTATTTCGTATTTTCCCTTAATTTTTAAGAAAAGAAAATCTATAGGTTTTTTAATTTCTTTGATTACATATGTTTCATCATCTTGTAATGAAATGTTTACTTTAATCAAATCTTCAAGCTCTTTTTTGTTTTTAGCTTGTAAAATTATCTTGTTCATTTTCTCGCCTTCTTTACGACATAAATTTGAATTAATATAGATATAGCTGTATTGACTACGTAGTATAAGTTTAATCCTGAAGGGAATTTATAGAATATGAATAACATCATAACTGGCATTAATAGCATTGTTGATTGCATTACGCTATTTTCCCCTTCACCTGATTGTGGAGTCATTAATTTTTGTTGAATTATCATTAATAATGCACTGATTATAGGTAAAATGTTTAATGAAAACTTACCTATAGTATAGATTGCATCTGGTTTTTTTAGGTTGAACCATAAGAATGTTGCTGTTTGTGGTATTTCATTGCTCATAAATGCATAATATAGGGCAACGAAAATAGGCAATTGTATTATTAATGGTAAACATCCTGAAAAAGGATTTACATTCTTTTCTTTGTATAATTTTGCTGTTTCTTCATTTAATTTTGCCTTGTCATCTTTATATTTCTTTTGTATTGCTTCTATTTCTGGTTGTAATTCTTTCATTTTTTGCATTGATTTTTCTTGTTTCAATGATAGTGGGAAAAGAATTAGTTTTATTAAAAGCGTTGTTAGTATTATTGCTACTCCATAATTTCCAACTAATGAATTAAAAAATTTAAGTATCTCTACTGCAATTGTTTCTAAAAATTTTACTCTAAAAAGAGCTAATGCTATTATACCTTTCATTATTCCTCCGTTAATTTAATGGATCGTATCCACCTTTAAATAAAGGGTTACATCTTAATATCCTAAAAATTGTTAATACTGTCCCCTTTATTATACCATATTTTTCTAATGCTTGTATCGCATATGTAGAACAAGTCGGATAAAATCTACAGACTCTTCTATTACTTTTTGTGACTTTTTGATATATTCTTATTATCTTTATTAAAATTTTTTTCATGTCTTTTGAGTCCTAAAAGAATATCTTTTTCAATCTTTTCATATTTTAGTGTTTCAAAATCTTGGCTACATGTTTTTTTTGCAACTATAACATACGCACAATAAGGAGAAAACTTATTCATATTCAAACGTACAACTTCTCTAAATATTCTTTTTAACCTATTTCTAACAACTGCATTACCAATTTTTTTACTAGCAACAAACCCAAATGTTGGTGTATAGATATATTTGAATATTAATGTGTATTTTGTATGTATTTTTTCTCCTTTATTGTAAATTACAGAAAACACTTCTGATTTTTTTATTGTTTCCATTATTATTCCTTAAATTTTTAAAAAAATCGGTGAATTATAGGCCACCGATTTTACTAAGCAGATAATTTAGCTCTACCTTTATTTCTTCTTCTTTTTAATACGTTACGACCTGATTTAGTCTTCATTCTTAATCTGAAGCCATGATCTTTTTTTCTTTTTCTATTATTAGGTTGAAATGTTCTTTTCATATTTGTTCCTTTCTTTAAAGTTAGTTTAGTACAATATATGATAATAAAAAAAATGAGAAATGTCAAGGTATATTTATTGTCGATTTAAAAAAATTTTTAACTTTTCCATATATATATTATTCCTTATTTTAAATATTATTATTATTATGCACTGTTAATTTGTTGATATATATGAAATTAAAGGGTTTGAGTTTGATTTTTTTGTTGAAAACGTGTTGATATGCTTTTGATAACTTGTTGAAAACTTTTTGCTGTTAAAAAAATTTTTTTTTGTTGATTTTTTCTTTTTAAGTATTGAAAATAAAGGGTTTGTGGCAATTGTTGAAAACTCTAAAATTTGTTGAAAACTTTTTTTCGCATTGATTTTACTATGTTTTTTTGTTGGAAACTCTGTTGAAAAGTTGAAAACTTTGTCGTTTGATAAATTTAAAATCATATGGTATATTTGAGGTAACAAAAAAAA